>JBEEPQ010000003.1:0-429389 GCA_041191025.1 Bacteroidota bacterium
TTCCATCGGTCACGGTCACGGTATATTGTCCGGGAATCAAGGAATTAATCGCTGAACTGGTGGCGGAAGTGTTCCAAAGGTAAGAATAGGTGGGTGTACTGCTCGCTTGCACACTAATGGCACCGTTGCCGGCATTGAAACAGCTTACATTCGTTAAATTCAAGAGGTTAATCGTAGGGTTGGGATGCACCACCACGGTGTCAAGTAAATTAAAGAAGGTACAGGTACTTCCATTGAAGGTGATGTTGAGCTGATATACCCCTGCGTTGTTGGCCGCTACGGGAGTAATCACGGGTGCTGGGGAGGTAGAAGAAAATCCGCTAGGACCGGCCCAAGAATAGTTTGCAAAGGGACTGAAAGGAATAATGAACTGTAACGAATCCCCCAAACACAAGGGATCATTATGGGTAACATTAGGTGGCGGACAATTAGAATGGATCGTTAATTCATTATTGTTCGATGTTGGACAACCGTTGGCATCGTAGATGTCAGACACCCCATTATTCGTATATGAATTCCCAGAAACATTTCCCGTTCCAAAAATATATCCCTTGTTACTAATCGTGCTGTCACAAGCTAATAAAAGACAATCATTGATCACCTGAACTCGCCATCTAACAACCGCAGAATCCGCACCGTTCGGTGAATTATTCATGGTGCCTCCAACTGTGGCGTTTGCCCCAACATTAACTCTGGCTTTAATGCACTTATTGATCGCATCATACTCTGCTTGATCATCGCCTGAAACATCTGTTTTCGCACCGATAAACGGACCGTTCAGATAGTTTAGTGAATTCGGTACATAGGTGGTTCGTATGTCGAGCGTATCGGTCATGAAGGTGTTGTAGGAAACATCACTTCCAATATTTTTACCAACCATAGTGTATTCTAAGATGTCCCCGGGAACCACTTGTCCACCATTTAAATCTTGAACATACACGGTAGCTCGTAAATCTGGTTCGTAAATGTCAATCGCCGAGGTGAAGGCTCTGGCTAGAATATTTTCAGAACTGGTGGTTACCCGAATGGTAGCTGAAGTAGCATTATTTCCAATGTAGTTTAACGCCGTGTTATTTGGGTAAAAAATCCCAGCATCATACCCCAGGGTATTGTTGTAACTTGGAAGTCTAAATGGGGTGAGTACCGCATTGTCAGATATCGTGCTGTTAAAGAAGTTTGTTGTATTGTGGAGGGCATCAGAAATATTAACAAAGTTCCCTGCGCCGTTAAATTGCAATTGATCCCCATTTGAATCTCGGTCACCATCCAACCCAATCACTCCCAATTCAAAGGTTACCGGACCCGAAGGAGGTGTGGTGAACCCGCTAATTGGAATATTTAAAGAGTTTCCCGAGGAAATGTTGGCAAAACCATCAAATACGGTGAGGTTCCGCATGGATTGAAGGACGTTTTTGTAAACAATAATTACTGACCAACCACCCCAACGATTTGATCCAGTTTCCGCAGTCACATTGGCTACCGTAAACCGAGTGTTTGTTCCGAACGTGGTGAGTACCGAGGTGATATTTTTGAAACAATAATAACTCGGATGCGACCAGGAAGATCCTCCAATGGTTGGAACATCAAGGGTTTGGTCCGCCGTGAGCACTTGATACGATCCATTGTTTAGTTTAAGTCTAACTTGACTTCTGTTCGCATAGTTTGGTGTATTCGCCGCAATCCGTGCACTCCAATATAGCCCGGCCCAAAGTATTTCCGAACAGTTTGGAAGCGCGATGCTGTCGCTACTTGACATAAAGGTATTCGCATCATTGTCAATATCAACATATGCCATGGAGAATGCTCCATTAGAAAAGGTTCCGTTTGGAGGGACTTGACTTTGTGCGGTAGCACAGTTATTTGTACCAGAACCACAACTTAATACAACATTGGAGGCGATTTTTATTCCGCCTTTCGCGTTGGTTTGATATCGAACACTAAACGGAGAAACAATTTGTCCAAAAGTAAACGTAGTAAACGCAGTGAAAAATACACAGAAAGAAAGGAAATGCGTTTGTTTAATCAAAGTGGCGTTTATATCGTGTTAAAACAAAGTTAATAAACCTCTTACGATAATAAAAGCGAATGGTTTGCCTTGGTCTTATTTATTTTATGTTCAGTTGAATGGAAACAGGCAAGTGGTCTGAATACCCTCCCAAATACTTGCTGCCTGCGTAGGTGCGTTTCGGTTGAATATTTCCTTTGTATTCCTCCATGAGAAAGGGGAAGTTATGTATCTGTCCCGAGCTTGCAACGATACCATTTTTTTTACCGATAAAATTAGCGGAAACATAAATGTGATCGAGAATTCCCCACTCGTTGTTATAAAAATGGGTACCTTTTGTAGGCCCGCTATCCTTCGTAATCATTGGGTCTAAGCGCTCATCGATTAATTTCGGTGCATTGTTCTCTGGATGATCGTTTAAGTCACCAAGAAAAATTATTGGATACCCGTTAGATTTCTGAACGGAATCAATAAAGTTACATGCGATTTTCGCTGCAGCCACACGTTTGTCATCGCTTTCATCAGTTCCGCCTCGACGACTTGGCCAATGATTTAACATCACATAAAACGGTTGTTTTTTGTATTTGAATTGAGCCCAAAGAATATCCCTTGTTGTGGGTTTTGTTTCCCCGGGTAATACAAATCGAATGGCTTTTGAGTCAATTAAGGTCAGTTTGCAACTATCATAGATTAAAGCAACGTCAATTCCACGTGCATCCGGACTTTCGTAGTGAACAATTCCATAGGTTTTAAATGCCTCTTGATTGGCGACGATTGCACGCACAACGGATGCATTTTCAACTTCCGAAAAACCACAAACAAGCGGTTTGCCCATGGCAACTAAGACTTCGCGAATATGCATGAGTTTTTCTTCGTATCGGGCTGCATTCCATTGGTTTTTAGCCGCAGGCAAAAATTCAGCATCGTCGTTTGGTCCGTCAATCGTGTCGAACAAATTCTCAACGTTGTAAAATGCTACTGTACGTGTTTTTTGACCATAAACATTACCCATTAAAATGGCAATCGCTAGTACGCAAAGTATCTGTTTCATCATAATTCAATTAATTCACCTTAAATCTAAAATCACGTTTTCTTTATAACTACTTATTTTCCAAAAATCAAATCATCTTAGCGTCATAATGTCCACTTAATATGCTCCGAAATAGCGTTTTAAAAACCATTCCGAACTAAAGATTAACGCAATCAGTAACATGAAAACCCAAGAATCGACTAAATTCCAAAAGTCAATCGTTAAGCGTTCTATCGTGGTTATATCTGCTCTTCCTTCAATTTGATTTAAAAGCTTTTGATAGTCCTTGAGCGCTGAAAATTTACCTCCAGAATTTTTGGAAAGTTGTTTTAATACCCCGTGATTTGCTGTGTTTGAAGCTTGTTCCAAACCAATGTCCTCCACAACAAAAATCCCGGATTTGGAATACTTCTTTTTTTCATGCGTCGTACTGGCTGTCCATTTGTACGTTCCTGATGGAAGTGTCCCTAAATCCAATGAATAGTGGTTACCTGAGACATTGAACCTGTTGGTATACTTTTTTCCTTGTGGACCGATTAATGTCAGGTTAATAACAGGCTTAGTGATTGGTTCTAAACTCGCATTATAGAAATTCGCATTTACACCAATTCGATCATACTTACCAAAACGCTTGTCAAATTGTACGCTTAACCCCATGCCGGCACGTTTGACCATGAGGTAATTAAAAGATTTTGAAAAAATTTCGGTGAAATAGTCATAATGCTGATATTTCATGAATTCATTCAATTTCCATCGCCAAACCCCTTCTCCGTAGATTACTCCATAGGGGACATTCTGCTTTGTTTTACCAAAATAAATTAAAGGCTCCTTTTTAACTGCATTTCCAACCCGTTGATTTAACAGGGCTTCCGTATTGCCTAAAGGATTCATTGCACCAAATTTTGTGGCAAGCGGTGGATAGTAAGGTATCGCTTGCTTGCATTGGTCACTCAATTCAAAGGCGCTAAATCCAGGATTTAAATTGCCTTGAACCTCATCACTTTGATTTCTTCCATTGGTGTTAGCAAAAATTTTAAGTTTAGTCAGGTCTTGACTTGTGGCTGAGGGACTAATTACATAAAATACAGGGATTCGGTGCTGTTCGATATATGCGCTCACATTCGCATCGAATTGTAAGGTTGGATTATGCCAAACTATGAGGTCGGGTTTAAGTCCTTTTTCTACGAATTCTTTTGGGCTTAAAAAAGAACTTTGATAGTTTTCATTCGATGAAGCCACGGCGCGAAGCGCGGCCAGGTCAGGATGTACTCCGTTCGAAATAAAACAAACATTATTCCTTGAATCCACGACCTCAATGTAGCACGTCTTACTGTTGTTTGCTTTTGAGAATTCACCAGAAAGGTATTCTACGCTTACCGTAAAGGGTTGAAATCCGACCTTGCTGGCAGTGACATCAAATCGAACTTGCTTGAATGTATATTCTTGATCGGTGTAATTTACTACCTGAGACCCCAATAATTTACCTTGTTGAGTAAGGCTAACTTTTACCTGTTTTTGCTTGATTTTAAAGGCTTCAAGGTCTACTTCTATTGGAAATTCGTCGCGCAGAAATACAACGTCGTTGTAATATAAATTTGTTATAATTTGATCTTTTTTCGGAGTAGTATCTCCAATTCCAAGGGTGAAGATTGGGGTCAAATTAATTTTTTCAGCAGGGTAGGTAGGGTTGTCCCCCACGTTGTAATTACCATCCGAAGCAAACAGAATCGCGCCGATATTTCGATTTAAATACTGCTCAGAAATATAGTTGAACGCTTCGGCGTGATTTGATTCCTGTTCCTTTAAGGTGAGCATCCCATTTTCCTTGAATGATTCCCCGGCGGTGTAAAATGCTAATTGATATCTTTCATCAAAACGATCTTTAACGTCTTGAATTAGTTTATTCATCGTCCGTTTTGTCTCATTGCTGTCTTTATACTGTAAGATGGAACTCGAATTATCCAATACCGTAATGAGAATTGGTTCTTCCACTTCGGTGTGGTTTACCATTAAGGTGATTTCAAGAAGCAAGGTTAGTAAAAGAAAAATTCCAGTGCCTCTCAACAAGGGAATACCCCATTTAACCCCTGATTTCTGACTATTTAACCAATCATTGTTTCGATAAAAATACCAGGTGATTGCTGTCGAAATTGCCAATAGTAAGAGCAACCAAAATAGGGAGGATGATGCAGAAATTGACATAAGACAAAAATAAGGAATCGATTCAAGTTATTGAGATGAATTGGGATTAAAAATGATTATTTCTCTACATTTGCACAAAATATTACGCCATGTCAAAAACTGTTTACATTCTTTCCGCTGTTCGAACGCCTATGGGTTCATTTCTTGGAGGCTTATCTTCTATTTCAGCTACTAAACTCGGCTCCATAGCAATCAAAGCTGCCGTAGAGCGTTCCGGAGTGAATGTTGATCACATTGATGAAGTTTTCATGGGTAATGTGCTTCAGGCAGGTGTTGGTCAGGCACCCGCGCGTCAAGCAGCCTTAGGTGCTGGCTTAGGTCAAAACGTACCGTGTACCACCGTGAATAAAGTGTGCGCTTCAGGAATGAAATCCATCATGTTAGGTGCTCAATCAATTCTTGCCGGAGACAATCACGTGGTGGTGGTTGGCGGAATGGAAAGTATGTCGCAAACCCCTCATTATGTGAATGGAAGAAATGGAACGAAATTCGGAAACATTACCATGTTAGATGGAATAACGAAAGATGGGTTGTTAGACGTCTATTCGAATGTCCCAATGGGGAATTGTGCAGAATTGTGTGCTAAGGAATACAACATAACGCGTGAAGATCAAGATGCCTTTGCAATTGAATCTTATCGCCGGGCAGCCGCAGCATGGGAAGCAGGGAAATTTAACGATGAAATAGTTGCAGTACCAGTTCCTCAGCGTAAAGGAGATCCTGTGATGGTGACCAAAGACGAGGAATACACTAATGTGTTTTTAGATAAAATTCCTTCCTTAAGACCAGCTTTTGACAAAGAAGGTACCATTACCGCGGCAAATGCGTCAACGATTAACGATGGTGCTTCTGCCTTGGTGTTAGCGTCTGAAGAAATGGTTCAGAAATTAGGATTAAAGCCCTTGGCTAAGATTGTTTCCTATGCCGATGCAGCGCAAGCGCCTGAGTGGTTTACAACTGCACCTTCCATAGCGATTCCTAAGGCGCTAGAGAAAGCAGGGTTAAGTACTACAGATGTTGATTTCTGGGAACTAAATGAAGCATTTTCAGTAGTTGGTATTGCAAATACTAAGATACTCGGATTGGATCCTGCTAAAGTTGATGTAAATGGAGGAGCGGTAGCGCTTGGACATCCACTAGGAAATTCTGGTTCTCGAGTAATCGTTACCTTACTTCATGTATTGAAACAAAACAACGGTAAGATTGGTGGCGCAGGTATTTGTAACGGAGGAGGAGGAGCTTCCGCAATAATTATCGAGAATATCTAAACGATAGCTTAAAAAATTAAGAAAGGTTGGCTAAGCTAACCTTTTTTGTTTCTACCAATCGCCGCTCGCGCCGCCACCGCCGAAACTTCCACCGCCAAATCCGCCGAACCCTCCGGATGATCCACCGCTATTCCCACCGCCAAAACCACCGCCGTATCCGCCCCAAAAGCCACCGCGGTATCCCCGGCCACCAATCGTTGTTCCTCGGCCACCTTTGATCATGGAGTAAATCACAAGAATGAAGACCAGGAAAGCGAAAATAGCACCAATTATGCTTACAAGGCTTGGCTTTTGATACTCTTTATAGCTGTATTCTTTTTTGGCCAGGGCTTTAAGTACTTTTATTGACTGTTGGATTCCCTTCATAGGATTTCCATCTTTCATATTTGGAATAAATTCTCGATCAATAATGTCTTTACATACTAAATCCGGAATGATTCCTTCTAAACCTCGACCTGTTCGAATGGTAACCTGACGCCGTCCTTCACCAAACGGCTTAATGAGCATAACAATTCCATTGTCTCGTTCTGCCGTTCCAACACCCCAAGCTTCGCCTAACTCATCCGCGAATTGCTCGATTTCCATTTCCTTTAAGTCGTCAACCACCACCACGACAATCGCATTAGAAGTAGCTTCTTCAAAGGCGCGGAGTTCATTTTCGATGGTATCAGCTTCAGCCTCACTGAGCAGTCGTTCCTTGCCAAATTCGTTGTATGCTCTTGGTGGATTAGTTGGCTTGGCAGGGAGTTGACTGAATGCTGCAAAGCATGTAAAAATGAAGATTACTGCAAATTTCATGCTTCGGTTATTTCGTTACTTAATTCATTTGGATTGTCTGCGCTCACCGGAAAATGTGCGCTTAATTTTTCACCGATGCGTTCAATCGCCTCACAAATACCTCGTCCATATTGCTCGTTTCGGAATGCTGTTACCATGCTGTGATAGAGTTCATCCCAGAATCCTTCAGGGACTTTTTCGTTGATGCCTTGATCGCCTAAAATGGCGATTTGCTTTCTTTTGAAACAAAGATAAATCAACACGCCGTTGCGTTCTTTGGTTTTAGTCATTCCCAAGCGTTCGAATACACGCTTGGCCTCTCTAAAGGGGTCTTTTTCGCCTTTTTTATCGATATGAACTCGGATTTCACCACTGGTTATTTCTTCCGCGGACTGAATTGCGTTAACTACCGATTTTTTGTCAAGTTCGCTTAGCATCTTATTCAAAGTTAACGTCTGGTGCATCCTCAGCTCCAGTCATGGCTTTGAACATTTCTTTTCGTGGGAAAGTTTCTTTGTTTAAGAATATGCTCGTAAAGAACCCGCGAATGTGGGTATTGTAGTTTTTTACGGATTCGTTGTACACATCGCGTTCACGCTTAATTCGATTTTCAGTTCCTTCCAATTGCACTTGGAAGTCGCGGAAATTTTGCGTGGATTGTATGTTTGGATACGCCTCATACATCAAGTTGATGGCTGTATTTATTTTTTTACCCATAAGCTCCATGTCTTCCGGAGTTTTTGCCCCAACGATTCCAGCGCGCGCTTGAGTTACTTGGGTTAGGATTTCTTTTTCATTCTTCGCTGCTGCCTTTACCGTTTTCATAAGGTTTGGAATTAAATCCAACCGTCTTTGATAGGCCGATTGTACGTTACCCCACTTCTCATCTACTGTTTCTTGCAATCCAACGGCCTTGTTGTATGCGTTGTAATAGGCTAAAAAACCTAGCAGTAAAATACCTCCAATGGCAATGAGTGCAATAATTCCTTTTTTCATGTTATTTTAATTTTAATCAAAGCTAGTATCTTTTTAGCGTATGTTGTCTTCCTTAACAATTTTTATTGTTTGATGCAGTCTGATTGGTAATCTTTGTGTTTAAATTGGATCCAATATTCTTGAAATCCTTCCTCGTTTTTGTAAAATTTATACGCTGAATTCCCCACACTACATCGTTCCGATAATCCTTCTTTGAGCTCTTTAAAACGTTTGTTTAAGAACATGCGAGGTTGGTAATTCCAACTCCCGCAATGCTCTATTCCGGTAAACGCATCACACTTGGCCACCCGTTTAAATGGCATCTCAATGGCATAATACACGCTATCTACTTGATTTAAGCCTTTTGTGATGATTTTGATCCCATCCAAGTCTACTTTTAAGTAACATTTTTTGGAATAGCGATCTTTTAAGTATTCACCGACGCGGTTGGCTACTGTATTTGAAAACTGATGCGCTATGTCTCCCTCTTCGTTGTATTCCGGTCCCTTGAAATAACCCGTCAATCCCTTGTCGCTTATGCAGATGCTATCGTATTTGGGTTTTATTTCAACTACTTCAGGTGTTGTCGGATGCGAAGGTTTTTTCTTTTGATTTTTTGTACTGCAATTCAACGTGAGTAATGCTACGCTGGCTCCAATAAATAAAAGCTTTAAGTTCATTTGATTAAAATATAATCTATAAAATTGATTAGAATATAATTATTTATCTTACTTTTGTGTCACTCAAAGATAGCAATTCAACGCGCAGTACGGTATAATTTTAATACATTATCCATGGCTCTTTTGCGCAATATTGTCCATATGGACTTAGACACCTTTTTTGTTTCCTGTGAGCGGCTTCTTGATAGTCGCCTCAACGGAAAACCTATTCTTATTGGAGGGACCAGCGACCGTGGCGTTGTGGCTTCATGCAGCTATGAGGCGCGACGTGTTGGGATTCATTCGGCTATGCCAATGAAAATGGCCAAGGAACGCTGTCCAGAAGCCATTGTAATTAAGGGGAATTCAGAGACCTATAGTTACTATTCCCGTATGGTTACTGAAATCATTCGGGAAGCCTCACCGCTGTATGAAAAAACTTCGGTGGATGAGTTTTATATGGATTTTACGGGCATGGACCGGTTCTTTGGAACCCTTACGTATGCCAGTGAATTGCGTCAAAAAATCATTCGAGAAACCGGCTTGCCTATTTCCTTTGGTCTTTCCCAGAATAAAACGGTTTCTAAAGTCGCTACCGGCGAAGCAAAGCCGAATAACCAGCGGATTATATCACACGGAGATGAACGTGCCTTTTTGGCTCCCTTATCCGTGGCTAAGATTCCCATGGTAGGAACGAAAACATATCAAACATTGTGTAATCTAGGCATTCGAAAGATACAAACCCTACAAGAGTTACCCGTGCAACTGATGGAACACGCGCTCGGAGAAAACGGCGTAACGATTTGGAAAAAAGGACAGGGAATTGATCCGTCTCCAGTCATTCAACACACAGAACGTAAATCTATTTCAACCGAACGCACATTCGATCACGACACCATTGATGTGCGTAAACTTCAAGCGATTTTAAGTGCCATGGCTGAAAATTTAGCCTTTCAGTTGCGTAGGGGAGGCAAGTTAAGCGGTTGTGTAACAGTTAAGATTCGCTTCTCCGATTTTCAAACACAAACCCTGCAACGTAAGATACCTTACACCGCAGCCGACCATCACTTATTGCCACTGGTAGCTGAACTCTTTGATCGAATCTATAATCGACGCTTATTGGTTCGCCTAATTGGGGTACGGTATAGCGACCTCGTGGGAGGAAGTCATCAGTTGAGTTTGTTTGACGACCAAGTAGACTATGCGCGTTTGTATCAAGCCATGGACCGTATACGCATTCGGTATGGGGATCGTGCAGTAATTCGTGCCTTGGGGATGGAGGCGCGGACCATCGGACGGTGGAATCCATTTGACGGGGAAGCGCCGCCCTTATTAGCTAATCGACGAATTTAAGTAAGTTGTCGATGAAAATTCATTCCTATTTCAGTTTGAAGTATGGCGTTTACGCGCCTGAAACGCTCGTTCAATGGGGCGTAGAGGCAGGTTATGAATGCTTGTTTCTAGCCGATATTAACCATACAGGATCGGCCTTAGCCTTCGTGCGTGAAGCGCAAAAGCAAGGCATACGTCCTGTGGTTGGTGTTGAATTACGCAATGGAATACATGCGGTGGCCACCCTGATGGCACGAAATAACCGCGGCATACATGAGATGAATCGCTTTATTACGCCCTTCCTTCATGATGAAAAATCATTTCCAGCCGTATTGCCTCATTTTTCCAATTGCTGGGTGTTTTATCCGCTGGAAGCTCAGCTGCCACGTCCCTTGTTTTCACATGAATTCTTTCAGATCGATCTTACCGAATTAGCGCAGTGGGAGTTTCGTTATGCACAGAAATACGACCGAGAAAAGGTGGTGCTGCTAAGTCCCATGATGTTTAAAACGAAACGGGATTTTAATACGCATCGCTTGCTTCGAGCAATTCATCACAATGTCTTGTTGTCTAAACTCCCTGCGGAGTGGCATGCGTATGGGAATGAGTTTTTACTGGCTAAAACAGCCTTGATTGATGCGTGTGGCGAATCCATTGATTTTTGGAACAGAGCCCAGCAGTGCATGGAAGATTGCGAGGTTTCTTTTGCGTTTGGAGAAGATGCCTTACCCCAAAATCCAATTTCCTATGCAGGGTCAAAAGCCATGGATGAACAACTGCTAAGAAAGTTGTGCGCAGAGGGTATATCGTACCGCTATCCCATACTGAATGATGAGATTGTGGAACGCATTGAAAAAGAAATCGACCTCATTGCTCAAAAAGATTACTTATCCTATTTTTTGATTGCCTGGGATTTTACCTCGTATGCGCGTTCTCGGGGATGCTTTTACGTAGGGCGAGGCAGCGGAGCAAACAGCATTGTGGCTTACCTCTTGCGCATTACCGATGTAGATCCGCTAGAATTAGACCTGTATTTTGAACGGTTCATTAACCTCTACCGAAAAAATCCACCCGACTTCGATATTGATTTTTCTTGGAAAGACCGCGATGAGATTGTACGCTATATTTTTGAGAAATACCCAAACGCTGCATGGTTATGCACCTACAATACCTTTCAATATAAGGCCACCGTGCGTGAATTGGGTAAGGTATTTGGCTTGCCCAAGACCGAAATTGATAAACTGAGCAACCGAAGTGTTTCTTCGAATCAGTTAGACAGCATGTCGGCGCTCGTGTTGCGCTACGCGTCGTATGTGCAAGATATGCCTTCTCATTTGAGTGTGCATTCTGGGGGAATCATCATTAGTGAACATCCCATTACATGGTTTTCAGCCACCTTTATGCCACCTAAAGGATTTCCTACTACGCAATTTTCGATGTTGGAGGCTGAAGATGTGGGCTTGTATAAGTTTGATGTATTAAGTCAGCGTGGATTGGGTAAAATCCGTGAAGCCTTGGACATCATTGCGTATAATCAACCCGAGGCGCCCTTGGAAGACATACACAACATACAGCGATTTAAGGAGGATGCTAAAATCAGGGCTATGTTGTTGGAGGCGAAGGCTTTGGGGTGTTTTTATGTGGAGTCTCCGGCGATGCGTATGCTTATGGTGAAGTTGAAGGTCGCTACGTACCTTGAATTAGTTGCGGCGAGTTCAATTATTCGTCCAGGAGTATCTCAATCAGGAATGATGAACGAGTATATTTTGCGTCACCGAGATCCAGTACGAAGAGCTAAGGCGAATCCGCTCTTGTTGGAAATTATGTCAGAAACCTATGGGGTGATGGTGTATCAAGAAGATGTAATCAAGGTAGCGCATTATTTTGCGGGCTTGAGTTTGGCTGAGGCGGATGTTTTGCGGCGGGGCATGTCTGGTAAATTTCGTTCGCGGGATGAATTCACGAAGGTGCAGGAGACATTTTATGGGAATTGTGCCACCCGAGGCTATGCCAAAGAGCTCATTGATGCCGTGTGGAACCAAATTGCCAGTTTTGCGGGTTATGCCTTTTCTAAAGGACATTCAGCATCCTATGCGGTAGAAAGTTACCAAAGTCTTTACCTGAAGGCACATTTTCCTTTAGAGTACATGACCGCTACCGTGAATAATTTTGGTGGCTATTATCGCACCGAAATTTATGTGCATGAGGCCCGTAAATATGGGGCACAGATTGATCCTCCCTGTATTCAAAAAGGATTTCATCCCTGTGTGTTATACGGTAAGCGCTTGATTTTAGGGTTTGTGTTAGTAGAAGGCTTGGAGGTAGAGGTGCTTCGTCATGTGCTTGAAGAGCGTACCAAGCATGGTGAATTTAAAGATTTTGAGGATTTTTTGAACCGCGTGCGCGTGCCTCTAGATCAATTGGCTATTTTGATTCGAATCGGAGCCTTTCGTTCCTTTGGGGTTTCGCGCAAGCAATTGCTTTGGCGTGCGCATTATCGCTTGTATAAAGCACCGGTGAAATCAGTACAAGAAGGCTTGTTCGTTGCGCCCGTGCAGGACTTCGTATTGCCCGATTTTGAGGAGCACCCCATGGAACTTGTATTTGATCAGTTGGATTTGTTGGGTTTTCCCTTGTGTAATCCCTTCGACTTACTTTCGGATACTATTCCTGAACATACACCGGCCGCTCAAATTCCTTACAGCCGCGGACGGCATATCGAAACGTATGGCTACTTGGTGGCGGTAAAAAAATCTAAAACGAGTAAGGGTGATTACATGTATTTTGGTACCTTTCTCGACATTCATGGAGATACCCTAGATACCGTTCATTTTCCGGAATCCGGAAGGAAATACCCCTTTCAAGGAAAAGGTATTTATCGCCTCAAAGGCGTAGTTAGTGAAACCTTTGAATACTTTTCCCTCGAAGTGGGAGAAATGCATAAACTGCGTTGGATGGATGATGTGCGTTATCGGGAAGTGGGTTGAGTATACTGAGCTCATGTCAACCTTTTAGGCTTTCAGTTGTTACTTCTGTATGTACCAACTCAAACGCACACAACTTGTAAAAACCAACATAGATACCTGTTGGGATTTCTTTTCCTCACCCAATAACCTCTCTAAAATTACGCCATCCTCCATGGGATTCGTGGTTCGGACCGAAGTGCCGGAAAAAATGTACGAAGGGCTCATGATTGAATATACCGTAAAACCCTTGCTTGGTATTCCAATGCGCTGGGTTACAGAGATAAAAACAGTGAGAGAAAATGCATTCTTTGTGGATGAACAGCGGGTTGGTCCCTATACCATTTGGCATCACGAACACCATTTTAAAGACTTAGGTGATTCTGTTGAAATGACCGATATCGTGAGCTATCAATTGCCACTTGGGATATTGGGTCGATTAATGCATGCCTTGTTTATTCGTAAAAAACTAGAATCCATTTTTGCTTACCGATTTGAAGTAGTAGAAAAGCTTTTCAATCAGAATTAAGGAGATTGCTTACCTTTGAGCCATGAAGTTCAAGGATTACCCCATTCATCCGTCTATCTTACAAGCCATTGAGGAATTGGGGTATAAACGCCCAACCGACATTCAATACAAGGTTATTCCGCACATTCTCAACGGAGAAGATGTCATGGCGGTAGCGCCAACCGGAACAGGAAAGACCGCAGCATTTGCAATTCCCTTGATTCATAAAGTAAATGGTTACGCCCGGAAGTCCGGAGTTCAGGTCTTGGTCATGGTACCAACCCGTGAATTAGCAAGACAAATTGAACAGGTTTTTCTTGACCTGAGCAAGCACTTATCGATTAGTATTCTTTCCTTGATTGGGGGGGTAGAGCAGGAAAGTCAAATTAAAAAGCTTAAAGAAAATACCCAAATCTTAATTACCACACCCGGACGCATGTTCGATTTGATGGCTCAAGGGTATTT
Organism: Bacteroidota bacterium; assembly: GCA_041191025.1. Classification (GTDB taxonomy): domain Bacteria; phylum Bacteroidota; class Bacteroidia; order Flavobacteriales_D; family Crocinitomicaceae; genus UBA952. The sequence continues at coordinate 14,185 of JBEEPQ010000003.1, forward strand.
GGATATTTCTACCGTAAAGATGTGGGTGCTCGATGAAGCAGATTTAATGCTTGATTTGGGCTTTGCTCGTGACATAGTGGATGCGAAACGTAAGTTGCCGAGGTATTTACAAACCTTGTTCTTTACAGCAACCATCAATAAGAAAATTAAATCGTTGGCTTATGATGTCGTAAAAGATGCCATTCGTATTCAAATTACCCCAGGAAATCCCGTGTCAAAAAATGTAGATCATCAGGTCATGATGGTGGAGATGGACGACAAGCGATTTTTTCTTGAAAATATTCTGACCGAGTATCCAGAAGAACGGTTTATGATTTTTGTCCGAACCAAAGTTCGCGCAGAACGCGTACAAAAAGCCATGGAACGCATTGGTATTTCGGTAGAGATTTTACATGGAGGGAAAGAGCAAAGTGAACGGTTTAATACCTTGGAGCGCTTTCGTTCCGGTGCCAATAAAGTACTGGTTACTACCGACGTTGCGTGTAGAGGAATTGATATTCCTGAGGTAGAATATGTAATCAATTATGACCTCCCTGATAACCCTGAAAATTATGTGCATCGCTGTGGACGGACGGGTAGGGGAAACCGGCGTGGACAAGCCTTGAGTTTTTGTAGTACAGGTGAAATTCCCTTACTGGACGCAATTGAAGCCTACACAGGTACTGAAGTCGCTCGCTTTGAATTGAACGCAGACGAATACGCAGAAATTTTGCGTGATCAACTTGATCCGGATGAAAACTGGATTAAACTCATGAAAGAAAACGATACCGAAAACTGGGACTAGCTTTTCTTCTTTGGTTCTATGATAATTGGCTCCGCTACCTTTTCTTTCGTTAAGGCAAGGTCAAGCACGGATTTCATGTGTTCAACATAGTGAACCTTCAATCCCTTCAGGTAACGCGCTTCAATTTCCTCCACATCCTGTTTATTCTTACTACACATAATCACCTCTTTGATGCCTGAACGCTTCGCGGCCAATAACTTTTCCTTGATTCCACCAACCGGTAATACCTCGCCTCGGAGGGTAATTTCTCCGGTCATGGCAAGGTCTTTTTTTACTTTACGTTGGGTGAATAAGGATGCTAATGAAGTAAGCATAGTGATTCCAGCGCTTGGCCCATCCTTTGGAGTAGCTCCTTCTGGAACATGCAGGTGAACATCATGGTCGTTAAATACCGCTTGCGGTAAACTCAACCAATCACTGTGGGATTTCAAAAATGCTAAGGCTATAACCGCACTTTCCTTCATTACATCTCCTAAGTTTCCAGTTAGGGTCAATTTACCGTTTCCTTGAGAAATGGAAGATTCAATGAATAAGATATCTCCACCAACCGCGGTCCAGGCTAATCCAGTAACTACACCCGCCACGTCGTTCGCAATGCTCTTGCTTTGGTTTCTTCCTGCACCCAAAAAGGTAAACAAATCGGATGCTTTGATAACTACTTCGTAAGATTCTTCATTCGCGATTTGCTTAGCACGTGATCGCACCAGTTTCGCTAGTTGCTTATCTAAACCACGAACACCCGATTCATTGGTGTATGAGAGAATCACTTGCTCTAGGGCTGCCTTCTCCAAATCGAACTCTTTCGCATTCAATCCGTGTTCCTTTAATTGTTTTGGGATGAGGTGTTTCTTTCCAATTTCAATTTTCTCCTCAACGGTATATCCATTGACTTCAATGATTTCCATACGGTCGCGCAGCGGACCTTGGATGTCGCCAAGACTATTCGCTGTGGCAATGAAAAGTACCTTGGATAAATCGAATTCATTTTCTACATAATTGTCGTAAAATGCGCCATTTTGCTCTGGGTCTAATACTTCCAAAAGGGCAGAGGAAGGGTCACCATGGAATCCTCTTCCGAGCTTATCAATCTCATCCAATACGAATACCGGATTGGCTGATTCTGCTTTTTTCAAGCTTTGGATCACACGGCCCGGCATAGCACCAATGTAGGTTTTACGATGACCTCTAATTTCCGCTTCGTCATGCAGCCCGCCCAAAGACATGCGCACATATTTTCTTCCCAGCGCTTCGGCAATTGATTTTCCGAGGGATGTTTTACCTACGCCCGGAGGACCATAAAAACATAGGATCGGGGACTTCATATTGCCGCGAATTTTAAGTACGGCTAAATATTCTAAGATGCGTTCTTTTACCTTTTCCAATCCAGCATGGTCGCGTTCGAGTATTTTCTTAGCTCGTTTTAAATCGAGGTTGTCTTTCGTGTATTCATTCCATGGAAGATCAAGCATAACATCTAAGAAATTCATCTGAACGGTATACTCAGCACCCTGAGGGTTCATTCGTTGCAATTTGTCTAATTCCTTGTAAAACGCTTTTTCTACTTTCTCACTCCATTTCTTAGCCGTGGCGCGTTCTCTAAACTCAGCTACGTCTTGATCTTGTGGATTATCTCCCAGTTCATCTTGAATCGTTCGCATTTGCTGATGAAGGAAGTATTCTCTTTGCTGACGGTCTAAATCACGTTTAACCTTGTTTTGGATTTCATTGCGCATTTCCAGCATTTGAACTTCCAAGGTTAGATGCTCCATCACCATCATTACACGTTTTTTCATATCCATTTCTTCCAGCATTTCTTGCTTTTTAGAAACGTCGGCGTTCATGTTCGATGAGATAAAATTCACCAAAAAGGTTGGGCTATCAATGTTTCCGAGCGCGAATTGTGCCTCTGATGGAATATTTGGACTATCTCGGATGATTTGTAAGGCTAATTCCTTGATCGTATTGATCATTACGCTTAACTCTTTGTCCTTTTTGGAGACACTTGTTTCTTTGAACACCTTAACTTTTGCCTTCATGTAAGGTTCAGTTTGTAAGGGTGTTTCGATTTCAAACCTCCGTTTCCCTTGAATAATTACCGTAGAGCTTCCGTCAGGCATTTTTAACAAGCGTATGATTTGTGCCACCGTACCCACCGTATGCAGGTCGTTGAAATTCGGAGATTCCTGTTCTTGGTTCTTTTGAGAAACTACTCCAATGATTTTGTTTCCCTTGTTTGAATCTTGAATCAGTTTAATGGATTTATCACGTCCTACCGTAATAGGAATCACAACACCAGGAAAAAGTACATTGTTCCGAAGTGGTAAGATTGGTAACTCCTCCGGAAAGGCTTGGTTGTTTACCGACTCCTCTTCTTCCGCAGTGATTAATGGAATAAATTCTGAATCGTTATCGATTTTAGAAAAGAGGTCTATGTTTATTATTTGTTCGTCCATAAGTTGACATTTTGGCAGATGAAGTTAATGGATTCTCTGGCTTATCCGAATTCATCCGAATGACAATAAAGGTTTCAATCTGCATGCCATCAATTCAATACGGAAATATTGTCCGAATTTCGTTTTATACTGACAAGTATTGTATTTTTGCTAAAATAGCCAATCGATGAGAATTTTACTTACCTCCCTGCTAACAATCACTTTGTTTTCAAGTGCTTTCGCACAAGATACTACCTGGGTTCAGACCTTCACGTTTGACTCCATTACGAATCGTCACGACCAATTTACCTTCCCTGCCAGTTTAGACACGCAGCGCTTCGAAAAGGTCTTGATGTATTACAAACTGAAATGTAGTCCCTTAACCACATGGGATCAATACGATTGTGGAGAATGGGATTATTTAACCTACACGCGAGTATTTGATCACACCGGAGATTTTGATTCCGTCAAGCGTGAAGGCGCTAAGTATCTCGCAAATTTTCAAGCACCTTTATTGATCAATTATAATTCCGCGAATGCAGGAGCTGCTTATGCGAATATTTATCAAACCAATCAATCGTTCCGTACCGGAGAAGTTTTGCAAGATTTCGTGGTAAACATAGGTAATAGTGCAACTACACTTCCCTTTCATACACAAAGTAAAGGAGGAACCTATCAGTTTTTGGTGACTGCTCAAGAATTACTCGCCGCAGGCGTTCAAGCGGGTGATTTGCAGTCTTTATCTTTATTTGTTTCTAGCCTGTCACAAAATGAAGGGCTCTCCTTTCCAAAAATTAGCTTACTTGGAACCAATCTAAGCAGCTTAAATCAATTGATAACTGGGAACTTTACGGAAGTTTACAATCAAACTATAAATGCTGGAACGATGCAATTGGGAGCAAACCGCTTTTTGTTCTTCCAACCGTTTGCATGGAATGGTACCCAAAACATTATCGTACAATTAAGTTTTGATTCAGAAACGTCAACCTTTTCTCAATACAGTTTTGATGCAGAAACAGGTGCTGGAATTTCTTCGAACTATTTTGATGGTCGAAATGGCGTAATTGATTTTGATGGTACAAATTACAGCATGCTTGAACTGTCTGATACCTTAATCGCCGGAGATGTGACTATTGAATTTTGGGCAAAAGGAAATGCGAACAACGGAACAAATACAACCATCCTTGAGGCATACGACACCTTAAATAACCGCGTATTAAACATTCACATGCCATGGAGCAACAACAACATCTATTGGGATGCGGGAAATCACACCGGGTATGACCGAATCAACAAACCCATGTCCGCAGGAGAAATTGACAATAATTGGAACCATTGGGCCTTCGTTAAAAAGCAAAGCACCGGTCAAATGTTTATTTATAAAAATGGCCACACCTGGCATTCCGGGTCTAACTTGAACCGTCCAGTTGGTTATATTCATCGCTTTGTTCTTGGGGCTAGTCGCGATTATGGCATTAAATGGAAAGGACAAGTAGATGAATTTCGTGTGTTTAAGGCCGCGTTAGATTCAGCCACCATTTTGGCGAATTTCAAAGAAAAAATCGACAACAGTCACCCCAACTATAATGCCTTGATGACTTATTATGATTTTGATGATGTGAATTATGCCGACGACCGTTCTCCGAACGATTATAAGTTAATGCTTTCGGATGGTTTTGATCCACTTAGTGGATCCATGATCAAGTCGACATCGCCTGTAGCGGGGGTTCAAACGCTTACTGAACGTCCTGTTGTGGCATTTGGACAAGGATCTGTTTCAGGTGCTATTCAAACGACCATGATATCGCAAGCAAAACCAATCGAACCTGTGGTGATTTTTGAGCAAGCGGCAGTTAACCGCCATTTTGAAATTGTGAACAGTTACCGTGGGGTTCCACAAGGTTCTTCCTATACTTTTAGTCCGCAAGGTGCTGTGGCGACTACGGCTGCGGTAAGCTCCGATTTACAACTAATTAATGATACCATTCTATACCATGAGCAACCCTACGAAATTGTAAATGATGTAGAAATTGCTCGATATATTACACCTTATGGAATCAATTTCGATTTAGGTCCAAATGGGTTTTGTTGGATTTATGATGTAACAGATTATCAGCACTATTTACATGGTGTAGTTGATCTAGCGGCACACAACACGCAAGAATTATTGGATTTGAAATTTGCTTTTGTCAAGGGAATTCCACCGAGAGATGTTCACAAACGTGAGCCGATTTGGGCAGATTGGAGATCCTACAATTATGGGCAAATGGCCAATGATGTGGTGCTTCAAAATAAACCCGTGGTGCTTTCAGATACTTCCCAAATGTTTAAAATTAAAACCAGGATGTCAGGTCACGGGCAAGTGGGTAATGCAGCATGCTGCGAATGGGTGCCGAATGACCACCGCATTTCAATCGATGGAACGCCACGTTACAACTGGAACATTTGGCAAACCACCGAGTGTGGGGATAATCCAAATATCGGTCAAGGAGGTACATGGCCTTATGCGCGAGAAGGATGGTGTCCGGGAGATCGTGTAAAGGACTTCGATTTTGAATTGACTCCATTTGTACAACCCGGAGATACCGTGAATATCGATTACAGCATTACAGCAGTTCCACCAGGAGATCCAGGAACGGCAGGAGGTAATTATATTGGAGCTTTTGACTTGATTTCTTATTCGGCACCAAATTTCCAAAATGATGCAGCGATTGTTGACGTGTTGAATCCAAATAACTGGGAATACTACAGCAAATTTAATCCAACCTGTTCGAACCCAAGAGTGGTGCTGCGCAACACAGGCGCTACCGCTTTAACTTCATGTTTTATTCGTTGTTGGATTACCTATGGCAATGAAATACAATTCAATTGGACAGGAAACCTTGGATTTATGGAGGAAGAGGTAGTTGAAATCCCTGTTAATGACCTTGGATTTTGGATGGATATGGATTCTACAGAAACCTTTACTGCCTATGTTAGCAATGTGAATGGTACCGTTGGAAATGATGAGTACCTGCAAAATAGTGTGAAGCAAGTAAAGTTTGATGCGCCAGAAGTAATAAACGGACCATTCTTCGTGTGGTTAACAACCAATAACAAGGCGGTTGAGAATTCATATAAATTAATCGATGGCGCTGGAAATATAATTTTTCAACGAAATCAATTGGCCAATCAAACGCAATACAAAGACACCTTTGACCTAACACCGGGATGTTACAGCATTATTATCGAGGATACGGATCACGATGGCTTATCATTTTGGTATTCAGCGCAAGTAGAAGGTGAAACTAACGGACAAATGCGTTTGCGTTATGTGGGGGGGAGCTACATTGAATTATTTCCGGGTGATTTTGGTCATTACCACCGCTACGATTTTTCTGTGGGCTTTGGAGTTGGCTTGAATGAAAATAAATTAGATCACGAAATTGCCGTATTCCCGAATCCAACGAGTGGTGAAACTACCATTGAGATTTCTGGGTTTGTCGATAATGAGGCTACCTTAGAGATCTATGACATGATGGGAAGAAAATGGTTGACGGAGGCAATGACTGCCTCACAGCACTTTGCAGAATCTCATGTGAATCTTGGGGGAGTTCCGTCAGGGGCTTACATTGCACGGATTGTAACTAAGAATCAAGTGTATACGAAACAATTTATTAAGCAGTAACCATGAACATTAAAGACATGATTACCACGTATTTTCCCGATGTTTGGCAATATCTGGTGATCATATTAATTTTTATAATTGCCGCCATAATTATTTTATGAAGATTCTTTTCGCCTTTATTTTTATTGGATTAGGTTGGTCTACGTTTAGTCAACTAAATGTTGATTCCCTTTCGCACATATCATATCAGCAACTCCATGGAGCAAACTTAAACGATGTCTGGGGCTATGAAGATGAGATGGGTAATGAATATGCCATTGTAGGTACCTCGAAAGGAACTTCCATTGTAGATATTTCAAATCCATCAAATCCAGTGGAGATTTTTTGGATGCCTGGTACAGAATCCATCTGGCGTGACCCTTGTGTTTATGGAGATTATGCCTATGTAACTACCGAGGCGGATGATGGCTTGTTGATTATTGATTTATCTCCCTTGCCTCAATCTACTAACCTTCCCACCAGTGTGTATATGGGTCCGCCCGGACAAACATGGACTTCAGCACATACGTGCTTTTGTGATAATCAAGGGTTTGCCTATGTGTTCGGAAGTAATCGGGGAGAGGGCGGTGTGATCATTTTAGATATCACTTCGAATCCGATGCAACCGACAGAAGTGGGCGCATTTGATAACTGGTACTGTCATGACGGGTATGTTCGCAATGATACCATGTACTTGGCGCATATTTATGATGGGTTTTTCAGTCTGGTCGATGTGAGTAATCACGCTTCACCACAACTCATTGCAACTCAACCAACCCCAAATCTTTTCTCCCACAACATTTGGCCATCAACTTCCGGTCAATATGTGTTTACTACCGATGAGGTCTCGGGTGCCTATATTGCAGTTTATGACATTTCAAATCCAAATGCCATTGTTGAAGTGGAGCGTATCCAAAACTCACCGGGAGCCGGGGTGATTCCGCACAATACCCATGTTATGGGAGATTATTTAGTAACCAGTTACTATTCCGATGGCATTGTGATTCATGATTGTACCAATCCGAACAACCTGGTTAAAGTTGGACAATACGATACCTACAATGGACAAACACCCGGTTTCGACGGTTGCTGGGGGGTATACCCGTTCTTTACCAGCGGTACAATCATCGCGGCAGATATAACCGAGGGCTTATTTATTCTGGGGCCAACCTATGAGAAAGGAAGTTATTTAAAAGGTAACGTCACAGAAACGGGTTCCGGAGTTCCGCTGAACGATGTCAAAGTAACATTGAGCAATAACAATCAACCGGATTACACCAATATTCAAGGTGCTTATGTTACTGGTTATTATCAGGTAGGAACAGCACAAGTCTTGTTCGAAAAGGTTGGGTATTATCCATTAACCACGAATGTTACCTTAATCCAAGGACAAGAAATCACCCTGGATGCACAGCTGACGCCCATTCCACCGTTTAACATACAAGTGAATGTAACGGATGGTGCCACGGGAGCACCGATTTTTGATGCACAAGTTAAATTGGTTCATCCGCTGATTACGCATACGGGTGTCACTAATGCGCTAGGTGAGGAGCAATTGGTGTTGTTTTACCAAGAACAATATCAGATTTATGTTGGAAAATGGGGGTATAAAACATTTTGCACAAGTCAAGTAATTGATCAAAATACCCAAGTGCTAAACGTTACTTTGACTCCGGGCTACTATGATGACTTTGAGTTGGATTTCGCTTGGAGTGTCAACGGAACGGCTCAAACCGGAATTTGGGAACGTGGAACTCCGAATGCCACCTCCAGTGGATCTGTGGTGGTCGGTGATGTTCCGTGGGACTGCGGAACCAGTTGTTTTATAACAGGTAACGACCCAAATCTACATCCAGATTTCGATGATGTAGATCAAGGAAATACCGTATTGGTTTCACCACCTATGGATTTAACCTCCTTAACGAATCCACATGTGAATTTTGCCCGTGGCTATTATAATTATTATGGTCCACAGGCGGTAGATGATACACTGAAAGTCTACATAAGTAACGGGAGTCAACTGGTGCTTATTGATGCGGTGAGTCCCCCGCAAGGAAATGCAATGACTTGGGAGTATAAAAGCATTGGCCTTAATGGACTAATTCCAATAACCTCAACCATGCAACTGGTAGTGTCAATTGCTGATTATGATCCCAATGTAAACATTACGGAAGCTGCATTTGATGAGTTTTATGTGACCAACAACAGTGTGAATTCCTTGGAGGAAACTACAAGTGGTCTACATATTTTCCCAAATCCATCCCATGATTTTGTAACCTTAACGGGCATTTCAACGAATGAACCTTACGTAATAATGGATAACTTCGGACGGATTGTCGCACAAGGTCAGGCAGAAACAGTGGAACTTAAACTCGATGTTCATCACTGGAATACTGGATTTTATGTGGTTCAGCATGCGGGGAAACTCCTTAAATTTATAAAAGAATAAGTTGCATGATTAGGCCACAACTATCGATTGTCATTCCCCTACTCAATGAGGAAGAATCCTTGCCAGAATTACATGCTTGGTTATTAAGAGTGTTTCAAGCCAATGGCTTTACATATGAAGTGATTTTTGTCGATGACGGGAGTTCAGACAAGAGTTGGGAAGTTATTCAATCCTTAAGTAAAGTAGATCAACATACCTTTGGATTGAAGTTTCAACGAAATTATGGCAAATCAGCCGCGCTTCAAACAGCATTTCAACATGTAAATGGCGACGTGGTGATCACCATGGATGCTGACTTGCAAGATTCTCCGGATGAGATTCCTGAACTATATCGAATGATTACTCAAGAGGGCTTAGATTTGGTTTCAGGATGGAAACAAAAACGCTATGATCCAATAACAAAAACGCTTCCTACCAAATTATACAACTGGGCAGCACGTCGAATAACTGGTATCTATTTGCACGATTTTAATTGTGGTCTCAAAGCATACAAGCGTGCAGTGGTCAAAAGTATTGAGGTATATGGCGACATGCATCGCTACATGCCGGCTTTGGCTAAATATGCGGGTTTTAAAAAAATTGGTGAAAAAGTTGTGCAACATCAAGCGCGTAAATATGGCTATTCTAAATTTGGGTTAAATCGATTCTTGAATGGCCCCTTGGATTTAATGACCGTTGCCTTTATGGGTAAATTCGGCAAAAAACCGATGCACTTTTTTGGAGCACTCGGAACCTTGATGTTTTTTGTGGGTTTTGGATTCGGTTTATACCTTGGCATCGATAAATTATTCATTCATACCCGTGGGGTCAAATTGGCGGAACGTACAGAGTTCTTTGTATCCTTGGTCGCTATGCTTATGGGCCTTCAGTTTTTTCTTACCGGATTTTTAGCCGAATTAGTTAGTCGGAATTCGTCCGCAAGAAATTCTTATTTGGTTGAAGAGAAGTCAGGATGGGAATAGATCTTTTTACTGTCGATCATACCTGGACCTTGTTCTTGGATCGGGATGGGGTCATTAATCAACGGATTTTCGGCGGATACGTATTAAGTTCAGAGTCCTTCGTCTTTGAACAAGGTGTGTTAGCGGCCTTAAAAATTGCAAACCAACGTTTTGGTAAAATTATTGTTGTAACGAACCAACAATGCGTTGCGTTAGGCTTACTAAGTGAATCGTCGCTGGCTCAAATTCATCAAAACATGATAACTGAAGTATCAAGCACCGGCGGACGAATTGATGCAGTTTATGCAGCGATTGATTTAAAAACGGTTAGCCCCAATCGAAGAAAACCAAACTCGGCAATGGCGCTTGAGGCACAACGTCAATTTCCTGAAATTGATTTTTCCAAAGCGATCATGGTAGGCGATACCGACGGTGATATAAGATTTGGTAAGCAATTAGGGATGAAAACGGTATTGGTAGAAAGTGAAGAAGTAACGGAAGAGGTTCCTGACCTGTCAGTGAACTCCCTCTTGGAATTAATGAACAACCTATGCGTTTAATATTTTCTCTTTTGTTTATTTGTCTTGCTGTGTCATCTATGCTGGCACAGAATAAAAAAGATTCACAAGGACGTAAACAAGGTGTTTGGGAGAAATATTATCCGGATGCCAAGACCTTGATTTATAGAGGACAGTTTAAAGACGATATACCCTATGGAGAATTTAAATATTATTACCCCTCAGGGAAAATCAAATCCATCGTAAGACATGAAGGGGCAAAGCGTAGTTATGCCTGGTTTTATTTTGAAAATGAAGAATTGATGAGTGAAGGGCTTTTTAGGGATATGAAAAAAGACTCCCTTTGGAAAAACTATAACGCCCAAGGTTATTTACTTAGCACAGAAGTCTTTAAAAACAACAAGCTTAACGGTGAACGTCGAGTGTTTTACATTCAAGACCAGGTTGAAACGGGCGAAATAAAATGTGCTTCAATTGAAATGTACAAAGACAGTATACTAGAAGGTCCATACAGTCAATACCTATCATCGGGTGTTAAGGTCCAAGAGGGCTCTTATTTGAATGGTGCAAAACACGGGGTATGGAAATCCTTTCATCCAAACGGAACCTTAGCTTCAACGATTAAATACCGCAACGGAAAGGCTTTCGGGTATTCCTATGCATACGACGAGGAAGGACAAGAGGTATACCGTACATATTGGCTAAATGGAGATAAATTAACTAAGGAGGATCTTGAGAAATACCTCGAAAAATGTCGTAAACAAGGTGTTATTCCTGAAGAATAAGTATTTTTAAGTATGATTCGAATTGCCTTCGTGTTCCTTTCTGCCTTATCCCTGCTCGTGTTTAGCTGCAAGAAGGACCAGCAGCCATCAGTTCTTTCGAGTTTTCATTACGGATATTACCCCATAAAGGAAGGTAGTTTTTGGGTCTATCAGGTGACTGAAATCATGCATGATGAGAATGCCGCTACACCTCATGATACGATAATCTATCAGTTAAAAACGGAGATTGGAGATACCCTGTTAGACAATGAAGGACGAATCGTAAACCGATTCAATCGCTATAAACGAAGTAATTCTTCGGCCTCATGGGTGCTAACGGATGTTTGGACAACGGTTGTATCAGAGAATCGGGCCGAATTGGTAGAAGAAAATATTCGACGGGTGGTACTCCGATTCCCTGTAAAAACAGCTACCATTTGGGATCCAAATCAATTTAATTTCCTTCCATCTGCGCAAGCATTCTATGAGTATATCCATAAACCCTATTCGGTGGGCTCCATTCAGTCGGATAGTACCGTACATGTAGTATCTGCGAAAGAACTAACATTAGTCTCTTATCAAAATCAATACGAGGTGTATGCGAAACAGATTGGATTGGTAAAAAAGTATTATAAGGATCTTCAAATTTCAAATTTTGACACCTTGGATGTTTCACAGGGCAAGGAACTTTACTTCAGCCTCTTGGAGTACGGGCATTAATCTGTAACTTTGAAGCTATGGAATTCAGTGAGGTAAAACGAGATTGTAGGTTTTTTAAAGGACATATTCCTTGTAAGTTCAATAAATTGGACGGTAGTGTATGCGACAGTTGTACGCATTTCCAACCCTTGGAAACTCGAATTTTAATTATCAAACTTGCCGCCTTAGGAGATGTTATCCGCACTACGCCCTTACTAGCACTTTTTCGAAATAAATATCCAAACGCACACATTACCTGGATGACGCAAAGTCCAGAAATTTTGCCTAAAGATCAAATTGAACAAATCCTTCCGTTCAATGCAATGTCGGTTTTTCTGTTAGAAAACAGTTTGTTTGATGTGGCCGTTAATCTCGATAAAGAAGCTGAAGCCTGCGTATTAATGGCTAAAGTAGAAGCACGTGAGAAGTATGGATATACTTGGGAAGATCACGCAGTTGCACCTTGTACTAGCGCTGCGGAGCATAAGTTGATGACTGGTTTTTTTGATCAATTATCTAAAGAAAACACGAAAAGCTACCTGCAGGAAATTTTTGAAATCTGTCACGCCTCCTTCAATTTTGAACCCTATGCGATTCAGTTGAATCAAGCGAAATTTAGTCAATGGCAAGCTGTTCTTGATGAAAAACGTGACGGAAAACAAGTCGTGGGATTAAATACGGGGTGTGGTCCCCGCTGGAATACGCGCCTTTGGAAAGATGAATATTGGCTAGCACTTGCAAGCACCTTGCGTGAACAAGGATACTATCCAATGTTTCTTGGTGGTGAATTAGAGCATACTAAAAATATGTCATTGTCTGAAAAAGCAGGGGTGTATTACCCTGGACACTTTGATTTGGAAACCTTTATAAGCTTAACCAATACCTGCGATATTGTGGTAACCCAGGTGACCATGATGATGCACATTGCAACAGCACTCCAAAAAAAGATGGTCTTAATGAATACCATTTTTAACCCACACGAATTTGAATTGTATGGTCGAGGCGTAATTATTGGGCCTCCTTCGCCATGCCAATGCTATTATGGGAACGAATGTGTTCGTGGTGCGTCGTGTATGAATGACATTGAACCACAAACCGTATATAAGGGGTTAAACGCGATTGCCTAGTATGAAGATTAGTTTTCTATCAACATTCTATCCTTACCGCGGCGGAATCGCCCAATTCAATGCCTTGTTATATCGCCAACTCGAGAAAAACCATGAGGTCAGTGCCGTAACATTTAAACGTCAATATCCAACCCTGCTTTTTCCGGGTAAAACGCAATTCGTAAGTGCTGAGGATAAAGCGGATGCTATACCAGCTCGAAGGGTATTGGATACCATTAATCCATTGACGTATATTTTTACCGCTAAAGCAATCCGTAAGACCAAACCCGATGTATTGCTTACAAAATATTGGATGACCTTTTTTGCTCCTTCCTTGGGATTTGTTTTGAGCCGTCAATCAAGATTCACCAAACGCATTGCCATTTTAGATAACGTTATTCCGCACGAACGCAGATTTTTTGACCACGCCTTTAATCGATATTTCTTGAATCGGAATGACGCCTTCATTGCCATGACCGAAAAGGTAAAGAACGATTTATTGTCCTACCTTCCTGATGCGAAATGCATGGTGATTCCACATCCGGTTTATAATCAGTTCGGACCTAGAATTGATCGGGACGTCGCGCTACAGGCCCTTGGTTTGAGTCAGTTGAAGGACAAAAAAATTCTGCTGTTTTTTGGAATTATTCGTGACTATAAGGGTTTGGATGTATTGATTGAAACCCTCGCGAAACTAGATGATTCCTATCATTTAATTATTGCTGGAGAGGCCTATGGCGATTTTAAAAAGTACCAGCGATTAATGGAGCAGGTTCAAGTAACTGAACGTTGTCATGTGTTTGAGCGCTACATCGATGATCATGAGGTTCCCGTATTTTTCTCAGCGAGCGATGTGTGTATGTTAACCTATAAGTCTGCCACACAAAGCGGTATCAGTGGAATTTCACAGCATTTTGAGCTTCCTACCATTGCAACGAATGTGGGTGGGCTTGCTGAAAGTATTGAACACGGTGTAACAGGATATGTGGTTGAAAACGTAGTGCCAGCGGAGATTGCTGACGCAGTAGCACAGTATATGAATTCAAATGCTAAACCAATTTTTAGCGCCAATATCGCAAAACAAAACCAGGCAAATGGTTGGGAATCTTTCGCTAAAACACTAATGGATTTTATCCATACGATTTAAAATTCGTCCCGTTTATTGTGCTAAACAATGAAGTCCGTATAAAAAGTTGATTTTAATGCGGGGAAATCCTATATTTGCACCCTTTAATTTACGATAATACTGCGACGCAATGAGAAATAAGGGATTTTTTTGGTTTTTAACCATTTTACTGACGGTAGTTTGTTTATATCAATTGTCATTTACTTGGTACGCTACACGTGAAGAACGCAAAGCAGAAAAAGAGGCCGTTGCTCGTGTTAGCGAACTGAAAAAAGAAGCGTTTGCTCAAAAAGATTCCTTAAAGGGTATCGGTTTCTTACCTAACAACACCACGGTTAACTTTAATACGCCTGAAGGTGAAGAGTTAGCGAAGGCAGCGTTTATTAATGAAATTCTTAAGGAAAGAGGTTCAAAAGCAATCTATCCGATTTTCGGGTCAACATTCTCTGAAGTTAAAAAGCGTTCCTTGGCTTTTGGTCTTGACTTGGTTGGTGGTATGAGTGTTACCATGGAGATTTCAACTGGAGATCTTTTAATGAGTCATGCACAAAGTCCTAATTCATTGAAGTTCCGTAAAATTTATAACGAAGCAAATAGCAAGTACGCAGCAGGAAAAGGAGATTTTCTTGATTTGTTTGTGGCTTCTGCAAAGAAAAACAAAATGAAACTTGGTCTTCTCTTGAAAGGAGACGGAATTGGTGTGAATTCTACAGATGCTGAGGTAGAAAAGTATTTTAGAGATTTGTTGACTTCAGCCATGGATGGAGTAGAGCAAATCATGTATCGTCGGATTAATCAATTTGGGGTGGCTCAACCAAACATTCAAAAAGATTTATCTACCAATCGTCTTTATATTGAGCTTCCAGGAGTTCAAGACGAGAACACCGTAGCACAAAAATTAAAGTCTACTGCGAACTTAGAGTTTTTCGAAACCTACATGCCTTCTGAGTTGAATGCTGAGCTTACGGCTGCGGATGCCCTAAGTAAATCGCCAGAGCAAGCAATTGCTGAGGTAGATACAACCGCTAACGCCGATACAACGCAGACTCTTGCAAATGCTACTCAAACTTTAACAGGGGGCATGGACAAAGGTCTAATGAGCTATGTTCAACCGGTTGGACAATTCGCAATCGGGTTTACCTTAGCCAAAGACCGTGCGGCAGTAGATCAAATCCTAAGGAGAGCAGACATTCAGCAGGTTTTTGCAGCTAAGAACGTTAGGTTTATGTGGGGTGCAGAACCGGATGAGTTAAACAACAAAAAGAAACAAACTGGATATATGCTTTATGCGTGTAAAGTGCCTATCGATGGAAAGGCGCGCGTAAACGGACAGCATATTTCAAGCGCATCAACAGGTTACGATCAACGTGATGGGAAAATCACAGTAGATCTTGGAATGACTGCAGAAGGTACCGATGAGTGGGGTCAAATGACCACAGAAAATAAGGACCGAATCGTTGCAATTACCATGGATAATGTAGTGTATTCAGCGCCTACAGTAATTAATCCAATTACAAACGGAAATACACAAATTTCTGGTAGTTTCACCTTTGAAGAGGCTGAGTCATTATCTGGACTTTTAAACGGTGGGGCATTACCTGCGCCATGTTTGATTAAAGAACAAAACCGTGTAGGTCCAAGCATCGGAGCTGAAAACTCAAATGCCGGTTTAGTTTCCTTCGGATTTGCCTTCCTTGCTGTATTGTTATACATGTATTTCTATTATGGGAAATCGGGTATGGCTGCTAATATTGCGTTGTTTGCCAACGTAATTTTCATCATGGGCTGTTTGGCATCCTTTGGTGCGGTACTTACCCTTGCAGGGATTGCTGGTATCATTTTAACTATTGGTACTGCGGTTGATGCGAACATCTTGATCTTTGAACGTATTCGCGAAGAGCAACGTGCTGGCAATGAAACGTCTAAAGCGATTGAAATTGGTTTCAAAAAAGCCTTGCCTTCAATTATCGATGCGAACATGACCCACTTATTAGTTGCGGTGATTCTTAAGTATTTCGGAACAGGTGAAATTGAGTCCTTTGCGACTACCTTGATCGTAGGTATCTTTACTTCCGTATTCTCCGCCATCTTTATTTCTAGATTGGTTATTACTTTCTGGATGGAACGAAACAAAGGGGTGTCTTTCGATACGAAGTTTTCAAAAGGATTATTCCAAAACTTTAACTTTAATTGGATCGGTGCACGAAAGTATTTTTACATCTTCTCTATTTCAGTTACGGTAATTGGGATGGTAAGTCTATTCACCCGTGGTCTTAAAGAAAGTGTGGAATTTACTGGTGGACGTACCTTCGCCGTGAAGTTTGATAAAAAAGCGGATATCGAGAAAATTCGTGCAGAGTTAAATAAAACGTTTATCGAGAATAAAGAAGTTTCTTCCATTGAGTTAAAAACTGTTTCTAATGAGTTTAATGTTGAGATTACAACAAACTACAAGTTGAAAGAGGATGGGGCTACTGAGGAGGTGAAAGGTAAAATGCTCGATGCATTGAAGGTGTTGGAGCCTTCTATGGGTAAAGCGGTTATTATGGGGCAACGAACAGTGAGTGCCTCGGTGTCTAGTGAGTTGTGGAACTCTTCATTCATCTCGATGACCGTTGCCTTAATTGCAATCTTCTTGTACATCTTGTTCCGTTTTGGATACTGGCAGTATTCAGTTGGTGCGATTGTTGGCTTAATTCACGATGCATTCTTTGTTATATCTGTATTCTCTCTATTGCATGGATGGCTTCCGTTCAGTTTAGATGTGAATCAAGCATTTATTGCGGCTATTTTGACAGTAATTGGATATTCGATGAATGATACGGTCATTGTATTCGATAGGATTCGTGAAAACTTACGCTCAAGCGGAGATACGGATCATCATTACGAAATCATCAACCGATCGCTAAATACCACCTTGAGTCGTACATTTAATACCTCCATGATATTATTCATGGTTGTGTTAATCATGTTTATTTTCGGTGGGCCGTCTATTAAAGGATTCTTATTTGCATTGTTAGTTGGTGTAATTATCGGTACATATTCTTCGCTATGTGTAGCAACACCAATTCTAATCGATTTCTCCAAGCGGTTGAAAGCATAACTTTTGACTGTGTTAAATTAAAAAACCATCCCTCGGGGTGGTTTTTTTTGTTTTATGAATTTCGTATGCTTTTTAAAGGGCAAATGTTCATAAATCATTGATTTTACATGTGTTTCGACTGCCTTTAACTCCTATTTTTGTTAGGATACACAAAACTATGGCAGAAAATCAATATACAGAAGATAACATTCGGTCCCTGGATTGGAAGGAGCACATCCGCTTGCGTCCCGGGATGTACATTGGTAAATTAGGGGATGGCGCCGCGGCCGACGATGGAATATATATTCTAGTAAAAGAGGTTGTCGATAACTGCATCGACGAATTCGTAATGGGTAACGGTAAGCGTGTAGACATCAAAGTAAAGGATGGGAAAGTGTCGGTGCGAGATTATGGCCGCGGAATTCCGCTGGGAAAAGTAGTTGAAGTGGTTTCAAAAATGAACACCGGAGGAAAATACGATTCTAAGGCCTTTAAGAAATCGGTAGGGTTAAACGGGGTAGGAACCAAGGCGGTTAATGCGCTCTCTTCATATTTTAAGGTGTACTCTGTACGTGACGGTCAAATGAAGTCTGCCGAGTTTGCCATGGGGAATCTGATTAGTGAGACAGAATTAGTTTCAACTACCGAGCAAAACGGAACCTATGTAGAGTTTATACCCGACGAGCAAGTCTTTAAGAAGTTCGCATACAAGACAGCCTATTTGGAGAAAATGATGTGGAATTACTGCTACCTCAATCGAGGCTTAAGCATGTATTACAATGGAGAGAAGTTCCAATCAAAAGATGGTTTGAAAGATTTGTTGGAGAACAATATGGATGGCGATCCCTTGTATCCAATAATTCACTTGGAAGACGAAGACATCGAAGTGGCGTTCACACACGGAAGAACCTATGGAGAGGATTATTATTCGTTTGTTAATGGACAGCATACGACTCAAGGTGGAACACATCAAAGTGCGTTTCGTGAGTCGGTAGCCAAAGTGATTCGTGATTTTTACAACAAGAACTACGAAGCCTCTGATATCCGGCAATCCATCGTTGCAGCAATTTCTGTTAAAGTGATTGAGCCTGTATTTGAGTCGCAAACTAAGACTAAATTAGGGTCCGTTGAAATTGAGCCTGGAGGTAAATCCATGCGCGCCTTTGTAAACGATTTCCTAAAAGATAAATTAGACAATTACTTACACCGCAATCCGGACGTAGCCGAAACGATTGAAAAGAAAATTAAGCAAGCGGAGCGCGAACGAAAAGAATTAGCAGGTATTCGGAAAATTGCGCGGGATCGTTCCAAAAAAGCAAGCCTTCACAATAAGAAACTTCGCGATTGTAGAATCCATTTAACGGATCTTAAAGACAGTCGGAGAGAAGATACTACCTTGTTTATTACCGAGGGTGATTCTGCAAGTGGTTCCATTACCAAGTCAAGAGACGTGAATACCCAAGCAGTTTTTTCATTGCGTGGAAAACCCTTGAATGTATATGGCCTTACCAAAAAGGTGGTATATGAAAACGAGGAGTTTAATTTGGTGCAAGCCGCTTTGGATATCGAGGATGATTTAGATAACCTTCGCTACAACCGCATTGTGATTGCAACCGATGCCGATGTCGATGGAATGCACATACGAATGCTCTTGTTAACCTTCTTTTTACAGTTCTTCCCGGACTTGGTTAAACGCAATCATGTATATGTGCTCCAAACGCCATTGTTTCGTGTGAGGAATAAAAAGAAAACCATTTATTGTTATTCGGACGAGGAACGAAGAAATGCAATTCTTGAGCTTGGAAAAGCACCCGAAATCACTCGATTTAAAGGACTCGGTGAGATTTCACCGGATGAATTTGTTCACTTCATTGGCGAGGACATTCGTTTAGAGCCGGTGCTCTTAAGTAAAGAAGCGTCGATTGACTCAATTCTATCGTATTTCATGGGTAAGAATACCCAGGAACGACAAGATTTTATTATCGAGAATTTACGGGTAGAGAAAGATCAGGCAGCTGATGAAGGAAAAGAAAACACTGAATTAGAAGTCGCATAAGCATGGCAGAAGACGAAATAGAAGATATGACGCCGCAAGGTGAAGACCATAATCCCTTTGAAAATAAAAAGGTAGATGAGAAAATTGTCCCCGTAAGTGGACTCTATGAAAATTGGTTTTTAGATTATGCGAGCTATGTGATTTTAGAGCGCGCCGTTCCGTCTTTGCAAGATGGTTTAAAGCCCGTACAACGTCGAATTTTACACTCCATGCGTGAAATGGAGGATGGACGCTACAACAAGGTGGCTAACATCATAGGGAATACCATGAAATATCATCCCCATGGCGATGCATCGATTGGGGACGCCTTAGTGCAGTTAGGGCAAAAAGATTTGTTAATTGATTGTCAAGGGAACTGGGGTAACACCTTAACTGGGGATGGTGCTGCGGCGGCACGTTACATTGAAGCACGCTTATCCAAGTTTGCCCTGCATGTTGCATTTAATCCAAAAACAACCACTTGGCTTTCTTCGTATGACGGCAGAAATAAGGAGCCAGAGAATTTACCAATGAAATTCCCGCTTTTGCTAGCACAAGGAGCAGAAGGGATTGCCGTGGGAATGGCCTGTAAGTTTTTACCGCACAATTTCATCGAACTTATCGATAATTCCATAAACCACCTGCGTGGGAAAAAGGTTGAAATCATGCCAGATTTCCCGAACGGAGGAATGGCAGATTTCACCAATTATAACGACGGGTTAAGGGGAGGTAGGGTACGTGTTCGTGCAAAAATCAAGAAGGTTGATACCAAAACCTTAATTGTGCATGAAATTCCATACGGTACAACGACTACCTCGTTGATTGAATCCGTATTAAAAGCTAATGACAAAGGCAAGATTAAGATTAAAAAGATCGAGGATAATACTTCGTCAGAAGCCGAAATTATCATTCATTTGGCACCGGGTGTTTCTCCGGATAAAACCATTGATGCCTTGTATGCCTTCACAGATTGTGAGGTTTCAATTTCTCCGAATTCTTCCATTATTGACGCCGATACACCGCGTTTCCTTGGGGTTTCTGAAATCCTAAAAATCAATACTGATCATACGGTTCGCCTGTTGAAATTGGAACTAGAAATTCGATTGGATGAATTGGAGCGACAATGGCATTTTTCTACCTTAGAAAAGTTGTTCATTAACCACGAAATGTACATCGATTTCAAATTGTACAGCGACCGTGAAGCATTGTATGTGTATTTATACGACCGCTTTAAACCCTTTAAGAAACAACTGATTCGAGAAATTGTAGATGAAGATTTACATAAACTAACGCAAATTCCAATGATTCGGATTACCCGTTTCGATGGGGCTAAGGCCGATGAAGCCTTGTTGAAGATTGAGGAGGAAATGGAGCAGGTGAAACATCACCTGGCTAACTTAATCGACTTTGCGGTTGATTATTATAAAGACCTTAAAAAGCGTTTCGGTGAAGGTAAAGAACGAAAGACAGAGATTAAGGTATTCGATACGATTAGTGCAACTAAAGTGATCATCGCCAATAGAAAGTTGTACGTTGATTTGGAAGAAGGATTTATTGGATACGGTTTACGTAAGAATGAACCGGTAAGTGATTGTTCAGAAATCGATGACATCATTTGCTTTTTCTCTTCCGGTAAAATGCTAATCACAAAAGTTTCCGATAAGAAATTTGTGGGTAAAGACTTAGTCTATGCCAACGTTTGGAAAAAAGGAGATACACGAACGATTTATCACATGTTCTATCAAGATGGACTTGGTGGTTCAACCATGATGAAACGCTTCTATGTGAATTCGATTACCCGAGATACGGAATATGATTTAACTCGCGGTGTCAAAGGGTCAAAAATGTTATATTTTTCCGTTCATCCGAATGGAGAGCGTGAGGTGGTAACTGTGTTGTTGCGCCCAAGACCCCATTTAAAACGCCTGCGATTTGATGTCGATTTAGGCGAGTTATTGATCAAGGGAAGAAACTCTGCTGGAAATCGTGTAACTAAAGAGATCATTCAAAAGATCATCCAAAAAGAAGTAGGAGGGAGCACCTTAGCCGCAAGAAAAATATGGTATGATGATGTGGTTGGTCGCTTGAACGATGAGGGGAGAGGTAGATTTCTTGGAGATTTCAAGGGAGACGATCGAATTCTCACCTTGTATAGAAACGGCGAATATCGCTTGAGTTCATTTGATCTTTCGAATCACTTTGATGAGGACATGGTGCATTTAGAAAAATGGAATCCGCACCGTCCAATCTCTTGCGTGTATTTTGATGCCGAAAAGGAAATAAACTTCGTGAAGCGCTTTACTTGTGAGGTGATGTCAGACAAACGCGTTTCGTTCATCAGTGAATCTGAAGGTTCCTACTTGCAGGTAGTTTCAACGGCATATCGTCCTGAAATTAGAGTGGTATTTAATAAGCAACTCAAGGAAACCAAAAACCTTCCTGATCAAGTGTTAAATTTAGCCGACTTAATCGATGTGAAAGGCATGAAAGCCCAAGGAAATCAAGTCACAAAAATGAAGGTTAAAGAGATTCTCCTTACCCATGAAATTGCAGAAGGCAAAGAACCATGGCCCGTTGAAGAGGTTCCATTTGAAGTGGAAGGCAACATAGCTTCAGCTGAAGATTCAGCAGAAGAAGTAACAGACGGTAGCGTTGAGTGGGATTTCACCAAAAAGGAGGATGACGATCAGCCTACCTTGTTTGATTAGTTCCCAATAAACACCTTTTGAGTTTGACCCCCTTGACGACCTATTAGGTATAATCCTTGGGGTAATGTAAGGCTGATTTTATTCAATCCAACTGCTGCTTCAGCGTTCATTAATCGGGTTCCTTGAATGTCGTAAATGCTGAAAATCCCTGGGATATTATTCTCAATTACTAAGGATTCGCCGTCGAACCAAGTATTCCATTGCTCATCCAAGGCTGTTAAACCAGCCGGACCACCCAAATCAATTTTGGTAACATAACTTACTACGGTCTGACAGGAGTCGTCATAGATTGCATAGTTGACCAAACCGCGTGTTATGTCATCGTATCCATCAAAAATTCCGTTTTCAATGATCGTTGAATCTTGGGAGCAAAAACAATTCAAATTAACTTGATAATTCTTGTCTGTTAGGTTTTCTAGGTTGTGTATACTGTTGTTACAAATGAGGTTGCTGTCGATGCTCGTGGTATTTGGATCATAGCCCAATACCTGAACCCCAATTGAATTGTCCGTAATGGTGTTTTGACTTACAGTACTGGCATCACCAATTTTTACAGCTATGCCATTATTGGTAAAGGTTGAATTAGTGATTACGCACGTTGAGCTCCCGTCGATTCCAGTTCCATTCCCATCAAATACACACTGATTTACTGTAATGTTTGAAATTTCGGTCAGACCAAACGTGTTGTTATAAAATTGAGAATTTTGAATTATGCCAGGCGAACCAATAATGTTGTTTTCGTTTCCTGAGAATAGGCAATTGTTCACATTGATGTAGTTTGACCAGGTAAATGAGCAAAAATTATTTAAGAATTGACAATTAGTAGCCGTTAATGAACCGTATAAAATCTGTGCTGCTTGTCCAGCGCCATTGGATTCAAAAATACAGTTGTTGTATACTAGATCGGCGTTTAATTGTAACCCGTATTGGTTGGAACGGAAATAGCATTCATCGAAAATATAACTAACTCCCGGTTGCGAAATATCATTATAGATGCCATACCATGTGTTGTGTAATTCAAAATGATTCATCTGAACGGTTCCACCTTGACTTCCTTTAATCCGAATTCCTTCCCAATTATAGAAGCCGGTCGTGGTATCCGTACTTGTAAACACAATGGGTGCATTACTGGTTCCGTTCGCAATTAAAGTTCCTCGAACTTCTAAATAAATGAAATTCCCAGTATTAAAGGTGTTGTCTGCCGTTACTATTACCTCAACACCAGGTTCAATTGTTAGGGTTCTATTGGGAAAAACCACGATTGATCCCGTGACCAGATATGGACTACCGGCAAGATTCCACGTCGTGTTATTGTAAATGCCTCCAGAAACTGAAGTTTGCGCAAAGGAAGCAAAGGATAAAAGGAACGAAGAAATAAATAAGAGCGTTTTCATACAATTAATATTAAAGTTTAATGAGTTTGATATTCGATGGGCTTTGGTTAATCTGTTGTACTACATAGCAACCTTTTGCTAGGGTGCTGATGTCAAATACATTATTTCCAAGGGATTGCATGCGTATTACTTTCCCCTGTAAATCGCTAAGGACAAGATTCGAAATAGCAACATCCGCTTGAATATGAAGTTGATCAAGCACAGGATTTTCAATGCGGTATTTCATCTCGGAGACCTCAATTCCTGCCGTGTTGTTAAATTTTAATACGGTTATTAATATGGTCGTACACGAAGAATCAAACACTTGGTAGTTAATCAACCCTTTGGTGATGTCATCATAACCATCCAATAAGTACTGCTCGATCCCACTGGAATCCAAGTCGCAAAAACAGTTGCTCAATAAAGAGTAATTTACGTTGGTATTGTTGTCCACATTAAAATTGATGTTTCCACATATTTCGTTGTTGGTTATTATTGGGCCATTGCTTGCACTACTGATATCCGAAATCCGAACTCCTCCCGTGTTGTTATTGATTTCATTATTGGTGAGCTCAGTTAATACCGAAACATTTACAGCCAATTCGTTATAATTGAACGTGTTGTTTTTGATATCACAGACATAAGAACCTTGAATCCCAATGGTGTTATCCAAAAACGTACAGTTCTCAATTCGTCCATTATTTGGACTACTAATGCCAATGTTGTTATTTTGAAAAATACAATTGTCTATGTACATCGAATCAAATACTCCAGCTGAAAATGTTAGCGCTGTATTGTTTTCTATAAACGTACTATTTGTCATAGTGAAGGCCGTACTGTAGGCATTAATTGCGGTTTCATTGTCCTTGAAAAAACAATTGTTGATCGTAAAGTACGACCAGCCATAAACTGCACTGGTATTGTTTCTAAATTGACAATTGTTTAAAATGGTTTCGTTACCTACAGTAACCACTTGACCGCAATGAGAAAATTTGCAATTGGTGTATTGATACGTGGAAAGAGGTGATTCGTAATTAAACGGTACCAAGGCGTTTGATATACTAAATCGGTCAGCAGTTAATTGTCCACCTTGTGAAGATGTACACACAAACCCTTGCCATCCGATGTTGGTGGTATCCGTTGTGGCACGAACAGTAATAGGTAATTGATCTGTTCCAACTAAGTTTAAAATGCCTCTGGTTTCAATGTATATATTTTGTGTATTGGCATTGTTGATTAGAATGGTTACACCTGGTTCAACTGTTAGGGTATTCCCTGGAAAAACAACAATAGATCCATTCACCTGATATGGACTGTTTGCCAAGGTCCACGTGGTGTTTTGGTAAATGCCCCCTGAAACATTGGTTTGAGCGTTGGATGTGCCTAAGGATAGGAGTACTCCTGCAAAAAGGATTATTAATTTATTTTTCATACTCTTGTAACAAATTAGTTCAGGAATGGTTGTGATCCGCACATATTTTTTTAGGTTTTGGGTCTTGTTTTTAACATTTTTTTTCATCGGTTTTTCTAATAAGATTTCATCTCAAGAGGCCAAACATACACCGTTCATTGCGTATTCCTTTGGCCTACAAAAAATGGATTTTATTCATCAAGTTTCGGCTGGATTCCAAGGGAAGCACATGCGTCTTGAATTACAACAAGGGTTTGGTCAGCGCAACCTGGCTTCGGGAGTGGTGTTCAGTCAAACGGGGCTTCAAAGTGCGTATACTTTTCAACTTCCTAAGGCTTCACTTCATCCATTCCTTCGCTATTCCTTTGGTTTATTGGGTAAGCCCTTCGGTTTTCATTATCACCGCGCAGAACTTGGCATGCTTTGCATTATTGAATGGAATAGCTTTTCGAAGATGCCATTCGACCTGACGTTTTCCGGTGGTGTAGGGAAGGGCCTTGAAATTCAAGCGGTAAACAGTAAACACGAGTATATAGATTATTCAATCAATTTGGGGCTTCAGTATGCGTTTAAGTAGTTTCGTAGGGTTAGCGTTCTTAGTTTGGGGGTGTTCCAAAGTCAATAATTCAACGACCAAGATTTTTGGCCACGCGGCAAGTGGACTCCAAAATCCAAATGCAATTTACCATGATAATTCCTTGGATGCGATACGCTATGCATCTTCCTTAACCGGGTGCAGTGGGGTAGAAGTAGATGTTCGAATGGATGCACAAGGTAAACTTTGGTTGTTCCATGACGATCTTCTAGATGAAGAAACGAATTTATCCGGGTCAGTTGAAGAAATGACAACTGACGAACTAACGAGTGGTCATTACCGCACATTGAAAAAGGAACCCTTACTTAAGCTGGATTTGGCGACTGCAGAAGAACTTTCAAAAGGGTACACCTTTCTGGATTTAAAAATACCAGGAATCTCGAAAGCACAGGAGTTAAAATCCGCACTGCTTGCCTTGGATTTCGACACCACTAAATTCGCTCTAATTGTGAGTTCATTGTCGTATGTGGATGTTTTTAAATATGATTTCCAGGTTTTTCTTTCGATTAATGATGTTGCTGAGTTAACCAGTGAATTGCTTGCCAATGAACCTAGGATCCGGGGGATTTGTATTCGAAGTACACAGATATCTAGAGAAGAAATTAATTTCTTAAAATCCATCAACAAAGAAGTGATTTGTTACGAGGTTCGTTCACCTAAGGGAATAAAAATGGCATTGACTAAAAATCCGAGTTATTTGCTTACGGACGACTTGAAGCTAACCCTTGGACTTAGATACTAGTTTTGGTTTTTTCGGATGCGCATGTTGATTATTTCAACAAACATGGAAAAGGCGAAACCGAAATAAACATAGCCTTTTGGTATGGTATGACCAAAAGATTCTGCAACTAAAAATACACCGATCATCAGTAGAAAACTCAAGGCAATCGTTTTGATGGTAGGATTTCGTTGTATAAAGTCACTGATTACACCCGAGAATTTAATCATTACCAGCATTGAAATTAAAACTGACAAATAAACGATAATGATGGGATTAGCGTGCAATTGGTCTTCCATGCCGTTTGTCATTCCAATGGCCGATATCACCGAATCAAAACTGAATACAAAATCAATTAATACAATTTGAAAAATAATATGACCAAAAGAAATTTTAACCTTTTTTTGACTCCCATGGGAATTGGTAATATTTCGGTGCATCTCAAGGGTGCTTTTGTAAATTAGAAAGATACCTCCCGCCAACAAAACTAAATCTTCATAGTTGAATTTTCCAAACCACGGTTCATAAATTGGCGCAATTAAATGCACGAGAAAACTCAACAAGGCGAGCATGATGAATCTTATGATTAAAGCTAAGCTTAAACCTAATCTTCTCGCTCGTGTTTTTAAATGCTTTAATTTTAACTGATCGGTAATAATTGAGATAAAGATTACATTGTCAATACCCAATATGATTTCCAGAACAGAGAGCAATAATAAATATAACCAACCTTGAAAGTGAAATAATATTTTAAAGTAATCCATCATTGTACAAAGTTAAAAAAGTCTTTCAATGTGTGTGGCGATTGATTCGCATCGGTCCTAATTTCTAAACAATTAACATTCTCGGTGTACAGCAAGGCGTGCATTGCATCATCAAGATTTCCTACCGCTTGGCATTGTCGATATTTCCATCCGTATTCCTGAGCAATTGTTCCTTTAAGTTCATGCGATGCTTCGAAAAAGCGACTGCGTTGCTCGGCATCCTTCGATCCGTCAATAATCCTGAAAATCCCCCCTCCTTGATTATTTATAAGTATTATTTTCAAGTTTGGCGCTAAATCCCTTAAACGCAAGGCATTAGAGTCATACAGGAAAGATACATCGCCCGTAAGTAGAATGTTAAGCCCTTGGTCTTTGGAGGCATAACCCAACGCGGTGCTCGTACTGCCATCAATCCCACTGGTTCCACGATTTGCAAAATAATGGCATCCTTTGATTGGGTCAAATAACTGGCAATAACGGATAACCGAGCTGTTGGCCATATGAATCGTGGTTCCTTCAGGAACAAGTTCAAAAAATACTTGATACACATGGAAATCGGTAAGAACCTCTATTTTCGGCAGAAACGAAGGCATGCGGTCCTTGATTTCATAATCCAATTGCTTCCATTTACCAGAG
The DNA here is from genome assembly GCA_041191025.1 of Bacteroidota bacterium. Lineage (GTDB taxonomy): Bacteria > Bacteroidota > Bacteroidia > Flavobacteriales_D > Crocinitomicaceae > UBA952. Next base: position 41,972 of record JBEEPQ010000003.1, read on the forward strand.
AAATTTACCGATGCTATGTTGGAAAGTTGCTTGTTTAATGCTTGAAAAAACGTAGTGGGTTCACATACCAACGAATGACTGAGTTGCTGATAGGTATCCATTGCAGGAAATGAGATTCCAAGGCGAATGTGCATGTGTAAGCTACTTTTACGCAAGAAGGATTTAATGCGTTTTGAAACTACTGCTCCGCCAAGGCTAATTAGAACTTCCGGCATGAAGTCTTCTTCATTCGTTTTATCAATGCGATTTAATGAACGGTCAATGCATGCATTAAACCGCTCACACCAAAGATTCGACGTGTTTTCTGTTAAAACGACCACATTACTGTTTGATGCAAATATTTCAAGCGCCTGCAATAAGGCTAAGTCCTCTGAAAGTTGTCCGCACAATACCATCACCTTTTTTCCTTCAATCTCTCTTGCGATTGTATAGATGGCTTCTTTGCTTGGAGAAAAATTTTCAAGCACTGAAATCGTACGTTCAAAGGTTCTTTCCTTCGAGGCTGTTTGATACAAGGGTTCTGAAAGCCCTACATTGATGTGGGCAGGACCATAATATTGGAGTTTGTCAAACAAGATTGCAGTTTCACGTTGTTGTTGCCATAGGGTATGATCCCTTAATGGCCCATCTTCCAAGTGAACCACACTGTGCGTGAAATCCTTGAATAAATTCAACTGACGAATCGTTTGTCCATCGCCTTGATCGGTCCATGCTTGGGGACGGTCTGCTGAAACTACTAATAAGGGGATGTTTCTATAATATGCTTCGGTTATGGCCGGAAGGTAGTTTGCGGGGGCTGACCCCGACGTACAACATAAAACTACCGGTTGATTAAGCCGTTCTGCCATACCTAAAGCAAAGAATGCAGCAGATCGTTCGTCATGTATTACTGTGGTGTGGAAATATGGGTCAGAATCAACGGTGATTGCGAACGGGGCATTTCTTGAACCAGGCGAAAATACCCAATGAGAAATGTTACGTGCTTTGCATTGGTCTACCACCAATTGTACTACCCATTTATCGCTGCAAATCATACGGTAAAGTTACTAGATTTAAAGGAGGTCGAAGAGTGTTTTACTTTTATTTTCTGTTTCTGTCCATTCCAATTCTGGCACAGATTCATCCGTAATTCCTCCGCCAACAAATGCGAACAGTTCATCATCAATTAATTTAGCGCAGCGCAAATTCACATAACAGTGCGTTTGATGTGCCTCAAATACACCAATATATCCAGTATATAATTCACGGCGATGGATTTCTAACGCCTCATACACTTGTTTTGCCATGTTGCGCGGTAAGCCACAAACGGCTGGGGTTGGATGTAATTGCTGAATTAATTGTCCTTCGCGTTTGGAATCGATGTTGAACGTAATGTCTGTTCGTAAGTGTTCAACCGGTCCCGCTTGGTGAAGGTATGGACCATCAACGTCAACATTACCAAGGGTTAACCCGTTTATTCCATCAAGAATAAAATCTGTTACCAAAAGTTGTTCTATTTCTTCTTTTTCAGTCCACATTCTGTTTTCATACGCTTTTTTAGTCCCTGCTAAAGACATGACAAAGCAATGAGAATCAATACGTCTGAGCAAGATTTCTGGGGTGGCTCCTATCCATGAACCCAAATTCTCATCCTCAAAATAGTAAACAAAAGCTTGCGGATATGTCTGCAATAAACGTTCAAAATAGGAAAATCGCTTGCTTTGTTTCAGGGGGCGTTTAATGACTCGAGAATAAACTACTTTTTTTAATTTGCTATTATGAATTCCATCCGTAATGCGGTCCAAGGCCATTATGTATTCGACTTTTGTGGCTTGATGCGGTGGGTTTTGTGATTGTACAACGAAGGGCCGGGCAGGATTTGTTTTAAAGACGTAGCGTTTTTCACCATCCGCGTTGGAAACAACAAATCCACTCGGCGTTTCATCCATGGATATGGGGTGAAATTGACCGTGGCATGTTACAAGTTCATGTCCTGGAATTCGGTAATAAAGCACCATCCTATTTTTTTATTCGCATGATGGTTAAACGTCCGGTGCAAACTAATTGTTCGGTTGTTTCCTCATGAATATCAACTTGCCAAATGTGTGTACTTCCTCCCGGATGAATCAGCGTCCCTGTAGCGATTACGTTTCCATTCCGTACCGCGCGAATATGTTCCGCATTAATGGAAAGACCTACGGGACGTTCTTTTGTTTTGTCAGCCATGAGAAAACTTCCAAAAGAGCCTACGGTTTCAATGAGCGCAGCGGAAGCGCCACCATGTAAAATCCCCATGGGTTGATGCGTTCGTTGATCTACCGGCATTTTGAATTTCAAGTAATTAATCCCTAGTTCAACACATTCAATTCCCAGGGCTTCCATAAGGGTATTCTGGTTTAGTGCATTCACTTCTTCAAGGGTAAATTGTGTAAAATCCATGGGGTAAAAATACAATGAAAAGTCCTATGGTGTATTTGGTATGTGTTCTTTACCTACCTTTGTATCGTTCTTTGGTTTCCGTTTACGCGGAATTAAAAAGGAATCCGGTGTAAATCCGGAGCTGTATCTGCAGCTGTAAGCACTGTAAGCGGTTGATAACCACTGTGAAAACGGGAAGGGAACCAGCGTTGGTGTAAGCCAGAAGACTTGCCTTTGAGCAGAGAGATGACTTCAGAATAAAGTCGGACTCGGTTATAGGGCGTATTGTACCTATTCGGTTCCCTCTTTTTTCTTTTGCGAGTTTTTAGTTTATTAACCGTTTAAAAACAGAACGAATGAAAAAAGTTTTTTTAATTGTTGGCCTAGGCCTTACGTTGTGCGCACAAGCACAGAACTATTTGCACCAAGTATTAATCTTGAACGAGGGATATTTTGATTACAATTTGAATCAGATTATTACTCCAGTAACGGTAGGTTCTTATAATCCAGCAACGCAAACCTACCAGGAAGTAAGCACAATAAATAACATGCGCTTTGCCTCCGACTTAATCATCGATGGGAATGAATACTATGTGGCAGCAGATTCTAAAATTTTAAAGTATGATTTGAATGCGCATAGTTTAATCGCTGAAGTTAATTGTCCGGGAGTAAGAAACTTAGCTGTGAGTCAAGGTAAATTAATTGCCACTCGAGGAGAATACTTAACTACCTATGACTCATATTTGCATGTATATGATGCGAATTCCTTACAGTTGATACAAGCTATTGATACCGTGGTTGGACCGAAGTGGGCCGCACAGAATATCGCCGTGCTTGGAGATAAAGCCTATATCGCAGTAAACAACGGCTATGAGTGGGGGAATGAAAAAGGAATCGTTGGCGCATTAGATTTAACAACACTTACTTACGGTAACGAGATTGATTTAGGTCCGGACGGTAAAAATCCCGATAATTTAATGGTGTACAACGGGAAGTTATATACGGTAAATAATAAAGATTGGAGTGGATCTTCTGTATCTGAAATCTCTTTAGGTTCTGGTGTAGCGAATACCGTGAATTTGGCGAATGCAGGTACGGGGTGCGGAACTTCTGCCTTGCGCGACGACAAATTAGTGTATCAAATTTCCATGGAAACGACCTTGAATGAATTTGATATGAGTGTAATGAATACTACCGGTCCAGTGGTGGGTCACCAAACAAACTATTACGAGTTGGCACAAGAACCAGTAAGCGGTAATTTCTATTGCTCAGAAACAGATTTCTTCTCTTACGGAACAGTACATATTTTCGATGGAACCAATACTGAGATTACTCAATTTGCTGTAAGTACTTCGCCAGGAACGGTCGTGTTTGATGTACGCCCAAGCGTAGGATTAAATGAAATCAATGAGGGCTTAGCGGTTTATCCAAATCCAGCGAATGATGTGGTAACTGTTGATCACGTGGGAGAAAAGTTGGTTTATGCCCTAGACGGTACCTTACTTTTATCGAGTAATGAGCAAAAACTAAATATCAGTTCCCTTGCACCCGGAATGTATGTGATTGCGGTAAATGGACAAAAAACCTCGCTAGTAAAGCAATAATCTATTCAAATAGTAAAGAAAATTAAAGCGACTTCGGTCGCTTTTTTTGTGGCTGAAGAATTTGATAATTGACTCTATCAGATGTCCCAATGAACAACGTGCAGTTTGAAGGGGACTGTAACGGATTATTTACAGAACGTTTACTCCGAAACTAGATGGTGAAGTTATATACATTTCTTGCATTTACATTGTGTCTAATAAGTTGTGGTAATTATCAGAAGATTACTCTTGACGAAAAGGAATTAAATCCATTTACATCAGGACTTACTGATAGCACTAAAGTAGAAGGTTATAATGAATCACAAAGAGCCTTTGCTTGGTATCTTATGTCGTTGCCTCAACAGGAGTTACAAAAATGGCAATCCAATGGTGCTTTTAATAAGGAAGAAAAATACAACTTTCTGAGTAAAATAGACTCAATGCAAAGTGATATTCTACTTCCAGATTCTAATTTTCAAAAGAATAGAAATTAAACTTATCTAAACGGAGAAATCATTTACCTTTTCTCATGAAACCGTCCAACCTCAGCAATCATGCTGGTGTAGGATTGATACCATTGCGCAATGCCCAAGGCTTTTGCTTCTTCATGGATGGGGTGGGAGGCCCACGCTCGAATCGATTCCATATCCTTCCAATAGCTAATGAACATGCCGCGTCCGTCCTGTTTCATGCTCTCATACCCCAAATAACCGGGCATTTCCTTCACGAGTTCAAGCGTTTTTTCATCGTAAGCTTGATATCCGTCGAGCTTATCTGCTAAGTAGTAATTGAAAATCGAAGCATAAAAAGGTGCTTCCGGTGGAGTAGGAGTGTGCCAATGAATCATAGAAGCTTATTTCTCATTAAACAAGGTTTTTCTGAGTTCAGGAAAACGATAAAATGCCACAAGAAACAAGACCGTTTGTACCACGCACGGAGCAATAACCGATTGCCCATGTTCCAAATGCGTGGCAATCGCTCCACCCATATAGGCAGACAGGAGTAGGGTGCCTAGAATTCCAGTGCGCGGAACAATAAAAAGAATCAAACAAACCAATTCAATAATTCCGATATATAAATACGTAGAGGCATCAATACCAAATTGTTCAGCCATCTTTAAAGCTTCCGTATTGGCTGTGAATTTACCAACAGCGCTGCCTAAAAATGCTAAAGAAATTAATCCAGTGAGGACCCAAGCTACGGTTTTGTTTGTTTTCATTGGTATGATTTATCAATGTTAAATTTTCAATTTCCGGACAAACTTAGTGATTATTTAAGAACCAATTTTCCTCAACTTTTTTACCGCACCCTTCGATACGTCCTTTGGACTACTCAGGGTGCTCAAAATGGGTAAAAATCCTACTAATTCGATTCCATCGGAATCGCACATGATTGATCAAGTGATGTGGTAATTAAGCGACCCCAGCGGAGTCGAATATTTTTTTGTGTTTTGTCTGACCCCGCTTGAAATCAGAGGCAACCCTGATTGTATTAAATCGCATATTTATTGTTAACTTAACATCCATTTTAGTAACCACCTATAAATAAGTATTATGAAAAAAGTTGTACGCTTTATCGTCGCCTTACTTTTTCTTTGTCCAACGATTTCTAAAGCACAATATGTAACAATACCCAATCAGGGTTTTGTGAATTTTTTACAGTATACATTTCCGTCTTGCATGACGGGCAATTTGATGGATACTACGTGCGTTCAAATCACAAGCGCAACGAGTTTAACTATTCCCCAAAACTATAATGTATCAAATGTGTATGGGATTCAATTTTTTGATAACCTGCAAAGTTTGACTATAAACTACCATCCAATTACATCGCTGCCTTATCTACCTCAAAATTTAACAACATTAAATGCGGCATATTGTAATCTAACTTCTGTTACAAACCTACCGTCGTCATTAACTTCTATTCAAATTCAAGGGAATTTAAATTTAACCAGCTTACCTGCGCTGCCACAAAATCTCAATTACTACATCAGAAGTTCAACTCCTCAATTACCCATTGAAACTTCTCTACCTGCCAGCTTACAGACTTATCATGTGCAGCAATGCAATGCAGTAAATTTAGCGGCTTTACCCGCCGGATTACTTGAATTATCTATTGCTTCTAATTGGAATATAAATTTCCCAATACTACCGGCAGGCTTAGAAAAAATTAATATTGCAGACTTAAGTTTAACTTCATTGCCTTCACTTCCAAGTTCGCTGTTAGAACTTTGGGCAGATCATAATAATTTCACGAGTTTAAATTCATTTCCGCCAAACTTAGACAAGCTCTATGTAAACTATTGTCCGAACTTAACTTCTATACAAAATTTACCAAATTCACTGACGCAACTGTTTGCAAATGATGCTAACCTCAATCAAATTAATTTCATTCCCAATTCTGTTTCAATTTTACATCTTCACAATAATAATTTATCCAGCATCCCTAATATCCCCAATTCCGCTTGGATGATAAATTTATCAAACAACAACTTAACTTCGATTCCAAGTTTACCCTCCGTGGTTTATGATCTTAACTTAAGCAATAATTCCTTGTTTTGTTTGCCTTTTTTACCATCAATGATAAATCCAATAAATATTGACAATAACAATTTTACGTGTTTACCAAATATACTGCCTTCCATGTCTCCTGTGTATCAATCTTACCCACTATGTGAAAATAATGATATTGTAAACAACCCATTTGGATGTTTAGGAGCAGAGGGTGTTGAAGGCCATGCTTATTCTGATTTGAATAATAATTGTACGTATGAAGCTACTGACCTTTCTATGAAGAATGTTCCAATTATTGTATTTGATAACTCAGGAAATACCTTAAGTAGCGCTTCTACGTATACCAATGGAAGATACTTTTTTGATCTAGTCGGTGGCCAGTATGATGTTGTTGCTGATACCATATCAAAACCTTATATGGTCGGCTGTCTTAATCCGGGTATAGATTCAACAGTAGTTCTAAACGTAGGGAATCCACTTGCGTTAGATGTAAATTTCAACTTGGAATGTAAGCCGGGATTTGATATTGGTACTAAATCTATATATACAAGTGGAATAGTTTTTCCCGGACAACCGCATACGCTAGTAATCAAAGCGGGAGATATGACTAATTTCTACAACTTAAATTGTTCTAACGGAGTTTCTGGAAATTTAATCGTTACTGTTAATGGTCCTGTTACGTTTCAAGGTGTTACACCCGGAAGCCTTACACCCACCATATCAGGCAATCAATATTCATATAGCATTGGTAATTTTGGAACAGTTAATCCTAATCTAGATTTCAGGTTAGATTTTTTAACAGATACCACGGCTATTGCAGGTAATTCTATTTGTGTTAGTGCCGTTGTTACCCCTACTGCAGGTGACAATAGTACGGCAAATAATAATTTTTCAACGTGCATACCGGTTGTGAACTCTTATGATCCTAATAACAAAATAGTTTATCCTGGTGTAGTTTATCCTGGTTTCACAGACTATATTACATACACGATCAACTTTCAAAATACCGGTAATGCTCCCGCATTCAATATAAGACTTGAAGATACCTTGTCTCCGTTCCTTGATGTTTCAACATTTGAATTGCTTGACTATTCACATGATATGCATTATAAAACGTATAACAATAAATTGACTGTTTACTTTCCCAATATTATGCTTGTAGATTCTACTACCTCAGAACCGGATTCGAAAGGGCATATTACGTTTAGAATTAAACCATTTAGTGGTCTAACCGAGGGGGTGAACATAGAGAATACAGGCTATATTTTCTTTGATTTTAACCCTGCAATTATAACAAATACGGTTGTTACATCTGTAGAAGATAATGCATCCAGTGCAGAAATTACGCACATGGATATAGACATCTATCCTAATCCAACTGAAAATATATTCTACATAAAAACAGAAAAACAAATTCAAGATCTAACGATATTTGATATTTATGGCAAAAAAATCATTTCCAATGATGTCATAAATACTAAAACCATCGATTTGAATAATCAATCCAAGGGTCAATATTTTATACACCTTAATATTGACAATAAAACTATCGTAAAAAAGATCGTTAAAAATTAAGGTCAATTCATCCAGTGCGGGACGCTAACCAACGGTGATTTCTACGTTGTTACCGCACCCTTCGATACGTCCTTTGGACTACTCAGGGTGCGTCTAAGTAGCAAAAAGCTCGGTGCAGGGTTTTATCAACGGTGCTCCACTCCTGAAAACTGACCGTTTCGGCGATCCTGCGGCTTCCTCACGGTTTACTGAGGTTCCTAACCTCACTCAGTAAAGACCCAGTTTTCAGTTCGCTATACTTGTTGTTAAAACATGCACCAAATAACTATACGATGTTAATTGATTAATTTGAAAGAATATATATTGATAGTCTGATATAAAAAAAAGCCATCATTTCTGATGGCTTGTCCACTGTAGCTCCCCCTGCTGCCCCGATGCTTATCGGGGTTGAAGCAGCGAGCATTGAATTTATTCAGAATACTCGTTACGCAATTTAACAATGATTTCTGGGTATTTAAGTAAGTTTTCAATGTATTTTTTCGATTTCATTTTCTTTATATGTCGTTCAATATCATATGCTTGCTTTGAAGTTAAATTATCAATTATGTGGTAAGAAATCCATGGAATACCTTTGCAAGTAAATGAATTAGGGTATGTTTTAGAATTGTGCTGAATTAACCGAATTTTGAAATTATCCGTTGTCCCGGTATAAAATCGATTTAATTTCCTAGAGTATATTATATAAACACAATACATAGTGTCCACTAACTAAAAAATACTCAGGATATTGCGATGCTTACTTCTATATTGAGTTTAACAAGAGTAAAACTAAATAAAAAAAGCCATCATTTCTGATGGCTTTTTCGCTCCCCCTGCTGCCCCGATGCTTATCGGGGTTGAAGAGGAGAATTTATCTTGAAGTTTTTCTCAACGAATCCAGGGTATATGAGTAAGTATTTACTTTAAAAAGAAATCGAGATTCTTGAATTATACAAATAAAAAAAGCCATCATTTCTGATGGCTTTTTCGCTCCCCCTGCTGGACTTGAACCAGCGACCCTCTGATTAACAGTCAGATGCTCTAACCAACTGAGCTAAGGAGGAATGTCCTTCTATGTTGCTACCTTATATTCAGTTGTCCAACTGAGTGCCGACGCTTCCGGTCGGCATCATGACAAGCTGCGCTTCGTCATGACTAAGGAGGAATTTTGTGGAGGCAAAGATAGAAACTTTTCTATATTTTGCAATTCAATAGTAAAGAAAAATTTAAAAATCTTCGTCGGATATATTGAAATCATCAAAGTGATCCTCATCATCGCTTGAAAATTCATCGCGGTCTATGTAATCATCCACTTCACCTTCAACACGTTGTGCAGGACGTAAGATGTTGGTGTCGGATACATTCAATCTTATCTCCGTGCGCACATTGCCGTCGTCTGTAATATAGCCTTTGGCATAGGGTGAACCCACCAACTCAACCAAGGTACCCCTCGTTAAAAAGTCCACAATACGCATATTGCTTCCTTCACGTTTCCAAATGGTGCAATTCACCCACGTGGTCTTTGTTTTGGAGGAACCTGTTTTCTTATCGCGCCAATTCTTATTATGCGCCACTGGAAAGTTGATCGCAATGATACCGCGTTCCATAGGTTTAACAACGGCATCCTTACCGATGTTTCCAATTAGTCGTGTTTCAAATACTGTAGCCATAGCATTTCATTTTGCAATAACCACAAAATTAGCTAAATAACTAATTGTCAGTCAAATAAATTGAATTTAGTGCTGGTGACCATGCGGTCCATGGGCATGTCCGTGAGAAATCTCATCTGCAGTAGCCTCACGAACTTCAAGTATAGTTCCTTCAAAATGTAAATCTGTACCCGCTAAAGGATGATTGAAATCCATTTTCACTACGTCATCTGTAATTTCAAGAATTCTTCCACGCATTTGATGACCTTGACCGTCACTCATTGGGATTAACGCACCAACTTTAAACATCTCGGTATCAAAATGTCCGTTCTCGTCGTGAAATACATTGCTCGGAATCATTACGATTTCGTCGTCAGATGGCAAGCCATATGCATTAGCCGCATGAATCGCGAAATCAAAGGCATCTCCTGTAGTTTTCCCGCTTAGGTTTGCTTCAAAATCTGGAATTAAAGAACCTACTCCATAAAGAAATACCAAAGGATTCGTTTCGTCAGTGATTTCGATTTGTTCTCCTGTTGTATGGTTTGTAAGTTTATACATTAACGAAACCACGGTGTTTGCTGCTATTTGCATTGTTATCTGTGTTTAAGTTGCGTAAATTACGCGGGTTATTTTTTTATGAGTTCTTTTACGAAATTTGGTAAAGCAAAGCTTCCATTGTGTAGTGCGCCATTGTAATATCTTAGTCCATGTGTACTAACGAATGTTTCAATTTCAGCTTCTTTTTGGTGAATTGGACCTTCGATATTCCCTTTCAACCCATATTGGAAACTCCACATTCCCGTAGGGTAGGTAGGAACGAAAAATAAGGATACCGGCGCCTTGTCTGCACCAAAAATATCCTGTAAGGTATGATTCAGTTCTCTAAATGCTTTTTCATTGAATTTTGGTGATTCACCTTGAGCAACCAGAATCCCATCCTCCTTCAATGCATTGTAACAATTTGTGTAAAAGGATACAGAGAAAAGCCCTTCTGCCGGTCCAACAGGATCTGAACCATCCACAAGAATGACATCATAAGTTCCCGGTGCCGCGTTTTGCGCGAAGGCAATACCGTCATCTACCAATAAGGTAAGTTTTGGATCATCAAATGATGCTGCAATGTTTGGTAAATGTTCTTTACAGGCCTCGATTACCGCACCATCAATTTCAACCATCGTTACTTTTTCTACGCTAGGGTGACGCAACACTTCACGAATCGTTCCGCCATCACCGCCACCAATTACCAATACATTCTTTGGATTTGGATGCATAAACATGGCAGGATGTGATATCATTTCATGGTAATGAAATTCGTCTTTCTCTGTGGTCATCACCATGTCGTCTAAAGCCAACATCTTTCCGTATTTGTAAGACTCTAAGATTCTAACCCGTTGGAATGGCGATTGGTGATCGTAAAATACATCTCCCGTAAAACGAAGAGATAAGGCTTGATTTTCGTCTTTATCAGTAAACCATACATTTCGGGTGTAAAATCCTGGATTCACCCATTCATTTGCTTTTTGACGCATGGTTGAGATATCAAAGTCATTTCGAGTAAGCAAGTTCACCGAACCACGCTTCATTTCAATGGCTGAATAGGATTTCGCTTGGAAACTCTCTTTTAAGTAATCAAAGGCTATCCAAGCATTCATGTCGCCGCAAGTAAATACATCAACGGCCGCATAGCCATATTCTGGCCAAGTATGTATCGCTAAGTGACTCTCCTGGATTACCACAACCCCAGAAACACCGTAGGGTGAAAAATGGTGAAAGGTAGAATTTATAACCGTAGCCTCCGCTTTCTTCGCAGCATCAACCATGTCGCGTTCTATCGCAGCTACATCATTCATAATGTGCGGGTCGCAGTTCATAAATTCAACCAAGATGTGATTTCCAAGGGCTGTACTCATTTCTTTTTTTAGTTTAATATTTCGACTGCAAAATTAAATGATTAATTTCGGTTCTATGTTAAGAATACAATATAAACCGCGCGCAATACACATGTTTTTTGCGCTTTCATTGATTTTATTGGCTTTTCAGTGCAATAAACATACGGGTTCTCAGTGCATCAATTCAAAAATTAATGCCTTTCAAAATCAATGTTGTGACCAAGGTGCCTCGGTAGAAGAGTATACCTTTCAGCAAGAACAGGTTTTCGTGTTTAATATGGGAACCTGTGGCGCCGATCTTCCAGCCTATGTGCTTACCTCCAATTGCGATACCCTAGGTTTTTTAGGCGGTATAGCGGGGAATACGACCATCAATGGCGAGAATTTTTCTAATGCTTCCTTGGTGGGTACGGTTTGGAGTAATTAGTCTTTAATCCAAGGGATGCAATGCTCGTTGACTTCAATCAAATACATTCCACTTGTTAATCCGAGCACATTCAACGTTGTTTCATTCGTTTCACTGTTCATTTGAAGTAAAACTCTCCCCGATAAATCTATGATTGATATGGCTTCGCGAGCGGTTAATCCGTGAATCGTAAGCCATTCGTGCGCAGGGTTTGGGCTAATCCACGGTACTTGCATGGAATGAACAGATATTGAGTTTAAGTCAACAACTTCAATTAATGAAGAATCACTGGTTGTACATCCGTTTGCATCCGTGTAACTATAGTTTACATAAAATGAACCGGGACCAGTGAGCGTTGGGTGAAAGGAAGTGCCAATAATTCCCGGACCAGAATAAACACCGCCACTCGGTGAACCGGGTGCAACATTAAATGGACCCGATCCCTCTATCACTGTCGTAGTGGTTTCATTATAACTTACCGGGTCAACATCGAATAGATTTACTGTGATGGAATCCATGTTTTGACATCCATTAGAACCCGTTCCGGTAACATAGTACACCCCAGAGCTAAGCGGTACAAACGGTTCATTATTTAATACGCCATTATCCCATTGATAGCTTACCGCAGTTCCTGTTCCCAATAAACTGATTTCTTCGTCGGGGCACGTGGTATAACTTGCGCCCGCATCCACAAACGGTAAGGCTAAGGTGCCCAAGGCGACCGGATTTGATCGGGTATAACAGCCTGCGCTATCCAACCCCTTAACATAATAACTTCCAACAATGGCGGTTGTCATGTTAACCCCAACGGTCCCATTACTCCATACGGCATTGTACAAGGTGGAGGGGGAAGAGGCGTGAAGCGTGGCGGTAGATCCTATACATATACCTAGGATTGGATCAATGCTTAACGCGATGTTTTTTGATGTAAGCAATCCTAATGCATCCGCCTTCCCAAAACCATATGCGAAATTAGGAGTTGCGCCTGTGTAGGCATCTACTACCGCGGTGTTACTTAAATCAAGCTTGAATTGTTGGTAGGTACTCAGCGGACATTTTTGTAAATACAGCGCAGCGATTCCTGCAACCACCGGTGAAGCCATTGAGGTGCCGCCATTACGTACGTGGAATCCACCTACATCAATGGTGGTATTGTTTGCTGTATTATTCAGATACCAAACGGGTCCCGCAGCCAAGGTAACATCGCCTGCTGCAGTAATGTCTGGCTTGGTAGTCCCGTTCCGTGCAGGACCTTTACTGCTGTTTTCACTTAGTTTACCAACAGGAGTCGTTGAGGCCGGCTGATAATACGTATTGTTTTTTGTGATGTGTCCTTTTCTGTTTCTCATGTTGGCAACAGATATTACTTTCTCTGAACAATTCCAGCTGCTCACAATGGTTTGTAGGGAGTCTGGCATGATATAATGCTGAATCGCTGGGAATTGATTTTGTGTAGGAATAGAGGTACTAAAGTTACTTAGCTGAATCCAACTGCCGCCCCAAGCATCGTATTTACCTGAACCAGTAGTCATGAAACGGTATCGATAGGCCAATGAATCAATCGTAGTAAAAACCGACATCATATGGAAGTTCGCCCCTACAATTTCACGGTAACTGTCGATGATGGCTATGCGCTGACCGTTTGCATTAAATAAGGTGTCCGTCACTGGGACTTGATTCATGTTGCTCGTTGCATAACGGAATGTGGTGTTTCCTCGGAATGAATAATTCGGTGAAATCTTATCCGCCCCATAGGCGAAGTAGTAGTGCGCATCTGCCGTATCCGACCAAAGGTCAAATACAATTTTATTGGGACCAGCTACGGTCATTCCAGTATTTGGAATATTCCAGAAAAACGTAGTATCACTGCCAATGCTGTTGTTTCTCACATGGAATTTCCCTTGATTTCCGGCATTGCCTGCAGCGGAAACTACAATTCGTCCGGGGGATAAGTCAAGCAAGGATTCAATCAAATCTGCTGCAGGATCGTTTCCGTCGTGACTGCCTAAATAATCCCCTAAGGAAATATTAATTACTGCTGGTTTACCCAAGGAATCAGCCACCTTGAAAATGTAATCGCAGGCATCCGCAATCGTTAAGGTCCAGTTGGGTAAATTAAAATTGGTTTCAACTACAATGAGGTCTGCCTCGGGTGCGGCCCCTTTATTTTTTAGATTGGCTCGCGCATTTCCAGCAGCCATTCCAGCGACCGTAGTGCCATGTGCTGTGACGGTTTCCAAGCTGGTGCAGGTCCCCGCATTAATGGACGAACTATCCCAAACAATTCCGTAGTTATAGGGTTGTGGCGGATTTGCGCCGTTAACCGAATGGTCCCAATACCGCAATACGCGGGTTTTTCCGGTGGCGGTTTTGAAATCCGGATGATTGAAATCAATTCCTTGATCAATTACACCCATAATAATTCCTTTGCCTGTATATGCCGTATCTACACCGTTCAATCCTTGATGGACTAAATTGATTTGATGTTTAACCAAGGCGCTATCGGCTAAGGCTTGTGGTCGAGAAAAAGAAAAATAAAGACCCTCTATTTTGCAAAAGCCTGTTGCGTCAAGCAATTGACTTGGTTTGGCGTTGAAGTAAAGGTAAGTTGAAGTGCTTTGTTTTGTGGGTATACCCAGCGATTTTAAAGTTTGTTGGTTGTAAATCGTGTTGGAAGCACTTAGACAAAGTTCTTGATCAGGATGTGCGATCGCATATTCCTTGAAGGAAAATCCATGAAAATCACGCTGCTGTGCAATCGTAGACCACGAACTTAATCCAACAATGAAGCAGATTAACATTTTTTTCAAATTGAAATGCCTTTCGAATAGTTTTGAGTTGCCCATGGAAGTAAAAATAACGTATTTTTGGGAATTCGAACATTTAAAATAATTCTGAATCAATGAAAATGCTGAAAAATAATCTTGCGCTTTCCTTTTTGTTTTTAGGTGCGCTATCCTTTGCTCAACCCATCCCAGGAACCCTTAATTGGTACAATGGAACCGGTACTGGAATGTCCACAGAATTAGCATACAAGAAACTATTGAAAAAGAAAAAGGCAACACCGGTTATTGTTGCTGTTATTGACTCAGGTGTGGATTTGGAGCATGAAGATTTACAAGGAAAGATTTGGACAAATACGAAAGAAATTCCAGGAAACAAAAAAGATGATGACGGAAATGGCTACATCGATGATGTGCATGGGTGGAATTTTCTTGGAAACATTAATGGTAAAAACCAAGAAAAAGCACGCTTAGAAAAAGCACGTATTGTTAAAAAGTACGGTCAAAAATATGAGGATATTGACCCCGAAACCTTGGCTTATGATCCGATACACGAAATGTATGTGAATGCCGAAAGTTCGCTAAACGAAGATGTTTCTCAATATGAGCCATATCGTGACATGATTGGCAAAGGAATGTTCGATAAGGAAACTGAAGATTATTTACGTGATCAATTGGAATTCAATTTAAATCCTGACTTCGACGACCGTTCTTTAATTGGAGATAATCCCGATAATTTCGATGATAAATTTTATGGAAACGGAGATGCTGAAGGTCCGGATGCCTTGCATGGCACACACGTGGCTGGAATTATTGGTGCGGTACGAGGAAACAAAAAAGGGGGGGATGGTGTTGCTGATAATGTGATGATTATGTCTGTGCGTGCTGTACCCAACGGTGACGAGCACGATAAAGACGTAGCTAATGCGATTCGTTATGCCGTGGATAATGGAGCGAAAGTGATCAATATGTCCTTTGGCAAGAGCTTTTCTCCGTACCATGAAAAAGTACAAGAAGCCATTCAATATGCAGTATCTAAAGATGTTTTGATGATTCACGCTGCAGGAAACGATGCGTCAGACATTGATTACACTGATAATTTTCCTAAAAAACCGGTCTTTGATTACATCGATTCTACCAGTAGAAAACTTTTTCTAAACATTGGAGCAAATACGAAAGAGTCTGGTGATGCCTTAGTGGCTTCATTTTCAAACTTTGGTGCCATGGAAGTAGATGTGTTTGCACCAGGAAATGAAATTTATAATTCGGTCCCTCAAAGTTCATATAAAAACTTACAGGGAACATCTATGGCTGCACCAATGGTAGCTGGAGTGGCTGCTTTATTAAAATCTCGTTTTCCTCAAGCAAGCATGGTGGAAATTAGTGAAGCGATTACACGTACTGTAACAAAATATGACCAACTTACTAGCATTAGCAGTACGGGTGGTGTAGTGAACGTGTATAACGCAGCCAAGTATTTGCAGAACTTATATAAATAGGATGCGATTTTCATTGTTGGCGCTGCTTAGTGTCATTGGTATAGCTGTAGTTGCTCAAAAAAATCCATCAGGAAGCGTAGCTAAAATCACACCCGAGGATCGCCTGAATTCCTTAATGGATACCTGGCACAAGAATGCAACCTTAGCTAAATTCGACGAGTATTTTGCAGCGACCTCTGATAACTTTGTGTTTTATGGTACAGCACCTGCAGAGAAATGGGATAAGGAAGCGTTTAAAACCTTTTGTAAACCTTATTTCGACTCTACTCGAACGTGGAGATTTACACCATCCAATCGCGTTTGGAATTTTTCAAAAGACGGAAAAACTGCATGGTTTGATGAAGACCTGCAAACATGGATGTTAGATTGTCGAGGGAGTGGGGTGTGTGAAAAAACAAAGCAAGGCTGGAAATTGGCATATTACAACTTAAGTGTGGTAATTGAAAATGAGAAAATTCAGGAGTTTATTAAACTTCGAAAAGATTAAATGACCCTCTCCGAATTTCGATCAGCGTTGAAAGATACGTTACAAGATTTTTATTCAAACAGTGAACTAGATCAGCTCGCTAAAAGCCTGTTGATGAGTCGTATGAACTTGAATTCTACAGCATATCTGTTAGCTTCAGAAGCTGAGGTGTCCGATGAGGTGTTGGAACAATTAAGGTCTGATATTCAACGCCTTTCAATGCACGAACCCTTGCAATATGTGCTGGGTAATACATCGTTTTATGGCCTTGAAATTCAATGTAACCCTGCTGCACTTATTCCGCGACCTGAGACGGAAGAATTAGTAGATTGGGTATTAAGCGAAGTTCAATTGCCTTCTTGCGCGTTGATTGATTTAGGCACAGGTACCGGTTGCATACCCCTGGCAATAAAAGCTAAACGTCCGTCTTGGCAAGTTTCAGCGATAGATGTGAGTGAAGATGCCTTAGCGCTGGCGCGAACCAATGCCTTAAGCTTGGCCTTGGATGTTCACTTTGAAGCTGCGGATTTATTGAAAGACTTTTCGGACCTTGCGATTAAAGACAATTTTAATGTAGTGATATCAAATCCTCCGTATATACCTAATGCGGATGCGATGTCTATGTTGCCTAATGTTCTCAATCATGAGCCACACATGGCCTTGTTTGTGCCTGATTCGGACCCCTTGCTTTTTTATCGCCGTATCGTAGCCTTTAGTGAACAGTATTTGGAAAAAGAGGGCTATGTATTCGTTGAAATTCACGAAGACTTATCTGATGAGACCATTCAGTTGTTTCATCAGGCTGGATTTGCTAACATTGAATTGAGGAAAGATTTGCAGGGAAAACCGCGCATGATTAAGGCACAACGTGTATCTTTATGATGTGAATCCGGAGGAAGCAAAAGCTAGAATTTTATCCTTGTCTGCCGAACTGAATCGGCACAATGATTTGTATTATATTCAGGCTAAGCCAGAGATTTCTGATCAAGAATTTGATTTTCTTTTAAAAGAATTAGAATCCCTGGAGGCTCTATTTCCAGATTTTGCATTTCCAAACAGTCCTTCTAAACGAGTGGGGGGAGATATCACCAAAAAGTTTGAGTCTGTTCGACATGAATTCCCTATGCTTTCTTTGGCAAATACTTACTCCGAAGAGGAGATTCAAGAATGGGCAGGAAGGATAAGCAAAGCCGGAATGGAAGACTTGGAGTTCGTTTGTGAGTTAAAGTACGATGGGGTAGCGATTGGATTGCGCTATGAGATGGGGGAGTTGGTTCGTGCGGTAACGCGTGGAGATGGAGAACAGGGGGAAGATATTACAGCCAATGTACGAACCATACGCACAGTTCCTTTGAGTTTAAAAGGCGATTTTCCAGATAAATTTGAGATTCGAGGAGAAGTATTTATGCCACTAGCGGCATTTAATAATTTAAACGAAGCGCGCGACGAAGCCGGAGAGGAACGCTTTGCGAATCCGAGAAATACTGCCGCCGGCACCCTGAAGCTGCAGGATTCTGCCGTTGTAGCTACCCGGGGCTTAGACACCTTTCTGTATGGCGTATATGGGAACGACTTGCCATTTCAATCCCATATGGATGCCGTTAAAGCAGCCGGTTCATGGGGGTTTAAAATTCCTTCTGAGGCGCACGGGTATATTTCAAGTACTAACACCATCGCCGGGGTAATGGATTTTATTCACTATTGGGATGAGCACCGCACTGAATTACCGTTTGAAATCGATGGCATCGTTATTAAAGTGAACTCCTATGAGCATCAGCGCAGGTTAGGCTTTACCGCTAAATCTCCTCGTTGGGCGACAGCCTTTAAGTTTAAGGCAAAACAAGTCCAAACACGCTTGCTTTCAGTAGATTATCAAGTCGGAAGAACCGGAGCAATAACGCCCGTGGCGAATTTATCTCCAATCTCACTTGGTGGAACTACCGTTAAACGAGCTTCGCTGCATAATGCGGACCAAATCGAAAAGCTGGATCTTCACCTAGAGGATTTAGTTTATGTAGAAAAAGGTGGCGAGATTATCCCCAAAATTGTTGGACTGGACCTTGCTAAGCGCTCGCCGAATGCTATACCAGTAGGGTTTATTACCCACTGTCCAGAATGTCATTCACTTCTAGTTCGTGAGGAGGGGGAGGCACAACATTTTTGTCCAAACCAGGTTTCTTGTCCCCCTCAAGTTATCGGTAGAATTCAGCATTTCGTTTCTCGTAAAGCAATGAATATCGATGGGATCGGTGAAGAAACTGTGGCGCAGTTGGTGAATGAAGGGGTAATTTCAACGCTGGCGGATTTATACGACTTAACCCGTGAACCTTTGCTCGCCTTGGATCGAATGGCGGATAAATCTGTAGATAATTTACTCGCCGGTATAGAAACCAGTAAGCAAGTGCCATTTGAACGGGTGCTCTTCGGTTTGGGAATTCGTTTCGTTGGTGAAACAGTCGCGAAAAAATTAGCATATGCCTTTGGTACTATGGATACGCTTCAAATTGCTACATTTGAAGAACTTTTAGCAGTTGATGAAATCGGAGAACGCATCGCGAATTCTTTAATCTCATTCTTAAAGAACCAAGAAAGCTTGCAATTGATTACACGATTAAAGCTTCATGGCTTGAATATGGAGGTAGAAAAACGTACGCTCGACTCAACAGTGCTCGAGGGTAAAACATTGGTGGTGAGCGGTGTATTTGATTCGTTCTCAAGGGATGAGTTAAAACACTTAATCGATATAAATGGAGGTAAAAATACAGGTTCTGTCTCAGCGAAAACAGATTTTTTAGTAGCTGGTGAGGGCATGGGACCAAGTAAATTGAAAAAAGCGACGGATTTGGGTGTAACCATTTTGTCTGAAGAAGAATTTAAAAACCTGATTGGGTATGGCAAATAATAGCATGTGGGCATCCACAAAATCATTGATGGTTGTAATCAACTATGTAAATGAAATTCAGTTGCGCGACTATCGGCGTGCGCTAGATGCGATTTTAGATAAAAGTCATGTCAAAAAACTAACGATTATTGTGAATGTGCCTAAAGATGTGGATAAAGCTACCTTGCCGCCACATTTCTTGATTTATTACAACAGTCCCTTGGATTATTCATTCATGGGTAAGTTGAAGGATGTTCTGCTGATGCGTGAATTGGAAAAGTCCTTCGATTTATTGCTGTGGATGGGTTCTTTGGAACAAAAAGTTTATCCCGAAATGAAAAATACGCAATTCAAACGTAAAGTTGTGGTGAATGATTCCGATGATTCGTATTTTGATTTACAGCTGCAAACGAAGGAAGAAAGTCCCGTTGATATGTTGAATTTTGTAACAAACACACTCGATAAAATCGAATTATATGACTAATATTTTCAAAGGATCAGGAGTTGCGCTTGTCACTCCATTTAACCAAGACATGCAAATAGATTTTGACGCCTTGGCGAGTTTGGTTGAATACCAAATCGATAATGGAACAGATTTTTTGGTCGTACAAGGAACCACAGGTGAATCACCAACCTTGTCGAAGTCCGAGAAAATGGATGTCTTGAACGAAGTCATTGAAATCAATGAAGGACGTTGTAAAATCGTTTATGGAGTTGGAGGTAACAATACAGCCGCAGTAGCGGAATCCTTGGCGGATTTGCCAAAAGGGGTGGATGGCATTTTATCAGTGTCTCCATATTACAATAAACCCATTCAAAAAGGAATTGTTGCGCATTATAAAATTGTAGCTGATTCAACCGATTTACCGATTATCCTGTATAATGTCCCGGGAAGAACGGGATCGAATGTTGCTCCGGAAACAACCTTGGAATTAGCCGAAGTTAGAAACATTGTTGCGGTTAAAGAAGCATCGGGCAACATGGAACAGATCATGCAAATTATTAAATATCGTCCTTCAGGTTTTGGGGTCCTTTCAGGAGATGATAACCTAACCATGCCCTTAATTGCTGCCGGTGCGGATGGTGTAATTTCGGTTGTTGCCAATGCATTTCCTGCCTTGTTTTCTACGATGGTACATGCGGCGATGAACGGGGAGCTTGAGCTTGCACGAGCGGCTCATTATAAGCTGTACGATGTAACTAAAATGTTCTTTGAACAAGGGAATCCAGGTGGGGTAAAGGCCGCCTTGGCGCACATGCAGTTAATGGATGAATACATGCGATTACCGCTTTTTCCCGTGTCTGATGAATTAAGAAAACGAATTGAGAATGAAACAACCGCAATCCTTGGGTAAAACCTTGTGCCTCCTTGCACTGATTGCGCTCTTCATTAATTGTTCACATCCTAAAGGGCACTCGGATACTAAGAATCCGCCGCCTCTTGATAACCCTACTTCCAATGGCGGGGATTGCATTGGGGTGCCGATTGAAAAGGAAGTTGACTTAGTGTCAATTAACCAAACCAACCCAGAAATTTTTGTGAGCCTTGCCTATGCACGTTCGGATAACTTTATGCATGAAGTCCTTTACCTGAAATGGAAGGAAGCGTACCTTCAAAAACCAGTAGCCTTAATGTTGAATAAAGCCCAAGATCGGCTCACTTTCCTGAAGCCGGGTTTACACTTGCTCGTTTATGATGCCGCTCGACCCCTGTCGGTACAACAGCACATGTGGGATGCCTTGGATTCAATTCCCGTTAAAGAACGTGTCAAGTTTGTGAGTTCCCCTCGTGGTAAAAGCTTGCATAACCTAGGGTGTGCAGTAGATTTAACCATCTGTGATGCCAAAGGAATTCCGTTGGATATGGGGGCGGGATTCGACGATATGCGTTTAATTGCTTATCCGATGTATGAAGTGAAGTATCTGTCAGAAGGTGAGTTAACGAAAGAGCAACTAGCGAATAGAAAGATGCTAAGAAGTGTTATGCGTTATGCCGGTTTTAGTGGAATTCCCACGGAATGGTGGCATTTCAATGCCTATTCAAAAAAGGAAGCGCTCGAAAGGTTTCAGGTCATTGAAACCGAGGAAACCATTAATTAATAAGTTAAGTTGAGTACTGTCGTATCAAATGGAGTTGTGGTTACTCCAAGGATTCCTGTATTCGAAGTGCCGAACACAGCGTATTCTATCGAGTAAAGGCTGTTGCCGTCATTAATACAGAAAATGGACGTGTCTTGAAAGCCATACAGGTGCGTTATTCCTGAAAAACAACATTCACTGCATCCGTTCTTCCCTTGTTGGCGAAGAAATTGAAGGTGATCATTGTTCGCGGCGTTGTTGTTGAAAATTTTTATTTCTACCCAAGATTTTGCTGTGGTAGTTACATTTCTAATATTGGTTTCTTTTAATTTTAATTGAGAATAGTACACTTCAAGTTCTTGATCAAAATATTGATTTTTCTTAACGTACAAGGTGTATTTTTCAGTCCGAGTGCGGTCAAAGGTAAAGGTGTATTTTCCATCTTCACCGGTTACGGCACTTGCTACCAACGCATATTGGTTATTCCCGCTGCTAATTCCGTAAAGTTCTACTGCTGCGCCTGCTAAGGGTTGATTAAATGATGCATCGGTAATCACTCCTTCTAAGGTGAATGTTCCCGCCCCTTTATTGCAACCAAACAACAACATAATGGAAAGGCTAAGAAGAAATACGTTTATTAATTTCATGAATTAAAGGTAGAAAATATATTGTCTTTCTTCTCCAACGGAATAAACAAGAAGTCAGAAGTAACCCGTTGCTTTCCATGTTCTTCGATGAGTTTGTTGTCATACAACCCACATTGTACATAATCCAATCCCTTGAAAAATTCACAAAACTCGGTAATGTAACGCTCTGAAATTTCGATTTGAACCATCGGACGTAAACGGTTTAGTTCCATTCCAATGCTCGAAAATACCGTCCATTCGTATCCTTCTATGTCGCACTTTATATAATCTAAATGGGTCAAGTTAGATAAAAATTCTTGGGCTGATTGTACAGGAACCGTGAGGTGATCAGGGTTCAATTTGGCTTCTTCTTCAGAAATTACATGAGGTAATCCCGTACGTAACACGCCGTGTTGAACAGGCATCACCATGTGTAAATTTCCTTGGCTTGCACCCAGAGCCGCATGAATTAGTTTTACCTGGGGATAGGCGGAAAGTATTATCTTTAATCGATTGAAAAACATGGGTATAGGTTCAATGGAGTAAAGTGTTCCTTTATTGTTTTTTCGAGCGAATAGTTTGGAGAAATAACCAAGATTTGCCCCAATGTCGAGTACAATATCTCCTTCCTTGATTAATTTTTTTGTAGCATAATGATATTTAAACCGTTCATCCGATTTAAGCAATCCAAGGTCAAATAAAATAAAGAACCCACGCTGCATGCATGCCAAGTACAGCGAGGTTGGTAGGATTCGATAAAGGATCTTCTTGATTCGAACTATCATCCCTGCGAAATTACGCCATTTGTGGCTATTTTTATGCAAAAATTAACGATGAAGTCAACGATACTTATTTTCTTGTGTTTTCTGAATATCCTTGTTCTTGCCCAACCTGCATTAGAACTCAAAGAAATTATGAAAGGACAGGACTTTACTGGGTATTGGCCGGAATCTCCCCAATGGAATTTAGACGGTTCGGCCGTTTATTTTCGTTGGAATAAGGACGGTAAAGACGAATCTGAACCCTACCGTTACAACGTCAAATCGGGTGTTCTTTCTCCAATAACAGAACTTGAAATGGCAGCGTATGTAGGGTATGACCAGCGCCAAGCTAATTTTACGAATCAACTATCCTTACTTGAGCACAGCCTGGTACTAACTGATCGAAAAACCCTTAAGTCCACGATTTTATTTCAAACCGATCAATTCATTTCCGACATTAATCGATATTCCGCCTCGGAAGCTACCTTGCGTATAAACGGAGATTTCTATGCCTTGTCCTTTAATGCTTCGGGAATGCAAACGTTGACTCAGTTAACCCGGTATGTTGAACCCAAAAAGGCAACATCGAATGATTCAACGCTTTTACAAAAACAGCAAACCGCCTTGTTTGAGTACATCCGCGATCAACAACCATCGGATAAAAAAAAGGATAAATCTCCGTTTGAGGTCGTTAAAGAAACCGAGCTTCCTGCTGGATTTGGATCGATTTCAGGCCGTTTTTTAGACCCCTTACATCGTGTAGTTTTTATACGAACAGAGGAGGCAGGCGAGGGGCAGAACACCCTGGTTCCACAGTTTATTACGGCTTCAGGTTATGTTCGTTCTATGGAGGCGCGCGCTAAGGTCAGTAAAAATGAGCCAAACCAACAGATGTATCTTCATGCATTGGATAAAGATACCATGTTGACAATTAGTTTTTCTTCGCTTTCCGACATTCGAAAGAAACCAAGTTATATGGATACAGTAGGTGGGATGTTCTTTCAAAAAGATCGCTCACTCTTTGTGCATGATCCAATCTTTGCTATTAATAAACCCCTCGCATTGCTTGACGTTCGCGCGGCGGATAACAAAGACCGATGGATCGTTTCGGTGAACTTATTGAATGGAGAAATCACTGAATTAGAACATCAACACGACGAGGCATGGATTGGAGGGCCTGGCATTAATGAATGGAATATGTCAGCCGGAATCCTTGGGTTTGTGCAGCAAGATGAAGTGATTTATTTTCAATCCGAAGAAAATGGCTTCTCCCAATTGTATGAATTGAATTTGACTACCAAGAAAAAGGAACTCGTATACCCAGGTGGAAAAAGATTTGAAATTAGCGAAGTAATGCTCAGCAAAGATGGAACACGCTATTTTGTCGTTCACAACGCAAATAACCCTAGGGCACTTCAAGGCGCTTGGCTTCATCGCATCCACAGAAAGTTGGTTCCTGTAATTTCCAATGCATATGGAGGGTTCAAAGACTTGGCCATTTCACCAAATGAACAACAAGTTGCTTATTTGAATGCTACCGCGAATGCTCCGTGGGAGTTATTTATTGGTAGCATGGATAAGCCCGCAATTCAACTGACCAAGTCACAATCTCCTAAATTCAGTGCCTATCCGTGGAAAACACCTGAATATATCACCTTCAAAGCGAGTGACGGAATCAATGTGTATGCGCGCCTTTATCAACCAACGGCTGCTAAAAAGAATGGCGCGGCGGTCTTGTTCGTTCACGGCGCGGGGTATTTGCAGAATGCGCACGCTTGGTGGAGTCATTATTATCGAGAGTATATGTTTCATAACCTATTGGTGGATCAAGGATATACGGTCTTAGATGTTGATTATCGAGCCAGTGCAGGGTATGGACGAGATTATCGTACCGCGGTTTACCGACACATGGGAGGACGGGATGTGCAAGATTATATTGATTCTAAAAAATTCCTTTCCACCTTAAACATCGATACCAACAGGGTAGGTATATATGGCGGATCCTATGGCGGATTTGTCACCTTAATGAGCTTGTTCCAACATCCGGATGCCTTTGCATGCGGCGCAGCCTTGCGTTCGGTTACCGATTGGGCGCATTACAATCACGAATACACAAGCAACATATTAAATTACCCAGAAACGGATCCTAGCGCATACAAAAAGAGTTCACCGATTTATTACGCCGAAGGATTAAATAAACCCTTATTGATGCTGCATGGAATGGTTGATGATAATGTCCAGTTTCAAGACATTGTACGTCTTCAACAACGCCTCATTGAATTAGGAAAAACCAACTGGGAATTAGCGGCTTACCCGGTAGAAGCGCATGGATTTCAAGAAGCGTATTCCTGGTATGATGAGTACCGCAGAATTTATGAATTGTTTCAAAAGAATTTGATTAAAAAGTAAGATGAAAGTTATCGAATTAACAAGCGTGGAAGAGATGATGGGGACCTATGACGTGCTGACTGAATTGTATCCTTCGTTAACCCAAGAAGAATATGCAAATGAATTAGCCTTTATGACCCAACATAATTATACACAGGTAGTTGTAATGGAAAATGAACGTTGTTTGGGTGTCTCAGGCGTATGGATTGGGAATAAATTGTGGTGTGGGAAATACCTTGAAATTGACAACATCATTGTCTCAGAAAAAATAAGAAGTAAGGGGGTAGGGAAGATGATCGTTGATTATCTCGAAGAAAAAGCTAAAACCCTCGGCTGCAATATGATGGCCTTAGACTCTTATACCACAAATTTTAATGCCCACAAATTCTTCTATAACCAGGGATTTTCACCTAAAGGATTTCATTTCATACATTTGTTAGATAAAGGAAAAATTAGGTAGATGAAAAAACGTTGGTTAGTCATATTGTTTTTAGGTGCGTTTGTTTTGGCCGCCTATTCGTTTTGTTCGATTGACTCGACAAATAAAGCAAAAATAGCGCAGGTAAGTTCGAACGCGCTTCCCCCAGATTCAATGAATCCTGATGCCTTAGAGCTACCATTAATGAAAGGAAATATACCCGTAATCAAACATTTGGGGTATGCGTTTCAGTATTCCGAGAAACATGAACAAGCCTTTTGGGTGGGATATGAGCTAACTAAAAAAGAAACAGAAAAAGCGTTTGAGCGGACGAATGAATTTATTCCGGATCCAAGTGTTTCGACCGGTACTGCTACGGTAGGGGATTATGCAAAATCGGGATACGACCGCGGACATCTAGCGCCTGCTGCGGATATGGGGTGGTCGCAACAAGCCATGACGGAATCATTTTACTTCAGTAATATGAGTCCACAAGTGCCCGGGTTCAATCGTGGGATATGGAAAAACTTGGAAGAGCAGGTCAGAACTTGGGCGAAAGCGTATGACAGCATTTATGTGGTTACTGGTCCTGTATTGAAAGATGGCTTGGTACAACTTGGTCCAAACGGGGTATCGATTCCGAAATACTATTATAAAGTAATCCTTGATAATACGGGTGATGATGCCAAAGCGATTGGGTTTCTAATGCCGAATGAAGCAAGTAAAGAGCCTTTGGAAAAATTTGCAGTATCAGTAGATCAAGTAGAGCAAGAAACAGGAATCGATTTCTTTAATAAACTGCCAGATTCACGAGAAAATGCCTTTGAAAAAGAGGTTTGTATTCCTTGTTGGACCTGGACAATCATTTCATCACCCGCACCGCAGCAAACAAATCCACAACCGGGAGCAGTACAAACCCAGTGTAACGGGATAACAAAAGCAGGTGCTCGATGTAAGCGAATGACGGGAGATGCCGATGGCTATTGTTACCAGCATAAGCCTTGAGTACTTCTTATCTTGAGTTAAGGTAGCGACTAATTCATATCCAGTATCTTCGAAGAATGAAACGAGCCGATTTTATTCGAATTTCTTTATTGGGTGGAATCGCAACAACCAGTAACATTGGAATGAATACCTTCTTAAATCAATTGAATGATTGGCCAGACCTTGGGTTTGAAATGCCAGTAATGTTTGTCGGGCACGGTGCGCCAAATGTGGCTGCAGAACAGAATGAGTATACCAAGGCGTGGGCAACAATGGCGGAAGGAATGCCAAAGCCTAAAGCCATCTTATGCATTTCGGCCCATTGGTTAACGCATGGACAAACGAAAATCTGTTCGGCTGCAACGCCAGAAACACTGTACGACTTCGGTGGAATGGACCCGCGCTTGTATGCCATGAAATATCCAGCGCCGGGGGATCCCGCCCTAGCGGATTATCTACAAGGAGAATTAAAAACCAGTTCACTACAATTAGATGAACACTGGGGCTTTGATCACGGAACCTGGTGTGTACTTTACCACATGTTTCCAAAGGCAGATATTCCGGTACTTCAAATGAGTGTGGACTACAGTAAAAGTGAAGCATTTCATTATCAATTTGGACAAGAGTTAGCAAAACTTCGAAAAAAAGGAATCTTAATTTTAGCGTCAGGAAATATCGTTCACAACCTCGGTCAAGCGATTTTTAACGAGCATGCACGTTATGAATGGGCAGAACAGTATGATGCGCAAGCAAAACAGTGGTTGGAGCAGCGAAACGATCAGATATTCTTAAACCGAATAGCGCAGGGGAGCTTGGCAAAACTAGCCATACCGACACCCGATCATTATTATCCACTCTTGTATACGCTGGGAATGAAAGATACGAAGGATGAGCTTTTGTTTTTTAATGAAAAAGTAAACTACGGGTCCGTTTCTATGCGATCTATGGTTTATGGAAAACTATAGCCATTTGTAACCTCCTTGTATATTGTCCGTAAGATGCCATCGTTACAAAATTTTAACCATGGCACAATATCAACAAAGTCTTAGAAGTAAAGTAGTACGCGAAGCTAAATTGAAACTTTCTGTACACCGTGAGCAAGGAACCAAGTCGACGATGTCGATTTTTGAAGTGGCTAACTTGATGGATCAAATCAAAAAAGAAAACGAAGCGTCAGAAAAAGAGCAATCGATTTTCTTTGCGATGAGCATGAATTAAGGTGATGGAAACCACTGACCTAATTTTTTATTTAGTATTAGCGGTTTTAATCATTCTGGCGCTACTAAAAGGCCTAATAAAAAGAGTTTTGGAACGCTGGGTGGAAAACCTAAAAGAAGATCCAAAGAAACTCAAAAAAATAGTTGCAGAGATTGCAGATAATACTGCAAAGGACCCAGGTGCAAATACCGTATTGTTACAAAACGCGGACATTAGAAAGGAATTGGATGATAAAATTGATTCAGGTGAAATTAAGACACTGGGTCAATTGAGAGAATTCTTTGAAGGATATCAGAAGAAATAGGTGAAATAGGAGCTACGACAATCGATTTTCTTAGCGATGAGTTTGAATTAATAAGATTTCTTCAAAATGTTAGGACTGTAATTCGCATCGATTGCATCGGAATTACCGGCTCAGGTCCTTACAACTTTTGATTTTTTTAATAGCATCTGTTTTACTACTGAACAAACATCCGGACTCCACCGGAGTCCTATACATTAATAGGAAGTGTACCACGATAAACTCGACTCCATCGGTGTCGTACCTTAGAAGAAAAGATAATCACTCCGCAATAATCCCTGAGCCAATCAGCTCATCGTTCTGATACCAAGCCGCAAACTGACCGGGCGTAATTCCTCGCTGAGGTTTTTCAAATAATATATACAAGACTCCTTCTTTTTGAATTAAGGTTCCTTCTTGCAGCGCTTGACGGTAACGTTTTCGGGCTTTGCGTTCGGGCGGGATTTCGAAGCACAAAAGTTGATATTATTACTAAAGTTCAATTGAAAAACTGCCGTTGAATTATGCACTTCAGCCCGACTGACGCAAAACCCGTGTTAGCACCAGCCCTTCTGTATGTTTTTTTGTCAATCCTCAGCACCTTTAGTTTTCAGTTTTGATTTCAGTTTTTGTATTGGTTCACGAAAAGCTTTTTCAAGTCGCAGCATACTGTCAATCATAAATGCTGTCATCTTTTGCCAATCGTCACGATTAAAATAGTCTACATCATTTAACTCATGCTTTATTCTGCAAGTAATTTTTTCGTCAAGTCGTTCCCATTCCAATACTCCGCCAAAAGCATTTTCAATTTCAATTTTCTTTGAGTGCAACTCGTCGAAAATGAATTTGTTGATTTCCTTTTTGCCCTTGTTGATATAAACTTCTGCTCGGGCATAGTAATTTGAAATAACAAAGTTGAAGGAAATGCCACTGATAGAAGTTCCAATCCAATTGTCTTTTGATGGGCTGATGTTTTGAAATGGATTGGGATTTTTGTTTAGCTCACGCAAAAACTCTTTCCAGAAATCTATTCTTATGAGATACCGCGTCTTCGTTACCTCTTGTTCGTTTATGTCTTCTTGCGTTTTGTTTGCCATGCTAATAACATAATCTTCCGCCTCTTTCATTGGAATAATCTGTTCAAAGTTTACAAATAGTTTGTCACCTGACTTGAACGCTTCTGCTTTAAAACATTGTATTCTCAACTTGTAATTCATCAGCCAAAGAACTGTGGAAGTAACTTCCTTTCTGAAACTTCCGGCAACCATAATTATTCGCTGTGTCTGTCCGCTATTCAAACTTATTTCAGCAAAGTCACTTTTGTTAAAGAACTCCATAAGATTTTCTTCAGCGTTTTCACTTAGTCTTTGTTTGTTAAGAAAGTCCTGATAGATTTTTGCAATTTGTTCTTTGTTAAGTGTTGAGCAGTAGGACGCATATTTCAAAACTTGCCATGTAACGTCTCTGCCTGTGTCGTCAAGTTTATTTTCAATTACTACTATGTTCCCTTGTTTGTCCACTGCAAGCAAGTCAAGCCTTTCATTGGTGTCATTGAAGCCGTTAAATTCTTTTTGGATGATAAGCAATTCTTCTCCAAGACACTCTGGATTATTTGCAATCCATTCTTGAAGATTTTCTCTCTCTTTGAACCCTAAGTCCGTAAAGGTTTTAGTGTCGATTTTTGTAATTCTATTTGTCGTAGTGTCTATCTGATACATGGTTGTCGTGTTTTTTTTGGTTGGTGCTAACGATTTCGGGCTTGGCGAAGGTGGCGATTTTCACCATCCCGATGGCTACCAGGATTGATGCGGAGAAACAAAGTTTGATTTACCACAAATGTGCTTGCGGAGCATTGAACCGCCACTTTTGCCAAACCCGTGTTATGTGCTGTTCTTCTTTTCACTCTGATACTTTTCTCATTAGAGTTTCAAAAGGTCCATTCTTAAATTTCCTTGTCCACAGTTTTGTAAAGACAAAACTTAAAACGAAATAGGAAATTGAAAACAATAAAATATATTTTGGTTCAACAAATTTTTGTTCTATCTCTTGTCCACTAAAATTTTTGCCAGAAATTTCTGCAAAAAGAAATAGTCCTATTGTTAAATGAGAAATGTAATGTGTGAGTGTCATTTGTCCGACTTGTGCTAAATTATTTGCCCAGTTTTTGTCAGCCACCAAATTACCTAAAAACATAAATAGAGAAATCAGCATAAACCCAAATCCTGTCGTGCTTAACATAAACGGTAACATTGGTGGCAAATAGTCAGCATTCAATACTTGTTGAAGTTCTATATTGTTAGAATAGGTATTTACCAAATATTGCATACCTAAAACAGTCAAGTAAAGTATTAGTCCTATAGTGAACATTCTTTTTTGTGTGTTGAGTTCTTGCCATTGTAAACGTCCTAAATAAAGTCCTGTTGTAAAAAATGCCAACCAAGGAAAAACTGAATTCCAGCCGTTGTAAAAAAAATTAGTTGCAAAACCTTTTAGTGTCCAAAAGTTACTGTATTGCAAGGTTTCAAAGTTCCAATTTGTTTCAAATGGAATTATAAAAAACAGAATGTGAAAAGTCAAAATAGCTATTGCAGATACCCACAAATAGTATTTTCTATTAAGAAACAATAAGAATGCAGCGAAAGTCATATAACCACCATAAAAATGTAGAATGTCGCCTGGCCAAAATAATTGCAATACAAGTCCAATCACAAAAAGAAATAACGCTCTTTTTAAAATAGTATTTCTCAACCTTAACTTGTCTTCGTTGGTGTAACTTTGTCGGTTGGTCATAAGTGCTAGGCCCATTCCAGCAAGCATTACAAATACCGTTGCCGAATTTCCGCTAAACATTGAAAGAAAATAGTTCAATCCAGTCTTGTCGGAAAAATTGCCAAAAACAATATTAAAGTTCACGATGAACATTCCAAATATTGCATAAGTCCTTGCTAAGTCAAAACCAATTATTCTCATATTTACCATTTATATTTTTGTTTGCTAGTTAGTTGTTTGTTTGGGGTGTCATAGAATAGCACATAACTTACTTATAACATCACCAAAAGCAATTCAAGCAATCAACCATGTGTTGTATTGGTTTACTTTTGGTAACTTTCATAAAATTAGAAAAACAATTCAAAAAATTTATAAAAGGCCGAATGAATTTAGCGCAAGTTTTTAATTCGCTTTATCTGTTCTATTCGCAAAACACCGAACATAAAAAATCACTCCGCAATGATCCCCGAGCCAATAAGCTCATCGTGCAGATACCAAGCCGCAAACTGACCGGGCGTAATTCCTCGCTGAGGTTTTTCGAATAATATATACAAGATTCCTTCTTTTTGAATTAAGGTTCCTTCTTGAAGTGCTTGACGGTAACGAATCCGAATGGAACAAGACACTCCATTTTCTAGCGATTCCTCTGGAATAGGTTGAATCCAATTGATTTCTTTCGAACTTAGTTTGAGTGCTCGTCGATATAATCCAGGGTGTTCATCGGTTTGACCTGAATAAATCACATTCGTTTGTGTATCGGTTGCCAGTACAAAACTTGGTTCTGGTCGTCCGCCGATATGCAAGCCTTTGCGTTGTCCGATGGTGTAATAGTGCGCGCCTTGGTGTGTTGCAACTGGCTTACCCATGGAGGCTTCGTAGCTAAAGGGCTTTGCTAATTCTACGACATGCGCTACGTCATGCGGTATTGTTTGATAGCTTTCGTATTGTGGAAGCGTGTTAGGGATTTCTATAATCGGCCCCGGTTTAGCGGCTAATTGTTGTTGTAGAAAGGTGGGTAGACTGATTTTTCCCACAAAACATAGACCCTGAGAGTCTTTTTTCTCTGCGGTGAGCAATCCTTGCGCGCTTGCTATTTCTCGCACTTGCGCCTTGGTTAAGTCGCCAATAGGGAAGAGGGCACGTTGAAGTTGCTCCTGACTCACTTGACAAAGGAAATAACTCTGGTCTTTGTTCCCGTCGAGCCCACTTAATAAACCGTGTGTTCCATCTTCATGAATGAGCTTACGGCAATAATGTCCGGTGGCTACATAGTCTGCGCCAAGCGCAAGGGCTTCTTTTAAAAACACATCGAATTTAATCTCTCGGTTGCAGAGTACATCGGGATTTGGCGTTCTTCCAGCTTCGTATTCGCGGAACATGTAGTCAACAATACGGTCTTTGTATTGCGCACTTAAATCCACCACTTGAAAGGGAATGCCAAGGTGTTGCGCTACAAGTAAGGCGTCGTTGGCATCATCAATCCATGGACAGTCGTTGGATAGGGTAACCGTTTCATCGTGCCAATTGCGCATGAACATGCCAATGACCTCGTAGCCTTGCTGAATTAAAAGGTAAGCAGCCACACTGGAATCCACCCCACCAGAAAGACCAACAACCACGCGTTTCATGGGGTAAAGGTAGAAAAATAATATCGATAGCTTTTAATTGATTTAAAGGGATGACCTTGTTGGTTCTCACGTTAGAGCGCCTCTACACATTTCATCCCATCAATCGCTGCTGACACAATTCCCCCCGCATATCCTGCACCCTCGGCGCAGGGATAAAGATTCTCAATTTCAACATGTTGAAAGCTTTTTCTGTTTCGAGGTATTAAAATGGGGGAGGAGGTCCGTGATTCCGGAGCATGCACTACGGCATCATTGGTCAGAAACCCCGGCATTTTCTTGTCAAAGGCCTTAAATGCCTTCTGTAATCGTTTGGCCACAAGGGGCGGTAATACTTCGTCCAGACGAACACTTTCTATTCCCGGGGTATAACTAGAACGTGGGAAATCTTTTGATTTTCGTCCCTCAACAAAGTCCAGTAAACGCTGTGCAGGAACTTTTTGATTATTCCCAGTTGCGTCGTGGCATAACTTTTCAACTTCTTGTTGGAATCTTAAGCAAACAAACGGGTCCTCAGGGTTTTCAAAATCTGTTGGGTCAATGGCAACCACAATTCCTGAATTCGAATAGGGGTTGTTGCGTTTGGACGGCGACCATCCGTTTGTAACTACTTCGCCATTGCTCGTGGCACATGGAGCAATAATGCCTCCAGGACACATACAAAAGGAATATACCCCTTTTCCATCCACTTGCTCCACCAAGCTATACGATGCCGGAGGTATGTAGTCGTCGTTTAACCTTCCGTGGTATTGCATTTGATCAATCATGACTTGCGTGTGTTCCACCCGAACACCTAGCGCAAATGGTTTTGCTGAAATTTTTATGCCGGCTCCATGCAACAAATAAAATATATCTCTTGCAGAATGACCCGTAGCTAATATCACTTGCTTTACAGGAATCTGTTCCCCTTGGTTGATCTCCAAGTGACTGATTTTGTTTTCAGTTTTTGTTATCCCCGTTAATTTAGATTCAAAGTGAATCTCGCCACCCTGTTCAATAATGAAGTTCCGAATATTCTCAATGATTTTAGGCAGTTTATTTGTTCCAATGTGCGGATGCGCTTCAACTAAAATATCTTCGTCTGCCCCGAAATAAACCAAGAGTTCGAGTACTAAATCTACCTCACCACGCTTTTTCGATCTCGTATACAATTTGCCGTCAGAATAGGTTCCTGCACCGCCTTCACCAAAACAATAATTAGATTCTTCATTAATTGTTTGTTCGCGGGCAATACGGGCTAAATCTCTCCGTCGCGCTTTGACATCTTTTCCGCGTTCAAAAACGACGGGTTTTAAACCGCGCAGTAAGGCTTTTAATGCAGCAAATAATCCCGCCGGACCAGCCCCAACAATATGAACTTCGGGCGAATGATGTACCTTATGAAATGCGAAGCTTCGAATGCGGTCGGGTAGCGGAGTATTAGAACATTCAAAGGTGGCATTGATTTTAATTTGACGAGCACGCGCATCAATGCTACGCTTTTTCCAACGCATGTACTCAAACGTTTTTCCCGTTTGTTTTTCAATGATCCGCTTGAGTGCGCTCCAATCTTTCGATTCTTCTGGGGTACAAACAAAGGTAACCTGTTCCATTATCCTTCAAAAATAAAGGAAACAAACCAACCGCGATTATATAAGGTTTGTATCGGTGCTGCAATGTAGGTGTTGTCTTTAATGAATGCATTGCTGAATCCATGGGTGAATTTCAACTCTACACCAAATTTAAAGTAGGGGGCAAAGAATTCCAGTCCACCTCCGATTTGACCTTGCCAATCGTAACGTTTAATTTTAATAAATGGGTCTATGTAATTCTGTGAGGCTTTTTCCTGAGACTGCAAATCAATGGAATACTGTCCGCCAATTAAACAGTATGCCGCGAAATTATTTAGGCGTTTTGTCCTAAACTGCAACATTAACGGAAAGTCTAAGTTCGTTGAGTTTACACGCTCATCCTCAATTCGATAGCCCAATTTAGCGGTAGTATCTTCGAAGGTGTATTTAATGGAGCGTTCTAAGAATGAAATGGTCGGTACAAAGCGTAATCGAATCATGGGCGTTCCCAAGCGCATGGTGGTTAAAATTCCAAGTTGTCCACCGGGTTGCGCATCGTTTTGAACATTCAAAATCTTAAATTGCTCGTATGCGTTTTGAACCGGATATAAAGTGAAATCCGACGAATTAAATCCGAGCATAAAGCCAAAATGAAATAACCTGCGATCGAAGTTTTTATAACGCTCTTGCTTGAACTTTTGTCCAAACAAAACCATGGGTATAAAAAACGCAATGAAAATGAATTTTGATGACATCGGTTAAGAAACGCAAAAGTACCGGATAAGTTGCATCATTTAATACCTGAATAAATAGTAGCAATACCACCACTTACCAAGGTTGCATCTACCTGTTTATAGCCCAGTTTACTTAAAATATCGGTAAAGGCCTTACCCTCGGGAAATGCGGCAACACTTTCAGGAAGATAGGCGTATGCTTTTTCATCTTTCGAAATGCGCTTTCCAAAGAAGGGAATGATAAATCTGGAGTAAAACCCAAATGCTTGTTTAATCGGAAAACGTTTTGGTTTAGAAAATTCTAAGATTACAATTTTACCTCCATTTCGAGTTACCCGAAGCATTTCAGTAAGTCCTTTTTCTAAATTTTCATAGTTTCTAACGCCAAATCCTACGGTAACAGCATCAAAATAACCGTCCTCAAACGGCATATTTTCAGAATCTCCCAGTTGCATGTCAATGATATGACTGACATTTTTTGCCTTCATTTTGTTTTTTCCAACGTCAAGCATCCCTGAAGAGATGTCCATTCCTATGATTTGAGTTGGATTTAGTTTCAATAAGGCAATCGCAAAATCTCCAGTTCCAGTGGCTAAGTCTAAGATGCGTTTAGGTTGAATTTCACGCAATTTGTTAACTGCTTTTCTGCGCCATATGTGATCAATACCCAAGGATAAAAAATGATTTAAAAAATCGTAACGTGCTGAAATGTTGTTAAACATCTGAGCGACCTCTTCTTTTTTCGATTTATCAGTATTATACGGTTTTACAGTCTCGCTCATGGGTGTACTAATTTTTGGGCTTCATTCAATAGCGCTACTTTATCAACACTTACAACGCCAGAGTGTTCGCACACTAAACCGCCTGATAAATTTGCTATTGCAGCGATTTCAGTAGGGGATAATCCAGCAATTAAACACAAGGTGGCAACCGAAATTACCGTATCACCGGCGCCACTTACATCGGTGATTTCCCTTAAATGCGCAGGAATGATTTCCCATGTGGTACCGTTCTCTACAAAGACTCCATGTTCAGAAAGTGTAATAAGAGTTAATTCGTGATTGAGTTTATCTCGCAATTGTTTTGCTCCATGGACTATTGAATCAGGTTGGTTAACGACATCGATGTTTATATCAAGTCCTTCTTTGATTTCTTTAAGGTTTGGCTTGAATAAATTCACGCCTCGATAACTTAGAAAATTATCTTTCTTTGGGTCCACGGTAGTTTTTACTCCCTTTTCCTTCGCATAGGTGATAAGTTCGGTAATGACGCGATGAGTAAGTACCCCTTTGTTATAATCTTCAAAGATTAAGGCATCAATTCCCAAATCAATTCGACGTTTTGTAGCCTGAATTATGGCGTCTTCCAGGGGTTCGCTTAAGTCGCATGTATCTTCTTGGTCGATGCGTAATACATGCTGTGTTCCCGATAAAACCCTTGTTTTTACTGTAGTTTTTCTATCTTCCGATTGAATGATTTCTTGATTTTGAATCGTTGCTTCTGACAAGAGTTGCTGAAATTTCGTTGCAGCGGTATCTGTTCCAATGACAGAACAAAGGTAAACCTCTGCGCCCAGTGCTTTTAAATTCAGTGCTACATTCGCTGCGCCTCCTAAGCGATGCTCTTCTTTGTCAAGCAGTAATACAGGAACCGGAGCCTCCGGGCTCATGCGGTGAACTTTACCCATGACATAGGAATCTATCATTACGTCGCCAACAATAGCAACCTTCATGTCATTAAAGGAATTGAAAATAGCCTCTAAATTCATCGGCTTAATTTGGCTAAGGCTGCAGTTAAACGTTTCATTGCTTTCATTAGCTGTTCTTCCGAGGCAGCATAACTTATACGGATGCAATTTGGCGCTCCGAATCCTTTGCCGTCTACCAACGCAATGTTGCCTTCACGCAATAAATACATGCACAAGTCATCGCCATCTTTTATTACTTGGTCTCCATCTTTAGTTCCAAAATAAGCGGATACATCCGGAAACAAATAAAAAGCACCGGTTGGAACATTGCATTTTACTCCTGGGATTCTATTTAAATAGGAAAGTACTAAGTCTCGTCGTTTGTGAAATGTTTCTACCATTTCTTTTAATACGCTTGGATCAGCATCCATTGCTGCAATTGCTGCACGCTGGGTTATGGAACTGGTCCCTGATGTAAATTGTCCTTGTATTTTATTACACGCATCTGCAATTTGTTTACTCGCGCCAATATACCCGAGTCGCCAACCGGTCATTGCCCATGCTTTGGATACACCATTTACGGTAACCACCTGGTCGAATATTTCTGAAAATTGGGCTAAACTCGCGTGTTCACCTTCAAATCGAATATGTTCATAAATCTCATCCGATAAGGCAATAACGTTGGGGTGCTTCACTAAGACGTCCGCCAATCCTCGCAATTCTTCCTTCGTATATACTGAACCCGTTGGATTACATGGCGAAGAGAAAATAAACAACTTTGTTTTTGAGGTGATTGCTGATTCGAATTGCGCAGCATTAATTTTAAAATCTTGCTCAATGCCTGCATGAATTACAACAGGGATTCCACCTGCCATTTTAACGATCTCAATATATGAAACCCAATACGGTGCTGGTATTATTACTTCATCCCCTGGATTAATTAAACTCAATACAACATTCGCAATCGACTGTTTTGCACCGGTTGAAACTACGATTTGTTCCTTTGGGTAGTTTAGCCCATTATCACGCATGAATTTGTGAGAAATCCGTTCTCTGAGGTCATCATAACCAGATACCGGAGTGTAGGTCGTGAAATTTTGTTCAAGTCCTACTACCGCTGCGTCCTTAATGAATTGCGGGGTATAAAAATCTGGTTCTCCTAAGGACAATGAAATGATGTCTTTTCCTTGTGCTTTTAATTCGCGACTTAATCGTGCCATAGCCAGCGTAGCCGACTCTTCCATGGCGTTTAAACGTTCAGATAGTTCAATCATACCGCAAAGTTACGAATTATGATCGTATCCGTTAATCCAATAAATCTGGCCTTCTGGATTTTGTGCGCTCAAGTGCTTGTTCTTCCCTCCAACGATCAATTTCCTGTGAATTTCCGCTAAGTAATACATCGGGGACACTCCAACCGTTGTAAACCGGTGGTCTTGTGTATACAGGGGGAGAGAGTAATTGGTCCTGAAAACTGTCGGTTAAGGCCGAGGTTTCGTCGTTTAATACCCCTGGAATCAATCTGACAATAGAATCTACTAATACTGCTGCAGCAAGTTCTCCGCCAGATAGCACATACGACCCAATAGAAATTTCTTTGGTGATATAGTGCTGTCTAATTCGGTCATCTACGCCTTTGTAATGTCCACACAAGATCATCAGATTTCCTTTTATAGATAGTTGATTTGATGTGCCTTGCTCTAAGAGTTCGCCGTCAGGAGTCATATAGATGATTTCATCATAGGCACGCTCCGCTTTTAGTTGATCTATGCATGCTGCGATCGGTTCAATACGCATTACCATTCCGGCGCCGCCTCCGTATTGGTAATCGTCCACATTCTTATGCTTATCTGTTGAATAATCCCTGATGTTGTGTAAATGTATGGAAACATGGCCCTTTTCTTGGGCACGTTTAAGGATAGAATCCGAAAATGGACCATCGAAAAGTTTGGGCAAGATGGTAAGGATATCAATTCGCATGTTCAAAGGTAGGAAATACCCGTCAATTCGTTTGCATGTGCTACCTTTACCTTATGATGAGAGTTGTTTTTTCTTTGCTTATCATAATAAGCACAGGGTTGAGTTTGTGGGCACAATCTAAATGGACGGGAAATACATCCCCGGATTATTATCGATTAATTGAAGAGCTCAAACGGATGGATAAAGAAAGTCCCTTGGTTAGTTTATACAACATGGGACCGTCGGACGTGCCGGGTTTACCAATCTATGTGTGTGTATTGAACGGTACAGGAGATTCATCGACTACCTTCCTGAAAGCAAGGAAAGGGACCACCTTACTTTTTAATAACGCAATTCATCCGGGCGAACCGGATGGTATTAATGCGTGCTTGATTTATACGGAAAACTATATGCGTTTGGATAGTATAAATCCGAATGACCCGGTTGTGGCTTTTATTCCCGCGTACAATGTCGGTGGTATGTTAACCCGAAGCGCTACGAGTAGGGCGAACCAGAACGGACCTGAGCTTTATGGGTTTCGTGGGAATTCCCAAAACCTGGATCTAAATCGTGACTTCACCAAAATGGATAGCGAGAACGCTCGTACGTTTGCTAAGATTTTCCATGCCTTGAATCCAGATGTGTTTGTAGATAATCACGTATCCAATGGGGCGGACTATCAATATACCTTGACGTATATCTCATCGTTACGTGAACGAATCGCACCTTCATTAAGAAAACTTATCTATGGTACGATGCTGCCACAATTAACGCAGGCATTAAAAAAGTCGAAATGGGATTTGTTTCCTTATGTGGAATCGGTAAAAGAAACGCCTGACTCAGGGATCTATCAATTTAATGATCTTCCGCGTTACGCAATGGGATACGCTTCCTTGTTTAATGTGATCTCTTTTACGGTAGAAACGCATATGCTCAAGCCCTTTCCAAATCGGGTTAAAGCCACGCATGACTTTATGAATGAATTGGTGAAATGGACTGTTGAACATGCCCCTCAAATTGAATTGGCTCGAGAAAAAGCGCATGAGTGGGAGGGGAGTCAGCGGTATTTTAGATTCAATTATTCCCGGACTTCTGCAGCGGATTCCATACAATTTAAAGGATTTACCGCGGTTCAAGATACAAACGATATCACTGGGCTATCTCATTTGACCTATGATCGTAACTTGCCTTATCAAAAGTCGATTCCCTTCTATCGAACCTATGTTCCATTAGATTCTGTTGAAATTCCTCAGTTCTACATTATTCGAGGACAGGAGCATCGGATAATTGAACAACTTAAAGCGAATAATATCTTGTTCGAAGTATTGAATCAAGAAAAAACACTAAATGTGAAGGCTCAATTTGTCCGGTCGTTTGATGCAATTTCTAAGCCGTATGAAGGACACTATTTACATCCCAACAAGGCGATTGAAAAAGTTTCCATGAATATGAATTTTCGTCCGGGAGATGTGCTTGTTCCAACCAATCAAAACGGATCTTTATTTCTGCATGCCGTATTGCAACCCATGTGTGAAGACTCTTATTTTACATGGAATTATTTTGATTCCTACCTTCAAGAAAAAGAGTACTTTTCGAATTACGTATTTGTGGAAAAATTGCGAAGTATTTTACAGGCTAATCCTGAATTACGTCAAGCCTATGAAGCTAAAAAGGCGGCAGATAAAGAATTTGCCAATTCAGAGTGGCAACAGCTTTATTATATCTATCAGCATAGTGCCTACTTTGAACCAAGTTACATGCTGTTACCTGTGTATGAATTAAAATGATTCTCGGTTGGTATGGATGTGCCTGAGGATATTTAATTCACTTTCGGATAAGGTTTTTCCGCGACGCGACATCATGCTTTCTATGCCTTCCAAAGCCTTATCAAATCGATATGGGAATAAACGAGTTGGTTCACCAAAACTGAAAGAAGGAATGTGCTTTTTAAAGAATCCTGGACCGTAAACATTACACCCAACACCAAGTGCGGTCCCTGTATTAAACATCGTGTTAATCCCACATTTTGAATGATCTCCCATGTGTAAACCAACGAATTGTTCTCCAGAGGAGGTTGTTTTGCCGGTTTCATAGTCATGCACATCAACAATGCCGTAATTATTCATGAGATTGGAAGCATTGGTATCAGCCCCAATATTGCACCAAGAACTAATGTAACCGTTACCAAGAAATCCGTCGTGTGATTTATTAGAATAGGATTCAAAGATGACATTATTAATTTCACCACCTACCTTACAGTACGGACCAATGGTTGTGGCACCATAAATTTTAGCGCCCATCTTTATTTGTGCATTTTCACAAAGCGCGAAAGGCCCACGAATCAATGACCCCTCCATGATCTCGGAATTTGCTCCGATATATATGGGACCGTTTGTAACGTTTAAGGTTGCGGCTTGAACTATTGCTCCTTCCTCAATAAAAAGTAAGTCTGGATTTCCAATGAGCGTGCATGTAGATGGGAGCGTCTGAGATTTTTTATGGGTAGTCATTAAATCAAAATCCAATGCAAGAACTTGTCCATTCAATTTAAATAAATCCCATCGATTGATTACCTGAATTATTGGTGTTCCTGTGTATGTTACTTCGTTATTCGCTTCCCCATACGTTGCAAGGATTTTCCCGTTGTAGCTCAGGTATTCACTTGGATTTAAAGCGTTCAACGCACGAATGAAATCAGGCGAAGGAATAATATTTGCATTTACATCAATGGCTTTATCCAATGCAGGGAAATGCGCTACTAAATAGGGTGCAGTATGGAATCCAACCTGTATTTCAGGACTCAATAGCTGATATCGTTCCATGTTTGTTAGAATTCCACATCTTAATAACGCAGAGGGTTTAGTCAGAGTATGAGGTGCTAACTTAAGGTGAGATGAACGATCATTCAGATTAATGCGTAGCGACATGATGAGTTTTTTTACTGAAAATGAATAATAGGATAAAGGTAATTGTTCCGTTCAGAATTAAAAGTTCATTCCCGATTTGATAAGTACCTAAGAGCGAAGATGCATTGGTTTTTAGCAAATAGCAGAGCAGGGGAGCAACTAGGCTTATAACGGCTATTTTCGGGTGGATAAATTGTCTTTTCGTGAGAATTCCAAATGCAAATAATCCTAAAAGTGGACCATACGTATATCCTGCGATATCAAATATTAGGTCCACAATACTTTTGTTATCTAACCATTTGAATAAAAACACAAGAATCATAAATAACAAGGCAAAACTTAAATGAATCCATCGTTTGACGCGTTTCTTTTTTTCTTCCTCAAAGTTGTTACGATTGAAGCCAAGAACATCAATGCAAAAAGATGAAGTGAGTGCGGTTATTGCTCCATCAACGGAGGGAAATAGCGCAGAGATTAAGCCCACAATAAAAATCACAAAAACACCGAATGGAAGGTAGTTTTGAACGACGTATGGAAATAAATCATCCGGTGCTACTTTAATTCCTAGCTGTCCAATGTATAAGGAAAGTACTCCTCCAAGTAATAAAAACAAGGCATTAACAGCAAGGAGGGTAATGCTAAAAACTATTATATTTTTTTGAGCATCCTTTAATGATTTAACACTGATGTTTTTTTGCATCATTTCTTGATCTAATCCAGTCATGGCGATTGTAATAAATGCCCCACCAATAATATGTTTTAAGAAATAATCACCTTTTAGCCAATTAGTTTCCCATAAGCCCATCAGCTTGTTTGAATTCATGTTGTTGATAATATCGTTCCAGCCTAAGTTTAATTTACTTTGAATGGAAAAGATACAAACTACCAATGCCAATAGCATGAAGGTGGTTTGAAGCGTATCGGTCCAAACAATTGTTTTAACCCCTCCTTTGAGGGTATAGGCAACTATCATAAGGATAATGGTTAGCGTACTTAACCAAAACGGAATTCCAAGTTTATCAAAGATGAACAGTTGCAGTACATTAATAACCAGGTAAAGTCTAACCGTCGCCCCAAGTGTTCTTGAAAGAATAAAATATCCTGCGCCCCATTGGTAGGCATTGAGTCCTAGCCGATGTTCGAGATAAGTGTAAATTGACGTAAGTTTTAAGCGATAGTATATGGGTAAAAGAACGTATGCAACTACAAAATATCCAATGAAAAAGCCAATAACCAACTGATAGTAATGCCAACCGCTTGAAAGCACCTTCCCAGGTACTGACACAAAGGTTACACCTGAAAGTGAGGTGCCAATCATTCCGAATGCTACAAGATACCAAGCACTTTTTTTATCTCCTGAAAAAAAGCTAGTGGTAGTCGCATTTCTCGAAGTAAACCATGAGATAGCTAGTAATACTATAAAGTATAGGAATAATACTCCCAATAGGATGTAATCTTTCATTAGGTAAAAATAGTGTTTTCATCGATATTGTTTCCGATGTAACTTAATTCTGCATGCACACGTTCTCTTGTACCATTAAAGAAAAAGTATATTTGCCTAAAAGTTTAACCCATGAATAACATGTATGCCCTAGTTATTGTTGCTGTTGTATTTGCAATTGCCTTAGTAGTCATTGTACAACATTTTCTAAAGAAATTGAATTTTAATGAGTCTTTGATGCTTCAGGGAGAGTTGAAAAAACAACGTCAAGATTTTTTCCTTGCACATCGAATGGAGGCGTATCAAAGGGTTATTCTGTATATGGAACGCATTCATCCTTCGTCAATTGTATTACGTATGAACCAACCCAATATGAATGCACTTGTTTTGCAGACGATGCTTTTGAAAGCGATTCGCGATGAATACGACCACAACGTGGCGCAGCAAATGTTCATTTCATCTAAC
This sequence comes from Bacteroidota bacterium, assembly GCA_041191025.1. Taxonomy (GTDB): domain Bacteria; phylum Bacteroidota; class Bacteroidia; order Flavobacteriales_D; family Crocinitomicaceae; genus UBA952. Next base: position 85,485 of record JBEEPQ010000003.1, read on the forward strand.
GCTTGGAATTTACTTAAAAATGCAAAAGAAGAAACTGTTAAACTAATTAATGTGGCAGCATCTCAATTGGGTAGTGAAGCTTCTGCTAATGATCTTGCAACTGCAGTGATTACCTTATCAGCTGAAATAAATCCCTTGCCTTCTGAAATAGCGATAAATGCATTGAAAGCTGAGTTTCAACAATTGTTCTAGGAGGATTCTCCATTCCAAGAAATTTGATAAAAAAAAGGCAGAATTACTTCTGCCTTTTTTAATTCATGGGTTGTTTTGTTTATCGAACTACATGGATAAATCCGTGTTTCTCGTAGTTTTCGAAGATTAACTTGTATGTGTAGACTCCGTCTTCTAAATCATTACCGTTCGCGTCTTGTCCTCGGAAGAACGCAGTGTTTTGTCCTTGCTCAAACACCAAGTTACCCCATCGGTTAAAGATGTATAAGGTAAATTCATCACAGGTCATGAAATATGACTTTAAATCCAAGAAGTCATTTTTGCCATCATCATTCGCAGATATAACATTTGGGAAATCGAAATCGTTAAAACTCATCGTGTAAGTAATGGTTGCATCAATTTGTGATGTATCCGAAATACAACCATATTCTGATGTAACGAACGCCGTGTAAATTCCCATACCGCTTTCGTCTAACGGGAACGTCACATCGAATAGTGTAGAGTTAAAATTGTTCGGACCTGACCATGCAATCGTTGAATTTGCTTCCGCTGTAGCGCTTAGGAAGAATGGATCTCCAGGACATTCAGGAATGTTAAAGCTTAGTACAGGCGGTTCAGGTGTGGCCATGATGTACATGTCAAAAGTAGTATCCACTTCGCAACCGAAATCAGAAACTACAGTATATGTGAACTGGTAAACACCTGGGTTTGCAATTACAGTATTTAAGTTGACTGTAGTGTCTTCTAATACTCCGTTAATATCCCATGAGTATGAAATAGGTTCATTTGTAGAAATGTTTGGGAAACTATTTACAACAAATGCAACATCTTCACATTGAATGGTATCAGCGAGGTAAGAATAGGTTGGGTAATCGTGCACGAAGAATGAAAAACTGATGGTGTCATCACATTGAACTGCCGCAGAGAAAGAATCGATGGCCACTAAAGAAATGTTATGAATTCCAGGTGTATTGAAAATGTAAGATAAATCAACGGACGTGTCCAAAAGCTGATTGTTATATAGCCATTCAAACGTTGTTGAATTTGATAGTCCTGTTGTTGTATTATCGAATTGAACTGCTTGGTCTATGCAAGATTCAGTGATAGAGAAATTTGCCGTTGGATTATTAAAGACGGTAAAGCTCTGTGAAATTGTATCTGAACATCCGTTTTCGGTCATCGCTACTAATTCCACCAAGTAATTATTTGGTCCGTTGAAATTGACGGTAACCGTATCACCAACTAATGTATCGTTGTTTACATACCAATAATTGGTAATGGTATCCACTCCCAATAGAGAACTTGATGCTTCAAATACCGCTACTTGCCCAAGACAAACATCATCAAATCCAAAAGAAGCTACAGGGTTTTCAAAAACTTCTACTACTGTATTTACCGTATCAATACAGTTTGCGGTATTCGTAACTATCATTTCTACAGTGTAGGAGCCAGGACCGGGAAAGACGTGATTAAACGTGGTATCATTTGAAGTATACCCATCTGATGCGCTCCAGGAAATCGAGTCAGGTGCCGCATTTGTATATGACGTGTTATTGAAAAGTACCGTGGCATAACCATTACAAACGTTACTGTCCACAATATCACCAATTACCTCTGCAGGTAATACTGCTGTGGTAAGAGTAGCAATACATCCGTTAGCAGAGGTTATTTGGCAATTTACTGTATCTACTCCCTGTATGTTTACATTGGCAACTTGGCCAGTGGCTAATTGTTGACCGTTAGCTGCATTCGACCACACATAGTTCGCAAAACCATCTGGAGCAGTAAGCGTTGCCGAATTGTTTGCACCATTTTGACAATAAAAAGCTGATAATTCTAATGAAGTACAGGAAGCGTTAACATAAGCATATCCCCAATGTCCTCCTAATGAACAGTCACCTGTTGCAACATCTAGGGTAACCGTTTGACCCATGTAAGCAGTTACATCAACGCCAAAAGTTGTCCAATCTTTCCAACGGTAAGAACCGCAGTTTTGAAAGCCTGGTACACCATTCGCTGCAGCTACCTGATAAAATGTACACGGAAGCGGGTTACCAGCAGCATCATACAATTGTGCTTCGAAACGAGGTTGTTGTGCAACACCATGACCTGGATCTTCTAAAACCACCGCATACTTTACAATGATCATATTAGACTGCGGTGTAATTGTAAAGTTGTATTGTAAACGTGAGGCTTGCGCTCCAGTTCCTGTAAAGTCACCAACCATCGCAGAAAAATTCTCTCCCGGAGGAACAATCGATAGGGTTGCACATGCAGCTACCATTGGATCCGTTCCAGGACCGACCATAATTTGGTGTTGATTAGTAAATCCTTGGTTGGGGGTGTTGATTCCACAGCAAGAACCATAAAATCCGGTCCAATTGGTAAACGAGTTGTCCTCAAAATCAGCATTAAAACAAGCCGCAGGTTGAGCAAACGTTAAGAAAGAAACACTGATTAAAATAGAGCTTAAAAGTAATTTGAACGAGTTCATAGGTGCTTTTTATATGGTTTAGCGGTCTATTGACGCACGAATTTAAGGTAAAATTGCATGGTGATAAAAAAAAACGAGAATTTTTTATTAGTCATCACGTGAACTTATTGTTCAATTCGATTAAAAAATATCGCCAATAAAACCTAAAATTTGGATGGTCCGAACAAAAAGATGAGAATAATTTCAAACTGTTACTATTTTTGAGGCCATCGTTTCCTAACAAATTAAATACCATGCGAAATATTATAATTGCCTCCATCACCTGCTTTTCGTTTATTTACAATGCGCAAATTGACCCTCAAGGTGTATCGACCAGCTACAAGTTTCAAGAGATAATACAGCACATAGAGCGCAATTATGTGGACCCTGTAAATGCAAAGAAATTAACAGAAACGGCCATTGTCGCTATGCTTGAAGAGTTAGATCCCCATTCTACCTATATTCCTGCTGAAGAAGCTCAAGAAGCGCAATCCCAAATTAATGGTAGTTTTGTTGGTATAGGAATTCGGTTTCAAATCGTTAAAGATACTCTAATGGTGGTTGCTACCATTCCCGGCGGGCCAAGTGAAAAGTTGGGCTTATTAGCGGGCGATCAAATTGTAGCAGTTGATGGGAATTCTATAGCGGGTGTTGGTTTGAAAAACAATGAGGTCCGTACGAAATTAATGGGGGAGCTAGGCTCTAAGGTACAGGTTAAAGTACTTCGCAAAAAGCATGATGAATTAAGTTTTAACATCACAAGGGATAAAATCCCAATTTATTCGGTAGATGCCGCGTATATGATCGATAAAGAGATAGGGTATATTAAGCTCAATAGCTTTTCGCGAACTACGGTTGAGGAAATTCAAGCAGCACTTAAAGACTTAAAATCAAAAGGAATGAAAAACCTAATTTTCGATTTGCAAGGAAACGGGGGAGGGCTTCTTGATGCGGCACGAGGCGTTGCGGATGAATTTATCTCAGGTAATAAATTATTGGTATATTCCATCGGACGTGCACAGCCAAGAAGTAATTTGAATGCGAGTAAAAAAGGACTTTGGGAAGAGGGCGGCTTGATCGTATTAACCGATGAATATACGGCCTCAGCGAGTGAAATTGTTTCTGGAGCAATTCAAGATTGGGATCGGGGCCTAGTAGTTGGTAGAAGAACCTTTGGTAAAGGCCTAGTTCAACGTCCAACGCCTTTGGCCGACGGTAGTGAATTAAGATTAACCATAGCGCGATATTTTACGCCAACAGGACGATTTATTCAAAAACCATATCAAGATGTGGAAACCTACCGTAAAGACCTTACTCAACGTTATTTAAATGGAGAATTTCAGCATGCTGACTCGATTAAATTACCTGATTCTTTAAAGTTCTACACCATGATTAAAAATCGCTTGGTCTATGGTGGCGGTGGAATTATGCCTGATGTTTTTGTGGCTTTAGATACCACGGATATAACAGATTTTTACAGCAGTTTAATTCGTGGGGGGCATGTGAATTCATATAGCTTAGAATATGTGAATACAAACCGCGAACAATTAAAGAAAAAGTACCCCGATGTTAAAGCATTCATTGCGAATTTTAACACAGACGCTTCGTTCATGGAAGGATTTTTTAGCTATGTCTCAAAGGAAGATCCTAAATTAATGTTCGATCAACAAGCGTATGACATCAGTGGAAAGTCTATACGCATTCGAATTAAATCAAACATCGCTCAAGACCTTTTTGGGTATAGTGAATCGTATCAAATCTTTAACGAGTTGAACGAAGTGGTTCAAAAAGCAACCATGCTATACAAGGATAAATCCTATCAAGGGTATGATCTTGCAGACTAACAAGAATTAAATTGAACAAAAAAGGCCGCGTATGCGGCCTTTTTTGTTTGAAATGGAATTTATCCTCTTCGTCGCTCCAATAATATCATCATCATTAAGCTAAGTACGACGCGCTCTTGAGCATTTTCGTCAACCTGTTTTAATTCATGTAAAGAGAATTTTCTACCAAAAAATGAACTGTCTTTTTTAAACCTCATTATGGGTTCATTTTGTTCGTTGGTTACCAAGTAACTAGGGTTGAGCATATAGCCGGTAAAAATTCCGACGATTGGAATTTCAGAAACCAAGGCATCCATTACTTTAACCCAAGGCTTTTCTTCACGTATCGTGAATTCATTGGTGTTTTCTGCGTTCAACACAACATAGGTCGCCTTCCATAAAGAAACGGCTCCTTTACGCGCTACTTTACCGAGTTCTTTATCCTCACCATTAAAAAAGGAATAAGTAGCAGAAAAATCTAGCCATTTATTCGCCTTTATTCGATATAACAGCGTTTGTTTTGATTCGTTGCTGTAGCACATAATGTCCTCTTTTAATTTGAACATTTTTTGACGAACATAACTGACTGTATTATTTTTTGAATCCGTAATTACGAAATCATTTGATAAGGTGCCAATTTTAAACTTAAACGAAAGGGGGAATTCAAAGGACATAAAATATGCATTAGGGGTTAATAAATGTTATTACCAAATCTTGGATACTTTTTCTTTGGGATTGCGCATCTTTTTTCCTTCACTAATTTGAAAAGCTTCAAAAAACTCAGGACAATTTTTCAAAGGTCCATTTACACGATACATACCTGGGGAATGTGGGTCCGTTGCCAAACGGTTTTTCATTTCTGCATCGGTATACTTAATCTTCCATAATTGACCGTAAGCAATAAAGAACCTCTGTGCTGGAGTAAATCCTTCACGCACCTCATTCATTTTAAATTCATCGGTTAGGGTGTACGCGTAATAAGCCATCGTGAGTCCACCTAAATCGGCAATATTCTCTCCCATGGTTAGTTCAGCGTTGACGCAATTTCCTTCCATTGGGCAAAAACCAGCAAAGGTTTCTCCCAAAAGTGCCGTTCGCTGCTCAAATGCCTTTCTGTCTTCTTCTGTCCACCAATTGGTGAAACTTCCATCCGCTGCGAATTTAGAACCCATGTCGTCAAATCCATGCGTAAATTCATGCCCAATAACCATTCCGATGCGCCCGTAATTTACTGCATCTTCTGATTCGACATCAAAAAATGGGGGTTGCATTATTCCTGCGGGGAAAGCGATTTCATTTAACAGCGGATGGTAATATGCATTAACCATGTGTGCAGGCATGCCCCATTTTTCTTTATCTACGGGTTTATTTAATTCTGCAAGATTCTTCTGATTAGAATAACGAGCCATCAATTTTATATTACCTATATAATCTTCAGGATTAAAAGCAAGGGATGAGTAATCTTCCCACCGTTCAGGGAAACCAAGTTTCCTACCAATTGAATCCAATTTATTTCGAGCTTGTTTCTTTGTTGCTGGGGTCATCCAATCGAGTTTTTCAATTCGTTCTCTGAAAACCACGAGTAGGTTATCTACCAATTCATTTACCCGTTTTTGTGCGGCTGCTGAATAATATTTCCCTACAAATGCTTTGCCGAGTAATTCACCGATTTCTAAATTCGTTATTTCATCGATGGCATATTCATTCAGTGGTTTCTGTTCTTTTTTGCCTTTTAAGGTTCTGCCATAAAAGTCAAAGTTTTGATCCACAAAAGCTTTATTAAGATGACCTGCGTAATGATTTAATACATTCCATTGCAGGTAATACTTCCAGGTTTGTAGAGATTCTGTTTCAATACACCCGGCCAAGGTTTTAATAAAATCAGGATTAGATACAATGATACTGTCAGGGGTTTGTGCTCCGATTTTAGATAAGTAATAACGGAAGTCAAAGGTTCCGAAAGACTTGACAACGCTGCTAAAAGAAAGTTTGTTGTAGGTGAGCTCAGGGATTCTCATTTTCGCTGGAGTAAGCATGGCTTCTGCTAATTTTGTTTCGAATTTCACAATATTAAATGCAGCTTCTAAGGCTTTTTCTTCGCTGTTTCCTGCCAAAATAAAGATCTTCGCAATATGTGTTTGATATGCATTTAGAATGTCCTTTTTATTCGCTTCAGTGTAATAATCTCGGTTAGGTAAACCGATTCCACCTTGCCCTAAATAACTTATATTTTTATCCACTTCCTTTAAATCTTGACCTACTCCGTATCCAAATGCACTTCCGATTCCATCGCTGTGATGGCTGGCGATGATTTCTACAAGCAAATCTTTACGGTTTAATTCGTCAATTAACGATAGTTCGGATTGGATAGCTGAAATTCCGAGTGCATCACGTTGCCCCATGTTTATAAGACTCGCATAATACGCTCCCAGGATTTGATTTTGTGTACCAACTTCACCGGGTTGAGCCGCACATTCTTCAAGTATTTTTGTGAGTTTTTCGTTATTGGACTTCTCCAATTCATTAAAACTTCCCCAGCGTGATTCTGTGGTAGGTATTACCGTATTTTTTACCCATGTCCCATTACAAAACATAAAAAAGTCTTCGCTGGGATTTAAGGAATTATCCATTAATTCTGTGGATACGGTTTTATAACTATTGCCTAGCGGTTTTTCACTCAGTTTAGTGCTAGCGCAACTTGCAATCAACATGATGCTCGCAAAATAAAATATACGTTTTTTCATAAGGCTAAATTAGGATTATAAATCATTTCTATGTGTGGGATACCGTCTTCTAAATAGGACTTTCCGGCAAATGTAAAACGATGTGTTTTATAAAATTGTTCGAGATGAGCCTGCGCCGAAATACGAATTGGAACGTTTCCAGCCATTGATTCAATCACATCCATGCAGTAATTCATGAGCTTGTGTCCTTCACCTGTTCCTCGGTGGGATTGTGCTACAATTACCCGGCCTATTGCATATTCAGGATAAACAACACCTGGAGTGAGTATGCGAGCATAGGAAACCAGGTTGTTTGAGCCGTCCATTCCAAGTAAATGTATTGCCTGTTGGTCAAGGTTGTCAAGGTCTTGATAAATACATTGTTGTTCCACTACAAAAACTTCACTTCGTAAAGCTAAAATCTGATAGAGCTGAGCAGGAGATAATTTATCAAATCGATATGTAAATCTTTGGATCATCCTCAAATTTAGCTAGATTTTTACTTGAGCAGCACTTTTCGTATTACATTTGCCATAGATGAATCAAAATCAAATAATTCTTGTAGTGTTTTCTGTCGTGGTAACGCTGTTATTAGTGTTCGATATACGCTCGCTCTTTAAGTTTAAAGAACATGAAGTCTCCACTAAGAATTCAATACGTTGGACAGCTATTTGGATTTTGACGGCTATGGCATTTAGTGGGTTTATTTTTTATGAAAAAGGCTTTGAAAAATTTTCCCAATTTCAATCAGCGTATTGGATTGAACAGTCTTTATCCGTTGATAATCTTTTTGTGTTTTTAATGGTGTTCAAATACTTCAAAGTAACTGGAAAGGCTCAACATAAGATCTTACTTTGGGGTATATTGGGAGCGATGGCGCTTCGTGCAATCTTTATTTTTGCTGGAACTTGGTTAATCAAGATTACCTATCTTCCCGCATTTTGGAAATTCACCTTAGGTCCAGATCAGGTAGGAGGGGAAGGGTTTCATCGGATTAATTTGATCATGACTGTTTTTGGTATCATGCTCTTATATGGGGGGATTAAGGCCTTGTTTTCCACTGAAGATGATGAGAGTCAAGATTTTAATAATTCGTTTGGTGCCCGATTTGTTCGAAAGTACTTCCGCGTTTTGACTAAAGATTCATCCGATTCTTTTTGGATAAAACGAAATGGTACATTGTTCTTTACACGCTTATTTATGGTGCTTTTTATTGTAGAAACTACCGACTTGATTTTTGCAATTGATTCCATTCCAGCTATTTTTTCAATTGCTCCAGATGACCCACTTATTCTATATACTTCGAACATTTTTGCAATTTTCGGCTTGCGTTCGATGTATTTCTTACTGGCAAATTCAATGGATAAATTCGAGAAATTAAAATATGGTATTTCAGTAATTCTAGCCTTTATTGGGTTAAAAATGCTAATTGCACCGGTATATCACATAGAAACCATTGTTTCATTAGGCGTGATTCTTGTCACCTTAATTGTTTCGGTTATAATTTCTGTTCGTACTGCCGATTAAAACAAGCTGCATGCACCTTCTTCAGAATCAGTTACTTGACGTCTGAATACGCCGAATAACTCACGGCCTAAGCCAACCTGATCAGTACTTTCTTTGGTAATTGTGGTGCGTAGCTCAAAATCGGATTCATGACAACTCAGTGTGCCTTCAACACAATTTAATGTGAGTAAATCACCGGTTTTAATTTTTCCAATGGAGCCTCCTTTGCTCGCTTCAGGACTCATGTGAATTGCTGCAGGAACTTTACCAGAAGCTCCACTCATGCGGCCGTCGGTGACCAATGCCACACGAAATCCCTTTTTTTGTAGAATCGTTAGGGTTGGAGTTAACTGATGTAATTCCGGCATGCCCTTGTGGGCAGGACCTTGAAACGGAAGGACAGCGATAAAATCTTTATTCAGTTCATTATTTTTGAATGCTGTAATTAATTCGTGCTGTTCGTTGAATACAATGGCGGGCGCTTCAATAACGAGATGTTCATCAGCAACGGCTGCGGTTTTAACAACACTTCGTCCGATATTTCCTTTGATGATTTTTATTCCGCCATCCTTGGAAAAAGGAGTACTTGCATCTCGAATAATTGACTCATTCAGCGATTCCTTAGCGCCATCTCTCCAAGCTAAGGTGTTGCTTACAATGTAAGGTTCTTGCGTATACTTTGTTAGCCCTTTTCCTATTATTGTCGTAACATCATCATGTAATAACCCATTCGTAAGTAACGTGTGTATTACGAATCCCATTCCTCCAGAGGCGTGGAAGTGATTCACGTCAGCAGCACCATTAGGATACATGCGAGTTATTAAAGGAATCACTGCCGAAAGATCGGACATGTCGTCCCAATTGATTATAATTCCAGCCGCTCTAGCCATGGCAATTAAATGAATGGTATGATTCGTTGAGCCACCGGTAGCTAACAGGCCAATAATGCCGTTAACTATTGTTTTTTCGGTTACTATATCCATCAAGAGATTTGTGCCCTTGCGCGCATTTTCAGCGGCTACACGTACAGACTCTTCGGTTAGTAAATCACGCAACTCCGTGCCTGGATTTACAAAACTTGATCCGGGTAATTGAAGTCCCATGATTTCCATGAGCATTTGATTGCTATTTGCTGTACCATAGAAGGTGCATGTACCAGGTGAATGGTAAGAATCTGATTCTCCTTTTAACAGTTCAGCACGACCTATTTTTCCTTCGGCATATAACTGACGAATATTAGATTTTTCTTCATTCGAAATTCCACTAGGCATTGGTCCGCCAGGTACAAATACTACTGGCAAATGACCAAAGCGAAGACTTCCCATGAGTAAGCCAGGAACAATTTTGTCGCAGATGCCTAAGCATAGCACCGCGTCATAAACATTGTGAGACAATCCAACAATAGCTGACATGGCAATCACATCCCTTGAGAAAAGTGAAAGGTCCATTCCGTCTTGACCTTGGGTTACCCCATCGCACATTGCGGGAACAGCTCCGGCTACTTGTGCAACTGCATGATGTGCAGTAGCATAGGCGCGGATTTGTTTCGGGTAATCTTCATAAACTTTGTGTGCCGAAAGCATATCGTTGTAGGAAGTTAAAATTCCTATGTTTTTCAACTCATTTTCAGCCAATGCATCTTTTTCATGGGCACTACATCCTGCATATGCATGGGCTAAATTACCGCAACTCATTGCTGAACGAGCCACTCCATTGATTCGAGCTTGTTGCATTTGATTCATGTACGCGCTTCGAGATTCGGCGCTTCGGGCGATAATTCGAGCAGTTATTGCTTCAATGGTAGAATTTAATTTCATGGGGCGTAATATATTTCTGTCAGGGTATCCACAATATAGGAAATTGGAGTTCCTTCTGTTGATGATACCTTAAGTTTGTCTAATTTGTCTTTTCCTGTAATTAGTAAAATACGGTGTTCAATGGATTCAATGAAAGCTAAGTTAGTGGAAATACGCTTTGTAGGATGACTTGGGGCATTTGTTCCCAAGAAGCCGTATTCTTTTGCGAGTAAACCTTCTGAAGAAGGCTTATCATTGGGGAATAACGAGGCGAAGTGCCCGTCACCCCCCATTCCCAGTAAAATAACATCGCCGTGGATGAATTTAAGATATGTTTGATGGCATTGTGCAATGCTTTGCGCATAATCTTGCGGATTTTGTACCATGGGTTCGAGGCTGAAATTTGCTTGGTTTTTAAATATGTTCCGAATTACCCCCTCGTTTGATGCGGGATCTTGAACAGGAACAAAGCGGTCGTCAACCAAGCCAAATTCAATTTTAGAAAAATTCAAACTTGAATCGGATAACTTTTCGTAAACTGGCATAGGTGTGCCTCCGCCAGACAATAAAACCTTGGCGATTCCTTTGCTTTCTTGCGCCTTGATGATTAATTCTGAAATCCGTTGGGCAAGGCTACTAAATGCCTCCTCTCTTGAAGCGAATGATATTAGTCTTTCCATGACTTTGTTATCCATGTCGCACCTTTTTCAAGAATTAAATCGCCGGGACCCCAGGTACCTGCCTCGTACAATACATTGGGTTGATTGCTAAGTTTCCAACTGTCGGTTACCGTTTCTATCCATTGCCATGCAGCTTGTAATTCATCTTGACGCATGAATAAGGTTTGATTTCCACGGATAACGTCCATAAGCAATCGTTCATACGCTTCCGGTAAACGCTCTTTAAAAGAATCCATATAGTCAAGTTTCAGTGCAATGGGCTTATACCGATAACCTCCAGGACCCGGAACCTTAGTCATTTGAACCAGTTCAATGCGCTCTTCAGGTTGTAGTCGTATAATCAGCTTGTTGTTGTTAAGTTTCTCTTTTGAAGGGAAGATGTTATGTGCGATTTCTTTGAAATTAATTACAATCTCAGAATAACGCTTTTTCATTCGTTTTCCAGTGCGCAAGTAGAACGGTACATTTTTCCATCTGAAATTATCAATGTAGGTTTTTATCGCAACAAAGGTTTCCGTTTTTGAATTGTATTTCCCAATGTCCTCCAAATAAGAGCTCACCTGATCTCCTTGCACATTACCACGCGTATATTGACCTTTTACGGTATCCGTGAGAGCGGCTTGTTTCGTCATTGGACGTAGGGCTTTGAGCACTTTGAGTTTTTCATTTCGTACCTCGTCGGCTTCGATGATGTGAGGGGGCTCCATAGCAACAAGACAAAGTAATTGTAACAAGTGATTTTGCACCATATCAAGCAACGCTCCACTCTTGTCGTAATAATCAGCTCGCTGTTCAACACCTAAACTTTCAGAAACAGTAATTTGGATGTTGTCAATACTGATGGAGTCCCATGTACGTTGGAAGAGGTTATTCGCAAAGCGCAATACCATAAGGTTTTGAACGGTTTCCTTTCCTAAATAATGGTCAATTCGGTACACTTGATGTTCGTCAAATGCTCGCGTAATTTCTTCATTGATTTGTTTTGAGGACTCCAGGCTATTTCCTAAGGGTTTTTCTAACACTACTTTGCTTCGTTCGTTGATCAAACCGCAAGCTTTTAATGTTTGCGAAATAGGTCCAAATGCTGCCGATGGGGTAGAGAAATAGAATATGTGATCATATTCGTTGTGGCTCGTTAAGAAAGTTGCCAGTTCAGCGTAAGATTCAACATCGGGCTTTTCAGCTTTAATCCAAGCGATTTTTGAGTTAAATGCTTCCCATTGCGAATCCGTAGCAGGCTGATCATCAGTAGTCAATAAAAATTGTCGGACCTTTGCGTCAAGCGTGGTTCGATCGACCTCTTTTCTTATAATCCCAACCACATTGAATTGGTCTTCAATCTGCCCATCCAACATGCGATGAAAGATGGCAGGATATATTTTTCTGAATGCTAAGTCTCCGTCACCACCAAAAACGATTACATTGAATTTGCTGAATTTTTCCGTGTCTTGTTGTTTTTTACCCATAGTTATTTTTCGGTATGTGTCAAAAATACACTAAGTAAGCATTAAAAGCAACAACTAACATTGATTTCATTCACTAAAGAATGTTAAAAACCTTAATTTATTCTTTTTATTCATTTGATTGCTTTTTATGAATTCTCGTGAATTCTTTTTCAATGTATTACCTTTGAAGCTATGAAAATACTGCTGGGGATTTTATTTGTTTGCTTTTCTCTTTTATCTGTAGCGCAACGCGTTCAGGGTGAAGGGATTGTGTTGGGGAGATTGGTGGATCAGAATGCAAAAAAAGCCTTGGAATATGTTAAAATAAAAGTGTTGTTGGCCAAAGATAGTTCGTTCGTTTCTGGACAGTTTACCGACAGTGAGGGGAAATTCAATATTGAAAATCTACCGTTTGCGCCCTTAATTCTACAAGCTACTTTTGCCGGGTACGACACCTTGTGGATTAAACAAATTATACCAACGAAGGAGCTTCGGGTGGTGAATCTTGGCGAATACAACTTAACAGTTAATAATCAGCGCATCGTTGATGAGATCATCGTTCAAGGAAAACAAGACATTCTTAGAAGTGGTATTGACAAAAAGGTTTATAATGTTGCTCAAGATTTGACCTTGCGTGGAGGTACAGCGAATGATGTGTTAAAGAATTTACCCTCCATTGATTTAGACCAAGATGGGCGAATCCTTTTACGGGGAGAAGGTTCAGTTAATATACTCATTGATGGGAAACCGAGTTCGCTCACTGGTTCAAATGGTAAAACCTTATTGGATGCCTTGCCTGCGGGTTCAATTGAACGGATAGAAATTGTTACTAATCCGTCTGCGAAATATGATCCCGATGGCAGCTCGGGGATAATTAATATTGTACTTAAAAAGAATAAGCTTAAAGGGTTCAATGGGCTAATAACCGCCAACCTCGGTAGTGGAAATCTAAAGGGTGGAAACGTGGCTGATGAGAGTATTTCACTGAGTTATCGCAACGCTTCATTTAACGCGTTTGCTTCCTATAATGGGCGCTACTTGGATGGTTACCGGAATAACTTCTTATATAGTCGTCAAACCTTAGCAAACGATTCGGTTGTAATTCTCGATCAAAACAGATTGGGTACCGATTTAAATGCAGGACATACGGCACGTATGGGATTTGATTGGACCTTGAAACACAATCGAAGCATCGCTTTTTCTTCTACAGCATCTATGGGACAAAGGGACCGTACCGGTGATTTGTGGAATACGCGATATAGCGAAGATGCACTAGGTAATCTATATGCTACCAGTTTATGGCGCAGAGTTTCATATGATCCAAGTGATCAAAAGAATATAGATTTTAATTTGAATTTCCGACAAAACTTTAAAAGCAATCGGGGCTATCTTACTGCTGACGCAACACATTCCATCGGAACAGATATGATTCAAGGATTTTATGATCAAACACAATATACACTGGATACTGTGGAATTGAGTATGATGGCACCACTAAGTCAACGCTTGTCAAATAAAGAATCTTCGCGGGTTACAACGCTACAAACGGATGGTGTGTATTTGTGGCCAGACCAATCGATTCGTATTGAATTTGGTGCGAAGGGTATTGTTCGTCATCAAGTAGTAGATACATATTCCGAAACATTGGATTCCGTTTCAAATGTCTTTTTAGAGGATACGCTTTCCAATTTCTTTTACAATTACGACGAACAAATTTATAGTGGCTACGGAATTATTGCGCATCAATACAAGAAATTTAAATATCAAGCAGGGGTAAGGTTGGAACAGGCGTATCAAATTCCGAACTTAGTATCAGATACCATACGAATTGTCAATGAATACTTTAATTTTTTCCCTTCCGCGCATATACGTTACACGATTAAGCAGGGGTCGGAACTTGGCATAAGTTATAGTCGACGTATTACGCGGGCTTCTAGTTCGGATTTGAATCCGTTTACGTCCTATGCTGATCCGTTAAATCTACAGCGTGGGAATCCGTATTTACAACCGGAGTTTATTGATTCATACGATTTTAGTTACAGCAGAGAGGATAAAAAGTTGAATTTCTCAGCCAGTGTTTTTTATCGCCGAACCACAGATATGATTTCAAGGGTGAGACAATTCAGCGAAAACAATGCCTCAGTTCAGACCTTTATTAATTTAAATACTTCGCACAGTGTGGGAACTGAGTTTGTTGTTAGTTATAAGCCAACAACTTGGTTTCGTTCAACCTTATCATCGAATGTGAATTTTATAAAATATATAACTGACGTATCAAGTTGGAATCGATCCGGATTTAATGGGAATGTTAAATTGAATTCTTCAGTAGATTTTTGGAAAAAAACAGCTACAGTTCAGCTTAATGTAAATTATGTGGCGCCGCGTGTGACAATTTTAGGAACAGCACAACGAAGAGGTGCAATCGATGTAGCTTTTGATAAACGTTTAGGTGATCATTGGACCTTAGGATGTAAGGTTACGGATGTGCTTAATCGACAGGGTTTTTACGCCTATTTACGCCAACCAACCATTAGTCAAGATATAGAGTTTAAGTGGTTAACGCGTAGGTTTTATATTAATGTGACGTATAAATTTGGTAAACTTGAAATGACAAAACCAAAGTCAGGACAAGATTCCGGGCCGTCAGATATGTAGTGATATGAGTAAGAAAAATAATAATCGAGTGAATGTGGTTTATTCCACAAATCCCAATTTTAATTATGAAGAAGCTTCGGATGAGCAAGTAGATACATTGGCTCCAACCCAACAGCGCTTATATGTTTCTATTGACCGAAAACAGCGTGCCGGTAAGGAGGTAACCTTGGTAGAAGGTTTTGTAGGTTCTGATGAGGATTTAAAAGAACTCGGTAAATTGCTCAAGTCAAAATGTGGGGTAGGTGGTTCGGCTAAAGATGGCGAAATCCTTATTCAAGGAAAGTTAAAGCAGAAGGTTTACGACATCCTGATTGCAACCGGATATTCTCAAACAAAACAGAAAGGCGGAAACTAAAAAAAGGCCCGTAGGCCTTTTTAAAAATTAATCAAAGGGTGTTGATTTATAATTTCGTCACCTTTAGGTTTCTAGTCGAATTTCCAGTGTTTAATGATAGAATGTATTGTCCATTCATTAAGGTTTGTAACGATATAGTTTCCATAGAATTCCCTTTTCCTTGAATCATTGCTCTTCCATTTAAATCATAAACGGTGTAATTAAATGCATCACGCGCTTCAATGGTTAACGCATCCGTTGTTGGATTAGGGAACACCTTAAATAAATCCGAAGCCTCATCAATTCCTTCAATCCAAGTATTTACATTATATGTTGTGTTTGTAATAATTGGTGCATTCCAATCAAAATAGATATACGCTGTATTTGTGATTTCACTCATATTTACATTTCCTGCATTTTCTCTAATTCTATAGGTGAATTGTCCGTGGCTTAACGGTTCATTGGATGTTGAATCGGGTAACCAAATGCCATTGAATTCAAAATGCATAATTCCGTTACCCATGTTCACCAATTCAACAGCATGGCTACTGCTAACCAAGGTAAAGGTAGATAAGTCTAAATCTGCGTCTAGTGTATCTACCACTACAATATTCTGTGCAGGTGCTGTACCTGTATTTTGGAAGCGAATCGTGTAGGTAAGAATGTCATCTACTCCTGTTTCAATTTCTGTACCCCCAAATAACCCATTGTTATAAAATTCAGGTCGGGCTACGTTTTTATCATTTGGATCATAGCTGTTTCCTAGAATTTGCAATAAACTTCCGTTGTTGTTTTGCATGTTGCAATCTTGGATGTTTCCAGTTGGAGTTATTGTACTGGTAAAATAGTGGTTTGCACCATTAATCAAGCCTCCTGGAATAGAGAACTGAATGATGTCATTGGCGGAAAAACTACTCAATGAACTGTTTAAATTCCAAGTTATAGTGTTTCCTGCTATGCTATATCCAGGCGTATTTATTGAGGCAGTATTTACAGTTACACCTGCAGGGAATGTCAATGTTAAATTGTATGATCCGGTAGAAGAAGGTCCATAATTACCCCAATTCAAACGAATGTGTGCGGTGGTGTTTTGGTAATAACCAATCCAAGGAGTAACCGTGGTCCAAAGGTCTGCACACGTATTCCCTCCATTTCCACCACAATTTACAGGTAACATTCCCGCTGCTTGATTAACAATAAGAGTTACGAAGTTGAAATTCACACTGTACCCCAGATAGTTTAAGTAATTTGATGGAATAGAAGCTAGAACATATTGCCCATTTCCAAATTGTCCACAATAGGTGAAGTACCCGAGTGAGTCTGTGTATACCGTAACGGTATTTGCATTTGCCCCTTGCGTATTAGATAATACAACAGGCGCAAACGTCATTGGAAGTTCATTGTTATCCATGATCCCGTTGTTGTTTGCATCGCAGAAAACAAAGCCAGAATAACAAGTTGGATTACCAGGGTTTTGACCGCATTGAACAGGGAAGTTAACTGTTGCTGGTACTGCACCTGCCATACAAATTATGTTTGAAATCGTATCAACAAGATTTGCGGCGCTGTAACCGTGTTGAGTTAACCAATTACTATTTAGTGAAACAGTCGCAATGCCACCAAGAAGACCCAAATAATTAGTGCTGTAGTTCCCTTGTTGGTTGGTGTAAACTATGGTAGAACCAGCGCCGTAATTAATTGTAATTGGTGCATTCACTATTGGAATATCTCCATTGCTAAATTGACCGTTGTTGTCTTGATCGCAATAAACTTGTCCGCCAACACACATGGTTGCATTTTGATTTCCTCCGTTACCACAATTCAGGGTTATGATCATGGTTTGAGCTCCTGAGCCTGCTACTAAAGATGGGGGACCTTGTATATTATCAATGGTGTAATTATTTGCGGCAAGCCACGCAGGATCAATCCCTAAAGTGTAAAGGCCAGGTTCAATACCTGTAAATAAATAATAGTTGTTTTGAGTTATTCCTGTATAACTTTGGCCAGATCCTGTAATAACTAAAGGAATTCCTGAATTATTTAACGTTGAATCAATAACTCCATCATTGTTGCAATCCACTTGAATTAAAGAATATACAGGAAGCGAACATGAGCCTAAGTTTAGAACTACCGTGTCAACAGCGCTCGTTTGATTCGCCCAGTTTGTTACATTTGTAACTAGGGTATAGGTACCAGGTCCCGGATACGTATGCGCGGGAGGCGGGTTTAAATTGATTACAGTTCCGGTGCTTGAAACGCCACCATTGTAGGTGTTACTTGTTCCATCACCCCAGCTGATGTTAAATTGAAATTGAGAAGAAACAAAGTTGTTTCCGCTCAGTACGAAGGGTAGCGTATGAGTGGATTGTGCATTATTTGCCGCTGATTGAGCATAATAAGCAACCGTAACCGCAGTGTCACATCGCGTAGTTACTGTATTGGGTAACAAATTGAGTCCCGTAAGCGCGTAGCCTGTTTGGGCGTTAAGTTGAAATGCGCATAGCGCAACAACTAGGATGGGTAGTATTTTTTTCATGATTTAAATTTAACAATTTTTTAGACGTCACAAGTTAGGCATAAGTTGCTTACCAAAGCTCGCCCACTTATTTTTAGTATTTTCGCTTAAAATCACCAATGGATCGTTCTAAATTAGTGGAGTTCGGAAACATAGAGTTGCTTGCGAAACAGGTTGTAGAGGGGTTTATTACGGGTATGCACAAGAGTCCACTTCATGGATTTTCTGTGGAATTTGCAGAGCACCGAATTTATAATCAAGGAGAATCAACCAGACATATTGATTGGAAATTATTTGGTCGTACCGATCGTTTATACACTAAAAAGTACGAAGAGGAAACAAATTTGCGTTGTCAAATGGTTATTGATTGTTCTCCCTCCATGTATTTTCCTGCAGAAAAACACGAGAATAAACTAACTTTTGCGATTTATGCTGCGGTCAGTTTAATGGAACTACTAAAACGTCAACGTGATGCCTATGGAATAAGTTTATTTCATGAATCCTTAATGCTTCATACAGCAGCAAAATCTTCGCCGATGCATCAGCGATTTGTATATGCTGAATTAGAAAAGTTTTTTGACACGTATTTACCAACTAAGAACTCAGATACACACATTTCAAAAGCGCTGAATGAAGTTGCTCAAAGTATACCTAAGCGCGGAATGGTTATTGTCTTTACTGATTTGTGGTCCTCTGGTGAAAATGAAGAAGATTTCATGAATGCCTTGAGTCATTTGAAACATGAGCGTCACGAGGTGGTTATTTTTCACTTGTACAGCCGAACAATTGAGCAAGAATTTTCGCTTGATAACCGGCCATACATTTTGGTTGATATGGAAACGGGTGAAGAATTGCGTATGTTGCCGAATGAATTTAAGAATCAATACATCGCCCGCTATGAAAAAGGAATCAGTGCATTAAAATTAAAATGCGGTGATTTGGCTGTAGATTTTGTTCCGTTAGCGATAGAAGACGGATATAATGAGGTGCTTACCCGATATTTGTTGAAAAGGCAATCTATGTTATGATATTCGCCGCTTACCTTTTGTTACCTTTGTGTTATTATGCGTGTTGAAGAAATTATTGCCCCAGTAGAAAAAGAACTCGCGGAGTTTGAGCAGTTTTTTTCGTCAACAATGAAGTCTGATGTTCCCTTGCTCGATAAAGTGACGCATTATCTTGTCAAGCGAAAAGGGAAACAGATTCGTCCCTTATTTGTCTTTTTATCCTGCAAAATGTTTAGTGAAACAAATGCTAAATCATTTGACGCGGCTGCTTTGGTTGAATTATTACACACGGCAACTTTGGTCCATGATGATGTCGTGGATGATGCTAATGAACGTCGGGGCTATTTTTCTGTAAATGCCCTTTGGAAGAATAAAATTGCAGTGTTGGTAGGCGATTACATGTTATCAAGAATACTCCTTTTATCCATAGAAAAACAAAACACGGATTTACTGGCAATCATTGCCCGGTCAGTACGAGAGATGTCTGAAGGTGAATTACTTCAAATCGAAAAAGCTAGAAAACTTGATATCACCGAGGATGTTTATTTTGAGGTAATTCGTAAGAAAACGGCCTCTTTGATTGCAACCTGTTGTGAGGCAGGCTACCTTGCATCAGGTGGTACAGCACATCGTGAGGTCATGCGGCTTTTTGGAGAAAAAGTGGGACTGGCCTTTCAACTAAAGGATGATATTTTTGATTTCGGAAGTGCCGCTGATATTGGAAAACCCACGGGGAATGACATTCGAGAGCAAAAGATGACACTCCCTATCATTTACACCCTGAATAATGCCCCTGCAGCTGAAGCTACTGAATTAAGAAGCATCATCAAGAATCACAACGATAGTGAATCACATATAAGAAAAGCTATTGAATTGGTTAAACGAAATAAGGGGATTGAATATGCGGAGCAACGGATGCGTTCCTTGGGGAATGAGGCTAAAGCGCTACTAGATGAATTTCCTGATAATCAAGCTAAAATGGCCTTGCTTGGCCTTGTAGAATATACCATGAACCGAACAAAATGAGACTAATTATCCCTGCATTGATTGCGTTAATTGTTGCTTCTTGTACGACTAAGAATGCAACTAAAAAACAAGTTAAATCTGAAAATTTAATTGAAGTTAAACACGGCGTATACTCCGAATGGTATCCCGGTAAAAAACAATTGAAATTTCATGGTTCAATAGACAAAAAAGGCAATCGAGACGGTAAATGGGTGTTTTATTCAGAAAATGGAAATGAACAATCCATTACCGTATACAATAAAGGGGTCCGCGAAGGATTTAGTTTGGTGAAATATCCAAACGGGGCCATGCACTACCGTGGAGAATACCGCAATGATCAAATGGTGGGCGTATGGACAACCTACGATGAAAAAGGTAAAGTAATTAGCGAAAAAGATTACGGGTTGCCGGATGAGTAGAATTCCTGAACATATTGTAGATCAAATTATTCAAACGGCCAGAATCGAAGAGGTTATTGGTGAGTTTGTGCAATTGAAACGCGCGGGGAGCAACCTGAAAGGATTAAGTCCTTTTACCTCGGAAAAAACACCCTCTTTTGTGGTGTCTCCAGCTAAACAAATTTATAAGTGCTTTTCAACCAGTAAAGGAGGGAACGTTGTGAGTTTCTTGATGGAAAAGGAACATTTTTCATATCCCGAAGCACTTCGATGGTTAGCTGATAAGTATAATATTGAACTTCCGAAGGAGGAAGAGCTTTCTGCCGACCAACTAGCAGCAGCCAATGAAAAGGATAGTTTATTTATCATCAATGAATTTGCGAAGAATCATTTCATCGAAACGCTCCATGAAACCGATGAAGGTAAAAGCATTGGACTCTCTTATTTTTCTGAGCGGGGATTTCATCACGATATTATTACAAGATTTCAATTAGGATATTGTAAGAATACAGGTTCCGATTTAACTAAAGCGGCCTTAGATAAAGGATTCAAGTTTGAATACTTGGACAAGGTGGGCTTAAGTAAGGAAAAGGATGGCCGGCAATTTGATTTTTTCAAAGGCAGGGTAATTTTTCCAATTCATAGCATTTCTGGTCGTGTACTTGGCTTTGGGGGTAGAACCTTAATGTCCGATAAAAAAGTAGCAAAATACTTTAATTCTCCAGAAAGTCCAGTTTACAATAAAAGTGAGATTCTGTATGGATTATATTTCGCAAAAGGTGAAATTGTCAAAAAGGACGAATGTTTACTTTGCGAAGGATACACGGATGTAATTAGTATGCACCAAGCCGGAATCCAACACGCTGTGTCTAGTTCTGGGACCTCGCTAACACGCGAACAAATACGGCTGGTATCAAGGTATACAAAGAATATTACTATTTTATATGACGGAGATGCGGCTGGCATAAAGGCTTCGTTCCGAGGCATAGATTTGATTTTAGAGGAAGGGCTGAATGTTAAGGTTGTTTTATTCCCAGAAGGGGAGGATCCTGATTCCTTTGCTAAGAAAAGTACTACGGATGAATTGAATGAGTTTTTAGAATCTCATCGACAAGATTTTATATCGTTTAAAGCAGGGTTGCTATTAAAAGGAACGGAAAATGATCCGCTTCAAAAAGCAAAGCTGATTAAGGATATTGTGTATTCAATTTCGTTGATTCCCGATTCTATTACTCGAACCATTTTTGCAAAACAAATCGCTTCCTCATATCAGTTAGCCGAGGAAATGATTATTCAGGAGGTTACCAAACATCGTGCGGGTAAATTTGCTGAAGAGGTAGATGAACCGTGGGTTAAAGATGCTATAACTGTAAAGCCACAAGCGCCAAACCTTGCTATTCAAGAGGTTCCGAAAGATGAAGCCTTGGTTGAAAAAGAACTCATTCGCTTGATGCTTAAATTTGGAAATAAAGAAGTCGTCCTCGATCCTAACGGTGATAAAATTCCTGTTAGTGTGAATGAACTAGTTATTCAAGAATTAAATTCAGACGACCTAAGTTTCAAACATTCCGTTTGTTATGATATTTTTGGTGAGATTGCAGACGGCGTTGCTGAAGGAATTCTGTATACGTATAAGTATTTTTTAAAATCAAGTAAGCCTGAGATTTTACAGTTAACCACGCAATTAATAGGTTTTGAAGATGAGTTAAGTCCAAAATGGGCTTCTCAATATAGGATATATACAAAACAAGAAGATAGCGATTTGTTAGGTACTGTTCTCTATGCGATTTACAATTTTAAGCAATACAAGATAACCGAACATATTAAAAGTTTACGCGTTCAAATGGCGTCTGAAACGCTGAGTGAGCAAGAACAATTAGAGCTCCTTGCGGAACAAATGGCCTACGAAAAGATTAAACAAACGTTCTCAGAAAAATTGGGAAGAATAATTATTAAATGATGTTAAGTACCACCTTATTTAAAATTGGGCCGTTCAATATCTGTATTTGGAACTTAGTTTTTATATCGATAATTTTCATAACAGCTTTTGTTCTACGCCGAGTATTATCAAAATTCTTAAAGCAGCAACTAAAAAGTAACAACATTCATCTTGAAGGAAGACGAGAAACGTATTTCAAATTGTTTACACAAAGCGTGTATTTAATTGCCTTGTACTTTGGTGTCTTAAGTTTTCGATTCAATAACAGGGATATCACTTTCGAGGAGTTCATTAAATATAATTTAGTAAGCATTGGTTCATTGAAAATCTCACTCTATAATGTGATTTTAGTTGCCGTAATCTTCTTGTTTGCCAAGATTATTTCAAGTGTTTATAAATTATATATCGGTAAAAAACATCGGTTAAAATCAACGTATGACCCTGGAGTAGAATATGTTTATGTGCAAATTGCTCGATATATTATTTACACAGTTGCAGTCTTGCTTTCATTTAATGTGCTTGGATTAAACATTTCATTAATCTTAACCGGTTCCGTTGGACTTTTGGTTGGTATTGGTTTGGGCTTGCAGGATGTCTTTAAAGATACGATTGCAGGTATTGTGTTACTCTTAGAGGGAAATATCAAAGTAGGGGACATCGTAGAAATCGATGCTAAAACTCAAGCTAATTCTCATAAGGGTGCCTACAATTTTGTTGCCCGCATTATTAAAATTAGCTTCAGAACCACTCAGATTCAAACGAAAGAAGGAAATGTACTCATTATTCCGAATACACATTTAACACAACAGCAAGTAGAAAATTGGAGCCATAGCTCGTCCTTATCTATGTTCACCATTCACGCCTTGGTAGAATATGGAAGCAATACGGTCTTAGCTACGGAATTATTAAAAACTGCCGCCCTTGGCCATCCGATTGTAAGCAGAGAAGAACCTGTGATTGTTCGAATGTCGAATTTCTCTGAAAATGGCATCGAAATGGAGCTCGTTTTTTGGGCGGAAAATAGCTGGGATATAGGGAATTATAAGTCTGAAATCCGATTCGAAATAGACCGATTATTTAGAGAACATCAGGTGCATTTTGCCTACCCTACGCGTACAATAATCAATAAGGCTTAGTCTAAACAGCGTTTGTAAAGGTGAATGGTGTTTTCGATTCCGTAATAAAGTGCATCTGATATTAACGCGTGTCCAATCGAAACCTCATCTAATCTTGGCATTTGTTGCTTAAAATACTTCAAATTTTCAAGGCTTAAGTCGTGTCCTGCATTGATTTCTAGTCCACACTCCACCGCAAAAGCACAGGCATCAATATAGGGTTTTATGCAATCTGGTTTTAAAGCGTATTGCGTTGCATATGGACCCGTATAGAATTCTATTCGATCTGCGCCCAGTTTAGCTGCCAGCTCAATTTGCTCGTGATTTGTTTCCATAAACAAGGAGCATCGAATCCCCAAGTTTTTAATTTCATCAATCCATCGGATGAGCGCTTCTTCATTCGCTTTTACATCCCATCCCGCGTTAGAGGTTAGTACGGTTGGACCATCAGGTACTAGCGTTGCTTGTACGGGCTTAGTTTTTTTGAGTAAATCGAAATATCGTGCATCAGGGTATCCCTCAATGTTAAATTCAGTGCTTATAACCTCAGCAATTTCTAAGGTGTCTTTATACGTGATGTGACGCTCGTCGGGCCGTGGATGTACCGTGATGCCATCCGCGCCAAAGGTCTGACAATCAATGGCAAATTGAACTACATTCGGAGTTTGACCTCCTCGTGCATTGCGGATTGTCGCAATTTTATTAATGTTTACGCTGAGTTTCGTCACGTGATTTTTGTTCAAAATTACAAACTCTATACGGAATTCCATACCTTAGCAACCGGTTATGCGCGCGCTAGAAATCCTTTCTGAAGAAATTCCTCCCTTATTGCATACAGATTCGGGTGAAAAAGTCATGCTGTGGATGGATGAATTCAAGGTCAGCCACTTGCCAGTTTTAAAAAATGGCAATTTTGTAGGGGTGGTATCTGAATCTGCTGTTCTTGATCATTTAAATCTTGAATCGGACTTGGATCATTTATTCGACCATTTACCACGACCTTTTGTCAATCAGAATGCGCATTTGTACGACATTCTGCTTAAAATGTCTTCCGAGAAACTCTCCGTACTTCCGGTATTAAACGACAATGAGGAATACTTAGGATGCATTTCGGTTTACGGCATCATGTCAGTGCTTTCGGATTTTGGAAGTTTGAAAGAACATGGTGGAATCTTGGTTCTTGAAATGAATCAATCGGATTACAGCTTAGCGCAAATAGCACAAATCGTTGAAAGTAATAATGCAAAAATTTTAAGCTCTTACATTACTTCCAATGAAGAATCTACCAATACCGAAGTTACCTTAAAAATAAACACCTCGAATTTATCTTCCATCATACGAACCTTTGAGCGTTATGATTATCAGGTTAAAGCCGCTTTTCAAGATAAGGATGCGGAGGAGGATTTACGCAATCGATTCGATGCCCTTATGAACTTTATGAAATTCTAAATGAAACATGTAGCGATTTTTGGGATGAAATTTACGCGGCAAAGCTTGGATTATGTACACCAAGTACACTCGGAATGTCAAAAACGTGGATGGAATGTGGTCATGGAACATGATATGCTGAATCACCTGAAATCAAAATATGATTTTTCCTTGCCCTGTACAACCTATGCTACCGATCAAGATTTTAAAAAAGGCATTGACTATATGATATGTCTTGGGGGGGATGGCTCATTCCTCCGAGCGGTACGTTTCGTTCGGGATTCTGGTGTTCCGATTCTTGGAATTAATACTGGTCGGTTAGGGTTCTTGTCAAACATCTCAAAAGAGGCTATTAGCGAAACGTTTCAACTGTTAGAGGACAAGAAATACGAGTTTCAGAAACGATCTCTTATCCGAGTAAGAACCCAAGATGAGTTGTTTGGCCTAGAGAACTTCGCCTTAAATGAATTGACGATTTCAAAAAAAGATACATCTTCCATGATTACCGTGCATGCAAAATTGGATGGTAAATACCTGAATTCTTATTGGGCGGATGGTTTGATTGTTTCTACCCCGACAGGTTCTACCGGTTACAACCTAAGTTGCGGAGGTCCGATCATAACTCCTGGATGCCAAGTACACATCATTACTCCAATCGCTGCACACAATTTAAATGTACGTCCTGTGGTAGTTCCTGACCATTTACCAATAGATTTAACCCTAGAAAGTCGTGACCGAACATGCCTTGTGAGTTTAGATGGAGTCACAAAAAATATTAAACAAGGAGAAGAAATCCGAGTAACCAAGGCAGAGTTTCTAATTAATGTGATTAAATTTGAACATACGAACTTCTTAGATACAATTCGTAATAAAATGTATTGGGGAGTTGATAATCGAAATTAACTTATGAAAAAAATGATTGTATTGACAGGCGCCGTCCTGTTCGCTTTTACTGCCCTTGCGCAAAAGAAAGCAAAGAAAGTAGTTCTTAAAAATGAAATTGATTCCGTTTCTTATTTGATGGGAGTTAACATCGGAAACAGCTTAGGCAAAGAAATGAGCGAGGCTAATTTTGAATTGATAATTCAGGGATTTAGAGATGCTGTCGCTAAGGGTCGTTTGGTTTGTCAAGACAGTACAGATATGATATTATCCATGTACTTTCAAGAAAAGGCCATGGTTAAACAAGCCGAAGAAGACAAGAAAAGTGAAGTGTATAAAGTGGCTGGTGAGAAGTTTCTTGCGGATAATGGCAAAAAACAAGGAGTAGTTACCACCGCATCCGGTTTGCAATATCAAGTTATTAAAGAAGGTGATGGAGTTCATCCAACAGCAGAATCTACGGTTAAGGTACATTATCACGGTACTACAATTGAAGGCATAGTATTTGATAGTTCGGTAGAACGAGGTGAACCGATTGAGTTTCCTTTGAATCAGGTAATTCCAGGATGGACAGAAGGTGTTCAGTTAATGTCGAAAGGAGCCAAGTATAAGTTTTTCATTCCTCAAGAATTAGCTTACGGATCTTCGTCTCCAACCCCAGTTATTACTCCGTATTCTTGTTTAGTATTTGAAGTTGAATTATTAAGTTTTGAATAATATGAAGCGTATATTTTTATTAGCAGCATTAGCCTGGACCGCATTGGTTCAAGCACAAACTCCAAAATTGGCGGATGGACTTTATGTTAAGTTCAGTACAACCAAAGGTGACATTATTTGTCAATTGTACTATGAAAAAGTTCCAATGACTGTTGGGAATTTTGTTGGCTTAGCTGAAGGAAAGTTAACCGTAGATACAACCAAGGTGACGAAACCATTTTTCAATGGCTTGAAGTTTCATCGTGTGATTGCTGATTTCATGATTCAAGGTGGTGATCCCCAAGGAAATGGAATGGGTGGACCAGGTTACAAGTTTTTCGATGAAATTGATACGTCACTTAAGCATTTATCTCCAGGTATTTTATCAATGGCCAATTCAGGTCCCAATACCAACGGAAGTCAGTTTTTTATTACGCACAAAGCAACTCCTTGGTTAGATGGAAAACATACAGTTTTTGGTAAAGTGGTTCAAGGTCAGGACGTGGTGAACGCAATTGCTCAAAATGATGTAATGAACAGCGTAACAATTATTCGAGTGGGTAAGGCTGCACAAGCTTTTAATGGTCAAGCTTCATTTGATGCAAAATACCTGAAATTAATAGAAGCGGAAAAAGCAAAACAAGCTGCTTATGCTAAAATTGCGGCAATGAGCGATGTAGACTACAATGCAGATTTCAAAAAGCGTGTATCCGCAAAAGATAAAAGCGTTGGATTAACCCAAACAGCCAGTGGCTTGATTTATGTGATTCAAAATCCAGGTGAAGCGTATAAAGGAGAAATGGGCGCTAAGATGTCTTTGCATTACAGAGGAACGTTCTTCGCTACCGGAGAGAAATTTGATGCATCCTACGACCGCAATGTACCAATGGATTTCAATTATCAAGTTCAACGCATGATTCCTGGCTTTGAAGAAGGATTAAAACTTATTGGTAAAGGAGGAAAAGCTACATTGTATATTCCGTATCGTTTAGCATATGGCGCACAGGGCAATCCAAGAATACCAGCTTATTCAGACCTTGTGTTTGAAATAGAAATGGTAAACCTTGAGGCGCCACAAAAAACACCAGTAATCGAAGAGCATCATGACCATGATGGACATGACCATAAGCATTAATAAAGTATATGAGCTTTTATAAGATTAAGCATCCTTCGAATGAAGGGTGCTTTTTTGTTAATAAACGTTGGTGAAAGATGGGTGTTATTTACTAACGCGTATACACATAGTACAAAATGTTCGCACCCATTTTCAAGGCTTGTTGACGTTTATCGTCAGGGTCATTATGTACACGCTGATCTTCCCAGCCATCACTCAAGTCTGTTTCATACGTATACAACAGGACTAAACGTTCTTCATGAAAGATTCCAAAAGCCTGCGGGCGTTTACCATCGTGTTCATGAATTTTGGGTAATCCGTTCAGTTTGAACTTTACTGAGAAAATTTCATGAGTCGAAGGAAGCTCTTGTAAATCATGTTCTGGAAAAATCTTCTTGATTTCGGATCGAACATATTCATCCATGCCATAATTGTCATCAATGTGTAGAAAACCGCCACCTAAAAGATAAGTTCTTAAGTTAGAAACTTCAGCGCGTGAAAAAACTACATTTCCGTGACCAGTCATATGGACAAACGGATACAAAAAAATGTCTTTACTTCCCGCATCTACATATGGAACCTCTTTTGCGATTTGTGTTCCTATATTCTGATTGCAAAATTGAACCAGGTTGGGTAGGGCCGTAGGGTTCGCATAATAATCTCCCCCTCCGTTGTATTTTAATACCGCAAGCTTATAACTGCTTTGCGTTTGAGCAAGCATTAAATAGCTGATCAGAATTAGGGAAAGTGTAATGATTGTCCTCATGGCTACAACAAAAATAGGATTTTCCTGAAAGGGTAACATCGCTATTAACATTTTTAATGGAATTGTGTAAAAATTACCTTACATCAAATGAAACTTCGTGCCTGTTTTTAAGCTAATTTTGTCCACAATTTATACAGTCGCAAGCTTAAATTGTAAACATGCCAAAAGACACCTCCATTTCATCTGTTTTAATTATCGGTTCTGGTCCAATTGTGATTGGTCAGGCCTGTGAATTTGATTACTCAGGATCTCAAGCCGCTCGCTCATTGCGAGAGGAAGGAATTGAGGTAACTCTTATAAATTCTAATCCAGCAACCATCATGACCGATAAGGTTGTTGCGGATAATGTATACCTCTTACCCTTAGAAACGGAAAGTATAGTCAAAATACTATCAACACATAAAATTGATGCGGTCTTACCGACCATGGGGGGACAAACAGCCTTGAATCTATGTATTGCTTGCGACGAACTCGGAATTTGGGAGCAACACGGGGTGAGAATTATTGGAGTGGATATCAAAGCCATAGAAATTACAGAAAACCGGGAAGCGTTTCGTGACTTAATGACCGAGATAGGTGTGCCAATGGCTCCACAGAAAACTGCAAAATCGTTTCTTGAAGGTAAAGAGATTGCTCAGGAATTTGGATTTCCTTTATGTATTCGTCCGAGTTACACCTTAGGTGGTTCAGGGGCTTCAATCCTTTATAAACCAGATCAATTCGATAACCTCTTAGAACGTGGATTGGAATTATCTCCGATTCATGAGGTGATGATCGATAAAGCCTTGATCGGGTGGAAAGAGTATGAATTAGAATTACTCCGTGATGCCAACGATAATGTGGTAATTATTTGTTCTATCGAGAACTTTGATCCAATGGGTATTCATACCGGCGACTCAATTACCGTGGCTCCAGCAATGACCTTATCCGACACAACGTTCCAGAAAATGCGCGATATGGCCATTAAAATGATGCGTTCGATCGGTAATTTCGCCGGAGGATGTAACGTACAATTTGCTGTATCTCCGGATGAAAAGGAAGATATTATTGCCATTGAAATAAATCCTCGCGTTTCGCGCTCTTCGGCATTAGCCTCCAAGGCAACGGGGTATCCCATTGCTAAAATCGCTTCTAAATTAGCTATTGGCTATCATTTGGATGAACTACAAAATCAAATTACCAAGACAACCTCTGCCTTATTTGAACCAACCTTAGACTATGTAATTGTTAAAATCCCGCGTTGGAACTTTAATAAATTCCCAGGAACTAACCGTGAATTAGGCTTACAAATGAAGTCGGTGGGTGAGGTTATGGGCATTGGACGATCGTTTCAAGAAGCACTACAAAAGGCTTGTCAATCCCTAGAAATTAATAGAAATGGTCTTGGAGCTGACGGAAAGGAGTTGACTAATCAGAATGAAATATTAAATAGCTTAGAAAAACCAAGTTGGAATCGTTTGTTTCATATTTACGATGCCATAAAATTGGGGATTCCTTTTAAAACCATTGTTGAGAAAACTAAAATCGATATCTGGTTCTTAAGACAAATTGAAGACCTCATCAAATTGGAACGCAAAATTGAGAAACATTCCATTGAAAATATTCCAACGGATTTATTGTTCGAAGCCAAGCAAAAAGGTTACGCTGACCGTCAAGTAGCACATTTGCTTCGTTGCCTTGAATCCGAAGTGTACGCAAAACGCACCGAACTTGGAATTCAACGTGTCTACAAATTAGTAGATACCTGTGCCGCAGAATTTGAAGCACAAACGCCATATTATTATTCAACGTTTGAGTTTGAAAATGAGAGTGTGGTTAGTGATCGCAAAAAAGTGGTGGTTTTAGGTTCTGGACCGAACCGCATCGGACAAGGAATAGAATTTGACTATTCGTGTGTGCATGGGGTATTGGCTGCGCGTGAATGTGGTTATGAAACCATTATGATTAACTGTAATCCAGAGACCGTTTCTACCGATTTTGACACCGCGGATAAACTATATTTTGAACCGGTATTTTGGGAGCATATTTACGACATTATTCAGCATGAGAAACCTGAAGGGGTGATTGTACAGCTTGGTGGACAAACGGCGCTTAAATTAGCTGAGAAATTACAACGTTACGGAGTTAAAATTTTAGGAACGAGCTTTGATGCGTTGGATTTAGCTGAGGATAGGGGACGATTCTCTAAATTGTTAGAACAGCATAACATCCCGTTTCCTCAATACGGTGTGGTGGAAAGTGCAGAACAAGCGCTTGAGTTGGCAGATGAGTTAGGATTTCCATTGTTAGTTCGTCCAAGCTACGTGTTGGGTGGACAGAAAATGAAAATTGTCATTAACAAAGAAGAGCTTGAACACCATGTCGTGGATATCATTAACGAAATGGGAAGTAATCAGATTTTATTAGACCATTTCTTGGGGGGGGCGATTGAAGCCGAGGCAGATGCGATTTGCGATGGAGAGGATGTATATATTATTGGAATCATGCAGCACATTGAGCCTGCGGGGATTCACTCCGGAGATTCCTATGCGGTGTTGCCTCCGTATAATTTAGGCGATTTTGTGATGACTCAAATTGAAGACATTACCAAGAAAATTGCCGTTGAACTTCGCACGGTTGGCTTGATTAATATTCAATTTGCTATTAAAGACGATAAAGTTTATGTGATCGAAGCCAATCCGCGCGCTTCTAGAACGGTTCCGTTTATTGCTAAAGCCTACGATGAACCCTATGTAAATTACGCTACCAAGGTCATGCTCGGTGAGAAGAAAGTTAAGGATTTCAACTTCAATCCACGAAAAGAGGGGTATGCGATTAAAATTCCAGTATTCTCATATGAGAAATTCCCCGATGTGAAGAAAGAACTTGGACCTGAAATGAAGTCTACAGGTGAAGCGATTCGTTTTATAAAAGACCTGAAAGATCCGTTCTTTACTAAGGTGTATTCCAAGCGGAATATGCACCTTTCTAGATAGCATGGGAATTGTAAAGAAAGATGCTTTACGAACGACACTAATCTCTTACATAGGATTGGTTCTTGGGTATATCAACAAGGCCTTTTTATTTATTTTATTTCTAACGACAGTTGAAATCGGGTTAGTTAACCTGTTGACAACCACAGGATTATTGTTTGCTCAATTGAGTAATCTTGGGAGCATCTATGTCACTTGGCGTTTTTTTCCATTTTTTCGAAACGAAGCAAAAAAGCACTATGGGTTCCTATTGTTTAATGTGCTTATTGTATGCTTTGGAATCTTGCTCTGTTCGGTATTGTTCTGGTGGTTTAAAGCCGAAATCGGAGCCTATTTTCATGATAAATCCCCGTTATTCAATCGTTATGCTTGGTGGGTGATTCCGGTTGGAGTTGGCAATGTGCTGTTCATGCTGTTTGAGAACCATATGCGTGGTATGTTTAAGAATATTCTTCCGGTATTTTTACAGGACATAGGGCTTCGAGTGTTAACTACGATTCTGCTAGTAGCATATGCATTAGATTACATTTCGTTTGAAGTATTTTTAACGGTGCTAATGTTAAGTAATATGTTACCTGCATTAGTTTTAATGGGATATTTGATTTATCATCACGAATTACATTATTCATTAAAACACATTACCATTCCTAAACGATTTCGAAAGATTATCCTTTCATTCAGTCTCTTTTCCTATTTAAATACATTAGCCACTATGGTCGTAGTGACGATGGATGCAGTGATGATCGGTGGAATGATTGGGCTCGCGTCTACTGGGATTTACACCACCATGGTTCAAGTGACCAGCGCCATGCTAATACCCTTTCGTGCGATGACGCGTGTAAGCTCACCCATTGTGGCTAAACTTTGGAAGGAAAAAAACATGAAGGGACTTCAAGAAATCTATCAAAAGTCGAGCGGTGCAGGGTTGTTTATTGGTTTATTGTCCTTTTTGGGCTTATGGTTGCCGGTTCATGAGTTGTTTTCCTTTTTGAAACCGGAATTCAGTGCAGGAATTCCTGTCTTGTTTTTCTTATTATTGGGTAGGGTAGTGGATATGTATTGCGGACTCAACGGAATCATTTTTGCTACTTCACGAAAATACAAGTATGATTTACTCTTTACCGTATTTCTGTGTGCGGGAATATATGTCCTGAATCGCTTATTAATTCCCCGATATGGAATCGCTGGTGTTGGATTTGCTACTGGATTTATCTTTGTATTTTACAACGTAGCCCGCTCCATTTATATTTATTGGGCTTATCGACTGAATCCATTTCATTGGGGGCACACAAAGCCCTTGATGGTCTTTTTAGGCGTATTGGGTATTTATTACGTAAGCGTCTATTTTTTCCCATTTTATTCTGAATCCACAACGATTTATAAGCTTTTGCGTATAGGCTGCATAGAAGCGTTAGTTCTTGGCGGATTTGTATTACCTGTTCTTCGCTTTAATCTGGAGCCAGAGACAGCGGGCTATGCTCGTAGTTTTATTCAGACGGTTAAGAAAAAATATTTAAAGTTGTAATTTTATAATACATGAAAAAAGGAATTTATACCCTGATACTTGTAGTTTTTGCGTGGCTTCAAGGTAATTATACAGCACAGGATATGGAAATTGACGATTCCTTTGTCTTTGAGTTAGGGCTACCGAATGGCTTTGTTAATGCCCCGTTTAAAAATATAATGCAAGGAGTGGTATATGTTTCACCAATGTATCAATACACCTTGAGGTCGGGTTTAATGTTTGGAGCTGGGGTGCATTATTCTTACTTTAATATCAATCAGTTTAGGATCAATCAGAAAATAAGCGGAGGAATGCATAATGGGGCGGCTTTTATAAAGCTAGGTCATGAAAAGTTTTGGACGCCAAGCTTAGCAACAGATATTGGTGTAAAAGCAGGATTTGCACAAACAGCCTTTGTAACAGATACCCTGAAAAGTATGGGTATCACCTATAATTCTAAACAATCAGCATATATAGAACCGAACATAGGAATTTGTTTAGCAGCGGATGTGAATGCATCGTTTCGCTTGACCATAGGCTACGCCTTTTATGGCTTTGGCTATAAACCTTGGGATATCGGTATTAATTCTGATTTAGGATATTCAGCCAGTGAATTAAACAAGGTGTCATCTTACCTTATTGTTGGATTTGGTTATTCTCGATACTTCAACGGCAAGAAAAGTACTAATTCGGGGTGGGATGAGGAGTAAATTATCTTTTAATAATTTCAATATTTAAGGGAATTTACAATAAAAATCAAAAGTAGTACAATACCAGTTAAACTGAATAAAGAGGCAACGATTAATCCCCATTTTGCCAATAATCGCTGTTTTTTAGTGCGTGCTGATTTTAGATTGGAAAGGGAAATCCACAGGGCAATAAACATAATTAAAAAGGCAATCAGTCCAAGAAGCAATCCAAAATATATCGCGCCTAATTCACTTGAAAATAGAATTAAGAAAGCGCCAACTAGCATAAGCAAGAGTCCTGACATACTTAGAATAAATCCAGCCGTATGATTTGATTTTTTTCGTTTTTTAGTCGTGGTTTTAACAGGACTTGATGATTCAGTTTTAATTAATGGAATTGATTCAAATTTCAAAGGTTTTGACAATGACTTATGCGCCACATTAGGTATTGAATCGAAATTGGATTCATTTGATTCAATGGTGATATCAATCTGCTCAGTTTTTACCTGTTGTGCACTGTAGCTTGAATGCTTATTTGAATTGGGATCACTGTTTTGATCTGCGATTTTATTCTCCGAAGATCGTTTGTTACTTACAATGTGGATTCCTCCATTAATTAGATTTCGCTCCAATCGGCATGAAAGCAAGGAAATGAATAACAAGCCGAAAACGATTAATTTCATAGTTCGCTTTTTGTACTTTACTAAGTTAAGAAAAGTACGAATTCCTCCTCATCTTATTTTTGTACCATTACTCGTATCGATTCACTTTGACAATCATCAAAATTTGCTCTTAATAAATAGGTCCCATTAGCAAGCGCTGATAAGTTTATTTCAGCCTTAGAACCAATGTCTTGATGTAACACTTGATTTCCCTGCATGTCAAATACATAAAGTTTACCTTCTATTGATCTATTGTTTTGTATTTCAATGCTAACATTATTTGCCGTTGGATTTGGATAAACTTTAGTAATGGCTACTTGCGGTTTGGATTTTTTTCTCGAAAAATAAAATATTATTCCACCGGTAACTAGCAGCGCGGCTATTCCAATACCGCTATTTCGTATCAGGTTTTCTTGAGCTGCTTCTTCTGCCTCTGCTTTTTGTGCTTCTGCTTTGGCTGCTTCTTCACGTTGTTTTGCTTCTAAGTTTTTTTGCTTGATATATGCTATCGCTGCAGAATCAATTGTGAATTGCTCGATTTCACTTACTACGTGTTGCCCTTCTTTAACAAATGAGATTTCCAAGGATCGATCCCATGAGCCCTTGGATAGGTTAGGTGATAGGTAGACCAAATCATAAAAAGATTGAAGTTTTTCGCTTATTTTTTCGTAAATGGTATGAAGTGATTTAGCTGAATTCGCATAGAAAAATTGTCCACCTGTTTCTGTGGCAATTTGACTTAGCATTGCTCGGTTCACATCACCTAATCCAACAACATAGACTGGGATATCCATTTGTTTCGCTTCATTTATAGTTTGGGCTAAGCTCGCGTAAGAAGCGTTATCGTTTCCATCTGTAAGGGCCACAATGACGTTCATGCCTTCCGCACCGTTAAGTTGTTTCAAACCGGCGATTATTGCATCATAAAATGCAGTAGTTCCTTCGGTTTTCATGGTTCGAATATTTCGCTTGATTTTTCCAACGTTGTTTGTCAGTCCTAAGGTGCGGTCAACTTTTGATGAGAATCCTACGACACTAATGTTGTCTTTTTTGAAATTAAAAGATTCCACAAATTCAAGAAGTGCCGACTTTGCTAAGGTTATAGGTTTAACATAGCCCTTCGGGAATTCGATTAATCCTTGTGCATCTATTGGTAAATCGAACATATCATATCCTAAGCGCTGTAATTGACTTTCATCATAGTCCATTGATCCTGAATGGTCTAACACAATGCCAATATTAATAGGTTTTTGTTTGGAGAGTTCTCGAATGGAAATAACTTGACATTCCTCATCATTCTCGAGAACGGTTAAATCTTTTTTGCTCAATCCAAACACTGGATTGCCATTTTTTTTCTCAGCACGGAAAACAACAGATATATTAGGGAAATCATCTTGATAAACTCCGAGAATACTCAGTTTCGCACTGTCTTTGGTGCTGATACCGGCTTGAATTTTGTTTGATTGGCTTAAACCAATAAACGGAAGAAAGATAACAAGGTGCAGGAAATTTTTCATAAAATTAGTTTTGAAAGCAAAGCTACTTTCTAACCACTTTTATGCCATTTCGTTACAAGGTTGCAGAACGCAATAGATGTAAGTAATTACGTCTGAATTGCTCCAACATTATACCGTTTGGTAGGTTTAGCATGATTCGCCATGGATATGCCCATGGAAATCACTTTTCTTGTTTCGATGGGGTCAATGATGGCATCCACCCACAAACGGCTTGCCGCATAATACGG
Organism: Bacteroidota bacterium; assembly: GCA_041191025.1. Lineage (GTDB taxonomy): Bacteria > Bacteroidota > Bacteroidia > Flavobacteriales_D > Crocinitomicaceae > UBA952. The sequence continues at coordinate 121,527 of JBEEPQ010000003.1, forward strand.
TGAGATTTGCTCATCGTATCGAGATTTTATTTTCGTATACAACTCGTTTTCCCGCTCCGCTGTGATTTCTTCACCCTTGGCTTTTAACCCAGCCACTTCAATTTGTAACAAGGTCTTTGCTGCGGCAGCTCCACTCATTACCGCAATTTCTGCGGTCGGCCAAGCCACGATCAATCTTGGGTCATACGCCTTCCCACACATCGCATAGTTGCCAGCGCCGTAGGAATTACCCATAACTACCGTGAATTTAGGAACCACACTGTTTGACATGGCATTCACTAATTTTGCACCGTCTTTGATGATCCCGCCGTGCTCACTTTTGGAACCTACCATAAAGCCTGTTACATCTTGCAAAAACACTAAAGGAATTGCTTTTTGGTTGCAGTTCATTATAAACCGAGCCGCTTTATCTGCCGAATCCGAATAAATAACGCCTCCCATCTGCATTTCTCCCTTGGCTGATTTTACAATTTCTCGGTTATTCGCCACAATGCCAACACTCCAACCGTCGATTCGCGCATAAGCACATAGTATGGTTTTGCCATATCCCTCCTTATACTCAGTGAATGTGGATCCATCAACCAAACTCTTGAGTATTTCTCTTGTGTTATATGGTTTTGATCGTTCATCAGGCATTATTCCATAAAGTTTTTCGGCTGCCTCTAAAGGTTCTTCAGACGCAATTCGGTCGTAACCGGCATGTTCCGTTTGTCCGATGCGCGACATTAAATCACGGATGGTAGCCAGGCATTCTTGGTCTGAATCTACATTGTAGTCACAAACTCCTGATATTTCTGTTTGCGTGGTAGCCCCACCCAAGGTTTCGTTATCTATTGTTTCGCCAATCGCCGCCTTTACTAAGTATGATCCTGCCAAGAAAATGGTGCCAGTTTTATTGACAATTAAACTCTCATCCGACATGATTGGTAAGTATGCACCACCGGCAACACAACTACCCATAACGGCCGCAATTTGCACGATTCCTTCTGAACTCATGATGGCATTATTCCGAAAAATTCGTCCGAAATGCTCTTTGTCAGGAAATATCTCATCTTGCATAGGTAAGTACACCCCAGCTGAATCAACAAGGTATATAATCGGTAAGCGATTTTCCATGGCAATTTCTTGCGCTCGAAGGTTCTTTTTTCCAGTAATTGGAAACCAAGCGCCAGCTTTAACAGTGGCGTCATTCGCTACAACGATACATTGCCTACCAGCAACATATCCAATTACCACCACTACGCCTGCACCTGGACAACCACCATGTTCCTTATACATTTCATATCCTGCGATTGCTCCAATTTCTACACGATCAGTATTCGGGTCGAGCAATAAGTCAATACGCTCTCGGGCGGTAAGTTTACCTGCTTCATGCAGTTTTTCGATGCGCTTTTTTCCTCCTCCAAGGTAGATTTTCTCGAGTTCTTGTTCCAAGTTTCTAATGCGAAGGCGCATACGGTCTTCATTAAAATTGAATTCCAATTCCTTGTTTGAAATGGCCATGAGCGTTTTTTTAACAAAGATACGGATTGGGAATCAAAGTTCGAATTCATTACCTTTACGGCATGTGGAATACTATAAAAGCGTTAGCCAACTTAAAGGCATATTTAGTGATTTTTGGTGTGTTATTGGCAGGTTTTGTTGCCCAAGCGTACCTGAAAAATGTACCGTCTGGCTTGTTTGAATCACTTCGATTCGTCTTAATTACCTTGCTTTTTGTGATCTCATTCGTTCGTAAAAAGATGTCTCTTTGGATTTTTAGTGCCATGGTTTTAGGAATTGAGGTTGGGATGGATTTTCCTGCGTTTGCTTTAGAAATGGAACGCCTTGCAAAAATTTTCCTTCGCTTAATTAAGACCTTGGTTGCCCCCTTGATTTTCGCGACCTTAGTAGTTGGCATTGCGGGACATAGTAACCTGAAGCAAGTAGGGCGGATGGGATTAAAAAGTATCATTTATTTTGAGATCGTTACTACCTTGGCCTTGTTTATTGGTTTAATGGCAATCAATATCACACAGGCCGGTAAAGGGGTTCAGGTAGAAGTCAATGAAAAAGTAAAAGAAAAAAGCACCGAATTATTAGCGCAACGATCGGAACATAAAGATCACATTGTTGAGATTTTTCCGGAGAATATCGCAAAATCTATTGCCGAAAATTCAGTACTTCAAATCGTTGTTTTCTCCGTGATTTTTGCCATAGGCCTTGGTATGGTAAAGAATGAACAGCATAAACTAACGATGTTGCGGATGAATGAAAGCTTAGCGGAAGTCATGTTTAAATTTACCGATATTGTCATGTACTTAGCGCCTTTAGCCGTTTTCGGCGCCTTGGCTTCTACCGTCGCAAAGTCAGGTGTTGATGTATTGATGTCACTCATGAAATTAGTAGGTACCCTTTATGTTTCTTTAATAGTGTTCGTATTACTTGTTTTGTTACCGATTGCCTTACTCGCTAAAATTCCAATTCGGAAATTCTTAACAGCAGTATCCGAGCCTGTTTCTTTGGCTTTCGCCACTGCGAGCAGTGAAGCTGCCCTGCCAAAGGCGATGGAGAATTTGGAGAAATTTGGTATTCCCAAGCATATTGTTGGATTCGTTATCCCTACAGGATATAGTTTTAATTTGGATGGAACCACCTTGTATTTATCCCTGGCTTCTGTATTTATTGCGCAAATGTCAGGAATCAATTTAAGTATTGGAGAGCAAATTTCGATTTGCTTGGTATTAATGCTAACCAGTAAAGGTGTTGCAGGAGTTCGAGGTGCTTCATTTGTAATTTTAGCCGGAACCGTAGCGTCCATGGGCTTAGACCCTGAGAAGGCAAGTGTTATTCTTGGTATCGATGCAGTCATGGACATGGCTCGTACATCAGTCAATGTATTAGGGAATTGTCTTGCCACCGCGGTGATTGCACGTTCCGAAGGAGAATTAGAACACATAAACGCATGAAAAAATTAGTAGCTTTATTTTTATTGGTAGGTTTCAATGTATTGGCACAGCCCTGTGTTGACCCAACCTTGATTGATTCCATGGCAATTTGTCCGATGGTGTACAATCCAGTGTGCGGATGCGATGGGGTAACCTATGCGAATGACTGCATTGCTACCACATCTGGAGGAGTAACGTCATGGACACCCGGTCCCTGCAACCAGAACAATTGCATCGACCTTTCCCAAATTGATGTTTCTATGCTATGTCCTGATGTTGTTGATCCAGTATGCGGGTGCGATAGCATGACCTATAATAATCAATGCGAGGCCTACTATTATGGTGGGGTTACCTCATGGACTCCAGGTCCGTGTGAACCTGTGGAATTAGATACCTGTATGGAGGTGCCATCGGGGGTAGATTTTGGTGCATGTGCCATGGCCTTAGGTGTAATTAGGCAAAATGATTCATGTTTTTTCGTTTCAGGATGTAGTATGATCGGTAGCAACGGAGTTGATTATAGCGGCTATTTCTTTAACAGTTTGTACGCCTGCAACAGTCTTTGTATGAATGACACGGCAGTAACCTTGGAATGTATTGATTCGAATTTAATTAATTTGAATGTTCTTTGTCCCGGTATCATCGAACCGGTGTGTGGTTGTGATTCAGTTACGTACCAAAATTCTTGCATTGCAATGAACTACTACGGAGTTTCTAATTATCAACCGGGAGAATGCCAAGGGGCAGGAATTAATCAGACAGATTTAAAAGAATTGGTACTCTTTCCAAATCCAAGCAGTGATAAAATTTACTTGAAAGGTAACCAACTGAGTGAGGTTAAAGCTTATCAAATTTATTCCATGGATGGAAGAAAAATTTATGAGACAGACTTTAGCCAAGCAATTGATGTTTCCATGCTGAATGCAGGGAAATACTTACTGCATTTGGATTTCTCGTCAGGTCAGGTGATGATTCATTCCATTATTAAGGAATAATCGCTTTTCCATGCGCATAAAAAAAGGGAACCCTAAGGCTCCCTTTCTTCTAAAGTAATCTTTTCTTAGTTTACTTTTCCGCTTAATTCAGCACCAGCCTTAAAGCGAACTGATTTCTTAGCAGCAATTTTAATAACTGCTCCAGTTTTAGGGTTTCTTCCGTTTCTTTCTTTACGATCTGAAACTGAAAAAGAACCGAATCCTACTAAAGAGATACGGTCTCCTGATTTCAATGCTCCAGTTGAAACATCAACAAACGCATCAAGCGCTCTTTTTGCATCAGCTTTTGACAAATTAGCAGCAGCTGCCATTGCGTCAATTAATTCTGCTTTGTTCATAATTAATTTTTTTAAAAGGTTAATAAAAACGTTTAACGGGACAAATATATCTGAATATCTTTCCCATAAACCTGTAGCCCTTGAAAAATCTAATAAAATGTTGAAAAAACCATATTTTTGTTGAAAACGTAGCAAGAAACATGAACTGTTTTCTTGTTTTGTTGTTCCAAACCTTGATATGAAAGAAGAAGTAATTGTTATTGGTAGTGGAGTAGGAGGCTTGGCATCAGCAATCCGACTTGCTAAATTAGGCAACAAGGTTACTGTGTTTGAAAAGAATTCTTTCATTGGAGGTAAGGTACATACGCGAGCTTTTAAGGGGTATCGATATGACATGGGACCCTCGGTTTTTACTGAACCTGAATTAATACGTGAGTTGATTGCCTTAGGCATCGATCAAGAGCCTTTTGAATACCATGCATTACCAGAATCATTCCGCTATTTTTTCTCAGATGGTACGAGTCATATTTTACCCACCGGGATGGAGGCCACGATGAATGTATTGGTGTCTGAGTTTAATGAAAATCCTAAAAAGGTTCATACCTATTTAAATCGCTTGAAAAAGAACTATGACGTGTTGAAGCCAGTTTTTATTGAAACCACCTTACATCGTTTTTCTCATTTATTTAATAAAAACCTGATTCCTGCCATTTTAAATATTCCACGGTATGGATTAATGATTAGTATGAATGGGTTTTCGAAACGATTTTTTAAGAATCCAAAATCGATACAGCTTATGAATCGTTTCGCCACCTATAACGGGAGCGATCCATTTAAAACACCGGGCTTGTTAAGTATTATTGGACATTTGGAATTTAATGAAGGCATCTATTTTCCCAAAGGTGGAATGGTTTCAATTACCGAGAGTTTAGCACGTACAGCACTTTCCCTCGGCGTGGATTTTCGGATGGATACTCCGGTTCAATCTATAAAAGTTGAAAATGATCGAGTTGCCGGCGTTTATGCCTTAGATTCTTTTTATCCCGCATCAATCGTTGTTAGCAATGCCGACGCTCATTTTACCTATGAGCAATTAATGCCTCAGGTTAAGCGTCCTTCTAAAATTTTAAGGCAAGAGTTGTCTTCTTCTGGAGTCGTTTTCTATTGGGGGATAAAAAAGGAATTCAAGGAACTAGGAGTTCATAATATATTTTTTACGGAAGATTACAAGAAGGAATTTAAGGCAATATTTGAGTCAAAAACCTTAATTGATGACCCTACCATTTATGTTCACATAAGTTCTAAAGCTGAACCCTCAGATGCCCCTATGGGATGTGAGAATTGGTTTGTCATGGTGAATGCCCCAACCAACATTGGACAGGACTGGGCTGCATTGGTAGAACAGCTTCGTGATAATATCATTAACAAATTAAATCGTGCCTTGGGAGTAGATATCGCTCCTTTCATTGAAACAGAATATATTAATGATCCTGTAAAGCTTGAAACGGTTTATAACGGAAAAGGAGGGTCTATTTATGGAAACAGTTCCAATTCCGCGTTGGCTGCATTCTATCGGCATCCGAATCATGCTCCTACTGTCAAGGGCATGTATTTTGCGGGAGTAACCGTGCATCCGGGTGGAGGAATTCCATTGGCAATAAATGGTGCAAAAATTGTTGAACGCATGGTTCAAGAAGATTTTAATGCAAAGACTAATTAAATGTCTTGAATCCTTTGATGATTTTAGGATCTTCTAGCACACTCAAATCAAAATAAATTAGCCTGCTTTTTTTCTTCCCATGTTTTGTGTAGGTTATTTCCACAACCGATAATTCCCCTTTTTCGATTACATTGTGGTATACGTATTTACCATCCGGAGACCGCAACAAACGCAGATATATTTCTAAGTTATTTGTACTTCCAACATGAATTGGATTGCGTTTTTTTGTGCCGTAGCTACGCATCGAACTTTCTTTAGTTAGGAAAAGGAGCGGGTGTTTAATAAATCCAGGGTATGATGTATCCCTACATGCCGCTAATTTCTCTGCAGGTACAGGATATCCTTTGGCTTGCGCATTCTGATAATCGGTGCAGGCAAAATCAAATAGACCCTTGAGTTCATATAGATATGCTCGGTAGTAATAGGCTCCGGCATATTCCCGCTCAATTTGAATGGCCTGTGTTAAATCAACAATTGCCCCGTCATAGTTCGAAACATACATTTTTGTGAGCCCTCGGTTATACCAAACCCTTCCATAGGCAGGATTAAGTCCAATGCAGGTTCCAAAGTCATTTAGTGCATCTTCGTATTCACCAATCATATTTTTTGCCATTCCTCTATTATACCATGCGTAGGCATCTAAGGGCAAAACTTCAATGGCTTTAGTAAATGAGGCGATTGCTCCAAGGTAATCTCCTTGTTTTGCTTTATCAATTCCCTCTTGATGATTCTTCTCAAGCGCACGTTCTTGGGCGAACATCGCTGTACTTGATACCATAAAAATAACGCAGAAGATAAGTTGTTTCATTCGTTCAGGGTAATACCAATATAAACAGGCGATCGTTGGATGAAATTCTTGCGAAAAAGTTCCATTCCTACCTTATCAACAAAAGATCCAGCATCCAATAGGTTATTGAATGCAGAAAACTCCATGGAATATCCGGGACTATTGAACGCATATTGTAAGGCGATTCCCGCATCAAATAGGGTCGCGTGTTTTACGCCGAGTAATTTAGCGAGCTGACTGATTTCACGAACATCTAATAATCCGCCATTACCGGAAGCAATACACACGATGCTGCCATCCGCTTTTTCTCCAACCAAGTTGCGATACGTGCGTTGACGCCACTTTGCATAGGAATTATCTAGAATGTACTGAAAAATGATGCCGTCTTTCATCGTGGATGGATGCGCTTGACATGAATATTGAGGGATATTGGTATAATTGTCAAACACAGAACGAGGACCTGCGTGGGGTACGCCATCGATCACTTTGAAATACCCTGAGGAACTACTTTTTGTTTGGTATTGCTTGCTGCAATAGATTACTTCGCCAAGGGCACGGTTTGATGGATCATAAAAGCTCGCGTTGATTAGAAAACTACTTTCTTTTCTAGTATTTGCTTCATTAACAGTGAGTGGAGCAAATCCATTATTGGGATCTGCAACTAAGTAAAAGGTATTCGTTGGCTTAAAAATAAAAACATTCACTTTTTGAGAAACTACAAGGTTTAGCGCTCGACCAAGGATTCCCTTCTGATTGCGTTTAATGTCAATGCGTTGTACAACTACCGAAGGATTTGAATACACTTCATTCACATCGATTCGTTCAGCATTATGAATTAAGACCCACTCACCATCTTGTTTAATCTTTAACGCATTAGTTTGCGTTAAAAAATAATAGTAGTTGGTTTCGGTTCGTAAAATGCTACATGTAAACCCTGTGCCAATAAACAAAATGACTAACAGGCTATTTTTAAGGATTCCTAAGCCATTGGAAGCATGTCCTGTAAGTTTTCGAATACCTAATCTGCCTCCAAAAAATAAACCCATCAAACAAAGTAAAGGTATTAACCCATTGTTGAATATTATGAGGATCATACATAAGACAAACAAACCAAGTATCGCCAGGTAATGAATGATATTTAATCCAGGTTTTGCCATCCCCCCAAAACTACTAATTTTATGGCGCATGAAACAAACGATTATTACGATTTTATTGATTTGTATAATTCAAAATGGATTATTATTTGGACAAGGATTTAACTTGGCGTTTGGCTCGTGTCTTCACCAAGAAAAAGAGCTTGTGTTGTTGAATAAGGCCGCGGCTATGTCGCCCAATGCATTTGTCTTTCTTGGTGATAATATCTATGCGGACACCTATGATTCAATGCGAATTAATAAGGCATATCAAGCCTTAGCGTGCAATCCCAATTTTCAAGCACTAAAGCACAGCGTTCCCATATATGCAACGTGGGATGATCATGATTATGGGATGGATGATGTAGGTAAATATTACCCCTTGAAAGAAGCTTCAAAACGCATGTTTACGTCATTTTTTCAACCGCCAAATCCTACGCAATTATTAAGTCATCAAGGGATATATCAATCGTACCTTTTTAGGTACAAGGGAAAAAAGATTCAGTTGATTTTACTGGATACGAGAACCTTTAGAAGTTCATTGAAACGAATTAATGTGCAAAGCGATGAAAACGACGCCTATTATCCATATGAACGCTTGTATCTTCAATGTTTCAAAGCGGATTCAACCATGTTAGGAGAAGAACAATGGAATTGGTTAGCGGAACAATTAAAGGTAAAATCTGCGGTAACAATTATTGCGTCCTCTACCCAATTTGCTACGGAATATAATGGCTACGAAACGTGGGCTAATTTTCCGCTCGAACAAGAACGTATGGCCCAATTAATTGAATCCACACGCAAAGAGCATGTGGTCTTTATTTCGGGTGATGTACATTATGCCGAATTGTCGAAATCTTGTAGTTCGTCATATCCACTCTATGATTTAACGAGCAGTGGGATTTCTGAATCTTGGGAATTTGCAGCACCCAATGTTCACCGAGAAGAAGGTCCGGTTATGGAGAATAATTTTGGCGTTTTACGGATTCATCCGTGGCGCAATACCATAACTTTTTTAATCAATACTGAAAAAGGGATTCGACTTCAACGCATCGTTTCTTTAGATGAGTTAGAATTCAAGTAATCTAAAAATGGATGGCAAACTGGGAATGGATGTATTGCCTTTTTAACCCTACGTCTTATACTATTCGGTAACTCAGGACCTAAATCGTTAATTTCCTTCTCATCCCCCGAACGGTACCATTCTATTTTTGCTGGTGTTAGGTTGGTTCGGATTAAAAAATGAAATTTTGAATTAATAAGGGATAGTCCCGTATTAAAACTTGCGATTTGATTATTGTTTAAGGTGATGAGATTTCGGTCTTCAGGGATTTTCTTGAGTAAACTATACCCGGTTAACCGTTCCGTATAGGATTTCCATTCATTCGATTTATCAATACTCCATAAATCAAGCAAGGTGGGTACAAGATCGATGTTCGATGTAATGCTTTTCTGATTATTACGGAGTGCGACCCGTTGTGCTTTTGTGAGTAATGAAGGCGGGATGTACGCAAATAAAGGTATAGCAATCGTTTCAAAATAATTGCTCTCAACATGACCAATGTTGTGATGTTCCATCAAGGATTCTCCGTGATCACTGGTAAGTAGAATAACGGTTTTCTTAAGTTTGTTTGTTCGTTCCAAATAATCAAAGAGTTTTCCAAGGATTGCATCCTGATACCTTACCGCATTGTTGTATGCGTCTTGATAGCGACTATTCCAATGCTCATAATCTGTTGGAACACGGTAAGGATAATGGGTGGTGTTTAGTTGAATCACCCCAGTAAACGGTTTGTCTTTAAAGGAATGGATTGTTTTTATCGCTTTGTTTATGGTTAGCTCATCTCGAATTCCCAAATCATTATAATAGGGCAGACCTGAATTGTCATGATTCCACCAGGTATCTAAGGAGTCATGTTTATAGAAGTCGGCAAACCGATACCATTCTAGTGTATGTGAACTTAAAAAGAATCGTTTATAATCATATTGTTTGGCATAATCCCAAATTAAGGGCTGCGAATACAAAAGTGAGGAGTCTTGGTAAGGTCCTATACCACTTAAGGTAGCAGGTACAGCTAACATAGTCGTAGTAGAAACCGTAAAGGGTTTCTCAAATAAATAAGTGGATGCCGGGCGAGAAGCTATAAATTCTTGAAGCTTAGGGGTCGTATTTTTGGGATTTCCATATACACCCAAACTCCGTTTTCGTAAAGATTCACAGACAATCACTAAGACATTGAATGTTGCAGTTTGTTTTCGATCGATTTGAATAGAAACTTTTCTTACTCCTAGGCCTTTTCCTTTGAAGGAGGTATGGTCGTCCCAAGTAAATAGATGGCGTTGTACGCATGCACAGAAATTCACATCAACCAAGGCGCATTGATCATATTTTTTGTGCTTGGCAACCAATCCTTCAAATAGAAGGATTGGAAAAATAGATAACAACAGGATTTTTGTGGTGATGACCGTAGGAATATGTCTGGTAATAAGCCTTCGTGCTCCCCAGGTGACTAACGCTACGGTTCCAAATATTCCAAGCAGTTCTTTCCATCCGCTTACATCGCGAATTATCATAAATGCGCTCTTGGGTTCTGTTTTAAAATAGAGTAGGGTGTAGTAGTTAGGGAATAGGTCATTAATGTTCTTAAACGCTAAGCTTGCTCCAACAATAAAAAATGTAAGTAAAAAGTAAAAAGAACCGACCGTATAATAAAGCCAATTACTCGCTACGATTCGTTTTAAAATAAGAAGCCAAATCGTATGAAATAGAATGGATGCAATAACAGAAGCTAAGTAAAAATAGAAGTGTTTCGCATGGAAATAGCTCATGCGATCCCATCGAAAACTCAAGTCTAATAGAACAATTAGGATGGGAAAGAATAATAATTTAATGACAGCACTTAGTTTCACTAAGCGAAGTTAACTAAATATTAAGCGATTTTAACGCAGTGATTAACTACTTAAAACAAGGTTGCTGTAGCAAAGCCTAAACTGAAACCAATTTGTTTGTTTTTTGCTTGCCATTCTAAATATTTAAGTTCCGATTGGATGTAGTTTAATTCTCGCATATTGATTAAAAACAAGGAACTCTCCCCATTTTCAAACATGTTCCGTTCAGCTTCAAGCAGTTGTTTAGAGTCTGTTGCAGCACGTTGATAAATGGCTAATTGCTCAATGCTATTACTTAACTCTATTTTAGCATTGTTTATTTTCATTGTCAGCTGAGCCTTGAGTTGTGCAAGATTAAGTTGAGTTTCTTCAATCTTTAAATTCGCTAATTTTAAATCACCGCGTTCTTTGCGAAGAAACAAGGGCATTTCAATAGAAAATCCCCATTTATAATCGTTAATATCTAGGTCACTAAATGGGTTATAATTAACGGGCTCATTGAGGATATTGTAGTTTACTTGAACGGAAGGTTTTAAACGATCAGCTTTCAATCTTCGGTCGATTTCAAGCATATCTACCTTGAATTCAGTAATTGTTAAATATGGATGGTTTTTTATCATAGAGTCACTTTGAAATGGGATCAGTGCCGAAGCAACCCAATTTGTTCGAGCTATTGGCGTTGTCGTTTCTCCAAGCATCAATGGTTCTTGTTGGTCAGACCATAAATAGGTGGATTGCACATTACATTTTTCTCTATAATTTGCTTCTGCGTCGCGCAATAAACTCAGGCGCTGTTGCACTTGTAGCCCGGCCTCAACGGTGTCAATATATGCTCTATCCCCCAGAATTGCTGTTTCCTTTACTGCATTAAACCGTTGTAATGCAACATCATAAGCTTCTTGCAGTAATTTTGTAGAATGGAAAGCGAGATACCAATCCCAATAGGCATATCCGGTTTCATAAATCAATTTGTTCACTTGTAGGCGCCGTTCCTCTTCACTCGATTGCCGATTTATTTTTGCACTCCAAAGGTCTGCACGTCTCTGGTCAATCAAGAGTCCCTGACCTAAATTCGCACCAATGCCACCGTAAAATAAACCACCAGAAGGCGTCTTGGCTTGAGGGTCCAAGTATGAGCCTTTGTTGCTTTCTACCCCAGTTTTTACAGTCACTCCATACCACGTAGGATATTTAATTCCATAATCACCCACCGAGTAATATTGCTTCCCATCAAAATATTTTTGATTCAAAGAACCCTCAATTTTGGGGTCAAATCCTCCTTTTGCTTTGAGTATATATGCGTCACCGTACTTCGGTTGAATATCGCTGATTTTAATTAACGGATGATTCTGCTTCACCAGAGTGATGAACGCGTCTTCTGTCAGTGGTTGTTGGGCACTTAAAGCCGCACAAATTGAACCGATTATGAGAATGAATAGGTACTTCATTTCTTTTTTGATGATTTTACTTCTTTAGCGTCTTTTTCGACATAGAAATCAGGTGGGAATCCGTTGATATTACGCCATAATTCATACCCTATAGCCACATCTTGAAGGAGCAACATGGAGTTTACTCCGCCACCAACACGCAATGCCTTAGGCCAAGGATGGTCTTTTTTATCAGGAGCAATAAGAACTCTAAACATTCCATTTTCTGAACTAAAGTTGTCTATTGCGAATACAGTCCCACCATAGGTGCCATAGCTATTGTTTGGCCAACCAGAAAATACAATGGCAGGCCAACCGTCAAATTGCATTCTGACGTGCTGACCTTTACGCACCAATGGGTAATCCATTGGACGAATATACATTTCTACCGCAAGGTCATAATTTAAAGGCATGACGGTAGCCAATTCTTGTCCTGCTTTTATGGTTTCCCCAATCCCACTGCTTAAGATTTTGGTAACGTAGCCATCTTGTGGTGCCAAAATAAGATAGTTTCCACTACGAATCGAATACCCTGCGGCTTGACTTTGTAGCTTGGTCACATCAACCTCCGCATCATACATGCTTGTCATGGCCGACATCTTATCCGATTCTGCTTTGGCGATTTCATCGCGATATTTTGCTTCGGTTGATTGTACTTCAACTTTTGCGTCGATGAGGTCGTTTCTACTTTGAAGTAGTTTTTGTTGGGCTGAAATCATCGAAGCCTGTGCCCGCTGCATCGCCATTCGACGTGTTTCAACCTCGGTTTGTGATTTTAAATCACGTTCGTAAAGTTTCTCAAAACGATGGTATTGGTCTTTCGCAATATCGTAATTGGTTTCTGCTGCTTGAAATTCAATGCTATCAGCAGTGATTTTTAAACGGGCTTGACGGTACTTGATCTTTGCTTGTTGTAATTTAAGCTTGGATGATTCAATGAGTGCATCGATACGCTGGTCTAATGCAATAACTTTTTGTTCATAGGAAATTACACTAAGCTCCTTGTTTTTAATTTGGTTTTGAGTTCGATCTACAAGTTTAGGGTCAAAATAACCATCCTTTACCTCGGAAATAATCACTATGGTATCGCCTTTTTTTACAAAATCTCCATCCTTTACGAACCAGGATTCAATTCTACCAGCAATGATTGAATTAATTGTTTGAGGACGTTGCTCGGGGCGAAGTGTTGTGATTTTTCCATTGGATCGTATGTTTTGTGTCCATGGTAAAAACATGATTAACAGCACTACCGATCCGATGATATACAGTGTACGCTTCAGTTTTGGATTGGATGATTCTTTATTAACATTTTGATAAGAAATAAATTGTTGCTCATCAATTCCATTTCGATTATTCGGAGAAATATTCAACATACTATACGATATTAATGAGTGATTAACCCTTGGTTAATGATTATGGTTTGGGTTGCGCGCTGTACAACCAATTCATCGTCTGATTGAATCAGTATGGTTGCATTTTCGGGGGAAAGGATCACGTTAAGAATTTCTTCCCGTTCATCCAATTTAATGTCTTGTAGTGGTTCTTCAAGTAATATTAATTTTGGAGAACCGACCAAGGCCCGAGCAATAAGGATTTTTCGAATGCAATCTTTGGCTAAAAAATGTCCTTCCGGATTTAACAAGGTATCATAACCTTCGTTTAAATGTTGAATTTGTTTCGATAATAAGAGCCGATCACAAAGGGTTTGAACTTCTCCAAAACTAACATAATCTCTACCGAGGGTAATATTCTCAAGCACAGTGGCATGTACCAATAAATCTTGTGCTAACATGTTTCCAATTCTATTTCGAAGATAGGTTCGATTGAGATTGCCCAGTGGGATGTTGTTAATGGATAAGCTTCCTTCTATTGGGTTATAAATACCAGCGATTAATCCAAAAATTAAATTCGTGGAAACGGTGTTATCTGTCCGAAAAATAGTTCGTTCATTGGGTTTAATCGTAAAGGTAGCTCCTTCAAGTAGCGTCTGACTGGTCAAGTCATTTTCGTACCGAAGGTTGTGGAAATCAACTTCGAATCCAAGTTCACTGTGAGGAATGTCCATTCCTTCTTTGCCCTCAAGGGGTAAGTCTGTAACCTGACCAATCTTTTCAATGGCGGTGAAGAGGTCATATACTGTTTCAAGACTCACGATGAGTTTTTCCACTGAACTTAAGATGAGAAGTATTATGATTTCGGCAGCTACAAATTGACCAATATTCATGGTTTGGTTAATTACTAATACCCCACCAATTACTAACAAGGCCATTGCGATAATGGCTTTAAACCCAATGAGGTACAGGTATTGTTGTTTAAGAATTTTGAAATGTTCATTTCTGCTGCTCAAATATTCCACTAAGTATTGATCGGTGCGATACATTAAATAGGAGGGTGTACCGGCCATTTTAAAGCTAAATCGGGTGTATGCAATTTGCTGGAGCCAATGCGCAATTTTGTATTTATAGTTCGATTCCCTCAAGCTCGAGCGAAATCCGCGTTCAGCGGTAATTCGAAATACAATAACAAGCAATAAGATTAAGGCCAATCCGAAGAAAATAAAAAAGCTGTGGTAAAATGAAAGCAATACCAACCCAAAAATAATCTGCAATGAGGCTGCAGCAAAGTCAAGAATAAGTTTTGATAGTCCCTTTTGAATGGTAATGGTGTCAAAAAACCGATTTGGTAGCTCAGGTGCATATTTGTTATTAAGTGCCTCTGTGTTTATCAAGGGGATTCGGTCTGTAAAATCGAATGCAGATCGCACAAAAATACGCTGTTGTAAGGTTTCTGTAATTCGCATTTGGGCAATGTTTAGAAAACCAGAAATTATGATCGCAAGCATGACCAATATAACCAATATAATCCAAGAGGTACTCACCCTTCCCATTTGTATGAAATTCACAATCGCCTGAATACCTATGGGTAATCCTAAGCCAACAATGCCGCTGAATGCCGCAAAAATGTATACATTGCGAATTTCGCTGTTATCGGGTTTGAGCATCGCTAATAGCCGCTTAAAGGGTGTCATTTCTTCTGCTTTCATGATTGAAGTACTTTTTGAATGATTAGGTGTGAAAATGCTTCAACTGCATCTTGTTCGGTTGAAGTATTCGTCAAACGTGGGAGATGAACACTGAAAAACCGCTGATGGTTGGCATTTTCAATTAGATTTGAAATCAACATTTCTGGATAAGGAAAACTTGGGTCAATGGTTTTAACCAATTCGGCAACGGTAGAAACAATTGATTTATAATTTAAATAAATGCCATTTTGATTCTCATCATCTACCATTTTAGTATGTAATGCTTTCCCTGATTCGTGAATTACTATTTGTTTAAGTTGCACTTCTTCTGCAATATAACCCGGATGACTTGAGTCAGGCAATCCTGTAAGTACCGCAATTGAATTTGTTAATTGTTGCTTTGTATCAGTAACATTAGTAGTTGCAAGTAAGAGGCGATACGATATGATTCCCCAATACCAATTAATTAGGTATAACAAGAAGTGGTGCTTGTTCTCAAAATACCGGTAAATTGTAGCTTCAGTAGAATGTATGTTTTGAGCAAGTTTTTTAAAGGTAAAGGCTTCAAATCCTAAATCTTGCATCAATTGAATTCCTTCCGTTAGAATTTTTAATCCAATCTCGGAACTTGTTGGATCCTTAAGATACAGTGTCGAACTTACTTGAATTGAAATGTTCATAAAGTTATTTGCTCCACAAAAATAATAGTATTACTATCGAAAATGAAAGTAATAACATTTTTTAAGAGAAATTGTTTGATTTTTATGTGCCACAAAAGGTCTGGTGAGCTTGATTTTCTTCCAGAGTAGGAGGTTCCATCCAGGCAATGCGCGACTCATCGTAAGTATACGGATTAGTCCATAAAGACATTGCTTCGTGAAATCGGTCTGAATACCTTGTATCATTTCCCCATAGTTCTACTTCCGAAAGTATAGACTCCACCAGGTGATTTCGTGGAATTATGACAGGATTTATCCTGCGCATAATCGCTATGCGTTCTTCTAAGGATGCACCTTGACTTTTCGCATAGGTGTTCCATTTAGATTTCCATTCAATAAATGCTTCTTGCTCCCATGGAGAAAGGGAATTAGGAATTGCATAACAAAGTGCGGCAAAGGTATTGGTGTAATCTATACCGTGCTGCTCCATAAGCTCTAGTAAACCCTTAACCAAGCGTTCTGTTTCCTTGTCAGCTTTGTGAAAACCAATTTTTTTCGCCATCATTTGCTGGTATTTCCGTTTCCAATCCTCTTCAAATCCTTGTATAAATGATTTTGCAATGACAAGCGCTTGCTCCTCAGATGGATCGATGAGTGGCAAAAGGGCTTCTGTTAGGCGGACCAAATTCCATTGAATGATGGCGCTTTGGTTTCCGAACGAATACCGTCCTTGCGTATCAATTGAACTAAAAACAGCATTGGGATCGTATTGATTCATGAAAGCGCACGGACCATAATCAAACGATTCGCCACTGATTGCTGTATTATCGGTGTTCATTACCCCATGGATAAACCCAACGCGCATCCAATGAGTGACCAATTCAAATTGCGTTTCAGCAACTGTTTTAATGAATTCCAAGGCCGGATTATTTGCTTTTTTACAAGATGGGTAAAGCCTATCGATGGAGTAATTTAAGAGTGCTTGAAGCGCTTCATTGGTTAAAAAATAACGAGCATATTCAAAGGTTCCGACTCTGATGTGGCTTTTCATAACGCGTGCCAATACCGCGCCAGGTTCGGGACCCATGCGAAATATGCGCTCGCCGGTTGAAAAAACTCCTAATGATCTTGATGTAGGAATATGCAAGGCCTCCATGGCTTCGCTCATTATGTACTCTCGAGTCATGGCCTTCAAGGTTGCTCGACCATCTCCTCGACGAGAATAGGGGGTAGGACCGCTTCCTTTGAGTTGTAAGTCGAAGCGCTGCTTTTCATCTACCACTTCACCAAGTACAATTGCACGTCCATCTCCTAGCATTGTAAAATTACCAAATTGATGTCCTGCATAGGCTTGAGCAAAGGGGCTTATAATTTCATTAGATGCCTCTGAAGTTGTGTGAATCAAAGCGGGTATAAAATCTTCCGAGATATGAAGTTTTTTTGAAAGTGCTTTATTAAAAAGTAGGGTAGAAGCTCCTTCAAATTTCAGAGGACTAACCTTAGAATAAAATGTGGAGGGAAGCTCAAAATAGCTGTATTCCAGTTTATTCATTGTTTGTTCGATAGGCGTGCGCAATTAGGTCATGAATTTCTATGTATGCCAAGGCTGCTTCGGATGTAGCTTCTAAGTTTACTAACGGAGCTTTTCCAGCATCAAATGCCTGCTTCCAGCGAAGCGCACAAAGACACCAGAAGTCACCTGCTTTTAACCCGGGAAAATCATATGCTGGTATTGGTGTGGAAAGGTCATTTCCAACAGCTTTTGAAAAGACAAGAAATTCTTCAGTCATTTGAGCGCACACCACATGGCGTCCTTCATCGAGTGCATCGGTTCGACATAAGCCATCCCGATAGAATCCCGTCATTGGACTTATACAACATCGAATTAGAGGCTCGCCAAAGATATTTTTAAAATTAGGATTCATACTATATCATTCAACACGTATGACTGATTTTGGTTCAATAAAAAGTGGATGCTAATTGAACGCAATAATAAGTGCGCTTATCGTTGCGGCAAGTCCGCTAAAGTAGGCGACAAAAGCGTCTTTTGTTTTACGTTTTTTGGCTTGTTTTGTATATCCTTTTTTATACTCAGGTTCGGTATAGATTAGTTTGTTATTTGGATTTAATGGGTTGTCTACTTTGTTTGGTTTAACGCAGGCAATTGTGATTCCTGCTACCATAGGGTAAAGCATTATAGATGAAATTCCAAGCAGTACTTCACCAACAATAACTCCTGGAGCCGTTTTGTAATAAATTAACGCATCACTTGCACCGAGCTCATAAAGATCTCCATCGCTCTGTTTTGTGTTATTGGCGTTTTGAATGAAGTTTTCAAGGCTTCCGTTGGAGAATTTAATAAGTAATAATTCACTAATTGCTACCTGTTTTTGAGATTCCAGACGTCCATTGAATCTGAAATATGATACAGAGTCGGGGGAAATCTGGATAACCTTACCCGTTAAAATAGCGCCTAATTTAGTAATGAGTGTATCGTTTTTATACAACACTTGATATTCTGAATTCGCTTTTTTTATCAGTAGCAATTGTTCTACCGCAACGAGGTTTATTTCCTTGCCTAATGCTCCACGATATGAAATGTATCCATCGGCCTGATCAATTATGATTCCAGTAAGCAGTTCCCCGGTATTTTTGATTAGGGTATCCTGGGCAAATACCCCATAACCGAAACTGATAAAAACAAAAAGAAGGAGTTTAATCGACTTCATAATCAACCCTTACGAGAATTAAATCCAACAAGCAAACTCAATCTAAAGCCGGAATTAGTAGTTTCTCCGGGAATTGTCTCGTACATCCCAATATTTGGATTATACACCTGCTTATCAGGGAGGATTTTTTTAATGTTAGGGCTAAACGCAAGGTTGAATGGGAAGGTGATTTTTCCAACTTTAAAGGATGCTCCAGCAGCCATTACGAGTCCAAATCCTGCAAGCGATGCACTTGGACCTACGCCAAATTCGATGCCATTTGCCGCACGAAAACCGAGGATTCCGGATGCGCTCGGTAAAAATAAGCCTTGCTCTAGTCCACCAATCATGGGAATAAATTCTACCAACCCAGCGCCTCCGCTTTCTAGCGTGAAAATACGGGTTTCAAATTGCCACCCAAACTGTGAAACAAAAGGAGTAATATCAGCGCGGTTAAATGCTTCTGCGATCCGTGTACGAGTCGTTCCGGCACTGATGTAGGTTAATCCTACCCTCGGTCCGCCATATCGTTTTGTAGGTATTAGCATTTCATCTTCTTTCGGGTCAGGATTTGCAGGTGTAATAGGTTTATTTGAATTAGATACTACCGGAGCTGGCCCAAAATTCTCTACTGTACCATTTTTATACGTGATTGAACTTAAATCAGTAAGATTCATCGAATAAACCGGTCCATCACTGGTCTTTTTAAACTTTACAAGCGAAGGAGTTACCTCCAAGATGCTACCGTTAATTTGAGTACCATTTTTAAGAGTAATAAGATCTTGAGAAAAAACAAAGCTTGTTAAAACACAGCTTAATAAAAGTGAACAAAGTAATTTCATTGCGTTTAATTTAGGACACAAAATTAATGATTTATTACATGATTCGATTTGCGGATAAACCAACTTGTAAAAATCAACTTGCGATTTGTAATTCTCATCGTAATAAATTAACATGGCCTTCCAGCATTCTTAATCGATTTTCCTTCTTATCAAAAAAAGTTATGGTGTAGGTGTAAACCCCAGGAGGTATTTTTAGTCCGCCATAATAACCCGGCCATCCTTCTTCGTGAGATAAGGACTCAAATAGTAGTTCTCCCCATCGGTTGTAAATAGAGAGGTTATAACCCGTCGGATCGAATCCGCTAGTAAAAATTGGTTTAAAAACATTGTTGAATTGGTCTCCATCAGGAGTGAAGGTGTTCGGGACATAGTAAATGGGGTCACCTGATACTTGTATGCCTATGGTTGTTGAATCACTGCAACCAAATTCAGTCATTACACTCAAGCTTACTGTATAGTTTTCATCTTCACTCGGGTAGGTATGAAATATATCCACGGCATTGTCTGTAAGTACGTTGCCATCTCCAAAATCCCAGGTGGAGTGTGATTGATTTATTGAATTGTTTTGAAAATTCGCCACAGGGTTATCGCTTTGTAAGTTGCCGTTGCTCACTCCAATACTTGCGAGTGGATTTGGATGAACTATTATTTCGGCAGAAACAGTATCACTGCATCCAAACGTATTATAGCCAATGATGCTCAAGGATTCAGAATTAGTAGGGAAACCAGTGAAGTTATTGGATGTGTTTCCATTCGACCACACGTAAGTCTCTGCTCCATTCATGTTGAAGTTCACAGGTTCACCAATGCATACCTCTTCCAATATTGGGTTGACGGAAATTACAGGATTAGGATTTACTGTTACAAAAACCGAGTCTGAAGCTTGACATCCAAAAATACTGGTGCCTAATACTTCATACCATCCTGAATTGATTGCCGTTGCCGCTTGAATATTCCCTGTAAATCCGATTAAATCAATCCCTGACCAGGTATAGTCGTCGGCTCCCGAGGAAGTAAATTGTATGAGGGTATTCGGACAAACGTTGTTATCGTCTACAAGGATTTGGGTATTGGGAATGGGGTGGACTGTAACGGTAATGGTATCACTGTCGCTGCATCCATCAACATTAAATCCTTGTACAATGTAGCTACTGGTCGCATTTGGTGTAACCCACATGGTACCGAGGTTTGAAACGGTGTTTACGGTAGGTGACCACAAATAGGTTAATGCTCCATTAGGAATTAAGAGCACAGAATCACCAAGACAAAGCTGAGCATCCATTGCTGTAACCGCTGGATTCGTAGAAATTACAATATCTAGGGTAGTAATTGAATCACAACCAAAAATGCTGGTTAGGGTATCCACATAATAACCGCTTTGACTAATTAAATTTCCATTGAAGAAATATGGACTTCCATCACAGATGGTATCTACCACGTTGCTCGTATACGTTGGGTTAATGGTAACTTGAACTGTATCGGTGGTTGGACAAATACCAGGGCTTGCGGTCATCGTTGTAGTTACTACATAGTTTTGAGTTACCGGCGCATTGGTATTGTTCGTTAAGTTCACTGTTGGATTGGAAACGGAGGTGCTACTTAGTCCGTTGGCAGGAGACCAAGAATAAGAATAATTCGGATTATTTGGGGCACCAATGGAAACAGGTGTATTGGAGCATGTTTGAACGTTTGAACCGGCATTTGAGGTGGCTTGTGCGGTGTAAATTACCACATTTCGAATGGAATGTTGATCTGTGGCTCCCCCAGTACTCGCGGTGAATCCCATGTAGCCAGCAAAGTTGATGGGGAAGTTTGCGGTTAGGTAGAGGGTATTGTTAATTGAAAGGTTTATGACGCCATTGTTATATGTAATATGAACGGGTTTGTAGTTGTTTCCTCGTATGAAGTTTAGGTTTCCTGCGGTATTGGTAAGTTTAACAATTCCAGCAATACATTCATTATATCCAACCCCACTAAAAATTTGAAGTTCAGGGTTTGCACCGCATCCATTGTCCCAAGTATCGAGCACGATTTTAAGGCCATTTGCTGTTCCGGGAATTCCAATTCCACCACCTGCTACAAAGCCTGCAGGAGGAACTTGAAGAAAACAAAAAGCTAAGCCATCGGCCGCACTCCCGCCCCAAATTCGATACTCAAAATCGACGGTCCATTGAGAACAAATTCCAAGGTTTAAGGGCTGTGAATAAAAAACACCACCGCTCTGATTACCAGCAGCATTTGTTAGAATTAATTCATTGCCAAAATTGTCGAGGTCGCCTGGAGTATCTCCTACATAGGCGTTTCCGTTTAGGTTCCAACCGCTTGTGTTCAAGACTGGAGATCCTTGAAGTTGTCCGAAAATAAAGTTCTGTGCAAAGGCATTGGTAGCCCTTGAGAAGATTAATACGAAAACGAGGAAAAGAGATTTTTTTATCATTTTACGATGCAAAGATAATTAATCGTTGCAAGCAATTCCTATTTCATTTAGTGTTGGATATCATCATACAAACTAGAATTGCATTTCTAGCGTTCTGATAACTTTTGAATAAGCAAAAGTTCGTTAGATCTCGGGAATAATTGATAATTTAAAGTGATTGAAATAAAAAAGCCCCGAATAAAAATCGGAGCTTTCGTAGCGAGACCGAGAGTTGAACTCGGGACCTTAGGGTTATGAATCCTACGCTCTAACCAACTGAGCTATCTCGCCATTTTTTGAGAGGGCAAATATAAAGATTTTTATTCTTACGCCAAGTCCTTTACATAAGAATCTACAAATTCCATTAACTCTCCAATGCGCTTTGGACTCAAATCAAAGGTTACGCCCGCTGCTTCATAGATTTTCGGTAAACTCCTTGTATAGCCCAACGATAAGCCCGCTTTGTACTGTTCAATTGCCTTAGCTTCGTTTTCTAGGCTGTTTTTCCATACCCCAATGGCGCCAAGTTGAGCAATTCCATATTCAATGTAATAAAACGGTACCTCATATAAATGCAATTGTCGCTGCCAAGAATGAGCTTGTAAATCTTCAAAACCTGTCCAGTCCGTTAATCCCGTGCCAAAGCGCTGACTTAGTGTTAGCCATTGTGTGCTACGTTCTTCTATGCTATGTGTTGGGTTAGTGTAGACCCAATGCTGAAACGCATCGATTTGGGCAATCCATGGCAATACCTTGAGAATGTCTTCCAGGTGTTCCTCACGGGCTCTCAAGAGTTCGTCCGAATTCGGATAAAAGGCATCCCAATACTTCATACTCAACAATTCCATCGACATCGAGGCCAATTCAGCAGCTTCCGAAGGGATGTTTTTGAATGCAGTTAAGGTTAATTCACGGTTCAAAAAACTGTGAATGGCATGGCCTCCCTCATGCACCATGGTTACCAAGTCCCTATGTAATCCTACAGAATTCATGAATATAAAGGGAACGCCAATCTCGTACAAGGGATAGTTGTATCCTCCCGGTGCTTTGCCTTCTTTGGATTCCAAATCCAAGTGGCCCATTTCCTTCATTGTAAGCAAGCAGTCGCCAAAGTAAGAGTCCATTTGATTGAAAATTTCAATCGTTTTTTCAAGCATTTCATTGCCGCTGTTGAAGGGCTTCAAAGGTTCTTTTCCATCCGGATCAACATCTAAATCCCATGGTTTGAAGGTCGATTTACCAAGCTTTTGGAGTTTCTTTTGTTGAATTTCTTTAACCAATGGAACGACTTTCTGCGCAACGGCTTCGTGAAAATCAAAACAAGCCTCTTTGTCATAATCAAAACGCCCCATGTTTTGAAACATGTAATCGCGGTAGTTGTCAAATCCTGCATTTTTAGCTAATTCATGCCGTCTTTGAATTAAATCAGTATAAAGCGAATTCAAGTTATCTATGTCCTGTCGCCTACGCGCTGCAATTTTATGGTATACCTCCGACCTCAGCGTTTCATCTTGATTCTTCAAATGAACGGATGCCTGCTGCATGGTTAAGGTCTTCCCGTCGTGTTCAATGGTTTGCGCAGCACTTATGCTTCCATATTCTTGAGACTTTTCACTTAAATAGGCTTCTATCGCAATGTTTTCTTCGCGAAATAAATCGAGTTGTACACCAACCGAGCGAAAATAGATGGCATAAGCAGGGTCATTAATTAATTCCTTGTGGAATTCACTCGCCATCATTTTTTTATTTAAATCATTGGTTAGTGGTGCCAATTTCGGCTGAATCTCGGTAACGAAATACGTGTAGGATTCGGTAAGTGCTGGATTTGTAGTATCGATAGACATTTTGATGTATCTCCACGCCCCATCTTCTTCTAAAAATGCCTCCAACTCACTCACATCACAAAGCCATTTTTTGTAGCTGTCTAGTTCATTTAGTTCACGCGTTAACAGTTCATTGAAATATCCTTCTACATCTTCAAAGGTTTTTAACACAATGTCTTTTGCAATATAGCTTCGTTTTATGGTGGGTGTTTTCATATTGCAAAAGTAATAAATCTCGCTAGGTGCCGTGAAATTCAGATATGTTGAATGAACTTATTTTCTAACTACTTTTGTCCTATGAGTTTTGACATCGCTATCGTAGGTGGAGGGATTGTTGGAGCAGCAACCTTTTATAAGCTGCAAAAAAGAAATCCGTCCTTGAAATTGGTTCTTTTTGAAAAGGAGAATTTACTTTCAGATCATCAAACTGGACATAATTCCGGGGTGATTCACTCCGGACTTTATTACAAACCAGGCTCGTTAAAGGCACGAAATTGTATTCAGGGGCGCCGTGAGTTAGTTGCCTTTGCAAAGGAACACGGAATACCTCATGATGTCTGCGGAAAAGTTGTAGTAGCGACAGAAGAGAAAGAACTTCAATACCTGGAGAAGATTTATCAAACGGGCTTACAAAATGAGATTGAAGGTTTGCGTAAAATTACGCCAGAAGAGGTAAAAGAAATTGAACCGCATGTGGAGTGTATTGCTGCCTTGCACGTAGGGTGCACGGGAATAATTGACTTTAGAGCAGCTACCGCAAAAATGGTAGAGTTAGCCTTAGCGATTAATCCAGCATCAAAATTGATGCTTAACACGGAAGTAAAATCGGTGCAGAAAATTGCCGATGGAACGGTGTTTATTACGAACAATGGAGAATTTGAATCTAAGTTTGCGGTGTATTGTGCGGGATTACAAGCGGACCGCCTGGCGCGAAAAGATGGGGTAAAGCTAAAGGAGAAAGTGGTTGGTTTTCGCGGAGATTATTATGAACTTACCGATCAAGCGAAACACAAAGTTAAACACTTGATTTATCCTACACCAAATCCCGATTTTCCTTTTCTCGGTGTGCATTTTACTCGCATGACCGACGGCGAGATTGAATGTGGTCCCAATGCGGTATTTACCTTTAAGCGCGAAGGCTATGGGAAAACGGATTTCTCTCTTCGCGATACGTGGGATGCCTTAACATACAAGGGGACATGGAAATTATTTTTCTCGAATATGTCTTTCGGAATCAACGAATACCGTCGTGCATTTTCTAAGAAATTATTCCTTAAAACCTTGCAGCGAATGATTCCTTCACTTACCATGGACGATATCAAGCCAGGTAGGTCAGGGGTTAGGGCTTTATTGTTAGCTGAGGACGGCGATACCCGAGATGATTTTAGAATTGAGTACCATGGAAATTCGATTCATGTCTTGAACGCACCATCACCTGCCGCTACAGCTTCATTGGCAATTGGGGACTATATAGCTGATGAGGCGGATAAGCATTTTAAGTTGAAGTAGTTATAACTGTTTCACGGGATTTCAAATCCCGTGAAACAGAAGATTTCAAATCTCGTGAAACAGAAGATTTCAAATCCCGTGAAACAGATATTTATCTAATTTTGTTTCGATTAAAGTTCGGTTAGTGCTATAATTTCTGTATTTAATTCGAAGTCGATTTAATTCCTAATGTCCAAATATCTTGATGTCCTATTTCTTTCTCAGGGCTATCTTCGCTCGATCCCAATACACATCCATCTCTTCCAAGTTCATTTCTGATAAGGATTTACCTTCGCTGCTTATAGCTTCTTCCATCCACTGAAATCGCGTAATGAACTTTTGGTTGGTAAAGGAAAGTGCGGATTCTGGAGATAAATTAATAAAGCGTGCATAATTTACCAGAGAAAACAATAGGTCACCGAATTCCTCTTCTTGTTTTGTGGATCCGAGCGCTACTTCGGCCTCAAATTCAGCCAGTTCCTCTTTTACCTTGGCCCAAACGTCTTCTTTATTATCCCATTCAAAGCCAATTCCCTTGACTTTCTCTTGAATCCGTGTAGCCTTTACCAAGGCAGGAAGCGAGGAGGGAACTCCTGAAAGTACAGATTTCTTGCCCTCTTTTAATTTTAGCTTTTCCCAGTTTGCTTTAACTTCTTCCTCGCCAGAAACCGTTACATCCCCATAAATATGTGGATGGCGATGAACTAATTTGTCACAAATACCATTCAGAACGTCGGTCACATCAAAAGCTCCAACTTCCGAACCGAGTTTGCTATAAAAAACCATGTGAAGAAAAAGATCACCAATTTCCCCTTTGATTTCTTGCAAGTCATGCTTGGTAATGGCGTCGGCCAATTCGTAGGTTTCCTCAATGGTTAGATTTCTAAGGGTATCAAAGGTTTGCTTTTGGTCCCACGGACATTGTTCGCGAAGTTCATCCATAATGGTCAATAAGCGTTCAAAAGCGAGCAGTCGTTTATCCATGTACAAATGTAACGCGATTGCGTGATTTGAATCATTAGCTTTATTAACTTTGTTTCATATGCGATTAAATTTTCTTTTTATAATTCTTGGACTATCCGGTGCAAGTATTGCGCAAACGAATTTCGAGCATGCAATTGAATACCGACAAAAATTAGGCTTTTTAGCAGCACATCGGGGTGTAATGGCGCATATGCCAAAAAATCCGGCATGGGCCGGAGAATTGAGCTATGTGCTTCGTTCACGTGGTCACAAAGCGTATCATCGTGCATACAATTATCCTGCGTTCGGAGGCACCATATTTTATGGTCAGGTTGGAAACCAAGAGATTTTAGGGAATTACTTGGGGGTCTATGGTTACACGGAATTGCCTATGATTTCATTTAGAAATTATCGAATGGATTTTAAATTTGGATTGGGGCTTGGGTATAATAATCAACCGTATGACCCCATAGAAAATCCGCTCAATGTAGCCATTGCTACGCGAATTAATGGCTTAATGTGCTTAGCAATAAAAAGTACCTATCAATACAAAAAGAATGCGTTTAATATTGGCATTGATATTACGCATTTTAGTAACGCCGCGTGGAAGGTGCCTAATTTCGGAATTAACATGCCATTCGTTTCTATCGGTTATGCACGTACGATAATTCCAGTGGATAAAATGAAATTCGACCCCTATGAGGGTGAGGCTAGGATCCCAATGAATCTTGTCTATAAGCGATGGTATTATAGTGTTACCGCAATTTTAAGTGGCAAGCAAATGATGCCAATTGGCGGACGAAGATATCCGGTTTATGCCCTGAATCTGTCCGGAAAGCATTTTTTTGGACATAAGGCAGGGTTAGAATTAGCCTTGGATCTGATATCCAAGCAATCCATAATGGATTACCAGCCCTATATTGCAAAATCGCAGCTCGATATTTTACAAGTTGGAGCGTACGCCGCCTATTTAGTTCCTTTAGATAGATTTCATTTTGTCTTTGGCATGGGTGCGTATTTGCGCGATAAATTTAGTCCAGAAGATCCCATGTATCACCGCATCGGTGCGCGGTATTACCTTAAGAACGGTTTGCTATTGAATCTTACCTTGAAAACTCATTGGGCTAGGGCGGATTATTTGGAATATGGAATTGGATACACCTTTAATTATAGAGCTAGATGAAGCGGTTTAATCTATTGATATTGATTGCTTTAGTTTGTTCATGTAAGAAGCCTGAGCAACGTGCATGTTTCAAGAAATCGGGTGAATTATCCATTCGGACCTATGATTTTGGTTCCTTCAATCAACTGCATTTAAAGGAACATCTTAGCTATAAATTGGTTCAGGATTCAATCAATAAAGTCATTGTGCGTGGAGGAAATAATTTATTGAATTTTATTGAGGTTATAGGTGAAAATGGTCTGCTTACCATTGAGAATAAAAACCGATGTAATTACTTAAGGTCCTATGAAATTCCAGAAGTTGAAATTCATTACACCAAACTCATAAATATTTTGTTTGAAGGGACTGAGCGTCTTTTCAATGAAGATACCTTGATTACGGATTATTTAACCCTAACACTTCGTGACGGTGCCGGTCATATGGAATTGAACGTTCAAGCAATTGATATAAATGCCATTAATACACACGGTTGGGGTCGTTTAACCTTGAAAGGAGAAACGCAAACACTGCGTGGAAATCTTATGGGGGATGGGAAGTTTGATTTTCGTCAAATGTCTGCATCAAATCACGTGAAGTTGATCACTTCGTCATCCACTGATCAATGGGTTAAAGCCGATGGGATTCCCTTAAATGTTGAATTGAATGGAATTGGCAATGTGTATTACTACGGATTACCTTCAGTGATTAATAAGGTTCAATACGGAAAAGGTAAATTAATTAATGTGCAATAATGGAATTTTTACAATATTTTTCGGTGTTTGAGGGACTTGTACTCTTTTCCTTTTTAGCGCTTATTGGATTGCTTTTTGTTTTTATTAGAAAACGTGCAAAGCGTCCCTTGCATGATGATGCGATGTTGGATGCGGATATGGACGACAATTCAGAAGGTTGGTTAAGAAGAGTGTGGAATAACTTTTTAAATTTCTTTTAATGAAAATAATTTCTTTTAATGTCAACGGCATTCGTGCCATAACTGGTAAGTCGTTTATTCAGGATATGACCGCTTTGCAGCCAGATATCATTTGTTTACAAGAAACTAAAGCCACGGTGGAACAGGTTAAAGAAGCCTTGTTGCCGCTGGGTGCTTATCACGTATTTGCTAATGAGGCAGAACGTAAAGGGTATTCTGGTACGGCAATTATTACCAAAGAAAAACCTTTGCATATTGCCTATGATATGCAGGTGCCAGATCATGATCATGAGGGTAGGGTGGTGTGTGCTGAATTTGCTTCTTTTTATCTGGTGACAGTTTATGTGCCAAATTCCGGAAATGAGTTGGCTCGCTTGCCGTATCGTCAAAGCTGGGACCGGGATTTTTTAAATTATTTGAAAGAATTAGAGCAGACAAAACCTGTTGTGGTCTGTGGTGATTTTAACGTAGCGCATCGAGCGATTGATTTAGCGCGTCCAAAGGAAAACTATAACAAGTCTGCTGGGTTTATGCAAGAGGAAATAGACGGTATGAATGCCTATGAAACGGCTGGATTAATAGATACGTATCGCTACATGCATCCGGAACGTGCTGAATATTCTTGGTGGAGTTATCGTGCAGGCGCTCGAGAGAAAAATATCGGCTGGAGAATTGATTATTTCTTAATGTCAAAAGCGTTTTTACCTCAATTAAAATCTGCAGCTATCTTAACTCAAGTCTTTGGTTCAGACCATTGTCCAGTGCAGATTGAGTTATCCCTTTGAGGATAAAATCCAATCTACTGTTTTTTGTATTCCTTCTTTAATGGAAACGCTTGGAGAATAACCGAGGTTCGCTTTTATCTTCTCAATCGAAGCCAATGAATGCGGTATATCCCCTTTACGAAAAGGTCCGTAATTTATATCATGAAGCGTTGCTTGGGGTTTGCGTGAAGTGATGGCTTCCTTAATAAGTACGACTAATTCATTGAGACTTGTACTTGAGCCATAGGCTACGTTGTAAATCTGATTATCTGCATCTGCCTTCGTGTTTTCTATGGCGCGAAGCGTTGCGTCAACCACGTTTTCAATGTGTGTAAAGTCCCTCGTATTAGTTCCGTCCCCGTTGATGATTGGCGCCTCGCCATCTAAAAATTGCTGAATAAATTTTGGGATTACAGCTGCGTATGCGCCATGTGGATCTTGATGTTTCCCAAACACATTAAAATACCTTAAACCAATGTAAGGTAATCCATAGTTTAAAGCATACACATGCGCGTAGAGCTCATTGACATATTTCCCGACCGCATAGGGTGACAAGGGTTTTCCGATAATGTCCTCTTGCTTAGGTAGCGAAGCGGAATCGCCATAGGTTGAGGAGCTTGCGGCGAATACAAATCGCGAAATGCCGAGTTCTTTTGCGGTATGGATAACGTTAAGGAATCCATCAATGTTAATGCTGTTCGTGGTTAATGGATCGTTAATCGAACGGGGTACAGATCCCAGTGCGGCAAGATGAGCTACCACATCACATCCGTTCATGGCCTCTTGACACGCATCGATGGAACGAATGTCCGTTTCAAAAAAAGTGAATTTTGGGTTACCGACTAAATGGCTAATGTTGCTGTAATTTCCGGTCAATAAATTATCCATGCAATGCACTTCGTAGTTGCGTTCGAGTAAGGCATCGCACAAATTTGAACCAATAAATCCTGCGCCACCGGTAACCAATATCTTCATTCAACGGCTTTTTGTTCAAAACAAAGGTAGTTATTTCAGGTACATTCCCCGACAAACTTGTAAATTTGACACTTGCAATGAATCACTTAAAAGACACGTATCGTCACCAAGGTAAGCGAAAGTTATTGGTGGAGGAATTAGGGAAGATGGGAATAAAGGACATACGAATCCTGAACGCATTCAATGCGGTTCCTCGTCATTTTTTTATGGATTTAGCGTTGGATGATTTGGCTTACACCAACGGTGCATTTCATATTGGTTCAGGTCAAACGATATCACATCCGTATACTGTTGCATTTCAAACGGAATTACTTGATTTGAGTCCAAAGATGAAAGTCTTGGAAATCGGTACAGGTTCTGGTTTCCAAACGTGTATTTTGTGTGAATTAGGTGTTCGGGCATATTCCATAGAGCGCCATCAGGATTTACATGTAAAAGCAACACAACTTATTAAACACTTGAAGTACGATCCACGGTTAAAATATGGAGATGGATATCAGGGTTGGCCTAGTTATGCGCCCTTCGATCGGATTTTAGTTACCTGCGGTGCACCGGATGTTCCCGAAGAATTACTTAAACAGTTGGCTGTGGGAGGTGTTATGGTAATTCCGGTAGGCGAAGGAGAGGAACAACGTATGTTGCGTATAAAAAGAGCCAGTGAATTTGAATTTACCTCAGAAGAATTAGGTACCTTTAAATTCGTTCCAATGCTTGAACGCCGAGTGGATATAAAAGATATGAACCGATGAGAATACTCATAACTGAAGATGATCGTGCAATACGCCGAGCAATTCGAGAAATTCTTGAATTAGAGGGGCATCAAGTGGATGAGGCAGCGGATGGTCAAGAGGCCCTAGCTAAATGCGAAGAAACGACGTTTGATGTCCTTTTTTGTGATATCAAAATGCCTAAGATGGATGGGTTGGAACTTATGCAATCCTTAAAAACGCTGGATCACCAACCAGAGATTGTTGTCATGTCCGGTCATGGAAATATCGAAATGGCCGTTAAGGCGCTCCGCTTAGGGGCGTATGACTTTATAGAAAAACCATTGAACTTAAACCGTATTTTGGTGGCAATCAATCACTTAAAAGAAAAGGGTCAATTGCTTCAATCGAATGCTGCATTAAGAACGAGCATAAAAAAAATTAAGGGAAATGGGATTATTGGGGGTTCTCCTCAAATCCTAGCGATCCAAAGCATGATTTCAAAGGTCGCTCCATCAGACGCCAGGGTTTTAATTACCGGTCCCAATGGAAGCGGTAAGGAGCTTGTAGCTCGAAGTCTTCACGACCAATCAAATCGAAATAAAGCGCCCTTTATTGAAGTGAACTGTGCTGCAATTCCATCTGAACTCATTGAAAGTGAGTTGTTTGGTCATGAAAAAGGTGCATTTACAAGTGCTGTAAAAGATAAAAAAGGAAAGTTTGAGCTCGCCTCTGGAGGCACCTTGTTTTTGGATGAAATTGGCGATATGTCTCCCAGTGCTCAGGCTAAAGTGCTTCGCGCGCTCCAAGAAAATGTCATTCAGCGTGTTGGAGGTGAAAAAGACATTAAAGTAGATTGCCGCGTCATTTCAGCAACCAATAAAGACCTGCGAAAGGAAATTAACGAAGGACGGTTTAGGGAAGATTTATTTCATCGCCTTTCCGTTATTCCGATCCATGTACCAAGCTTAAATGATAGAAAAGATGATATTCCACTGTTGGTAGCGCATTTTCTATCCATGATTTGCCAAGAGCAAGGAATTAAGTTGAAGCCAATTCAACCCGCTGCCATTCAGGCACTTCAGGCCATTGATTGGACAGGTAATATCAGGGAATTGAGAAATGTATTGGAGCGCTTGGTGATCTTGTGCGACGATGAAATTAGTAATGAAGAAGTGGTTCGCTACGCGAATCCAACATAAAAAATACGATTATGAAAATTGATGTAAAAGCCTTTGTTCCGCATGTTATCGCCTTGTTGGTGTTTGTAGTTTTTTCTGCAGGATATTTCCATCCGGTGATTTTTGATGGAAAGCAATTAAAGCAGTCCGATGTAAAACAATACCAGGGAGCGGCTAAAGAAATTACCGATTATCGCACGGTGAATGGCGAAGAAGCCTTGTGGACTAACGGAATGTTTAGTGGTATGCCGGCGTATCAAATTAGTGTCATACATAATGGGAATTTGATGAATCAAGTGGCAACCGTGTTGCGCTTGGGCTTAACCGCACCGGTCGGGGTAATGTTTGTTACCATGCTCGGATTTTACATCCTCGGAATGTGTCTTCGAATTAATCCATGGATTGCGGCTGTTGGGGCTATTGCCTTTGGCTTTGCCTCTTTTAATATTTTATATCTGGGTGCGGGACATATAACCAAAGTGAATGCAGTTTCCTTTATGGCGCCAACACTCGGCGGTTTGTTGCTAGCTACACGGGGTAAATGGCTTTGGGGAAGCGTGGTGTTTGCTTTCTTCCTTTCCTTGAATATTAGCGCAAACCATTTGCAAATCACGTATTACCTATTTATTCTCTTGGGGGTAATTGCGCTAGGCGAAGGGATCCGTTTAATTATTGAGAAAAAGTATATTGATTTAGCAAAAATTGTAGGGGCACTCCTTGTTGCAACTGGGTTAGCGATTCTTCCCTCAGCAAGTAATTTAATGACTACTTATGAATATTCTAAATACTCTACGCGGGGAGATTCTGACATTTCTGTTGCTCCGAAAGGCACAGATAAAGCGACAAAAGCAAAATCTGGTTTGGATAAAAGTTATATTCTTGAGTATAATTTTGGACCTAAAGAAGCACTTTCCTTATTTATTCCGAATGCCAAAGGTGGTGCTGGAGGCTACATTGGGAATAACGAATCTGCGATGGAAAGCATTGAAGATCCAACGTATTATGATCAAATCGCCCAATCTAATCATTATTGGGGTGGACAATTATTCAGTGGGGGAGCAATCTATTTGGGTGCAGTGGCCTTCTTTCTGTTTTTGGTTGGTTTGTTTCTTGTAAAAGACTCCCTTCGGTTTCCAGTAATTGCGCTGTCTATATTGTGTGTACTGTTGGCGTCTAAAACCGGAGGCCTCAACTTTTGGTTCATTGATCATTTTCCGATGTACAATAAGTTTAGGGATTCTAAAATGATTTTAGTGATTTTACAACTGTTGGTGCCTATGATTGGAGTGATGCTACTTGATCGTCTTTGGAAATCTGAGGAACTGCAAGGTACTCGTAAATTTCAATTTGGTGTGCTTGGAGGCGTGGTTGCACTTGGTTTGTTATTGTATGCTGTTCCGAGTATTTCAGGTGAATTTATTACAGGGGAAGAGATTAAGCAATTTAATGAGTATGCAAAACAGTCTAAAGATCCTTCGCAATTAACCATGATTGAAGGATTGAAGGCAGAATTGATTAATGTTCGTCAATCGATATACAAAGCAGATGCAGGACGTACCTTGCTGTTTTTCATCGGGGCCGGAGTTGCTGTACTTTTGGCATTTTACAAAGTCAACCGTTGGGTGTGGCTTGGACTTATTGGAGTGTTTATTGCAGCAGATGAAATCAATGTGGATTTACGGTATTTAAATGCAGATCCGATAGAGGAAATGTCAGAGGAATTAGCGAAGTATGAGGACCGAAGCGCGGCACAAATTCCTTACATGCCAGAAAAAGCCGATGTATCGATTTTGAATAATGAATCCAAGCTATTGCCTTCCTTTAAAAAGGAGACTGCTCGAATTCGATCTGTTTTTGACAGAGAAGGGCTCTATGCAGATCAACCCACAGAAATCATCGAATTAATGGCTGGTTTCACAGCGCTTCAGTTGAATTCAAATTACCGAGTATTCACCTTTGATAATCCGTTTAATGAAACCGTTACCAGTTTCTTCCATAAATCAATCGGAGGGTATCATGGCGCAAAAGTTAAGCGTTACCAGCAGTTAGTAGATTTTTATTTACAAGATGAAATGCAAAAAGCAAACGGTGTGATCAGTTCCATTAAAATGGCGAAGCTTCAAAATTATGCCCGTACTATCGAGATTCCACAAGATAAAGCAAAAGAAATCTTCGATACCATTTCTGTGGCTGGTGGACAAATGTCAGATACCTGTCAGATTTTGAATATGTTAAATACAAAATATGTGGTGCTTACACGAACTGACGAACCAATGCTTAATCCATATGCGAATGGCAACGTGTGGTTTGTGAATAAAGTTACTAAGGTAAATTCTGCCAACGAGGAATTGCTCGGACTTGGAAAAATAAACACAAAAATTCAAGCAATTGTAGATGTGAGCAATGCGGGGATTAATGTTGCCGCCACCTATGCTACAGATTCAGCCGATGTTATTTCAATGACTAAGTATGCAACCAAGGAAATCACATATCAAAGTAATTCTACCCACAAAGGATTTGCTGTCTTTAGCGAAATTTATTACCCAGAAGGTTGGGTTTGTACCATTGATGGTAAGGAAGTTCCTTATACTCGGGTCAATTATGTACTTAGAGGACTTGAGATTCCTGCTGGAAAACATCAAATCGTATGGAAGTTTCAACCTTCTTCGTTTATCGCGGGGACAAGCTATTCCATGGTAGGATCGCTCATCTTGATCTTGGCGTTTCTCGGGGTGGGTGGCTTACAGCTAAAAAAGAAAGAAGAAGTTAAAGAAGCCTAAAAGGGCGCCTCGATTTCTCTCTTTTCAGCGAGCCAGCGCCTGAAGAAACTAAGCGAATATCCGAGTTCTTCAAATTCTTTCTCAAACCATTTGCAGGCATAATATGCTTGCTCAACATCCTTTCGATCATTAAGATAAATTTCAAGTTTTCCTATGATTCTTGCTAAATAAGAAATGTTGAACACGTGTTCCCGGTGTAGGGATAAACGTTCCTTTTTATCCGTGTAGCAGTGGTTTTCAAAGATGAATTCATCAAATCGTTTCCATTTATCGTACTTACTAAATACAAACATGTAGTCCATTTTTTATAAATTTTAAAGGTTAATTAAGGCATTATGGTATCATCAAAATGTTCAAGGTTTACGAAGATGCGACGCAGTGTTTGTCCCTCTTCACTTAATTTTTCTTCGGCATTCAAGGCGTTATAGTCTTTCTTCAAACTGCGAATTAAGTCTTTGAGGGTTTCAACGATTTTGTTGTAGTGTTTTTTTTCATTGACGATGGCTGAATAATTCTTTTCTTTGATGATTTCGTGAATATGTAGTTCTCGTTCTTTTAGGTTGCTTAAGGCACGCAGCGCTTGAAGATGGGCTTGGTGTGCTATCGAAATTGATTTCATATGTTTTGGGTTAATTGTTAGATAATACTTGTGAACCCGCATGCGGAATAGTCATCCATTTTGAGAAATTAATGTCATAAAAATTGAAGTAGGTGCCAGCCGCTTCTTTTTCGATGATGTCAATTTTACGTGTACTTTTAGGTAGTGCAGGGAAAAGTAATGTGTAATGTAAGTATTCACCGCTTCGGTTGAAAAAGTGTTTGGTGGGTGCAATTGGGATATTGATCGCCTGAATTAAGGTGTACTTCGTTTCAGATCCTACAGGACGTATAAAACTATTTCGTTCTATCTGCACCCAGCCACCGTTGATGTAATAGGAGGGCGCTTTGTATATAAAATCTATTCGAGTATATTCATCAGTACATTCGATGCACTTAATCGCATGTGAGGCTTTGTAATTAGTGCCCTCAGGGTTGTATAATACAATACCCTCTTGTTGCTTTTCTTGAATTGTTTTTTCTCTGGTTTTTTTAATTTCTGTTTCCATAGGTTAATTTTTGAACAAAGATGCAACGAGAAAATTAGTTGTGAAAAAATACTCCGTATAGTATGTACGGAGTATTGTAATTTTATTATTTTTGTAAAAAAAAAACTATGCCGATTAGTAAAAATGCGATGCGGAGATGCTTGATTATTGATCAAGTGATTTGTGATCGACACTATTATAAACCTAATATGCAGCGAATTATTGATGTATGTCGGGAGCAAGGAATTGAGGTGTCAAGCGAGACGATTCAAAAAGACATTAACATGATGAAAAAAGATCGTCCCAACGGATTTGGAGCACCGATTAAATTCGATTTTCAGCTGCAGGAATACATTTATACGGATCCAAAATTCACCATCAATGGCGTTAAATTATCACCGGAAGATGCGTCGGTCCTTGCGGAATCACTCGTTCTAATTAAATGCATGATGCGCACCGAATTGGGAGATAAATTGAGGCATGCCATGGAAAAGGTGCTATCCTCCTCCTTAGAAGAGGTCGACCAGAATGAACGATATCCCATCTTAAAAACCATGGAGCCTCCGCGTTCCAGGGGATATGAGTTTATGGATTTATTAATCGATTGCTGCAAAGTGGGTATTCCAATTTCATTCATCCATTATTCATATAAAAATGAACGATTCAAGTCGATTGTGCTTCATCCGTATGTAGTAAGAGAATTTGATAATCGATGGTATGTATACGGATTTAGTGAAACACATAATGCGCTCCGCTCCTTTGGTTTAGACCGAATATATGAACCTATTAAGTTAGATAGGAAATACCAAAAAGGGAATACCCGTCAGATTCTTAGTTTTTTAAATGACATGTACGGCGTTTTTCCTTTAGAAGTAGAAACACCGATTGAGGTCGTTTTACGTGCGGACCCACTCACAACCAAGTTCCTCACCGCTTATCCCATACATGATACTCAAGAGATTATCAAGTTTACCAATGGTGGTGCACACGTTAAATTAAAGCTTATTCCTACGATGGAATTAATTCACTTGGTTTGGTCCTATGGTCCTTCGTTGCGGATCATAGCTCCTGATTGGTTAATAGAAAAACAAAAATCCCTTAAAACACGCATATGAAAACAAGCGATAAAACCCTGATTTGGCACTTGGATGTTAGAAGAAAGACCTTACAACTTTTGCGGGTAACTATGAATGAATATACGACGCGTTTAGATTTCGGATATCAAATGGATCAAATGTATGTTAATAATTGGTGGATTAATATCGATCCAAATACGCATTTGCTTACTTCCGCAAGTACCAAAAAGTTCCGAATGCAAGATCAAATAAATATTGCGACTGCACCCAATAAAAACATGTACAAAGCGAGAACAGATTGGCAGTTTTTTAGTTTGTTCTTTGCGCCATTACCCCAAGAGGATCAAAAGATTTCATTAATTGAATTTGAAACGGCCACGCGCACGGGGTTTAACATGTACGATATTGAACTTCAGCTAAAGGATTCTATGGTAATGAAACATTAAGGGCTTAAAAACTAACACCCCAACTCACATAAATCGCCTCTGGGATTCCTACACCCGTACGAAATACATAATGACTGTTCGGTTTTTGTCTGCGCATACCAATAGACGCTGCAGGCAACACGCCAACAATATCACCATTCAAATAACCAACAGCGCCCAAGGTGGCCTCTAAATGGTACTTCTTATGTCCTGTAAGTATTCCGTAGCGCGAAAAGACAAAAGCGCTCTCTCCTTCCCAATACGCTGCTGCACCGACGCCAACATCCACAAATTTGGTTAGTTTCGGTAAAAAGCGTTCTCCTTGGAACATACGCTCGTAAAAAATACCTGCAGGTACATAAAGCGCTAAAATTCCACCCGGTCCAATACTCAAATTAATCGAGTTGTTTAGCATTTTGGGTTTGATGCTGTCACCTAGAGTGGTTTGGCTATAGGAATTTACACTCCAAAGTAAACTACCCATGATTATTGTAAGACTTAATCGTCTTTTTATATTTAAAATCATACTGAACAACTATTAATCGATGGAAGTTAAATTAATTATTTTTAAAAATTGGAATTTGAATGCCAATTAATTTCTGGATGTCACGAATATAGGCGCGTTCTTCTTGATCGCAAAAGGAGATGGCTCGCCCGCTTGCACCCGCTCTTCCGGTTCTACCAATTCGGTGAACGTAGGTTTCAGGGATGTTCGGTATGTCGTAATTGATTACTAATTCCAATTCGTCTATATCAATTCCTCGCGCAGCGATATCGGTTGCAACCAATACCCGAAGCTTGTTGTTTTTAAATCCGTTTAGCGCATTTTGTCTTGCGTTTTGTGATTTGTTTCCGTGAATTGCTGCCGCTGTAATTTGTGCTTTCGCTAATATTTTAACGATGCGATCCGCTCCGTGCTTTGTTCGCGTAAAAACCAAGATCGAAGGAGTGCTATCTTCTTTTAAAAGGTGCAATAATAGATCTTTTTTCTCCGCTGTGTTAACGTAGTATAATCCCTGTTGTATGGTTTCGGCAGTAGAAGATACCGGCGTAACAATTACCTGTTCAGGATCTGTTAATATGGTGCTAGCCAATGTTTTGATTTCTTTTGGCATCGTAGCAGAGAAAAACAAGGTTTGACGTTTAGCGGGGATGAGTTTAATTACGCGTTTCACATCGTGTATAAATCCCATGTCGAGCATGCGATCGGCTTCATCCAAGACAAATATCTCAAGATGCCTTAAGTCAATAAAGCCTTGTTGCACTAAATCCAATAGGCGACCGGGCGTAGCAACTAAAATATCAACCCCGTTTTTAAGTTGATTTACCTGACCGTGTTGACTTACGCCACCAAAGATTACGGCATGACGGTGGTCCAATTCTTTTCCATAAGCCTTAATGTTATCTTCGATTTGAATCGCAAGTTCTCTTGTTGGCGTAAGGATTAAGGTGCGTATGCGTCGCTTGCCTTCAGGTCGTTTATTCAGGGTCAGTCGTTGTAAAATTGGAATTGCAAATGCTGCAGTTTTTCCAGTTCCGGTTTGTGCGCAGCCCATAATATCGGCTCCGGAAAGGATAATCGGAATGGCTTTTTCTTGAATTGGTGTTGGAGTGGTATACCCCACGTGGTTAAGCGCATTTAAAATCGGCGCTATCAGATTGAGTTCTAAAAATGTCATAATGTAATTTGGGCGTTTAAGCCGAATGTTTGGAGCTTTTTCTCCGTGTGTTATAGGTAAATAAAGGCGATGAAATGGAACTATTCAAAATCATCTAGGGTAATGCGCGCACCTAAACTTAGGTCGCGTTTTACAGTTTTTCCAATGATATCTCCTAGATGCATGGGATGTAGGCTATATCCGGGTCGAACTGATTTGATCATTCCATCTGAAATTATACTTCCTTTGGAAATGAATTGGGTAGGGTAGAGTGAACGTGAAAAAATACGGCCAGCTTCTTGCTTTGGGCTTAAGTTGTAGCCTGAATTTCTGAGCGCTTGCTCAGTTAAACGGACTTCATTAACTAACTGCGTAAATTCTTTTTCATCTAAGGAAAATGCGGCATCGGGTCCACCAATTTCATGGGATAAAATAAAATGTTTTTCGATTACGCGTGCGCCCAACGTAGTTGCAATAACAGGAACTAGATGACCGGGTGTGTGATCCGATAATCCAACAGATACAGGGAAATCATCCTTAAACTGAACCATAAGTCTTAAGTTGGCTTCTTCTATTGGAGCGGGGTAAGAAGAGGTACACTTTAATAGGGTAAGGTCCTTGTTTCCTTGACGTAAACAGGCATCCACGGCACGTTCAATATCAATCTTTTCAGCAATTCCCGTTGATAAAATCATGGGTTTACCTTTCGATGCTACGTATTCGATCAAGGGAATGTCTGTTATTTCAAAGGAGGCAATTTTGTATAAAGGACATCCTATACCTTCTAAATAATCTACAGCCGACGGGTCAAATGGAGAAGAAAAACAAACTAAGCCCTCATCTGCTGCGGCCTTGAATATTTGCTCATGCCATTCCCAAGGAGTAAAGGCTTCCAAGTAAAGGTCGTGTAGATATCTTCCATCCCAAAGGGTACCCCCCTCAATTTTAAAATCGGGTTGATCGCATTTTAAGGTAATGGTGTCTGCGGTGTAGGTTTGCAGTTTTATGGCATCAGCTCCCGCTCGTTTTGCTGCTTTAACAGTTTCAAGGGCTACTTCAAGACTGCCGTTGTGATTGGCGGATAACTCGGCAATAATAAAAACTCGGTCTGAAGGAAGCTGGAACATTAAAGGGTCTTTTTGTATCGAATTCGATCGCTAATCACTTGAGCATCGTATCCTAATTTTACAAAGATAGCACATGAAGATGAATTTTCGGGTATAACTTCACCAATAAGGCCGCTAAGGCCAATTTGTCTAGCTGCTACTTCACCAAGCACTAACATTGCAATTCCCCAACCTTTTCCATGGAATTCAGGGGCTATGAGGTAGCTAATTAATCCCGTCGAAGTCGATGAATTATAATCGATTCTAAATGAACCGAGGGGATTTCCTTCTGACGTTTCCAGAATGAAATATTCGCATAAGGGGTCCGCTAATTTATTCTTGAACCAGGCTTCATGTCCTTCTTTTGTGATTTCATTTTGAGTAAATGCATAACGCCTAACGGTTGGGTCCTGAGCCCACTGGAAGGTAAGGTCAGTATCGAGTAGCGTTGCCTTACGTAGCTGCGCATTCCATTTACTATGAATAATAGCCGGAATTGACTTCCCATCTGCGATTAAGGCATTCGGGATAAGACGTTCACGTATAAATCCACGATCTTCCAAAATGGGATATAGGTGCGGCCTTAAGTTGTACGCATAGGTAAAAATTCGATTTAATTTAAGCGTTGTAAATGCGATTTCTTCTATGAGTTGTATGTAATTGGTCCAATGAAATCTGAATTCTTCCGCTTCAAGTTCGGTATTCATTATAAAGGATAATTCGGCGCTTGATTTTTCATAATTGATATGTACTAACCCGCCATAACCCATGCATTCTTCGCCCCGCACGTAAGAAAATAAGTATTGTGTAGGTTGCTCGCTTTCAAACAACTTCGCTACTACTTCTTTAAAATATGTTTCTTGTTGACCTTCAGTGAGTGCTTCCTTTTGTCGCAGGTGATACATTTGTTCGTTTCGCCATTTCCGAATTAGTTCTCGGTCTTCCATTCGGATAGGAACTAAGGAATACCCATTGATTGAGGTAGGGGTGAGCTTGAGTTTCTTATACTCCATGGCCGCTACCTTATTTTCGTTTTTTCATTCAGCAAATCAATGAGCGCTTGATCGGTTTTGTATTTCAAGGTCAAGTGAGCGTTCATGGAAGCGATTTCTGGATGTAAATCCAAAAACTCAATTACCTGACAAAGCGAGTAGTTCGTACTTCCCATCTGCTTGTGGATTTCATTGAATAAGGCTAAATCTTCTTCATAATCCAAGGTAAGTCTGTAAGGACGAACAAAGATTGCAGGTAGATCAATTTTCTGTATCCGTACATGTTCTGGATTGTTTTGAAAATACCAGGTCATATATTCCGAATATTCCGCTTTTGGGAAATAGGCTTTTATCCGTTTTAAACAAGAAACATTAAAGATTTCAAGGTTAACCCCCACGGCAGCATCCGTTCCTACGGTATACTCAGCGCCTGACTTAAGATGTTTGTCTAGGAGAAACGAACAAATTTCATCATCTACGAAAGGCATGTCCGCGGTAATTCGAACCACTACGTCTAGTTCGTATGCTTCACAAACATCAATGTAGCGTTGCATCACATCTTCAGGGTGCCCCTGATAAAACCCAACCTTGGAATCAAAGGTGTGCTTCGCAAGGATTTGGTCCTGCTCTTCTGTAGATGTAGCAAGGATTACCTTATGAATGCCTTTAAATTTTAGCGCATTGCGCAAGCAAAATTCCACGGAAGGTAAATCACCTATCGGCAGCAGTGCCTTTTCTTTCAGGCGAGAAGATTTCATTCGACACGCTACGATAACCCCGACCTTCGCTGGCTTGAAATCTTCGGTACGTAAGGTGTCATTGAGGTCTTTCTGTTTATTTAATACCATGCCTTGCGTTTGCAGGGCCTTGATTTCGTCTAAGGTAAGCCCCTCCTTCCCGCTTCTTCGAAAAAACAAATCTTGAGTTGAATGAATAAAATCTCCGGCATACAAGGTTCGTCGAACCACCGGTATCATCACAGTTTTTTGCAGGTAGTCTCGCTCCCTCGGATTAATAAATTCCGCTTGCATTGCGGAGACATACGTTGCTATGGTTGCTGTAAATGCATTAAACGTTTCAGGCGTTTGAGAGGAGAAATGGTCGTATTTCGTTTCACGGTCACTTAGCATGACGTGTTTTTCAAGAACATCAGCCCCTTGTAGCCATGCCATGATTGGTAAGTAAATTGAATCGGTTGCTGTTCCATCAATATGGTCCGCAAAGACAATGGATAGTCCAAATGTTTCTTTGATTTGTTTGATCTTAGATAAGCCGCTGTCGCTCAATTCCGTAGGGTAGGCTTGAAAGCCAATTTCCAAAAGTAATTCTTTTGGATTCAGTTGTTGCTTAATATAATCGATCCGCTGCTCAATAACCTCAATTTCTTGCGCTGCAATATTTAAGATAACTCGACAATGCGTAAGATCAAGGCTGCTAAGTGCTGAGATAACTTCTTCATTGTGTAATACAGATGATTGGAATTTTATCCCATGAATATTCGGAAGATTCTCTGAAGCGATTTGTACCCCGTAAAGGTCAAATAAATCAATCCATACATCTTTGGTTTGCTTTGCCAATTGAATGATATCATGCCACTCCTGTGGGGTGAAATAAAGCGTTTGGTACACCGGATACCACTGAAAATCAGGCGTAGCTAAGGTGTCTGGTGAAAGCGGTTGGAATTTCATGCCATAATTCCCTTGATATGCAGCAAACGTATCAATTAAGGAATGCATGTAGGTTTTATCTCCACCGTGCGTATTGGCCAGTTCGAGAATAATGTATGGGGCTTCGATCATTAAATACGAAGTTAAGAAAAATCTATGCAGTCAAACTCCTTAGTAGCCTAGTTAAAGAAAAGTATGTAAGCATTCAAAGAGGTAGCAATCATTAACCAAAGCACATAAGGCAAAATCCAAAGGGTGTGAAATCTCAAGGTGCGCAGCGTTGTGATTCCCAAAACTATTACCACGGAAAGAAGCAAGGTAATATCTATTAAACCAAGTAGATTTTGATGGAAATAGAAAAATATTGGATTCCATGA
The DNA here is from genome assembly GCA_041191025.1 of Bacteroidota bacterium. Taxonomy (GTDB): domain Bacteria; phylum Bacteroidota; class Bacteroidia; order Flavobacteriales_D; family Crocinitomicaceae; genus UBA952. Next base: position 164,490 of record JBEEPQ010000003.1, read on the forward strand.
AACATTCAATATCCATTGAATACTATAGAGAATTAGCGTTTTTTTTCGGTCATGGTCTTTCGACCAACGCATAGTCATAAACACGGCAAAACAGCACATTAAAAAGGTCCATGCTGCACCGAAAACCCAACCCGGAGGAGTCCAAGGCGCTTTATTTAAGGTTTGATACCATTCGGAAGAAACGCCATCTGCTGTAAATAATCCACCAAGGGCAAGGGCTAAAAAGTTAAGGCTTAAAAAAGCAAGGGAGACGATTATGGTTTTTTTCATACAGAGCTAAGTTAATACAAAAAAAAATAGCCGTTTTACCGGCTATTTTCAAACAAATGTTAAGGTACTCTATTAATCAAGTAAATCTGAACTCGATTGTTCTTTTGGGTCAGGACCATATTCGTTTTCACCCACATCTCCTGCTGTTACGGCTAAAATAAAACTGTAAATAGGGATAAGAAGATACCATCCACTTTTTCCAACGTCGTGCATTCTTCGAACACCAACAGCGATTGATGGCAATAATACCGCCAACGTGTAGATATTGCCTAATACTGCGAAATCAATTAGTCCTGCAATAAATCCTACAATTACCGATGCGATCATATTGAACAAGAAAAAATACCAGTATTCTGCTCTTCTCGCTCTGCCATTGAAGTTGGCATAATTTTGTAAAACTTTTAAATAATAATTCATAATAATTTAGTTTAGTTTTCTTACTCGTATGGCTTTTCAGTTCCGCCAAATATGATTGTGAATATACTATTTTTTTTTATCCAACGGTTCAAGCCAATGTATCCACGTATTTTGATCAATTACTGGGATTCCATGTGACTTACACATATTGATCGTGTGACCAGTTCCTCCTTGTCCAGGGTTTTTTAGGTCTTCATAGAATATTCCACTTCGAATTGCTCGGATTTCAGTTGTGCCAATTACTTTAACGGTATCCCTTAGAATATAAGCAGCTTTCATGGCATATTGGTCACGATCTCCATTGGTATATCGGTCAACAAGTCGAGCCATTTTTTTATTCTTTTTAGTCTCGTAGATTAAGGCGGGTTCATTCGCTAGTTCTATTTCGTCTAAGGAGTGTCTTTGATATGACTTCGCATGTTGTTTCCGATGGGAAGTGTAGGGGAGTATTAATTCTATCCGCTCCGGGTTGACTTGCGCTACACCCGCTGTGAACAGCGCATCGGAACCGTCTGCATTTCCACTTCTAAATTTTAGATACTTCGTATGTTCTGCAAGTAACTTGCCTAAGGCCTCTAGTTTTGGCGCGTCCTGTGATTCTACTTTCCGCTTTCCTTCCAATAGGACTATTGATCCCTCATGATCGAAGGTCGAAATGAATTCAGTTAAGGTCATTTAATTTAAAATTCACCTACGTATGTTTTGATTTTCTCTCTCAAACTATCAACGGTCTCCCAATCTGTATTATCTTTTGAATTGTATGAAAAGCCTTCTTCAACCTTTTGTGCTGCGTTAGCCTTGATATACGCTTGTACGTTCCAAATGGGGGCTTGTGGAATAATGGTATAGTATTTCCCTAAATCATACGTAAAGAATGAATCCGATGAGCTGATCATCTCTTCATGAATTTTTTCTCCCGGACGAATCCCGATGATTGGCTTTTCGCATGCCGGTCCAATAGCTTCAGCAACATCCGTGATTCGGTATGATGGTATTTTAGGAACAAAGATTTCTCCACCCCACGCGTGTTCCAATGCATGCATGACCATATCGACTCCTTCTTGTAATGAAATGTTAAATCGCGTCATTTCGGCAACGGTAATCGGTAAGACACCATCCAATTGTTTTCGTTTTATGAAGAATGGGATAACAGATCCGTTCGATCCCATGACATTTCCATAACGGACTACTGAAAATTTAATGTCTCGTTTTCCGCGTATATTATTCGCTGCCACAAAGAGTTTGTCAGAGGTTAATTTAGTCGCCCCGTATAAATTTATCGGCGCGCATGCTTTATCTGTCGATAAGGCAACCACATCTTTTACTTGTGATTTCAACGCCGCTTTAATTACGTTTTCGGCGCCGCCTACGTTCGTTTTAACGCATTCATCCGGATTGTACTCCGCAATATGCACATGCTTCATTGCTGCGGCATGAATAACGCTATCGATGCCTTCAAATGCTCGTTCCAAACGCTCTCCATCACGCACGTCGCCAATGAAGTACCTGATTTGAGGATACTTAGATACGGGGAATTCTTGTTCCATTTCAAACTGCTTTTGTTCATCTCTTGAATAGATAACAAGGCGTTTTACTTCAGGATAGGTAGTTAAGATGTGTTTGGTTAACGCCTTTCCAAGGGAACCGGTTCCGCCAGTGATTAATATGGATCTGTCTTTCATTGAAGTAAAGTTACATTAATTTTTATCGGTAACGTTGAGTATCTGACCTAAGGGTTTTCGATCAAATGCATCGATCATGCTTACGCTGCTTGCATTAATAATTGACACCTGCTTTTTGTTGGCATATGCCTTAATCTGCCAATAGCCTTTAAAGGATAAGTAAAACTTGTGAATGATTTCATGCAGTTTTCGCGGACGATCGATTCGATCCTCTACCTTCATGGGTTGCGTGCCATCCGTTGCATAATAGTGCACGTGACGGAGCAAGGCCTCATTCTTATCGTTTACCGAAAGATCGGCGAGCCATGAATGATCTGCACCAACCATTGCGATGGTTTTATATCCCAGGCGAATTCCAGTCATTATTCCAGGAATAAGCACATTGTGCGGGCGTGGCATGCCCCAACCTAGGTTGTACCAACGGTGCGACCAAAAGCTCAGACCTTCGACTGGCGTTTGATTGAAATAACGGACTTTTAAGTTCGAGTTGGATGCTATCAGCTGTTGAAAATCAGTACTTTTCTTTGCGCGAAACGGAACCAATAAGGTCATTTCCCACCGTGTTTTTTCTTTTAAGGCTTCAAATAAATCGTGCTTTGCTTGAATATAAAATGGAGATAATTCCGAATCGTTCTGGAAATAGGTGACTGCGTTTAATATATATAAATTGGGTTGAAGCGCGCTGAATTGGTCACTGCACGCTGCCGCATTAACCGCCATTAAATCAAATCCTTGAAGCGTAGCTGCTGGATTGTTTTTTAGCGTATCATTGAGGGATGGACCATTGCCTAAAATCAGCAAAGGTTTTGTTTGTGTTTCTTGTTGAACAATCCCTATAAAATTACTTTGTAGGAGAATTCTGATGGCACTCAGTTTGGTTTGAATCAAACCAACGATGAAAGATTGTATGCACAATAGAATGCTCATGCCTTGTCATACTTAAAAAGAAGGCCTCGGGTTACCCAAAACCGAAAGAAAAGTATCATATTTCCTTTGGCAAATTTGAATTGTAACGCATAAAGAAACCAAAGTACAATACTTCCACACCATTTAATACCCTCTACGAAAAGGCGTTTAATGTAGCTCATCAACCCTTCGTTTTTGCTTCGTAAACGTTCGCTTACACCGGTCCCTAATGCTTGTTTTTTGATAAATGCAAAGGTTGTTCGTTCCCTCGGAACACAATGGTGCACTATGGCTTGGGGTTCATACAGTACAGGAATTTCAGCCTCATAAATTCGATTGAATTGGTCTTTCTCTTCTCCACCAAATAAGTTGTTACCAATTCGACCTAAGGTCACATTAAACACGCCTGCTTTTTCAAATACTAAATTTCTGAATGCCATATTTGATCCACGCGGATAATCGGTACGATTGAAGTAAAAAGCAGCCTCACCTTTGTTAAAATATCCAAGCAAAGAATTCAAGTAAAGGTTTTCCCAGCTTGGCTTAATGTCTTCATAATGAAGGAGTATTGGTCCACCAATGCATCCGCAATCCGGGTGTTTATTGAACGATTCAATGAGTACACTTAAATAATTCGCATCAATGAATGCATCATCATCTAAAAAGGTAATGATTGGCGCTGAAGATTCTTTGATCGCGCGATTTCTCGCATAGGATAAGCCTTGGTTGGTTTCCAGAAAATAGTGGGTAAGGTGTGTTGGGTTTTTCGCAGCGAATTCTGTGAAAAGTTCGTGGGTATTCCCAGGTGAATTATTGTCAATCAAAATGATTTCAAAGCGCTCGGGAGCAAGCGTTTGACGCAATATGGATTCAAACAACTGAGGTAAATACCGTTCTCGGTTGTATGTGCAAATGGCTACCGTTATCTCAATCGAACTCAATGCTTATAGCTTGTTTTTAAGTGCTGATAAAGCGCTTTTAATTCCGTTGCTGTTTTTACCTCCTGCTGTAGCAAAGAAGGGTTGTCCGCCCCCACCGCCTTGTATCATTGGCGCTACTTCTCTAATCCATTGGGTAGCATTCCACAACTTAGATGCCACTAAATCATCGGAGATGATTACACTCAGCCCACATTTATCGCCATCAATATTTCCTATAATACCAACAAAACTTGGGTATTGGCCTTTAAGCTGAAACAAAATGTCTTTTACCGAATTACTGTCGATGGATACCTCTTGACATATGCATGGAATTCCATTGATATCTTCAAGCTTGCTTTCCAACTCACGTTTAATCCCTTTATTTCGCTCCTTGATTAATCCTTCGATTTCTTTTCCTAATCCTTGGTTTTGATCCATTAAATCGTGGATGCTTTTGAGTACATCCTTTGGATTTTTGAACATCGCACGGACCTCAGTCATTAAAGCAGATTCCTGTTTGAAATAGGTTTCGGCCGCTTGACCAGAAATTACTTCAATGCGACGAATTCCCGCCGCTACAGCTGCTTCAGATTGAATATGAATTAAACCGATTTCACCGGTTGACTTTACATGAGTTCCTCCACACAATTCAATCGACTCTCCAAATTGAATGACACGAACCAAATCACCATATTTTTCGCCAAATAAGGCCATTGCACCCATTGCTTGCGCTTCACTGATTGGGGTATTACGTTGTTCATTCAGCGGAATGTTCGCCGAAATTTGCTGTTCCATGAGTGAAATCACCTGTTCCATTTCTTCTTCGGTGACCTTAGCAAAGTGCGAAAAATCAAATCGTAGATAGTCGGGGCTTACTAAGGAGCCTTTTTGTTCCACATGCGTTCCAAGTACAGTTCGTAATGCGTGGTGCAATAAATGCGTGGCACTGTGGTTTTTTTGTATGTTTATTCTTCGGTTTACTTCAATTTGTGCCCTCAATGTTTCGCCTAGACTCGCTGGTAACGATTCGCATAAATGCACAATTAAGTTGTTTTCCTTTTTTACATCGAATATTCGGGTTTTATTTCCCTGTGAATCGATTAACCAACCGGTGTCACCAACTTGACCGCCACTCTCAGCATAAAAAGGTGTTTGACTAAGCACCAACTGATAGAATTCGCGTTGTTTCTGAGTTACTTTTCGGTATCTAATGATGGTCGTATCGCATTGAATTACATCATATCCAATAAATTCCGTAGGGTTTTCTTCATTTACTTGCTGCCAGTCGTCGGTTTCAATGCCTGTAGCAGCGCGAGAACGCTCCTTTTGTTTGCTTAATTCTTGATTGAATCCTGCTTCATCTACTGAAAATCCATGCTCGCGGCCGATAAGTTGAATAAGGTCTAGTGGAAACCCGTATGTATCATATAATTCAAATACTGCAGCGCCTTCAAGGGTATTATTGTTTTGACTGCGGGTCGCCTCCATCAACAGATCCATTCGTTTAATGCCCTGCTCTAAGGTCCTGAAAAAGCTAAGTTCTTCTTCGCGAATTACCTTGGTGATTAAGTTCTCTTGAGAAACTAATTCCTTATAGGGATGTCCCATTTGTTCTACGAGCACCGGAATTAAGGTGTACAGAAAGGGTTCTTTCAATTCAAGGGTTTGGTATCCGTAGCGAACGGCACGCCGTAAAATTCTTCGAATCACATAGCCCGCACCATTGTTTGCGGGTAATTGTCCATCCGCAATGGAAAAAGCAATCGCTCGGATATGGTCGGCAATAACGCGTAAGGCAATATCAGTTGTTTCCGTTTTCCCATAAACTTTTCCGGAATGCTTTTCCATGTGCTGAATAAGTGCTTGAAACAAATCGGTATCGTAGTTACTTTGTTTCCCTTGAAGCGCCATTGCTAAGCGTTCCAATCCCATTCCCGTGTCTACATGCGTTGCTGGAAGTGGTTCTAAACTACCATTTGCCTTACGGTTAAACTGCATGAACACCAGGTTCCAAATCTCAATAACTTGTGGATGGTCCTTATTGACAAGTGATGCACCGGGAATGTTTGATTTTTCTTCCGAGCTTCTTAAATCTACGTGTATTTCTGTGCACGGACCGCACGGACCTGTATCGCCCATTTCCCAAAAATTGTCCTTTTTAGAAGCAAGTAGTATGTGATCTTGATGAACTAAGGATTTCCATATAGCAATCGATTCATCGTCTTGTGGAACCTTATCTGTTTCGTCTCCTTCGAATACGGTAACATATAATTCTTGTGGATTTAGTTTGTAGACTTCCGTTAAAAGCTCCCAAGCCCATTCGATGGCTTCTTTTTTGAAATAATCACCAAAGGACCAATTACCAAGCATTTCAAACAAGGTATGATGATAGGTGTCTACACCAACTTCTTCGAGGTCATTGTGTTTTCCTGAAACGCGTAAGCATTTTTGCGAGTTGGCAATGCGCTTTACAGGCGCGGATTCATTCCCTAAAAAGTAATCTTTAAATTGATTCATTCCTGCATTGGTAAATAACAGGGTAGGGTCGTTTTTAATTACAAGCGGTGCAGAGGGAACGATAGCGTGTCCTTTACGTTCGAAAAAATCAAAAAACTGTTGGCGTATTTCAGAAACGGTCATATGGGTATACAATGAACTACAAAGGTAAGATTCATTGACAAAACAAGAAGATAAAAATTCGAAAATCACCTTGTTCTTCTTGAAAGGGCAATTTTTCGTTGGATTGGTTTGAGGTGCTGCTCATGGTACCGCACCCTTCGGTACGTCCTTCGGACTACTCAGGGTGCTTAGGTATCAAAAATGCTCGGTGAAGGGTTTAGGTACTGGCGCACCCTTTCGATTAGCGGGATTAGATAAATTAAAGCGCCCTTCGGCAAGCTCAGGGACCGCTTTAATTTATTTGCATTTCATCTGGTGCAGTCCTTGAGCTTGTGATGAGCTGGATTCCCCTGAGTTTATCGAAGGGTCGAATCATATCGAAGGGCGCTTTAATTTTATATGCAATACATCTGGTGCGGTCCCTGAGCTTGTCGAAGGGCGCACCAACAAAAAACGCGTTTTGTCGCATGACAAAAGAAAGTTAAAATGGGAGAGTTACTTTTCAATTCCATTCAAGAAAGCAATACCTTTGCCTCATGAACTTTATTTCACCGGAATTGGAGCAATATGCAGGAATTCATACCAGCCCAGAATCTGAGTTGCTTACACGGATTAACAGAGAAACACACTTGGAAGTACTTCAACCGAGAATGCTGAGTGGTCACCTACAAGGGCGCTTTCTATCCTTGCTTTCCAGCTTATTGAAACCAAAACGAATTCTTGAAATCGGAACCTATACGGGATACTCTGCCTTGTGTTTGGCGGAAGGATTGCCTAATGACGGTAAGTTAATTACCATCGATGTAAATGAGGAATTGCAAGCTCGAGTTCAAGGGTATTTTAATGATTCAAGTTACAAGGGTCAAATTGATTACCGCATTGGTGATGCCATGGGGTTAATTCCTACCTTACCTGATACGTGGGATTTAGTATTCATTGATGCCGATAAAAAAAACTATTTGAATTATTTCGACCTAGTTATTGAGCGAATGAATCCTGGTGGAATCATTTTAGCGGATAACATTCTATGGTCCGGGAAGGTGATTGACGAATCAGCACAAGATCGCGAAACGGTCTTGTTGCGTCAATATAATGAACGGATTCACGCCGACGAACGGGTAGAGAATATCTTGTTGCCAATTCGCGATGGAATCATGGTGGCACGAAAAAAATGAAAAGAACGCTAATTAAGACGTCTGACGGTTCCTATACCTTGTATGTTCCTGAGCTTGATGAACATTACCATTCCATTCACGGGGCATTACAAGAAGCAAAACACGTATTTATTCAGCATGGACTAGAACCCCTTAAGGATATGTCCTCGATTCGTGTACTGGAAATGGGATTGGGTACTGCGCTCAATGCGTACTTGAGTTATCAATGGGCAAGAAAAAACAACATTACGCTCTGGTATAGTGGAGTGGAGGCCTATCCGGTTGAGGGAGAGATCATCACTATATGCTTAAAAGAAATTGGGGTTAATCAAGTACAGGATTTGCGTTTTTTTAGCGAATTTATTTATGGTTCAACTCAAGTGTTGGACAACTTTACGCTTGATCCAATTCATGCCTTTTGGGCGGATATTAATTTCAAGGAAGCTTATGATGTCGTTTTCTATGATGCGTTCGGTCCTAGGGCTCAAAGCGAATTATGGACCTTGGCTAATTTTCAAATAGCCTTTGATGCCTTAAAGTCAGGCGGGACCTTGGTTACCTATTGTGCCAAAGGACAAGTAAAACGTGATTTAAAATCGGTAGGGTTTACGGTAGAATCTAGACCGGGTCCTCCCGGAAAACGGGAAATGACGGTGGCTCTTAAGTCTTAACATACTTTAAGATTGATTTTTTTTTAAAATGAATTGCGGCAAGTACATTTGCTTCACTATTCATAGTAGTTAGGTTTAATTGGTTTAGGAAAGCCGTTGATTCGTCAACGGCTTTTTTTATGGAACCTTTATAAATTGTTATTTTTGGTTTTCCAAGTTAGAATCTTTGGATTCTATGTTGAACAAATACACTCAGTATATTGAATAGAGTTCATTTTTCGTCCTTAGATACCTTGCGTTTTTTTGCGTTCTTTAAGGTGTTTCTTTTACATATTCCGTTGGATGGTTTATTTCCTTTTTTTTCTAAGATTAAGGCGGGAGGTGGAATTGGGGTATCGTTTTTCTTTGTGCTCAGCGGGTTTTTAATAACATATTTGTTGCTGAAAGAGAAAACAGCGCATGATCGAATTGATCTTTTTAAATTTTATAAACGGAGGGCGTTTAGAATTTGGCCGCTTTATTTTTTGTTAGTTGGAATCGTATTTATCTTGCCTTATAATATTAAACAGGATTTAGGGCTGCACATGGTAGGTGGAGGGTATGAATTAGATTGGCGATACAGCTTTACTTTTTTAGAAAATTATAAAATGATCCAAATGGATCTCTTTCCTAAAACCACACCTCTTTCTGTTTTCTGGTCTTTGTGTATTGAAGAACATTTTTATATAGTTTGGGGATTGTTATTTTATTTTGTTCCGATTAAGCATTTGGGTAAGTTTTTTCTGTTCTGTATTTCCTTAGCTTGGATAGCGCGCGGAATCGAATGGCATTGGAGCCATAATTTGTATATTCAAACCAACGACTTATTTACAAACCTTGATTATTTTTCCTTAGGTTCATATTTAGCTTTCTTTTTTGTTCAGAAGGGACGGATATTTATTTCAAACTCCATTTGGTCAAATCGTCTGATTCAGATCATTTCTCTGGTTGTGCTTCTGCTCTTATTGATATTTCAGCATGCCTATATGCCAAGCAGTTCAATCTGGCTATTTCTTTTCAGGCCAACATGGATTGCATTCGTTTTTGCGCTCATTATTGCCTTGTTTATTTGTCCAAACAGTAAAATATTCGTTAACATACGAATCCTTGATTACTTGGGCCAACGCAGTTTTGGACTTTATGTATTTCATATCATTGTCATTCATATGGGCTATCAGTACTGTATAAACCATCACATTAGTATAGATGATACACCCACGCTCTTATTGTTTATTGGTTACGCTTTTGTGACTTCCGCGATGCTTAGCATATTGTCATATCGCTTCTTCGAATTGCCTTTTTTGCGGTTGCGGGAGCGTTTAACTTAATTCAAGGAATTGTTTACTGTAATTAGAATATGCGATCCGTAATTGCTGTAACACAAGTGCCGTGGCGCCCCATATCCAATGTGTATCATGAACAAATCCGGGAACTTGGCGTGTGAATAGCGAATTTTCTTCAATTTCTAGTGTGCGGTGTTCAATGGGGAGCTGATGAGCGAGTGCATCCAAGCTTAAGGGGATAATTTGCTGAACCTCTCGTTCATTGTGAATGGTTATCGGCTGGCTTTCGTGATAAAAGAAATAGGGAGTCATCTTAAAATTTGATACCGGAATATAAACCGGACTCAAGCTTCGAATGTATTCCCCTTCATGCATCGGAATCCCCACTTCTTCAAAACATTCTCGTCGTGCGGTATATATTAGATCTGGGTCATCTGCTTCCATTTTACCGCCTGGAAAGGCAATTTGACCGCTATGTTTTCCTTGGTATTCACTTCGTTGAATCAGAAAAATCGAAAGTTTACCCGCTGCACAAGGGAAGCAATGAATACCTACTGCAGATTCACGCGGGGATTTCATGGTTTTTAAGGCTTCACTCGATCGAGTGCGTCCCATCGGAAGCATGGGCAAGTGGTCATCTTCCGTGAGTTCAATGTGCTTGAAATACGAAATGAAATCCATCTATTCTAATCGAAATGTTGTAAGATGCGTTTGAAATCATCCGCAAGATAGGCATTGGCAATTTCTGACCCATACCATTGAATGACCACAAATTCATTTCTACGTTGCATTACCGCAAGAAATCCATTGCCACTGGAGTAATAGTCTTCAAGCGGATCAAGCGATAAATGATACAATTCAATTTTAAAACCATGCTTGTTCTTTACTTGTTGCGGTGTGCTATGCCTAAATACACTTTGATTGTTAGATGCTGCTAGTCGATCTAAGTAATGTTGCTTCAAAGAAGCGAATTTTGTTCCCTTGCCTTGCATAAAATGAACTTCATCCAATTCCTCGGAATTAAAATCCTCTATGGTCATATATAAACTCAAAGATTCTATGGTATATCCTAGGTTCTTTCGGGCGATACATAGTGTTTTAAGGTCTGGATAAGAATACTCGTTTACCTCTTGTTTGATAAACCAACTTGACATTGGCCAAGAATGACCCAGCCCATAATGCGTTTTAATATCTGGAAGATTGTGCTTGTTTTTGACGAAGGTCCGAAGTTTAACCTCCTGGTCACCTGCGCATGAAGTGAAGAATAAAGCAATTCCGAGAAAATAAATCCATCGCATACACAAAGTTACTATTTAATAAATAAAAGGGGCTTTTGATTTAAAAAAAGAATGATTTTGAATTGAACCCCTAAAAAATAGGGGGTATGTTTAAAAATTGTCAATAATTTTTACACCATGGATTAAAAAATTGGGGTAATTTTGTCAAAAATTAAAAATATGGCTACGAAACGACTGAATGCGTACAATGATGTGCTCAATAGAACACCGAAGTCGGTGGAACTAGATGGAAAACTTTCTGATCTTTTTGGTTCCCTGGTTTTTCACAGTGATGTAATGCGAGAATACTTGCCATCAGACACATATAAGTCTATGATGGATGCCATACACACGGGAGCGCGTTTGGATCGTAAATTAGCAGACCAAGTGGCTACCGCCATGAAAGATTGGGCCTTGTCTAAAGGTGCCACCCATTATACCCACTGGTTTCAACCGCTAACTGGTACAACAGCCGAAAAACACGATGCCTTTTTAAAACCCATTGGACCCGGACGAGCAATTGAACGATTTGACGGCGACATGTTGGTTCAACAAGAACCTGATGCGTCTTCTTTTCCAAACGGTGGAATCCGAAATACTTTTGAAGCACGTGGATATACCGCTTGGGATCCCTCTTCGCCTGCATTTTTAATTGGAAAAACGCTGTGTATTCCAACCATCTTCATTTCATATACTGGAGAATCCTTGGATTATAAAACACCGCTACTTCGTGCCTTACATTGTATAGATAAAGCAGCAGTTGATGTATGTCAGTATTTTGATAAGAACGTAAACAAAGTAATTGCAACCTTAGGTTGGGAACAAGAATATTTCTTGGTTGATCAAGCGCTTTTCAATGCACGACCGGATTTAATGATGACCGGACGCGCACTTTTTGGTCATGCTCCAGCTAAAGGACAACAGTTAGAAGATCACTATTTCGGGTCAATTCCTGAGCGCGTAAATGCATTCATGCGCGAGTTTGAAATGGAATCTTTGCGTTTAGGTATTCCCGTGACAACACGTCACAATGAGGTTGCACCAAATCAATTCGAATGTGCGCCAATTTTCGAAGAGTGTAATTTGGCTAATGATCACAACCTATTGTTGATGGATTTAATGGAGAAAATTGCGCGTAAGCATGATTTTCGAGTGTTGCTTCATGAGAAACCGTTTGCAGGGGTGAATGGTTCGGGTAAACACAACAATTGGTCTTTGGGAACGAATACCGGGGTTAACCTATTGGCTCCTGGAAAAAATCCAAAGAGCAACCTACAGTTTTTGACCTTCTTTGTGAATACTATCATGGCAATTCATGACAATGCAGATCTACTTAGAGCATCGATTGCCTCTGCGGGTAATGACCACCGTTTGGGAGCGAATGAAGCACCGCCAGCGATTATTTCTGCGTTTATTGGTAGTTCACTAACCACCCTGTTAGATGACTTAGAGAAAAACATCAAGGCGGGGAAAATGACTCCTCAAGATAAAACGGAACTAAAATTAAACATTGGTAAAATCCCACAGATTTTATTGGACAATACCGACAGAAACCGTACCTCACCTTTTGCTTTTACGGGGAATAAGTTTGAATTCCGTGCGGTTGGTTCTTCAGCGAATTGCGCTTCGGCTATGATTGTAATTAATACCATTGTTGCGAATCAATTAATCAAATTCAAAAAAGCTGTTGATGCTCGTATAAATAAAGGCGAAGGAAAGGATGAAGCGATTCTTAAAGAACTTCAAGTGTTAATCAAGGCATCCAAAAAGATTCGTTTTGAAGGAAATGGTTATGGCGACGAATGGGTTAAAGACGCTGAAAAACGTGGCTTAAGTAACCGAAAAGATACCCCGCGTGCACTTCAAGCATATCACGATAAATCCATCGAAAAGTTGTTTGAATCGATGGGCGTTCTTTCTCCAAGAGAATTAGAAGCACGGCGAGAAATTGAATTCGATGGGTATGTTTTGAAAATTCAAATTGAATCTCGTTTAATGGGAGATTTAGTGAATAACAACATTATTCCTGCGGTACTAGAATATCAGAATAAACTAATTCAGAATATTCAAGGCATGATGTCTGTTTTTGGAGACAAGGAAGGAAAAGCAATGGCGAGTACGCAAATTGATATCCTGAAACAAGTAAACCTGCATCTAGCTGCAATGAAGTCAGCCTCTGAAAAAATGCTCGCTGAACGTAAAAAAGCGAATTCCATAGAAGATGTGGAGGAAAAAGCATTGGCGTATTGTGATAAGGTTAAAGTGCATTTCGATGAGATTCGTTACCATGCAGACAAGTTAGAACTTATCGTAGAAGATGAGCTTTGGCCCTTACCTAAATTCCGTGAATTACTTTTCATTCGCTAAGTAGGTGCGTTTCTCCGTCTTATTGCTCTGCTTAGGAGCGCTCAATCTTTTTTCCGCTCAGGAACTGATTGAATTAGATACGGTTTCGCAAACAGCACACGCCAGAGCCTTACGATGTCACTCCGCGTTTGTTTATATTGGGGATAATCAAGGACGTTGCTTTTCTTATAGCCCTAATACGAAAGAACTTGTTCTTATGAATCTCCTACAGCCTGAACTCAGGGATGTAGAAGTGACTAAACTCGGTGTGCTTTGGATGCAAACGGGCGATACCGGTAAAGTGTTTCTGAATACGGGCATTCAGCCCGTGTTGTTTCCTCGTCCAAATGGACTGGGGGTATTCTTAGACGGTATTGCGGTAAAAGATTCCTTTGTATTTGCGATGGGAGACCCAATTAATGGTGAATTTCCCTTGTTTTTATCTCAAGATTATGGCCTAACATGGAAAACAATACCAGGTATTATGGCAGAAGCCTCTGAAGCGGGATATGCGGCGAGTGGAACCACTGTGCAAATCGTAGAAAACCGCCTGTTTTTTGTAACCGGCGGATTAAGTTCCCATATATTTATTGGTAAACGCCTTGGTAAAAAATGGAAGTCCTATACGCTGCCGTTTAAATCCGGAGAAGGGGAGGGTCCTTATTCGCTTTGCGTGATTGACCGTAAAAACTTAGTTGTTGTTGGAGGGAATTATCAATTCCCTGATCGACGAACCTCGGTGTGTTTTATTTCCAACAATGGCGGTAAAACATGGAAAGAATCTGCTGAGCCGCCCTTTGGATATCGTTCCGATGTAATTCACTTTCAAGGAGTAACGTATGCCTGTGGTTCTAACGGCATTGATTTTTCAACGGACCATGGAAATACATGGGTGAAATGGTTGCCAGGCAGCTTTTTGGCAATGGATATTTCAGCTGACGAAAAACTTTGGATAACGACAAAAACTAACTTGGGGTTAGTTGTGGTTGATCCTGTCCGAATTGCCGTGCTAATTAACGATTAATCTTGCTGAAACTGATAGGCGTTTGCCATGGTAAGTAAAACCCTAAAGGTTTCAAGCCTTGCATTCGTGCCAGGTTTGAATTTGATGCAAACACGTTGGATGTCCTTTATACACTTGCTTTTTCTTGGTGTATCTGAATAACACAAATCGTTTTCGCAGGTCATATTCATATTAATGGATTCAACGGATTGCGAAAAATCTTTGAGTGCACGGTATTCTGGAATAAGCTCCAATAATCCACCTTTCCATCCTAAATCCTTGATTTCTGTTAATACCCAAGGCTTACCAATCATAGAAAATGCGGCATTGGTCTCTGATAGTTCTGCCTTGTTTTTACCAATGAAAATAGTGGAATCATTAATTGATTTCAGACGATACCGGGCTCGATTTAAGTAGATCCAATCCGATTCTACCCGAACGTCTTCTTTTGCCACCTTGCGCAGAATTTTCGTTAGTTCTGTAAGTTTAGTTTTTTGCGAAAAATTAAAAAGTAAGTCAAACTCTGGATCCAAATAGGTTCCTTTCTCCTCACTGTCAACATATTTAGCGCCGTAATACGTAAAAGAAAAACCGGCTAATTTATCCGTAAGTACTTTCAGGTCTGCATATTTCTCAGGTAAAAAACTTCCTTTGTTCAACCGAGTCGATAGGTTGAAATAGCTTCTTGTACTATCGGGAATTAACATGGTAGTGCTTCCTTTCTTCTTGCTACAGATAATTAATTCTTGCTTATTTAATGAAAAGATGTATTCGTTTTTAACCTGTTGATGATCAATGAGTTCATAGGTTAAGGCCTTCCGTGAATTAAAGGGTGTGGTAAACCAATCGTGGCTAAGTAAATATGTGTTCAGACTGCTTGATTCTTTATTGCTTCTACTAACGATTTCATAGTAAAAACCATTTCGAATAAATCCCTTGCTTTTAACTTTATTGTCAGTCGATTTGCCAGCGAGTGCCCATACAATTTCCTGATTCACTTTTAATTTAATTAAACAGAAGTTTTCAGAGAAATCAATTGGAACGCGTGCTGAACTGGTATCCTGAACCCAATTTTGATAATATTCAGAAACCGTCTTCATCATTTTAGCATCCCCGTTTCTGAACGAGTAGTCGAAGAGTATTTTTGAAAAGATGTCTCTTGGATTAATTTTTACAATGCCTATGGTTTCTTTTGGACACGGTATGGATGAAACGATACTCTCTCTATTCAGAAAGTTAACATATCCGAATACCAAAATCCAAATGATGAAAATAAGAATGATTGCAATAAATCGTTGAGCGACTTTCATTTAAGCAAAGGTATAGAAAAGCCTTTTGATTACATTTGTACTATGCGAAAATTAGTTCATAAGTTTCTTTTGCTTTTTGGTTGGAATATTTCCTTGTGGAAACCTGAAGGAATTAAGAAAGCGGTAGTTGTTATGGGGCCACATACGTCCAACTGGGATTTTGTCCTTGGTCGCTTAGCGTTTTATATGATGCATTTGCAAGGCAGATACCTTGTAAAGAAAGATATATTTTTCTTTCCATTGGGATTGATTTTGAAAGCATTAGGTGCTATTCCGGTTGACCGAAGCAAGAACAACAATATGGTTGATTATGTTGCCAAGCTATTTAAAGAAAAAGAGGAGCTTTATGTGGTTTTTACACCGGAAGGAACCCGAAGCTATAACCCAAACTGGAAAAAAGGATTTTATTATTTAGCGGTGAAGGCAGAGGTACCAATCTTATTAGCTTACGTTGATTTTCCTTCAAAAAAAGGTGGATTTCTCGAGGTGTTTTATCCTACAGGGGATGTAGATGCAGACATTCTGAAAATCAAACAAAAACTCGGACAATTTAAAGGTAAATATCCTGAAAAAGGAATTATTTCTTAATTTCTCCTGTCTTTGGATTGTAGCCATACGGACAATGTTTGCAATTACTTTTGCAACAGTATCCTCTTTTAAGATGGTACGCTTCCTTAAAAACTATAAAACCTTCTTCACTAATGTAGTAATCCTCATCCGTAAGCTTAGAACGCTTACTAAATTCAGAATAATCCATGTCTAAATCCTCCTTGCCATCCATTGAAAATAGTATAATTGAGTCGTTTAATCTACCTCAAAACATACATGGACATGAATTGTTCATTCTTAGAGAAGATTTAATTCATCCATTGATTTCTGGTAATAAGTGGCGCAAACTTTTCTATGTGATTTCGGAGGCGAAGAAGTTAGGGGTTCATGGAATTATTACCTATGGAGGGGCGTTTTCAAACCATTTGGTGGCCACTGCTACAGCCTGTAAGTTATTTGATATTCCATGCGTTATCAGGGTAAGAGGCAATGAGTTGACCTCCGATTCGAATGCGTATTTAAAACACTGTGAATCCGAAGGCGCCTCGCTCGAGTTTCTGGACCGAGAAGTTTACAAACATCAAAAATATTCGGATGAAGTTATTTCCTATTTGAATAAAACATGGTTAAGTGTTCCCGAAGGTGGGGCAAGCGAACTTGGGCTAAAAGGGTGCTTGGAAATTATTTCTAACAACATGGATTTTGACATCATTGCCTTGGCTCAAGGCACTACAACAACCAGTTTAGGTGTATTACTCAGCAGTAAACATACTACGGAAGTATGGGCTTTTCCTGTGTTGAAAGGATTCGATTCCCTAAGCGAAATGGATGCACTTGCACGTAAGTTTAATTATACAAACGCATGGTTAGCCGCTAAATCTAGATTGAAATGCTTTGATGCATATCATTTTTCAGGATATGCCAAGAATCAAGAGGAATTGAATACGGCAATATACGAATTGAAAATCCAAGGGAATTTTACCTTAGATCCCATTTACACGGCGAAAGCCTTCATTGGTTTGATTAGCGAGCTTCAACACATTAAACAGCCGAAAAAGGTCCTGTTTATTCACACAGGAGGCGTTTTGCCGATTTGATTATTTGACTTTCGTCTTTCTCTTTCCGTATAGGTGTGTGGATTTGAAGAATAATTCAACAGACCCTAATCCTTTATTTGCGTTGCTCAATTTCGAAACCGTAACATCAACTGCCAATCCCATTCTGAAGTTAAGCACTTTGTAGTTAAAGTTTAAACTTACTGCATCATTCCATCGATAGAATACGCCATAATTAATTGACTTAGACTTGAGGATATTGGTAATATCCGAACCATTACTCATAATGTTTTCAAACATTACACCCATCATTAAATTGGTGTTTGGTCCGTTTTTAAATGCCATGAACTGCGGTTGAATTCTCAAGTCACGTCTACGCGTAGTGATGTCTGCCCCCACGTTCATTGCCATTTGCATAAACATTCGTTCTCCTGTTTCTGTAAAGGTCATTCGTGGTTTATTCAAATGATTCAGAGCCAATCCACCAAAGAATCTAGATTTATCGCGCGTTTGATATTGATATTGTACACCGGTATTCACATTGAATGCTGCGTTCGATGAACGGCTTAAGGTGCTATTAATAAAGGTAGGGTCACCAATTGATCCATTGTATGCCCATCCGTTCCAATCCGTTTCCCAAGAGGGTAAGGTCGGGTCATAACTCATAAGGATCATTCCTGGAGACGCACCCACTGAAAATTTTGAAAATTGATTCAACTGCATGGTGTAACTAATCGGCACATTAACTTCAGTAGCCATTAATTTACTTTCTCCTGTTTGCTCGTTTTTAACAGTGAAACCAAGTCCAAAATTATTCTTACTCATCGGACCGTCAGAGATTTTGAATTCACCAATCAAGGCATTGGTGCGCATCGGAGTTCCCGACATTGTAAGGTTTTGCATTTTAAATGCCGTGCAAAACGAGAAATCTTCAGCACCAGTGGCAACACTAGCTACATTGAACAATGCAGGAGTTTGATAAAACAAACTTGAATTATAGGCATATTGCGACGAGGCAATGTGTGTAATTCCAAGAACAGCAAGAAATACGATCTTTTTTATCATCTTACTCATTATTTATATAAGGTTACATTCCCATTCAGGGAACCAGATAACCCGTTAATTAAACGATATTCTAACTTATAGACAAAGGTTCCTACGTTCAGAACTTTTCCTTTGAATGTACCATCCCAACCTTCTTGTGGGTTTGTTGTTCTGAAAACCATTTGACCGTAGCGGTTGTAGACTTCAAAATTCATTGAAACTATCGCGCCACCATCACCATTAAAACCATTCGAATAGTTCATGTCTTTATCAACATTGGTAACTACCCTTAATACGTCATTAAATCCATCCCCGTTAGGTGAAAATGCATCAGGAACTGTGACTTTAACAGAATCTCTAAAAAGGACAGAAACAAAAACCGTATCAGAAGCAATACACCCTTCTGGAGAAATGTTATTTAGAATGTAGTATGTTGAGTAAAACGGTGCAACAATAACCGTATCGCATTCACCAGCTACATCACCAAAACAATAGACGTCATTGCCACCATTTGGTGTAACCCAAACCAAGGAATCTCCAGGAACAAATCCACTTGCCACGATAACAGCACCCGAGTTAATTTGTCCACTCGGCCACATTCCACCATACATAGGTATAATCGTGTCGTTAATAGGAACACCACCAATAGTATCTAATAGGCCAATACTGATCATAGGCATAGCACCTACTGTCAATACTTGGCTCGCTGAGCTTGTAGCTCCATTAGCATCTGTTACCGTCAATGTCAGGGTATAAGTTCCTGCTGTACTAAAACATATTTGACCAGGATTCATACCACTGTAGAAAGATGGCGTTCCGCTTGGGAATGACCAACTTGAAGACACCACATCGTTTGAAGAAGTATTTTCAATGTCGATACAATCACCTTCACAGATTACATTGTCAGAAAGGCTGAAACTGGCAGTCGGTTGAGCAAATGATGTTAAGGAAACGGCCACCACTATTAAGAAAGAAAGAAATTTCATAATTTCAAATTCATTAAGATTGCGACGAAGTTAAGAAAATCCTTTCAAAAATACACAAATCACTCGGTATTAAGCAATCGAATGATTTCAGATGCCTCCTCTGGGTCGTGTACCCTTAAGAATGTGGCACCATTTAAAAGTGCATAGGTATTCAGCGCAGTTGTACCATTAATGGATGTTTCGGGATTTTTATTCAGCTTCTTATAAATCATTGATTTTCTAGATATGCCGCAAAGAATTGGCGTTTCAAATAATTGAAAAAATCTGAGATTGGTCATTAATTCATGGTTTTCTTCAAGCGATTTTGAAAAACCGAACCCTGGATCAACGATGATGTCTTTAACTCCTGCATTTCTTATTTTAACAATAAGTTCGGATAATTCCTGAAGTACTTCAACCGTTACATTTTGATAGGATGTTGAATCGTGTAAGTTATGTGCCTTACCTCGGGAATGCATTACGATATATGGCGCATTGTACTTAGCGCAAATATCCCAGATTTCAGGATTATTACGACCTCCCTCAACATCATTGATGAGCTCTCCACCATGCTGCAAGGCCCAATCTGCCACCCGTGGACAACTCGTATCGATGGAAACATAAATTTCGGGAAATTTTTCCCTTAATAATAAAAGTACAGGTTTTAATTTTTCAATTTGCTCATCGCTATCTACTAATGAGAAGCCAGGTCTGGTAGATTGCGCGCCAACATCAATGAACTTTACTCCAAGGGATTTACATCGATTTAAGTAGGCTTCTATACCCTCTTGGGAATCAAATCTGCTGGAGGAGTAAAATGAATCTGAGGTTATATTCAGTATGCCCATGACTTGAGGGCGTTCCATGCTTACTAAATTATTACGCAAGCGAATGGACCCGATTGAACGAAAATGCTTAACTTCGACCCCGTAAAAATTACTTTTTGTCATGTCCGATACCTTGGCTTCTTTCACAAATATACTTACAAAATGTCGGGAAATTTATATTGCCAAGACAACGGACTATGGAACTGCATGGCGCATTCTTAGGCCAATTGCCCTGGCTGATCAGTTGTATATCAAGGCAAACCGAATCCGAACCATTCAGGAAAATGGTGAAACAAAAGTTGGGGATGGTATAGAAGGTGAATTCATGGCCATAGTAAATTACTGCATTATGGGCTTGATTCAAATCAATGAATCCGCTGATTTACCCATGGAATTGACAATGGAAGACGCTGTTGCGCTCTATGATAAATATAAAGATGAGTCCGTTTCATTAATGTTAAAGAAGAATCACGACTACGGGGAAGCATGGCGCGAAATGGCCATTGAATCGCTTACTGATCTTATATTAATGAAGATTTATCGGATAAAACAAATTGAAGGGAATCAAGGAAAAACCTTAGTCTCAGAAGGAATAGACGCCAATTATTATGACATGTTGAATTATGCGGTGTTTGCATTAATTCTAATGGATGTTAAATAAATGTTAGCATTTTTCTAAAGCAAAATCCACGTGCTATTTTCGTTGAAAAATACGATATGAACTCGATTAAGAAGTATGCTCCTTGGACAATAAGAATTCTAATCTCTTTTGTTTTCTTTCTATCCGCAATTGCAAAACTGTATCCCAATCCTTCCTACGCCCTAACATATTTTGAAGTTCATCAATTGGAACCGATGGGTATTCCTCTTAGTGTTGCTCAATATTTATCAAGAATTTTAATTGGGGTTGAATTCGCCATTGGGTTCCTCCTGTTGTTGCCATTTTTTCTCAAGCGAGTGGTTATACCGGTTACTATTTTCATGCTCACCGTGTTTATCGTTGAATTAGGTCTTGAAATCATTTTCAAAGGAAATGCAGGGAATTGTGGTTGTTTCGGAACACTTATAGAAATGACGCCACTCGAAGCGATGTTAAAGAATATTGTTTCCATCGCTTTGTTAGTATGGTACTATTTTTTAACGAAAAACACTTCGACATCCGATGCATTAATTGACCAGACGGGTCAGACGAATACCAAGGAGGAGCTGTTTGGTACCCTTCAAGCACGACTTAACTGGTCCTTTATTGGTAATTTATTATTGGCATCTATTTTCGGTGTATTCATTGCCGGCCCGATACGCTTTCAACAAGCAGAACCAGCTAAACCCGTTTCCGTAATTGATACCTTAGCGGTAGAGCCCATCCATACACACGATACTTCGCTTGTAACAAATCCTAAGCCTATCAAAAAAGATAGTATTGTACCAAAAGTTGATTTAGGACCGAGCGCCAAATTGTCGGGCTTTGAGAACATTTTCCCGGACATTAACAAGGACAAGAAAATCTTATGTTTTTTCGCGCCAGGGTGCGACCATTGTCGTGCAACGGCAAAAGCTCTTACCGCGATGAAGTCGACTGTGAAAGATTTCCCGTCCATGCGCATCATATTCATGGATGAAGAACCTGAGGTTATTCCTGATTTTTTCAAGTTTGCTGGTGCAGAATACCCGTACTATGTTATGGATATTGTCAGCTTTTGGAAAAAATTAGGAAGCGGAAAAGAAGTGCCAGGTGTACTATACCTTTGGAATGGTAATTCAAAGAAGTTCTACCAAGGGATTGATAAAGAGGAATTTAACGCTGCAGAGTTTAAAAAAATCCTTAATAAGAAGTCGTAGGACTGAAAATTGCGCTAATTTTAAGCATGCGCAAATCGATTATTGGAGCGAATTGGAAGATGAACTTATCGTGTGATGAAGCCAATCAGCTCTATTCCAAGGTCTCGTCACTAAACGAAATTGAGTCGACTGTTGACTTGGTTGTATTTCCTCCGCAGCCATATTTGGCATTGCTATCTAAAATGAACGGTGTTGCCCTTGGAGCTCAAAATGCATATGCCCCGGATATGTTCGGTGCATTCACCGGAGAAACATCTTTGATCCAGCTAAAAGACCTTAATGTTAATAGTGTACTTGTTGGTCACTCTGAGCGAAGGTTGCATTTTGGGGAGGATACTGATTTTTTGTGCACTAAGGCACTGACGGCCTTATCACTGGGAATTCAAGTGTTTTTCTGTTGTGGTGAAAGCGATGAAATTCGATCCATTGGTGACGCCATACCCTTTGTTGAGAATCAATTGAAACCCTTACTTAGCCAATTAAATCAAGCGCATTGTCCCTTATTAGTTATTGCTTATGAGCCGATTTGGGCGATTGGTACTGGGAAGGTACCTTCTTTGGAAGAAATAGAGGAAATGCATTCGGCAATTCGAGCGCTATGTTCGCACTATTTTGACCAAAACAGCTCCGATAACATTCGTATAGTTTACGGAGGAAGTTGCAATGCAATGAATGCGAAATCAATTTTCCAATTACCTAATGTAGATGGGGGCTTAGTTGGTGGAGCGTCTTTACAGTTTGATTCATTCAAAGAAATAATCGATAGCATATGATAGATTACATTGAATTGAAAATGACGTTTGTTCCCTTTCATCCATCCAATGAAATTGTCACCCTATGGTTATCCGATATTGGTTTTGAGAGTTTTCTGGAAGAAGGAGAAGTAGTTAAGGCGTACATCCCTGCATCGGACTTTGATTATGCCGCCGTTGAAACCCTCCTTAACCCCTTGATTTTACAGGGAGTCGATGTTAGATTCGAACATACTGAAATACCTGGTCAAAATTGGAATCAAGTTTGGGAAGATAGTTTTGAACCAGTTTTGTTAGATCATCTTTCTATTGTTGCTCCGTTTCATGGTGCAGAATTCAGACACGGAAGAGTAATCGAAATAGAGCCTAAAATGTCCTTTGGAACAGGCCACCATCAAACAACGTTTATGATGTGTCAAGCTATGGAACACATGGAATTGGCAGACAAGACTGTATTGGATATGGGGACGGGGACAGGAATATTAGCCATAAATGCGGAGCAATTAGGCGCACGTCAAATTTTAGCCGTTGATATTGAATCTTGGTCGGTAGAAAATACCATTGAAAATACCGTAAGAAATCAGTGCAAAAAGATTGAAGCACGCGAAGGGGATATAGATGTTGTAACTGAAGTAGGTTTTGATGTTATTCTCGCAAACATAAATAGAAACGTGCTGGTTCGTCATTTGAATTCTTATTTTGACGCGCTCTCCACGAAGGGCTTGTTATTGTTAAGTGGATTTTTCACATCGGATGTTCAAGCCTTAGAAGAAGAGGCTGTTGCGATCGGATTTAAACGAATTAATACATATGAAAAAGAAAATTGGGCTTGTGTTTTACTTGAGAAATGTTAGTTTTCTAATCCTTTTATTCGGCTTTAATGCGCTTTTTAACGCCCAAACATTTTCAAAAAATCGAGAGAAATTCCTCAAAGAAAGTCAAAAGTTGTTTATTGAGGAACAAATGGAGTACAACGTAAATCAAGTTTTTCCATCAGTAATTGCAAATGCCTCAAGTCTTTCGGAAGGTAATTTTAATCGGATGGTAGATGCTGCGAATGCCGTGTATTCGTCATCCAACGATATTCAGTTAGCATATTTTGTGGTAGCTACCTATGTCTATCAGTCAAAAAATAAATGGTCTTCTGATTTTACAAGCACATGGGTTGAATTAGAACGAGATTTTCGAGCAAAAGACATGGAGGATTATGGTCCGTTTCTTGAGTTTTCATACAACTTGTTTCGCTTTAAAGCGCTGCATAAGAACGACAACTCTGTATGGGTGTTTAAAGGCGATATGCAATGGAATACCGAGAAAAAGTTAAAAATCATTTGTTCGGATGGACAATTACTCGGGTATTCACCGGTCTTAAAAGGAGAGGACAGTGTTTGGGTTTCAGAAACGGGTGGAGTTTTTGAATATGAAACAAAAAAGTTTATCGGTAGAAACGGAACCATTACCTGGGATAAAGCAGGACTCAAGAAATCAGAAACGTTTGCTGAGTTAAAAGGGTATCGGATTGCTATGACAGATGTGGTTTTAAAAGCGGATACGGTATCTTTAACAACTCCATATTTCACCTCTCCGATTCTTGGCGCACTGGTGGATAAATCAAAAGATCGCTTGGAAGATCAAGAGGGAGCGCCACTTTTTTCATCATTCAGTCAACGCTTGCGAATAACAGAGTTAATGGAATTTATGGATTTCGATGGTGGGTTTAGTCTGCAAGGCAGTAGAGTAGTTGGTGCAGGTAAGAAAGGAAATCCCGCAACACTCATTTTTAAATATAAGAACAAACCGACCTTGATTGTAAGTTCGATGAATTTTGATATTGATCCAACTCGAATTCTTTCCCGTGAATCTTCCCTAAAACTCGTTTATCCAAATGGAGATTCCCTGGTGCACCCATCCGGATTATTTGAATTTGAAGTACCAAAAAAGCAATTACTTTATACCGCGGCTAAACGGG
Organism: Bacteroidota bacterium; assembly: GCA_041191025.1. GTDB lineage: Bacteria > Bacteroidota > Bacteroidia > Flavobacteriales_D > Crocinitomicaceae > UBA952. The sequence goes on from JBEEPQ010000003.1 coordinate 189,327, forward strand.
GTTCGTTTGTTGTGCCATTTATGGATTATCACTTCAACGTGACGAATAATGCGCCCGTGTTGAAATGGGAGCCAGGAACTGCGTTTCCTAAATTCACCTTTGAAATGGCCACATCGCAAGCTCAGAAATCCATGCGATTTGAATCCTTAAATTATTTCGACCAGAGCGAATTTAAACTTTGGGGCGTCGGTAATCAAAATTCTTTAGTGCAAATTGCAGGCTATTGCAGGAAAAATTCCATAGAAGTACTAACGGAAGGACAAGCAGCAAATGCCTTGGGATTGAGTATCGATTACGCTAAGTCAAAACTCTTGGATCTTTCAATGCGTGGTTTTCTCCAATATAATACGATAGATAAGACAATTACGCCTTCAGCTAAACTATTTTCTTTTGCAGATGCAAACTCCAGCGGCTTAGATTATGACAACATTTCCTTTACTTGTGATTTAAAAGAACGCCCATTGCCAGCATCTATTGAACCGGCGCAAGCTGAAAAAATCAAGAAGTTAAATGCACGGTATGTAAAACAAGATTTTTATGCGTTCATCGATTTAGATAAGGATCAAGTGTTTTTAACTGGTGTTGATGGTTTAACCCTTTCAAATGCACAGCAGGTATCCCTGTACCCGGATTCTGGGTATTGTATACTAAAACCAAATAGGGATCTTGTTTTTAAAGGACAATTGTTGGCTGGTAAGCTTTTTACAGAATTGAAGGATGGTTATTTTTCCTATGCAGATTTTAAAGTAAAACTAAATAGTACCTCATACGCTGCATTAGTAGTTAATCCAATGGTCGCGGCAGATGGGGATCAACCCATCGAATTAGTTAGTTCATTTGCCAATTTAAAAGGGGAGATTTTAATCGATGAACCTTCCTCGAAATCGGGTAGGAGTAAGACCAATAAAGCCTTTCCTAAATTACTTGCCCCGAATCCGACAAAAGTAGTTTATAACGATCTATCAATTGTCAATGGCGCCTATGATTCATCAAGGTTCTTCTTTCGGTTGGAACCCTTTGAATTGGATAGTTTGGATAACTTCAATGAAGCTTCACAGCGCTTTAAAGGTGAATTAATTTCAGGAGGAATTTTCCCGCCGATTAAAGAGCCTTTGAGAATCATGCCTGATTATTCCATGGGTTTTTCAACGGTTGCTCCTGCCGGAGGATGGGCTTTTTATGGGGATAATTCGAAATATGAAAACAAAGTGATTTTGTCGCATAATGGACTTCAAGGCGCTGGAACTATCAATTACAGTACCGCTACAGCCATTTCCCAAAAACTGACCTTTTTACCAGATTCTACCATTGGAATTGCCAAGTTCATTAATAAGGAATCTAATACAGGTGTTAAAGTCCCAAATGTTACTTCTGAAGCGGCGTTGATTACCTTCATTCCCAAAAAACAAGTCCTTAAGGCAAGTGCTTGGCGCGGCGTTAATCTTCAAATGTTTAACAACCAATGCGAAATGGAAGGCAGTGTAATTTTATCTGTTAAAGGAATGCGAGGTACCGGCATGCTTCATTTTCCAGATGCAGACCTTGGTTCAAGGGATTTTAGTTTTACACATGAAGATATTTTTGCAGATACTTCTTCCTTCGCCTTGAAAAATAGATTTATCAATGAAGGCCAGGCCCCCGTGGCGATGGAAACTAAAGATGTGAAATCAAATGTGTCGTTTAAAACACGAAAAGGGGAGTTTAATTCTTTTGGTACCAAAAGAATTAAGTTTCCACCCAATCAATATTACTGTACGATGGATAAATTTTTCTGGTACATGGATAAGGCGAATGTGGATTTTGAAAAGTCTAAATCGCAAAAAACCACCTTTGAGGCCGGGGCAGATTTGGAAGAATCCAATTTTTTCTCGATGCATGAAGACCAAGATACCTTGCAGTTTCGTTCGCTCCTCGCGAGTTACGACCTCAAGCTTCAAACTTTGTTCTGTGGTAAGGTTGAATATGTGCGGGTAGGTGATGCGAAAATATACCCGGATTCTATGAAAGTTACGATTAGGAAAAATGCGGTTATGGATCCCTTGAATAACGCTAAAATTGTTGCACCTTTTGTGACTAAATTTCATACGTTCACCAATGCAAACATCAATATAAGCTCTCGAAAAAAATATGAGGGAAATGCCAAATATCCATATTACGATCGAGACAGTGTACTAACCGTTTTGGATATGAAGACCATTAAATATTTCAATTCGGTAACTCAGGCGGAAGGCGTAATTGCTCAGAAAGACAATTTTAAATTGAGTAAAGAGTTCGACTATTTTGGTAACATTAAAATTGTTGCTGCAAGTCCGGGGATTTACTGTGATGGCTCAACCAAATTAAATCATTCATGCCGTAGTTTTGACCGTTCATGGTTGAATTTTAAAGATACAATACTCGCCAAAAATATTCAGATTCCAATTTCAGAAAATCCGGTTAATGACCTGGGGAGGAAATTAGCGGTAGGTTTCCTTTGGAAAAATTCTGAATCGATGGACAGTGTCCTTGTATATCCTGCATTCTTATCAAAAACTCAGGGAATCGATGATCCTGTGGTTTTTACCTCTTCAGGGTATGTTCAATATAACCCAAACAGTTTAACCTTTCAAATTGGTGAAAAGCCAAGATTGAGTGGGGTAAGTGATGTGGGGAATCTTCTCACCATGTACACGGAAACCTGTTCCTTAACTGGCCTCGGGAAAATAAGTTTTGGGGTTAATTTAGGAGAAGTAAGCGCAAACTCTTTCGGTTCTATCAGTTATGAAAACGAATCAAAGAAAATAGGGATGGACGTTTCTACGTTAATCAAATTCCCTATGCAAAAGGATGTGTTCGATAAAATAGGCGATGGATTAAAAGCACTAGAAGGTCAGAAAAATGTGGACATGAATTCGAAGAAACTTAACTTTTCCACGTATTTGCGACAGATGCTCAGCGAAGAAAAAGTAAATGAACTTTTGAAGGATTACGAAGAGGATAAACTTAGAAAGATGCCGGTCGGACTTGATCAAACCCTGGTGATTTCAGGCTTGAAATTTGATTTTGTTCGCTTCAAATCAAAAGCCAATGAAAGCGGATTCTCAAGTGGTTGGATTACTCGCCCCCTAAGCGGAACTACTGAAATTGATGAGGAAGGGGACGAAGTAAAAGCAAAAACTCGTTGTGCAATTATAGCCATTGAAGGTAAACCAATTCTAAAAGAAGTGGAGTTTAATATGGCAGTTTCACAGACAGCAATAGAAAAGTCTTATCAAGGATTATTGATTTCATTTAAAGATCAATCCGATAAAGATTTTCTTTTTGATTATGGAATGAACAGAAAAGATGGTAAATTGCTTGTCTATTCTAAAGATAGTGAATTGAAAACCATGGTCACTGAAATGAAGCCTGACAAACGGAAATCAAAAGATTTTTCTTTTGAATGGACCGATGATGCCTCACTACAGCTAGCAATGGTCCGATTAAAAGAGTTTTTAAGAGCAAAATAAATGACAATTGCGCTAGCGTTCCTTGCATCCTACCTTTTCGGTTCAATATCATCAGCAGTATGGTTAGGTAAGTGGTTGCATGGAATTGATGTTAGGGAACATGGCAGTAAAAATGCGGGGGCAACCAATTGCTTTCGCGTGCTTGGGAAACGTACAGGAACCTTGGTCCTTCTAATGGATATTGCGAAAGGTGTACTTAGCATGATCTTGGCGAAGTATTTACTGGATGAAACAGGTTCGATGGTATTATTGATGCTCGCTGCGGGTATCTGTGTTTTGGGTCATGTATTTCCGGTGTTTGCTGGATTTCGAGGAGGTAAAGGCGTAGCCACTTCATTGGGGGTTTTCCTGGGATTGAATCCCCTAACGGCAGTAACCTGTATTTTGGTGTTTTTAGTTGTTTTCCTGTTAACTCGGTATGTATCCCTTTCCTCTATTACTGCCGCATTTATGCTGCCTTTTATTAGTTTTTTTCTGTTTCACCAGGAAGAAACGGAAAGACTTTGGTTTAATGTTATCCTATCGTGCATAGTGATTATAGCACATCGTAAAAACATTATGCGCCTTTGGAAAGGAGAAGAACAACGAATGAACGTTAACGCATCTAAGATGTAACATTGGCTGACGTGTTCAAAATAAAAAACATAGGCTTTCTGATACTTGCTTTTGTAAGCTTTAACCTTAGTGCTCAATCCGTTATTCAAATTGAAAAAAGGGCTTTTGAAGCATATAAGTTAGCACAATATGCAACAGCCAAAGTAGATTTTCAACAATTATTGGCAAGAGACCCCGAGTCCGACAGTTATAATTTTCATTATGCAGTATGTCTATATCACACAGAAAACAAAAGCAATGCCCGAAAGTATTTCGAGTTTGTCGCAAACCGAAGTGTTGCGTTTTGTGATGCACATTACTACCTCGGAAAAATCCATCACCTCAGTTATCGCTTTAATGATGCAATCGCTTCTTTTAAATCCTATTTAGCGTGTAATCCTTCCGATGGCTTGAATGCTAAAAAAGAAATAACATATTGTAACAACGGAAATGTGTTGCTTGAACAACCCAAATCACTAACGACCTTGGTCGCGCAGTTGGCTACAGCAGAAACGTTCATTCAGAAGTTTGACATTGAGGAAATTGGGGGTAAAATTTATGCCGACCCATCCTTGCAAACCAAAGCAGATAAGAAAAAAGCATACGTTCCGATTTGCTATTACAAGCGCGGTGATACCTATAAGTTTTATGCGAGTTATGGCGACGATCCCGCTCAATTATCCTTATTCTACATTCAACGGATCAGTCAGGATGTTTGGTCTAAGCCCACCCAAGTAGCGCTTACTTCGCCAGCCTCCGACCTTGTTTATCCGTTTTTTGATTCCCAGGCGAAGCGTCTCTATTTCTCTTCGAATGGGTTTAATTCTATGGGAGGATTTGATCTATTCAGTGTTTCGTTTGATCCCGAGACCAATACCCTGGGAACTGTAGAGAATTTAGATTTTCCATTTTCTTCATCGGCCGATGATTTTTTCTTTGTCCCCTTAAATCCATCAGCTACAATCGCTTGGTTTGCTTCGGATAGGAATGTAGCTACCGGTAGAATTGAAGCACTTAAGGTAAGTTATGCCGTTAATGCTGGAAATTTAATCGCCTTAAGTGGTCAATTCACGGATTTGGTTAATCCTAAAAACACTCGGATTCAAATTAAAGTGAAGGACACCCAAGACGGTACGGAATATGGTCCATTCACTAGCGATGAAAATGGAAAGTATAACATGTTGTTGCCCGGCGCCGGGAAGTATGTGTTTAGTGCTTATATCGATGGTACGGAAAAGATATTTGAAAATGAACAATCCTTACCAGACCAAAAGGATAATGTGATCTTCAAACAAAGCGTAAAGTATTCCATGGATCAGGGCAATGAACTGGCAGGTTTTAGCTATGACTTTAAAGGTGGAATGACGGAAGAAATGAAGGCTTTTAAAGCGAATTCTATTTCTCAATTAACCCTAAATGCTCGTCCAGTATTAAACCCAACGCAAGTTAGCACAGATGCTATCGATCAAGAGAACGTAGAAGAGCAACTTACGGCATTAAACCTTGGAGGCAACAACCTCATCGAAAAAAGTGAACTTTTAGTTGATAAATTGATTGAAATTTCAAATACGGGATTTGATTTACAGGATACAGCAGAAGACCTTGCAAGTCAGAAGAAACAGGTCGAGTTTAAGTTGAAAACGTTTTCAGATCAAGCCTCAAGATATAAGGAATTGTTAAAGGGTCAGGATTCCATAGCCAATCAATTCTATGCGAAAGAATTAATCCAATTGCTGGATTCAATTCAAAGGTATGAGCTGAAATTACTTGAAAATACGCTCGCATCTGAAAGGAATAATAAGCATATCGATTCATGGAATGCCTTAAATGTTGAGCCTTCAATTAACGCATTAAGCGACCAAATCAAGATGACACTCATTCAAGAGAATCAAGATTCATTGGTTCAGGTGTTGAGTCGCAATCAAGAAGCAATTAGAGAGTTTATTGAATATCCCGCTTATATTGCCATTCAGGATGTTCAACCCACGTTGTCTTCGGATCAAACAATTGCTGAATTAACAGCGCTTCGGAAGAGTGAGGTACAGTTAAAGAACGAAATAGCACGAATCACCGACGAAAAAGCTCAGGCGAAGCGAAAAGAATTAGAACAATTAAATGCAGACCAGGCAGCTAAAGAAAAGCAACTAAGTACCATTTCTTCCTTAATTGCTGAGAAAGAACACGAACAAATAAAAGCCGAACTTGCGAATTCCTTTCAGAAAGAAGGCTTTACACTGAGTGATTCTACCTTGGAGGGGCTCGTAGCACGCGTTCAAAAAAAGCAAGAAGCACAGCAGCAAGCAGCACGTATAGCGAATCAAACCCAAGTTTTATTGGTTAATTCAACCGACGAAAAAGCACTAAGTAATCAGATTTCTTCGATTAAGGCGGAGAATGAAGTGATAAAGAATCGATTTGTTTTGGCAAGTCCTCAGGAACAAGAGGCCTTGGCAGTGCGTTCCCAACAATTAGAGGCTCGCTTGGATTCGCTTCAGACCTTGAAATTTGAACAGGAGAACATAACCGCGCAAAATCCAGTTCAACCGAAAACTACCGAAACTACGCCTGTTGTAACGGACCCAACAAACCCGGAGGTAAATCCAAACATCAGCGCGCAAAATCCAGTACAACCGAAAACTACTGAAACCACACCTTTTGTAACGGACCCAACAAACCCGGAGGTAAATTCAAACATCAGCGCCCAAAATCCAGTGCAACCGAAAACCACGGAAACTACGCCTGTTGTAACTGACCCATCTAACCCAGACGTAAATCCAAACATAAGCGCACAAAATCCTGTTCAACCGAAAACCACGGAAACTACGCCTGTTGTAACTGACCCAACAAACCCGGACATAAATCCAAACATCATCGCGCAAAATCCAGTACAACCGAAAACTACTGAAACTACATCGGTTGTAACGGACCCAACAAACCCGGACGTAAATCCAAACATCAGCGCGCAAAATCCAGTACAACCGAAAACCACGGAAACTACGCCTGTTGTAACGGATCCAACTAACCCAGAATTAAATCCAAACATCAGCGCACAAAATCCTGTTCAACCGAAAACCACGGAATCTACACCTGTAGTAACGGACCCAACAAACCCGGAGGTCAATCCAAACATCAGTGCACAAAATCCAGTGCAACCGAAAACTACTGAAACTACACCTGTTGTAACGGACCCAACAAACCCGGACGTAAATCCAAACATTAGCGCACAAAATCCAGTACAACCGAAAACTACTGAAACTACACCTGTTGTAACGGACCCAACTAACCCAGAATTAAATCCAAACGTCAGTGCACAAAATCCAGTACAACCGAAAACTACTGAAACTACGCCTGTTGTAACGGACCCAGCAAACCCGGACGTAAATCCAAACGTCAGCGCACAAAATCCAGTACAACCGAAAACTACCGAAACTACGCCTGTTGTAACGGACCCAACAAGCAAGGAGGCTTCTGATTATCGTTCGCTTCGCGCCATAAATGAATTGGATGAACAACAACGGGTAATTTCAACAATGGAACATGAGAATCGGTTGGTTGAAGCTGAAACATCTATTTTAAAGGACCAATTGAGCCTTGCGAGTACCTTACTTAAATTAAAAATGGAAGCAGGAGATTCTGTATTTGCTTCAGTGCTTACGAACAAAGAGATTGAAGGATTAACGCAAGGAATAGCACAATCGATAGCCAAGGTGAATGAGAAACTCGGTGATGCACAGCGTTTGGATATTGACCTGAGCGACATAAGTCAAGGACTTCAGGGGATTTCTCCGAATCCTAATACCGAAACGTTCTTCACTGTACCAAAATCAGTTACCTTAACTGATACAGAGATTAGTGAATTGTCTTCAGAAGGTTCATATGATGCTTACGTTACGCAAAGAAAAGAATTTGCCAGCTTGAGGGCTAGTAAATTAGACGTAATAGAGCAACTTGACGAATTGAAATTAAGCCTTTATCGCTCTACTAATTCAGAGGAAACAACGGCTATTATTTCGCAACTGGTGGGCTTGGCTGATGAAATTAAAAAACTTGAGCGACAGGAGGCTCAAGTACTGAAAACAATTAATGCGATACCCCAAAAGGAGGCCTACCATTATTTAATTGAACAAGGAGTAGCGCCCAAAGGTGGTGAAGGACAATTATCATTCCGTAAAGACCAAGTTGTCTTCAGTATGAATGCAGAGAAAAAACAAGGGAATTCATATCCTGTTTTGACTTCTATGCCAAGTGGTCTTGTGTTTCGGGTGCAAGTAGGGGTTTTTAGGAAGCCTGTTCCTGATTATTTCTTTCGTGAATTTACTCCGGTATCTGGTGAACGCTTAACGAATGAGTTAACAGCCTATTTAACGGGTTTCTTTGCAAGTTCAACAGAGGCAATGAATGCACGAGGTCAGGTACGTAGTACTGGATATTCGGATGCATTCATCGTTGCATATTGCGATGGCAAGCGCATACCCTATCAAGTCGCGTTGAATTATGAAAAACAAGGATTGTGCAAGGTGCGAAATAAACAAGAGCTTGAATCAGAGGCATGGAGCCTAATGAGCGCTGCGTTATCTGCTTCAACACAAGTAGCTGAAATCCCTAAAGAAGTTTATTATACTGTCCAAGTGGCTGCCTTGAAAACCCTAGATAATGGGAAATTAGCCAATGTGCCGGAGTTGTTTTATAACGAATCGAACATGGGGCTGTATAAATATTCGAGCGGAAAATTCAATCAGATTAACCTTGCAAAGGCACGTAGGACAGCGCTCAAAGCACTTGGGTATGCCGATGCTTATATTGTGGCATATCGAGATGGAATTCCAGTAAGTTTTAAAGAGGCAGAGGTGGCTTTGGCATATAAACAAGAACAACCGAATCTAACTAAATCCAATGTGGAGCCTGTAAATAAGGGTATTGAAGGTGTAGCGATTCAAGCACCGGAAAAAACGTATTATGCGTTTACTAAAGAAATTGATACGATAGGATTGTCTTCTATGGCTCAATATAATCGAATGCAAATGTTTGTATTACAGCCAAATTCCCTTCATTCAGCCCCAATAGAACGCCAAGAGATTTCGCCCTTGTTGGCAATTTTTTATTCAGACTTTAAGTTGAATTTGGAAGGCAAAGAAAAACCAAACAAACTGAGCATAAAAGAAGATGGAGATAAATTTCCTTTGCTTCATGATTTTGCCTTACGCAATCAAATTCCATTTCGTGTTACGATAATTGAAGATTCTCGTAAACAGATCGATTTTTATCCATCATCGGCAGAAAACAATCAATTAATTTATAACTTGGCTGAGGCCTTAACCCTTGAAGTAACGTCAAATTAGTAATGAAAGAAAAGGTTAGCGAAAAAACAGAAGTTGCAGTTTTAGAAGAAAAGGAACTAGCATTAATTCTCTATAACGATGATTTTAATACCTTCGACCACGTGATTCATTGTTTGGTTACCGTGTGTGGTCATGAACCGCAGGCTGCTGAACAATGCGCTTATATTGTACATTACGGCGGAAAATGTGCGGTCAAACACGGGTCTTATGAAGAACTTGAACCCAAATGTGTTGCCTTGCTCGACAAAGGTCTTTCCGCAAAAATTGAATCTTAATTACGGTTTAGATAATTCAAAAAAGGTTTTTTCTATCGTTTCGTATTTCCCATTTGGCGTAGGGGATAGGGCAGGAGCTGCCATGACATTAAAATCACGGTCGATTAAGATATAAAATGGAAAGGTTCGAATGCCTAAGCTTGTCCATATTTCATGTTCCAAAGGAAAACCAACGCGCGTCCAATTAATCTGATCCATTGCATGTTGTTCAGAGGCATTTAACTCTTTTTTCTCAACATAGATTGTAACAAATTCGATTTTACTGCCATACGTTTTTATCAACTTCTTTAAGGCACTTAATTCGCTAATGGCATTGGTGTTGGATGGATTGAATGCATGCAAGTAAATGTGCTTATTCGAAATGTCACTCAAGTTCACACGTTCCTTAGTTCCAACAAGTTCATCCAGTATGAAACTACTTCCTACCTGTATTAAATCCACCTGGGATAATACATTTAGGGCAATTTTCCGATGTTCCGGATACTCAGAAGTTTTACTTATATTCTTTAGGTTTGAAAGAATTACAGTTTTCGGTAAAAAATCATCAGACAATGCTTGTTTTAAGAGGTATATCCTTAGGAGTGATCGCAATTCTGGATTACTACTGAATTCACATTTCGCCAGCAAGGTATCGCTTGCTAATAAATTGTTTGCGGCAAATGCAGCAAATAACTTATCCGAAATTTCAGAATCGATTTGTGATAAATATTGATTGTAAAACGATTTAAAATAATCCATATAAAAATCGCATTCGTAGCGTATGGGACTACGCTCAAGGTATTGTCGATATTTTTCTTGGTTAGAGGGCGCTCCAAGGTAGCGTTGATTATCAATGTCGTTTGCTACGGTATAGCGCATGAAATTGGAGAAATACATGGACGTATCTGCTTTTATATCTTTGGCCGCTAACATTTTTAGAAAGGTGATTTTGGAAGCGTATGCTCCGGGATTAACCTCGCGTTCTACAAATATATCCGCCATATAATTGTCAATCCAGGCCTGAAACCCAAGAATTTTGTAATTGATGTCGTTGCTATCTAAATCAAAAAATGTAAGTTCAACTTCTTCTTTTAGATTGTAGCTGTTGTGCTGGGGATTGTCTGCTATAAATTCTACCGTGTATTTTGCATTTGGCTGAACATACAAATAGGCTGTTAATTGGTCATTTCCTAAGACCATTTTTTGAATTTGAGAAACTTTTGTACTGAATTTAAAAATTCCGCGGTCGCTTACAACGGTATCTTGAACAAGCGATAATTTATCACTTATGAAATCTTCGTACTTCCATAAATAAAATCGTTGATTAGCAAACTGTGGTGCATGTCCAATAATACTAACTTGTGCGGCTAGAATAGTGGATAGGATGCAGAGTTTAAAAAGCAGCAGGTAACGTAGTTTCATGGTTACTTAACTAACAAATGAGCATTGGTTACGAATTTATTTATATCGCCGCCTTGCTGATGTATCTCACGAACAATGGTGGCATTAATGGCTGAATTCTTCAGATCCGTCAGTAAAAAAACCGTTTCAATCGAAGCCATTTCTATATTCATTTGGGCAATGGAGCGCTCATACTGAAAGTCTTTGGTGTCTCGTAACCCACGGAGTATATACGAACATTCATACCGTTCACAGGCACGAATGGTTAATCCGCTATAATCTATCACCTTAACCGGCAGGTCTATAAATAAGGAAGAGATGTGTGCTTTTCTCGATTCCGTATCAAAATAAGGCGTTTTATTTGAGTGTATTCCTAAGCCAATGATTATTTCATCAAAGAGCGTAATCCCTTTGTGAACTATGGCTTCATGACCTTTGGTAAAGGGGTCAAATGAACCAGGAAAAAAAGCGCGACGGTATTTCATTTGAAAAAACTAAAGTTTACATTACCGAACGTACGCGTATTCACGTAATTTGTTTCCTCTTTAAGTACTGTAAATTTGCCATGCTCCATGATAAGTTGTCCATCAGTCCTTAACAGATTTCGTTCAAATATAGTCTGAACTATAGCATTGTGAATCTTTAGGTCGTACGGTGGGTCGGCTATGATTAGATCAAATTGTTGCGTTGCGCGCTGGACAAAAGCTAAGGCATCTTGTGTATGTAAACTTATTTTATCCTCAATACCGAGCGAAGCCGCATTTTTCTTAAGCCAGGCAGTAACTTTTGGACTTTTATCAACGCAGGTTACTCCAAGGGCTCCACGAGATATAAATTCAAAGCTTAAATTTCCAGTTCCTGCGAATAAATCCAAAACGCGCACTTCTTCAAAATCCATTTGATTGCCGAGCACATTAAACAAACCTTCTTTCGCAAAGTCTGTGGTGGGTCTAGACGGAAAGCTTGAGGGAACGGAAAACGATCTTCCTTTTAAATATCCAGAAATGATTCTCATACGATGTGATCAAAAAGCGAACGAATGTCTCGGGATTCTATAGCCAAAAGATTTAACGGTTCAATGCGTTCCAAGTATGCATTAATCAGTGTTGGTTGAATCGTAGGGTGAGTACTGCTTATGCGCAATAAAGCGCCCTCTGTACTTAACTTATATTGATTCAACATGTTTACAAGCATGTAAATGATGTCGTCGATTAATGTGAATTCAAAAAAATCGGAATACCACAACTTTTGGTCGCGATACACACCGAGGTAGCATAGATTCGCAAAGCAATGAAGATCTATCGTGTATCCATTGCTGCGCTGTAACGAAGAAAGTAAGAGGTAATGAATGCTGTGAATTGGCTCTCCGTTAAAATGTGCTGCAACAAATCCATTTAACCACGTGGGCTGCGCATGAATCAATTGAACTTGCCCATTTGCACTTAAGGTGTTCTGTAATTCATGCGTTGCATTCAAGGTGTCGTACATGCGTGCGTGATATGCTGCTGCATTCGCCTGTTCGAATACTGCATGAGGAATTGCCATATGATTTATTCCAACAACTGCATGGGTAAAATCGGGTGCGTGAAGAAAGGAAGAATTTGAATTGTCCTTTAAAAAACTTTTGATTTCTTCATAGATTAATGGCTCTGTATTCGAACGTATATCACAATGAAACGTGTTTTCCTTAGAAAGCAGGGAAACTTTGTTTTCTTCATATAGAATTGTGAACGTACTCATGTTATCCACAAAGCTACAATTAATTTAACTTAAGCCCTAGGATTGTATTCGCTATCACTTTATTTAAGAACTTTGCATATGGAATTTACTAAGGATCAAACAGAGGCCATTCAAACCTTTATTCGTTTTGATAAAGCGGATTCACAGCGCCGATGTTTTGTGCTTAAAGGATATGCCGGAACCGGAAAAACCACCTTGATTTCTTACATCGTTTCAAATTTTATTCAACAGAAACGTAAATTGAAATTAATTGCACCTACGGGAAGGGCAGCTAAGGTAATGGCTATGTATGCAGATTATCCCGCAGGAACGATCCATAAGTTGATTTACTTTTTATCAGATGCTATGGAAGGTAGCGGGTTGGTAAAAGCAAAGAATTTGTATAAAAACACCTTGTTTATAGTGGATGAGGCCTCTATGGTTGGGGTAGAATCACTTCAGCAAGAAGGTAGTTTGCTACAAGATTTAATGGATTATGTGTTCTCCGGTGAAGGGTGCTCCTTAATGCTGGTTGGAGATCCTGGTCAGTTGCCGCCTGTAGGTCAAACGGATTCACCGGCTTTACACCTCGATTATTTACAACATCATTACCCCGGATTAGCTGTTTTTTCGCATACCCTAACCGAAGTCGTCAGGCAAGCGGCGGATTCACAAATCACAAGAAATGCTACCCATCTGCGCACGATAACTGATTTCGAACCTCCTTATTTTACGAGCCTTGGGAGGGAAGTATTTTCAATCAATGGGTCAGAGTTGTTAGACGCTTTGGAATCTTCAAGAAAAGACGGTGACGAGTCCTTTGTAATGCTAACCATTTCTAATAAACGGGCTGGAAAGTGGAATCAAGAAATTAGAAACCGACTATTTCAATATGAAGAAACTGTCGTTCGTGGGGAATGGTTAATGGTGGTTAAAAACAATTACCATTGGGCGGCAGATTCTGAAATGGGATTAATCGCCAATGGAGAAATGATGGAGGTCATTCGGATCAATAAAGAGGAACATCTTTATGGGTTTGATTTCATTCATGCGGTCGTTAGTTTTACAAGTGAACCGAATAAGGAACGCACAGTAATTTGCTTTAAAGACACCTTGTTTTCCGATGCACCCAACTTACCGAGAGAGACGTTAAAATCACTTTTCTTTGAGATAGAAAAAGATTATATGCACGAACGAAATAAGCGAAAGCGCTATCAATTCATTCTTAAAAACCCATATTTTAATGCCTTGCAAATTAAGTATGCCTACTGCGTTACCGCGCATAAAGCACAAGGTGGCCAATGGGATACCGTGTTTGTAGATTATGGATTCATCCCTGAAAATATGGAAAAGCAAGAATATATAAGATGGCTTTACACCTGTGTAACCCGAGCTAAAATCCGCTTGTACCTATTGAATTTTCCCGAAAAGTATTTACAGTAAGTCTTATTCTTTGATTTTAGGGATTCTAATGGCCTTATTTCCAATAAAGTACTTACTCTGTGCAACGCTTTCTTCCAATTGATCAATGAATTTTTTGGCTTTTTGCGTACTGAGATACTTCGGACAGCTTGCGATTAATTCATTTTTTGTTTGAATTAAAATCGAACGTGTTCGTAATACAGACAACAATTCGTTTTTACTTATACCATTGTTCGTTAAAAGAGACTCAATGGGTAGGGCAGTGGATGTTAAATTAGAAATTACAGGATCCGTTGAACTTTCTATGTGGATGTTTAACGAACGATTGATTTTGATTTGTAAACCGGCATGTCTAAGTGACTTAAAAGCCCATTCCTCCCGGCTCAGTTGTTTTTCTTCCTTTGTATTCCCGGGGTAGGAGGATTGTTCTTGTTGTTCCGGATCGCGAACGATTGCGCTGTCTTTCCACATCCCAATTCCCATTCCATCCAAGGTTAACTCAATAGGAAGTGGATTCTTACTATAGGATTCGAATAGTTTTTTAAAAAAACTTGTGTCTTTATCTGTGAATATTCGGCCTTCAAACTTATACGCATCAGACTCAAATACGTCTTCAAAATTAATTTCAAAATCTGCATCAAAAAATGGACGTACATCCACCATGGATAGGTGCATCATAATTTCATCAGATGATTCTCCCTCATAGTCTTCAGGGATGGAAAGTAACCTAACCTCTACAAGCTCGCTTGAGTCGGTTGGAGGAAAGGTTAAATCTTGCGTGAAGATATCAAACGTGGTCCCGTCCTCGAAGGTATATAGCCCGTTTACTTCTGTGAAAGGCATCCAATGTTCGCCAAGAAGTTGAACGTATCGTTTATAAATCTTGTCGCGGTGGTTGAATTCTTTTGCCAGTTCATCTCGTTCTGTGATTAAACTCTCAACAAGGCTAAGCGTTTCGTCATAACCTGCGTACAGTTCAACAAGGTCTGACTGGTGTTTGTTCTTTGCTTTCTTTCTTGCTTTCGTCTTTGGTTTCAAGGCTAAGCTGGGGTCGTCGTATTTTCGCTGCTTCAATTCTTTTCGCTTGGCGCGGTTCTTTGTTCGGTAGTCTTCTTTATATAATTCGCCTAAATCTCCTTCTTTTTGATTGATAATTGTTTCGATTTCCCCCAGTTGTTCTTGCGCCTTAACAACTTGTTCATTTAATCCATTTTTCCCAGTCAATGCTTCTTTCAGTTCCTTGTAAGTTACATCATTCAAATCATTAAGCACTTTCATGAAGGTACTTCCTTTGGAAAAGGTTGAATCGGGTGTTAAGAAGCGCGTGGTTTGAGATCCAAAAAGCGGATACTGTCTCCCGCCTTTCTCAACGATAACTGTGGTTTGGTTCGTACTGTTGTAACCCCATACATCAAAATGTACCTGCGTTTGTTTATGATTTCCTATAGTCCATAATTCCTTGGAAGTAATTCGTTTTGTTCTTAAGGTTTTTTTATCCTTTTCGACATCAACTTCATACGGAAATAGTCCAATTGCACGTGGAAGACCCTTATTAAAGCTACCATTCTCATCTTTATCACGTTCCTGAAGCATGCCTTCGGTATAGCTTCCGTCTCCAGCAGCCATCAACATACTTTTGAATAAGTTCGCACTGCCTCCAAGCAGCTGAAATAGACTTCGTGTGCGCTCTTCTATGGCTTGGTTGATAGCTTTACCTTGCGCATCAATTATCAGTTTGTTTTCGGAGCCTTTTGTAAATCCTTTGATTTGTAAATTAAATAATCTCTCGTTCAATGAGAAATTGGTCAACAAAATGGGACTTTCCAACGGATTAAGGAGTTGTTCATAAAGTTTTCCTCGCTTAAGTTCATTGGGCAGCTGATCAAAAAACAAGGTGAAGTATCGGTCCAAAAGGGGGAGTGAATTAATTGGTTCTCCATCAGAATATTTTTGTATTTGACGACACATTTCGTACATGGCCGTTTTATTACAAGCCTCTGTTAATATTCCTTTCGGACTTTTAGCTAATACATCCGTACGAATAATGAGTAGGTTAGGGGAAACCGTCAGTATTTTATCAATAGAATCATAATTGATGCTATTGTCGGGGAGTTTTACCAAGGGTCCACTATATTCAAATGCCGATCCGACATTGTTTTCAAGAATTGGACTTTTTCTTACAATGTGGAATAAATACGCTTGGATTTCTGGGGTGAGTTGTTGTGAAACTTGCCCGAAGCTTTGCGCACAAAAAAATAGCAATAGCGCACCAAGGTGCAACCTAAATTTGGAGACCGTAAAAGTGTTAATGAAGTTATTTGATGAATTCAAGCGTTTGCCCATTAATCTGAAGTAAATAAACTCCAGTAGATAAGTTTGTTACATCAATGGATCCGTTATAAGACCCTGAATTCATACGAATTCCAGCTAGGTTTGTAATTGCATATTCATCCCCAGTATGAACACCGCTCAATTGAATTTCATGTATTGCAGGGTTTGGATATAGGTGAATTGAAGGCATATTTATTTCGGTTTCACCCACAAACGTTAACGGTTGGTCTTTACTCAAAATAATAGTACTGCTGTTATTTATTAAGGCTGAATTCACATTAACCGACATCGTGATGAAAATCGGCATATTGCTTACTGTGAAATCGTAATATTCATAGACATTTCGTACAAAGGCTACATTGGTTCCAAACACACTTGCATTGGCAGAATCTTTTAAATGAAAACGCATTACATTGGTATAGGAATTACCCCCGGGTAATAATAAAGTCCCTGAGCCATCTACCATGGTGACAGATGAACCTGTAGCGGGTAAGGTACCTGTTGCTGTGGATGTTACTGTCCCAGAAAATGCATCAATTAGTGGGTTAGATGCTAAACTTAACGGATAAGTCATTAGATTTTCTTGGTCTACATTCCAGCTTGCAACCACAGCGCCTAAGCTTACTTCATTAAAAACAAAACCTTGAGAAATTCGTCCATTTGCAGATGATGAATAAAACGTTTGTAGGTTTCCACCGATATCATACATTTTAGTGGAACCCGCAAATGATCCGTAATTTGGATCTTGTGTGGCATCGAGTGTTTGAACATCTTTTGTAACACCGAAAATCCCAGCGATTTGACTGAAATCCCATGTGGCATTAGCTCCCATGATGTTTGCTTGGATGTTCGCGTTTGAATCACAAAGATGCAAAGAAGCTAAGGATCCAATAGCGGCTTCATTGGTCGCATCAAAAGATTGGGCTACACTTAAAAAAGGTAAAGAAATGATGAATAGGTAGATTGTTTTCATAATAATTCGAGTTTATCCAAAAATACAAAAAAAGCCTTGAACTTTTCCCAACACTATAAACCAAAATATTGACGATTCTTTTTAATTTGGTATTGATCAGTTTCTTTCATTATCAACTTCATCGTTGGGTAGAAGGTCCGTTGAACCAAGGGCAATGTTTTTACAATGGTTTCTCCACGGCGATAAATAACAAGTTTCAACATTTCGTGCTCAAGGGAAGCGAGTACCTCAGAGATATTGGTGGTGATACCTTGGTCATTTATGGAAACGATCTGATCTCCCTCCGCTAATCCACCCACATCCGCAGGACTACCAGGTGCGATATCTGTTATGTATGTTTTTTCAGAGTTAGTTAAGATTTTAATGCCTAATGATCGTTTGTAAAGTTCGCTTGGGACCTCTTGTTGAAGTTCAATTCCATAAAAAGAAAACGCTTCTTGAAGCAAGGATTCATACCCATTCGCTGCATGAATGTATTGATCAAATAGGGTGCTGAAATCTATCCCGGAAATTTCTTGAAGTTGAACTTTTATGTCGTTTTCGGTATAACCAATTTGCGTTAATCCAAACGCATAAAATAGGCGTTTCATGAGGTGTTGCAAGGTGGATTTATTATTTGTTGCTTCTCTTATTTTCGCATCCAAAATAAACGCCATTAAACACCCTTCGTTGTAGATTGATACTTTTCTTCCTGGCGTGCCTTTTACATAACCATCAACCCACGTGTCGATGGATGAATCCGCAACCGAATATGCGAATCTGCCAACATTATCTACGTGCGTTTGGATTTGTGCTTCAAGCAGTTCAAGATAACGTTCCGATGTAATCAATCCTCCGGTAAGTAAATAATAATCACCGAAAAAGGTAGTAATTCCTTCATATACATAGCCTAGCCGAGAATAGGTAGGTCCTTCGAACCGATAGGGTAACATCTCCAGGGGTCTAATCGTCTTCACGTTCCATACATGATACAATTCATGTGATGCCACAGCCAATAATGATTCATATCGTGTACTTTTCCATTCTGCAGTTGGACCAAGAACAATTACCGTATTATTCAAGTGTTCTACCCCATGCAAATATTTGTCATGCACACCAATTAAAAGAAACGAAAACGTACTGGTCGGGAATTCGCCGAAGGCTTGCACTTGCTGCGCTGTAAAGTGTTTGAAGTCTTTTATGAGTTGTTCTGAGGATATTCCATGAGCCCCAACTGTATGTATGTAGAAGGTGTAATCGGAAATTTTGTATGAACATGACTCAATGGCAGGACTGGCTAATATCGGGGTATCAAATGCCTCGTCTAAGGTTGAGAATTCAGGTAGGCAATTAACTTTGTGTTCAAGTCCTGCAAGCGACCATTCCTGAGGAATTTCTATGGTTAATTTAATTTCCGAATTTTTACAATAGTCATTGTAAACGAGTAAGTTAACCGGGTTTATTAAAAGTAATTTCTCGTCTAAGTACGTGTTTCCTGCGGTTAATTCGGCACCATAATACAAATAGCTTAGCGTTATCGAATCGATATCTTTGGTGTGCACTAACCATTCATTTTTACTTATTTTCTCGGTATGAATGCGCTGTGAACCATGGTACACATTTAAGTTTGAAATGAGTCGTGCAAAATTTCCTTCTTCATACCTTCCGGGACGCCAAGCTGCGATTCGGAGTATGGTTTCATCGTCGGGAGTAGGAAGCGTAACATGAACTTGGATTCGATGCCGACTTGCTTGGTATAGGCTAATGCGGTAATCGATCATACTTCTTAGTATAATTCTTCTTGCAGTTGTGCGATTTTTGGATCAGCGATATAATCATCGTAAGTCATCATTTTATCAATCATTCCCTTTGGTGTTAGTTCGATAATTCGATTGGCCACAGTATTAACAAGCGCCTGGTCATGTGACGTAAACAACATCGATCCCCTGAAATCTATCATGGCGTTGTTCAATGCGGTAATTGATTCTAGGTCTAAGTGGTTCGTTGGCTCATCCATCATTAGGAAATTTGCCTTAGCTAACATCATTTTTGATAGCATGCAACGCACTTTTTCTCCACCAGAAAGTACATTGGCGGTTTTCATAGCCTCTTCACCGGTAAATAACATGCGGCCTAAAAAGGTTCTTAAATATACTTCTTCACGCTCCTCATCTCCTTGCGCATATTGACGAAGCCAATCAATTAGACTGACTTTATCTGAAAAGAAATGGTGATTGTCGTTAGGAAGGTAAGCGGTACTGATTGTGGTTCCAAAGGTGAAAGAACCTGTGTCTGCTTTGGCTTCTTGGTTTAGCACTTCAAAAAATTGGGTTAAAGCCACTGAATCTCTCGAAACGATGGCAATTTTATCACCTTTATTTACCGTAAAGGTAATGCCTTGGAATAGGAAGTTGCCTTCATGCTTTTTACCAAGATTCTCAATGGATAGGATTTGATTTCCTGCATCACGATCCTGGTGAAAGGTGATTCCTGGATACCTTCGGGACGAAGGTTGAATTTCTTCCAAGTCCAAATTATCCAACATTTTACGTCGGCTGGTGGCTTGTTTCGATTTAGCCGCATTCGCAGAGAAGCGGGAAATAAACTCCATGAGCTCTTTCTTTTTTTCCTCCGCTTTTTTGTTTTTATCTGAACGTTGTTTAGCAGCAAGTTGAGAGCTTTCGTACCAAAACGTATAATTTCCTGTAAATAGATTGATTTTTGAAAAATCGATGTCGCAAATATGTGTACAAACGGTGTCTAAGAAGTGACGGTCGTGCGATACTACGATCACCGTATTTCGAAAATCCAATAAGAAATCTTCTAGCCAAGATATGGTTTTAAGGTCGAGGTCGTTGGTTGGCTCATCGAGAATTAGTACGTCTGGGTTACCAAAAAGTGCTTGCGCAAGAAGAATCCGAACTTTTAGTTCGTTTGAAATCTCTTGCATCAACAGGTCGTGTTTACTTTCGTCAATCCCAAGATTACTCAATAAAGTAGCTGCATCCGTTTCCGCATTCCATCCTTCCAAGTCTGCGAATTCTCCTTCTAATTCTGCGGTCCTCATACCATCTGCCTCTGAAAAGTCTTCTTTAGCGTATAATGCATCTTTCTCTTGCATGATTTCATACAAGCGTTTATGTCCCATGATTACGGTTTGTAAAACTGGGTATTGATCGAATTCAAAGTGATTTTGACGCAAAAAGGCAATGCGTTTCCCAGGTTCTAATTCAACTCTTCCGGTGGTAGGGTCTTGTTCACCGATTAGAATTTTGAGAAAGGTAGATTTTCCCGCTCCGTTTGCGCCAATGACGCCGTAACAGTTTCCTTGGACAAACTTTGCATTTACTTCATCGAATAAAACACGTTTTCCAAATTGTAGGGATAGATTCTGTACAGATAACATTTCTTAGATTTTGCGCAAAGATAAGGACTTTGAACGAGTTCCTTATTTTTTACAGCTGTAAACAAATGCCGGAGGAAGATTTAGGGGGGTAAATGTCAAATTCATGTGGTTAAAATGACGTTGTATGGCTTTCTTTGATTGAAGGGAATATTGGAATTGAACAAAATGACCCCCATGGGACAAACATTGATGGGCCGCAGTAAGAATATGTTCTCGCAAGGTTTCATCGAAAATCGCTAGCGGAAGGGAGGAAATGATGCAATCAGCGTGTTGGATTCCACGGTCGGATAGAATGTTGGATAAATCGGTAGCCGAACCTTGAATAATTTCTGTGTTTAGACTTGCAAATTTTTGCGTCAGATCATGACAAAAGGTTTCGTTTAGCTCAATGATGATTAAGCGCGCATCAGGCTTCATTTTTTTTTGAATATAGCCTGTAAAAGCTCCCGTTCCAGGGCCAAATTCAACAATGGTTTCACAACGATCGAATGGGATTTGCTTAAGCATTTTAGCCGCCAAGAAGCGCGAGCTTGGCGCTACGGCACCCACCTTATTTCCTTTTTTAAGGAATTGAGCAATGAATGTCTTAGCCGACATGCTCTGGATGATTAAGCATAACAATGCCTTTGTTGATAATTCCAATGGCTCTGCCGTGAAGGATTTCACCTGCAAATGGATTGCATGCTTTATCGCGTGAACTTGAATCTGAGTGCCAAGATAGGTTTGGTGAGTAGCAGGTTAAGTCTGCAGCTGCACCAAGTTGGATTGGATTAGAAGGAATTCCGAATAGTTTGCGGTTCTTTAAAGAAAGCTGTTCAACCAATATATCGCTTGATAATTTCGTGTTTTTCAATAGCGCGGCATAGGCTGTAAGTAATTGCGGCGCACCAAAAGCGGCTTCATCGAACGCAACCTGTTTATCGTCAAGTACAAACGGACGGTGATCTGTTACGATTCCATCAATAATACCTTGTGATAAGGCCTGAATTAAGGCAAGCCGATCTTCTTCAGCACGCAATACAGGCAGCACCTTAAATCGTGTGTCAAAATTAAGAATTTGTTGCTCCGTAAAACAAAGGTTCATTACGTGGACGTCACATGTTATTGGCAAACCTGCGGCTTTTGCTTGTTGAATTGGGTCAATAGATTCTTTTGATGATATTCCTGAGATATGAAGTGCGCTCTTAGTGTAAGATGCAATTTCTATGGCTTTGATTACCTGTAAACGTTCGTCAAGGGAAGGGTCACCCTTGAGGCCTGTTCGTGTGGATCCAATTCCTTCATTTACCTGTGCGTCTGGCGCAAAGTTCGTTGACCGCGGAGTGAATATGATTTTACCGCTAAAATCCCGTGAGTAAAGTAAGGCGCGTGTTAAGATGCCTTCATTGATTGGGTGTTGGTCGTCAGAAAACCATGTAGCACCTGCTTGAAACATCTCAAATAAATCAGCGAGTTCCGCTCCTTTTTGTTGTTTAGTAATTGCGCCTATTGGATGAAGTTGAACGCAATGACCATCAGCCATGCGTCGTTTATATTCAATAGCTAATTTAGTGTCTGTGGTTGGGTGATCTGTGGGTAAAACACCTACATGGGTATATCCTCCTAAGGCTGCATCATCGAGTCCTTGAGCTAATCCACCGCGTTCTTCAAATCCCGGATCAAAGAAAACAGACTTGAAATCAACCCAGCCTTGTGAAACATGCAATTCGGGTATGCTAAGTATTATGGCGTCTGGATCAGAAATCGAAGTTGCGATATTTTCAATGTGTCCATTAGAAATTAGTATGTCTTTACTCGTGTTGTTGTGAGGTGATTCAACATCCGTAATACGTGCTGATTTTAAAAGAACCTTCATGATTTCCAGAATTTTAGTAAGGCCATTTCTATCAGTAAGAAAAGCATAGCCAATAAAACAAAAGTACGCCAAAATGAATTAGGTTTTTCCATTGCCAATTCAAAAGTAGAATTCCCTGTACTCATAGATAGAGCCTTTACATTCGTAAAACCGGCGTTTTTAAATTGATTTTCAATGTCACCAATTAAGAGTAAAGCGGTTTGTGATTCGCTTCTATTTAAATTGAACGCAATTTTTCCTAGGGCCTGTGATGATTTAATCGTGTAAAAACCTTCGCCAATTCGCTCATTAAGTTCAGGTTGATTCAATTGTAAGCGTATTATTCCATCGGTGTTAATTTGCTTGGGAATGAATGAGCTATTTTTTGAATTGAGTGTTAAGGGAACATCTTGATTGGTGTTGCTCGGTATTTCGAGGACTCCTGCTGATCCAATAGTGAAATAGGAAGGGAGGGAGCGAAGGCTAAGTTCTGCGCTTCGCAATAAAATGGATGGAAATAGGGCATTGGCGGTGAACCCACCGTTTGCTTTACTCAGGTCAGTATTTAATAGATAAAACATGCCTTTTTGTTTTATAGCAAGCATCAATGGCAACTGGTTTCTCAATTTTAGCAGTACTTCGGCGTTCGCTTGACGATAATTCTTGATTGCGTAAACACTTTTCAATAAAGGTAAATTCAAGGATTTTTGTTGTTTATCAAACATACCATTAAAGAACTTGCTTGCATAGGAAATCTCAGAAAGTTGATTCCCGGTGGTGACTTTTCCATTATATCCTGATAGCCCAACAGTTTTTAACAATTGCGTATAATCCGTTAGTTTAATCTCGCTTCCAGGAATACAAAAAACACTTCCGCCTTGTGCTAAAAATGAGGAGATGTCTGAAATTAAGCCCGAAGGAAGTTCATTTATTCCGTTCAGAATTAATAAATCCGCTTGATTTAAAAGTCTTTTATTGAACGAAAATTCGGTGCAGGTTTCAACCGTGTAAAAGGGTTCCGTTAAAAATACTTTTTCTGTGCTTGATTCTCCAAACTCCCCGTTAATTATTACCACATGTCCTTCTTTGGATAATTCGTTTGTGAAATAAAAGTCATCATCAAAGGTGATGTTCCGGTCTGCCACGCTAACTTTTCCTTCGATATATCCCGGGGTGGTTGGGGTGAAGAACATGTGGCTTGTTGCGCTACTTCCTGCATTTATGGAAAGGTTGGTCATGCGTGTTTTTCCATCAAAAAGCACTGTTACTTGGACATCCGTTAGGTCATTTTTACCCACATTTTTCAC
This sequence comes from Bacteroidota bacterium, assembly GCA_041191025.1. GTDB lineage: Bacteria > Bacteroidota > Bacteroidia > Flavobacteriales_D > Crocinitomicaceae > UBA952. Next base: position 213,374 of record JBEEPQ010000003.1, read on the forward strand.
TCGAAAATTCACTTTACACGATTGCCCTGGTTTATGCACTGGATTGTCCATCCATATGGAATCTACAAATACATTGTCAGTATTTTGCGGTAAGCACTGAACGAGAAACGATTGGTCTATCCATGCGGTTTTGGCTTGTTTATACGAAGACAGGGTTCCTGTACTTTTTTGAAAGTCAGACAAGACGACTCGATTAACTTTTGCGATGCTGCTTACTTCACGGTGATACCGATTTAAATAATCGTTTTGCCATTCAATTACCTGATCTAAGTCTCGGGGTGTTTTATTAAGAGTTATCTTATCTATTACTTCAACGGCTGTGGCTTTTGAGTGTAATTTTCGTTCAACACCAGAGAATTCATTCGTTGTAATAAAGAAACGTGTATTGCCTGCACTTTTTGCAATGATTTTTTTAGCAATCTCGCGCGCTTCGGACAACAATTCTCCTTCGGTTCCTTTAGCGCTCATGGACAGTGAATTGTCAATATAAATTGCAGTAACCGGGATTCCGCTTTTTGTTTCCTCTACTTGTTTGAAGAAGGGTTGAGCAAAGGCAATTACGAGCGCTGCTATTGCAAGAAGCCGCGCACAAAGAATAAGTAAACGTTTAAGTTTTTTAACCGATTTCTTTTCCTGTTCTTGTTCCTTCAAGTATTTCAGTGAAGGGAAATAAAATCGCTTAAAGCGTCGGAAATGAAAAAGATGCAGAATAATGGGGATGGCAAGCAGGCTGAGAAACCATAAATACCCTGGATGCACAAATGACATAGTTCAAAAATACAAATTTAATACGACTCAACGGACAAAGTAATTATAAAAAAAGCCCCGCTTAAGCGAGGCTTTACCTTATTTAATGGCTTCCCATCGTTTCTTGAGTTCTGCCGATTTGGTTTCGTTTTCAAGCATGTAATAAACTTTCCAGCCAATTTCCAATGCGGTTTTGTCGCTTGGGTTCTTTTCTAAATATGGATCTAGATACATTGGGATACGATTCATGATATCCAATGCGTCTTTTTGCATTTTTGGAATGTTTGGATCTTTTGGATTTAAATCAGAAGCTGCATTTGATAAGTCTCTTGACCAATTGAACATAAAAGTGCAATACTGATAAACAGCATCTGGATAAAATTGATCAATTTTTAATGCCTTGAGAAATGCTTGTTCTGCCTTCTCCGATTGTTTTAACTCCATTAAAGAAGTGCCAAGGACAACATACAGGGATTTATTTGTGGTATCCATGGATGTGGCTTCATTCAAATATTTCTCAGTGGTTACGATGTCATTTTTTTGAAGGTTTATATTAATCAAGGAAATTAATATTTCAATATTTTTAGGAACACTTGAATATACTAAGTCACCAAGTTTGCTTGCCTCGTCCAATTTTTTCTGTTTAATCAAGGTGTCCGTGGCACGAACAAAACTTAACATCGTGTTTCCTTTGGCTTCTTCGTTTTCTACATTAATGTATTTGGAGATTTGATAAGCGCCAATAAACATTTGGGTTGCTTGTTCGTAGTTTTTTGCATTGAACATTGCAAGACCATTTTCAAAAACAAACTGAGATTTTGCATTAATAAAATTTAAGACTTCTTGTTTGTCTGTTTTTGCTTTCGGTGCATTCAATACGAAATTGAAACTCTCTTTGATTTTGGCATCGTACTCTTTGATTAGATTTTCATCCGGTTGAGCGCCAGACATAGCCGCTTCCATTGTAGCCAATTCCATTAAACCGAAATATATTATTCCTCGATAACGGTGCATGTATGGGTCATTAACTGTTTCGGTATTTACAGCCGCTAAATCTATATCTGCTTTTGCACCAGATAGGGCTTTTTTGTTTTCTTCCATACTCCCCATAAGGTTGTATTTTTTATACTTAAGCGCCGCGTCAGTAATACTAGACTTTTGTGCAAGGAAGGAAGCTCCAACAAACATTAAAGCTACCAGAAGACTGATTTTTTTCATAAAATTATTATTCGTTATCGTTTGGTTCATCTGTAGAATCGGCATCTTGTTCATCAACATTCATACCATCGTTGCTTAAGATATCGCCATTATTGTCTGCATCAATCACTTCTTCGTCCTCATCCTCGTCCTCGCTTCGCGGTACGCGTGCAATAGCAGCAATTTCGGCATTCCCTTTCAAGTTAATTAATTTAACTCCTTGAGCTGCTCTACCCATCGTTCGAATCGTGTCGACATGCATTCTGATGGTAACACCAGATTTAGTAATGATCATTAAATCGTCTTCGTCGAATACGTTTTGAATCGAAAGTAATTTACCCGTTTTCTCCGTGATATTTAAGGTTTTAACCCCTTTACCGCCACGGTTGGTAATGCGATATACCGGTTCTTTATCTTCTGGGTCATTCAAGTAGGTTCGTTTGCCAAATCCTTTTTCAGACACCACCAAGATGGTTGAGAAAATGTCTTCTACGCAAATCATTCCAATGACTTCGTCTGAACCACCTCCTAAGGTAACACCACGAACACCTGAGGCATTTCTACCCATTGGACGTACGGTAGATTCATTGAATCGAATCGCGCGACCTGATGAAGTTGCTAAAACAATCTCGTTCGTTCCATTCGTTAATTTCGCTTCTAATAATTCGTCGTTTTCACGAATCGTAATGGCATTAATTCCATTGGTTCGCGGACGAGAATAGGCCTCAAGCGACGTTTTCTTAATCACCCCGTGCTTAGAGCACATGATAATAAAGTTATTATTGATGTATTCCTTATCTGTTAAATCCTGAACTTTTACATACGCTTTAACCTTATCGTCCTGAGGAATATTAATCAAGTTCTGAATGGCTCTTCCTTTCGATAATTTATTCCCTTCCGGAATTTCATACACACGCATCCAGAAACAACGTCCTTTCTCCGTGAATATCAATAAGTAATTATGGTTGGTAGCGACAAATAAATGCTCTAAGAAATCTTTATCTCTGGTGGTAGATCCTTTTGATCCCATACCGCCTCGATTCTGAACTTTATATTCATTCAGGTTTGTACGCTTAATGTACCCAGCATGAGAAATCGTAACGACCACTTCTTCATCCGCAATTAAATCTTCCATGCGCATTTCTGATGCCGCATATTCAATGGATGAACGACGAGCATCTCCGTATTTCGCTTTAATTTCTAACAACTCGTCCTTGATGATTTGCATTCTGCGCTCTTCACGATCTAAAATGTCTTTTAAATCAGCAATTAATTTCATGAGCTCTTCGTACTCACTTCTAAGCTTGTCTTGCTCAAGACCAGTTAACTGACGTAAACGCATATCAACAATCGCACGCGTTTGAATTTCACTTAATCCAAATCGATCAGATAAGCGTTCACGTGCATGATCCGGACTGTCAGATGTTTTGATGATTTCAATTACTTCATCAATGTTGTCCGACGCAATAATTAATCCTTCTAAAATGTGTGCGCGCTCTTCGGCCTTTCTAAGCTCATAACGCGTTCTTCTAACCACCACATCGTGACGGAATAAAATAAACTGGTCGATGATTTCGCGTAAGTTTAATAAGCGCGGTCTACCGTCTACTAAACAGATGTTATTAACTGAGAATGAGGTTTGTAACGAGGAAAACTTATATAATTTGTTTAATACTACGTTGGCGATTGCATCACGCTTGATTTCCACCACAACGCGCATCCCGTTACGGTCTGACTCATCGCGTAAATCAGAAATTCCTTCAATCTTTTTATCGTTTACAAGCTCGGCGATTTTTTTAATCATTTCAGCCTTGTTCACTTGATATGGAATCTCGGTGATAATGATTTGTTCACGTCCTTGAACCTCTTCGATTTCTGCTTTACCGCGCATTACGATTCGTCCACGACCGGTCAATAAGGCATCACGAACACCTTCATATCCATAAATGATACCTCCTGTAGGAAAATCCGGCGCTTTAACGTATTGTAATAATTCTTCTGCCGGCAATTCTGGATTGTCAACAACGGCAACAATACCATCGATTACTTCGGTAAGGTTGTGGGGCGCCATATTGGTAGCCATACCAACCGCAATTCCAGAAGCACCATTTACTAAGAGGTTCGGAATTTTTGTCGGTAAAACCGTTGGCTCCTCTAAACTATCGTCAAAATTTGGCTTAAAATCAACAGTCTCCTTGTCTAGATCTTCCAACATTTCTTCAGCAATCTTCTTGAATCTTGCTTCCGTGTAACGCATGGCTGCCGGAGAATCTCCATCCACACTACCAAAGTTACCTTGTCCATCTACTAACGGATAACGCAAGGACCATTCCTGCGCCATACGAACCATCGTATCGTATACAGAGCTATCACCGTGCGGGTGATACTTACCTAACACTTCACCGACAATACGCGCTGATTTCTTATATGGACGATTTGAATAAACACCTAAGTCTTGCATACCATATAATACACGACGATGCACCGGTTTAAACCCGTCACGCACGTCAGGTAATGCACGAGAAACAATAACAGACATCGAATAATCGATGTATGCTGATTTCATTTCATCCTCAATATTTATCTGTATAATTTTTTCACCTTCTGCCATAATCTTCGAGCCCTATTATTATAAATTTAGTTAGAACCACAAATTTAACAAAAGGACCTGCGTAAATGACCCGATTATTAAGGAATTTACTAACAATTTAGAGCCATACATGTGAATAAAAGGCACCTTGTAACTTAATTGTGAATAATCTTGTTTCTATAAGTGTTAAATTGAACTTCGGATGAAGATTAAAATTATATTTGCACTTATAACATTGTAGGATGGAGGCTAAGTTTTCGCCAAGAGTAAAAGATTTAATTCGAATAAGTAGGGAAGAGGCAGTTCGGTTGAAAAACGAGTTTGTAGCCCCTGAACATTTGTTGCTCGCTATTATTAAACTCAATGAGGGGAAAGCATTTGAATTGCTTAAAGAATTTGATATTTCATTTGAAACGCTCTCTGATGAATTGGAAACCATTCTCAAGCAATCTTCAACGAATGCTGTTTTTCTTCCTACGAACATTCCCCTTTTAAAACAATCGGAGAATATTTTGAAGCAGTCCTTCCTGGAGTCCAAGTTATTCCGCTCAAGTATGATTGGTACCGAACATATTTTATTGACCGTATTGAAATACGACGATTGTGTGGCCTGTCAAGTGCTGAATAAATATGGTATTATGTATGAAAATCTTAAAGAAGAATATATGTCAATGAATCAAGAAAATAAATTTCCAAGGGCGGAGTTCCCTGGGAATAACGACGAAGAAGAGGATGCAGGAGGGGTTCCAAAACGACCTGCAGATTCAAAGTCCAAAACCCCTGTACTCGACAATTTTGGTCGTGACTTAACAAAGATGGCCGAACTTGGGCGTTTGGATCCAATTGTTGGTCGCGAAAAAGAAATCGAACGTGTAAGCCAAATCCTTTCCCGTAGAAAAAAGAATAATCCGATTTTAATTGGTGAACCAGGCGTTGGGAAAAGTGCCATTGCAGAAGGCTTAGCCTTGCGTATTGTACAACGAAAAGTATCCCGAATTCTTTTTAACAAACGTGTAGTTTCCTTGGATTTAGCGTCCTTGGTTGCCGGTACTAAGTACCGTGGACAATTTGAAGAACGCATGAAAGCGGTGATGCAGGAGTTAGAGAAGAATCCTGACATAATTTTATTCATTGATGAAATCCATACCATTATTGGTGCGGGTGGGGCTAGCGGTTCCCTTGATGCGTCAAATATGTTCAAGCCAGCTTTAGCGCGTGGAGAACTTCAAGCAATCGGTGCTACTACCCTGGACGAGTACCGTCAATATATCGAGAAAGATGGAGCGCTTGAACGACGGTTCCAAAAAGTAATCGTTGAACCAACCACTATTGATGAAACCATACAGATTTTACATAACATTAAAGAGCGTTACGAAGAACATCACTCGGTTACCTACACACCAGAAGCAATTACTGCTTGTGTAAAGCTTACAGAACGATACATTACAGATCGTCACCTTCCCGATAAGGCGATTGATGCGCTAGATGAAGTGGGTTCAAGGGTGCATATTACGAACATTAATGTTCCCAAAGAGATTGTTGAAATTGAACAAGAGATCGAGAACATTAAGGCAAGGAAAAGTGAAGTAATTAAAGCGCAACAATACGAGAAAGCTGTTGAGTTTAGAGATACGGAACGTAAGCTGTCTGAAAAATTAGAAGAAGAGAAGCGTAAATGGGAGGAATCTTCTAAGAGCAACCGCATTACCATTACCGAAGAAGATGTCGCTGAAGTTGTTTCCATGATGAGCGGTATTCCATTGACTAAAGTTTCCCAGACTGAATCAGGTAAGCTTGTGAATATGACAGATGCCTTAAATGGAAAAGTTATTGGACAAGATGAAGCGGTAATGAAGGTGGTGAAGGCGATTCAACGTAATCGAGCGGGATTAAAAGACCCAAATAAGCCGATTGGATCGTTCTTTTTCTTAGGGCCAACAGGTGTTGGTAAAACACAATTAGCGAAAGTGCTTGCCAAGTACCTATTTGATACAGAAGATGCTTTGATCCGTATTGATATGTCGGAATACATGGAGAAATTTAGTATTTCACGGCTAGTGGGAGCACCTCCAGGATACGTGGGGTATGAAGAGGGTGGACAACTCACCGAAAAGGTGCGTAGAAAACCGTATTCAATAATTCTATTGGATGAAATTGAAAAAGCGCATCCAGATGTATTTAATTTATTGCTTCAGGTATTAGATGATGGACACATGACTGATGGTCTTGGTCGTAAGATTGATTTTAAGAATACCATTCTAATTATGACATCGAACATTGGTGCACGTCAATTGCAAGAATTTGGGACGGGTGTAGGTTTTGGAACCAAGGCAAAAGAAGAATCGAAAGAAGAGAATTCAAAAGCGGTAATTCAAAACGCACTTAGAAAAGCATTTTCACCTGAGTTTTTAAATCGTGTTGACGACATGATAATGTTCCGTTCATTAACAAGAGAAGATATTCATAAGATTATTGATTTGGAATTGGATAAATTAATCCTTCGCATCAAAACCCTTGGATATAATCTAGAGTTAACTGAAAAAGCTAAAGATTTTATCGTTGAAAGAGGATATGATGAGAAGTTTGGTGCCCGTCCATTAAAACGTGCGATCCAGAAATTCATTGAAGATCCATTAGCGGAGGGTATCATAAATCACAACATGGCTGAAGGTGATACCGTACTTATGGATTTTGAAGAGGGGAAAGAAGAGTTGAACCTGGCTGTAAAAAAGCAAAAAGGTAAGAAATCAAATCCCGGAAAGTAAGGATAGATGAGCCTGATAGTCATAAAAAAAGGAGCTAAGTGCTCCTTTTTTTATGTTCAATAGATTCTAGTTTACACTTTTGCAATAGTCTCACTCATGTATTCACCATTCTTTAATTTATCTACAATTTTAGAAAAACATTCAATGGTATAATTTACATCTTCCATGGTATGTACCGCTGTTGGAATTAAGCGTAAAATAATCATTCCTTTAGGTACTACAGGATATACTACCATTGAGCAGAATACATTGTAGTTCTCACGCAAATCATAAATCAAATTGGTGGATTCAGGAATAGAACCATTCATGTATACTGGAGTTACACAAGAATTTGTTGGTCCGATTTCAAAACCAGCTGCTTTTAATCCGGTTTGTAAGGCGTTAGTGATTTCCCATAATCGATCTTTCAATTCAGGCATTGTTCGAATTAATTCAAGACGCTTAAGAGCTCCAACAACGAGTGGAAGTGGCATGGCCTTAGCGAAAATTTGGGACCGCATGTTATATCTTAAATATTCAACCACTTGCGCGTCACTGGCTACAAATCCGCCAATCATTGCGAAAGACTTCGCGAAAGTTCCGAAATAAATATCAATGTCATCTTGTACGCCTTGTTCCTCACCAGTTCCGGCACCTGTTTTTCCTAAGGTACCAATTCCATGTGCATCATCAACAAAAAGACGGAAGCTGTAACGCTTCTTAAGGGCTACAATTTCTTTTAAAATCCCTTGATCACCCCGCATACCGAATACACCTTCAGTGATGAGTAAAATTGCTCCTCCTGTTTCTTCCGCTAATTTTGTGGCACGTTGTAATTGTTTTTCACAATCCTCAATGTCGTTGTGTTTGAATACATAGCGTTTCCCCATGTGAAGTCGAACACCATCAAGAATACAGGCATGCGATTCCGCATCATATACGATTACATCGTGACGATCAACTAAACAATCAATGGCAGATACCACCGCTTGGTATCCGAAATTCACAAGAATTGAATCTTCTTTCGATACAAAATCTGCTAATTCGCGCTCCAATTGCTCGTGAAAATCAGAATTTCCACTCATCATACGTGCGCCCATTGGCATAGCAAATCCGTAATTAGCTCCTGCATCCGCATCGGCTTTTCGGACTTCTGGATGGTTGGCTAATCCTAAGTAATTATTTAAGGACCAGTTTAGTTTTTCTTTTCCGCGAAAATTCATGTGTGGACCAATGTCCCCTTCCAATTTTGGAAACGTAAAATAACCATGTGATTCTTTAGCGTGCATTCCGATTGGACCACGATTCGCTTGGATTTTTTCAAAAATATCAGCCATATTCTGCTTACTCTATAGTTTTTAATGCTACAAAGTTACGCTTAATCAAAGAACAAGGGGTTTAACACCGGCTATTTTTTCAACAACCGGTGTTTAATGAGTTAGTAATATATGGCTCTTCGTACCTTGGAGATATACTTTGCTAAACGGATTACTTGCTTGGTATATCCGAATTCATTATCATACCAGGTATAAAGAACAACGTTCTTTCCGTTTTTAGAAACAATGGTAGCGTTTGAATCATATACCGAACAGCATGTATTTCCGATAATATCTGATGAAACAAGTTCTGGGTCAAACGAATAATAAATTTGATTGACAAGATCACCGTTTAATGCGGCATCTTTGATGAGTTCATTGATTGCTTCAATGCTTGTTTCATTTTTCAATTCCAAACTTAAAATTGCCAAAGAACCGTTCGGTGTAGGGACACGAACAGCGTTCGCCGTTAATTTATCTTGAAGTGAAGGAATTACTTTGGTTACGGCACTTCCTGCGCCCGTAGAAGTAATAACCATGTTTATAGCAGCAGAACGTCCACGACGAACTTTCTTGTGCATATTATCCAATAAATTCTGATCGTTGGTGTAGGCATGTACCGTTTCGATATGCCCTTTCTCAATGCCTAACTTGTCTTCAATAACTTTTAAGATCGGACTAATTGCATTGGTGGTACATGAGGCTGCAGAGTAAATCTTCTCATTTTCTAAATCCAAGGTGCCTTGATTTATTCCAAATACGATATTCGGGATTTCTTTTCCAGGGGCTGTAAGTAGAACTCTTGAAACACCTTTGGCATTTAAATGGCGAGCTAAGGTTTCTCTGTTGGTGTATATACCGGTATTGTCGATAACCAATGCATTATGAATTCCGAACTTTGTATAATCAACGTCCTCTGGTGCTGATGCTTCAATCATTTGAACCACCTGACCATTAATTATCAAGCATTTGCGTTCTAAATCAACATTGACGGTTCCTTTAAATGCACCGTGAACTGAGTCATTACTAAGTAAGGAGGCACGTTTTATAATGTCTTTATCTGTATTGCCTCTGGTTACAATGGCTCGAAGTCTTAATTGTTGACCTTTTCCTGCTTGACGAATCAACTCTCGGGCAGCGAGTCTACCAATTCGACCGAATCCATAAAGCACGACATCGCGAGGCTCAAAACTTGGTGCGCTGGTTTGATTAAAGCTTCCTAGTTTATTTTGAAGGAACTCACGTTTTGAAATTCCATTTCCTTCGGTCGACCACTCGTTAGCGAGTTTACCAATGTCTAATTTGGACGGGGCCAAATTCATCGAAGCGATAATCTCAGCCATTTCTGCCGTTGTAAAAACGTCAATAGGTTTGTTTACAACTTTTGCTGCATATTCGTGCAGGTTTAGGATTTCAGAAATAGTTACGTCGAGTAGGTGGTGGCGAAAAAGCACTAATTCAATGCCTTGGTCATATAGTAATTCGCCTACCTTTCCTTGCAGTTTGACAGCTGCGCGTTCCTGTTCAATGTGATTTTTGAGCTCCTGCTCATAGCCAAGTGATACACTCATGTTGTTGTTGATTGATGATGAAAAAATAAACTAAAAAAAAGGCCGCGAAAACGCAGCCTCATATGTTATCCTAAATAAGATTTCAATAGTTTGTTTCGCGATGTGTGACGCAGACGTCGAATCGCCTTTTCTTTGATTTGACGTACGCGTTCGCGTGTTAGGTTGAATTTAGCGCCGATTTCCTCTAGGGTTAAGCCATGATTCATTCCGATGCCGAAAAACAAACGAATGATTTCACGTTCTTTATCGGTAAGCGTGCTAAGTGAACGTTCGATTTCTCGTTGTAGCGATTCTGCCATTAAGCCAGAGTCTGTGCGAGCCGTATCGTTATTAACCATAACATCAATTAGCGTTCCTCCGTCTTCATTCGTTGAAAGTGGCGCATCCATTGATACGTGACGACCAGAAACGTTGAGACTTTCTTTAATTTTTTCCTCTGGAACTTCAAGGGCTTCTGCCAATTCTTCAGCTGAAGGTGGACGTTCAAATTCTTGCTCTAAGCGTGAGAATGCCTTGTTTATTTTGTTTAATGAACCAACTTGATTTAGTGGTAAACGAACGATACGTGCTTGTTCAGCCAAAGCCTGAAGAATGGATTGACGAATCCACCATACGGCATAAGAGATGAATTTAAATCCTCGTGTTTCATCAAATTTTTGTGCTGCTTTAATCAGACCTAAGTTCCCTTCGTTAATTAAGTCGGGTAGGGTAAGTCCTTGATTTTGATATTGCTTAGCAACAGATACAACGAATCGAAGGTTAGCTCTGGTTAGTTTTTCTAGGGCTTTTTGATCGCCTGCTTTAATCTTGCGCGCTAACTCAACTTCTTCTTCAGCTGTAATTAGTTCTTCTCGGCCAATGTCCTGTAGATATTTATCCAGGGATTGGCTTTCGCGGTTCGTAATAGATTTGGTTATTTTTAACTGTCTCATTAGATAATTTAAGGAATGTTTAGTTAATTATGTTGTTGAGCAAAGTAAAATCAAAAAATGTGTAATTTAAAATTTTTATCTCGCGATTTTCAACAACTTTTCAACCATTCCACTTTAGTAACTTTTTTGTAACCTAGAGTCCGAACCCTTTGTAATCCCTAGCGCCACTTGGGGTAACAATTTCTAATAATATTCCACGATTAACCCCATTAAGCTTATTGGTTAACTCATCAATATTCTCTACCGGGTCGTTGTTTACCTTGGTGATTATTGTCCCTTCACTGATCCCAATCGACTTCAATTTTCCGGTCGTGATACTCTTTACTTTAACACCAAACGATATATTCAAGTCTTTCTTTTCTTTATCGGTCAATTCTACAAAGGTAGCTCCGAGTGCAAAATTCTTTGTGATTTCTTCTTTACTTAATAATTCGGTTTCACCGTCTTTATTTCGAAGTACTAAATCAAGCACATCTTCATCTCCATTTTTCTTACGAACGGTTACAACTACCTTGTCGCCGGGTCTACGTTTTCCAATTTCCTCTTGAAGCTGTGCTGGCGAATTGACTTCTTTCACTCCAATCTTTAGGATAACGTCACCAGTCTTCAATCCTCCTTTGTCTGCAGAACCGCCATCAACCACGCTATTGATATAAACTCCTTTTAAGTTAGGTAGCTTTTCTTTCTCTTTTAATTCTTGATTGATTGAAGAGATTTGTACCCCTAAATAAGCACGTTGAACTAAGCCGTAGTCAATTAAATCCTTAACGACCTTTTCCATAAGATTTACAGGAATGGCAAAGGAATATCCAGAATATGCGCCTGTTTGGGAAGCAATCGCGGTGTTGATTCCAACCAATTCTCCTTTAGTATTTACGAGTGCACCCCCGCTGTTTCCTGGATTCACAGCCGCATCCGTTTGAATAAACGATTCAATAGGCACCACGTCTTTATCGGTTCTATCTGAGAGTAAATTGATGTTTCTTGCTTTTGCGCTTACAATTCCTGCGGTCACAGTAGAAGTGAGATTAAAGGGGTTCCCAACAGCCAAGACCCATTCTCCAATTTTTAAGGCATCACTGTTTCCGAACTTCATCGGTACAAAGGTTCCCGTGCCTTCGATTTTTAATACCGCGATGTCAGTTGAAGGATCTGCTCCAACGACTTTAGCCGTATATTCTGAGTTATCGTTGAGTATCACATGGATTTCTGCCGCATTTTCAATGACATGATTGTTCGTTACAATATATCCCTCTGAGGATATGATCACACCAGATCCTGCTCCTGAACCATATTGCTTGAATTCTCGTCCGCCCGCGCCAGGTCCGTAAAAGAACTCTTGAAATAAATCTCGTTGGAATGTAGTGGAAACAACTTTAGTTGTTACATGGACAACTGAATTAACACTTGTTTCTGAAGCTGCTGTTAAATCGGGCAATGCTTCTCCATTCAAGCCTACAGGATGCGCATAATAGCTTGAACCATCCAGTACCTTATCTGATAATTTGGTAGAAGTTGATTGATAGGTTAAATAAGCGGCTAAAGGTAGCGCTCCTCCTAAAAACGAAACCAATAATACATTGAGCAAATTTTTTCCTTTCATGTGCTTAAATTTTAAAACGTTACAATATTAACAAGCTGAATGAAAATTTGTAAAACGAGTGCTGTTAAAGATTGTTAAGCACATTTGACAACATTTTCCTACTTTTACGGCATGTTGGTTCAGTTTGAAAAATACCAAGGCGCTGGAAATGATTTTATCATGATTGATAACCGTAGTGGTAAGCATAACACCTTGGGAATTGATCAAATACAATGGATGTGCAATCGCCATTACGGCATTGGTTCCGATGGACTTATCTTTCTTAATGAATCCCCAGTTGCCGATTTTGAAATGGATTTTTATAATCCAGACGGTTCCAAAAGTTTCTGTGGTAACGGTGCACGCTGCGCTGTTGCTTTTGCAAATGCGCTTGGAGTTGAGGCTGCAACTCAAACGTTTAATGCTATTGATGGAATTCATGAGTATACGCTTGAAGATACTTCCATAGGTATTCACATGGGAGATGTAAACCATATTGAATTCTTTGGGGTAGATTCAGCGCTCATGAATACTGGTTCTCCACACTATATTACCTTATCAGATGATTTAAGCACGGAGAATACGCTGGATTTAGGGCGCGAAATTCGTTACTCAGCACAATATGAAAAGGACGGAGTAAATGTAAATTTGGTTCAAGTTAAATCAAGCCATGAAATTGATATTTCGACCTATGAACGCGGCGTAGAAGGGGAGACCTTGGCTTGTGGTACAGGCGCAACTGCATGTGCCTTATTCTTAGCATTTCGAAATGAACTTACCCAAGGAACTGTAGTTGTTAATGCAAAGGGTGGGAAATTAGCAGTTCGTTTTAATCGAAATGAATCCGGCTTTGAACACATATGGTTACTTGGTCCTGCGTCCAACGTGTTTAATGGAGAAATAGTCCTGTTATGAGCTTTTTAAATGGTTTAACGGTTTCCCTTAGAGCAGTAGAGCCCAACGATGCATCTACCTTATTTATCTGGGAAAATAATCGCTTGAATTGGCGGGTAAGCCATACTGAGGTTCCGTTCTCCATGCACAATATACATCAACTTATTGAACAGTTTTCTAACCTTCGGAATTCAGGACAGGTACGTTTAATGATTGACCGCAACGAATCGGGTAAACCGGTTGGTACCATTGATTTATTCGATGTAAATTTTAAGCATGGATTTGCCACTGTAGGAATTTTAATTGCAGATGATGCCGACCGTGGAAAAGGTATTGCTAGTGAGGCACTTTCGATGTGTATTGCCTATTGCCGCGATGAATTAGAGTTGCGAAACCTGCAATGTTTTGTGCAATCAGACAACGTACCCAGTTTAAACCTCTTTCGAAAGTTAGGATTTCGGGAGGTAGGAATTCGGAAGGAGTGGTATATTTACAATGGAAAATTAATAGATGAAATTGCGTTTCAATTATGTTTAAAAAATCAAAAAGAGGAATCTATTTAACGGTTGCAGCTAGCCTTCTACTTATTGTTTTCTTAGTGCTTCTGCCTAAACTGCTTGTGCTTTGGTCGGGTATGTCTACCACCACAAATTCAGAAAATATCGCCTTTCTAATTAGTTCACCTACTTCGCCCGAAGTTTTGGCCTCCCAATTGGAAAAAGAGGGCTTAATTACGGATAAAGACGCTTTTTTAAAAGTAGCCTCCTACAAGAATTTAAATAAAAACCGCATTGCAGTTGGGATGTATGAAATTCAACCTCACACCTCATTTCGAACCTTGCTCAATGGATTTACCATAAATTCAGCTGGAAATGGGAACGCTGAAATAGAGGTTCCTGTGACCTTCAATAATTGCAAAACCATCTATCAAATGGCAGGAAAAGTATCCGCATGCCTTGATCTGGATAGTTCAAAATTGATTTCCCATTTACTTTCAGGTTCCACCTTAACGAAGTATGGGTTTACCGTGGAACAGTTACCCGCCCTGTTTATCCCAAACACCTACAAGCTCTATTACGATACCGATGAAAAGGCCTTTACACAGCGTATGGCCGATGAATTCAAATTGTTTTGGACTGATGCAAGAAAATCAAAAATGAAAGCTATCGGCTTGAATTCTCCAAGCGAAGTAACGACCTTGGCAAGCATCGTTTATGCCGAACAATCGGTCAATGCTGATGAATGGCCTACGATTGCTGGCTTGTATTTGAATCGCGTTCGAACTGGAATGAAATTGCAATCTGATCCAACCTTTAAATTTTGTTGGGGTGATAAATTGGATGGGGTGCAACGCTTGTTAGCCGTTCACCGAAATATTGTATGCCCATACAATACCTACCTCGTAAAAGGCTTGCCGCCCGGACCAATCAACTTGCCTTCCACTGCCGTATTAGATGCAGTTTTAAATGCTCCAAGAGTTAATTACCTCTATATGTGTGCAAAACCTGATTATTCGGGTCGTCATAATTTTGCGGTAAGTGGCGCAGAGCATCTACGAAATGCAAAGGTTTTTCAGGATTGGCTTGGCGCAGAACAAAAAAAGAAAAAACGATAAGCTATGGATCGTAGGAAATTTATTCAAGCCGGATCCTTGTTGGTGGCAGCGGGTATGATTGAACCCGTAAAAGGCGCAATGCTTCCTTCGTATATGTTTGAGGAACGGATCGAAGGTCCGCTAATCATTTCCACTTGGATTCATGGCTTAGAGGCAAATCGAGCCGGTTGGAAAGTCTTGGAGCAGGGAGGGAGCGCCTTAGATGCTACGGTGGCTGGGGCAATGCATACTGAATCAGATATAACTAATCGAAGTGTTGGTGTAGGAGGTAGGCCGGATCGTACAGGGCATGTTACCTTGGATGCATGCTGTATGGATGGAGACGGTAGAAGCGGATCGGTTGGATTTTTAGAAGGAATTGCTCATCCCGCGGCAGTAGCCAAAGCAGTAATGGAAAAAACTCCTCACGCCATGTTGGTCGGGGCTGGCGCTAAACAGTTTGCCTTGGATCAAGGGTTTAAAACCATTAAAACGCCAATTCCTGAGGTGAAAAAAGATTACCTCGAATGGAAAAAAGAGAATAAAGACCTATTCAAACGACCAAAAATCAATCATGAAAACCATGATACAATTGGTTTAATTGCCAGAGATGCGAATGGAAACTTTGGGGGAACATGTACAACCAGCGGTTGGGCCTATAAGATGCCAGGTCGGTTAGGGGATTCACCAATTATTGGTGCGGGACTCTTTGTTGATAATGAAGTGGGAGCTGCAACGGCAACGGGACTCGGAGAAGCCATTATTCGTGTTGCAGGTAGTGCCATTGTAGTTGAACTCATGCGGAATGGGATGAAACCTTCAGAGGCTTGTCGCGAGGTGGTAATGCGTATTATTCGTAAAAACAAAGACCTGACTGGCTTACAATGTGGATTCATTGCAATCGACAATAAGGGAAATGTGGGCGGATTTTCTGTGTATAACGGCTTTAATTTTGCCATGAAAACGAATACTCTAGATGAAATGGTTGATACTGAATATGACCGTAAATGGTAAGAAAAGGGGTCCTTTTATTTATTTGTTTTATTGCAATTAACGTTTGTTCCCAAAAGTCGATGGTACTCTCTTGGGAAATTCAGCACCCCATTTCAAAAGAATGGTTTCCACTTGGGGAGCGAGGTAGTGTACAAGAGGCCTTATTTCAACAAGGGATTTTGCCAGATCCTTTTTATGGGGAAAACGAGAAGTTGTATCAATGGATTGAGGATCATCAATGGAATGTTCGAAGCCGTTTTTTTCTTACGGAGGATATGTTCAATGCAACCGAAGTTGAACTGGATTTCCCGTGCATTGATACCTATGCATCTATTTTTATAAACAAGAAGAACGTCCTTGAAGCTGAGAATTATTTTCATCCGTATCACATCGAAATTCGAGATCAGCTAGTGCTCGGATACAATGAAATTGAGGCGGTATTTACTCCGCCCGTGCTTTATCACAAAACCACTTATGTGAATCAGTCTTTTCATTATCCAGCGCCTAACGATAATGCAAAAATCAAAGCTGCACCCTTAACCCGAAAACCGCAATATCAATTTGGATGGGATTGGGCCCCCAGATTAAATACCTTGGGCTTTCCCTATCCTGTTGTAATTGAAGTCAAACAAGAGAATGCGCTAAAGCACATTGTAGTTAATACGTTAAGCATTGATGAGCAGGCCAGTATGCAGATGGTTCTGGTTAAAGAGGCTCGACATGCTGCCCATCGTTTTCAGTCACTTCAGTTTGGTTGGTCGGTTTTAAACGATTCCACAGCGGTCCAATCGATTGCGTTTGAACTTGAGAGCCCTATTTTATGGTGGCCAAAAGGCGAAGGGGGTTCTTATCTTTATGAAGATACCTTATTGGTTTTTAACATAAATAATCAGGTAATTGAACGCATTCCCTATACCTTCGGTATTAGAACGGTGTCTTTGCATCAGAATACCGATGAATGGGGAACATCATTTTCCTTTGAGGTTAATGGCAAACCAATATTCATGAAGGGAGGCGACATGATTCCTCCGAGTATGTATGGAGGAAAAACCTCTACAAAGGAATGGGAGGATTGGGTTAAGTTGATGGTAAATAGCAACTTCAATATGGTTCGCATTTGGGGAGGAGGTGATTATGCTACGGAGGTTTTCTTGAACGAATGCGACCGCCTAGGTCTTATGGTCTGGCATGATGCGATGTTTGCTTGTGCGATGTATCCTGGGGATTCTATGTTTTTAAATAATGTTAAGGAAGAACTTGAGTATCAACTACCGAGGATTACTGCACATCCATCGGTTGTTTATTTTAATGGAAATAATGAGGTAGATGTGGCTTGGAAGAATTGGGGTTTTCAGGCGCAATATTTACTTAGTAAATCAGACCAATCCACCATTGAAAAAGCATATGATGACCTTTTTAAAAACCTATTGCCAAACACCTTATCCAAGTATTCAAATGTACCCTATGTGCATACCTCACCGTTAAGCAATTGGGGTAAATCTGATTTTTATAACCATGGAACACAGCACTATTGGGGAGTATGGCACGGTACAGACCCAATGTCTGATTTTGCTACTAAAATCGGACGATTTAATGCAGAATTTGGTTTTCAAAGTTTTCCTGAATTTGCAACCCTCAACCAGTTTAGTGCAGAGAAAGATTGGAACCTGAATTCTTCGGTGATGAAACACCATCAAAAAAGTTACGTGGGTAATGGGATGATCTTGAGGCATGCAGAACGCTTATTCGGAAAACCAACATCATTCAAGAAGTTCGTTTACCTATCTCAACTTACCCAAGCGTATGCCGTTTCCTCTGCGATTGGTGGCCATTTATTAGATGCTCCTCGATGCATGGGGTCACTTTTTTGGCAACTTAACGATTGTTGGCCGGGGCCCACCTGGTCTAGTGTCGATTTTTATGGTCAGCATAAAGCGTTACATTATGCGGTAAGTGATTTGTTTAGTAACATTAGCGCCCTAAAACAAGTGGTTTCAGATACCGAAATAGTATTCTTACTTGCAAATAATACGGAGATTCATGGAGAAGAAATTGGTACGTCTGTTTATAGCATTGAGAAAGAGGGGGTTCGGCTGATAAAGTCTGAGCGTCATATGATTTCTTTAGACAATTTTAAACATGCCTTATTATTTCAGCAAAAATCCAATGCTTCTCCGCGTGTCGTTACGGTTGAATTACCCAATAAGGAAATGCGCTTATTCTTGTTGGGCAAACTATCGAGTAATCGTAAGGCGCGATATGAGACGCAGGTTATACAAATAGACTTCCTAAATCACAAGGGAATATTATTGTTGGAGAATACCGATTTCATGGCGGATGTTTGGTTTTATTCCACCTTGCCGGGCGTTCATTTTAAGTCAAATTTCTGTCATTTTCTACCGGGAAGACATGAGATTCCTTTTACTTTTGACACAAATTTGGGTGAAATTAATTTAATGTATCGATGAGAAATTACATATTTTACAGCTTTTTGTTGCTTTGCACGGGTATCAATGCGCAAACTTCTGGTAGTCCTTCACCCACGGGATTGCCTGCGGATACGACGCATAAAATCATGTACTTGAATAGCATTCGAAGCAAGGTAGTAACGGTCTATGGAAAAGGAATCGCTAGTAATTATGCTGATCGTACATCAAGCATACAGTTAATAAGCATAGTTCAAAATCGAGACTTACCGATACGTTCGGTAAATGAAGCCTTATCCTTTGTTCCGGGATTGGATTTTCGTCAACGCGGTGTTCAAGGCATACAAGGAGATTTGAGTATCCGTGGTGGGGGATTTGATCAGAATCTCGTGTTGATCAATGGGTTTAAATTAGTGGACCCACAAACTGGCCATCATGCATTGAATCTTCCAGTGCTATTAACCAATGTTTCGAATATTGAAATTTTCAAAGGTTCTGGAACGCGTATTTTTGGTCAAAACGCAATGACGGGTGCTGTGAATTTTGTTACGACACCGGGTAAACTCCATGGCATAAATGCGCAAGGATTTGGGGCAAGTTTTGGTGGTCTAGGTACACAATTTACTGTAAATGCCCCAGTGAACCGATTAAGGCAATCTTTTTCTGCAGGATTGGATAAAAGCAATGGGTATTGGTATAATTCAGATTTCGTTAATCAGCAGTTTTTTTATGATGCCGTTTTACCGCTTGGTAAGGTACATGAAATAAAAGCGATTGCGGGATACACCGACCGCGCCTTTGGTGCCAATGGATATTATACCAATGCCTTTCCTGATCAATGGGAGTCCACCCAAATGGCGATTGCAGGGGTTTCTCACGAATTGAAGATCACTAATTTAACCTTATTGACTAAAGCTTCTCTTAGAACGCATCGGGATGAATTTAGGTTGAAACGCTTCGACCCTTCGTTTTACACGAATAAACACTGGTCTGAAGTATTGACCTTGGAAGAAACGGTACAGTATACTTCGTCATTGGGACAAACTGGAGCTGGGGCAGAGTATAGAGCTGAATCCTTGGTGAGTAGTAACCTCGGAGATAGAAGCAGAACCTTTGTTTCGGGTTTTCTAGACCATAAGGTAAGCTTGCTGAACGAGAAACTTACGCTCATTGCAAATGCGCATTATTTTCATTTAGCGATGAACAATCAAGTGTATCATAAAATATTACCGGGCATTGAAGGGGCATTCAATCCAGGATCCCGTCGGATGATCGTACCAAGAAAAATCTATGCGAATATTGGACAAAGTTATCGTGCGCCAACCTATACTGATTTGTTTTATCAGGATTATTCGAACGTTGGGAACCCTGACCTTCAGCCGGAATATGCTACGAATGCCGAGTTGGGGGTGGTTTGGAATGTAGCGTGGGGTACTATGATCTCTGGCAGTGCAGAACGCTTTAAGTCGAAATTGGGAATTGAAGCTGCCGTCTACCGCCGGAACACTACGAATATGATTGATTGGGTTAGATCGACAGCCAGTATGTCGAATCCTTGGAAACCAATAAATATCTCGAATGTGGTTTTTACAGGTGTTGAAACCAATATTAACTACCGCTGGAATGGAAACGGAATAATTATGATTAGGGAATTATCGGTAGGTTACAATTACATTGATGCCTCACATCAGTTTATTGATATAGTACAACAGTCAGAATCGAGGTACGCCTTTACTGGATTACAGCATCAGTTGATTACTAAATTAACCATGAACTTAACCCATTGGGTTTACCTTAGCGCAGCATATCGTGGAATAGATCGCGTTGGAGGAAATACGTATTCTTTGGTGGACGCGAAACTTACCGTTAATCCTTCACGTAGTTTGTCAATTTTTCTGGAGGGAAACAATCTCTTTAATACCGATTACATTGAGGCGGGCTATGTACAAATGCCGGGACGTTGGTTCAAGGCTGGCTTACAGGTCAAGTTTTATGAGTAGGAAACACTTTCCTTAAACACGGGTTCCCACCCCTTCCAATGATGCTTGAAGCCCAGCGTTTCATTGTGCCAGATAAAAGAGAAGGTTCCGCCGTATACTTTTACTAGTGCTTTTAGCCTTTTAACTTCTTCAATGGCTTGATTGGGAGATAACTTCATGTATTCATTCAAGGTGCCATCCATATAGCAAAATGGTTGTAATTGCAGCGAGGTGATTTCGTTGGTTTTTAAATTAAACCAAGGGGTTTGACGTGCAGTTCCCATACGAAATCCCGTGGTTTCTGCGTATCCCATGGAGTAATCTATTTGAATATTATGTTCAGTTAAATGATTGTAAGTCTCAGGTATTGAAAGTCTTAGGAAGTGCTGCCTACTGATTTTGATTTCTTTTTTCGTTAAACTTGTTAAGCGATGAATTTCAAGCGCTAAGTTGGTCGCATTCATGTAGGTTTCATACCCTGGGTGAATTCCGATTTCACATGCTGATGACAACTTAGAAATGATCTCACCTTGTTGTGGATTCGTATAGCTTAGGTTTTTATTATAGGTACCAAAATCAGCAAGCAACCAAAAACAGCGCGTTTCCGGATATTGTTCCGCGATTTGTGTAATCTGGTCAAAGGTATCAAAAGGGTCTTTTCGTTTTTGAATAAGCACCTGTATTCGGTCTTTAACCCGATTAATCCGACCCTTACTAAGGTCTTTCAGGATTCCAGCGGCCGTTCGAAACGCTCCTTTCCCTTTATAGGCAAACGTGGAGTCAATATCAAAGGTGGGTTGAATGTTGAATTCTGAGTCCGGGACCGAGTTTATTCCTATAAATTGCAAAAGACTAAGTGCCCAGCGGTCACAAATTGGTTCATCTAACCATCCAAAAACGGATTGCATGCTGCAAAAAGCAGGAAAACGGTCATGTTCATCTCGTTCCACCTTCCAAAATTCTTCATAGCGAGACAATACAAAAAAGATAGAGGCTACAAGGTCCGGACAATCATTAAATGACATGAACTCGATATCATCCATGGTTACTTTATCCAGCGAAATCTGATGAATCTCTTCTTCAAATAACAAGGAGCAAGGAACTAGGGTAGGAACCTCCGGAATAGAATGTGCCGAATAGTTGAATTTTTGAAGGTTTGAAGCGCTGAAGTATGTTAGGTCCGTAGTCAACTCATAACTAAGCCCACGGGCATTAAACACAAAATCGAATGTGTATTGGAGTCGCTGGGTGAGTTGTTCAACAAATATCAGTGTCATAAATGTTCAATCATCAAACGACAAATTTCTTCGGAAGCATGACCGTCACCAAAAAACGGGGGATAGGTATAATCTTTTTTACTCGTTAACTGATGGTAGGCTTCGATGAGTTTCTCTTCGCTAGAACCTACGAGTAGGGCGTTTCCATTTTCGACAATTTCTACCCATTCGGTTTGTTCCCGAAGAATGATGCAAGGTTTTTTAAAGAAAAAGGCTTCCTTTTGCACCCCTCCACTGTCGGTAATCACCATGCTGCATCGGCTTTCTAGAGAAATCATGTCTAGGAATCCGGCAGGGTCAATCACTTGAATTTTCGAGTTGTCCTTTAGTTCTTCTGCAATTGCGGGCTCCAACAGTTCCGTCATTTTCTTACGTGTTCTTGGATGCAAGGGCAACACAAGCATTTGGTTTGAAATCCGTTGAATTTGCAATAAGCCCCGAATAATTTGATTTAGATGTTCGGGCTTGTCCGTGTTTGAATCGCGGTGAATGGTACAAAGGATAAATTCTCCTGAAGTGAGTTTTAGCTTTTCAACCAACCCTTGTTTTTCATTTGCAATACTCGAAAAATACATGCTGTTATCAAACATGATGTCACCTGTTTTGAAAACCAGTGGATGATCAATGGATGCATTTGAATGTATTTTCGTGCTAAATCCTTCTTTAATTAAATTTTCAATTCCTTGTTGAGTAGGTGAAAAGAGCAGGGTAGAACAATGGTCGCAGGTAATTCTGTTGATCTCTTCAGGCATGGATTTGTTGTACGAACGCAATCCAGCTTCAATGTGAACGACTGGAATGTGGATTTTAGCAGCGGCAAGGGCGCCGGCTAAGGTAGAGTTCGTATCTCCATAGACCAATAAGGCGTCTGGCCGTTCTTTGAGTAAGATGGTTTCAATGCCTTCCATCATCTTGGCGGTTTGAGCCCCATGGTTTCCGCTTCCTACGGAAAGGTTGTAATCCGCTTCAGGAATACCCATTTCGCTAAAGAAAATGGCAGACATGTTGTCATCATAATGTTGACCGGTATGGACAATTAGCTCTGTGATTTGGTCTTTGAAATGCGTATGAATTGCCCGGCTAATCGCCGCAGCTTTAATAATTTGAGGGCGAGCTCCAATAATTGTAATGATTTTCATTCCTGATCTAATAAACCTTCATCGGCGAAGCTAAAGTAGCCAAAATCGCTGTAAATGATGTGGTCTAGAATAGGTAAATCAATGAATTTCCCGAATTTTCGATAGTTCATGGTGAGTCGAATGTCTTGTTCACTGGGCTTGGGATTTCCGCTTGGGTGGTTGTGACAGAGAATAATAGCAGTAGCTTTAAACTCAAAGGCTAATTTGAACAGAACGCGTCCATCGGCCACTGTTCCTGTAATTCCGCCGCGTGAAAGCCGGTGTGCGTGCAATATTTCATTGTTATTATTGAGTAAGAGTATTAAAAACTCTTCATGTGAAAGCAGCGAAAAAGTACGTTTTGCAAATCGATACACATCCCTTGAATTACGGATAATTTTACCTTGGATGGGGTCATGAGCTGAAAATCGTCTTCCCAATTCAAAGGCTGCCATCAGGGTGGATGCTTTTGCCGGACCAATGCCTTGAAAACGAGTGAGGGTGTCCTGTGTGGCGCCAAAAAGACGGCTCAAATCATTTTTGGAATAGACTAGAAGTTCTTGAGCCAGTTCCTTCGCATTCTTTTGATGTGATCCTTTGCCAAGGATTAATGCAATAAGTTCTGATTCTGTTAGGTTTCGAACACCTTGAGCAATAAGTTTGTTTCTTGGTTGATCGGAGGAGGGTAGTTGTAGTATGCGCATAAAAAAAGCAGCGTCAATAACGCTGCTCTTTATACTTTCGTATGTAATGAGCTATTTTTTATAAAAAGGTAGCTTAACAACTTTTGCTAATACGCCTTTATCTCTGATCTCAATGTAGATTTCCGAATCTTGTCCCGCATGAGCAAGGTCAACATAACCTAATCCAATAGCAATTTTCATTGAAGGCGACATGGTTCCTGAGGTAACTTTACCAATGACTTGATTGTTTTTATCAAGAATTCGGTAGTCGTGGCGAGGAATTCCTCGTTCGATCATTTCAAAGGCCACTAACTTTCGTGACACTCCTTGTTCCTTTTGCGCTTTTAGTACATCGGAATCCACAAATTCTTTGGTGAATTTAGTAATCCATCCTAAGCCTGCTTCAATGGGCGAGGTGGTGTCATCGATGTCATTTCCATACAGGCAAAATCCCATTTCCAAGCGCAAGGTATCTCTTGCCGCCAATCCAATCGGTTTAATGCCATAGGATTTTCCCGCTTCGAATACAGCATCCCAAACAGCACAAGCCACTTCGTTAGGTACATAAATCTCAAAACCTCCAGAACCCGTATAGCCAGTGGCAGAAATAAAGATGTTCGGCTGTCCTGCGAATGTTCCTTTGGCGAAGGTATAATATCCCATTTCGGATAAGTTTACCTCGGTTAGAGATTGCATCGCTTCTGCAGCTTTTGGACCTTGAATCGCTAACAATGAATAGGCATCGGAAGCATTTTCCATCTCAACACCATCGGTGTTGTGCAAAGAAATCCAGTTCCAATCTTTTTCAATGTTGGAGGCATTTACAACTAATAAGTATTCCTCATGACTAATTCTGTAAATGATTAAGTCATCAACAATACCACCTTTACCATTTGGCATACAGCTGTATTGAGCTTTCCCATCAAAAAGTACGGAGGCATCATTTGTTGTAACGCGTTGGATTAAATCCAAGGCTTTTGGTCCCCTGAGGAAAAACTCCCCCATGTGCGACACGTCAAACACACCAACCCCTGTTCGAACGGTTTCATGTTCCGCATTAACCCCCTCATATTGAACGGGCATGTTGTATCCAGCGAAAGGAACCATTTTTGCATTCGCATGGAGGTGTTTTTGAAGTAGGGCAGTGTTTTTCATGCTTATCCTTTAACGCGTTCTACGTAAACGCCAGTTCGTGTATCAATTTTAATCGTTTCCCCATTATCAATGAATAAAGGAACTTTAACTTCAGCTCCGGTAGCGATGGTCGCTGGTTTCATTGAATTCGTTGCGGTATCTCCTTTAACACCTGGTTCGGTGTAGGTAACTTCAGAAACAATATACATCGGTAAATCCACTACAAGCGGCGTTTCTTCTTCGGCATGAAATAGGATATTAACAACCATTCCTTCTTGAAGAAAAAGTGGTTTTTCAATCATTTTAGCAGGAATATTTACTTGCTCAAATGTTTCATTATTCATGAAAACAAATTCGCTTCCTTCTTGATATAAGTATTGATATTCTCTGTTTTCAATGCGCACCGGGTCAATTTTGTGACCAGCAGAAAAAGTATGATCTAAGACCTTTCCGGATTCGATTTGACGCATTTTTGTGCGCACGAATGCAGGACCTTTTCCTGGTTTAACGTGTTGAAATTCAATGATTTGAAATAGTTTATCGTTGTGCTTAATGCACAATCCGTTGCGGATATCGGAGGTATTTGCCATAATTTCTCGTTAATAATGAGGCCAAAGATAATGAAAAAGTCAACGTTGCGCTTTCCTTTTATTACCTCACGCTGCGTGCAAACTAGATTTTCTAGTGGTAATTACTTTGAATAATTTAAGTTGAAATCAACAATTTGATTAATTAACGAAATGGGCAGCGGCTCATTTATATTGAATTGTATCGCACCTTTGGATGTTTTATAGCTCATTAACAGCTCTTTGAAGTGTTCAATGGGTTTAGCGGTAGGATAAAATCCGATATGACCTTTATAGCCTGCAAAATAAACTACGGGTTTATTATCTTGTTTAAAACAGGGCATCCCGTAACTGATACATTCCGTTGCTTCTGGAAGGGTTTGCTTCAGGTGTTGGTAGAGTAAACATAGCTGCTTATATGCGGTTTCACCATGCTTTTCTTTAATCGTATGGATGTAAGTTCCTATCTCAGTCATTTTCTCCAAATCTCCTAAAAAGGTGTTTTACAACTAATTTTCATCGGTTGATTAATTACCGGATGCCAACATTCAACTTCTTTGGCGTGTAAATGTAAGCGATTGGATGAAATCCCATATAATTCATCACCAACTATAGCGCAATTTAGTCCTAGGGGATGTGCGGCATGAACTCGAAGTTGATGGGTACGACCTGTTTTGGGATAGAATTCTATGCGTGTTCTCTTGTCTTTAAATTCCAAGACATTGAATTCCGTATGCGTTTTTTTTCCGTGCTCAAAGCAGACCATTTGGTGTGGACGATGGTCTAAGTTTAGACGCAGGGGTAGTGTAATGATTCCTTCTAGTGATTTCGGAATTCCGTCTAACAACGCTTCATAAGTTTTAGCAACCCGGTTCTTAGCGAATTGACTTTGCATAGCTGCCAATATTTCAGGGGATTTTGCGAACATCAATATACCCGAAGTTCCCATATCCAATCGGTGAATCGCTTTTATATAGACTCCTTTTCCTTCCCTTAGCGCTAATCGATCCTCAGCCGAATCAAGGTCGCTTCTACCCGGTACAGACAGTAAGCCACTTGGCTTATCAATGATTATCAGAAAGTCATCTTCATACAGAATCCGTAATGGTGAAGTGTTTAGGGTCGAAAGGATTGGATTTTTTGCGACGTAAAGCCCTTGGAGCATAAACCCTAAAATTGGTTCGCACTTCGCTCTACACGCCGGGTAAAAATGTCCATGTTTTCGGATTTCACCAACAGGAGATTGTCCCCACCAGAATTCAGCAAAACATATCGGTTTCAACTGATTCAATGCCGCGAAGTGGAGCAGTTTGGGCAAGGCGCATTCACCCGTTCCTGAGGGTGGGATATCGCCGTTGAAGGCTTTGAAAACGTCGAGGACCGTAGATGATTCACCGTTGAAGTTTACTAAGCGATATGCTTTGAATAATTCTTGTTGCAAGGCGATGGATTGATTGGTGCGTTTTTCTTTTAAGGCAGTGATTTCATCATTTATCAGAGAAATTTTCGCGTTTAGTGCTTCTAAAGTGGCTTGGATTTCCTTTTTTAAGTTTTTTAAGATGAGCTGTTCCTTTTTACTTTCATTCGCTAATTGTGCTTCAAGCTCCGCCGTTAGTTCAGAGGAATTTCGTATGGTATCTCGTAGATCCTTTTTGACTTTTATTGAGTTCTTTAGCACGGTGATTTGCCCTTGTGCATCCAATTCATAGTTAGATTTCTCTTGTTGGATTGTGCTTAATGGTTCCCCATTCGTAAGGTCATTGATTCGACGAGTTAAGTCATTTAATTCCTGCTCTCCGTGTTTAAAAAATGCTTCCGTATTCAGTGTATCGTAGATTGGAGGAACAAACCCCGGGAACTGTGTCGATTCGTCAATTTTCCCTGAAAATCCAGCCAGAAAGCCTAGTCCCAAAGGCGAATCAACCACCAGCACGCCAAACATTTTTCCAAGGGTGTTGAAGTCGTGCGCAAAGGTCTTAGGGATTAACTCTTGAAGCTGATCTGCAGCGGTTAACGCCCATTCATTCGGGGCATATTGATGGGGGAAATCGAATAGGGTGGGTAGCGGACCCCTTGGTTGTACTGTGTATGTGTGCAAATATTGCTCCACGTAGGATTTACTCATCAATCCGTGCAATTTTATCCTCGAATAACTTGATTTTTCGGTCCTTGTATAACCTGCCAACGGCTTGCTTGAATGTTTTCTTACTCAATTGAAATTGATTGTAAATGTCTGCGGCGTCCGATTTATCCGTGAGATACAGGAACTTATGTTCCGTTAAATACTCCCAAATCATAGATACAGCTTCATCGTATTTATCTACCGTGCCGGCACTCATTTGCAAATCTATTTTACCGTCCGGTCGAACGAGCTTTGCATAACAGGTGATGTATTGACCAAGTTTTACCGGGATTCTGCAATCGCTCCGGTAGAGCATACCGCTGTAGCATTGATTAACGATTCCTCTCCATCCCAATTCATGATGTTCTGTAACCATAAAGGTAACGCGTTCATTGGTAATGCTTTCGGGAGCTTCATTGAGGTGTTTTCTAATTTTCATTGAACCATACAGGCGATCTGTTAGTTCGTCATATTTTAAGAAAATCGGGTAGGTGTCACCAATTTCTACGCCTTGTCGTTGTTCTGCAAATGGAATCATTAGGTTTTTATCTAAGCCCCAATCGGCAAAGGCGCCATATGGATTGATTTCTACGATGCGCAAAATGGCGCACGTATCAAGTGTTAGAAGCGGTTTATCCGTAACAGCCACACGTCTATTTTCAGAGTCTTTCATTAGGAAAACAGAAACGGGGTCACCTTCTTTCGCATCAGGCGCTAGATATTTTGTTGGAAGTAAGACCTCCTCAACGTTTGCTTCCTCGTCGATTTCAGCTTGAAAATGCTCAACCAAATAGGCTCCTTGCGGAGTAAATCGATTGATAAATAGGGAGTTAAATTCACCGAGTTTCATCATGGTTCTGGGGGCCTTCTTCTGTTTTTGCGATATTTTCCTGTAGTAACGCTTAGGTTATCTGGATTTCTTCGGTCCCACCATTTTTTCTTAGGAACAGTTGTTTCATTGTTTTGATCTGTGATTTCCGATGGATTTTCTGTTTCCGGTGTACGCGCCACATGACTTATATCGCCATCGTGCTGTTTATCTTCTGGATTAATCCATTTCAATTTATAGGTTTCTTTCTTTACTTTTCCTGTTTTTGGGTCCATTACATAAATAGTGGATTCCTTGTCTTCGGCATCATTAATCGCAATTACATCCTCATTGAGTATGAAGCGATCTTCTTCCCATACATACGCATCATAGGAAAAGTCGGGCACATAATAGGAATAAAGTCCGGTTAATGCAGGTGTTTCAGGTGACAAGTGATCGAACACAATTCGATTTCTTTTTTGGTCCATTTTCAAGGACATGGTGCTTTTGTCTGCAAATTCAAAAACCACCCGTTTAAGGACTTTGTTTTTGTTTACGAATAAGGGGCTTCCAAATTTTGCGGTATTTCCTTTAAATACTAAAACGTCGATTAGTTTAAAATTGCTGCTCGTCGTAGCGCCGTCCCAACCAAACAAGACGTATTGAAATTCGTTGTTATATTCTACCGGAATAATCTTGTAGTAAAGTGCACCGTACCAATTTTTTGAATCAATAACTTGCTCGGGAATTAAGGTATAAGGGTCGGTAACGTCGATTAGGCTGAACATTGCAGTGCTTTCGTTCTCTTGATCGCGATGTAAGATAAAGCCTGAATAGCTGTAGCTAAAGTCTGTATATTCAAGATTCCAATGTACGATTCGAACTAAGCCATCCTCACTTTTTAAATCGGCTACGGTGGGAAGTTGTGTAAATTCGAATTCAAAGGCTCCTTCTTTTTTAAGAAATTCACCCATTTCCTTTGTGAATTGACCATTTAACTTATTGATTTCAGTATTTGACTTAGCGTTACGCAGTTGAGTCAGGCGGTCTTTAAGCTTCAATTCTAATTCCGCTAGATTTTGTGCGGAGCATAGGCTAAACGTTGCTAGAGTAAATAAAAATATGGCAAGACGCATGCGTAGGGAACGTGAAGAATGAAGATTAGTTACGTTGCTCAAACTTGACTAAGTGTGTGAATCTTAGAGAGTGGATCCTTCGAATTAAAGACAAAGCTACCGGCGACTAAGGCATTGGCGCCCGCCTCACTCAATTGTGGAGCATTGTCGCTGTTCACACCCCCATCAACTTCAATAATAAAATTCAAGTTATTAGAGATCTTCATCTGATTGAGTTCTTTTACTTTATTAATGGCTTCTGGTATAAACTTTTGTCCTCCAAATCCAGGATTCACGGACATGATTAATACCAAGTCAAGGTCTGATAGTACATGGTTCAATACTGAAAGTGGTGTGTGAGGGTTTAGTGCAACCCCGGCTTTCATGCCTAATTCCTTTATGCCTTGAATGGTACGGTGCAAGTGTGTACAAGCTTCAACATGCACGGTTATAATATCCGCGCCAGCTTTTTTAAATTCACTCAGATAGGCGTCTGCGTTTTGAATCATTAAATGCACATCCAATACTTTGCTTGTATGCCTTCTTACTGCGCTCAATATGGGGAATCCAAACGAAATATTAGGAACAAAAACCCCATCCATTACGTCAATATGAATCCATTCAGCAACCGATGCATTCAACATTTCAACGTCGCGTTGAATATTAGCGAAGTCACAAGACAATAAGGAAGGTGAAACGATCATTTTGATATGGGTTTAATGTGTTTTTTTTGGGAAAGAATTCGAATGATTTCTTCTTCTCTGTAATAAATGTCTAAGTGAAAGGTCAAACGTTTTTCATGTGTTGTAACCGTTTGATATTCAACAAAAATTGGAATTCTTGTTTTTAACGCAATGGCTTTGTGGTCGCCAATACGCACGAGGGAGTCAAGAGTATCTGCGGGCATTGACTTTTTTCGTCTGCCTTCTTGATCATTTTCTAGCATTATCTTACCGAGTTCTACAGGGTATTGACAGCGCATGCATCCGTGTGAAAAACTTCGCACTTTACGATTAAATAACCCTTTTTGTGGCGTATCGTGAACATAAACGCTATGATTACTCAGGAACTCAAATTTGATTACTCCCAAGCTGTTCCATTTGCCAGGCATTTGAATAATATTAAATCCACTCGGACGATTACTCCAGTTAATGGAGGAGGGGTTAATTCGTGTCGTATCGTTAAATCGGCACAATTTATAATGATGTTTAGCCAGGTATGATGGATTTTTATAAACCTCCGGCATGATCTCTTTTTTAATAATGCTCGCAGGTACTTTCCAATATGGATAAATGATTATGGTTCGTATTTCAGAAACGAGCTCTGGGGTTTGCGTATCGCGTTTGCCTACAACGATTCGGTGGATGGCCTTTAAACTGTCGTTGGCATAAAAATACAGGTTGTACTCAGGAATATTGATACGGACATACCGTGGACCATAAGGTGCATGTTGACGAACTTTGTCCAGGCTAATAGCTGCTCGGGTTAAGCGATGTTTATTCGATTCCGCAAGCGCCTCGATGGTATATTCATTAAGTTCATACGTGCTATCGAGTCCATTGTCTGTTTTAAATTCAAGCAGGGCGTTTTGATACAGATCAACGCTGTAGGAAGAATTCATGTAGCCTTTTGCTCTTAAACTTTTGATGGCGAATGCCTTGGGATTATCTTTTACCTCCTTGTCTTTTTTGGGATTATAATTCAGGGTATCGATAGTATAGGAATTCACAAATTTATAAATCCCTTCAGCCATAAATCGATAATTGGTATCAGAAACAGGTCCTTGGTTAATGATAAATTTATCCCTGTCTTTTTTTAGTTTTTTAGCCAAAAACTGTTTCAACATGGATACATCGATTGGTTCTATTTGTTTAGATTTCTTGGTCGTATAGTCGAAAAAACCATGTTTAACGACCGATAAAATTCGTGATAAATTAACGATGCTTCGTAATTCAACTTCCACGGGATGTAGCGAATCGTTTAAGGGGAGACAAACTTCTTTTGGAACACCAAAAGCTAAGGACTCATTAACAAGCGCGGTTAATACCTTTCCTTTCTTAAGAAGGGTAGAATCCGTGGACGCAATGGTTGGCTCGAAATCAACCTGTTCGTAATACGCTCGAAGTAACTTGATTTCATCCGGACTAAAGCGTGTTCTTAGTAAGCTATCGCTCTCCAAATACCTTTCTAATTTTGTTGAAATGGATAAGCTCGCATCTTTGAGAAAATTAAAATTGTTTTCAGGTTGCCGATTGCATGAAACAGCAAGAACTAGAATAGAAAATAAAACAATTAAAAACCTCATTCTGTTATGCAAATATACCTAATTTTGATTGAATTTATAACCTAACATTCGGATGGCCATTTCTACAACGCTTATCATAATTGCTTTAACGGTTTGGATTAGTTACGAGGGCATTAAAAAGCCTTATTGGAGGGAGGGATTTTTATTCAATCCTTATGAGATTGCTCAGGGTAAACAAACTTGGGGATTGTTTACGCACTCTTGGTTTCACGCGGATTATCAGCATTTAATGTTCAATATGTTATCGCTTTTTATGTTGGGAAGTCATTTAGAATCCGTTTGGACTCAAACATTTGGTAATTCAAAAGGAACGGTAATGTATGTCTCCTTGTATCTGGTTGGCGGATTAGCCGCCACGGTAATACCTTATTTCAGACATCGAAATAACGCCATGTACCGTTCGCTTGGTGCTTCGGGTGCTGTATCCTCGGTCATTTTTGCCTTGATTCTATGGAAGCCTAATTTGCCGCTGGGTATACTCTTTATCCCAATTCCAATTCCTGCTTATATTTTTGGACCACTCTATTTATTGTTTGAGTATTTCGCAATGAAAAGAGGAAATACGGGGATTGCAAATGATGGACATATCAGCGGAGCGCTTTTTGGAATTCTTTTCGTATTATTACTCTCGCCAAATAAGGCATATGAATTTATTGATAATTTTGTTCGATAATGTTATTTGTCAACAACAATGGTAAGGTATTACTGGCTTCTGAGCCAGCGATTGAAGCAGGGAGCCGAGCGTTCTTATATGGCGATGGTGTGTTTGAAAGTGTACGGATTATTCATGGTAAGCCAATCAACCTAACTGCACATATTCAACGTTTGTTCAAGGGGGCTGAAATTCTTAAAATTAGAATTCCAAGTTACCTGACTCAAGAAGTGTTCTATGAGAAAATATTAGAACTACTAGAAAAGAGTGAAATTAAATCTGGCGGAAAGTGTCGGATAAGCATCGATCGATCAGCTGGTGGAACCTACAAACCAACTTCAAATGAAGCAACTTATTTTATTGAGGTTTGGCCCATCGAAGAAAATGATTTTCTGCTAAATTATAAAGGGCTAGAAATTGATGTATATAAGGACATCAAATTATATCCAAGTGTTCTTTCGCCATTCAAAACAAAAAACGGATTAACGAAAGTGCTTGCTTCTATTGCCGCAGATGAGTTAGGTTTAGACGACTTCATTTTACAAAATGACAAGGGGAATTTAATCGAATCAACAAGTTGCAACATCTTTATCGTAAGTAATGGGGTGCTCTACACACCTGGATTGCAAGAAGGATGCATTGCGGGCACCATGCGTATGCAAGTAATAAATTTAGCCATTCAGAACGGAGTTCGGGTCTATGAATGTCCCATTCTTCCGCACAACTTGCTTTCTGCAGATGAAGTGTTTCTAACCAATGCGATTACGGGGATCAAGTGGATAGGTGGGTATCGCACAAAACGATACATGAATAATACGTCTCGCCGCTTGGTTATGTTGTTAAATGCTTTTTGGTCTAAAGAACTAGGGGTTTAATTACCACGTATAGGCACCTACACCCAGCCATTTTCCTTGCACCCGAAGTGTTTGTTCGATGACATCCCTCACACAACCCATCCCACCATTAATAGGTGAAATGTAATCAACGATGGCCTTCACATCGATCGAGGCATCCTGAGGTGCTGTTGTCGTCCCAATGATTTTCATTAAAGGAATGTCGGGAATGTCATCCCCCATGTACAAGGCTCTGTTCTCATCCAAGTTGAATTGTTGCTTTAATTCCTCAAAGACCTCTTTTTTATTACTGCTCTCTAAGCGCACATCGGTTACACCTAATTTCATGTACGTCTTTCGAATGAACTCAGATTCTCCGCCAGTGATCAAAAAGATTTTATATCCAAGTTTTGACGCATATTGAATGGCATAACTGTCTTTAACATGGATGCTTCGCTGATAATCCGTGCCATTGATTAATACCGTACCATTGGTCAATACACCATCCACATCAAACAGGAAGCTGTCAATTGTTTGTAATTTGATTTTATAGTTCATTGCCGTAAGTTTTCATGATGGAATTGCTAATGAAATCATAAAGTTCGCGGGAAGATCCACTTAAATTTGCTTGATGCTTGACCATGGTTTCAAGGTCGTTTCTTCGGGCAGGTCCTGTCTGTAAGTCTCCTTGAATAAATAAGTTAGCAATTGTTTTGTCTATAATAGGTTTAAATAAATCTGCAGGTAAATCTTTCGTTTCAGCAAGGCTCAATCCGCTTTTCATAGTATAATACCCAAAATTATTTATAAACACTGCCGCAACATGTGCAGTAAATCGTGCCTCCTCTGTTGTTTCCGTGTAAGATAAATTAAAATCAGTTAAAAATCTTAACCCACAAGCGCGAGCATTAGATGGAAATTCGCATAGAAAGGGGACTTCGTCGAAGCTTGGTATTGCATTAATTTGAATCGTCTGTAGCGGGTAAATGATACCTGAATTCTTGTGGGCACTGCGCTTTAAGCTATACAACCCTGCACAAATAAAAGTTGGAACAGCAGAATCTATGGTTTGTAAGATGTGGTCAATGTTTCGGTCTTGAACACAAATCAAAAAGCAGTCAACGGATTGGCTTTCCAAGGGTTGGATGTTAAACTTCTCGGAAAATATGTTGCTTGCTTCGGGCGTCCTTCCTTGGACAAATAACTCAACAGAAGGAAAGCTATTCAGATTTTTAGCCCAAAAGCTGGCAACATTTCCGGTGCCAATCAGGCCTATTTTCCATGACATTGCTTATATTTTTTTCCGCTACCGCACGGACAAGGATCATTTCGATTAATTTTTGGATCAACTACGACAGGTTCCTTTTTAACGGGTTCATTCATTGAATTTTGAATTGCTTCCTGGTAGCCTTGGCTGCCTTCGAATCGAGGGGCTTGACCCGAGCTGCTGACATTGGTTCGAGCTTGCGCGTAATGGCTTTCGTTGGATTCCTTATTGGTGCTCTGCATTTCCTGTTCAAAAGGAATATCCAGGTTCATCAAGAGTTCTACCGAAGAAATATTCACGCGATTAATCATGTTTTTGAATAAATCGTAGGACTCTAATTTGTAGATTACCAGCGGATCTTTCTGCTCGTAGGTCGCATTATTAACTGCAGACCGTAAGTCATCCATTTCTCTTAAATGCTCTTTCCATTCGTTGTCAATGATTCCAAGAATAACATGTTTCTCGAATTGTTTAGAAACATTGGTACATTGAGAATTATAGGCCTCTTCTAAATTAACAATGAGCTGCACTTCTCGTCTGCCATCCGTTAATGGAAAAACAATGTTCTTGTATCGGTCTGACATGGTTTCATACACATGCTTGACTTGAGGGTAGGCTTTTGTTGCAAATTTCCCACATTTACGTTGGTACTGTGTTAACATGCTCTGATAAACAAGATTCACTAAGGTATTAGCATCCGAACGCTTAAACTCTTCTTCATTAACAGGGGAGGACACCCCAAGAATTCTAATCAATTCAACCTCGAAATCTGTGAATTCTGCGTTAATGTTTTGCTGAACGGTTTGCTCACACAAATCAAAGAACATATTATCCACATCAATATCTAAGCGATCACCAAAGAGTGCATTCTTTCGAAGTTTGTAAATCAACTTACGTTGCGCATTCATCACATCATCATATTCAAGTAAGCGTTTACGGATACCAAAATTGTTTTCTTCAACTTTCTTCTGTGCTCTTTCGATGGATTTAGAAACCATGCCATGCGTGATAACTTCTCCTTCTTTAAGTCCCATACGGTCCATGATTTTCGCAATGCGCTCAGATCCAAATTTACGCATCAAATCATCCTCTAAAGAAACAAAAAACTGTGATGAGCCTGGATCGCCTTGGCGACCTGAACGTCCACGTAACTGACGGTCAACGCGGCGTGAATCATGTCGTTCCGTACCTATAATAGCAAGTCCTCCAGCTTCTTTTACGCCTGCACCCAATTTGATATCTGTACCACGACCTGCCATGTTGGTTGCTATAGTGACTGCACCCGCCTGACCTGCAGCGGCAACGATTTCCGCTTCTTTTTGATGGTATTTTGCATTCAATACTTGATGGGGTACTTTTTTGAATTGAAGCATTTTGCTAAGTAATTCCGAAATTTCAACGGTTGTTGTACCCACCAAAACTGGACGTCCTTCAGCAACCAAACGCTCAACTTCTTCGATAACGGCTGCAAATTTTTCACGTGCCGTTTTGTATACCATGTCGTTCAGGTCTTTTCTGACAACTGCTCGGTGCGTTGGAACCACAACTACATCTAATTTATAGATGTCGTAAAATTCTTTCGCTTCAGTTTCAGCCGTACCGGTCATACCGGCTAACTTGTGATACATTCGGAAATAATTCTGCAAGGTAATGGTGGCATAGGTTTGCGTAGCAGCTTCAATCTGCACATTTTCTTTAGCTTCTATAGCCTGATGTAATCCGTCTGAGTACCTTCTTCCTTCTAAGATTCGTCCAGTGGATTCATCTACAATTTTGACTTTACTGTCTAAAATCACATATTCTACTTCTTTTTCAAAGAGGGTGTAGGCCTTTAATAATTGATTTATAGAGTGAATTCTCTCAGACTTAATGGAGTAATCTCTAACCAATACATCTTTCTTTTCTAGAAATTCTTCATTGCTTAATTGTTCTTTTTGAAGTTTTGCGATTTCAGCTCCAATGTCTGGCATAATAAAGAAATCCCGATCGTCACTTCCAGAAATTAAGTCAATTCCTTTACTTGTCAATTCA
Source organism: Bacteroidota bacterium (assembly GCA_041191025.1). GTDB lineage: Bacteria > Bacteroidota > Bacteroidia > Flavobacteriales_D > Crocinitomicaceae > UBA952. The sequence continues at coordinate 249,850 of JBEEPQ010000003.1, forward strand.
ATTGAATTATTCTTTTCGTCAATGACAAAGAAAAGCTCCGCATCAATTTTCTTCATGTGCTTTCCTTGCTCTTGCATGTACGTGTTTTCCGTTTTTTGCAAATGAACCTTAACACCCGGTTCAGAAAGAAATTTAATTAAGGCTTTATTTTTGGGTAATCCCCTGTGCGCACGAAGCAACGCAATTCCTCCTTCTTCAAGCATTACTTTCTCAGCTTTCTTATCCGCTTGAAGTTCATTTAATACCACCAAATTCTTCTTAGCTTCTAAAAGGAACTTTTGCACCACTTCTTTTTGCGCATTAACAATACGTTCAACTCGTGGCTTTAAGGCATGAAATTCTTGTTCACCAGTGCTCGTTGTTGGTCCAGAAATAATCAATGGGGTACGAGCATCATCAATTAATACAGAATCGACCTCATCTACAATGGCAAAATGATGTTTACGTTGAACTAATTCACTTGGATGTCCAGCCATGTTATCACGCAAGTAATCGAATCCAAACTCGTTATTCGTTCCAAACGTAATATCGGCTAAATATGCATTTCTACGCGCATCTGAATTTGGCTGGTGTTTATCGATACAATCTACACTCAGTCCATGAAATTGATACAGTGGACCCATCCATTCGGAGTCACGTTTAGCAAGGTAGTCATTGACTGTTACTATATGTACACCTTTTCCTGCAAGTGCATTTAGATAAACGGGTAGCGTTGCAACCAAGGTTTTTCCTTCACCGGTTTGCATTTCTGCAATGTTCCCTTGGTGAAGAACGGCACCTCCCATGAGCTGTACGTCGTAATGAACCATATTCCAAACCACCTTATTACCTGCAGCGGTCCATTCATTGTGCCAAATGGCTTGGTCACCACTTATCGTAATTCCGTCTTTTTTTGTCGCAAGGTCTCGATCAAACGCCGTGGCATTTACCGTTAATTGACCATTAACAGCCCAACGGTGCGCAGTTTCTTTAACCACTGCGAACGCTTCGGGCAATATATCAATTAATACCTCTTCTATTGTTTGGTCAATAGCCTTAGTCAGTGCATCGATTTGTTCAAAAATCGCTTCTTTCTCATCTATGGAACTTTCAGCAGAAGCAACTTGAGCTTGCAGCTGAAGAACTTCTTCTTCCTGTGCTTTGATTGCTAGTTTGATTTTCTCTCTAAACCCGAAAGATTTTTCACGCAATCCATTGTCTGATAATTGCTGAATCTCAGCTAAGAAGGCGGTGGTTTGATCCACAAAGGGTTGATATCGTTTTTGGTCTTTGGTGCTTTTGTCACCAAATATCTTTTTTAGTAAGTCTCCAATCATAATCTAAGATGTAGGTCGCAAAGGTAATTATTTCGACCCGATAATGACATTCATTCCGGTCTGTGTATCGAAATTTTACAATTCTTTAGAGTTTACCTGAATTCGGAATATCAATTTAATTTAACTTTGCGCATGCATCAAACTATTTTAATTTACGACTTCGGTTCTCAATATACGCAGCTAATTGCCCGAAGAATACGAGAAATGAATGTCTATTGTGAAATCCACCCATGGACATCAATTGGAACTACAACGCCGGATTGCTTAGGTGTAATCTTATCCGGCAGTCCTTTTTCTGTAAGAGACGATTCCGCTCCAAAACCTGATTTATCAGCTATCAAAGGAAAAGTGCCTTTATTAGGGATTTGCTATGGTGCTCAACTTATGGCACAACGCTACGGGGGTGAGGTAAAAGCATCAAACACGCGTGAATATGGAAGGGCAATGTTGCAGCATGGGGTATCTGATGGCTTGATGTCTGGGTTAAGCTATCCAACACAGGTTTGGATGTCACACGGAGATTCAATTGCTCAATTGCCTCAAGGGTCTGTACGTATGTGTAGCACGGCCGATGTGGAAAATGCAGGTTACCAATTTGAAGACGAACACACGTTTGGCGTTCAATTTCATCCAGAGGTTTATCATTCAACCGATGGAATGAGGCTTCTACAAAATTTCGTTTTGGGGGTTTGTAAGTGTACTGGGGATTGGTCTCCTGGGATATTTGTGGAGGAAAAAGTTTCGGAATTAAAAGCACAAATCGGAGATGACCATGTAATACTCGGATTGTCGGGTGGAGTGGATTCTTCTGTTGCGGCTATGTTGTTGCACAAGGCGATTGGACCTAAATTACACTGTATTTTTGTTGATAATGGCTTATTAAGAAAAGATGAGTATCAGCAAGTGTTGGACTCATACAAACACATGGGGCTCAATATAAAAGGGGTAGATGCATCAAGTAGATTTTATGAGGCACTTTCCGGTAAAACAGACCCGGAAGCCAAAAGAAAAGCCATTGGAAAAGTGTTTATTGATGTCTTTGAAGAAGAATCTAGCAACGTTGAGAATGCGTCTTGGTTAGGACAAGGAACGATTTATCCGGATGTGATTGAGTCTGTTTCGGCAACGGGTGGACCATCGCAAACGATTAAATCTCACCATAATGTGGGTGGGCTCCCAGATTACATGAAGTTAAAAGTTGTTGAACCGCTTCGAAGTTTGTTTAAGGACGAAGTTCGCCGAATTGGTCGCGCAATGGAAATGGATGATGCCTTGTTAGATCGACACCCTTTCCCTGGGCCTGGATTAGGAATTCGAATATTGGGAGAGGTAACGGCAGAAAAAGTGCGTATTCTTCAAGAAGCAGATCACATATTTATTCAAGGACTTAAGAACTATGGCTTGTATAATACCGTTTGGCAAGCAGGTGTTATTTTATTGCCGGTACAATCTGTTGGGGTTATGGGGGATGAACGCACCTATGAAAATGCGGTAGCCTTGCGTGCTGTTACTTCTACGGACGGAATGACAGCGGATTGGTGTCACTTGCCGTATGAATTTTTAGCGGAAACTTCCAATAAGATAATTAACCAAGTACGGGGAATCAATCGCGTTACCTACGACATCAGCTCCAAGCCACCCGCCACCATAGAATGGGAATAAACCGGATTGCACATATCGTATTTACCCTTATGATTACCTGGGGCTACATCGCTCAGAATTATCATCCGATAATTGAAAAAAATGGAATTTGGTATCATGAAGTCTCCATTAAGGAGGGGATGACCTTGTTTTCAATCTCACAGGATTTAGCTGTAAGTTCAACACAAATCAAGGCCGATAATTCAGGGTTAACGGATCAAGTGCTTCTTGGGAGTAAGGTTTTAGTTCGAGCCGTTCGTTCAACTTTCGACTATTTAGTATTAAAAGGAGATACCCCTTTTGGTATTTCAAAGAAGTTCGCAATCAGTATAGATACGCTCGCTAAATACAATCCATCGATTGTTGATGGGCTTCAATATAAAAGTCTTGTTATTAATCAAAAACTCAAAATACATCTGGGAATAAAAAGGTATGCGCTCCCTGAAGATATCATAAATCCAGCGCCTGAATTTACTGCGGTTGACAGCAATAGCATGAACTTTAGGAACTTTGATTTTACGGATACCATAATTTATTATGTAGTGAAAAGCGGCGATAAATTAAGCGATCTTTCGAAACGATATTTAATAAGTACTACCCGATTAAAATCATTAAATGCGCTAGCTTCCAGTTCGATAAAACCGGGTATGACCTTGAGAATTCCAATTAAGCCATCGGCTGGTCAAGTCTCGGTTCATACCATTCCTGTTAAAGCTCCCCCGGTTTACGAATCAACCACTACTAACATAGTGCCGGGTAAATTCATGCCCAAGCAACTGAACAAAGCACTTCGCATCGGAGTTTTTCTGCCTTTTAATAGAGACTCCATTATTTTTCCCCTCAAAGGATATCAGAAATTCGCGTTTGATTTTTATATGGGGGTGATGGCTGGATTAGATTCAATTAAAAATTTAGACATTAACGGGGATGTTTATTTCTTTGATTATCATTCGAAAGAAGAATCCATCGACCAATTAATTCGCTCTGGAAAAATAGACCGGTTTGATTTATTTATTGGACCGATGCACCCCTTGGATTGTGAGAAATTATCCGTGTTTTCTGCTGAAAAAGGGATTCCGTTAATTCTTCCTTTACCCATTTCGTCCATGTCGAAAAACATTCAGAATAATGAGCAAGTTTTCATGGTGGCTTCAGAATTATCAAACCAAGTGGTTGCATTAGGTCAATTACTGGCAAAGCAAAGCCTCACGAAGCAGGTGGTTTTATTTCAAACAGGGTTGAGCAGTGATACTACATTAGAAAATCAATTTGTAGTTGATTTTTATAATTATGCGCCAACGAATGCACGGGTGGTTCTAGCCAATGGATCCATGATTAAAGCATTTTCGAAAACTACAACCCCGCTAAATATAGTATGCCTAAGCCAGGATAAAAAGCAGGTACTTAATGTATTGAAATTAACAAGGTCGAATCCTCAAGTTTCACTTTATGGGTTAAGAGAATGGACGGAATGGAAAGAGGTTAATTCGGTGCTTGAAAACCAAGGGGTTTTCGATTATATGAGTACAACGTGTTTTGATTTAGAAAATACACGAGTTAAAAATTTTCATAAAGCGTTTAGGGTGTCTTATGAAACGGACCTTACTAAATCAGTATTACTTGGCTATGACATAATTTACAGTTTTGTCCCTTGGTTTACTCGAAGTTTACCTATGAGGGCAGGACTAATGACGGCATTCGAATATGGTAAAACAGTACAGTTTTATCATTCAAATGTTGGTATGGTAAATTGTCGATTCAAGAATTTCAAACATGAACGAACGGATGGATGGAAATGAAATAGGGTTGCGTTTTAGAGAATTACAATTAGAAATAGTTGAGTCTTTAACAACACATGATGGAGAAGCGGTATTTCAATCGGATGCATGGGAACGAGCAGAAGGTGGGGGAGGAGTTACCATGACGATTGACAATGGACGCGTAATTCAAAAAGGGGGGGTAGCCTTTTCAAAAGTTACCGGAGAGATTACTGAAGCCATGAAAACACAGATGGGAATGCGCGGGGATTCCTTTTTGGCAACAGGCGTTTCTATTGTTTTGCATTCGTTGCATCCCTTGCATCCAACAATCCACATGAATGTTCGATACTTCGAAACCAATGAGGGTAATTCGTGGTTTGGTGGTGGAATTGACCTAACTCCAATGTATGTGAACATCAAGGAAGCAGCTCGGTTTCACAAGCAGTTGAAATCGGTGTGTGATGCATACAATCCAACAGTTTATGAACGATACAAAGCGTGGGCTGATGATTATTTCTATTTACCGCATCGAAATGAAACAAGAGGAGTGGGAGGTATTTTTTTCGATCATTTAGTTCCAGAATCTGATGAAGATAGGATAAAAATCTTTGATTTTTGCTTAGCATTAGGGAGGAATTTTCCTGTACTTTACAAGGATCAAACCTCTGAAATTCATTCAAAGGCTACGCAAGCACAATTCGATTGGCAAGCCTTACGAAGATCAAGGTATGTGGAATACAACTTGTTATTCGATCGTGGGACAAAATTTGGAATTGTATCCAACGGGAGAACGGAGTCAATTTTATTAAGTATGCCGCCTTCAGCAACTTGGAAATATAATTATGTTCCTGATGCGGGTTCCGAAGAGGAACAAACAATCGAACGTTTAAAAAAGCACGTAGACTGGATTTCGTTACTTTGATACTTTTGTTTACCTTTGGGGCTTAATATCTATACAGACCCAATGCTTAAAAACGTATTTTTAGTTACTGGATTTATTATAACTCTTGTAACCTTTGGACAAGCTCCAACTGCTAGTTTTAGTTCTGTTCCAGCGGCAGTAGGTGGTACCATTACTATTTGTCAAGGCAGTACCATCACCTTTGCAAATACCTCTACTTCTACCATTGCAGGAACTACATATTCTTGGAATTTTGGGTTGGGAGCTACGCCTGCTACTGCTGTAGGTGCTGGTCCACATACCGTAACTTACAATACGGTAACGGCTCCAACAACCACTGTTACGCTTACTGTTAATAACAACAATGGTTCTGCAGCAAGTACCTTTACACGAACAATTGATGTAAATGCACTTCCTAATGCGGCATTAACCTTAGCATCTACGGGCGGTGGATATGGTACAACCACACAAAACGGACAAACCATATTTAAAAATTGTGGGTCCATAGATTCAGCAATTTTCACCTTTAATTCTCAATTCAACAACGCAGTTTCACAGACTTTTTCTTGGGGGGATGGGTCTACCTCTACCAATTTCACCATGGTAGGTACTCAAATTTCACATAATTATCCGCTCGGTCAGTTTACCTTAGTTCATACAGTTACTCAAAACGGTTGTACTAATTCAGCTTCTTATACTGTCTTTAACGGGAATGCACCCTTGGTGACGGTAGCTGGAATCGGTTCTAATACGTGCTTGCCTTCACCATACTCAATCGATATTTTGTCGAACGACGTTCCAATTACCTACACAGTATCGTTTTCTGATGGTTCTCCTTCTCAAGTGTTTACCACAACGAATGACACTACCATTAATCACGTGTTCAACACCTCTTCATGCGGTATAGATTATGTGTTTGCGCCAGGTTTTCCTCCGATTGAGAATGCATTTTCTGCCACCGTGGTTGCCCAAAATATTTGTTCTAACAACGGATTGCCTACGGTAATAACCGTAGGGCCAATTACAATTTCCACAGGTACGACTGCTGATTTTAGTTATACGCCACAGTCGCCTATTTGCGTATTAGAGCCTGTCACCTTTAGTAATGAGTCGGATGGAGGTGAAACAGTAAATCAAAACGGATGTGATACAACCTATGGTTTTTATTGGACGATAACGCCTAATACGTTTACTGTAAATAGCGGTACCCTTGGTTCAAGCAATGGGTTTACTGGTGCGACGTATGATTACACGCAATGGACAAACGGTACGGATGATGTGGAAGTATTGTTTAGTCAGCCAGGAACATATTATATTACAATGACAACGGGTAATTTCTGTGGAGATGATGTTCATATAGATTCAGTTGTTATAAAACCTGAGGCGCATCTTACTTTTTCACTTTACGATCAAACGGTATGTAGTGGTGATTCAACGGTTCAGTTTACTATGACTTCTGATCAACCAAATTATTGGATTTATTGGGACATCACGGATACTACAAACATTAGCAACATCACGGTGCTTTCTGGTAGCGGTGTAACGCCAGTAGTTTTTTCAGCACTTTTACCTCAAAACAATACCAACGAAACAGGTACTATTCAAATTGAAGCCACGGTGGAGTGTTCAACTGATTCAGCAGACGTTCACGTGATTACTGTTAATCCACAAGCCAATGCAAATGTTGATCCTTTATTTTATGAATTGTGTAATGGTGAAACAACGGATATAGACATTACTAGTAACCTTGATAACGTTCAATTCACATGGACCGCGGTTTACCCGAATACCATAACGGGTGCTGGAAATGGTACAGGAAGTAATATTGCTCAAACCTTGAATAATTCGGGTAGCACCATAGATTCTGTGCAATATTTTGTTACTGTTCAAAATGCGGCTTGTCCAGGTGATACAGCGATTGTCACGGTTGCCGTTCAACCTCAATTAGTAATTAATACAAATATTGATTTTACAGTTTGTCCAGGCGCACCAATAAACCCAGATGATTACATTTCTACTCCTCCGGGTGCAGACATTACTTGGACGAATAACAATACGAATATCGGTTTAGGGGCCTCAGGTTCTGGAAACATACCAACCTTTAATGCTGCAAGTAACGTTACTGGAAATACTATCAGCGGCACCATCGACGTAGAGGTACAGCTGGGAGATTGTCCTGCTGTCCAAGATCAGTTTATCGTGAACGTGCTTTCTGCGCCAGATTTTGATTACACGACAACTCCTCAAAACGGCTTAGATTGTATTACAGGGATAGGTGTTATAAATGGCGTAGTAAACCCAGTAAATTCATCTGCATCATGGTCAGGACCGGGAGTGGTTTCCGGAGGAAATACCTTTACCCCTGTTATTAACCAACCCGGACAATATACTGTAATACTAAATGATAATGTCAACGGTTGTTCTTCAACGTATTCAGTTACAATTGAACCGCCAACATTAATCAATATTACCACCGTCAATATAACTAACGTATCTTGTTTCAACGGGTCTAACGGTGCGATTTCTATAAATACAGACAACGGCAATGGCAGCAACCTTGATTATACATGGAATCCTGCTCAGAATAATTCAGCATCCGTAAATGGTTTAAGTACTGGTTCTTATTCAGTAACTGTTTCTAATGAGGATGGTTGTGAAGATGATACAACAGTATTTGTAAATCAACCAGGACCAATTTCTATCGCACAAATTGATTCCACAGGATCTGAGTGTGGTGAAGCTAATGGAAGTTTATCGGTATTAGCATCTGGAGGGGTTGGTAGCTTCGGTTACACATGGTCTTCAGGAAACAGTGGGGCAACTGCAAATAATATAGATGCGGGAACTTATACTGTAACTGTGACCGATGGAAACGGATGTCAACAATCACTTTCCCTGTCCTTAGGTTGTACACCACTAATTCCTGTGGTTATTCCTCAGTTTCTTTCACCAAACGGCGATAACCAAAATGAACTTTGGATAATTCAAAATACGGCGCAATATCCATCTATTAAAGTAACCGTATATAACCGTTGGGGAAGTGTTGTTTATGAAGCTGAGCCTTATAACAACGATTGGAACGGACACTTGAAAGGAACCAATCCAAATCCTCTGCCGGCAGCGACCTATTTCTACGTCGTAGATACGAATAAAAAATCCCAAGATCCTTATCAAGGTTATATTGAAATTCAACCATAAGAATGAAAAGAATTGCTCAAATCACGCTGATTTTACTTGTTGGAACAAGTACTTTCGCACAACAAGATGCGCAAACGTCGATGTATTTTTTTAATCCGCTTCAGTTTAATCCTGGATATGCAGGTAGCAGGGGGTCGCTAAACATTACGGGTGTGACCCGAGCCCAATGGGTCGGTTGGGATGGTGCGCCAAACACACAGTTTTTATCTGTGCACGCGCCTGTACTTCGCCAAGACATCGGAGTAGGAGCAAACATTGCGTATGATAAAATTGGTTCTCGATCAGGTTTTAGTGCCATGGCAAATTTTGCATACCATATGCAATTGAATAATGACGATCTAAAATTGTCCTTAGGCTTGTCTGGAGGAATTCAACAATATGGTTATGATTTTTCGAATTTAATTGTAACTGATCTAACGGATCCAAACTATACCAATTCGTTTAGGCAAACCAAGGCGAATTTTGGATTTGGCGCGTATTTGTATGCTCATAATTTTTATGCTGGATTATCTGTCCCAAGACTTATTAAAAGAAACGTAGACAACAATACGGGAAATGCCTATTTACAACGTCATGTCTATCTAACTGGAGGGTATGTGTATAAAGTGAACTCTGTGTTAGATTTGAAACCTTCAGTACTTGTGAAATATACCGGAGGAGGACCTGTAATTGCCGATTTAAATTTTTCAGCGCATTTATTTAATCGCTTTTGGATTGGTGGACTTTATCGTACGACCGATTGCGCAGGTGTAAACTTTGCTTATCAAATTAAAGATTTTTGTACAGCAGGATATTCTTTTGATTTCCCATTAAATGGAAAAATGCTCAATCAATGGGGGACTCATGAAATCATGATTTCGTTTGATTTGAATGGTAAAAATAATGCAGTACAGAGCCCAAGATATTTTTAAGATGAAACAATTAATTACACTTACCGCGTGCATACTCATTTGGGGATTTAACGCACAAGAATACAAAATCAAATACGCTACGGATCTATCTAAGCAGTTCCGGTACTCTGAAGCGCTTCCTGTTTGGGAAGAGTTATCCACTAAAACACTCAAATCAATCAGTCCTGATTGGAACATTTTACGGAATACCGTTGAGGCCGCGTACATGTCTGAAAACTACCGATCAGCAATGAATTGGTCGTCAAAACTTACCGCTAAAGGACAATCAACAGCATCAGATTGGATATACTTCATGAATGCTTTGGCATACATGGGGCAAACTAAGCGTATTGAGGGCGTTCTGGATTCTGCTCTTTCTAAGTTTGGTCAAGATGAGAGTCTTCTTGCTCGTAAAAATGGACTGAGTCAGTTCAATCAGAACCTTTCAAATCAATCAGATTATGTTGTTCGCTTATTCAAGAAAGGTTCAAAAGGAGAGGAGTTCGGTGCGTTTCCATACGATAAAGGTGGAATTCTTTTTGTAACTAACGAATATAATAGTAAAGCCATTAATAAACATTATCCGAGAACCGGTCAATATTATACGGACATTGCATGGTATGATTCAACGAAAGCAACTCAGACTTTTAAATTTTATCAGAAACCGTTTTGGACAAATTTTATTTACAAAAATCGGTGGAGAGACATTGACCATACCAAAAGCCATGATGGGCCAGTGTCATTTAATCCAGCCAGAGATATAATGTTTATCACTTCGAACTTTGATGAAAAAGACATTGAAGGAAAAATGAAATATTCACGGCTTAAGCAACGCGTGTTTAAAGTAGATGGTTCGGCCTATACTGAATTTGATTTTCCGTTTAATTCGATTCAATATTCTACTGGTCATGCCACTATGGACGCCAAGGGTAAGGTTTATTTTATTTCGAACCGACCTGGAAGTATGATCAAATCTATTGTTGGAAAGGATACTACGTACAGTGCAGATATTTGGGAAACCTTTTATGATGCAGAGAATGACACATGGTCGGAACCAGTTAATCTTGGTCCTACGGTGAATACTACGGAAGATGAGATGTTTCCATTTATTTCAAATTGGGGTATCCTTTATTTTAGTTCTTATGGATGGAATGGCATTGGAGGACTTGATGTGTTTATGTCTGAATTAGATGGCAGTAATCCTGAGCATATTGGTTCGCCACTTAACTCAAATGCAGATGACTTTGCATATTATGTGGATGAGGAAACTGGGAATGGTTATTTCTCAACAAATAGAGAGCAATTTAAGGATCGTATTTATGCGTTTAATAAACCCGTATTTAAAGCAGATTTAATGGTTGAATTGAAAGATTGCAAAGGGAAAGTGTTAAAAAATCAATCGATTCAAATTAGAGATTTAAAAAACCAAGAACTTGTTGAACTTAAAACTGACAAGAACGGAAAAACGGAGGCGCTAGAACTTCGTAAGAATCATGAATACAAGATTTGGTTTAAGGGAGATAAGAATATGACCGCTGACTCAGCGTCTTTTAAAGCAACCATGCCCGTTAGTGAAGTGGTTTCATTGAACTCATATTTTAAACAATATACCACGAGTGTAAAAGTAGTTGACCAAAGCAAACAGGCATTAAGCGATGTTCGTTTAAACATTTACAAGCACAATGGAACGGTTCAAAAGTTGAATACCGGTATGAATGGTGCTTACTCATGGAAGAATGAAGGGGCTGAACGTGTGGATTCCATTGTAGCGAATCTGATTAATCATGAAGATGCATCCATTGCTATCCCAACTACTATTTCGGGCAACTGTGTTGATACAGTGAATTATGTGGTGACTTTACTTGATAAGCAAGACAGTGAGTACATCCGTTTGGATCTTGTACTTTATAATTTCGATAAGTATTTCTTACGTCCTGAAGGTAAAGTAGAACTTGACAAGTTAGTTAAATACATGAAGTCTCATCCAGACTTGAAAGTAGAACTTTCTTCACATACAGATTCAAGAGGTTCAGATAAGTATAACTTAAAATTGTCAAAACAACGGGCTCAAAGTTGTGTAGACTATATTGTTGCTCAAGGAATCAGTAAGAAGCTAATAACGGCCAAAGGATATGGTGAGACCAAGTTGCTTAATAAGTGTAAAAACGGAGTTTGGTGTTCGGTAGATGATCATCAAATGAATCGTCGCACGGAATTAAAGTTAATTACTCCAGAAGAAGTTGAGTTAGACAATAATAAACTTGGAAATTAAGACTACTTGAATGGAAGAGTTTAATGCCTCAGTTGAGCGACCTAAAGGATTATTTACCTTATTAATTCTAACGTTCATTAATACAGGTTCAGCTATTTTCTTCGGTATATTAACGCTTTTATTTTTCAAGCCTACCGAAGCAGATTTGAATAAAGAGCGGGTAGAAATGGCTAAGTCAATTATCGAATTAAAAGAACTAGGGCTTAATTCATTGGTGGATTTACTCGAGCGTTTACAAGCAATGACTGAAGTGCTCAATGGCTATTTCTACGAAACGAATATCGTTAACATCATCATCGCCATATTGGGAGCCGCTTCTGCTTATTTGATGTTAAAAAGGAACCATTTGGGCTTTCATGGATACATTGTGTATAATCTATTATCCAGTGGAAGTCTTTATTTCTTTGTATCGCCATCCCTAATTCCATCCGTGATTTTGATTATCAACCTGGTTGTTTCCTTAGTCTTTATTTTGCTCTATGCGAAACACCTAAGTTGGATGAAAGGAGAGTCCTAAAATATCTTTCCAGGATTTAAAATTCCTTTTGGATCGAATACCCGTTTGATTTCACGCATTAGATTCAAGGTCACCTCAGGAAAGGCGAGGGGCATATACGGACGTTGAACATATCCAATTCCATGCTCACCAGATATCGTACCGCCAAGTCGAATTACTTCTTCGAAAATCTCTGTTATCGCTTTTGGAAGCTCCTCTTCCCATTGTCCATCACTTAATTCGCCACGTATGATATTTACATGCAGGTTACCATCTCCGGCATGACCATAACACACCGATTTAAAGCCATATCGAGCACCAACTGCTTTAACATGCGTCAGTAAATTAGGTAATTGATATCGAGGAACCACGGTGTCTTCTTCCTTGTAGGTAGATTGTGTTTTAACTGCTTCACCTACCTTTCTTCTTAAATTCCATAAGGCTGCCTTTTGTGCAGCGGAATCGGCAAATAATATCTCGTCGGTTTCAAAGGTCTCAAGTACCGCGAATAATTGTTCAGCTTCACGCATCAATTGGTCTTGATCAAAGCCATCCAATTCAATGAGCAAATGCGCCTGATGAGTATCAGCTACTGGAATAGTTTCGTCGCCAGTAAAAGCTTTTGCCCACAACAAAGCATCCCGCTCCATGAACTCCATGCCGCTTGGTATAATTCCTGCTTTGAAGATGGCAGGTACCGCAGCGCACGCCGTGTTCGCATCGAAAAATGGAACCAAAAATAATACATCTTGCGTTGGGTGAGGCAGCAGCCGAAGTACGATTTTTGTAATAATTCCTAAGGTGCCTTCTGACCCAACAATCAATTGCGTGAGGTTGTATCCGGTGGCATTCTTTAAAACGTTGGCGCCTGTCCAAATGATTTCACCTGTTGGAAGTACCACTTCAAGATTCAGCACGTAATCTTTTGTTACCCCGTATTTTACAGCTTTCGGACCACCTGAATTTTCCGATACATTTCCCCCAATAAAACAAGAGCCCTTACTCGCTGGATCCGGTGGATAAAATAACCCATGCTCCTTTACGGCTTGCTGTAATACTTCGGTAATAACACCAGGTTGCGTGGTGACTTGTAAGTTATCGGTATCGACATGTAGGATTTGATTGAATTTTTCCATAGAAATTAGCACTCCTCCATGCAAGGGTAGGGCCCCACCGCTTAATCCTGTTCTTGCGCCAGCAGGTGTTACGGGTATTCCTTCTGCGTGACAATAACTTAATATGGCAGCTATTTCCTCAGGTGTATTTGGTATGAGCACCAATTCCGGCGGAAAAACAAAGTCCTCGGTTTCATCATGACCATATGCCAATAACTGCGATTGATCGATATGGAATTTAATGCCTAAAGAACTTAGGTATTCAATCTGTGATTCGGTTAACTGCGCCATATAGTTGCAAAAATGGGAATAAATCATGTATCCGAGTCTATTTGAGCATAACATTATGCCGATAAACGCCTTTGAATTCGAAGCTTTTATTGCTGCAAACCTAGAATGTATAGCTCAATTACATCTGGATTTCCTCACGGTATTTTGTTATAATTTCCTTATTTTTACAACAAATAATTACCTTGAGAGATACCTTTATCATAGACGGAATTCGTACACCAATCGGGAGTTTTGGTGGTGCGTTAGCTGCTGTTCGTGCAGATGACTTGTTAGCAATGACCATGAAAACCTTGATTGCAAAACATCCCAATTTAAATACTTCATTCATTGAAGATGCCATTATTGGCTGTGCGAATCAAGCAGGAGAAGATAACCGGAATGTAGCGAGAATGGCTACTTTATTGGCTGGTTTACCAACTTCTATTGGAGGAGAAACTGTAAATCGCTTGTGTGCCTCTGGTATGGCGGCCGCTGTAAATGCTTCTCGTGCCATTAAAGATGGCGCAGGAGATTTATACCTTGCGGGTGGAGTAGAGCAAATGACTCGAGCCCCTTTTGTGCTTTCAAAAGCTGGTGCAGCCTTTGGACGTGACCAGCAACTGTATGATTCATCGTTTGGTTGGAGATTTATTAATCCCAACATGGAGAAATTGTATGGGGTAGATAGCATGGGAATAACCGCAGAGAATCTAGCGGAAATGTTTTCAATTTCCCGTGAAGATCAGGACGCATTTGCCTTTTGGTCGCAACAAAAAACAGCCACTGCTCAAGCTAACGGTTTCTTCAATGGAGAACTCATGGAGGTTCAAATACCCGTTAAGAAAGGCGAACCAATCTCTTTTAATCGGGATGAATTTCCGAAAGCATCCACAACACTTGAAAAATTGGGTTCCTTGCGACCTGCTTTTAAATCGGACGGTTCAGTAACGGCAGGAAATGCTTCGGGCTTGAATGATGGGGCAATCAGTTTATTGATTGGCTCTGAAACTGGTGTAAATCAGGTGGGATGCAGGCCCTTAGCGCGTATTGTAAGCGCAGCAATCAGCGGTGTTGAACCACGCATTATGGGAATTGGTCCTGTAGAGGCGTCGAAAAAAGCGCTTTCCCGTGCCGGATTAACGTTAGACCAAATGGATGTTATTGAGTTGAATGAAGCCTTCGCGGCACAGGTGTTAGCGTGTACACGTCATTTAGGATTGGCGGATAATGATCCCCGAATTAATCCAAACGGTGGCGCAATTGCCCTTGGGCATCCCCTAGGAATGACTGGAGCACGGATTTTATTGACCGCTGCCAGACAGCTAAATGCAACAGGAAAACGATATGCCTTAGTTTCGATGTGTATCGGTGTGGGGCAGGGATATGCCACCATAATAGAACGCGTGTAATGAAGTACTATATTTTCTTATTAGTATTGGTCGTTGCGCTTACAAGTTGCAAGAAGCAAGCAACGTCTTGGGATGCCGAACTCGGAGCGCCACTAATTAATGACACCTTGGATTTGTCTAAATTAACAGATAATCAAACCCTTGTTGGGAATGCAAACGGCGCCTTGGATTTAGACCTTACCAAGACCATCTTAGACCTTGGATTGTCTGATATCGTTTCTATTCCAGATACCCAAGTGGTTCAGATTTTCAATCCTGCCATCGCCTTAAATGTACCTGCTGGATTCAATGTGTTCAATGAAACGGAAGAACACACCATCGATATTCCGGGCGTTCAGCTCAAGAAAATTCGGGTTTATAGTGGAAAAATTGACATTAAAGTGTATAATCCTCTTCCGACCAGTGTTACGTTCAATGTGACCTTACCTGGAGTATACAACAACGGACTTTTATTTCAACAATCCCTTACAGTAGGAGCGGGTGATAATGCCAATCCAACTGTAGGTTCAGGCTCGCTGGACCTTTCCGGATATGAAATGGATTTAAGAGGAATCAACGGAATCTCTTTCAATATTTTACAAGCATCGGTAGTCGCGGTTACAGATCCTACAGGTCCTGCGGTAAGCGTAACGCCTGCTCAGCAATTTAAAGTAGAAGCTACCTTGAAAGATATCGCCTTAGATTATGCACGTGGATATTTTGGCAATCAAGTATTTAGCGATACAACAGGTTTAACCGTGGACTATTTGAATAACATCGTTTCAGGCCTGGTCGATGTGAATAACATTCAATTGAGTTTATCTCTTTCCAACGGAATGAAAGTCCCGGTGAAAAGCGAATTAACCTTGATCGAAAATGTCAACAGTGCTGGGAATAGTGTGGCGCTTTCCGCGCCGTGTATTGGTCAAGATTTGTATCTCGCTCCGGCCGTTGGCGCATGGGATAACCTTATACCTTCTACCCAGCAAATTCAAATTAATTCTCAGAATAGCAATGTAGAACAAATGTTTGAAAACCTTGGTGCTACCATGAATCTTGGGTATAAAATCACCATTAACCCGAATGGAAATGTGAATAGCGGATGGGATGAAATCTTTTCTACCAGTCGGTTAAAAGTGGATTTACATGCGCAAATGCCTTTGCAACTTCAGGCGGACCAATTGACCTTAGCTGATACCTTTGCCGTTAGTTTAACTCAGAATACGGCTAAAACTCATGTTACGGGAGGATATTTTCAATTGGATGCCTCCAATGCATTTCCAATGCAATGTCAAATGAAACTATCTTTTTTAGATGCTAATTCACAGATCATCGAAGAAACCATTGGGGACGCCTTAGTACTGAGTGCAGTGGCCGGCACTCAAAATCCATCTGGAATGTATATTAAGAATTCAAGCGTGAAATTCTACTTATCCAAGACACTTATGGAACAAATTAATCAGGTGAAGTATATTCGCGTGGAAGGAATTCTGGATACGCCCAATCCATCGGGTTCAGCCAATCAACAAGTATCTATCCCGATGGGAGCATTTTTGCATGTACGTCTAAAAGCCAAGTTACAAACTCAAATCGTCTACTAATGAAGAAGCTTCTTGTAATTTGGTATGTACTTTCTGTTTATGTTGGGTTTGCGCAACATCTAAGATCTTACGATGTTGATTCTAGTTTTAATGGTAAGCAATTAATCCTAGTCAATGGAACGGTAGATTATAGCGCATCCACCATGCGTAATGAGGTATTGAGTCCCTTGATTTTTGGAGGTTACATCGATTCTATGGCTAAAGCTCGATCGATGGATGCAGACAAGCCCTTTAATACGGTTGGATTTGAAGCAGCGGCGAGCTATACGCACTATGTCTCCTTAAAAACTAAAGAAGGAAAGGCTTCGCGATTGATGATCGGTCCAACGCTTGGGTCTACCTTTATAGGGTCTTTAAAATATACCTCAGACCTGTATACCTTGGCCTTTTATGGTAATGAACCCTTCTTGGGAAAATACGCCAATTTCTCCTATTCCGAGGCAAGTTATTTCCAGTTTCAAACCCTTGGTGTTTCATTCTTTGATCGCATCAGCCAATCTTCCGCAAGCTTGAATTTGGTAGGCCTGAATTCGTATTATAAAGGCACGCTGGGTGGACTTGATCCGATGAAGTTCTATTACACAGCCCAAGGCGACAGCATCTATGGGATTTGTAATGGGTCTTTCAGTCAACTTACTTCTCCTTCGTATTTTAAAGGGTTGGGATTAGCATTAAGCGGCGATTATCGGTTTAACATCGCGAATGAAGAAACGGGAAAATCCATGAGCATGCAATTGAGCATTAGTAATTTAGGGTTCGCTGTTAGCAATTCAGTCCGGACACAAACCCTTGATACATCATTCGCCTTTGGTGGATATACCTTATCCCAATTGATTAATCGAGAAGGATTGCTTGCACCAGGGTTTTCTTATGCGGACAGTTTACTTGAAACGGAAACTCGAAGTAAAGTCATTTTCTTACCTGCAAGTATTCAAATCTTCAATGTGATAAATACCCAAAGTCCTGCTCGGATTCAGCCTTCCTATGGGTTTCGAATGATTTTGATTTCTGGATATATACCCTATGTATATGCCGGCTTAGTGACAAAAATTATCCCGGGGTTACACCTGGGTATATGCGCAAGTTACGGTGGGTTTTCTGGGTTCAAACTGAATTCCGCCATTCATTATAACTACAAACGCCTAAGCTTGGGGATTGGTTCCGACAATGTGATCGGACTCGCTTCTAAACGGGCCTTTGGTAAATCACTTTCAATCCGCTTGCGATGCGATATTTAATCTTAACGACATTCGGTTTCCTTTCCTTGGTCATGTTTGCTCAAGGAAGTTTCTACACCCAATATTCCGGTTCAGAATATGATATGGGACATGGGATAGTGCAATTACCTGATTCAAGTTATGTGCTTACTGGGCGAAGTGGAAGCTGGGGAGACAATGCAGAAGCCTACCTTTTGAAAATAAGTAAAACCGGTGCTTATCAATGGTCTCAACATTATGGAAGTTATGAATTTGATGAAGGTCGACGCGTAATGTCTCATGCCGTAAATGGGCTCTATTTGGCGGGAAGTTCGATGTTAAATCAAGCCACGGCATACGATCTTTACCTCTTGAATACCGACCCCAATGGAACCTTAATTTGGGAAAAACGTGTGGATCTAGGTGGTTGGGAATTTACCAACGATGCCATACTAACCTTTGACGATGGGGTAGTTATGGTCGGTTTTTCACAAGACCCGAATTCTAGTAATAGCCGCGGATTTATTGTGAAGACCAATGCGGCAGGAGATACCTTGTGGTCTCGCTTTATTGGCGGAACTGAAACCAATGCGATTCATACCGTATTGGAATTACAGGACAGTATTTATGTAGTCGCAGGTACGTATTATAACACAGATTCTACCTTAAATAAAGGATTTATAGCTGCCTATCACGAAAATGGAACTTCCTTGTGGTTTACGTCTATTGGCGATAAAGGCACCTTTGGAATAACAGATATGACCATCAACCTGAATCGATTTAACTTGACCGGGTGGAAGTTCGACCCCGTATTGAATGAGCACGATAACTACACCGGGCGCTATGAGTTTAATGGCAGTTTATTTTATGAATCCGTTTATGTGAATCCTGGAGATGTGATTCTGGATGAAGTAACCTTGAATGGAGCACAAACGAAGTTGTATGTTGGGTATAGAAACGAAAACTTAAGCAATCCGAATTTCGGTATGGACATAACACTAGGGCGGTTTAATACAAATTTCGATTGGGACAATGGTCCGATTTACATCAACCACGGGGGAGATGAAAAAGTGGAACAATTTATTCCAACCTTAGATGGAGGAGCCTTGGCTGTGGGTTCAATTACCTATCCGATGAATGGTGGGTCGTCCGTATTTGCGATGAAGATTGGTCCGAATGACGAATTTCAAACGGTTATAGGAAATGAGCCGATGCTTCCATTGGTTGCAACAGAATCAATTGATGGGGTGGGGATTTCGCTATTCCCAAACCCGACGCAAGACGTCTTGTATATTTCGCTTTCGCAAGGTTTCGGCATGGTGTCATGCTTGGATTCTAAAGGGTTTGTAGTTCTTAGTCAAGAGATAGAAGCAGGCAAAACTGAGCTTAATGTATCCGCGTTAACTGCAGGGGTTTATTTCATTCGTCACGCAGGAACAACCTGGAAATTTATCAAACTATGATTCGATTTTTATTAGTTTTCCTTGTAGGTTTTAGTTGTTACGGCCAAGTGCTGCCCTCAAATCGTAGTGTAGATTGGACCGTGGCCGGATTAACGGATACGAGTACGGCGGGTTTTACCTATTTCAATGCGGTGCAAGAAGGAGCGATTCCAGATGGCGTAACGTCGGTTAATTCGGTAATAGATAGCTTATTGCAATTGAATCAGCCGCTTGGGGTTCACGTGCATTTCCCCGCAGGCACCTATTTTTTTAATGCACCAATCAGTTTGCCGAGTAATTGTTTGATTACGGGGGATGGCGCCTCAGCAACACATTTTGTATTCAATCAAGGAGGGACAGGCCATTCGATTCAAACCAATGGGGTAGTACAAAGTGCAGATACCGCCTCGTTGATGGTTCAGGGTGCTAAGGGTTCATTCTTTTTAGTGGTTTCTAATGTATCTCCATTTGAGACCGGTGATTGGATTCGAATTCAACAGCAAGATGCGGACTTGGTCTTTTCCAGTTGGGCGCAGGGTAGTGTGGGACAACTTGTTAAAATTGCTGGGATTTCAGGAGATACCTTATGGTTAAACTCTGAATTGCGTATGAATTATTCGTTGAACCGTCAACCCAAGGTAAAGCGTTTACTGATGAAGCGAAATATCGGACTGCAATGTTTTTCTATAGAGCGGATGGACAATACCGCACCGGAGCAGGCAAGTAGCATTCACTTCACGTATGCAGAAAACTGTTGGATCAGTGGAATAGAATCCAATAAAACCACCTTTGCTCACGTAGAGTTTGAGAGTGTGTCGAATAGCAAGGTGGAGAAATCGTATTTCTATGATGCCTTTGAATACGGTGGAGGCGGAAGGGGATATGGGGTGGTAATGCACTTTACAACCAATGAATGTTTGATAGAGAACAATGTGTTCAAGCACTTAAGACACAGCGTATTGCTTCAGGCAGGATCTAACGGTAATGTGACAGCATTTAATCATTCGACAGATCCGTATTGGACTAACGGAAATCCCTTGTTAGGCGCTAATTCAGCTGGAGAGTTGGTGTTGCATGGTAATTACGTGTATGCCAATTTATTTGAGCAAAATGATGTGCAGAACATCGTGATTGATAATTCCCATGGGGCGAATGGTCCCTACAACACATTCTTAAGAAACCGAGCGTCCTTGTATGGAATATTCTTTTCCGACAATACGAGTCCATCTCAGAACATCATTGGGAATGAAATTCCAAATACGGGATTTCCATTCAGTGCGGTGAATTACAGCATACAGGGAAATGATCAGTTTACTTACGGTAACAACAATAAAGGAACGGTTGCGCCTGCGGGAACATCTGCATTAACAGATATCAGCTATCACTATCTGACGAAACCAGCATTTGTGCAGGATTACCAATGGGGGAAGATAGGCTTGCCTAGTGCAATGAATGCTGCGACGGTTCCTGCAACGGATCGTTATGAAGCAAACGATATCTTTGCTGGGGCTTGTGGAACCGAAGATTTTTATGCAGGAATGCTTGAGCAGGAACTCCTTGGGATTTATCCGAATCCGGCGGTAGTTTATCTAACGGTTTCCAATAGCGAAGAGAATTCAAGCTATCGTATCTATGATCTACAAGGCCGTGTTTGGCAGCAGGGTATGCTAGATTCAACAAATTCAATTGGGCTTTCCTCCTTGCCGAAGGGCTTGTACATATTATCAATTGCAAATACTACCACTCGTTTTATTAAAAGCGAGTAAGCTGCAAAAAAAATACATTATGATTAATATATCCGTAAAAAGTGTTCCCACGACAAGTTCTAAAGGTAAATTCGTGCTTTCATTGAGTTTACTAATTGGGTTTTGTTTGTTTTTACAAAGCACATGCTTATCGCAAAACTATTTTATAACTGTAGCCAAGGATTCTGTAGCGTGTAAGCAGGTGAATTTCTTTGATACCAACGCGCAGGGTAAAATGATTGATCTGGAATATGTAACGGAGCAAAATGATACGGTAAGATTGGCAAAAAAAGACATTCCGGAAATTTATAAAATTTGTCAAGATGGAGTCATTTATTTAAGGATGCCACTCCAACTAAGTGATCCTGATGGATATTACAGGTATGGAAAACGAGTTGTCAAAGGTAAAATAACGGTGGACGTTTATGATGATGTTCAAACCATGTACCGATTAAAAGAGAATTTTGATGGTTCCTATAATTCACATGGGGTTATGAAGCAAACTAACGAAGGAACTTATCTGCGCCATGTAACATTACCTAACGGAAGTGTTTATGAAATATCAGGATTAAAAGCATTAAAAGGACTAAAAGTCATTCAAAAATTCATGTTTGAATGTGATGAATACGAAAAAGAATATTTTTCTAATCCGAAATATCAGACCTGTACGTTTGAAGAGGCCGTCAGTGATTACAATGTGATGTGTCCTTAAAAAAGAGTTTCAACAAATCCGAACGCTTGAAATACTAGCCGATATTTGATCTTAATAAAGGCAATCAACTTACCGCTTCTTTCTTCGGATGACCTCTGCACTAATTAAACCCAATTCTCGTCCGGTTTGACCAGCGACCGAGGTGTTCTCGTCGGCTCTGCGTAACAAGTAGGGTAGGACCTCTTTAACAGGACCAAAGGGAACGTATTTCGCTACATTATATCCCGCATTGGCAAGATTGTATGAAATGTGATCACTCATGCCCAGGAGTTGAGCGAAAAAGAATTTTTCATTGGTGTTTTCCAGGTTTTTCTCCGCCATTAATTGCGTTAACAGCATGGAGCTTTCTTCGTTGTGGGAACCGGCACACAAGGCGTAATGATCCGAGTGAGTGACCATAAACCGCAGCGCCTCGTTGTAGTCGCGGTCTGTTGATGCTTTATCGGGCTGAATCGGGGAGGGGTATCCCATTTTTTGGGCGCGCTCCCGCTCTTTTTCCATATATGCGCCGCGCACTAACTTAACCCCGTAAATAACACCCTGTGCTTTTGCTAACTCCAATTGAGCCTTCAAAAATTCCAAGCGGTCGTGTCGATACATTTGCACAGTATTATATATAATGGCGCGTTGCGTGTTGTGCTTGCACATCATTTCAAAGGTCCAAGCGTCCAATACAGGTTGAATCCAAGTCTCTTCAGCGTCGATAAACAAGCGCACTTGGTTTTTTGCCGCAGCTTCACAAATGCGTTCGAAGCGGGATTTTACGGCTGAAATTTCTTCCAGTGTTTCTTGAGAAGGTGTTAAGGAGTTATCCGATGCGATTTCAAGTAAATCAAAGCGACCAATGCCCGACACTTTGAACACCGCAAAAGGAATCGATTTCGAAGTCTTTGCCATGTCAATGGTAGAAATGATAATTTGAGTCGTATGTTCAAAATCATCATCTGATGTTTTTCCCTCTACGGAGTAATCTAAGATGGTACCTACACCAAACGCTCCTAATTCCTTAATACGTCCAGTACAATCTTCAATGGTTTCACCTCCACAAAATTGCTTGAAAATGGTAGCTTTTATTAGACCCGATATCGGTAGACGAAGCGCTAAAGCAAGGTTGGTTGCCCACTTTCCAAAACTAACAACACTCGGTGATGCAATGACCTTGAATAATAAATTGGCGCGTTTTAAGTCACGGTCCGATTTGGATTTAAATGCGACTTCGGTATTTGTAAAATCTAACATACGCAAAATTAACGCTTTTTTGGGAGTCAACGCGGCATAAAGTTTAATACCTTTGACCTATGATGACCATCCAATTTAATGGGACTCCAATTCATGTCGGTTCGCTAGAATCCGGTCCGTTTAACGCCATGCTCGAAGAGTACAGCACGCGTAAAAAAGTCATTGTAGTGGATGAAAATACCCACGATTGTTGCCTCGAGTATTTGCTCACTGCCTTTCCTTCGCTAGAAGAGGCGGAAGTGATGTTGTTGCCAGCTGGAGAGGAGAATAAAGCCCTTGAAGTTTGTTATCAGGTATGGTCGGCCATGTTAGAATATCAGATTAATCGAACCGATTTGGTGATTAATTTGGGTGGTGGTGTGGTAACTGATCTTGGGGGGTTTATCGCCTCGGTATACAAACGGGGGATTGATTTTATTCATATTCCAACGTCACTGATGGGTATGGTAGATGCCGCGATTGGAGGGAAAAATGGCGTAGATTTGAACGGACTAAAGAACATCATCGGAACCATTACTCAACCGAGCGCTATTTTCGTGGACGCAGGGTTTTTAGAGACCTTACCCGCCGAGGAGATTTTCAATGGGTATGCCGAAATGTTGAAGCATGCACTTATTTTAGATGCTGCTTATTGGAACCAGTTGAAGGTGCTTAATACAGAAGAAGAGCTAATTCAATTGACAAACATTATTAGATCCATAGAACTCAAAAAACAGGTAGTAGAGGCGGATCCTACCGAAAAAGGGCAGCGGAAATTATTGAATTTTGGTCATTCACTTGGACATGCCTTGGAATCCTATTTTCTAAGCAAGCAACCCATTGCCCATGGTCATGCCGTAGCACTCGGGATGATTGGGGAAAGTTATGTTTCCTATAAACGCGGTGTGATTGCCTTAGATGCATACAGAGAAATTGAGCAATGCATTATTCGTGTTTTTCCAATGCTTGAAATTCCGGAGGAAGCCATAGAAGAACTCATAGAACTCATGCGAAACGATAAGAAGAACGAACGCAATACCTTGAATTTTGTCCTATTGGAATCCATCGGAAAAGCACAAGTCAATGCAGAAATGACTTCATCAGAAGTAGGGGAGGCCTTACTTCATTTATCCCTTCTTGCGCAACACGGCAACTAACAAAAAAGGCCCCCAAAGGGAGCCTTAATCATACTAATTAATGATATCCATTAACGAATGATGGTCATTTCATCTACAATGTGTTTCGCTCCTGAAAATTTATCGATGATAAACAATACGTAGCGAATATCCACATTAATGGTCTTCTGTAGGTTTGAATCAAAAATAACATCCCCGGCCATCGCTTCAATGTTGCCGTCAAATGCCAATCCAATTAATTCTCCTTTACCATTCAATACTGGGGATCCTGAGTTCCCACCAGTGATGTCATTATTCGTTAGAAAGTTTACTGGCATATGACCGTCTTTGTCGCCATATTCTCCGAAATCTTTCGTGTTATTTAGGTCAATCAATCGTTGCGGCAAATCGAATTCTTCATCCTTCGGTTTATACTTGTTGATGGTCCCTTGAAGTGTAGTGAAGTAATTTGTTTTCGCATCATTTCGCTTGTCTGCAGGAAGTGCACTCACCGTACCAAAAGTCAAACGCATGGTGCTGTTTGCATCTGGATATTTAACTGGGCTTAAACCAGACTCGCGCATTCCTTTGACCAACTTACGGTAAGCTTTCACATAATCTGATTGAAGTTGCATCATTTCTGGTGTAGTTGCATTTAAATGAGCAATTAATTCTTGAGAGAATTTAATCATTGGATCGGAGGAAATATCATACTTCGTTTCCCCATTAATCCAAGAAATAACCTTCTCCTGATAACTAAAAATTGAAGCACTTAACATGGATGTTGCGCGCATGGCAACTGCATCAGGATTCTCAAAACCAGCAGGTTGCTTATATCCTGCTTTTGTCATGTACAAGACGAGTCCATTCAGTAGGATTTCTTTTTCTGTTGGAAGTGATACTGTACTATAAAATTCTTCAACTGCCGCAAGTAAATCGGCTTGAAGTTCTTTTTTCTTAGCTGCATCTGCTTTGTCATATTCCATCATCTGGGCTCCAAGATTTCTAGAAATCATTGCAAATTCTGAAGATCTCAATAAAATAGATAAGTAATTATCATGTCGAGACTTTTCGTTAGTTGCAGCATAATACGCATTAATCGTACTTACTACATTACCATATTCTTTACGGTTTTTACGTTTTTTTGCCCACGCATCAAAGGTTGCTTCGTTTTCCGCTTTCGTTTTAGCGGTGCCAAATTTCGTTAAGGCATCAATCATTCCTTGACGATTTTTCCAATAATTCGCTAGGCGTGCGTATTTCGATGCATAATTCAACCGAACATTATCGTCTTTATCCATGTCATTTTTCATGGCATCCATGGCAGTTTTTGATGCTTCAACCCAAGCAGGGTAGGCATACTTAACATTCTGGTCGATTCCAGAAGCAGGCAACCAACGGTTGGTTCGACCTGGAAAACCTAGAATCATGGCGAAATCCCCTTCCTTAACCCCTTGAATGTTGACTTTCAAGTGCACTTTGGGTGTTAATGGAACATTGCTTGTAGAATACTCAGCAGGATTACCGTTAGCATCTGCATAAATTCTAAACATTGAGAAATCACCCGTGTGACGAGGCCACTCCCAATTGTCTGTATCGCCACCAAATTTACCAATTGAATTCGGAGGTGTTCCTACTAAACGGACGTCTTTATAGTCTTGGAATACAAAATAGTAGTATTCGTTTCCTTGAAAAAATGAACGCACTTGCACTACATATTTTCCGCCTTCGTTATTTTCTTTTTCAATTAGAGCAATCTCCTCTTTAATAATTTTCTCGCGTTCCGCTTCGGTCATTTGATCATTTACCTTTCCTAATATGCGTTTAGATACATCATCCATACGAACAAAGAAGCGAACGAATAAAGATTTTGGTTTTAACTCGTCGGCTTTTGTTGCTGCCCAATACCCATTCGTTAGGTGATCTTCTTCAGGGGTTGACAATTCAGCGATAGCGTCATATCCGCAGTGGTGATTAGTTAACACCAGTCCTTGAGATGAAATCAATTCAGCGGTACAACCCCCGTTAAATTGAACAACAGCATCTTTTAAACTAGAATGGTTAATGCTGTAAATTTCTTCGGCTGTCAACTGCAATCCGAGTTTTTCCATATCACGTTGATTCAAACGTTCAATGAACATTAAGAACCACATTCCTTCGTCGGCTCGAACAAAGAACCCAACAAAAAGGACAATGGCTAAGAGTGTGTGTTTCATGTTTTTCATAGTTTTCTGAATTAAGGATGGCTAATATAGTGAAATAAGTAGAATTTAATTCGCTTTTTGTCCGCGCGATTTTTGAATACGTTGTTTTTTCATGCGACTCAAGGATTCGGGTAAGATTCCTAAATAGGAGGCGATCTGGTGTTGAGGAACAAGCTGCTCAATGCTTGGGTGGCGTTCAATGAGCGCTAGATATCGTTCTTCGGCACTTGCAGAAACCGTAAGAAACAAACGTTTTTGTAGCACAGCAAGCGTTCGCTGCGCCATCATTCTAAACAAGCGCTCCATCTGCGGGATTTGCTGAAAAATCTCATCTATTCCGTCATGCGTAAAAGTAAGAACCCAAGTGTCCTCTAATGCCTGAACATTAAGTTGGGAAGGAGAGCGCAATTCAAAACTCGCTAAATCCCCAATCCACCAATCTTTAAATCCGAAATACAAGACATGTTCTTGAGATTTTCCGTCGATATAGAACACACGCATGGTTCCTGCGATAATGAAAGCTTGTTCAAATCCTATGTCTCCTTCACGCAGAAAATACGTTTTACGTTTTATATTGCGCAGGTTAAAACGCTGCTTTATAAACGCTTTGTCCGCTTCGGAAAGCGTAACCCGCTGTTGGATATAGGTAAATAGGTCACGATAAGCGTTCTCTTCCGTTACGAGAGTTGCATTCGAATTCTCCATTCTTTAGGATATAAATTGTTAAAACGATTTCCAAGGTGCTTAATAAATCCTAGGCCCATTTCTTTAAAGGTCACAATATAAAACCCCGGATCTTGGACTTCAACCGGAAAGGTTTCGCCTCGTAGATATTGAAGGGCTTCACGTTCCGTTAGCTCGATGCGTTTAATGTTAGTTTCTATTGAATTCATTAAGGCCAGTTCATGAAAAGGAATCCATCCTTTTGGACTTTGTTCCGCTATCTTGACCCCTTTTTTTATAATTCGAAGTGGACTGTCGATTGATTTAAGCAAGGCAAGCGTCTCCTTACTTAGTAAGTGCATCCCTGTTCGTTCTTCAATCAGGACTTGGTTTTCTGAAAGCGTAATTCCAAAGATTGGATCTTTCGAAACAGGACTTTGCTCATTTCCAAGCGATCGAATTATTGTCCCTTTTTTACGCAATACCGCAACATACAATCCTTCAGACTCTGTGGTCCCGGGAAGGAAATAATGTCCGAGCTTATTTCTACCAGCAACACAAGCGTAAGGTACATTCCATGTAACTAATTCAAAGGAACCATCGGTCAAAAGGTGCGTTATTTGATCTTCATTTTCTAATTGGTTGAAGGTACAGGTAGAATAAATTAAATAGCCGCCTGGTTTTACCGATTGAATCACGTGACTCAACAATTCGGTTTGGCGAACCGCACAAAGTAGAGGGGAATCAGGTTTCCATTCGGAACGCGCATTTTTATCCTTGCGAAACATCCCTTCTCCAGAACAAGGGGCATCTACTAACACCACATCGAAACAATCAATTAACTCGGAAAAAGCTTCCGGTGAGTCATTGGAAACTAGCACATTATCAACTCCCCATTTGCCCAAATTCTCCGCAAGAATATTGCTCCGGTGTCGATTAATCTCATTCGCAAGTACCACTGAATTCAAGGGTAAGGCATCCAACATGGCACTTGTTTTTCCGCCAGGGGCAGCACAAAGATCCAATACGTGAGCACCTTCTGGCAATTTAAGTTGTTTTATTAAGTCGGAAAGTACCATGGAGGCTGCTTCTTGCGCATAATAAACACCCGCGTGATAGCTCGGGTCTAGGGTGAACGACGGCCGTTCTTCCAAATAGTATCCCATGGTACACCATGAAACTGGACGCAGCGTAGAAATATCTTTAGCCGATGCTTTTCTTGGGTTTATGCGAATAGAAATCGAGGAAGGATGGTCTAGAGCATCAATTAATTGTTCGCCAAACGGAGAATTCAATCGAATGGAATCAATAAATGCCTCGGGAAGCGGGGTGCTTAACATGCAACAAAGGTAACTTTTAAATAGGAGGGGAGTGAAGGGTTCGGTGTAAATGCGCGATTCAAACTTACCCCCGGAATGCCAATCAATTGATCGTCAACATACAGAACGGGCCAGTCAAGGCGTTGAAAAGCCGGGATTCCATTGTCTTTCAATATAGCATTTACTGTTTTTGTACTTTTCATTCCCACGGAAACATAGGATTCCTCTAATTTTCCTCGCAGCAACTTGAGTTCACCCTCAACCTGATTCGGGTCTAAATAGAACGTTAAGGTGTTAAACTGTGCAGGTAAAGACCCTACGGGTTCAATGTTAAAAGAAAAATCAATGCACGGCGTGTGACTAATCATGTAAATCCTGTCGTTGAACTTTACTAGTTCCTGATAACCTAATGCGTTGTGTTCTAAATGAACGCGTTTATTATTCTCTGCTTCCGAAAGCTGGATGATAGATTGAATAAATCGAGGCTCGATATGGAGCAATTTAAACGCCTCAATGAGTAAAGCTTCATCTTCTGCTAACTCCTTAATCGGAATAAATCGTTGTGTTTTCCATTGCCTGGCGCGTACTTTTGCCTTGTCAAAAATCTCAAGATAGCTCTGGAAACATGCGTTTTGTACGACGAGTACCTGTTCTTTTATGGCTGGATTAAGCTTTTCCAGTGTTGGAAGCATATCCAAACGGATGGCATTGCGTAAGTATTTGGGTTCCGAATTGCTTTTATCTTCTCTCCAACTAATCCCATGTGTATGCGCGTAATCGATGATTTCCGCCTTCGAAATATGCAAGAAAGGACGTAAAATACCTCCACGTAGTTCATGCATTCCGGCTAATCCGGCCAAGCCACTGTTTCTGAATAAATGCAAGAAAAAGGTCTCAATTTGATCGTCCTTATGGTGGGCCGTTACGATTAAAACATCCGTTGAATCGCCAACTAATTCCTTGAAAAATTGGTAGCGAACGGTACGGGCCTCTTGTTGTAAATTACCGCCTTGTTTTGTTAAGCGTTCTCCCAAATCAAGCGTTCGTTCATAAAATGAAATCTTGTTAAGTAAACACAAATCTCGAATCATACGCGCATCGCCCTCGCTGTCCTCACCTCGTAATTGATAATTAACATGGGCCACAGAAAAAGGCAATTGTTGCGCGAGAAAAGTATGGAACAAAACCATGGAATCAACGCCTGCGCTACATGCAAGAATGTAGTGTGAGGCTGGGTGTTTTGATATGATTCCTTGGGCTTTATTCATCTGACTTCAAGCGAATCAAGCGACCGATTTTTAAAAGACATTCCTCATACTCTTGTTGAGCGTCTGCACCAATTGTAATTGCACTGCCAACCCCACAACTCAAATGGTTTTCAGCAGGGTAGTAGGCTAAAGAACGAATCACAACATTAAAATCAAAATCTCCGCCCGGTTTAAAGTAACCAAGACTTCCAGAGTAAATTTCGCGGTTGGAATCCTCAAATTCTTCCATATATCTAACGGCATTTCGCTTGGGAGCGCCTGTCATGGAACCCATTGGGAAACTTGCCCTTATAATGTCCGAAAATTCAATGGATGGCTTAAGTTTACACGAAACGGTAGAGATCATTTGATGAACGGTTTTAAACGAATACAATCCGAACAACTCATCCACATTCACGCTGCTGGGTTCTGCAATCTTTGAAAGGTCATTGCGTACCAAATCAACTATCATGACATTTTCAGCGCGTTCTTTTTTCGAATGTATTAAGCCTTGTTTTGCTGCTTCGTCAGCTAAGGAATTGTTCATCCTAGGAGAGGTGCCTTTAATCGGTTGTGATTTTAAAATGTCTCCTTCTTTTTGAATATATCGTTCTGGACTTCCGCATGCAAGCCACAGATTATCAGCAATAAACAACCCGGAAAACGGGGCTTCGGTTCTCTGATTAACTAAGTTATATAGTCCATGAGGTGAAGTGAGATTCGGCTTCTCTAGAAAATACTCTTGACAATAATTTGTCTCGTAAAGATCTCCACGCTGAATAAGCTGTTTGATTTCATTAACACGTTGAAGGTATTTTTCTTTTGGAGTACGAGTGCTAAAAGGAGCTAAATCAGGCGCTTCGCTCTGTGTTAAGGTTTCGAAGAAATCTTGTACCAGGCTTGTATCCTTCCCTTGAACTAAGTTGATTTCATCCTGATTAATTTTAGCAACAACCGATGGGACCCAGAAATAGGCGAGGGGAAGCTTTAGATTTTTCTTGCTTGGTAAGTTATCTACATGCTGTTTAAGTTCGTAGGAAAGGTATCCAAAAACGTAGGAGTTTTTATGCTCCAATATAAAGGCATCCAAGGCGGGGAGTTGCGTTGGATAGGATAGGGTAAAGGCTGGTCCGGCACCGATACCAAGAATCGCTGTTTCGTCGTTCGAATTTAAATAGCACGTTGGAATTTGATTACTCATTGGTTAAAAAGGCTGTAACTTATTGAGGGAGACAGAAATCTTCATATTATTCACGAGTAGGTGAGCCTTAGATTTTTCAATGGTTTCAATAATGCCTACTTGTTTTGTTCCAGCTATGCGGACCTTATCTCCAATAGTAAATACTAGAGGGACAGGAATTTGCTCAGGTTTTTTCTTAATGGGACTTGGTTTTTTCACCGTTGGTTTAACGGTGGACTTTAAAAAGAAGGCTCGGATTTCTTCCATTAATGCCTCATTTTCTTTTCGTTTACGCGGACTGGGATTAAAGCGATTGATGTATTTCTCCAAGCGTTGGCCGAGTTGAATCCATTTTGCTTGCTCATCCGCTTGGTAACCTAACACTTTCGTTTTGCGCGCATAGAAATCTGCTTGTTCACGAACCTTTTGCAGTTCTTCAATCATTCCTTCCTGCGCATTTTTGTGCTCTTGAATCATTTTTTGGAGGTAGCGTTTTTCTTGTTGCAGGGTGGATAACAACTCATTGAAGCGTTTGGTTTCCTCCGAAAGTCGCTTTTTGGCCGCTTTTAGTATGTCCTCAGGGATTCCATTGATGCTGGCCACTTCAAAGGTAAAAGAACTGCCAGGTACCCCTAATTCTAATTGGTATAAAGGTTTCAAGGATTTTATATCAAATTTCATGGAACCATTTACTGCATGAGCTAACTCACTGGCTTTGAACTTAATCGCTGCATAATGTGTGGTAATAATAGCAAAACAACCCTTCTCGTAAAGGCGCTCAAAGAAAACCTCCGCTAATGCGCCCCCTAATTCGGGGTCAGAACCCGTTCCAAACTCGTCTAAAAGCAGAAAGGTATTTGGATTACTTCGCTCCAAAAAGAACTTCATGCGTTGCAAACGGTAAGAGTATGTACTTAGTTCATTTTCAATGGATTGATTGTCACCAATGTCTGAATATAGTTGCTGAAAAAAGCAAGCCCTAGAATCCGGGTGCACAGGTATGAGTAAGCCCGCTTGTAACATGCATTGTAACAAGCCAAAGGTTTTCATGGTAAGGCTTTTTCCACCTGCATTTGGACCAGAAATCACGAGCATGCGGTGTGTTTCATCCAAAGAAAACTCTTGAGGTATTGTTCGCTTGCCCTGATTTCGATTGTTTTCTCTTAAAATTGGATGATATGCGAGGGTCCAATGCAATGTTTTCTCCTTTGAAAGTGCGGGTAGGGTAGCCTCCATATGGAAGGCCAATCGAGCTTTGGCGTTAATTACATCAAAACTAACCAGCGCCGTTTGATAGGCTTGAATCAATGGTAAATGAATCCTGAATTGGGCCGTAAGTGCTTTTAAAATGCGATAAATCTCTTTTTTTTCATCGTCGAAAAGGCATGCTAATTCATGATTAAGCTCTTGATTTACTTTAGGTTCAATGTAGGTTAAACTTCCGGTTTTACTTGCTCCTAAAATTGTTCCAGGGACCCTGCGTTTAAATCCTGATTGTACAGTTAAAACCCTTCGGTTATCAATGAAGGACTCGTACGTTTCGCCGAGCAATCCATCTTTAATGAGTTTACGCATTTCTCGATCGAAATTTCGATTGATTTTTTGACGTATAATCTTTATTTCATGTCGAATTCGTCCAAGTTCAGGCGTCGCATCATCCTTGATGTTCCGCGTCTGTTTTATATCAATAACTTTTGTGATACGTTCCACCAATTCATCTGTGTGGTAACAGTCTTGGAAGACCTGCGCCAAAGAGGAAAACGAAGTGGAGTGTTCGAAAAACTTGAGGTAAGCATTCACTAAGTTACTCGCATCATGGATACGAATAAAACCTTCTAAGCTTAACACAGCATCCTCAATGTTCAAAAATTTTAGTTCCGAAAGCAGTTCATCGAATTCCAAGGCTGGAAACGTTCTTTTCTGAAGAATAATATCCAGACGATCTTTGGTTTGATTTAACTGATGGATTAAAGATTTATATCGGTTGCTTGGGATTAACTTATAAAGTTGATCAACGGCTGATTTAGAAACAGCAAATCCACCCAATTGAAAAAGAATATCATTGAACTGTAGTTCCTGTAGGGTTTGACTATCCGTAAATGCAGTCGTTTTAAACATGATACAAAGCTACTCGTTATTTGAATGCCACATTGTACTATAATTAATATTATGTTAAATAGAATTATAGACAGTACGATCACTCCCAGCCATTATACCCTGATTGCAAATCATACAAATGTTTATATCCTGCCTTCTTCAATTGCTTGCAGGCCTCTGCACTTCTTGCTCCAGCGGCACAGTAAACTAATACTACACGGTCTTTAGGAATTATCCGTTCAACTTCCGAAAGAAAATTATTTGCAAAATAACTTACATTTATAGAACCCTGAATTTTTCCTTCCTGTACTTCATTAGCTGTACGAACATCTAAAATCACTGATGTAGAATCCAACATCAATTCTTTGAAACGCGCATTATCCACCTTAGTTTGAGAAAAAACCTGCAGCACTGTAAACATGATGAGGATTAATAAATACTTTTGCATGGTATGAATTTTCTTCAAAATTAACATTTCATGCGAAATTCTATTTAACATAAGTATGAGCTGCTATTCGTTTAATGGGTTTATTCCCGTGGTAGATCCCTCCAGTTATATTCATGATACGGCCTCTGTTATTGGAGATGTCATCATTGGTAAAGATTGTTACGTAGGTCCCGGTGCGGTTATTCGTGGAGATTGGGGTCGGATTATTATTGAAGATGGCTGTAATGTACAAGAAAATTGTGTGGTTCATATGTTTCCTGGAAAGCACATTACGTTTGAAACGGGTGCTCACATTGGTCATGGCGCGGTGGTTCATGGAGCTACCTTGAAATCCAACTGCCTTATTGGAATGAATGCCGTAGTTATGGACGGTGCGATCGTTGGTAAAAACTCCATCGTTGGTGCCTTGAGTTTTGTTAAAGCCGAAGAAGTTATTCCAGATAATCATTTATACGCTGGCAATCCAGGCAGAATTATAAAAGAAATTTCTACTGATATGATTGAATGGAAGACCGAAGGAACGGCCTTATATCAATCCCTGCCTGCTTCTTGTCACGCCTCTCTCCTACCCGTTTCCCCATTGACGTCAATTGAAGCAAATCGTCCTACGCACGAAATGGTGTATAAGACGTGGAAAACCCGTCAATAGTTTTTCTTCTTTTATAGTACAGATTCGTTCAGTTCTTTTAATTTTGTACCCCGTAGTTACTATTTTATGTCAAAATCCACAAAGTATATTTTTGTAACCGGGGGGGTAACATCTTCTTTAGGTAAAGGAATCATTTCCGCTTCATTAGCCAAATTATTGCAAGCCAGAGGGTATGCAGTTACCATTCAAAAACTTGACCCATACATTAACATTGATCCAGGAACCTTAAATCCCTATGAGCACGGAGAATGTTACGTAACTGACGACGGAGCTGAAACCGATTTGGATCTTGGACATTATGAGCGTTTTTTAAATGTTCCCACGTCTCAGGCGAACAACATAACCACAGGTCGTATTTATAAGAACGTAATTGAAAAAGAACGTCGTGGCGATTATTTAGGTAAAACCGTACAGGTAATCCCACACATAACCGATGAAATCAAAGATCGAATTCAAGAGTTAGCTGCTAACGGACAGTACGACATCGTTATTACAGAAATTGGCGGAACCGTTGGTGATATAGAGTCCCTTCCGTATGTTGAGGCAGTTCGTCAAATGATGTGGGAATTCGAAGATGATTGCATTGTAATTCATCTAACATTAATTCCTTTTTTGTCAGCAGCTGGTGAGCTTAAAACAAAGCCTACACAGCACAGCGTTAAAGCGCTCTTGGAACTTGGAGTTCAACCAGACATCTTATGTTGTAGAACCGAACATCCATTGGATATGGCGCTTCGTAAGAAAATTGCGCGATTCACCAATGTATCCATTAATGCGGTGATTGAAGCAAAGGATGCGTCTACCATTTACGATGTTCCATTATTGATGCAAGCCGAAGAATTAGACATTGTGGTATTGGATAAACTTGGATTATCTAAGAAACAAGCGCCTGATTTAACGCATTGGAAAGATTTCTTGGATAAATTAAAGAATCCAAAACATCATATAGATATTGCCCTAGTTGGTAAATATGTAGAGTTAAAAGATTCGTACAAATCAATTTCTGAGGCTATTATTCATGCTGGGGTCGCAAACAATACCAAGGTGAATGTACACTGGATTCAATCAGAAACGATCACTCCAAGTAACAGTGCTGTAGTTCTTGGCGAGATGGACGGGATTTTAGTCGCTCCTGGGTTTGGTTCTCGTGGGATTGCAGGTAAAATTGAAGCCGTTCGATATGCTCGAACGAGCAATACGCCTTTCTTTGGAATTTGCCTAGGGATGCAATGCGCTGTAATTGAGTTTTCTCGAAACGTTCTTGGATACACCGATGCACATACTATGGAAATTAATCCGGATTCAACGCATCCAGTGATTTCGATGATGGAGGAACAGAAGACACTAAAGAACTTAGGTGGCACCATGCGATTAGGTGCATACGATTG
Organism: Bacteroidota bacterium; assembly: GCA_041191025.1. GTDB lineage: Bacteria > Bacteroidota > Bacteroidia > Flavobacteriales_D > Crocinitomicaceae > UBA952. The sequence continues at coordinate 285,321 of JBEEPQ010000003.1, forward strand.
TCATTTAAAACCAAGCTCAAACATCGCGAATGCCTATCATGCAGACAAAATAAGCGAACGGCATCGCCACCGTTTCGAACTGAATAATGAGTATTTAGAAGTGCTTGAGGGTGCTGGAATGATAGCAACCGGAAGAAATCCAGAAACAGGGTTAGTAGAAGTTGTAGAAGTTCAAAATCACCCATGGTTTGTTGGTGTTCAATTCCATCCAGAATATAAAAGTACCGTTGATAACCCTCACCCACTCTTCACTGCATTCATTGATGCAGCGTTAAAAAACAAATAATAAAATGGATAGAAATACCACGATTGGATTAATTCTCATAGGTTTGTTGCTAACGGTATTCACCGTAGTTAATCAGCCATCAAAAGAGGATATCGAAAAAGCAAAAAAAGAACAAGCAGCAAAGGAGAAATCTCAAGCTAATAATGACGCGACCAACAAAAAAGAGAAGAAAAATTCAAATAAATCTGCTGATAAGCCCAAAGAAAACGCTTCAGGTAATGTTATAGCTCCTAAACAAGCAATTAAGGCTACGCAAGTTAAACTAGAGAACGACCACCTAACGGTTGTGCTTAATTCACAAGGAGCAAATGTGGAGGCAGTCTATCTTAAAAAATTTCGTTCGTATGACGATTTCGACAATAAGAAATCAGAATCTCTCTGTCTTTTTAAAGCAGAAGATGCCGCAAATTTCATCGTAATCCCAGGGGTTATAAATACAAAGAACCTTACGTTTAGTGTTAATGAAACTCACATCAGAAATAATACGGAATTCTCTTATCGTCAAGGAAAAAAACTCATAGTAGTTAGTTATTCCATTAAGGATGATTATCGCTTGGCTTACAACTTGCAACTTGAAGGGTTTTCTAAATTGGAAATGGATAAGGTCCGTCTAAAGTGGGCTATGAATTTTCGTCGAACAGAACGTAAGTTAAAAGAGCAACGCCGAATTACTACAGTATGTTTTGAACAAAAAAATGACGGATTAGACTACTTAAGCGAAACTTCAGATGACTTTTCAGAAGCAAGCGATGACATCGAATGGGTTGCGTTTAAGCAAAGTTATTTCTCTGCCATATTACATCCTGATAACGGGTTTCGTAAAGAAGACGGTCGATTTAACATTAAGAACTTTGGAGAAGGCAGCAAACGTGAATTTACCAACATCAAAGAAATGACCACCGTATTGGCTCCAAATTTTGAGCAAAACAATGCATCCTTTACGTGGTATTTTGGACCAAACGACTACAATCAACTTCGTAGTTATGATCAAGGGTATGATGACATTTTAAATTATGGTTGGGGATTATTTAGATGGATTAATTTGTATGCTGTTCAACCTATTTTTAACTTATTAGTAAGTAATGGAATTGGAGCAGGTTTAGCGATTTTGTTACTAACCTTAATCTTAAAGTTGATTTTGATGCCCATTCAGTGGAAGATGTTTGTTTCGTCAGTTAAAATGCGTATCCTAAAGCCCCAAGTAGAAGAGTTAAACAATAAGTATCCAGATCAGGGCGACGCGCTTAAAAAACAATCCGAAATGATGGCCCTGTACAAAGAATCTGGTGCAAGTCCCTTGGCTGGATGTGTTCCAATGTTGATTCAAATGCCAATCTTACTTGCAGTATTCCGATTTTTCCCGGCTGCTTTCGAATTGCGTCAACAAGGATTCTTATGGGCAGAAGACCTTTCCTCCTATGATTCCATTTGGGATTTTGGATTTAATTTATGGCCGTACGGTGACCACATGAGTTTATTCACCTTGTTAATGGCTGCAACCACGCTTGTTTATACGTACATGAACAGTGGTAATATGCAACAACCTACACAACCGGGTATGCCCGATATGAAGGTAATGATGTATATTTTCCCAGTGTTAATGATATTCTTCTTTAACGATTATTCTTCCGGTTTAAGTTACTATTATTTCATCTCTACATTATTCTCAATTTTACTCATGGTTGCCATTAAAAAGTTCTTTGTGAACGAAGAAAAATTAAAGGTTAAAATGATGGAGCGTCAAGCGAAAGCTGAGAAAACCCCGAAGAAAAAATCTAAGTTCCAGGAGCGACTCGAAGAGATGCAACGAAAGTCCATAGAAATGCAAAAAAATAATAAGAAAAAATAAGTATGAAGTTTTTTATCGATACCGCTAACCTAGCAGAAATACGTGAAGCCAATGATATGGGTATTTTGGATGGTGTGACTACAAATCCATCCTTGATGGCGAAAGAAGGGATCACAGGAACAAATAACATTCTTAACCATTACGTTCAAATTTGTAATATTGTTGATGGTCCAGTAAGCGCCGAAGTCATTGCTACTGATTTTGACGGTATGGTTCGGGAAGGAGAAGCATTGGCTGAATTACACCCCAACATTGTGGTTAAAATCCCAATGATTACTGAAGGAATTAAAGCCATTAAATACTTTTCTCAAAAAGGAATCCCAACCAATTGCACCTTGATTTTCTCTGCCGGACAAGCACTTCTAGCAGCAAAAGCTGGCGCCACATTCATCTCTCCATTTTTGGGACGCTTAGATGATGTTTCAACCGATGGATTAAGTTTGATTCAACAAATACGCTCCATTTACGATAATTACGATTTTGGTACCGAAATCCTTGCAGCCTCTGTTCGTCATCCGATGCATATTATTCATTGTGCGAGCATCGGTGCGGATGTAATGACTGGACCGTTGAGTGCAATTAAAGCCTTGGCAAAACACCCATTAACGGATATAGGCTTGCAACAATTTTTGGCAGACCACGCCAAAGGAAATCAATAATGCTTTCAAAAGAAGAACGCAAGCAGTATAATCAGCTTTTTTGGGATGGGTTCAAAAAGGAAATGCGCAGGCATAATACCCAGCACCGAAGAGCTATCAATTGGCTGAAGTATCCCACAGATATTAAGCATGTATACTTAAGACTGCATTGCGACAATACGGGTGCCTACCTGAATTTTGATGTTCAATTCAAAGATGAAAGCATTCGTGATATTTTTTGGGAACAGTTAACCGAGTTAAAGCAGGTGATGGAAAATGCCACTGGAGATCAAGGACGTTGGCTAAGGAATCAAACCGCAAAAGAAGGTTTTGTTTTCGACCGCATTCAATGGGTTCATCCGGAGGTTAATTATTACTCACAAGAAGACTGGCCAGTTATCTTCGAGTTTCTAAAAGAACGCTTGCTTGCTTTTGACCTCTTTTATCAAGAATTTAAGGATATACTGATACTTTTAGTAGATTAAACTTACCTTTGTGTTATGCGGATATGTTTCTACACGGTTCTTTTCTTAAGTTTTTGTTCTTTTGGTCAAGGAACAGTGATTTTTAATGAAGATTTCCAACAAGGAATTCCGGCGAATTTCACCATGTTAAATCTGGATTTAAACGCACCAAACACCCAAGTTTCTGAATTTAATGCTTCGTGGATAACGGTATTAGACCCTGAAAATCCCTTGGATACTGTGGCTGCCGCTACCTCTTTCTTTGAGAATCCAGATACAGCGAATCGCTGGTTAATTACGCCTTCGATTTCCTTAGGTGCTTTTGGGAATTACCTGACGTGGAATGCTAAATCACAAGATGCATCCTATCCGGATAATTATCTAGTATTGCTTTCAACTACTGATAATCAAGCGTCTAGCTTTACCGATACGATTTCCTTTGTAACTGGAGAAAATTTCGAATGGACAGCTCGAGAAGTTAATTTAACTGGACAGGGCTATGACAATGCGGTAATCTATCTGGCATTTGTTTTAAGAACCTATGATGGATTTAAATTGTACATTGATGATATCGAAGTGCGTTCCATGGATAATACCAGTATCGAAGAGCCAAGTCTACCATTCTTATCTTTTTATCCTAATCCGGCTTCAAGCATAATCCATGTGAATCAGCCAGGATTAATTCAGATTTATAGTACTACGGGAAGTTTAATGTATTCAGGTAATGATTCTGAAATATCCTTAGAATCCTTTGCTTCAGGCATGTATCTGATTAAAGCAGCGGGGTATTCCCCTACTCGTTTTATCAAGTTATAGTCACCACCGAACTGGATGAACTTCGTCTATATCATGTTTTCTCTTAGCAATGCTTTGCCTATGTTTCTCCATTGCATCCGCGTTACTTTCTTCTGAAAATCTATGATTTTCCATTCGTCGAATTTGAGCTACTTCGTTAAATGCTTTAATTAAGGACTCTGTAAAGAGCGTGCGTTGTAATTTATCAAAAACAATATCGATTGCAAATTCGGTTGGATGTGCACCGTCTCTTTCAAAAAACCGATAATCCCTTAACTCATCCATTACGATTTCGTAAGCTGGAAAATATGTTGCAGTTAAAGCACTATCAACAACCTGATGGCACGCTTCGATGAGGCATGCTTTGCTTCGAGAATTCTCAACGATTCCATCGCGCAAATGCCGAACAGGACTAACCGTAAATACGATTTTTAAAAAAGGATTGATCTTATTTAATCTAGAAATAACGGTATGTAATGCGTCGCTTATTTCTTTTATACTTAATAGCCTTTTTGTGAAATTTGATGCAGGTAATTTATGACAATTAGCAACCAATAAACCTGTGGAATTCAATTCATAAACCCAAGCAGAGCCTAGTGTGATAAACAAGGTGTCCATTTCTTGAAGTGCGCTTAATGATTCAGCACGTAACCGTTCAAGAACTGTTTTTAATTCTTCCGGGTTTGAATGAATGATCTTATGTGATGTTTCCCAATAAAATGAATGGTTCTCTGTAGAATGAACATTAAATTCATGAGTCAAATCAATTGAACCAAGTAGTTGATTTACAATGGATAGCGGATTATAAGTTGTTCCAAAAGGACTCAGCCAAGCTTGAAGTCCATGATAACGGAACCGTTGATACATATGGTCAGAAAAGCAACTGCCGATAAAACCAAACTGATGATCAAAGGAATCAATTATATTGATTTGTTCTATTCGAACCGGAGTAAAAAATTGATCATACTTCATTGGAATTCAATAAAGTGCTTGCATTTACTAAGGCTGCTTCATTAATCGTCTCACCACTCATTAATCGCGCAATTTCCGTGATACGCTCTTCATGGCCTAATACAGTTACAGAAGTTTCTATGCGCTGGTTTATTTCTGTTTTACGAACCACCAAGTGATGTTGTGCCTGTGCTGCGACTTGTGGTAAATGCGTAATGGCAAAAAGTTGTCGCCCCTGCCCCATTTCTTTCAATAACTTTCCGATTTTTTCAGCTACATCACCAGAAACACCCGTGTCAATTTCATCAAATAAAATACTCGGCATCTCCAGTTTTTCTGAAATCAGCTGTTGTAAGAGCAACATAACGCGGGATAATTCTCCGCCACTCGCAGCCTTCTGTATAGGTACAGGAAGCATTCCTTTATTCGCTGAAAACAACATTTCCAAGGTAATCATTCCGCGCGCATTAAGCTCCGTGGTTTCTGTAAGATTAAAGCTTAATTGAGCGCCAGATAATTTCAATCCAATCAATCCATTTTGTATGCGATCCTCAATGTTTGGTAAGGCCTCTTTACGAAGTTTATTTAATACCAAAGCACGGTCGGTAAGTGCTTTTTCGAGTTGACTAAGCGCGTGTTGTTCAGCCGCAATAAAAGATTTTAGTTCGTCTAATTCGCTAACGCGTCCTTCTAATCCGTGCTGCAAATCTAGGAGCGCCTCTTGTGAAGTCAAGCGATGCTTGTTAAGTATCCGGTTAAACTCATCTACTTGCGATAAGATTGACGCCTCATCGACTTCTGATGACTCCAACTGCTGAAGGGCTTTCCCAGACAAGTAACTCAACTCTGAAAATCGTGCGGATATTTCATTAACTATGGTTTTTATCTCTTGAAGTGAATTAGCTTTGGCTTCATGTCGCTCAATGGTCTTTGCCAAACTCGATAAGTCTTGTAGCATTGGACTTTCACTAATTGACATTAGCGAATTAATGCCTGAAATCAATTCCTGATTTTCCTCCTTGAGTTCTAGTTTTTTCGATAACTCTTCATAATCAACATCCTCGAGTTTAAGAGCAAGAATTTCAGTTAAAATGAATTGTTCGTAATCCATTTTTGATTCCAGTAAACTCAATTCTTGCACCATATTAGTTAATGCACTCTTTCGTTTTATATATTCTTGATAGCCGGTTGAATATTCGATGAATTCGGTTTGCGTACCTGAAAGCGCATCCAAGATATACAACTGATATTCTTGATTTTTAAGTTCAAGGGTATTATATTGCGAGTGAATTATAAATAACCGTTCACCCAGTGCCTTCATGTCTTGTAGGGTTACAGGCGTATCATTTATAAACGCCCTTGACTTTCCATCTTTATGGATTTCACGACGTAAGATGACCTCTTTCCATGGCTCAAGCGAATGGTTATTAAGCCATTGAATTATTTCAGGAGTAACACTAAAGTGAGCCTCCACAATGCTTCGGGTATCACTTGGACCGATTACGCTAAAATCAGCGCGTTCTCCTTTTATTAAGCCAAGCGCATTTAATAGGATAGATTTTCCAGAACCAGTTTCTCCAGTTATTGCGGTATAGCTTGGGTTAAATTCAAGCGTAAGTTCATTAATCAGTACAAAATTCCGGATGATTAAACGCGTAAGCATTACTCTAGTATTTCTTGATATTTCGAAGAATTAGAAGGGTCTATTCGCTTTAAGAGTGTTACAAAATCAGTTTTTTCTTTCAACTCAGAATCGGAAAGAATTTTCTTTAACTCATCGCGTTTGCAAAGCAGGTAATTAACGACGTTTGGAGAATTCGGCCGAACTTGAACAACAGGAGAAAGTTTTGATAGCGCATCGTATAGCGCTTTTTTCCCCTTAACTTTGTCCTCATACATTTGATCCATCCCATTGCGGTGATATGAAAAATTACACTCACGAAGCGGTTCAAATGCGGCTTGCAGTACATTATCAGCTAACCAAAATCGATTTCTTTTACCTTGTTCACTTGATTTCCAACCTGGCGCACCAGAATTTTGGGCATTTGAGACGATTTGTTGACATTCATTAAAAAACTTTGTGCCCCCTTTTGATGAAAACGAGTCGTAGTCCATTCCTAGAATAAAGTAGGCGTAGAATGCCATGATTGAAGACAAATTATCTCGGTATTGATTGGGTGTATAGGTAATCAGGGTATTTCTTGAATACGAAAACGCTAAATCTTCATCTCGATAGTTAAATAATAAGGTATTATAGTTAGAGTTGAAAACAGGTCGTGTTGCTTGAATTTGTAAGGCTCCGGTGTATGTCCCTGGAGTTGGAATTCTATTGATTTGCAGCTGTATGTTGCAATTGATTCGTTCCTCCGTTTTAAATTGGTCTTTTGTCCATTGCGTATTATTCATTAATTCGGTCAAGACTAATTCTAATTCCTTAAAAATTTCCAATTCAGTACTATTGACTTCTAGGCTAGCCTCCTTGATAATAGAGACCTTACAGTTAAGTTCCTGTGATAAAAACGGAGAAATCGTTAAGGCTAAAAAGAATACTATAAAATGCTTCATACACGAATTGTTGTAATAAAATCTATAATCCCTTGTGCAATCTTTGTTTTTGAGGCGACCGGTAATTCTAGGGCCAAGCCATTAACGTCGAAGATACGAACTTTATTGGTATCGGAATTAAAGCATTTTTCATTTTCTTCCATTACATTTAAAACAATCGCATCTGCATTTTTCCGGGCTAATTTTTCTATTGCATTTTCATCTGCGTTGTTTGTCTCAAGGGCAAATCCTATGGTGCGTTGCTTGGTTGATTTGTTTAACCCTGCCCATGATAAAATATCAGGATTTTTAATGAGTTCAATCTTTAAGTCCTCGCTCGTTTTTTTAATTTTTTCCTCAGCAATTTGTACTGGACGATAATCAGCAACTGCAGCCGCGAACACCCCGATTTGACTTTCACTCCAATGGTTCTTTACTGCGTCAAACATTTCAAGCGCAGATGTAACCTTAACGCAATGAATGCGCTCGTTCGTACTTGTTTGTGTTGTAGGGCCAGTAATCAACATAACCTTTGCGCCCCGCGAAGCAAAATTCTCAGCGATGGCGAATCCCATTTTACCAGAGGAATGATTCCCAATAAAGCGAACCGGGTCAATAGCTTCATAGGTCGGACCTGCCGTCACCAACACCTTGATATGTAAGAAATCTTTTTGAGGAGCAAGATAAGCCATTACCTCACGGTATAAAGTTTCTGGTTCGGGTAGTCTTCCCTCCCCGCTTAATCCACTGGCTAATTCCCCATGATCAGGTGGAATCACATGAACACCATCCGCTAATACATGCTCAATATTTCGTTTTACCGTGGGATGTTGGTACATCTCTAAATCCATGGCGGGGGAAATAATGGTGTTGTGGCGCATAGAAAGATATGTTGCCAATAATAAGTTGTCGCACGCACCTTGCGCTAGTTTGTGCAGCGTGTTCGCTGTACAAGGAGCGATTAGAAAAACGTCAGCCCATTCCCCGTATGCTACATGGTTATTCCATGAACCTGTTTCTTTATTCCAGAATTCAATCCCAACAGGGTTTTTCGATAAGGTTGATATAACTAAGGGACTAACGAAATCCTTTGAATCGGGGGTCATGATACAACGTACCTCGCACCCTTCCTTAATGAATTTACGTATTAATAAAGGAATTTTATAGGCAGAGATGCCGGCAGTTATTCCTATGAGGATTCGCATCTTATTCTGCGGCTTCCTCTGGTTTTCTTAGATAGATTTTATCTTCTAATAATTCTTGCATTGCAATTGCCGTTGATTTTGGCATCTTCTCGTAATGCTTTGAAATTTCAATTTGCTCACGGTTTTCAAAAACCTCCTCTAAACTGTCTGTAGATGTCGCAAATTCTTGAAGTTTTTGTGTTAATTCTTCTTTGATTTGCGAGCTTATTTGATTCGAACGCTTAGAAACAGCGACGATTGATTGGTAAAGATTACCTGTTTTGTCTTCCAAATTAACAACATCTCTAGTTACTGTTGTTTTTTCTGCGTTGACGTTTTTGTATTGCATGGATATTAATTAAAATTCATAATCATTTTGCCAAGGCTTGAGCAAAACCTTTAACTCGTTTAAATACTCAGAGCCTGGGTATTCAGACACAAAGTTACGATATCTTGTTATAGTTTCCTCAACTCGTTCCTTTTTTTTACTCTCAATGCTATTAATCGTTAAATAATATCCATTTTTCACGGCAAGAAATTGAACCTCTTCGTCATGGATGGATAAGGGGTATTTCCCGTTGAAGATATCTGCATAAGCTAGCGCGGCTTTGAAATTTTCCGTTTTACTATATTGGAGAACTTTATTAAAATCTTTAAATTCTAATTTATAGGATAATGCATCAACGATACTATTACATGAATCAACTAATGGCGAATTTGGGTATTTATCAATAAACGCTTGAACTGCGTTTAACGCAGCATAGGTTTCCGTTTGATCAAGAGACCACTTTGGAGAATTCTGAACGCTGCACATTGCGGTAAGAAAGAATGACTCCTCACTTCTTAGGCTGTATGGGTATCGTTGTACAAATGACCCAAAAAAATAACCCGCCATGTAATAATCTTCATCCTCATAATAACTTTTCGCCATGTTGAAATACGAAAATTCACCCTCCGCTGATTTAGGGGCATGTTGATATACTTGTTCATACAGAACAATGCATTTATCGTAGTCACCCTCTTCATGAAGTTCGTTTGCTAGTTTAAACTTCGTGGGGAAGTCATCCCCTTTTAACACGTCATTATACGCCGAACAACTTAACATAGTTAGCGAAATCAAAACAGCATAAAAGACTTTCATATTATTTTACCCTTAAATTTTTACCAATCACCAAGGTGCTACTCGGACTGATGCCGTTAAGTTTACACAAGTTTGAAACGGTTGTACCATATTTCGCTGCGATACGAGTTAATGTATCGCCAGATTTTACCTGATAATATTTCTTTTGAGCTGTTTTTACAACAGGTTTTACTATTGGAGCTGCAACAACAGCAACCTGTTCAACCGCCGTCGAATTTGCAGGGGTGTTATTCTGAAGTGCTAATTGTTCCGTTGAAAGTACTTCAATTTGTTCAGAAGGTTTAGCTCCTGGACGAAACAAGGCTCGATGCAGAAACAAGTTTTCCTTTTTAAGTGTTTTATTATCAAAATCAATAATTTCTTCTGGGTTAATAGCCCCGTCGTAAAAACGAACTTCCATGTGCAAGTGAGGCCCAGTGGACCTACCGGTATTCCCACCTAAGGCAATTGGATCTCCTACTTTAACCTCTTGATTGGGAGCAACTAGAAATTTACTGAGATGGGCATAAAACGTCTCAAGTCCGTTGTAATGTCTCATAATCACCAAATTACCAAATCCTCCGTCGTTATATTTTGCATAGCGGACCTTACCAGAGAACATCGAGAAGATGGTATCCCCTACTTTTAGTGCCAAGTCAATCCCATTGTGATATCTTCCGCTTCGTGGACCATACCTTGAATTAACGATAATTTTTCTCATCGGAAAACAAAAATCCATGGCGCCATCTGTTGCCGCTTCGTTCAAACAGAGCCAAATAGTGTCTTGCATTAAAGATAAATTATTGCCTTTGCCGGTATAAACCACATCATTAATCCACGCTTGCTTTAAGGGGGTACTGTATGAGGATACAATAGAATGAATTCTTTTGTTTAATACACCATCAAAATCAGGGTCTGAAGCAATACTCCATGTTTGATCTTGATGAAGAACTAATTTTCCTTGCGGCGTATCCAAAGTGTCAATAGAAGGTTGAGCTATGATTGATAATGAACTCAATAAACCGATTAACCCAAGAAATATATTTATGCTTAATTTCTGCATTCCTTACAAATATAAGGAAAATGACTAAAATTCCTTAATTTCAGTAATGCTCAGGTTGTAAAACAGGGACTCATTCGGCTGAACCAATTTGCCATAACCCCTTTTGCCATAGGCTTGTTCCGAATTCAAAAGGACAAATATTTTCTGGCCTTTTTTAGCATTTTTTAGCACCTTTCTTAATCCCGGGACTACATTTTTTTGTCCGATTGCATACCGAAGCGGAAGGTTACGTTTGAATGAATTTTGAACTTCTGATTTATTCTTTGAACTTACAATAGCATGATAATACACCTCTTTATCTTCAGAATTATCGAGCTTCCCAGCGGTTCCTTTATCAAAGGTCCATGTTTTAATACCCCCTTGGTTATATTCAGGTGAAACTTTTGCTACCACTTTTACATAAAGCCAAATCGGACTGTTAGCGGGAACAATATTGCTAAATCCTTTCGAGCCATAGGCCAATTCTGAAGGGATCTCTATTTTCGCAAAATCCCCAACTTTTAAATGTTTTAACGCGAGATCCCACCCTTTAAATTGCATATTATAGCCAACCATAAATGGAATAAAAGGCAAATCGAGGCGATTATTTCCGTCAAAAATCTTTCCGTCCGGTAAGGAAATTCTGTAATTAATTAAACAAACCTCACCATCAGTTAATGTTGGGTTTTTTTTGAACGATTCGAAGAACCATTTCACAGTAACACCATCCTCAAATATTTTGGTTCTAGTGATACTGCCTTTATCAAAATCTTTCAAAGAATTATCCGATGTTATTTTCGTATTTCTTTGTTTCGGAGTATTGACTATTTTAGGTTTTTTATCGCTTGCATCAAGTGGCTTCCTCTGGTTTGAGTTACATGACACCGCCAAAAAAACACTAAGGACTAAGAGTAATATTTTATTCATTGTAATTCGACTAATTCAACATCAACCAATAAGATCGCCAGGGGCGGTATTTGTTCCAAATCACCAACAAGACCATGCGCTAAGTGATTCGGTAAGATCAATTTAGCACATTCCCCTTCCCGCATCAACTTCAGTGCTTCGTTTAATCCGGATTCTTTATCATTCCGATCTATTGGAATCTCGTCATATACGTCATCACCTGTTGCGTAACACGGGGTACCATCTAACAAAGAAACCTTGAGAATAACTGAGGCAGTTTTTCCAACGCCCCCAAGTTCTCCTTTAGGATTTTCTTTAGTAATCGCATACCTCAAGCCTGTTGACGTTGTTTGAATTTTCAACTCTTTGTGATGATCTAAATAAAGTCCAATGGTAATCTGTTCCCGTTCATTGATTTCTTTGTGATAAGAAACCGAATGGTCTTTAGACCAATCCGCAGGATTTTTATTGGATTGTTTTGTAGTTTGATTACACGCTACCAGAGTAAAAACACAAAAAAAGGCAATCAGTTTCATGTTGTTTTGAATTGTAATTCCATTAAACTCAATAGCCTTGAAAGGGTTACTTCCATTGAATCAAAACTAATTCCACCAGCGGCATATTTGTGTCCTCCCCCGTTAAAATGTTGCTTTGCGAGTTCATTCACGAAAACCCCATCTTTCGAACGAAAAGACATTTTGATACCGTCAGTTTTTTCTTGTATTAGAACCCCAACTTTAATACCTTCTATTGAAAGAATGACATTCACTAAGCCCTCGGTATCTCCCGTTTTATAATTGAACCGTAAAAGCTCCTCCTTGGTTAGAGAAATAAATCCTGCGGGTATTGGGTTTTTATCTTTGTTTAACAAAACTAATTTCTCACTAATTGCATAGCCACGCAACTGCAATTGATCGATTCGATTGTTATCATAAACGTCTTGATGAATTTGCCAATGCGCTATTCCAGTACTAATTAAATCTGCTAGTATGTGGTGGGTTTTAGCGTTAACCGATGGGAAACGAAAGGACCCCGTATCCGTCATAATACCCAAGTATAAAGCACGCGCCACGTGTTGATCGATAGAATCGGTTAAGCCCATCTGTTCTATGCACTCATAAATCAACTGGCAGGTTGAAGAATTAGTGACATCAGATATCATGAGGTCAGCAAACGGTTCCGGTTCTGGATGATGGTCTATCATTACTTTAACTCCTGAAAATCTTTCAATCAAAGTTTGCATATCACCTACCCTACTTGCTGCGTTAAAGTCTAAGCAAATCAGTACTGTAGATTCTTGAAAAAGTACCTTAACTTCATCCGGATGTTCGCTAAAATAAAGACAATCCGTATCCGCCATAAAAGGCAAAAGCGTATCTGAAGGCAAATCAGGTAAAACTACGCGTGCTTTACAAGATAAATTCAAAAGAAATTTATAGAATCCGGCGGCACTTCCAACAGCATCACCGTCTGGGGATTTATGTGCGAGTACGATAAATCGATTGGGAGAAACTAAAAGTTCTTTTAACTGATTCAGTTCATTTAACATCTGCTAAAATTACTCCTTTTTCTGCATTTGAGCGTCCTCCTTAGCATCTTGCTCCATGATTTTCGGTGCATCCTTCTTGTTTTGAAGGTTATCCAAAAGGTCTTCAATTTGCGACATAGAAAGCGATTTCGCGATGATTTTTTTGTCTTTATCAAGGATAAATACCTTTGGCGTTGAATAAATGTCATATGTCGCCTGATAATTCAAGGACTCGAGCGTCGTTGGTTTTCCTTGTTCTCCAGGATAAAGAGGAACTAATGATTCCGGTTTCTCTTTCGCTATTTTGTAAAGATTATCGGTAACTGCAACATTGATGAAATCCAATTTGTTTTCCCGAATAAATTTCTTCCAAGCTTCAAAATCTTTTCCGATGGCTTTACCAACGGAATATACCTCCACATTTCTAGCCTTCATTTTCTCTTTATAGAGTTTTGCTAGTTTAGGTGTAATGGTTTTACAATGTCCACATTCAGGATCCCAAAAATAAAGAATCGTATATTCAGCTTTTAAATCATAAAGATTTACCCATTTGGTATCCGAGGTATCTTTCAAAATTAACTTAGGAGCAGTTTCGCCTAAACAAATCCCCATTTTGACATCGAGGTCTTTGCATAATTCCGCATATTTGGATTCATCAACCCAGAACGATGGGTGTTTTCCTTCGGCATTTTTTGAACAGTAATATCGGTCGAGCATGTGGTAGTATACTTTGTCCATACCCATTTGCTGGCTTTTTCCAAAAGTTTGCGTGATCCACCCCACGCAATATTCAAAGGTTCTTGATTTAGGGTTTAAGCGATCACAAAACTGAAACGCATGATAAATAACAGTATCCCAATGCTGAATCATCATGTTCTTACTAAAGAAGTACTCTAATTTATTGTGAAAGATTGGGTTGTTTACCAAGCGTTCATCCAGTAAATCAACATTATCCCAATAGTGCGCTCTAAAGTAATTGAATTGAAAGTTTGAGTCCGTAATTCTACCTTTTTCATCTTTAGGCGCATCGGGGATCTCTACATCAATAGACATTTTGACAATTTTAGAAACCAATAAATTCGGATTTGAGGTCATTAAATTCTTCTGATAAGCCAAAACCTCTTTGTTTATTAAATCAATCTTATCGCCAAGTTCCTTGAATTCTTTGTCACCAGACTTATATTTTGCTCGCTCCTCACCCATTTTTCCAGCAGCGGTTTTCTTTTCGGTGATATAGTTTACATAAGGAATGAACACCTTGTTCTCCTCTGATTTCTTAACCACAAGATTTTTTGTGAATTCAGCTCCATTTGACCCTGCTGTTTCTAACCATAACTCTTCGTTATTGTAGATAAACTCAAAATATTGTTGACCTGGCAAGAGCAAGCCTAAAATACCGGGTTTTTGTTTTGATCCATTAAAAATAACTTCACCATTTTTTAGTTGCGCTGTATCCGCATAATAGAGTCCTTTCCCGAAATACTTAATCAGATGAACTGTCGTATCTTTCTGACCGGTAACTTTAATTCTAATCTTTTGAGAAAAAGTCACTTGAGCTAATAAAACAAGCGATACCGTTAGTGTTAAGATGCGTTTAATATTCATAATGCGTGAGTTTTGTAAGTGTAAAAATCGATTAATTTTTTCAATAGCGAGGTTCATTAACATTTTTTTAACCTCGCAAAGATACCTACATGACTTTATTAATTTCCGTTGCTTGTATTCACAAATGTTAACAATTGATTTAGGAGGGAATGTTCGGAATAGGGATTTAATGCAATCAAATCCTCGTATTGTTTCATCCAGGTCAACTGACGTTTTGCGTAATTGCGTGAATTTTGCTTGATTTTTTCTATGACAGTTGTTTTAGATTCTATGCCATTGAAAAACATTTCCCATTCTTTATAACCGACGGTATTTAAAACGGTTTGGTATTTATGATTTCGTAGCGAAGTAACTTCCGACTCTAGTCCTTCTGAAATCATTTGGTCCACCCGCATATTAATTCTTGCATATAGATCTGCTCTTTCCCATTGAACATGGAAACGGAGAAATGGATAGCAGGGAATGCGTTTTTTTTGTTGATAAAACAGGATGGAATTCCCGGTTCCAATTATTACTTCAAGCGCCCTGATTACGCGTCTTGAATTTTGTATATCTAATACCTCGTATGCTTTAAAATCAAGTGCTTTCAATTTAGATTGAAGGAATTCAATTCCGTGAGTTTCAAGTTCAATATTTAGTGTTTCTTGAATTTTAGGAAAAACAGGAATAGGGTCTATTCCATAAAGCAACGCATCGATAAACTGTGCGGACCCGCCGGTAATCACGGCAGTTCCGTTTTGCCTAATTAATTGATTTAATATCACTCGTGCTTCGGTTTCAAATTCAGCCACATTCATTGGATGCTCAAGGGTTCGATTATCTATAAAGTGGTGTGGTACTTGCGCTAATTCTTCTGCACATGGTTTTGCAGAACCGATATTCATCCCTTTGTAAAATTGTCTTGAATCTGCGGAAATGATCTCCGTATTAAGGTGCTTAGCCACTTGAATAGCCAAACTTGTTTTACCAGATGCTGTAGGTCCTTGAATAAGATAAATCATAATGAACTACTGAACTTTCCAGCTTAAGTAGATTTGATAAACTAAATTTGCATATCGATCTGCCTTACCGTGATATGCGCCAAAACGCACCACTTCGTCATTGTAATATTTTGCGAGCGACAGATTATTTACCATCAATTGTACATTACCATCCCACACTAAGGGATTTAATCCATGCTTTTTAGCTAAACGTTGCGCATCATCAATGTGGGCTTTTCCTGCATTGTAAGAAGCTAGTGTGAACTTAATCCGTTGTTCGTTACTAGGAATACTAGACCATGACGAATATGCATTGTACAAGAGCTTCATTCCAGCATTTATCTGCTGTTGAGGGGTGGATGTAATGGAGACACCGTATTTACGACCTATAGTTGGCATGAACTGCATTAATCCAAATGCACCACCTCCGCCCAATGCGCTTGGGTTGAATCTGGATTCTTTGAAAGAAATAGCCGCTAGTAGTTTCCAATCCCATCCGTATTTTTCTGCCGCCGCTTTAAACAAATTATCAAAAGGAGACAAAACACCGTTTTTAAACCGAGGTACCAAATACCTTTTCATGTTGATAGGAAGGCTAACTCCGAAATAAAAGTTCTTCAAAAAAGCAATGTCTGCACGGTATTCAACACTTCGTATATAGCGATCTAATTTAGCCAAGAATAAACTGTCCGTTGAATGAACCCTAAACTTGGATTGCACGATCATGCGATTTTCAGGCATGTTCATGATGTTTGATTTAAATTCATTTAAAAAAACAGCCGGCATCTTATTAACATACGAATACGTTTCACAAAGTACAGACATCAATTCACTTGAATTTACAGCAACATTACGTTGGACAATTGCGAAGGATTGTAATTCTCCATCTTTGATTACCAAGGAATCATGTAAGGATTTTGAAAGATATAGGTTCCCCTTACCACGCTCAAACTTATCAGAAATTTCCTTATTGTTTGAACAGAGAATAAGCCGATATGGCAAACCAACTTCTTCTGAAAATCGATTAAGAAAATCAATTGCATAGCCGATAGTGTCCTTCTTGGTAACTTTCACGAACGATGAATCCCTTACCGCTAAAAAAAGAATGGTGTCTTTTGGAGAAATTCGGTTTTCTTGATTCTTGCTACTTGCTTTAGGGGTATTCCTACATCCAAAAAGGAAACCTAAAACAAAAATGAACATGTTAATATGATAGTTCATACATGACAAATATCTAATAATGTGGTGAGTAAAAAAAATTTAGGGAATTAAACTTTGAGATTAGAAAAAAATATGCAAAATTTAACCCTTTCAATATTGAACTTATGAGCGATCAGAATGAAATTTATTCAAAAGTTGTAAGAGCCGGTAAAAGAACGTATTTCTTTGACATAAAAGCCACTAAAGGAAATGACTTATACATCACCCTAACAGAAAGTAAAAAATCCTTCGGTGAGGATGGGGCGGACAACTATCAAAAACATAAAATCTTTTTATACAAAGAGGATTTCGAGAAGTTTAAAGAAGGTTTAGACGACGTTCTTCAAAAAATAGAAGAGTTAAAAAACAATTAAACTTGTTGTTTTAATTTTTCTTTATATATTTGCACTCCAATTATGGGAGTTTAGCTCAGTTGGTTTAGAGCATCTGCCTTACAAGCAGAGGGTCGGGGGTTCGAATCCCTCAACTCCCACTCTGATTAAAGCACTATCGCAAGATGGTGCTTTTTCGTTTAAGGACGTTTTGAGTTCACTCAAATAAGGACGAAAAGCAAAAAAGAACCGCCTGAACGCAGTGAAGGAGTGCTTTTATCCATTGCACGTCGGGTCAACGGGATCTTTAATCCCTCAACTCCCACTCTGATTAAAGCACTATCTCAAGATGGTGCTTTTTCGTTTTTGGAGGATTTGAGTTTACTTAAATAGGAACGGAAAGGGAAAAGGCGCCGAATGAGTAAAACGAAGTAGTGCTTTTATCCATTGCACGTCGGGTCAACAGGATCTTTAATCCCTCAACTCCCACTCTGATTGATAAATTCTTCACTGAAGAATATTAAAATTTGTTAATAACTATTCGCTAAAAATTTTGTGTTCTCAAAATTGTTCGTATAAATTTATACAAATTCTAACCCTAACCTATGAAAAATTTATACTTCAAATTTGGAGTATTTTGTCTTTTGGTGTATCTCATAATTTTCCAAAATTCAAATGTACACGCGCAATGTGTCGCGCCTACTCCAACAGCAAACAATGCCGTGATTACCTGCGGGCAAACAGCCTCGCTTTCTGCATCAGGCGGAACTAATTACACCTGGTACTCGAATGCCGCAGGCACAAATCAAGTGGCAACTGGAGCTACTTTCACAACCCCTGCACTATCGAATAATACAACGTATTATTTGCAAAATATGACGGGGTCTGCGGCTAATGTTTTTAACATAACCTCTTTGTCTTCTGTAGGCGCCACGTTTTACGAGCACAATACCTTTACTGGGGATGATCGCGGCGGGATTGCTGTAACGCAACAGTATTGCTATGTTACCGGAGACCAGAATACCGCAAGGTATGACATGCCGAATTTAACCAATCCTGTTTCGTACACTCGAAGAGACGGAATCGTAAGTGATATGGCAGGTACTGGAACACTATATACACTTTGGAATAATATTACTAATACTGACCCAGTTGGCACATGTACGGCCTTCACGCTTAATGCCATACGGACCTTAAACAGCGATTGTTCTTTAGGTAATACGATAATCCCTACTTCACAGTCGATCTCAATGGGTTCATGTAATGATATGGCTATCTTCAATGGGGTCGGATTTGTTGTGGTTTATACAGGAAGTGGTGGTAGTCCTGCTAATACGTTTTATCGAATTGATTTACCATCAGGTAATGTAACCCAAATGGGTGCATATACACTTACAGCAACATTTACGGAGAATTGGTCTCGATGGGGTGTTGCTGAATATGATGGTGTAAATTATTCTGTTGTATATGTTCAAAACAGCACAACAATCAGTCGAATGAATATGGCCACGGGTACGGTAAGCGTTGTTCAATCATTTGTGAGTCTAAGTGATATGGCAAACATTACTTATTCTCCTTGGAATAGCAGATGGTATTATCACCATGAAGGAGGAAGCCAGTGGGGTGGTTCTGATGAAAGTATTGGATACTTGTCAGGAACTCACAATAGTATTGCAGCTAATGCTTGCTTCTCCCCACTCGTTCCAGTAACAGTAACTGTGAATTCAAACATCACCCCCCCTACTGCAGCACCTGCAACTATAAATTGTGGTCAAACAGCTTCGCTGACTGCAGTTGGTGGAAGTGGTGGTTCGTACACATGGTATTCAGACCCTGCGGGAACTCAAGTTCTGGGATCAGGTGCCACATTTACAACGCCTTCACTAGGTGTAACAACAACTTATTATGCTGCATCTACTGGAGGGCAAGGAGCAGGTTCTACATTTACCTTTTCTAATGCAAGTGCTACAGGTCCAAACGGTCCTACACAAGGACAAATTACTTCGGCCTATGCCAATTCCAATTTAGCAAACAATGTAACCATTAATACGCAAGGAATCCAAGAGTGGATTGTTCCAATGTCTGGAACATACCAAATCCAAGCGAATGGAGCTCAGGGTGGCGGAAACGGTGGACTTGGCGCCCGTATGCAGGGAGAATTTAGCTTGACTCAAGGGCAAAAGTTATTTATTGTAGTTGGTCAAAAAGGAAATGGACCTGCAGACGCTAATGCTTGTGGCGGTGGTGGAGGTTCCTTTGTTACCACAGGCGCAGGGACCTATACTACATCTACTGCCCTTTTAGTTGCAGGTGGTGGCGGTGGACAAAGTCCGCAAGTTGGAAACCCTGGCTTAACTACCAATAATGGGGGTCAAGGAGAGAATTGTCAACCAGGTGGTACAGGAGGTAACGGTGGAGCCGATGCATCAGGATGTGGAAGTGGTGCTGGTGGTGCTGGTGGGTTTTTAAGCGATGGCGCATCTGGTGGTTCTTGGGGATCTCAACGTGGCTTTGGTTTCATTTCTGGAGCAGCTGTAGGTGGAAGTTCAAGTTCTGGTTCTCGTGAAGGTGGATTTGGCGGTGGAGCTGGTACACACTCTAATAATACTGGTGGAGGTGCTGGCGGTGGTTATTCTGGTGGTTCAGCAGCGTATCACGGTTCTAATTTTGAAGGCGGCGGTGGCGGTTCATTTAACAGTGGGACGAATCAAGTGAACACACAAGGAATCAATGCTGGACATGGAAGTGTAATAATTACGTCAATGACTCCGATGTGCGCATCAGCTACTGTACCTGTAACTGTAACGGTCAATTCAGTTGGTTTACCAACCACATCAAATGTTACTGTAACATGTGGACAAACTGCAACTTTAACTGCTTCTGGCAACGGTACAATATATTGGTATTCTAATGCACAAGGAACAACACAAGTTGGTATAGGAAATTCATTTACTACCCCTCAACTATCCACAAATACTACTTATTATGCAAGTTTAGCAACAGGTGTATGCGCAGGACAAAATGTACCTGTTGTTGTAACGGTAAACCTTCCTGCTTCACCAACAGCAAGCGGTGCTACTATCACTTGCGGTCAAACTGTGGCGTTAACAGCATCAGGAGGTGGACTAAATAACTATGTATGGTATTCAAATGCGATTGGTACCAACCAGGTAGGAACCGGTGCAACATATACTACACCCTCTTTAAGTATGTCTACAACTTATTATGTAGCTTCAGGAATTGTTTCAAATTCTCAGCCCGTGAGTTTTGCTTATACTGGAAACACCCAAACATATACAGTTCCTGCCGGAGTAACCTCAATTACTGTTGATGCAAATGGCGCTGGTGGTGGTGTTTATCCAGGTGGTGTAGGTACAGCAGGAGCAGGTGGTAAAATGATTGCTACGATTCCCGTAACTCCTGGACAAGTATTAACGGTTGTTGTTGGTGGTGCCGGTGGTAACAGTCAATACAATCGAAGTGGTAGTGGTGGTGGAGGTTTTTCTGGTGTTCTTGATGCCGCCAATAATCACTTGGTTTCAGCAGGTGGTGGAGGCGGTGCTGCGGGTAACGAAGGCTGTCCGCAGGTTGGAAATGGTGGGAATGGTGGTGCTGCGGCAGGAACCCAAGGCTCTTGTGGACTTGGAGGTGCAGCAGGAACTAATGGCGCTATTCCAGCTGGAGGCGCAGGAGGAACAGGAAGTATCCCAGGATTACCAGGTAATGCAACAGGTGGAGGAAATGGTGGTGCAACACCAAATGACTTTGGAACTGGTGGTGGAGGTGGTGGCTACGGTGTAACCGCAGCGGCATCTCAATATGGTTCATGTGGAGGAAATTCTGGTGCTGGTGGATTTGGTGGCGGTGGTTCCGGTGGTACTGGTGGTTGTGGTGGAACCCAAGAACGTCTTTCAGGCGGCGGCGGCGGCGGCGGCGGCTACACAGGTGGTGGTGGTGGAACATCTACCCCAGGTTGTGCAAGTTGCGGCGGCGGCGGTGGTGGCGGCGGTAGTAATTACGCTATTGCAACGGCGTCAAATATTACAAGCACTGTAGGTGGAGGAGCGGCTTCTCAAGCCAATGGAACAGTTGTAATTACACCAATCAACGCAAGTTGTCAATCTGCCCTTGTTCCAGTACTTGTTACAGTGAACAGTAACATTATTCAACCTACAGCTCCAGGCGCATCTATTGCATGTGGACAAACAGCGACGTTAACAGCTACAGGTGGTTCCGGAACTGGATATACATGGTATTCTGATTCTACCGGCGCAACAGCTTTGGCTACAGGAGCAAACTATACTACTCCTTCTTTAGGAATCACTACAACCTATTATGTAGCATCCACTACTGGTGCTGCTCCAGGGTCAGTGTATACGTTTACCAATGCAGGTTCGACAGGACCGAATGGTCCAACTCAAGTTCAAGTTAATTCTGCCTATACGGCAACTAACTTAGCAAATAACGTAACCATTAATACACAAGGTATTCAAGAATGGGTAGTTCCTCAAGCAGGTACATACCAAATTCAAGTCAATGGAGCTCAAGGCGGCGGAAATGGCGGACTCGGTGCACGAATGCAAGGTGAATTTAATTTAACTGCAGGACAAAAATTATTTATCGCAGTCGGACAGCAAGGCAATGGTCCTGTGGGATCTGGAGCTTGTGGCGGTGGCGGTGGTTCATTTGTTACTACAGGTAATGCTACATATACTACTTCAACCCCTTTAATTATTGCTGGTGGAGGTGGTGGTCAAAGTCCACAAGTTGGAAACCCAGGGTTAATTACTACAAATGGAGGCCAAGGCGAAGGATGTCAACCCGGAGGAACGGGTGGTAATGGAGGAGCTGATGCATCAGGCTGTGGAAGCGGTGCTGGTGGTGCAGGTGGATTCTTAACGAATGGAGCCTCAGCTGGTTCTTGGGGTTACCAAAGAGGATTTGGATTCTTGTCAGGTGCTGCTGTTGGTGGACAGTCAGGATCTGGTGCACGTGAAGGAGGATTTGGTGGTGGCGCTGGAACACATGAAAACAATACTGGCGGTGGTGCTGGTGGTGGTTATTCAGGTGGTTCCGCAGCAAACCATGGTGCGAATTTTGAAGGCGGTGGCGGTGGTTCCTACAATAACGGAACTAACCAAGTAAACACGCAAGGAATCAATTCCGGTCATGGATCAGTAGTGATAACCCCTATGACGCCTTCTTGTGCCTCTAACCTAGTTCCTGTTACAGTTACTGTGACCCCTATTTCATTACCAACTGCAACTGGAGCAACTGTTGGATGTGGACAAACTGCTACGTTAACAGCTACAGGAAACGGGACACTATATTGGTATTCAAATGCAGCTGGGACAACACAAATTGCTACCGGTGGTTCGTTTACTACTCCTGCCCTTTCTGCAACAACAACTTATTATGTTAGTACTGCTACGGGTGTTTGTGCCGCTCAAAATACACCAGTTACTGTTACAGTAAATGGATTGGCTGCACCAACCGTATCAGGAAACATTAATTTCTGTGGTAACAACAATGCAACAACAACACTTACTGCTACAGGTAGCCCAAGTGGATATTCATGGTGGTCCAATGCCAACGGTACTGGGTTCTTAGGAAACAGTGCTTCATTTACTACGCCAGTATTGAATACAACCACTACATATTACGTTCAGTCATCAACACCACAAGGTGGTTCACAAACGTTCAACTACACTGGGGCTGTTCAATCATTTACCGCACCTGTTTCAGGTACCTATACCTTAGAGGTTTGGGGAGCGAAAGGAGGCGGTGGTGCAAACTGCTACGGTGTAGGTGGTAAAGGAGGGTATTCGAAAGGAAATGTCGTATTGAATGCCGGTCAAACCATTTATGTGGCCGTTGGTCAGCAAGGTTTCCAATCCGCGAATTTAACTTCATTTAATGGTGGTGGCTCTGGAAACCCTAATGGAGGAGATAATGGCTACACAGGAGGTGGTGCAACACATATAGCTACTGCTAGTGGAACGCTTTCGAGTCTTGCTGGAAATCAAAACTCGGTACTTCTAGTTGCCGGAGGTGGTGGTGCGGCTGCAGGCGGCACATGTGTTTGTCAATACCAAGGTGATGGTGGTGCAGGTGGTGGAACAACTGGGGTTTCAGGTGTATGTTCTGCAAATGATTGCGGATACCGTCCAGCTGGAACTGGCGGTTCTCAAATAGCAGGAGGAACAGGACAAACTGAAGCAATAGCAGCCTCTTTTGGACAAGGTGCTTCCGCATCCTTATTAACTAACGACTGTATCCAAGGCGGCGGCGGCGGCGGCGGTTGGTACGGTGGTGGCGCTGGAGGTCAAGCCGGTGGTGGCGGTGGCGGTGGATCAGGGTACTTAAACCCTACCCTAACGGCTACTCAAATCCTTGACGGTAATTCAGTTATGCCTGATACTTTAGGTAATAACATGACAGGAAACAATGGAAATGGTGTTGCTAAAATCACTTGGCAAGGAACTGGCTGTACTTCAGCGGTTGTTCCCGTGGTTGTTAGCGTAGGACAAGCACCTACCGTTTCTGGAGGAAATAACCAATCGGTATGTGCAGGAAACAGTGTGACATTAAGTGGTAGTGGGGCCTCTACATACACTTGGAATAATAACATTCAAGATGGTGTTGCATTCACTCCGATTACCACACAAACCTATGCTGTGATTGGAACAGCAGCAAATGGCTGTAGCGATACGGCAACGGTTACCGTTACTGTAAGTGCTGCACCGGATGTTAATGCAGGACAGGACCAAAGCGTGTGTTCGGGTACATCTGTAACCTTAAATGGAGCGGGTGCAACGAATTATACGTGGAACAATAACGTTCAGAACGGGGTTCCTTTTACTCCTACGGTTACTCAAACTTACACATTAACAGGAACTAATGCGGTAGGTTGTTCGGCAACAGACCAAGTAACTGTGACAGTTAACCAAGCACCTACTGTTTCATTGGGACAGGATACGGTAGTTTGTGAAAACAACTTCCCTTATCAGATTACAGCTACCGGAACCCCTGGTTCGACATATTCTTGGGATAATGGTGCTACAGGTAATCCAGTTTCAGTTGCAGGTCCAGGAACATTTACGGTAACAGTTACTGATGCCAACGGATGCATTGCTACGGATGATATAATTATTGAATCAGATCCGTGTGCTGGAATTATTGAGCAAGGAATGAGTATTATACTTTATCCAAATCCGTTCAATGAAAACGTTCAAATCACTTCCACAGAATCAATCGATGCACAACTAGAGGTGTATGGTTCAGATGGACGAATCGTTTATACGACACGTATGAACGGACAACACGCAACGCTAAGTCTAAGCAACTTGGCGCGTGGAAACTACATGGTGAAAATCGTTCATAACGGTACAACTCATGTAACTAAACTTGTTAAACAGTAAACCTAACCTACTATGTTAACAAGGAAAAAGGGGCCTCGGCCCCTTTTTTTATTCTCAATATTTATTAAATCAATGTTTGATAATTACTTCACTGTTATCTACTCGGAACCTTGGCCCCCAAATACCGGGCTCTGTCCCTTTTCCTACGGATATAATCATGTTGATTTCAGCTCCGAGAGGCAATCCTAATTTTCTTCGCACGCGCCATTTATCGAAACCCTCCATTGGACACGTATGAAATCCTTCCGCAGCTATTGAAAGCATAAAGGTTTGAGCTGCTAATGCACAGGATTTGTGCACCATAATGCGTTGATCTGTTCGTCCACCAAAGCGCATAAAAGGTTTAAATAATCCACCAAAAAAACAAACAGACCGGCGAATAAAGGTGTGAATCCCTAAAATATCTCGACCATATAACAAGGGCATTACCTTACCATAGTAATTCAATCCGTTCTTTTCAATTTTATTGGGTTCACGATCGCCAAGGTGTTTAAGGATTTGTTCTTTATTCCACTGTGATCTTCGTTTATATAAATCTCTTCGAGTAACAAAGACCACCAATTCCTTAGCTGTACTGGCAGCATTCTGTCCTAAACAAAGGGGAACGAATTCCTGTATAAGATTTTTATCGTGAATCCAGTGAAATTCCCATAATTGCATGTTGCTACTATTAGGCGACAACACCGTGCGCTCAAGGCTTTTCATCATCACCTCTTCCGGAACCTCGATTTCGGGGTCAAACTTTCTATTAGATCTTCGGAATTCTACAATCGACTGAAATGCTTCGCTATGCATAGTTTATATTTTTTGACAAAAATAGGCCTAATCTCTCATTTCCTTTGTTTTTCCTACCTTTGTTTTAATGAATGACACAAGAAAACGCGTAGAAGTTTGTTTTACACCTGGCGAGTACACCTATTTTAAAGGTGAATTTGAAATCGTAGTAGTGATTGATGTATTGCGCGCAACGTCAGCAATATGCGCTGCTTTTGAAAATGGCGTAGCCTCGATTATACCTGTCCCAACCATTGAAGAAGCATTAGCATACAAACAACAAGGGTATTTGGCCGGTGCTGAACGAAAAGGTCAAATTGTGGAAGGATTTGATTTTGGAAATTCTCCATTTTCATACATGAAAGATGAATTTAAGGGGAAGGATATCGTGCTTACAACAACCAATGGTACAAAATCTTTAGACGTGGCCAAAGATGCAGATGTCGTAGTGGTTGGATCCTTTTTAAATTTAGATACACTTTGTCGTTGGCTTGAAGAAAAAGACATGAACATTTTATGCCTTTGTTCTGGTTGGCAAGACAAATTCAATTTAGAAGATACGATTTGTGCTGGCGCAATTTGTGATTACTTGGTATCTACGGGAAATTTCACATCAATTGAAGATTCTTCTATCGCAGCGAAATACCTATACTTATCTGCAAAGGACAATTACATGGGATATTTAAAATCAAGTTCACATAGAAGACGTTTAAAAAACTTAAATTTGAATGAAGACATAAAGTATTGTCTCACCCCGAATCAAACTGATGTTATTCCAATCTTGAAAAATGGCAAACTCGTTATCGCGTAAACTGCTTATTACTGGGGTAGCCCTTCTCCCCTTCTTAATGTCTTATATTCCAAAAGAACTTTCAAAACCTCAATGGGGATTTTTTGGACACAAACGAATTAATCGTGTGGCTGTCTTTACCTTGCCTCCTGAATTATTCGGTTTTTACAAAGAAAACATTGAATTCTTGACTGACCACTCCGTTGACCCAGATAAGCGCAGGTACGCCGTAGAAGGGGAAGCTGAATGTCATTACATTGATTTAGATCATTACTACAAACCGGGTGAAGATCCGTATAAAATACTTCCTAAATACTGGAAAGATGCTGTAGAAAAGTTTAGCGAAGACACCTTGCGCAGCTATGGAATTGTTCCATGGCATGTGTTGCATATGAAATATAAACTGCAAAAGGCTTTTGAAAATAAGAACATCGATCTCATTTTGAAATATTCAGCGGAAATAGGCCATTACATTGGTGACGCTCATGTTCCTTTGCATACGACCGAGAATTATAACGGACAATTAACCGGACAAAAAGGGATTCATGGCCTTTGGGAGAGTCGTTTGGTAGAAATAAATGCAGAAGATTACGATTACTTTGTTGGGAAAGCTGGATACAAGAAATATGTCCAAGATTACATTTGGGATGCCGTTAAAGGTTCGCATAAAGCCTTAGATTCAGTATTACGAATCGAAAAAGAATTGACGAAGAGTTTTCCTACAGACCGCAAGTACAGCTATGAACAACGTGGAAATACCACAATTTCCACCTATTCACGAGAGTTTTGTGAGTTATATCATAACCAAATGAATGGAATGGTTGAACGACGACTTAAAGCCGCTGTATTGGCTGTAGGTTCGATATGGTATACAGCCTGGGTTGATGCAGGACAACCAGATTTGAAATCCCTGCAGAATCAAAAACCCTCCCCTGAGCTATTGAAAGAAATAGAAGCGCTGGACGAGCACTTTCATAACGATAAGCATTTCGGAAGGATTTGTGATTAAGTTATTGCTTGATGATTTTTTCAGTGAATTGACCTTGCTCTGACTGAACTTCTATGTAGTAGATTCCTTTAGCTAATATCGAAGCATCCACTTCTTGCCACATCGTTTGATTTCCTTCAAATTGCAAGATTAACGCACCGTGTGTATTATAAATCAACACTTCTTTAATAGCTAGCCCAGCATTCGCTCCATCAATTACGATACGTTCGTTGAAGGGATTGGGAAAAATAGCTACAAATTGTTCCGCATTTTCGATCAATCCTGCACCGGTTTGTGAGCAAGCGCATTTTTGTTTTGCCCCTAGAGTATTTACCACTTGTGGTGCTGTATACGTTGCTTTTACCCAACATTTTTGACCAGCTTGTGCATTCGATGTATTTCTAATTCGCAAGGTGTGCCAACCGGAATACGTGGCGTTTGTAGTATATGATATCGTTCCTGCCGCAGAAAGCGTATCGATTACTTCGCATTGTGCATTTAATACTTCTAAGGTAATCGGATTATTTGGATTTTCTGGATAAATGTTTACTAAAACTGTACTTGCTGAATCCGGGAAAATTCGTCCAACCACCCGACAATCCCTGCTGTTGCTTGGTAAACTCCCACCCTGCTGTAATGAAGCTGGACTGCTATCTCCTAAATCATCGGCCATTTCCCACTCTTGTGTAATGCTTTCTGTAGGACGAATGTAATTTGTATTAATTCCTACAGGTGCCCATACTGAATACCCCCTTCTACCCGCCATGGCAGATCCATCACATGGAGGAATCGCAATATTGACTTGACCAGAACCATTTACAGTAACGGTAGCATTACCATTCGCACCGGAATAATCCTTCAATACAGTACCTGCCGGAAAGGTGGTTTGTACTCCTGTCAAGTTCTGCCAAGCGGTGTACTGATCATTTACTGCAATAAGTGCTTTTGCTCCACGCTCAATCACTAAAGCGTCTTGCGCTTGCCAACGCACGAAATACGCCCCATCCTTAAAATGTAAGTTTTGGTGACACCAGATTAAATTCTCAATGTCTGAATGTGTTCCCAATTCACTAGAGTCTTTAGGGTCATGACTAAATCGATTACCTAGGTAACCGATATTAAACAAATCTTCAAAAAAGATTTCAGGTCCACCATCAACTGCCATTGCTATAGCATAAGCGACCGAAGCACGTGGATCAGTAACCTCGATTTGCTGGCCGATTTGAGAACCCGTATTCCAACCGGTAATGTTCCCGTTAGCAGCAAGCGTTGGTCTATATGTGTCGTGATTGTTTACAAAAGGGACGGTTCTGCCTCGATTTTGCTGTTGTGTATTGGGAATATTTCCCAGGTTATACGCACCATTCTGTGTAATTACATCTTGTAAAGCAAAACGTAAGGAAAAATCAAAAGTCCCTGCCCTATTTTGGACTGCGTTACACCAGCTATCAATCTCCGCCATATTCCCTACATATTCACCCACTGCATACATATCGTTTCCACCACTAGCCCATAGCGCACTGTTTTGGAGATTCCAAAGAAAATCCTCGGTCGCGTAGGCAGGAAAGTGTTTTACAGCATCGATTCGAACGCCATCCCAACCCATTTGTTTCTTGTACCAAATCAACCAATTGCGCATTCCATTCCGCATGTAGTCTGTACCTTGAGCAGGATTATAGATTGCATTACTACTTAATCCAAAGGCATTGGACTCATACGATACATCTGGGCCCCAAAATGGTGAGTTGATGTCATTGGTGCAACACGCGTTGTTATTATTTGGATAAAAATTCTGCCAATTCTTTGGGAACCGTCCTTCTCTTGAAAGGTAATTAGTTGCCGCTTCGTTGATTCCCGGTGTTTTGAAGCATGTATATCTGAAATTCTTGTACTTGTTGGTTTGACCATCATCTATTGCGGCAGGATCTTGTCCACCCTGGCCGAGGCTTGAACCTGCATTTGTAACGTGATTAAGAACGATATCCTGAATAACATCAATACCATTCGCTTTCATGACTGCCATCATGCGGAGCAATTCATCTTTATCACCCATTCGAGTTTTAATGGAGTTCTTCTGATATTTTTCACCTAAATCATAGTGATCAAAGGGGGAATACCCAACGCTGTTGGTGCCTGAATTCTTTATGGTGGGAGGAATCCAAATCGCATCTATTCCCATGGATCGCAACCTAGGAGCCAATTCCGTTAAATAATTTGCCCAACCGTTCGGATAATTCGCATTCCAATAATCCCACCAAAACCCCTGTAAGAGTACTTGCCTATTCGTTGGATTTACTTGTGCAATTGGACGTATTGAAGGAAGGAATAATACAGAAAAGAGCAGTAAACTAAAAGATAATTTTTTCCATTGCTGAGACTTCATATGCTTGATTTTTAAGTCTTAAAGACACCTTACTTGAACCTAAATTCTCTATCGTTCCGCCGTTCTGATTTACCTCAATTCGTAACGGTTGATTCTTATAAAGAATCTGGAAATGATACTGTTTCCATGCTGCTGGAATGTTTGGATTTATTGTTAGCCCATCTTCCCCGATGCGAACACCTGCCATTCCTTCCACCAAACTCAACCAGGTACCCGCCATGCTCGTAATGTGTAATCCTTCATCCGCTTCGTGGTTGTAATCATCCAAATCTAACCTAGAAGTTCGTAGGTATAATTCATAGGCTTTATCCATTCGACCTATCGCTGCAGCAATAACCACATGCACACATGGACTCAACGAAGATTCATGCACTGTTTTTGGCTCATAAAAATCAAAATTCTCACGTAGCGTTTCAAGGTCAAAATGGTCTTCAAACAAATACAATCCTTGCAACACATCAGCTTGTTTAATGAAGATGGAACGTAAGATCCGATCCCAACTCCAATGTTGATTAATCGGACGTTCAGATACTGGAATATCCGCCACACTTAATTGATCTTTATCCATGAAACCGTCCTGCTGTAAGAAAATACGCGTCCCTTCGAGTTTAGGGAAATATACATTTTCAGCAATATGTTTCCAATCAGCACATTCCTTCTCACTCAATAGTGGGTTGGTTTCTGAAGCAAATTCAGACTCACATTTCAACGCGTACTCGATGCACCATTTGGCGATATAGTTGGTGTACCAGTTATTATTAATGTTATTTTCATACTCATTAGGTCCTGTCACGCCGAGCATAACATACTGTTTCTTGTCGTTAGACCAATTGAAACGTTGTGCCCAAAACCTTGCTATTGCATTCAATACCTTTCTACCTTTATCTTTGAGATAGTGGGAATCGCCAGTATGCCTAACGTAGTTATAAATACCGAAAGCAATAGCTCCATTCCTATGGATTTCTTCAAAAGTGATTTCCCATTCATTGTGACATTCTTCACCGTTCATGGTAACCATGGGATACAAGGCAGCACCGTTTTTAAATCCAAGTTTCTCTGCATTTTCGATGGCCCGATCCAATTGATTGAACCGATACACCAACAACTGTTTTGCCACTCCCGGCTCAGCAGTTTTCAAATAAAAAGGCAAACAATAGGCTTCGGTATCCCAATAGGTTGCACCCCCATATTTCTCTCCTGTAAAGCCTTTAGGTCCAATGTTTAATTGGGCATGTTTACCGGTATAGGTTTGGTATAACTGAAAAATATTGAAGCGAATGCCTTGTTGAGAAGCCACATCTCCTTCAATCACGATATCGGCTTTACTCCAAATGTTTTTCCAAGCAGTTTTGTGTGCATCTAACAAGGAATTAAACCCTGAAACATAAGCCTCTCTGACCTTATTAATTGACCTTGGGATTACCGAAAACTCAGAATGATGTACGGTGGATACAATACTCACATATTTCTTTATCGTATAGGTATTACCTTGCTCTACGAAATGTTCGAAATTATTCTCTACATAAAAATCACTTGACGAGATGTTTGGATGAATGTTAAGCAATTCCTCATTTCTCCAAAAGGAAAACCGCATTGCAGTTGCCACACTGAAATTAGTTTTCTTGGTTCGTGCACAGATGTATGCTTTTTTGACATCTACCTTATGGCTATCTTCCTCCCAGAAGAACTCATCGTAATTAGAATCATGGTTATGAACCTTCCCATCGAGATAGGGAGTAAACTTAATATTCCCGCTAAAATTTAAAGGCGTTACGGTATATTGGATAGCTGCTAATTCATCATCATCCATGGAGCAAAAGCGAATTGACTCCACTTGAATTTCTTTTCCTTGAGCAAATTTGACCTTAAAACGACGTGTAAGTACACCGGTTTGCATGTCCAATTCACGATAAAATGTGCTAGGCTTTTGCACATTCAGATCTAATAATTCGCCATCAATTTCGATGTTGATACCAATCCAATTGCATGCATTGAGAACTTTCGCAAAATATTCTGGGTACCCATTTTTCCACCAACCTACTCGTGTCTTATCTGGGTAATACACACCTCCAACATAGCTTCCCTGAAGGGAATCTCCACTATAGTTTTCCTCAAAATTGGCTCGTTGACCAAAGGCTCCGTTGCCAATACTAAAAATACTTTCCGCTTGTTTTTGTTTGCTTGGATCGAACTTTTGCTCTATAATTTTCCACGCATCGATCTCAAATAAATTACGCATACTCTTCTAACCTAAATTCTGTCAATTCATTAAAATACACATCAGCCACCCCTTTTAGCATGGGGTTACCAACTCCTATTGCCATAAAACCTCCGGCTTTCGCTGCTGCAACACCACTGGCGGCATCTTCAAACACTAAGCAGTCGGTTGGATCCAGTTCCAAGGCCTTGGCTCCGTTCAAAAACA
The DNA here is from genome assembly GCA_041191025.1 of Bacteroidota bacterium. Taxonomy (GTDB): domain Bacteria; phylum Bacteroidota; class Bacteroidia; order Flavobacteriales_D; family Crocinitomicaceae; genus UBA952. Next base: position 317,526 of record JBEEPQ010000003.1, read on the forward strand.
CCTCAGGATTAGGCTTAGGATGTGTAACTCCATTGCCATCTATAATTACGTCAAATAACTCAGTAATTCCTAAACGGTTCAAAATCATCGGTGCATTCTTGCTGGAGGATCCTAAGCCAATTTTTATTCCCATGGATCTAGCTTGAAGTAAAAGCTCATATACACCGGGCAACAAATCAGCCATAGATAATGTGGTTATGGAATCTAAATACATGTCATTTTTAAAAACAAGTAACGATTCGAATTCTTCATCACTCACTGTTTTATTTCCATGGCTAAGTATTTGCTTTAAGGAATCTACACGATTCACTCCTTTTAATGCTTCATTGTCATGTTCCGAAAAGGAAATACCTAATTTACTTGCTGTTTCTCGCCATGCTTCAAAGTGATTTTTTTCGGTGGATACAATGACACCATCCAAATCAAATAGCAATGCTTTAATCCTAGCCACGCGCAACAGTTTTATCAGTGATTAACAAATTACATAAGCCAGCGATAACCAAAGATACACCAGCCAACAGCATCGGTGCTATTGGAGAATCGCCAAAAACTTTAGACAATATATTTACACCACCAAGCGCGGCAACAATTTGTGGAATAACGATAAACATATTAAAAAGCCCCATCATTAGCCCCATTTTGGTTTCATCCACGGAACTCGATAACATGGCATACGGCATAGAAAGAATACTGCCCCACGAAAAACCAATCAAGCCGAAGCAAATCCATAAATAGGATGCATCAGGAATAAAACTCATTGAAATAAACCCTATTCCGCCTAAAATCAATGAACCTAAATGAATCCATTTTCGATTAACAGTTCGCTTTGCTGAATAAAACGTTAATAACAAGGCGAAGACCATAGACGTTAAACCATAAACTCCCATGTTGGAACCAACAGAATCAGACGCATGTTGATATGCCACATTCATGGCTTCAAATGTGGATTTATCCATTGCTGAGTTCATATTAAACGCTGATTTATTCGGTGCTGGCGCATTATACACATGTGCAGTCAATGCAGGTGTTGCCATACTCCACATGGTAAAAAAAGCAAACCAACTAAAGAATTGGACCACCCCTAATTTCAACATGGTAGACGACATGGTTCTAACCGAATCTATAAAGTCGGAAATGAAATTGCTTTTTTTCTTTTGTGACTTAAATTGTTCTTCATCCGCTGGTGGATACTCTTTAGTGGTTAAAACTGTATAAAGAATACTTAACAAGAACACCAATGCACCAATTCCAAAGGCTACTTTAACATTATCAGGAATCACTGTTTTGTCTTCGGATTCAGGAAAACCTAATTGCGTTACAATCCAAGGTAAGTTTGAAGCAACCCACGTCCCTATTCCTATAATCAAGGTTTGTAAAATAAATCCATACGAGCGTTGACTGTCTGGTAATTTATCAGCGACTAAGGCACGAAAAGGCTCCATACTGATGTTAATCGATGCATCAAGCACCCAAAGGAACCCGGCAGCAATCCATAACTCAGGTGAATATGGAACAAAAAACAAAGCAAAGGAACTGAGGATGGCTCCAATTAAAAAGTATGGTTTACGTCGACCGAAACGTACAGACCATGTACGATCAGATAAAAACCCTATAATTGGCTGAACGATCAATCCGGTTAAAGGTGCAGCAATCCAAAGTCCAGGAATTTCATCGGGTGTTGCACCGAGTGTTTGAAATATGCGGGACATATATCCTCCTTGTAATGCAAACCCAAATTGGATTCCCATGAATCCAAAACTCATGTTCCATATTTGCCAAAAACTTAGCGCTGGTTTTTTAGTTAGTTCCATGGATTCTATTTTACAATTACCAAGTATCCCCAAGGAGAAATCTTAACCGACTTATTCGCTTTTTTAAAGCGTTTTCCGGTAAACACATTCATCCATTGGGCTTTTGAGTCAGCAGGGCCTTTGATTACTTGTTTTTCATTGGACAGGTTTAAATAAAAAACCACCTCGGAATCTGGAACCTCATTCGATAGTTTCTTGAAAACAAGGACCTTCCCATCGTTGATCGATTCAACGTTCATGTAGGTTTCATTTCTATCGGCAGCAAGGCACTTATTATATTGTTTAAGGTTGTTTAGTGTGGTATAAAATCGTTCCAAGTCCATTTTATCCCAATTAATTTCATCTTTTTCAAAGAAGAGTAAGCGACGATCTAAAGAGGTTTCTTGTCCGTTGTAAATCAACGGCATTCCATTCAAGGCATAGGACAATACGGCCATAACAAAGCGGGCTTTTCCCATTCGCTCCATTTCGGTGCCGTTCCATGAATTCTCGTCATGATTGGATGTAAAATACATTCGAATGGCATTTGAAGGGTAACTCTTATCCTTTTCCAGGTAACTTAAAATTTCCGAAGGCTCAGCTTTACCTTGAGCAATTTTATTCATGATGTGGTGAAATTCCCACCCGTAAGTCATATCAAAGGCTTGATGTTGATCTGCACCTTCTGATTCAGCCAACATAAACAAGGGCTTAACTGTTTCTAGCTCCTTTCTAGCCTGGATCCAAAAATCCATAGGAACCCACCCTGCTACATCGCAGCGAAAGCCATCAATATTACATTCTTGAACCCAATATTTCATCGAAGAAATCATTTCTTTCCTCATTTCTTGATTATCGTAATTCAAATCTGCCACATCCCACCAATCGGTACCGATAGTCGGCTGAATATTTCCCGTAGAGTCTAAGGTATACCAATCTTTGTGCCCTTGATCCAACCAAACATTGTCTGGAGAAGAGTGATTCGCTACCCAGTCGATAATTAAACGCATCCCTTGATTGTGCGCACTATTAACCAAGTTTTTGAAATCGGAAAGCGTACCAAACTCAGGATTAACCCCTTTGTAATCACGCACAGCATAATAACTTCCGAGACTTCCTTTCCTATTTTTTACTCCGATTGGATTAATCGGCATTAACCACAAAATATCAACTCCCATGGCTTTTAATCTTGGAAGGGCTTTCTGAACCTCGGCAAAGGTGCCTTCCTTAGAAAATTGTCGAACATTTACTTCATAAATAACAGATGACGCGATGGGCGTGAGCGTGTTACTTGAGGTTAAGTTAGTTGTTGACTGCGCAAGGCCACTGCAGGTAAGTGCAAGACCAAGAAAAAAAGTATAAAACTTCATATTAAGCTTGTGTAATTTTATCGTTTAAAATGTACTTAAGGTGATAATTCACTAATCCTTCTACTGGTTTACGAATAACGCTTGTTACCGAAATACCCAAAGACGCTGCTGCCCGATCTAATGCTGACCTAAAAATCCCAGCCAAACTGCCAACAAAGTGAATATCCGCCTCCTTATAATTAGGATAACAACACACATGGACCTCCATGAAATGTTTAAATCCGGCCTCAATCATGGCTTGAAAATAGGGTTCGTCGCTGTGCTTGGCGATAAAAGGCATGAAAGAAGCAATGAATACATTGGCATTCGGTTCACGATACACTTTATCTACAATGGCATCTTTGTCAAGTCCATAAGTTGCTTCAAAATCTGTAGCAAGGTGCGCGGGCAACTGATGATATAAGTATGAGGAAAGTAATTTCTTTCCAAAATAACTGCCACTTCCTTCATCTCCTAAAATGTATCCCAAGGCTGGAACAACTTCAGAAACTTCCTTACCATCAAAATAGCAAGAGTTAGAACCGGTACCGATAATACAAGAAATCCCAGGCCGACCAAGGTAAGTTGAATACGCACAGGCAACTAAATCATGGTCCACATGAATCTTAGCATTACTAAACACTCGTTGCAGTCCTTCGGTAACAATAGCATTCATTTTATCACTAGAGCATCCCGCGCCGTAAAAGTATACTTCCGTGATTTCATAGGCTACCATCATCATGGGGGAATTCTTTTTTAACTCAGATTCGATTAAATCTGAAGAATGGAAATACGGGTTGAAGCCCATGGTGGAATAAAAACTTTGGTTATTTTTGTCATCTATTAAAACCCAATCGCTTTTGGTTGAACCGCTTTCTACTATAAAAATCATAAATTAATATAAGGTTAATTTGCTCTTTGTGTCATTTTAACACTTTCAAATATACAAATTCCGATAAAAGTGAGAAAAGAAATCAAAAAAAACGCAGCAATTGAACTCAATCCGAATGTTTCGGTGGATTGCGTGATTTTTGGATTTGATTTCGATAAATTAAATGTTTTGGTGATTAACCGCGAAAGTGTAGATGGTGTTCAATGGGCCTTGCCTGGAAACTTAATATATGACGATGAGCATCTAGATCAAGCGGCAAATCGGGTATTAGCGGAATTGACAGGGCTGCAACATATTTACCTTGAACAAATTGGCGCCTTTGGTGACCCCAACCGTATTTCAAAAGAATCTGACCGTTCGTGGCTTCAGTCTATACGTGCACAGCCGGAAGCGCGAGTTATAACCGTAGCGTATTTTTCATTGGTTAAAATGGAAGATTATCAACCTCAAGCGTCTTCGTTTGCTAAGTCAGCCGAATGGATACCCGTGAATGAAATCAGGGAACTTGCTTTTGACCATTTCGACATTTTGCAGACTGCCAAATCAAGGCTGAAACAAATGATTAAAATACGTCCAATTGGTTTTAATTTACTACCAGAAAAATTTACGTTAAGTCAGCTACACAAACTCTACGAGTCCATTTTAGACAAGCCCTTGGATAAACGTAATTTTAGACGAAAAATCCAAAAATTAAACATCGTTATGTCGCTGGAAGAAAAACAAAGTGGCGTACCTCACAAGCCTTCACAGCTCTTCATGTTTGACAAAGAACATTATTTACTGTTGACACAAAATGGCTTTGATAATTTCGGGTTTTAATACTCACTGAACTAGGTAAAATATTCATTGAAAACCGCGTGATATTCGACAGAAGTCTAGGCATACTCATATTCCTTTATATTTGTTTTTGCTAAGTTACCCAACGTGTAACTTTTAGCTTTAGCGAATTGTTTTAACTGAAACCGAACGTTTGAAGAAAAGTGAATATACGAATGTGGTTCATGCACACCAGGTAAGTCTTTACAGGTTTGCTTTGAATTTTTTAGGATCCGCTGAGGATGCTAGAGACATCGTACAGGATGTTTTTGAAAAACTTTGGTTGAATGTCGATCGGATTGATCAAGATAAAGTGAAAAGTTGGTTGTTTACCTGTACGCACCATGCAATGCTAAACTTCATTAAACGAAGGGCACGTATAGACTATATGCAATCGATTCAACTTCAAGGGACACCGCACATGGACACCCATGAATTTGAAAGTAACGAAATCATTGAACGAACGGTTGGTATGTTACCTCCTTTGCAAAAAAGCATTTTATTAATGCGTGACTTGGAAGGTTATTCTTATGAAGAAATTGGAGTAATGCTAAATCTAAGTCCTTCGCAGGTTAAAGTGTATTTATTTCGCGCAAGGGTTAAGGTAAAAAATCAGTTAAAAACAGTTCACTATTTCGCTTGAATTCTCCAACGCACGAAAATATTGACCAATGGCTTTTCGATCGAATCGAAGGGAATCTCTCAACTGAGCAAGAACAGGAATTAAGTTTATTTCTATTATTGAATCCTTCCTATGATATTGATTTAGACGCTTGGGAGAAATCTAAAGTTAATTTCCCTGTAATTGATCCAATACTTGTAGAATCTATGGGCTTTGGGGTTAAGGAAGTTGAAAAAGAACGTAAAAAACGTCCGATTGGCCTCTGGGTTTTTGCTTCAAGCATGACATTAATCCTATTCGGATTATTTCTTACTCTTGATCGTGGTACATCTATTACTCAACAAAAATCGAATCGAAATTCTCAATCAAAACAATCCCCGGCAGCATCTATAATCAAAGGAAAAGGTTTGCAGTACGGAAGTAACCAAAATACTTTAACAGCGTATCCTGCTATTTACATGACAAAAAAGAACCCCGCATTGGAGGGGACAATAAATTACGTGAATTCAACACATTCAAACAATCTTGTTAAAAACAATACGTTTTCCGCGACAGAAATTGCTGAAGCATTGCACCCAACGTCCGTTTTGAAAACAAGCCATCTTGAACTTATCGCGTTGCATATAGAAAAACCTAGGATTTTAATTCATGAACTTCAATCTGAATCCTTACTTTCTGCACCAGTGGATGATGTCAATGAAAAAACTAAGTTAGCTTTGAATTTGCCTTCATTCAAACTTAGTCGATCTTCTTCCGTAAGTAAATTCCTGAGAAAAGATGTACTAAGCGCAACTCAAAAAGACCGCGTCTTCTTCATTCAAGAAAAAAGCCATTTGGACATTGCTGATGCGTTCGCAGGAAACCGTTCACAAACGAGAATTCAGAGCACAACGATGGCTCGTTGGTTAGGTGATCCAAATCAGAAACTTACGCAGCAAATTTCTGTAGATGGATATTCAAGAAATTTAAAGAGTGGTTTTGGGTTAGTTGCAAATTATGTGGATTTTGGTAAAGGTGCTATATCCGATTGGAACGTACGATTAATATTCTCCCCTAAGCTTGCCTTCGGAAAATACATTTCTATCGAACCATCGGTATCATATTTGGTTGGACAAAAATCTATTAACAGCAGTAAGATTACAAATCATTCCTTATTTGAATTCTCTTCGAATCAATTACAGCAGTTTAATTATAACTCGACCAATGCTATTGGTAATCAATTGTATTACCGTGATTTAAACGCTGGAGTTAATCTAAATGCCGGTCCTATATATTTAGGATTTTCCACACAAAACATCTTGAAGCATCAAGATAACGTGCATACCAATAATTTCGACACCATACACCGCGCTGCTCAAACCTCTACCCTATATATAGGGACCGATTTTTCAGCAAGAAAAGGAACTGTAATGTTTTCACCTATGCTAAGCCATACTATCGGTTTAACATCTGATTTAACACAAATTGGAGGTACCTTTCAGCTTAATGGGGTGGTCATTGGCGCAAATTATGGGTCAAATGCTTCATATGGAGCCTTGCTGGGATATCAATCTAAAAACTTTTCTATCATCGCACAAAGCTTGAAAACAAAGCCTTTGACGAGTATTCAGCCCCAATATGTGCATCAATTAACCTTAAGAATTAATACTAATATTAGTCGAAAAACAAGACGTTATTTATATTTGTAACTATGAACATGAAAAAAATCATCTTTTTGGCCTTGCTTTCTGTTGTATCTGTTGATGTTTTAGCGCAAGATCCAACCTTTACTCAGTTCTATGCTAATCCAATTTATTTAAATCCTGCACTTGCTGGTTCTACCGGATGTCCGAGGGTTTCCATGAACTACAGAAATGAATGGCCTCAACTAACTGGAAATTATATTACATATAGCTTAGCCTATGATAGCTATGTAAAAAGTATTTCTGGAGGACTTGGGTTTATTGCAACGCATGACCAACAAGGACGTGGTACAATTTCAACAACTATGGTTGGTGCAATTTATTCATATAATTTGCGAGTGAATCGTAAATTTTCTATGATGTTTGGTGCTCGAGCGGCTTATTATCAAAAATACTTAGACTGGAGTAAATTGACCTTTGGAGATATGATTGATCCACGAAGAGGATTTATTTATCAAACGGGTGATGTTCCGCGAGGTAATGGAAAAAGAGGTTACTTTGATGCTTCTGCTGGATTCGTAGGATATACTGATATATTTTATTTCGGAGGGGCAATTCATCACTTAAATACACCAGACGAATCAATGATTCTAGGTACAAGCAAACTCCCGATGAGATTTACTGGTCATGCCGGTGCCAATATTAAACTGGGTAGAAATAAATTTTCTAACTCAACTTCCATTATGCCGAACGTTATTTATCAATATCAAAATGGATTCCAAGAGTTGAACGTGGGTACCTACATTAAATATGAAAATTTCACCGCAGGTGTTTGGTATAGAAATCGCGATGCATTTATTTTATGCTTAGGAATTTCAACACCTAAATTCAAAGTAGGTTATTCATACGATATAACTGTTTCTAAACTAGGCAACGGGGTTTCCGGAGGTTCTCACGAAGTATCTCTTGGGTTTAACTTCGCGTGTAAGAAAAAACCTAAAAACTTCAGAAAGATAAGCTGTCCTTCTTTCTAATAGACGGCCGCTTCATATACCTTTCTTCCTCGTACATAGGTTACTATAGAACCATTCTTTACAGGAATAGATGTTTCATTAAACGATTTTGCACAAACGAAAAATGTTGCTTCCATGCCTTGAATTAACATGCCACGTTCCGTTTCACTAAACGAAGCAAATTGAGGCCAAATCGTCATTCCTTTCAAGGCTGTACTTAAATCCAACGCTTCATTCGTTAAAAACCCATTATTTGGGTAATCATGTTTATCCCTTCTGAGTACCGCGGCCCTCAATGTTAGAAATGGATTAATTTCTTCAACCGGAAAATCTGTTCCCAAAGCTAACATACCAAATTGGTTGTATAAAGAACGATATGCATAAGCACCTTTCATTCGATTCTTTCCGAGTCGATTTTCAGCCCAATCTTGATCTGATGTTGCATGGGTTGGCTGAACGGACGGAAAAATGGCAAAATCACCAAAGAAATGTACATCCGATGGGTCTACTACTTGTGCATGCTCAATTCGCCACCTATGATCAGGATTTTGCTCAAAAGCTCGTTTATAGGCATTTAACACGAGTTGATTTCCCCTATCCCCAATCGCATGGGTATTTAGTTGATAGTCCAATGCTAGGCAACGCTCAATCCACATAGATAATCCTTCATTACTAATTAACTGTAACCCAGAATGTCCATGTTGATCGGCATAGGGTGATTTAAGTAAGGCTCCTCTTGAACCTAAGGCCCCATCCATATACAGTTTAAAACTTCGAACGCTTAAATTTTTTAATGAAATTATCCCATTTCGTTTAGCGAATTGATAATTTTCTTCGTTAGCACTAAGCATGGCATATATGTTAAGTGATAGCCGATCTTGTTGTACTAAACGTTTTAGCAACTTTATCTGCCAGTTTAATACCCCAGCTTCGTGAACCCCTGTTACCCCATATGCATAGAGTTTCTCTTGAATTCTCAACAACTCCTCCACGTATTCCTTTTCAGAAAAATCATCTAACGCAGCCTCCGGAATCGACATGTCGTTATCAATGAATAATCCAGTTTCAAAGGGGTCGTTTAATCTTAACGACTTGGGATGATCTAAGGTAATCAGTAAGGCTTCGTTGACTAATAAGGCATGACCATCTATCCGATATAACGCAACAGGAATTGAAGGAAAGGCCTTTGAAATCATTTCCTTTGTTGGCATAAGGTCGTCTTTCCAACGTGTTTGGTCCCACCCTCTTCCAATGACAAATGCTCTTTTCTTTTCTTTTAAGTAGGTTTTAATTCGATTAAGCACCTCTTCCATGGACTTACAGTCGGTTAAATCAACGCCCAAGTTTTGTTTAGCCAATGAAAACATATGGGTATGTGCGTCAGTAAACCCTGGAAAAACATCCCTTTGCTTTGCATCTTGAATCTCGTCTGCTCTATACTTATTCAAGATTTGACGTTCAGGACCGACTTCAACGATTCTACCATCCTTTACTGCCATCGCATCTTCCACGGTATTTTGATCATCCATGCAATGAATTTTCGCATTATGAATAATCAAATCAACCTTTTTGCCTTTCATGCATGCGGAGCTAATAAGGAAAATCAAAATAAACCAAGAATATTTCATATTACATGTGTTAGAATGGCAGGCCAATACCAAAATTCAAAGATGGCATGAAGGGTCTTGGTAATTTTTCTTTACCACCGATTAATTGTTCCTCTAAGGTACCAGTAATGCCATAATACTCGGCGCCTTCGAGATAGTATGAATTTCGACTTTGAAATACCCAACGTGCCTTATCCGGCAACGCAGGGTTACACATTGGGAAGCCTAGATCAAAACGCACAAGAAAGAAGCCCAAATCAATGCGTAAGCCAGTTCCAATGGAAAGTGCTAATTGTTTGTAAAAATCCGTTGAAAAAGTTGCCCCCACACGATTGTTGTCAGCTCTGGTTGTCCAAATATTTCCAAAATCAGCAAAAAGAACTGATTTCAACATTTGACTCATAGAAAATCTAAACTCAACTGAACCTCCGATGCGGATATCCCCTATCTGAGTTGCCGTTCCCGTTGAATCCAAATAACTTTTATACCTTCCTGGTCCTAGAAGCCTTGCTTTCCAACCACGATTGTCATTGGCTCCTCCCGCAAAGAAACTGTAATCATAGGGCATTGAAGTAGTAGAGTTTCCATATGGCAAACCAAACCCCGCCATTAATTTACCAGCCAATTGAAACTTGGAATTAAAACGTTTCGTCAAGATTAACAAATTATCATTTCGCAGAAATTCTGCAAATACATTGCCATAGAATGTATGTTGTCCGCCCGTTATGGTATCATCATTTCTTGTGAGGTAGGAAAGCGTGTTTCCAGCAAGTGAAACGGAGCTGGTAAAATTAATATCAATGGAAGTCCGACGGGAAGAGTGCCCTTCGTCTGCAACAAAATCTTTAGCAATATTTGAAAACTCAAATTGGAACTTAAAATCCTCCCAAATCAATTGATTACTGTATGAATTTCTGAGGAACAAATCACTCATGTCATTAATTTGTGCTTGAAATGCGTCAGAATTATCAAACTGCACAAATTTGATGGTGGAAGCAAAAGGTAAGCCAATGGTGAAAACTTGAGTTTTATCTACTTTCCATCGCCAAGTATAGTTCATTTGAAATACACGTCGCGTGAAAATGTCTCGCTTTTCGAAATTCAATCCTGATCCAATGATAGTTACCGGTTTTTGTCGTTTGGATAAGGACCAAACAGGCGCTGGAAATAATCCCGGAATTTCAATTTTTACATTCGGTCCAAATTCCAGTGTATTGAATGTTCTTCCTTTTGTTGACCCGTCATCGAATACGATAGGCTGTGATTCAAAACCACCTCCCAGCGTGAGGGTAAATTTCTCACCTCCTCTAAAAACATTCTTATTGACGTAATTCATGGATGCATTAACACCTAACAACCCAAACGAAGAGGTGAATCTTGGCTCAAACGAATAGGACTGCTTTTTTCCTTGAACCAAGTAATAATGCACATCAACAAGATTTTTACCCGGTATTTCGTAAAAAACGGGTTTAATGGTAGTGAACAGATTCAATTGATTCAGAAACTGATAACTGCGCTCAAGGTATTTGTCTTTGAAATAATTTGTAGGTTCCAAATAGTTCTGTAGTTCTAGTAAATGAGGTTTCACACCCGGTTTATCTCCGTTGTAATAAACATCTACCATCCGGAATGGGTTTAGGTCATTCTTGGTTAGTTTAAAACGCTTAATGGCATTTTTATCACATTTCAATTTTCTGTATTCTAAGAGCTCAGTAGTGACTAAAAACGCTGATTCTAGGTCGTCTTTACTCGAAAACACTTGTTTGCTTTCCAAATACTCTTTGAAGGAGGAATCAATACGATTGGTATCGCTTAAATGAAAAATTACTTTGTTGACGTAGTAGTCTTTGAATGCCGTTACAATAAAACTATCTTCAATACTTGGATGTGGGATTCTTCTTGGTAAAAACTCAATTCCCAAAACAACTGTCTTATTACGCGCATTCGTATCTGCTAAATACCTAATATTAGAATTATAAAAACCAAACAGGGCCATATCCCTCATCTCTCGGGCGACCAATTCGCTATGTGCAGTTAATAAATCCTCATCAAGCGGTTTATTTAAAATCGGATGTTCGCCTGTAGATTTCACCTGCCTTTTGACATACCCTTTATATACATTAACTACTTTATCCGGTCCTTTAAAGTATAATGAATCAATGATGTAGGGCTTACCTGCAGAAATCTTGTAGATTACTTTGGCCGTTCGTTTTTTATAATCTCTGATAACTTCGGTCTCAACTACGCCTTCATAATACCCCTTCTTCCGCAACAAAATCCCCAATTGATCAATCGATTTCACATAGAGGTTTGTATCAAAAACCACCGGCTTCTCACCGTATTTAAATTTCATCCACTCCCTCAAAAACTTTCTTGGATGCTCGACGTCTTTTAGTGGAATAATTTTCTCCGTGTAATAATCCTTTCCTTTTTCTCGTGCTTTTGCAATACGATGTGCATTAACGCGATTCATTTTCGCGATGTTATTCGCATTTTCAGAGAGTAACTTGTCGTTCTTGCGGTGTCTTTTTTCCGCAACCTTCGCTGAATCAACGGCATTAAAAACTGCTAGGCGAAAGGGCATCCCAATTAATTTCTGATTTGGCTGTTGTCGAATTACCGTCTCCAATTCTGATGACGTGAGTGTTCCCCCTCTTTTTTGTAATTTCACCTCGTTTTCTTGCAACAAAACAAATCCTTTAGGAACATTTTTTGCAATTTGACAACTGAAAAGGACAGCTAAACAGAAAAACGAAACGGAGATTTTTTTCATCATTATACAAAACAAAATTAAGAAATTCGAGCAATGGAAAAGCTTACTTCTGCAGATATTAAATGGATTCGTTCAATGCACGACAAATCTGGGCGTAAGGAAACCGGGTGTTTTATAATCGAAGGAAATAAATTAATTAAGGAAGCGGTCCAACAGGAGCGCCTCGAACTCATATTGATTGTTACAAGTTCCAATGTTTCAGAAACGCCCACATATAATACAGTTTGTACAGTTAAACATTGTTCTCCCAATGAAATGCAACGCATCTCCTCGCTAAAAAATTCCACAGGGATTTTAGCCGTACTACGTATGCCTAAGCAAGTAAGCCCAATAATTAAACAACGTGTAATCTGTTTAGATAATATCCAAGACCCAGGCAACATGGGAACAATCATTCGAATTGCAGATTGGTTCGGTATTACAAGCATTATCGCTTCGGAACAAACAGCAGATTGTTATAATCCAAAAACGATTCAAGCAACAATGGGCAGTATTTTCAGGGTATCTGTTTTTTACGTCAACCTTAAGGATGTGCTCAAAGACCTTAACGTTCCTATTTATGGAGCTGTTATGGATGGCGCATCCATTCAAGAAATAACCATGGACGCTGAAGCCGTTTTAGTCATAGGAAATGAAGGAAAAGGAATATCTGAAGAGGTTCTGCCCTACCTTAGCCATCGCATTTCAATTCCACGCATCGGTGGGGCAGAATCGTTGAATGCCGGTGTTGCTTGTGGAATTTTAGTTGCAAAATGGAATAGATTATAAATAAGTGATGGGAATTCCTAAAAAGGAACGTAAATTTGCGCTTTTACCCCCTGCATGATTGATACCGACCTTTACGAGGCCAAGCGACTATACCCTTTTCAAGAACAAACTGTTAAACAGGTACTTGACGAGTTTAGAACCAATGAACATCCATTTAATTTGCTGTATCAGCTGCCTACTGGCGGAGGAAAAACAGTGATTTTTTCTGCAATTGCTAAACAATATTTACAAGAATGGGGCAAGCGTGTATTAATTCTAACGCACCGTATAGAACTTTCTGTTCAAACTTCTCACCAATTATTGGCCATTGGTGTTAAGAACAAGATCATTAATTCAGAGGTCAAAACGATTGAAGATCAGTTAGACTGTGATTGTTATATTGCAATGGTTGAAACCCTGAATAATCGCTTACAAGACAACCAAGATTTTATTGAAAATGTAGGATTAGTTATCGTTGATGAAGCACATTATAATTCTTTCAGGAAGATCTTTCAGTACTATGGAAATAGCAGCATCCTTGGTGTAACAGCCACACCACTAAGTAGCAATAAGACCTTACCATTAAAAGACCATTACCATAAATTGATAACCGGCGAAAGCATTGCTGGATTAATTAAAATGGGATATTTAGCCGATGCAGATACCTATAACTATGATGTAAACCTTCATGGCTTGAAAATCGGGAATAACGGTGATTTTACCATTTCAAGTTCGGATGTGGTTTACAGTAATTTTTTCATGCAAGAAAAGCTTCTTTTTGCATACGAAGAAGTTGCACTTGGGACCAAAACCTTAATTTTTAATGCGGGTATAGAAACCTCTATCCATGTATTCGAACTATTCAAAAAACACAAGTATAAGGTAAAACATTTGGATTCTACCTTTAGTGATAAAGACCGTAAAGACACCCTTAAGTGGTTTAAAGAAACACCAGATGCCATTTTAACTTCCGTAGGTATTTTGACTACTGGTTTTGATGAACCTTCCGTGCAGACTATCATTTTGAATCGGGCGACACGCTCACTAACCTTGTATCATCAAATGATTGGCAGGGGATCTCGAAGTATTCCGGGAAAAACAAACTTTCAAGTAATCGACTTAGGGAATAACGTTAGACGATTTGGGTATTGGCAAGATCACATTAATTGGCAAGATGCATTTCGCTTTCCGGACCGCTTTTTAGAATCTAGAATTTCAGAACTTGAAGATTTAGAATTTGAAATTGAATACGAATTCTCTAAGGGAATGGAAAAGTATTTTGACGTAGAGATTCTCTCATCCTTCAATATAAAAGAGAATTATTATGAATGCCTAGATGCTGGAATCAAAGGAAAGCTCGCCATTGAGAATTCAATGAATAACCACTTCGAAGCAATCGTAAAGAAAGCCACCACACTGACTGAAGGGTTTCGATGCCTGGAATTATTGCAAGAGCATATTGAACATAGACTGAAAAATTACACCCGCTGTATTTCAAAGTCCACCGACAATTATTTAAAGTATTTAATGGAGACCTACAACCGGCAATTAAGTCAAAAGCTCCGAATGCAGCTTGATGATTAAAATTGCTTAAATTTAGAAGATGAAAGCGTTTTATCTATTTCTATTCCTCTGCCTAGCATTGGTAAAAAATGGCTGGTCTCAACGGTCAAAATTCAAGGTATATTTCAATACCGTTCAGTTTTATGAACCGTCGATAGGTAATTACCTAGAATTGCATTTTCAGTTTGACGCGAAACACACTAAATTCCTTGCAAAGGAAAATGGTTTACAAGCAACCACGTATTTAAAAATCGAAATTAAGGATAGTTTAAACAAGGTGTTTTTCATAGATGAATACCTACTGAATTCTCCTATTTTCAAAGACAGTACGGTTGAAGATTTTTTTGAACTGCGTCGGATTCCATTAGCCAAAGGATTGTATCAAATTAACTTAACCTTATCTGATTGGAATGTGAAAAATTCTGAAATCAGAGGGAGTCAATTACTTGAGGTGACAGACCTTTCGAAAACAACAACAATATCACAAGTGGAGGCCATTGATTATGCGATAGCCGATACAAGCACCGGTGTGTTTCAAAAAAATGGATTTCTTATTATTCCGAAGCTTAATGCTTATTACGGCACCATGTTAAACACTTTGCCTGTATATTTTGAACTGTATAATGCGGACAAGAGTCAATCACGATATTTCATTGAAGAGGCGCTAATAGACACCGAAAATCAACGGGAACTATTCTCCTATCATAAATCTACAGAACTCACAGAACGAGACCAAGTGGTCCCTATGATTAAACGAATTGACATTTCAACCCTTTCCAGCGGCGCCTACGCATATTCCGTTTCCC
The DNA here is from genome assembly GCA_041191025.1 of Bacteroidota bacterium. Classification (GTDB taxonomy): domain Bacteria; phylum Bacteroidota; class Bacteroidia; order Flavobacteriales_D; family Crocinitomicaceae; genus UBA952. The sequence continues at coordinate 333,126 of JBEEPQ010000003.1, forward strand.
TTACCAATGAAAAAGATAGTATTTTGTATTCCTCTGAGTATTTTTTTGAACGCGGAAACATTACATTAGATGATACCATCAATTACGCGAACACCATTCTAGACCCTAATTTCCAGCAATCTCTTCCAGATGACAGCTTACATTTTTACTTGGGAAGCTTACTGCCTATTGTAAAAACCTCAGAAAACAAGAACATTAGAAACTTATTAAAATCTAAAGACTTTAGTAGCATTCGCAAGTATTTTCAAGCGTTTTGGAATTCAACCTCTCCTGGTGATGCAACCTATGCTTGGCTTAAGTACAAACAGCAAGTACAATACGTTCAAGGGCTTTACAAAACTAATTTTCAGCCGGGATATGAAACAGACCGAGGACGAGTGTACTTGCAATATGGAGCACCAAGTTCTGTAAATGCTCGCGAAGATTCACCTTCGGAATACCCTTATGAAATATGGTTTTACAACAAAATAGGTAAATTCAGCAACCGACGGTTTATCTTTTATAACCCCGACCTTACCAACAACGCTTATCGCTTATTGCACAGTGATTTAGTGGGTGAAGTAAAGAATCCAGGTTGGTCGCAAATCCTTTCAAAACGCAACACCATAAACGGAACAGTAGACGACCCCAACCTTTTTAATGAACGCCACTGGGGACAAAACAGTAACGACCTTTTCCGACAATATTAGTCATGAAAACGCTTGCAATTGTAATTCTCAATTATAACGGGAAGAAGCACCTTGAGACCTATTTGCCCTCAGTAGTTGAATGCAGTGACGGTCACGATGTTCTTGTTATCGACAATGGATCCTTGGATGATTCGATTCATTACATTAGTCTTAAATTCCCTACCGTTCAAATCATACAATTGAAGGAAAATTTAGGATTCGCTCAAGGTTATAATGATGGATTAGAACGAATAGAAGGGAACTACGAACATTACCTCTTATTAAATTCGGATGTTGAAGTTTCTCCAGGATACCTCTCCCCGCTCCTTTCGCGAATCGCAGAGTCAACCATTGCAGCAGTTCAACCCAAGATATTAAGCTACGTAAACAAAACACGATTTGAGCATGCAGGTGCTAGCGGAGGTTTTTTAGACAAAAGAGGGTTTCCTTTTTGTCGAGGAAGAATTTTCGATGAATGCGAAACTGACCATGGACAATACAATGAGGCCATGCCTGTATTTTGGGCCAGTGGTGCCTGTTTACTTGTTAAGTCCGCCCTATTTCATGAAGTAGATGGATTTGATGGTAGGTTTTTCGCCCACATGGAAGAAATTGATTTATGTTGGCGCTTACAACATCAAGGACATCAAATTTGGGTTGAACCAAGCAGTAAAGTTTATCATTTAGGTGGTGGAACACTTTCCTATGAATCGAACACCAAAGTTTTCTTGAATTTTCGCAATAACCTATGCATGTTGGCAAAGAATGAAACAGGCTTTTGGCCGGGTAAAATTTTTATCCGTATGCTTTGGGATGGGCTCGCAGCAGTTCAGTTTTTACTGAAAGGAAAACCTTCATTGCTATATCAAGTGCTAAAAGCACATCTTGCATTCTACATGGCTTTACCTCGATTAATTTCGCTACGTACGAACAAAAAAAACACAACGCTTGGACGCTATAAAGGCAACATTGTTATTGATTATTTCTTAAAGAAAAAAAATAAGTATTCAGACCTTAGCCTATGAAAAACAAGATATTAGGTTTTCTAATTTTTATTCCGATTCTACTTAGCGCTCAAGTTAATGAGTTAAAGAAAGCGAGTGATCGTGCGCATACCTTAATTAATCCCCTTCGAAACGTTGACCCGAACTTACTCAGCTATGTCAATCCCTTTATTGGAACTGGTGGACATGGGCACACCTTTCCAGGCGCAACGGTTCCGTTTGGGATGGTGCAATTGAGTCCAGACACCCGAATGGAAGGTTGGGACGGTTGCGGTGGCTATCACTATTCAGACTCCATCATCCATGGGTTTAGTCATACCCATTTAAGCGGAACAGGCGTTCCGGATTATGCGGATTTATTGGTGACTCCGGTTTGTGGCAACTATCCGGCAATTCCTTCCTATCTTCCTTCCTATCTATCCAAAGCAAGCTATGGCTCAAGATTCAATCATAAAAACGAAAGGGCTACTCCTGGACTGTACGAGGTACACTTAATTGATGGAAATATAGATGTAAGCTTAACAGCAACTCAACGCACCGGAGTTCATAAATACACCTTTAAAGGCAAAGGTAAGCGTTACATCGTATTAGATTTAGATTATCGCGATAAGGTACTTGATGCGGGCTTCACCGTCAACGGAAACCAAGAGATTAGCGGTTATCGTAAATCGGAAGGCTGGGCCAAACTCCAGTACTTTTATTTTGCACTCAATACCTCTATTCCTTTTACCAAGGCAGAAGAAATTACATCAGAAGGAAAGCATAGACTGGTACTTCACTTTGACAAAAAGGTAACAGTGATTGAGCTACGCGTGGGGATCTCGGCAGTGGACGAAGAAGGTGCGAGAAAAAATCTCCTTCATGAAACCGATGGATTAGGGTTCGAAAAACTAACGGCGAATGCTAAAAATTCTTGGCAAATCGAGTTGTCTAAAATTCAAGTGGAATCGAATAATCTCACTCAAAAAACCATATTCTACACGGCGCTTTACCATACCATGATGGCGCCCAATATCTTTTCAGACGTGGATGGAAGATACCGTGGACGAGACTTTCAAATTCACACGATTGATCAGAAAGTTCCTCAATATACAGTGTTCTCTTTATGGGACACCTATCGCGCTACCCACCCATTGTTTACGATCATTGATCAGAAGCGAACGAATGCCTTCATTAAAACTTTTCTACGTCAATTCAATGAAGGAAAAGACCTTCCCGTTTGGGAGTTAGCTGCGAACGAAACTGAGTGTATGATTGGATTTCACAGTGCCTCGGTGATTTCAGATGCCTATGTAAAAGGAATTAGAGAATATTCAGCGGAAGATGCCTTAAATGCCATGGTATACACGTCAAATCTGAACGAGTTTGGAAAGACCTTATTCCGTGATTATGGACTAATCTCATCGGATTGGGAATCTGAATCCGTATCTAAATCGCTCGAATATGCCTATGACCATTGGTGCATTGCTCAAATGGCACGTGCAATGAATAAACAGGAGCTTGCCGCAACACACGATCAACTCGGATTAAGTTTTATCAATCATTTTGACCCAAAAACTAAGTTCATGCGTTCCAGGCGTGGCGCACAATGGGTATCCCCCTTTGATCCAACTGAAGTAAATTTCAACTATACGGAAGCAAACAGCTGGCAATATTCACTCTATGCGCCGCATCAGCCACATATTCTCACGCATCTTTTGGGTGGAAAGAACGAACTTTCCAAATGGTTAGATAACTTGTTCTCGACATCCAGTAGTTTATCAGGACGCGAACAAGCGGACATCACTGGATTAATTGGTCAATACGCCCATGGCAATGAACCCTCGCATCATATGGCCTATTTATACAATTATTCTTCGACCCCATGGAAGACTTCATTTTTTGTGGATTCAATTCAGCGATCGATGTATCATAACGCACCAGATGGTTTAGCAGGGAATGAAGATTGTGGTCAGATGAGTGCATGGTATGTACTTTCTGCGTTAGGGTTTTACCCAATTGCACCGGGAAGTACGCGTTATGAAATTGGGCATCCACTATTTGACAAGGCGAGTATCAGGTTAGAAAACGGTAAATCGATTGCAATTAAACGCAGCGGAGGATATGGAAAATATATCCGTGCAGTGCGCTACAACGGGACAGAAATATCCTACATCGATCAGGCGCAGCTGATGCAAGGTGGTGAACTTGAATTTGAAATGCAAGATGAACCTAATTCTTCCTTAAAATTTATTGATATTCCGATGAACATACCTGATCAATTTATCCCGGTTCCATTTATAAATACGGCAAATAGAATATTCAACGACTCTATTTCAATTGAAATGGGAATGGTAACAATACCAGGACAAAATCAAGGCATCGAATACGCGATTGAAGAGAACCAACTCATGGGTAAATGGCAAGAATATACCCTTCCATTTACGCTGAATAATTCGAACAAAGTACATGTTCGTGGATTCAATAAAAACGGAAAGGAACTGAGTTATTCAGCAACACTTAGTTCAACGTTCACCAAAACAGATGCTACCTCTCAACTCGAACTTCAAACCGCCTATGCCCCCTCTTACGCAGCAGCAGGACCAAATACCTTAATCGATAAAATCAGAGGCAGTAACGACTTTAGAACGGGTGATTGGCAGGGATTTCAAGGAAAGGACGTGGTTGCTATCGTATCGTTTAAGGATGCCAAAACAATAAATTCACTCGGTGCGTCTTGGCTAAAAGACCTTAACTCATGGATTTTTGAACCAAGTCAGGTTGTTATTGAAACCTCTAATGACGGAATAACTTACCAAGCCGCAGCGGAATTCGATATACGAACAGCCACAAAAGAAACGGAAGAAAAAGGACTGGGAAGTGTTGTTAAATCCGTAGTTATCGAAAACGTAAAATATATTCGATATACCATACGCAATCAAGGAGTTTGTCCAAATTGGCATTTAGGCGCTGGCAACCCAACATGGATCTTTTTAGATGAGCTGATTTTTGATTAAATTTATGCAATGAAATCATTCTACCTACTACTATTTGCACTTTTCCTTGGATTTCAGGTGAGTGCGCAATTGGATACCTTGTTTTGGTTTGTAGCTCCTGAAATAGCTCAAAGTCATGGGGATCGCCCGATAGTATTCCGATTTGCAACCTTGGCAACTCCAGCAACAATTACGATTTCACAACCTGCAAATCCGGGATTCCCCCCTCAAGTGATTAACTTAGGTGCTAATGCAGCACAAACCTTAGACCTCACTCCTTGGATTGATATCATTGAAAACAAACCCGCGAATTCGGTATTGAATTATGGGTTTAAAATCAAAGCAACGGCACCCATTATGGCTTATTATGAAGTAGTTACTTCATGTAATTGTAATCCAGATATTTTTGCATTAAAAGGTAAAAACGCCCTTGGAACCAATTTTATCATCAGCGCTCAAACCTTCTTAACCAATGCTAATTATGCTCGCTCAGGTTTTGATATAGTCGCAACTCAAAATAATACGTCCATCACCATTGTTCCCTCTAACGACATCGTAGGACATCCAGCAGGCGTGCCATTTACTATCGTTTTAAACATGGGTGAAACCTATAGTGCAGAGGCATCTAATATCGCAGGGAATCTGCATCTTTCGGGATCTACAGTCATTGCTAATAAACCAATTGCTATAACTCTAAAAGACGATTCGATGTCGGGTGCACCTTATGGTGGATGCGCCGATTTAATGGGGGATCAAACCATTCCCGTTCCTGTGACTGGAAAAGAATATGTAACGCTCAAAGGATATTTGAATGGACCAGATAAGGTGTATGTGGTAGCCACACAAAATAACACGCAGCTTACTGTAGATGGGGTTAATGTAGGAACATTGAATACCACGAACCTATATGTGCACACCCAATCTAACCCAACAGCCTACATACAAGCAGATAAGCCTATATATGTGTTACATACCACTGGATTTGGTTGCGAGGTAGGTGGTGCGATTGTTCCTCCTGTAGTTTGTACGGGTTCAAATACGGTGGCTTTTGTGCGTTCTACGAATGAGTTTTTTGCGATGAATATTCTAGTGCCTGCCGGCGGAGAAAACTCATTTACCTTAAATGGTTCACAAGCGAATGTTGGTCCTGGCATTTTTCAACCCGTACCAGGAACCAATAACAATTGGATGTATGCGCAATTGGACGGAAGTGGATTCATTGGCGTTCAAGCCGCGAGTCGCTTAGAAAATCCAAGCGCCAAATTTCATCTTGGGGTTATTCATGGTGGAGCAAATTCAGGTTGTCGTTACGGTTACTTCTCTGACTTTGCGGCCTATAAATATGAAATTGATGCTGCCAACGACCTTCTGTGTAGTGGAGATACCTTAATGCTTACCACCGATTCCCTACCCGGCGCAACGTACAATTGGACTGGACCCCTCGGAATTAATAGTAATGGTGCATCCTTAACCTTATACGGTGTCGTGCCTGCACAATCAGGTAATTACATAATTTCCGGATACAATCCAGGTGCCTGTGAGTTGATCCCTGATACCGTGGCAATTACCATTATTTCTACACCGAACACTCCGCTGATCAACACTAATTCACCCCTATGTTTAGGAGATACACTCCTCGCTGAAACCACCTTAAATGGTGCATTTACGTATCACTGGAATTTCAATAATGGTACTGTAGCGATTAATGATTCCCTGACTATTCAAGGATTACAACCAGGATATTATCCCATTGAACTTTATTCCAATTTAGGTGCTTGTATTTCCCCAACCGCCGTTGATACCATTCACGTGTTAAGCGCACCGCAAATATCACATCAAGGTCCGATTGAAGTATGTGGAACAACAATCAATTTCACCAGCGCTACCCAAACAGACCCTTCCGACCCGATTCAGTCGATTACATGGTATAATCAACAGGGTATTGTAGGAAATTCAGGAAACCCTAATGCGGTGAACGCAAGCGCCGGAGCATACAGTTTAGAAACGTTTTGGGTAGAGTTGCTCACAGCAAATAATTGCTTTAGTTCCGATTCGTTTAACATCACCTTTCACCCTATTCCTTCGCTTAGCTTGAGCGCAAATCCGCTGTGCGACGGAGAAAGTGCGCAATTTTCCAGTCAATTAAACTGGATCAGCAATCCACCACCAACTCCATCGGTTGTTTACGGTTTGAATTTTGGCGATGGTCAAAATGCTGCTGTTTCAAACGCTTCTCATAGTTATGATAGCACAGGAACATATCAAGTCATTTTAACCGTAAGTAGCGACGAAGGATGTACGAATGCGGATACGATCAACGTAACGATCGTTGCCGTACCAACGATTACTCCTTCCGTGCAGACTGAATGTGGTCAGCAAGGCACGTTCGACGTTGGGCTCACCTTGGGCAATTATACGTTTAACCAATTGACTTGGAACATACCGGGCGTTGGCGACTTCTCCTTTCCTGGTTTTACTCATGCCTTTTTAAATCCGGGAGCTTATGTGGCAAGCATCACATTGGAAGGCACCAATGGCTGTGATTTTAGTGAGACATTGCCGTTTACTATTCTACCTTCGGTAACCATAGATAATCTAGATATTCCCAACGTAATTACGCCAAATGAAGACTTGGTGAATGATCAATTAATCCTCGACAACTTATTTGTTGATTGCACGAGTTTTGATCTGATTATTCTAAATCGTTGGGGTAATATCGTGTATGAAATGACGAATACAAGTCCTCCCTTCAGTGGAAAAGATCTTAACGGAAAGGACCTTGAAGCAGGAATATATTTCTATAAGCTCACCACCAACGACAACAAGGTAGTTTCGGGTCACATCACCGTGATACGGTAAGGAACTTAAAGCGCTATCAATTCATAGTTAGTACTTCGACCGCCTCCTTCTTCTTGACGCAATATTCCTTTATCCATCAAATCTTTGATGTCCCGGAGTGCGGTATCTGCTGAGCATTTGGTGATTTTTGCCCATTTTGAAGACTTTAATTTGCCATCAAAATTCTCAAATAATTTGTTCAACATTTTCCGTTGCCGCTCGTTCAGTTCGGTATGCTCGTGTAATTTCCAAAACTCATGCTTTTTTAAAACCATATCCAACGATTCTTGCGAACTCAACAGGGCATTTTTTAGGCACATCAAAAACCAGTGCATCCATTCAGTAATGTCGCCCTTACTGTATTGGACCTTTTGCAACATTGCATAATAGTGTTTTCGTTCTAACATAATCTGACTCGACATGCTATAGAATCGATCGGGGGTATTATCCGCTCGCGCTAAAAGCAAATCGGAGATTGCTCGTGCTATTCTACCGTTTCCATCATCAAATGGGTGTATGATAATAAACCAAAAGTTGGCAATAGCTGATTTGATCACAGGATCTAATCCTTGATCCGTATTTAGCCATGCCAGAAAGGTATCCATTTCAGCTTTTACATTGACGGCTGGAACCGCCAAATAGTGCACGCGTTCTTTACCTAAGGCCCCCGAAACAATTTGCATTTCTCCGGTTCGATAACACCCCACATCTATTTTAAGCATACCACTGTAGCCCGTTGGGAATAAGGCTGCATGCCAAGCGAATAACCGTTCATGAGTAAGGGGATTTTGATAATTCTGAGCAGCATCTAACATCATTTCAACTATCCCATCCACGTTTCTTTGGGTCGGTAAATAGCCCCCAACATTGATCCCGAGCCGTTTGGCGATGGAAGAGCGCACGTGTTCATATGCTAAGTGTTCACCTTCAATTTCTGAAGTTTTGAGTACATCTATGGTCATGGTAGCCAAAGAGGCCTGTTCTTTAGTAGAAAACCCAAGCATGTTCATTTGTGCGAATAAGCGGCCTTGCAAGTTACGCACCTCACCGAACAAGGCACTAATCTCCCTTTCTCTCCAGTAAAATTGAGGCCAATTTGAATATTCGTAGATGTATTTTTGCATGTTGAATTCACATTATGCGGTAAATATATTAATTATTCACCGCATATTTGCGGACATTAACATATTTTTTCACCGCAAATGAGAAGGATAAAGGATACGACAGATTAGTTTTCTATTTAAGAAAATCCGTAATTTTTCAACCCCCTACATCCACAAGCCGCCATTCACGGAGAGCACCTGTCCGGTTATGGAATTGGACTCCTCGGAAAGAAGCAGTTCAACCATCTTAACAATCCCTTCAGTGTCACTTAGTTTCGCGATGGGCGTTCTGGCAATGATCTGTTCACGCATAGCCTCTGGTATTTCCCGAATCATGCCTTCATCCATGTATCCTGGAGCAATGCAATTGACCGTAATGCCATTCAATGCTAATTCTGAAGCCATGGTCCTTGTTAATCCAAACAAGGCACTTTTCGATGCCGAATACGCCGCGGTTCCTGGAATACCCGTTTGTGCCACGATCGAAGAAAAGAAGACAATTCTACCCCACCCCTTGCTTCGCATCGCCGGAATGAGCTGTTGAGATATAAAAAATGGCGCTTCGTAATTAATTGCATTCACGTTTCGGAATTCCTTTGCGCTTATCTTCCATGAAATTCCGGCACTAGGGATTCCTGCACAATGCAATACCACATCACAATCCCCTGCAACTTGCGTAAGTTGACTAATGCCTGATTCCGTTGAAATATCAGCAGCTACCGCAGTAATCTGTTCAGAAAATAGTACACCCAAATCAGAAATGGCTTCCATGTGTTGGTTACCGTGAAGGACCACACGATACCCCTTCGATATCATTGCTTTTGCGAGGCGCATTCCTATACCGCCACTTGCTCCTGTAATTAATACTGACTTTGTCATTAACCGAATTTACGTTTTGCCAACCAAGCCAAGGGCTTAACCAGCGAATTCTTGATCAAAAGTAGGTATTCTACATCCCTTGAACCAAATTTTCGATTAAATTCTCCAAGCCCTTTGGCATTGCTGCCACCAAAATCAAGTTGGGAACAGGTAGGTGCTAAGGACATCATTGCCTCCACATGCAAATACACCATCCCTCCTACCTTCATGGCTTCTGGCGTAATAGCTCCTTTTAAATACAATACCTGTCCGTTCACTTCCAAGTATGCAGCAGCTCCGACCAGCTCTCCTTTATTCCTTAAAGAAAATTGCCGTAAATATCCACGACGGTTGGCTTCTTCCATCAAACGCAATAACAGTATATAATCAGCATCTTTCAAATGAGTAAATTCCGCCCCTTTCACCTGACGAAAAAGGGTAATTAAACCCATTGGATTTACCGAAGTATCGATTTCAAACCCTTGTTGAGCTGCTTTTTTATACTGCCTCCGGTGGTTCTCAGAACATTGAGACCGATCGAAACTTGTTAAATCAAGCACTTGATATATTCGTATTTGCTGATGATAAGGCTCATTTAACGACACACCTGCCAACTGCAGATAGGAAAAACGATTCGAAAGGTATTGTTGAAGCGCCACGGATTGTGTATCATCAAACCCGATCGGAAAAAAGCTTCGTGTAAGAAAGGGCATGTGCGTATAACTTACCCCAAACTTTTGCTGGGGCACGATTGGATAAATGCCCTCATAATCACCTAGCACGTAGCCTTCCCAACCCGGTGCTACCGAATCCAAATACCAACTCAGCATGAAAAAGAAGCCTTCAGGTTGTTCCGACAAGACCCTCTGGTCCCAACGCTGCTTATCGAGTTGTGCATTGGCTACAATCATAGGACCGAAGAAAGTGTTACAAATTCATGATTGCCACTATGTTTAGCGATAAAGGATTCCAAGGTTTTTAAACCATACGGAGTTAAGGCCTTGGGATGACCAATCACTACGAGGAATGGTTCGTTGGCTTGCTTTGCCTTCCGCAACGCGCGATTCAATTGTGTTGAAAAATATCCATCCGCACTGACACACAAGCGGTGCGAACGCGTGAGTAACTCTTTTTTCGATCCTCCACCTCTTGCAGGAAGTCCATTCCCTATGGGTTTATGTTGCCTAGGATTGAGGCGACCAAGCACAAAGAGTTTCCAAAAAAACAAGGGCGAGTAATTCATGGATGCGATAGGTAATTCGGTAAAATCACCCGCTGCATGAAATACGGCAGGGTCTTCTGTGAATTTCCAATGCGATACATCCGGTGTATCCGTAAAATCATAGTGATACGGCTTCGTAGTGTTCTTTCCTCCCTTAAACACAGAAGAATCCAGGTGAATCCCGGCTTTTTTCATCGCATCTGCTACGGGAGCAAAAGGTTGCGCACACCATCCTCCCGCCCGATAACTTTGCATCGGTCGAGAAAGTAAGGAATTCATATAGGATGCGTAACGTTCAACTATAGCAGACGCTTCTTCAGCGGAAAAATCTGACAACTTATAAAAGGATAAATCATGTTCCCATTGCTGACCATTCCAACTGGACTTTTCCCAATGCGGATGAATGTGCAAGCCCGTTTCATGCCCCTTGGAATCCCACAACAGGATTTGATTTTTAATCGATTTAAGCGCATCGTGACACGCTGCTTGATCCTCAAACTTGATTAAACACCCCGCGTCGGGAAAAAAGGTAAATGGAATCTTATATTTAGCTGCGAGCGATAATAAACGATCCGTTGGTTCAAGCATGCACTTTGCCACAGAGCCGCTGCGTTCGCCAAAAAAAAGCTCATAATCCCATGTAATGGCTATCTTCATTTGTTTCCTTCAGGATTATACATGGTTACTCCTCGATCAGTGAAAGCGCGCACCATCACATCAAACATTTTTTTGGCATCAAACACCAAGGTTTTAGCCTTTCCAATATATACTTCTCGATAAACCCCTTCGCGTAAAAACATGGGAAGTAATTCATCACAGCGACGTTTTTTTGAGTAATCCGGATTATGTACTTTGGTTGTGACGGTCAATTCTTTGCCTTCATAGTCACGCACAGAGAGCTTAAATTCTTGCGCATAATAAACCGGAACCCCAACATCTAAGGTATCTTCCAAGGTATGTAAATGCGTACCTGCATTGTCAAGGGTCACGCCGATGTAAAAAATTTTTCCCCCGTGTTGAATTAGTTTTCCATAAGGTGAATCCCAGTGGTATGGTGTATTTTTATTGGCATGATCTTTAATGTACTCATACGCTTGCGCTCCCCAAGCTGCAACAGGCTCCGTTGGATGATAGCTCCTAACGACGCCATCCGAAGTTCTGAATACTTCAGAGACTTTGCCCATTGCCGACGGCGTAGCCAAGACATCGAATAAGGGATTGGCAGACACATAATCTAATTGCAAGCGGGCAATGGGAGAAGTTGGCATTAGAATCAACCCTTCTGCACCAACCATTTCCTTAAGCACTTCTACTACCGTGTCGGCGCCCCCTTCAATAAATCCCATCTTGCTCAAACTGGCGTGGACCATGAGGTGATCACCTGGTTGAATGCCTGCACTTAAAAGCGATTGTTTTAGTTCTTCTTGCGTGAAACCCTGTCCTGATTGTTGTTGATTAAGCAATTCAGCCTGGCGTTTTTTTCGCTTAAGGGAACGGAATATCTCCTTTATAAAATTAGGGATGAGGGATTTCCAATTCAAGGCCATAGTGCGAAGATACGCAAAGGGAAAGGAACTGCCGAAAACAAAATTGACTAAAATTAACAAGACAAGGCATCCATAGACCTAGGTTATTCGTACATTTATCAAAAATTAAATCGCCATGAAGAACATCTTTTTAATTACGTTGCTTTTTGTCTCGGTTATGAGTTTTGCTCAAACGACTGCAGAAGAACGCGCTACAAATCAAACCAATCGCATGAAAACTGAGTTGAATCTAACCGATGATCAGTATGCCAAAGTGTATGAGATCAATTTGGGAATCATTATGAAAAATGATGGAATCAAAACTTCCACATTTTCTGAAGAGGTTAAGAAGGAAGTATTACAAAGCAATCAACAAGCAAGAAAAGCTATGTTGAAAGATATATTAACTGCTGCTCAGTATGAAAAACTAGAGCAAGAGGTTAAGGAAATCAAAAAAAAGAAACGCGAAAAAGCAGAACATAAAGAAGTTAAGAACTAGTTTAAATCCCGGGAAACCGGGATTTTTTTTTGATTAAAATACTACCTTTGAGTTGTGCAGCTTGAATTCCCTTTCTTTGGTAGAGTTTTTACGTTATCTAAACGTTTTGTTTATCCCATACTCATTCTTTGGGTATTCTTGTTTTATGGCAACTCCATTAAAAACACCTTTGCCTTAGATGATGAATTAGTTACCTGTACGGATCGACAAGAACATCCATTGGTAAGTAAAGGAATAAGAGGGATACCAGCAATTTTTAGCACCTCCTACGCTACCAATGAGGAACAAAACTACGAATACCGTCCGATTGTTCTGACCACTTTTGCCATTGAAAATAGCTTATTTGGAAGCTCCGATGCATGGGTTCACATTTCCCACTTTGTTCAACTGCTCTTATATGCCTTGCTTGGCATCATTTTATTCAGCACCCTGAATACCTTGTTTGGTCCTTCAAAGCACGGTATAGCCTTCGTGATCACCTTGCTATTTCTTAGCTTACCTATTCATAGTGAGGTCGTTAATAGTTTAAAAAATCGAGATGAATTGCTCAGCATGTTGTTCTCTTTACTAGCCTTGCGTTCCGCACTTCGGTTTGTTGATTCACGACAATGGAAATCATTACTCTTTACGTTCCTGTATTTGCTTTTGGCTTTGTTGAGTAAAAAAACGGCCATGCCCATGTTGGTGATAATTCCCATTGCCCTTGTATTCTTTCGATCCTTTTCATGGAAATCTGTAGCTTATATATCCGCATCGCTACTCGGAGCTCGGATCGTTTTTGGATTATTAAAAAAGGGATTAATTGAAACTGATAAAATTCGAGAATTTTCCATCGTTGAAAATCCAGCGTTTGAATACAACTTCATTCAGCGCATCCCCCTATTCTTTGACTCCGTGATTTGGTATGTTAAACAGAGCATCCTACCCTTGGATTTACAATGCTATTATGGCATGGGGGCACTTACCGTTTCTCCAGCATTCACCCTTGCAACGCTCATTAGCGCTACAACACTATTAATCACCTTAGGTTTTATCCTATGGTCTGTTGTAAAAAAGACTCACACCGAAATGAGTTTTGGGCTGGTATTCTTCTTTCTAGCGATTGTTGGCGCATGTAACTTAATCTTTCCCATGGTTGGAATTGTTGGTGAACGCTTAGCATTTACTGCGAGCCTGGGGCTATGTATCACTATTGTCTTTCTATTGAACCAATTCTTCACAATCAAAGAAAAAATTGCCCCCCTGCTTTTCATCGCATTCAGCATATACAGTTTAAGTATGGTATTTATTCGGAACGGCGCATGGAGCAATCGCTTGAGTCTTTATGAATCCGATAGCTCAACCACAAAATCCGCTAAAGTTCATGCTTTGCTTGGACAAGAATTACAATATCAAATCAATCAATCTTGGAACAATGTACAGTCAGAAAACCAAGAAGCGATCTACAGCCAAGTAATCAGGGCCAAACAGGCTTATGAAAATGCGCTTCATACCTTTCCGGATTATTACAAAATCAAAAGCAACTTAGCATCCATTGAATCTTCCTTCTTGTGTGATGAGCGGGCGTCTTTAGCCTTACTTATCGAACTCACCATGAAACAACCCGATTATCAAGAAGCATGGGAAAACCGCTTAGTTTCACAGGTAAAGACCTACATTGTTTGGAAACGAAACGAAGGGTTCTTAACGGATAAATCACTGAAAAATCCTGCAATTTACACCTTTGATTCCCTTTCAAGTTTTAGCGTTTTAGGCTTACTTAGTCAATTCGAAGAACGGGGAAAATTGTTTTTAGCCGATGGATTAAATCCAACTTCGATTGCTCAACTTAGTGCTTATGCTGCGGGACAGGCAACATGGAACAAGACTTTAGCCGAATTAAATCCTTCATATGCCAAGCAAGTTAATCAGCGATTAATGGAATTATTTACTGGTAAAAAAGCGAGTTATAACATCGTGGATAATTTCCGTAAAAATGTAGTGAGTCACTTTGTGACGTCCGACCGTTTTGTGACTATTTCTGACTCCTTAATCGATGAAATCATTGCGACAAAAGCAGCTATCGAACAGAAATTCCCCAAATCCAAGGTGGAGGAACTCACGGATACCTACCTTATAAATGCACTTCGTTATGAAGCAATTATAGCAATCCACAAACATCAAATCAAAACAGGGAAAGGTAAGGCTAAAGACTTTGTGCAAATTGGAAATTCATATTTGAACATGGATGAAAAAGAAAAGGCTATACGCTCATTCAATCGGGCGATTAGCTCCTTACGCAAAATGAATAATCAAGCGGCGAATGAAGAAATAGTACGCATAGAATCTTACATTCAAAAAATTAATAATCAATAGTTTACATTTTATAACTTGAATCGATTATTCATTATAGGAATCGGACGATCCGGGTCGACGTTACTTTCCAAAACACTCGGAAGCCATCCCGATTGCTTGGATAATCCTGAAATTCCCTTGTTCTCTTTTTTTTATAAGTCATTTCAAAATAATCGGTTCAATTCAAAAAGAAATCACTTGGTTGTGCGCTTTATAAACGCCATGAAGCGAAGGCACCCAGGTCATCCTTGGCAAATTCAACCTGAAGAAATAGCAAAGATTCCAGGCGAATTGGACTATTTCAGTTACATGAACCAACTTTCGACCTTATTCACAAGCGATTCTACGTCCGAGAAGATCACTCAAGGTGCGCAGTGGATCATCGATAAGAATCCTGTAAACACCTTACATGCACATCATTTTCTTAAGGAATACCCACAAACTAAAGCCATTTTTCTGGTACGTGATCCGCGAGCGAATGTAGCTTCACGCATCCAAAGCGTTAATTCGGTTCATGGCAGGAATAACCATTGGATCTTGAATGCCATCCGATGGAAACGATTTAACCGCCGTTTTTACCACCTCAAGCGTGATTATGAATCGCAAATTTATTTATTAAAGTATGAACAGTTTGTCATGCATCCGCAGCAGACGATCAATGAACTCTGTGAGTTTCTCGGATTGAGCCCGATGAAGATTGACGAAGCCGCAACACTGAACTCAAATGGCTACAATAAAGCCAATGCCCGCTTAAACAAAAAATACGTTGATTTAAATCAACCAATAAACTCAAGAGCTGTGGAACAATGGCGTGAGGTACTCGATCTTCGACAACAGGAATCCATAGAATCGATCTGCCGAAATGAAATGCCTAATTTTGGCTATGAATTCGAAACGGATGCTACAATATACGTTCCTTTAACCTTGCAAATCATAGCATTTTGGTATGACCTCAAAGAAAAATTGCTTTTTCACCTTCCTTTGTCCTTAAAATTGAAACGACTTGAATAAGCATCACCATATCATTGGCATTGGTCGTTCAGGAACCACCTTATTACAAAGCATGTTGAATGCACAGCCTGAGGTATGGGCAGGTCCTGAGAACTATTTTATTCCATTTTTCTATCATGCATGGAATAATAAAACCGAATTCAATAGCGAAGAGTTAGCATTGGCAGCTCGTTTCCATAAGGCCTTTGGAATCCTACAACCCTATGTTGGGTTTACGTTTGACGAGGATTCCTTTGTATCCAATAAGGAAATCACGTCTTATGAAGAACTAATTATTCACACATACCGTTCATTTGTGGATACGCTTGCCCCCACAAAAGATGCAGTTCATTTCATTAACAAGAATCCGCTTCACTCCTACTACCTCGACGCCCTGACTGCCATCAACCCAAACTCAAAGTACATATGGATGATGCGCGACTACCGGGCCAATGTGAATTCTAGGAAAAATAGTGTCCATTTAAAATCCACGAGCGCATACTATAATTCATTGCGCTGGATTCAATTTGAACAACGCATTGCGTCCTTTCAAAAACAGCACCCAACTCACGTACTAATTGTACGTTATGAAGACCTGGTTCAGGCCCCAGACCAATGGTTAATCAAGGTGTGTGAGTTTCTTGAAATTCCAGTAAAATTGCAAACCCAAGAGGCCTTGGCGCCATACCAAGCCTTATTTCAACGCGAAGTAAAAACCCAATACGAACAAGCCGAGCGCATGAAAAAACGCTTTGGTGATTTATCCAAACCTATACATACAGCCGCAGTTGAAGCCTGGAAAACCGGATTAAGCCCACAGGAAATTGAGGTGTGCGAAGTCATTGCTGGGAAACAGGGAAACACCTACGGCTATCACACCTCATTGACAATTCCTATTGCCAAACGATGTTGGATTCTTGCTTTATCAACACCCTATGCTGTAAAAATAAGCCTGGAACGAGCAAAAGATGCGCTGTTTAATCGCTTACCTATTCGTCTAAAAGTTATTTATTTTGAGCGTTGGGTGCTCCGAATCGACAAAAAACGTAAGAAGCATGTGGCGTAGCGACGAATTAGATTCCATACCCATTCATTTTATACTTTGTACGGAACGTACGGGTTCCTCTTTGCTTGCGACCATGTTGAATATGAATTCCTCATTGATTGTTGCATCGGAAGAACCGTTTGCCTTATATTTTTCAGGTAAGTACGGAAAAATAAGCGACTGGAATGAAAGCCAAATTAAGGCCTATGTGGATGACTTCTTTAGCCTTTTTGAAAAGAATGCCGCCTTGTATTTTGAGCACAAAGAGCATTTTACTCAATGCCTTTTGGACCATATATCTATCTTGAACTATGATCGCTTAATCAAGTTAACTTATTTGAATTTCTATGATAGCGACATCAAAAACAAGGATTCCATCAAGGTTATTCTTGACAAACAGATGAAGTATGTGTTTCATAAGGAGGAAATTACGCGATTATTTCCCAGTGCATCATTTTTGATTTTAACACGAAACGTCTTAGCGAATATTGAAGCGAAAAGTCGAAGAGGCATTGATTTTTTTAGTCACCCCTATTATTTGAGTAATGTTTGGAAACTTACCTACGATGAGGCTTTAGGTTTTCCTGAAACTCAAATCTTACCCTTTGAAACTTTCATTACCAATCCTGAATCCGCTCTGAGGACCTTGAATACAATTTGGGGCGTTTCATTTGAATCTTCACAATTGAATTATCAAATAGGATTTAGCGCATTAATAGCACATCGCAAGCATTTACTGTCTCCTCAATACATTGAAAAAATTAGCGATTTTCACCGAGGAATATTAGATACATCTCCTCGCTCAAAACAACGAACTGCTAACCCCTTGTCTGAAAAACATCAAGCAGTCATTTTAAAACAAACGAGCGAAACAAATAAAAAGCTTGGATATACTATCCCATCAGCCACAATAACACTTAATCTTTGGGATCGATTAAGCTGGACCTTTTACCGAGTACTCGCACTGTTATTCCGTCCGTATTTATGGAGAGCATATCGACTCGTGCCACTCAAGTTAAAATGCATCATTAGACGAAGGAAAAAGGAATACGCTCCGTAAGTTTTGGAACTTTTATTACATTCGTCTTGTTAATATACTTATGAATCGCATCCTTATAATTCTTCTATTAATCTTAGTTTCAAGCCAGAGCTTCGCGGAAGAGCCTATACGCATATTATTCATAGGTAATTCCTATACCTACAGAAATCATATGCCTCGCATGTTCATGAAAATCGCCAAGGCAAATGGAAAGCAGGTGGAAGTAAATTGGTGTGTTAAAGGAAAAACCTCGT
This sequence comes from Bacteroidota bacterium, assembly GCA_041191025.1. GTDB lineage: Bacteria > Bacteroidota > Bacteroidia > Flavobacteriales_D > Crocinitomicaceae > UBA952. The sequence goes on from JBEEPQ010000003.1 coordinate 351,481, forward strand.
TCTACCGACACTCTTTGCGAAAGAAAGTGTATCAGGCCATCCAATGGAAGAAATGGGATTACGTGGTACTGCAAGGATCGAGTAGAGATATGTTAAAAGATAGCATAACTTACTACGAGAAAACCTTGCCAGGATTGAATAAAATTGTTTCATCAATAAAACGAAATAACAACAAAACTAAACTTGTTTTTTTTATGACTTGGGCCTATAAAAAAGGGTATCCGAAATTTGCTTACTCCAATACGCATTACAAAATGATTCGAAGAATCTCAGCAAAATATAAAGCACTTGCCATTGATTTCGATGCCTTACTATCACCGGTGGGCTTAGTATTTGAAAAACTTTATTTCAAGCATCACATTAAAACATTATATAAACCTGACAATGGGCATCCAAGTCCACTAGGTTCCTATGCTGCCGCCTGTAGTTTTTATTCGGTAATTTTTAAGGAACGGGTTAGCCATACGCCTCAAGCGTATTTAAAGATTAAAAAGCATAATGAGGTAGAATCCTTAGTATGGAAATATACCAAAAGCCTGAAATAATTACATTATTTTTCGGTACTTGATTCGTTTAGGACCACTATCACCTAAACGTTTCTTTTTATTTTCCTCGTATTCAGAGTAGGAACCTTCGAACCAATAAACCTGAGAATCTCCTTCAAAGGCCAAAATGTGCGTACAAATACGATCTAAGAACCAACGGTCGTGAGAAATAACCACGGCACATCCCGCAAAGCGCTCAATACCTTCTTCTAAAGCGCGTAAGGTATTCACATCTATGTCATTGGTTGGCTCATCCAGTAACAAGACGTTGGCTTCAATCATTAGGGTCATCGCCAAATGCAATCGATTTCGTTCCCCACCGGAAAGTACGCCAACTTTTTTATTTTGATCCGAACCGTTAAAGTTAAACTTTGAAAGGTACGCTCTCGCGTTGATTTTTTGATTACCAATTTCAATAAATTCAAGACCATTCGAAACGACGTCATACACCGATTTATTTGGATCTAAGGATTTATGGTTTTGATCGACATACCCCAATTTTACGGTTTCTCCGACTTTAAATTCTCCGCTATCCGGCATCAATTCTTCCATAATCATTTTGAATATGGTCGTTTTTCCTGCACCGTTTGGCCCAATGATTCCAACAATTCCAGCTGGCGGCAGGGAGAAATTTAAATCATCGTATAGCAATTTATCTCCAAAGCTCTTACCTACATGGATCGCTTCAATCACATTGTTTCCAAGGCGCGGACCATTCGGGATTGGAATCTCGAGTGTCGCTTCTTTTTCTTTGCCGTCTTCTGAGAGCATCTTTTCATAATTCTGAAGTCTAGCTTTCGATTTTGCCTGACGTGCCTTTGGATTCATTCGGACCCATTCTAATTCTTGCGCAAGCATGCGTTGACGTTTAGATTCAGTTTTTTCCTCCTCTTTTAATCGTTTCCCTTTCTGTTCAAGCCATGAGCTGTAGTTTCCTTTCCATGGAATCCCCTCTCCCCGATCCAATTCCAGAATCCAACCCGCTACGTTATCCAAGAAATACCGGTCGTGGGTTACCGCAATGACAGTACCTTGATATTGTTGTAAATGTTGTTCTAACCAATCAATTGATTCAGCATCCAAGTGGTTAGTTGGCTCATCCAACAAGAGTACATCAGGATTTTGAAGCAAGAGGCGACAAAGGGCTACGCGACGTTTTTCTCCACCTGAAAGAGAAGATATTGCTTGGTCATCTGGCGGACAACGCAAGGCATCCATCGCGCGTTCGATTTTATTATCCAATTCCCATGCATCAAGGGCATCAATCTTATCTTGAACTTCCCCTTGAAGAGCGATTAACTTATCCATTTTATCTGGATCATTCATCACCTCTTCATCCATGAACGCATTGTTAATTTCTTCATACTCCTTGAGCACATCAACAATTTCTTTTGCACCCTCTAGTACAATTTCTTTGACCGTTTTATTGGGATCCAACTCAGGTTCCTGCGGAAGATATCCGACGCTATACCCCGGAGAGAATACAACGTCTCCTTGGTAAGATTGATCGAGTCCCGCAATAATTTTCATTACGGTAGATTTTCCTGCCCCGTTCAGTCCAATAATACCGATTTTGGCACCATAGAAAAAACTGAGGTAAATGTTTTTAATGATTTGTTTTCCTTGTGGCGTCGACTTAGACACGCCAACCATGGAGAAAATAATTTTCTTATCGTCTGACATAAAGCTATGAATTAATTCTTATAAATTTTTGGGGTAAAAAGCCCCCATTTCGCTAATCGATATCCGATACTCACGCCAATCACACCGAAGCCATATTTCATTGAGCGTGAAAAATTGATGGATGAGGCTTCTTCAAAATACTTGGTCGGACACGTTACTTCGCCTATTTCGTATCCCGCATAAAACAACTGTGCTAACATTTGATTATCAAAGATAAAGTCATCTGAATTTAGTTCGATATCAATTTTCGAGAACACTTCTTTGGCGAATGCACGATACCCAGAATGATATTCAGAGAGTTTTTGACTCATGAGGATGTTTTGACCGAGTGTTAAAAATCGATTTGCAATGTATTTATACATGGGCATTCCTCCCTTGAGCGCTCCCTTTCCTAAAATCCGTGAACCAAGTACAACGGGATAGACATCAAAGGCAATAATTGCAGCGATCGAATGGATCAATTTTGGCGTATACTGATAATCTGGATGAAGCATGATAATGATATCCGCATCGAGTTCAAGCGCCTTTCGATAGCAAGATTTCTGATTACCACCGTAGCCTCGATTGTTTTCATGACGAATCACATGCTGAATCCCTAATTTTTTAGCTAATTCAGAGGTGTGATCTCTGCTGGCGTCATCCACTAAAACCACTTCATCTACAATGTCAAATGGAATCTCGTTGTAGGTCATTTCAAGGGTCTCTGCGGCATTATACGCCGGAAGCACAATGCAAATGCGTTTTTGATTTAACATGTGGCAAAGGTACGCAGAAATCCATATAAAAAGCGTTGAAAAAGTGTTCAAAACCTCTAAAAAATCAACGATTTTGCGAATCAATTAGAATCAAATAAAAAGTAACTTTGCTACTTGAATTTGTCTACCTTGGAATTACCAGAGAAAGTAAAAGGAATTTTTGCCGCGTATTTAGAGCAGAATGGTCACAGAAAGACCCCTGAACGCTTCGCGATACTCAATGAAATTTATACCTATGAAGGGCATTTTGACATTGAGACCTTGTACTTTAAAATGAAAGCGGACAATTACCGTGTATCAAGAGCGACACTTTACAATACGATTGAATTACTATTAGCCTGTAACTTGGTACGTAAACACCAATTCGGAAAGGCGATGGCGCAATATGAAAAGGCACATGGGTCAAAACAGCACGACCATATTATCTTGACTGATTCGGGCGAAGTTATTGAGTTTTGTGACCCTAGGATACAGCAAATCAAGGCAACCATTGAAGATATTTTTGGGGTAGAAATCCAACACCATTCGCTATATTTTTACGGAATTAAAAACAAAGAAAATGATTGATTATTTCATTTCGAACGGTGAAAACACCACCTGTATAACCTTAGAGGGGAAATTACTTTCCGATGCGGATTTAAAAGCAGTATCTACGGAAATCGAAAAATTACAGAACTGGAATATTATTCTAGACTTAAAAGACCTGACCCATGTAAATTCCAGTGGGATTGCGTTTATGGTGAGAATCTTAACCAGGTCGCGCGTTAACGGTGGCGATGCCGTGATTGCCCAAGTTAATTCTAATCTTAAAAAACTATTTGATATAACTAAAATGCATGAGGTGTTCACAATTTATGAGACCACTGAAGATGCAACTAATCATTTTAATCAATAATTATGAAAGTGGATGTGCTGTTAGGCCTTCAATGGGGCGATGAAGGAAAAGGTAAAGTAGTTGACGTATTAACCCCAACATATGATATCATCGCTCGATTTCAAGGAGGGCCAAATGCTGGTCACACCTTGGAATTCGAAGGGATTAAACATGTGTTGCATACGGTTCCTTCAGGGATTTTTAGACCTGAAGCTCTTAATGTTATTGGAAATGGTGTAGTCATCGATCCAATCGTATTTGCTGGGGAACTTGATAAATTAACTCCTTTCAATATCGATCTAAAGAGTCGCTTGTTAATTTCTAAAAAAGCCCATTTAATTTTGCCTTCACACCGTTTACTTGACGCTGCGTCTGAGCAATCAAAAGGCCTTAAGAAAATCGGATCAACGCTTAAAGGAATAGGCCCAACATATATGGACAAAACAGGTCGTAACGGTTTGCGAGTTGGCGATTTATTTTCTCCAAATTTCAAAGCAAAGTATGAGGAATTAAAAGAAAAACACCTTAACCTGCTAAACCACTACGAAGGCTTCACCTATGACCTTAATGAAATGGAAGCGGAATGGTTTAAGCAAATAGAACGCCTAAAAGAATTAACATGCATTGAAAGTGACCATTACCTAAATCGCGCATTAAAAAACAATCAACGCATTTTAGCTGAAGGCGCACAAGGAACCATGCTTGACATTGATTTCGGCACCTATCCTTTTGTAACATCATCGAATACGGTTACTGCAGGAACTTGCACAGGCTTAGGTGTTCCTCCATCAGCGATTGGAAAGGTAATTGGAATTTTCAAAGCGTATTGCACCCGGGTTGGGAGCGGACCATTTCCGAGTGAATTGGCTAATGAGACTGGGGAGTTGATGCGAAAAGAAGGACACGAATTTGGTGCTACCACGGGTAGACCACGTCGCTGTGGTTGGTTAGATTTAGTACAATTGAAGTATGCCATCATGATTAATGGAGTAACGGAATTGTGCATGATGAAAGCTGATGTATTAGGAATTTTTGATCACATCATGATTTGTGAAGGATATGAAATCAATGGAGAAACGGTAACCGAATTCCCTTATGATGTAAGTGATTTAGAAATCAAACCCATCTTAACACAAATGGAAGGATGGAAAACAGACCTGACTCAATTAACATCCTATGATGATGCTCCTGAGGCACTAAAAACCTATGTGAATTATTTAGAAAAACAACTGGAAGTGCCAATTCGAATGGTTTCGGTAGGTCCAGACCGAGCTCAAACGCTCTTAAAATAATCTCATAGAATCTCGTGCGTTTCACCCTGTTAATCGGCTTTGTTTTCGCATTAAATGTGTTGTTTTCACAGGGTAAGCTTGAACTTCTGCCTGGTTCAGAAAAGATTTATTTTAATAAGGCCACTCAAACACATCGCCTGGTAGGAACGGTTAGCTTTATCTACCAAGGCAATACCATGTATTGTGATTCTGCACATTATCGAGAAAAGGATAAAATTGTTCGAGCATACGGCAGGGTTCATATTACGAAGGATGATGTAAATCTTTACTGCGACTCCTTAGTCTATTCAGGAAGCACAAAAATCGCAAGACTTTGGGGTCATGTCAATGTACGCGATTCAGAATATAAATTAACCTCAGATTCACTCGAGTACAATGCCAAAACTGGTCGCGCGATTTATAGAAACAACGGTAAAATTGAGAACAGCACCAACAAGGAGGTAATCACGAGCAAACTGGGCTACTTCTACCCTAGCACCGGCACCTGTTTCTTTAGTGGAAAGGTAAAGTATAAGAAACAGCGCCTGACCATGTCTACGGATACCCTTCAATTCATCTATGAAAAACAAACTACATACTTTCATGGACCTACTACGATAAAGAATGACAGCATTGAAATCCAGTGTGAGAAAGGTCAATACCGGGTTGATATTCAAGAAGGACTCTTAAGACAAAACGTTTTTATCAGGCAAAAAGACCGAACGATTTATTGTGACACAGCATTCTATAAAGAAACCAATCAACTATTCAAAGGAAATGGCCATGTTCGTATTTACGAAAACAACCAACATTTAATCCTATTGGGCGACTATTTCCACACGCAAAACAATGTTTCTCAAAGCACCTTAGCTGGCCATGCGCTCGTAGTTGAAACCAGGCAAAAAGATTCCTTATTTCTTCATGCCGATACCATTCGCATGCAAAAAGACAGCCTCGACGAGCGGAATATTTATGGATCCAAAGGAGTTAAAATCTATACGAATAAAGCACAAGCGATATGTGATTCAGCCCACTATAGCAGTAAAATCGGTAGAATTGATTTATTTCAACATCCGATACTTTGGTCACAGAACAGTGAATTAAAAGGAGATTCCATTCGTGTTATTCTTGCGGACAGCGTGCTTGAAAAAGCTCAAATATTAGGAAATGCAAGTTCGATCATGAAGGTTGATACGGGCTCATGTTATAACCAGCTCTCTGGAAAACGTATCGATGCATGGTTTAATGAAAGTGTTCTTACCAAAGCAAAAGTTAGTGGTCAGGCTTGGACCATTTTCTATCCCATTGAAGAACAGAAGATTGACACGGTTTTAACTCGAAAACGAAAGGGCTTAAATCGATTATTTGCTTCTGAATTAATCGTTTATTTGGATAGCGGCGAGGTTACGCGAATTACCTTTTTCGATAAACCAGATGGTGTGTTTTTTCCGATGGAGCAAATAGATGACAAGGAGCGTTTTATCAAAAACTTCGCATGGAATCCAATGCTACGGCCGAGAAATCCTTATGAGATGGTACATAAAACCCTAGATTAACGCCTCATCCTCCGAATCCCAGCGAGTAACACGCTGAACACCTTCTATTTCTTGAAATTTACGTGTTAATTGATCTAAATGTTCTGTATCATAAACCATTACATGAATCTTTCCTTCGAAGGTACCGTCATTGGTTTCAAAGTGAATGCTCTTCATATTTACTTTATTCTCCTTAGAAATAATTTCGGTAAGTCGATTCACCAAACCGATCTGGTCGATTCCAATAATTCGAATGGCAGCTAAACGTTCTACCAACACTTCCGATTTCCAAATTGCTTTTACGCAACGATAAGCATACTTAGACATTAAATGCACCGCATTCGGACAATCTGAACGATGGATTTTTATCCCTTGATTAATCGTTATGAATCCAAATACCTTATCCCCGGGAATTGGGTTACAGCAGTTAGACATCTGATATTCAATGCCTTTGAAATCCTCGCCAATGTAGATAACATCCTTTTTAGCATCCACTACTCGCTGCGCCTCTATCCCTTTACGGCCTTTCTTAACTACGACGGTATCTTTTTTGGAGCTTTGCAAGAATCCATGTTTATCTTCAATTTCGCGAATCTTATTGATATCAATTTTTCCTTTCGCGATTCGATAATATAAATCTGTGGCACTCCCTACCCCATAAAACTTTTCTAAAAACGTAATATTTTCAGAATTCATTAATACGTTAAATTGCTTCAACTTTCGTTCAAGTGTTTCCTTACCGTCTTGAGCAATTAGCTTTCGTTCTTCATTTAAGGAAGACTTAATTTTTTGACGAGCGCGGGCAGAAACAACAAACTTGAGCCATTCCTCATTTGGTTTTTGTTTACTCGAAGTTATGATTTCTAATTGATCACCATTCTGCAATTGATAGCTCAAGGGCATTAATCGATTATTGACTTTCGCCCCGATGCACTTATCCCCGATGTCTGTGTGAATGTCATATGCAAAATCCAAAATTGTGGAACGCGTTGGCAAAACCCGTAACTCACCTTTTGGGGTAAATACATAGATTTCATCGTTGAATAAATTCAACTTAAACTCATTGATAAAATCAAGGGCATTCGAATCGGGATTATCTAATAAATCACGCACTTCAGCAATCCAACGATCAAATTTACTCTCATCGTTTTTTGATTCTTTGTATTTGTAATGCGCTGCAAGTCCTTTTTCCGCAATTTCATCCATGCGTTTCGAGCGGATTTGAACTTCAACCCATTTTCCCTGGGGCGACATCACCGTGGTATGCAACGATTCATATCCATTCGCTCGAGGTGTAGAAATCCAGTCCCTTAAGCGCTCCGGACTTGGTTGATAGAAATCAGTAACGATGCTGTAAATTCTCCAACAATCAGACTTCTCTTGCTCTTGAGAAGTTTCAACAATAACCCGAATGGCAAACACGTCAAATACCTCCTCAAATGGAATTTCCTTGGTTTGCATTTTCCGCCAAATCGAAGAAATCGACTTGGTACGCGCTTTAATATCGAAATGATACCCTTGCTTTAGAAGTTCATCCTTTATCGGAGACATAAACCGGCGAATGAAACGCGCTCGAACATCTTGCGTGGATTTCAACTTCGTTTCAATCTCATTAAAAACTTCTGGCTCACAATATTTCATGGACAAATCTTCAAGCTCTGTCTTTACTGTGTAAAAACCAAAACGATGTGCTAAGGGAGCATATAAAAACCGAGTCTCTGATGCAATTTTAAGTTGCTTATCTGGTTTCATACTAGATAAGGTCCGCATGTTGTGCAAACGGTCCGCCAATTTAATAAGCACCACCCTGAAATCATCCGAAATGGTTAAAATCATCTTACGGAAATTCTCCGCTTGCACCGAAGCGTTTTCATCAAATACATCCGGGATTTTTGTTAAGCCATCAATAATTCGACGGACCTTAATTCCAAACGCATCCTCAATATCATCAAGTGAAATATAGGTATCTTCTACTGTATCATGTAATAAGGCACAGGTAATTGCTATGCTATCCAATCCCATTTCCTCGGCACAAATTCGAGCTACTGAAATGGGATGAAAAATATACAACTCTCCCGATTTACGTCGATCATCCTTGTGCGCTTCGAGGGCCATATCAAAAGCCTTTCGAATCAACTTTGTATCCTCGCGGGAGCGATCTTTTACCGAACGGAGTAAGCCTTTAAACGCTGCTAAAATCGCAATGCGTTCTTCTTCGATATTATATGCTCCAGGTAACTGACTCATAACTAATCTATTGCAGGAAGCAATTGTGTTCTTACCTCACCGAAGCCAATGCGCACATTCCCATTCGTGCAATGTCCTTTCATAATTACGGTATCATAATCTTGAATAAACCGACGTTGCGAACCATCGCTCAAGGTAAGTGGCTTTGTTCCTTTCCATGCTAACTCAAGCATTGAACCGTAAGAATTCGGTGTAGGTCCTGAAATCGTACCCGAACCCATTAAGTCGCCACAACGAATATTACATCCATTCACTGTGTGATGGGCTAATTGCTGCGCCATATTCCAATACATGTACTTGAAATTAGATAAGCACACGCGATCTTCTACCCCATCCTTTGGTTGAATAAATACTTCTAAATTAATGTCATAGGATTTCTTTCCTTCAAATTTCAAATACGACAAGACTTCGGGTTCTTGAACCGGCGTATCAACCGCAAAGGGCTGAAGTGCATCCAAGGTAATAATCCAAGGCGAAATTGAAGACGCGAAATTCTTTGCTAAAAAAGGTCCTAACGGAACATACTCCCACTGTTGAATATCTCTGGCGGACCAATCATTGAACAGGCTTAATCCAAAAATGAAATCTTCGGCTTCAGCGGTAGAGATTCGCTCTCCAAGTGGCTTTCCATCAAAGGTGTAGAATCCCATTTCTAATTCAAAATCAATGCGGGCAGACGCCTCGAATTTAGGGTTTTCACCTTCCACTTTAGTTTGTCCTTTAGGTCGTACCACGGGAACCTCAGAGGTAATGATGGAACTTGATCTTCCATGATATCCAACCGGCAACCATAACCAATTCGGAAGTAAGGCATTTGCTGGGTCTCTAAACATCATCCCAACATTGGTAGCGTGTTCTTTACTTGAATAAAAATCAGTGTAATCTCCAATGGCTACAGGAAGCAAGAGTTGTACGCGGTCTGCAGAATAAAGCACTTCCATACAGTCTTCTTCATGTCCTTGCAATTCCATATTTCCTTCAGTAAACAGCGATGATATTCGATTTCGTAAATTCCGTAGAGGTAATTTACCATATTTCATGAGCGCATTTAAGGATGAAGAGTTAAAGTCTGCCGATTGAAATCCAAGTTCTTTAAAGTACCCTTTGTCGTTCAATGCCGCGAGGTTAATGATCTTATCTCCTATTCGGGTGGCTACAAAGGGTTCATCTTGTACGAGAAACCCAACACCAAAGGGAATGTTTTGAATTGGAAAATCCGAGTCTTCGTTTACGTGTACCCAAGAAACTAAGTCGGGATTATTTGCAGAAATCATAGCAATTGAAATAAGATATTGATACTAGAGAATAAGGAATTACACATTAAATCTAAAGTGCATGATATCACCGTCTGCGACTACATACTCTTTCCCTTCTACTTTAAACTTCCCTGCTTCTTTAACGGCAGTTTCGGAACCATAATTTACAAAGTCATCGTACTTCATTACTTCCGCACGAATAAAGCCTTTTTCAAAGTCAGAGTGAATAACCCCAGCCGCTTGTGGTGCAGTAGATCCTTTATGAATAGTCCATGCACGTACTTCTTTTACACCTGCGGTAAAATACGTTTGTAGATTAAGTAAGGCATAGGCTGAACGAATCAAGCGATTAACACCTGGCTCATCAAGTCCAAGCTCATCCAAAAACATCTTACGTTCCTCATACGTTTCAAGTTCGGTAATGTCCGCTTCGATTTTTGCTCCGATAATTAGTACTTCAGCATTTTCGTTTGCTACCGCCGCTCGAACCTGATCAACATACGCATTACCTGAAAGCACAGAGGCCTCGTCTACATTGCACACATACATGACCGGTTTAGAAGTAATCAAATTAAACCCTTTAATCACTTCCATATCACTTGCATCAAAACCTAAGCCTCGCACAGAAATACTTTGCTCAAGACCTTCTTTAATTTTGAGCGCTAATTCATTTTCTTTCACTGCATCTTTATCACCGGACTTTATTACCCGGGCTAAACTTTGGATTTTCTTCTCAATCGTTTCTAAGTCTTTCAGCTGTAGTTCAATATCAATTATTTCCTTATCACGAATTGGGTTTACGTTGCCATCCACGTGCACAATATTTCCATCATCGAAACAACGAAGCACATGAAGGATAGCATCCGTTTCTCTAATATTCGCTAAGAATTGATTGCCAAGTCCTTCACCTTTGGATGCGCCCTTTACTAAACCAGCAATATCGACAATTTCCATAGTTGCAGGCACTACGCGTTCTGGATTGACCATGGTTTCTAGTTTCTCCAACCTTGGATCCGGAACCGAGGTGGTTCCGATGTTTGGTTCGATCGTACAAAAAGGAAAATTCGCAGATTGTGCTTTCGCATTCGATAAACAATTAAACAAGGTTGATTTCCCAACATTGGGAAGCCCTACAATTCCACACTTCAATGACATAAAGAAACTATTTTGACAACTCGCATTGTCATGGTTGATAAAATATATATAATATTACGCAAAATTAAGAAATTATCGTGGGACAACAACACATAAAACAACTGCTAAGGGGCTTAATCTTGCTATTTCTTTACGCCCAATCTTATGCGCAAAAAGACAGCCTTTTTATTCGCAAAATATACGATGAAGCCCTGTTACGGGGAAGGGCCTATGAAGACCTGAGGTCTCTATGTAAAGACATTGGTCCAAGGCTATCTGGAAGCTCGGAAGCTGCAATGTCGATTCGATGGTCAGAACAAAAAATGCGGAATTACGGATTCGATCAGGTATACCTGGAGCCGATAATGGTCCCGCATTGGGAACGTGGAAATCCTGAAACGGCGTGGATAACCTTTCCCAATGGGCACATTGAAAAACTGACCTTGTGTGCCTTAGGTGGATCTATATCAACGAACGGCGTATTGGAAGGCGAACTCGTACTTTTCAACCACCTAGACGACTTAAAAAAAGCAAATCGTCGTGCGGTGGAAGGCAAGATTGTTTTCATCAATCAAGCGATGAATGCTGCTGAAATCCAAACCTTCAAAGCATACGGGGCCTGCTACCCTATTCGAGGGAATGGCGCATTAGAAGGCGGAAGACTTGGCGCAAAGGCTGTAATTATTAGATCGCTTGGATTGCCGAGTGATGATTTTCCACATACCGGAAGTATGAAGTATGAAGACAGCATTCCGAGAATTCCTGCTGCCGCCTTATCTACCAAAGATTCAGATTACTTGGCCTCCTTACTAGGAAGTTCCATTCTCCAAGAGAAGAAGTCAATTATCAAATTAACCTTGGAAATGGATTGTCGGAACTTTCCAGATGAACCATCTTTCAACGTGATTGGTGAATTAAAAGGATCAAAATTCCCCAATGAAATCATAACTATCGGAGGTCATTTAGACTCATGGGACCAGGGAGAAGGTGCGCACGATGACGGCGCCGGAGTGATTCATTGCCTGGAGGCATTACGCATATTAAAAACCCTAGGATATAAACCCGAACATACGCTACGCGTTGTGTTTTTTATGAATGAAGAGAATGGAAATATGGGCGGGAAAAGTTACGCGAAATGGGTAAAGGAGAAGAACGAGAAGCATATTGCTGCATTGGAGAGTGATCGTGGTGGTTTTACACCGAGAGGCTTTGGATGTGATGGAAATGATTCGGTATATGCTAAATTCACCGCATTAGAACCTTTATTCAAACCCTACGACCTTCATATTTGGGAAAAAGGCGGCGGCGGTGTGGATATTGGTCCATTAAAAAACGAATTTAAAGACATTACTCTGTTTGGATTTATCCCAGACTCTCAACGATACTTCGACTTTCATCACGCGGACAGCGATGTCTTTGAATCCGTTAACAAACGAGAATTGGAATTAGGGGCCGCATCAATATCAGCTTTTTTGTACTTATTAGACAGCAAGGTATTCTAGCCCGTATTTTTCCTTATTTTTAAAAATTAAAACCAATTTAACTATGAAAAAATTAATAATTCTATCTGCTGCTTCATTGTTGTTTCTTAGCTATTCTTGCAACGGAAGCACCAAAGGAAACTGGAGCGATGAAGACAAAACACAACTTCGTTCTCAATTTGAAAAACAACGTTCACAACTTGACAAAATCTTTGGAAAAGAAAATACAGATAAATGGGTAGACTGTGCGGTGTTAAAAATGGAAAATCAATTTGAAAATCTTGATGCTGCCGATAAAGATTTAAAGGGCGCAGAGAAAATTGGAGCAGATTGCATTAAGGAAGTAATGGGAATGTAATCTCATTCGTATTTAAACAAAAAAAACGCAAGGAAGCTTGCGTTTTTTTTTATAAAACTTTTTATACTTATTTCCCCTTATATTCCTTTACAGAAGGACATTGCTTATACTCTTCTTCAAAGGCCTTTAACTCATCTGGAGTCATGCCTTCGGTCATTTTATTGCATTTCTCAAAAGGGCCCTGATATTTTTTCGAGGACAAAACCTTCATTTTCTGAATCGGATCTGAGACCTTATTAATTTCTTTAACGGCTTTAATGTGAATGTCTGCACACTCACAAACCTTAGATTTACACGAGCTTAGTATGACCAGTGCAAGTACTACAACGAACAGATTTTTCATATTATTTTACAGCTGACAATTGGTCTTCGCCGGATTGGGAAATTGCACTTTTCTCTAGACGTATTTTGGTGCCTTCAGATGAAATCAAAACCGTAGATTCTGCTATTTCTAGTATTTTGCCGTGGATTCCACCAATGGTAACTACTTTATCTCCGGGCTTCATTGCCTCTCTGAACTTCTTAAGTTCTTTCTGTTTCTTAGCTTGTGGTCGTATCATAAACAAATAGAAAATTGCAATCATTGCAACAATCATAATCAACGAACTCATTGAACTTCCTCCTCCCATGTTATTTTATTTTAGCTTTAATAATCAACACTTTAGTAGACGGTGTTGTATTCGTCATTATCGTTACTGACTTTGTAACTTCTTTCGAAGATACATTCGCTGTATTTACTTTAGCAATAATTTTAGTTGACTCTCCTGGCTGAATAGGTTCAGATGGCTTATCCGCAACGGTGCAAGAACACGAAGGACGAACCTCACCAAAAACCAAGGGGTGATCTCCGGTATTCTTAACAGTAAATACTGCGCGAATTACTTCTCCTTTAACTACGGTACCCGCATCATAAACGTCGTTCACTTCAAGGGTTGTTTTTTCACCAATTTCAACGGCATCTCCTTCGCTAGAACAAGCAAATAAGAGCGAGATAGCCAATAATGCAATTATATTCTTCATATGTTTAATCTAATAATCCTCTTCCGGTTTTAACTAGGCGTTTTTCTGCCTTAAATTTCTCAACAATTTTATCTAAAATTCCATTGATAAAGATATTACTTTTTGGAGTACTATAGAATTTCGAAATCTCAATATATTCATTTAAAGTAACCTTGGATGGAATACTTTGAAAATATAATAATTCTGTAATTCCCATTTTGAGCAGCACTAAGTCCATTTTTGCGATTCGCTCCGTCTCCCAATTGTCCACCATTTCTGTAATAAGGACGTCATACTCGGCATTGTTTTGAATTGTCTTACGCAACAAATCATGCACAAAAGTAGATTCATCGGCAGGATCTTTGTATAAGGGCATCGGAATGAAATCCTCCCCTGGATTCATCGTTTTTATGGATTTAAGTACCATCGAACAACATAAGTCCAAATCATCCATCCAATAAATGCTTTTTTCGTCGAAAAAGTTATAAAGCCACGGTGAATTTGCGACAGAATCTTTGAACAGTTGAAGCATAAAGTTCCGATCAATTTCGTATCCAGATTCTTCATTGTTCATGTAAAGCACATACGCTTCAGATTCCAAAATGGAATTGAACATTTTACGAAACATTTCTTGAGCCTCCGCGCCCATCCAATTCACTTTTCGTTTTTTGACAATCTCATGTAATTCTTCCGAATTCGAAAGTTGATTAACCAATTGATTATCAACAAAACGCATGTTTGGATTCAAATCTTCGGATGTCGGTCGCAACTTTTTCTTACGATCCTCCATTTTGTTTTCTGCCGCACGATTCAATTGCTCGAACGTTAACAACAAGTATAAATACATGTCGTACATCCGATCCAAAGAAACATTCAGCTCTTTGTCTGTTTTAATAAAATCCTGTTCATTGCTCTGAAAATGTGCATAGAGCAACTGCAATACTTTTATCCGTAAATGCCTTCTATTTAGCATAAATTATAAATTCAACCCCCCTTTACGTTCAATTCGTTCTTCAGCCATTCGATTTGCGATTTGGTAGGTAGGCACCCCTTCATTTTTGGATCGTTCCAATATCTGATAAATCGTTTGATAAATTTCTTCTGCCTTGGTGTGTGCCCAGTCCAAACTCATACCAGAAACCTCGGAAAAACAATTGATAACTCCTCCTGCATTGATCGCATAATCCGGAGCATACAAGATTCCTTTTTCCATAACTGCCATACCGTGTTTTTGCTCTTCAGCTAACTGGTTATTTGCCGCACCTGAAATAATGCTGCAAGACAAGCGAGCCAAGGTATCATCGTTTATGGTAGCACCCATTGCGCATGGTGCATAAATATCCATCGGCACATCATATATATCACCAGGAGCAACAACTGTCGCACCATAGGTATCCGCAACGTTTCTTAAGGTAGCTTCATGAATATCCGTTATAAAAACCTTAGCGCCTTCCGATGTTAAGTGTTTTACCAAATATTGACCAACATGTCCTACACCCTGAACCGCAACAGTCTTCCCTTCCAAGCTATCGCTTCCAAATTGCATCTTTGCACATGCTTTCATGCCCATATAAACTCCATATGCGGTTACTGGAGATGGGTCGCCGCTTTTACCCGGTAAACCAACGACATGATTTGTTTCTTTACTGACATGAACCATATCCTCTGGAGAAATCCCCATATCTTCTGCGGTAATATATTTTCCAGATAAGCTATTAACAAATTGACCAAACCTTCTTAACAAGGCTTCAGACTTCATAGTCCGAGAATCTCCTATAATAACGGCTTTTCCTCCACCTAGATCCAACCCGGAAATAGAATTCTTGTAGGTCATTCCGCGGGACAAACGCAACACATCATTCAATGCATCCGCTTCATTGTTGTACATCCACATACGCGTTCCTCCTAGTGCTGGTCCAAGAACCGTATTATGTACAGCGATTATTGCTTTAAGTCCTGTTTTAGCATCATTACAAAAAAGCACTTGTTCGTGCCCCATTTTTGTTAGTTGAACCAAAATACCATCGACGCTTGTTGATGCTGAAATTGAGTTGGTTGTATTCATGCCTTAAAATTGAATTAGAAACGTTTATTTAAGTAGTACCTTTGTACCAGTTTCGACGGCAAAAATAGAAAATAAATCCCATGAAGTCTCTACGGAGTTTGAACAAATATTTTATCACCTACAAATGGCGATTCCTATTAGGAATCCTCTTTACGGTCATTAGTAATTACTTTGCAGTTAAAATGCCTAAGTATGTGCAAGTTTCAATCGACGGCTTGCAAAAAACTGGCGTAAGCACCCAATTAAACGACGCGCTGTGGTTGTCCTTTAAGATTGGAGGACTGTATTTATTACTTTCTGCTACCAAAGGATTTTTTCTATTCTTGATGCGTCAAACTATCATTGTTATGTCACGCTGGATTGAATTCGATTTAAAACAAGCCATTTACACGCATTACCAAACCTTAGATACCGATTTTTACAAACGAAATCGCATTGGTGACTTGATGAACCGAATCTCGGAAGATGTTGGTCAAGTACGCATGTATCTTGGTCCAGGTGTGATGTATACCATTAACCTACTGGTTCTTACTATTTTCAGCTTATATCAAATGGCACAAATCAGTGGAAAACTCACACTGTTCGCGCTTATCCCATTACCATTCATGTCCTTAATCATTTACAAAGTATCCAACAAAATCAACAAGGCAAGTAAAAGTGTACAAGAAGAGCAATCCCATATATCAACCCTCGCACAAGAAACATTTTCTGGCATTCGCTTAATTAAAGCGTACAGCCAGTTTGGTCCAAGCAGTGACCGAATGGAGCGTGCAGCGAATTCATACCGAGAAAAAAGCATGAAACTCGTTTTAATTAACGCCTTATTCATGCCAACCATTATGTTACTTATTGGATTAAGCACCTTGCTTGTAATCTATGTTGGTGGGTTATTGACGGAAACGCATCAGCTTAGCTTGGGAGGAATTGTAGCGTTCATTTTTTATGTCAACAATTTAACTTGGCCATTCGTTTCCATTGGTTGGGTAACTTCCATTATTCAGCGCGCCGAGGCTTCACAACAACGCATCAACGAGTTTTTAAATACAAAGCCAAGCATTGTCAATCCAAGCGAAGAGGACTTTGACTTACGCGGTGATATTGAGTTCAAACATGTGAGTTTTACGTATTCAAATACGGGTATAAAGGCCCTTAACGACGTGAATTTTGTGATTAAATCTGGTCAGCATTTGGGAATCTTAGGTAAAACGGGAAGTGGAAAATCAAGCATATTGCACTTAATCGGACGACAATTTGATCCCAATGATGGGGTTATACACATCAACCAACAAGCGCTTAACACCTTAAATTTAAAGGATTATCGCTCGCAAATCGCCGTAGTTCCGCAAGAAGTGTTTTTATTTTCAGATACTATTAGAAATAATGTGGCCTTTGGAGCGCATGAGCACGTTACAGATGAAGCAATTATTAGTGCGCTTACCCGATCACATGTCTGGCATAACATTGAAGAATTTCCAGACCGATTGGACACTCAACTTGGAGAACTTGGTGTTAATTTAAGCGGTGGACAAAAACAGCGAATCAGCATTGCTCGAGCGTTGATTAGAAATCCAAGGTTATTACTCATGGATGATTGCCTTTCCGCAGTTGACACGGAGACCGAAGAGATTATCCTGAATGAACTGCGCTTACTCCCCCAAGCTCCCAGTATTGTCATGGTAAGCCATCGAATCTCAACCTTACGGAATTGTGAACAAATCATTGTCTTGGAAGATGGAGAAATCTTGGAGATGGGAAGTCCTGAAGAACTAATGAAGCTAAAAGGAGCGTACTATGAAACTTACCTTCAACAGTTAAACGAAGATCAGGCTTAAGGGAATGAAACGCATTGGATTAATTTCAGATACTCACGGCTATCTGGGCGCTGATGTCTGCACTTACTTAGCGGATGTCGATGAAATTTGGCATGCAGGAGACATTGGAACCTTGGCCGTATTAGATAAAATCCGCGCAATGAAACCGTGCCGGGTGGTATACGGAAATATAGATGGAGCAACACTCAGAAATGAAACAAAGGTTTTGGAATGCTTTGAAATCGAAGGACTCAAAGTGTGTATTACGCACATTGCGGGTCGTCCCGAAAAATTAGCAGATTCCATCAAAGAACTTTTAGTGCTAGAAAAACCAGGTCTATTCATTTGCGGTCATTCACATATCACCTTGGTTAAATATGTTAAGGAACGAAATCTCCTATGGATGAACCCAGGCGCTTGTGGCATAAAAGGATTTCACAAGGCACGAACTTTACTTAGATTCACTATTGAAATGGGGAAATGTAAAGACCTGGAATTGATTGAATTAAATCGTTATCCTTCCCATGAAGATAACCAAGCGCTAGCCGAATAAGCATACTGCTCGCCTGACTCCATTTGCTTAAGAATTATGATTCCTTTTTGACGTTCCTCTTCTCCGTAAAACAACACCCACTTCACTCCTTTATCGTTGGCATATTTAAGTTGTTTTTGCAACTTGGCTTGTGAAGGATAAACCTCTGCAACCTTACCCAAATCTCTTAGGGCATTTGCCCAAATGGCACATTGATCTGCCTCTTCTTCCGAAAAATTCAAAAACAATACGTCTGGTCCACTACTTAAATCAGCAGGGAACAAGCCGAGGGTTTCCATAATGTCATAAATGCGATCAGCTCCAAATGAAATTCCCACGCCTGATAAGCCTTTAACACCAAACAGTCCTGTTAAATCATCGTATCTTCCACCACCGCAAATACTACCCATCTCTACCTCATGCGCTTTCACTTCAATAATCGCTCCAGTGTAATAGTTCAAGCCACGCGCTAAAGTAACGTCTAATTCTAATTGTCCTTTTTTCAAGGGATTATTTTTGAACTTACTGTGAATATAGCTCAACTCTTCCAAACCTTTCATACCGATTTCGCTTTGCGAAAGGAACGCAGAGAGAAAAGAAATTCGCTCCTCGAAGGAACCCTTTAATTGAAACAACGGTTTTATTGAATCAACCAAGGACGAATCGAATCCTTTGTCCATTAACTCTTTAATAACTCCGTCTTCACCGATTTTATCCAACTTATCTAACGCTACGGTAAGTTGAATCAATTGGTCTGAAGCATTGCATACTTCGGCGATTCCACTCAGCACCTTTCGATTGTTCAGTTTAATGGTAAATCCGGGTAAATTCAGGGTGCTCAACACTTGATCAATCACTTGAATAAGTTCCACTTCATTGCGTAAGGAATCGCTACCAACCACATCCCCATCGCATTGATAAAACTCTTGATAACGTCCATGTTGCGGACGATCGGCTCTCCATACGGGCTGAATCTGATACCGTTTAAACGGAAAACTAAGTTCGTTTTGATGCTGAACTACAAAGCGTGCAAAGGGTACGGTAAGGTCGTAGCGCAAGGCTTTTTCCGACAGTGAATTCGCAAACCGAGGCAGGTTATCTGCAGCAAGGGCTTCTAAATCTGCTTTACGTACTTTTTCCCCAGAATTAAGGATGCGAAAAATCAAACGATCTCCTTCATCGCCGTATTTACCCATCAAGGTAGTTGACAATTCAAAACTGGGAGTCTCAATTGGTTGATAACCAAACCTATGAAAGGCATCGGATATTGTCGAGAAAATCAACTTACGTTTAATCACATCATTCGGAAGGAAATCTCTTGTACCTTTTGGAATTGCTGGTTTTTGACTCATAGTGTTTTTTCTCGGTATAAATCTAACATCATGCCATCGGATAAGCCCATTTTCGGTACATAAATTTGATCAAGCCCAAGGGACTGCATCATTTTAATGTAGATTTCCATAGCTGGGCCAATAACATCTGCACGGTCTGGTTTAATCTTAAACTGGTAAATTCTTTCCTCAATACTAAGCGGCTCCAATTTCGCTAGTAGCCTTTTCATTTCCGATAAATCTACCGGAGTTTTATCTTGTTTACCAAGTAATTTGTGCACACTATTGATGGTTCCTCCGGATCCAAAAACACGGGCTGGCTTGAATGGCAATATTTCTGATGCCAACCATTCATGCACTTCATTCCAAGATTTTTTGGAAACTTTATTTTTCAAGAGTCGAACACTGCCGATTTGAAAAGACTTCGCTGTATGAACTTTGTTGTCTTGAAACAAGGTGATTTCCGTACTACCCCCACCAACATCAATCAGGACGTAGTTCATTTTCAAGTCGGGAATTAACTGAAATGTAAGATACACTAATTCGGCCTCTTCCTTACCTGTTATCACTTCAAGCGTGATTCCAGTTTCTTTCTTTACGCGTTGAATAATTTTCTTTGCATTGGAACTATCTCGCATGGCTGAAGTCGCTACAGCACGATAATCCGATACGCCGTAAAAATCCAGGTAATTCTTAAAAATGCGCATTCCTTCGATGAATTTCTCGATTTTCTCATCGGAAATTTTTCCTTTTTCAAACACCTCCTCACCCAAGCGAACAGGCAGTCGCAAATACGCCACCTTTGAATAATGCCATATTCCAACGGGTTTAGTGACTTCTCCCACCAAAACACGCATCGCATTAGATCCAACATCGATTGCACCAAGTTTCATGAATACAAAAGTAGAAAACCTTATCTTTGTGGCGCTAAAAATCAGTGAAAAAGACAAGCTTAATATTTGAAAACAGTGAAGAGCCCATAGCAGGAGGCTTTTTATTATCCGATCCGTTTCAAGGCGATCCATTTTTTGAGCGGTCGGTGGTGTATTTATGTCAGCATGATGCGGAAGGAACCTTTGGATTTGTGCTTAACAACCCCTTGGCCTTAAATCTGCATGACATTATTGAACGTCAAGACTTAAAAGATCATGCCTTATTTATTGGTGGTCCAGTTGCAAAAAACCAACTCTTTTTTCTTCACAACCTGGGAGATACTATTGCGAATTCTTTGCCTTGTGGTCAGGACATTTATTTCAGTGGGGATTTTGACTCACTCGCAGAATATTTAGATGCAAACGGTTACGATGCTATTAAGCTTAAATTTTTCGTTGGATATAGTGGTTGGGATGAAAATCAACTGGAGGAAGAGATTAAAGAACATAGTTGGATTGCTGCGAACAACATACCTTTAAGTTTCGTGTTTGAAGAAAACCATAAAACCCTGTGGAAAGCCTGTATGGAACTTCAAGGATCAAAATTCAAAATGATTGCCAATTTCCCAAAAAATCCGAACGAAAATTAGGCGCAAATGCGTAAATCTTAGATTTTAAGTGTACCTTTGCACCCTTGAAATACGATCGACGTTCGGAATTCGGTCAATTATTTAACCCTTTCAATGGCCGAACACATTGAAATACAAACATTTATAGCCACATGGCAAAATCTAACAAAAAAGAAATCGCGTCGCACGGAAGTGCAGATTTCGATTGGGAAGCGTTATCCCTAGACGGATATACCCAAATTCAACGTTCTGAATTATCAGATAAGTATGAAAAAACCTTGACTTCGATCAATGAGAAAGAAGTGATTCAAGGTACTGTTGAAATGATTACTAAGAAAGAAGTAATCGTAAACATCGGATACAAATCAGAAGGTGTTGTTGCAGCGAATGAGTTCCGTTATAATCCGGACTTAAAAGTTGGAGACACTGTTGATGTGTACGTTGAAGTACAAGAAGACAAAACTGGTCAGTTGATCGTTTCTCACCGCACAGCGCGTATGCACAGTGCCTGGATTCGTGTGAACGACGTTTTACGCAGTGGTGAAATCATTACTGGATATGTTAAATGCCGTACCAAAGGTGGTTTAATCGTAGACGTATTTGGAATTGAGGCATTCTTACCTGGTTCTCAAATCGATGTGAAGCCTATCCGTGATTACGATGTATATGTTGGTAAGAACATGGAATTCAAGGTGGTGAAAATCAACGAAGAATTTAGAAATGTTGTTGTTTCTCATAAAGCGCTTATTGAAGCTGAAATTGAAGAACAGAAAAAACAAATAATCTCTGGTCTTGAAAAAGGACAAGTATTAGAAGGTGTTGTTAAAAACATCACTTCTTATGGAGTATTCATCGATCTTGGTGGTGTAGACGGATTAATTCACATTACAGACCTTTCTTGGGGTCGCGTGAACCATCCAGAAGAATTACTAGAGCTTGACCAAAAAATCAATGTAGTAATCCTTGATTTTGATGATGATAAAAAACGAATTGCTTTAGGATTGAAGCAACTTCAACCACATCCATGGGATTCACTTGACGTGAACTTGAATGTTGGTGACAAAGTTTCTGGTAAAGTGGTGGTTATGGCTGACTACGGTGCGTTTATTGAAATCGCAGCGGGTGTTGAAGGTTTAATTCACGTTTCAGAAATGTCTTGGTCTCAACACTTACGTAGTGCACAAGATTTCATGAAAATTGGAGATACTGTTGAGGCGGTTATTTTAACACTTGATAGAGATGAGCGCAAAATGAGTCTTGGAATCAAACAATTGATGACAGATCCATGGAGTGAAATCGAAAGCAAATATGGTGTTGATTCTAAGCACACGGCTAAAGTTCGAAACTTCACCAACTTCGGTGTATTTGTTGAGCTTGAAGAAGGTGTTGACGGATTAATTCATATTTCTGATTTATCATGGCAAAAGAAAATCAAGCATCCATCAGAATTCTGTAAAGTTGGTGACATGCTAGATGTAATTGTAATGGAAATCGATCGTGAAAATCGTAGAATTTCTCTAGGTCACAAACAACTGGAAGAAAATCCATGGGATGTGTTCGAAGGAACATTTGCTGAAGGCTCAACGCATTCAGGTACGATCACGGAAATGAAAGACAAATCTGGTATTGTTTCTCTTCCTTATGGTGTTGAAGGAATTTGTCCAAGTAAGCATTTACGTAAGGCAGATGGTTCTAACGCGAAAGTTGAAGAAACCCTTGATTTCGTTGTGATTGAATTCAATAAGGATGCTAAGAAAATTGTTTTATCTCACACACGCACGTTTGATGATACACAAGAAGCTCCTGCACCAGCGGCTAAACCAGCGAAAGGTGCTAAGAAAGCAAGCACAGGTTCAAACACAGACGAAGCGGTTAAAGCAATCAACAAAGGAAATGAGAAATCTACCCTTGGTGATTTAGATGCATTAGCAGGATTGAAAGAAAAAATGGATAAAGGCGAATAAGCCCTATTCAATATAGCTAATTTAAAGAGGTCTTCGGACCTCTTTTTTTTTTGGACATAGAACCGAATAAGACTTACCTATTTGCTTTTAAATCCCCTACCTTTACACCATGGATTTTGAATTGGTTTCTGCATACCAACCCACCGGGGATCAACCTGAGGCGATTCGTCAATTGGTTGAGGGAATAAACGCAGGAATAACTTTTCAAACTTTATTGGGAGTAACGGGTAGCGGTAAAACCTTTACCATGGCCAATGTGATTGAACAAGTAAAAAAACCAACCTTGATTCTTTCACACAACAAGACCTTAGCCGCCCAGTTATATGCTGAATTCAAACAGTTTTTCCCAAATAATGCCGTAGAATACTTCGTTTCTTATTACGACTACTATCAACCGGAAGCCTATATCCCTGTTACCAACACCTACATTGAAAAAGACCTTTCGATTAACGATGAAATTGAAAAACTCAGGCTCTCCGCTTCATCCGCCCTACTCTCTGGTCGCAGAGACATCATCGTAGTTGCGTCGGTTTCTTGTATTTACGGAATCGGAAACCCCAACGAATTTAAGAAGAGTATCCTCCCCATCCATGTGGGAATGGAGGTTCCAAGGAACAAATTTTTACACAGATTGGTTGAGAATTTATATACCCGCAGCGAAGAAGTCTTTGAACGAGGAATGTTTCGAGTTACGGGCGATACGGTCGACATTTATTTAGCCTATGCAGATCATGTAGTTAGAATTTTGTTCTTCGGTGATGAAATCGAAGGAATTCAATCCATTGACCCAGTAACCAATCATGTGTTTGAAACACATACCGAGTTAAACTTGTATCCTGCCAACCTGTTTGTTTCAAGTCCTGAAAACACCTTGCAAGCGATACACCAGATTCAAGATGATCTCGTGTTTCAAGTCGATCAATTCAAAAAGAATGGACGCTTAGAAGAGGCAAATCGCTTGTATGAACGGGTTTCCTATGACCTTGAAATGATTCGAGAACTCGGTTATTGCTCAGGAATTGAGAATTATTCTCGGTATTTCGACAACCGTCAGCCTGGCGATCGCCCCTTTTGTTTGCTCGATTATTTCCCCGAAGACTACCTCATGATGGTAGACGAAAGCCACGTGACCTTACCTCAAGTAAAAGGGATGTATGGAGGAGACAGGGCACGAAAAATAAACTTGGTAGAGTATGGGTTTCGCTTACAGGCAGCAATCGATAATAGACCCTTGAAATATGAAGAATTTGAAGGACTACTCAACCAATGTGTATTTGTTTCGGCTACTCCGGCGGCCTTAGAAATCGAACTATCGGAAGGCGTCATGGTTGAACAAGTTATCCGTCCTACGGGCCTACTCGACCCGATAATTGAGGTCCGTCCAAGCCGCTTTCAAATCGATAACTTAATAGAAGAAATTCAAGCGCGTGTTGCGTTGAATGAACGTGCCTTAGTTACTACACTCACCAAACGAATGGCTGAAGAGCTGCAAAAATACCTTACGAAAGTTGGTGTTAATTGCCAGTACATACACAGCGACATAGACACCTTGGACCGGGTAGAAATCTTACGTGAGCTTCGCATAGGAACCTTCGATGTATTGGTTGGGGTTAACTTGCTGCGAGAAGGACTCGACTTACCTGAAGTGTCGCTGGTTGCGATATTGGATGCCGACAAAGAAGGGTTCCTAAGAAATGTGAAATCACTGGTTCAAACGGTTGGCCGTGCTGCACGGAACGTAAATGGTCGTGTAATCATGTATGCAGATAAGATGACAGATTCAATGCGCTTGACCATTGAAGAAACAGAACGTCGGCGAAGCATTCAAATCGCATACAACGAAGTCCATGGTCTTTCCCCCCAGCCTTTGAATAAGCCCATCGATTCGGGACTAAAAAACAGCGCAAAACAAGATAATAACTATAAACAGCCCAAAAGCATCGGTAACATCAACGAATCGCAGCACAATTATAAGAACCTACAAGAGCTTGAAAAAGCAATAAAACAGCTTAAAAAAGAGATGCAACGTGCTGCAAAGGAATTAGATTTTATCTTAGCGGCATCAATTCGAGATCAAATTATCGCATTGGAAAAATTAAAAGATTCATTTTTATGAGACAGTTATCTATACTTAGAATTCTGGCAATTTCGGAAGGAATTTCCTATATCGCCTTTGGCATTACTATGCCAATCAAATACCTTATGCATTGGCCCCTACCGAATTACATCGTAGGTATGAGCCATGGACTGCTTTTCATAGCATATTGTCTTTGGGTATTGATTGTAGGAATACGCTTTAAAAAGAAGGTTGAATTTTATGTGGTAGGATGGCTTATGTCCTTGATACCCTTTGGCACCTTTTGGTTTGAGCGTAAATACCTTAAAGATTCGGATTTAAAGGAAACTGATATTTTGGATTAAGCATTTTTACAAACAACACAACCTTATCCCTCGAACTTTCGATATGATCAACCCTGAATATCAAAAATTACTAAACAAAAGTGCTGAATCGCACAAGGAAATAAGGTCTTTCTTGAAGAAAGTTAGGAAACATAAACAGCTTGACACGATTTTTCGGGAGGCGCACGAACGGGCCTTTGAAAAAATAGATTGCATAAAATGTGCTAATTGTTGCAAGACTACCTCCCCTATTTTTCGAGACACAGATATTCGAAGAATTGCGAAACATCTTCGCATTAAGGAATCTAAATTCATTAGTGATTACTTACGTATGGATGAAGATTCTGATTATGTACTTCAAAAAAGCCCCTGTGCATTTCTTGGAGAGGATAATGAATGTAGTATTTATGAGCATCGTCCACTCGCATGCCGTGAATACCCACACACCAACAGAAAATATATGCACCAAGTACTCGATATTACGGATAAAAATGCCCATATATGTCCAGCAGTGGCTGACATTGTATTTCAACTCATGGGTTAATTGCTTATTTTTGAGGGAATGCCTACCACACTGATTATTACCGTTTATAAAGATTACAATGCGCTTGAATGTGTATTGGATTCTGTGTGTAAGCAATCTCAGATTCCAAAACAGCTCATTATTGCACATGATGCAATAGACGACTTGATTCATGATACTATGGATCGATTTAATTCAAAACTGAATATCACATACATTAATCAGGAGGATACAGGTTTTAATAAGAATCGTATTTTGAATAAAGCAATCCTTCTTGCAACCTGTGATAAGTTAGTGTTTATCGATGGTGATTGTATTTTACACCCGGCGTTTATTGCGGCTCATCAAGCGTATATTAACATAGGCACATACACCGCTGGGCGTCGACTGGATTTAGATGCTGTAAGTTCTGATCGAATTCGCAACGAAGGAATTAATTCAATCAACTTATTGCGCCTTTTGGCCAATAAAACAAAGCGCGTGGAGGAAGGGATTTATTTTCCTGGTACTCCTTTACAAATTAACAAGCCCGCACGGCTCCTTGGATGTAATATGGGTTGGCATAAGCAGGACCTAATTGCCCTAAATGGGTTTGACATGGATTATATTCTTCCAGGCTATGGAGAAGATACAGATATTGAACACCGTGCCTCATTGATGGGGATGCGTTCCGCTAATTTACGCTGGAAAGCGATTCAATATCATTTATTTCATGAACGACCCGAACGTGAAGAGGACATCACTCAAAGTCGCAACATGTTTGAAAAAAAGAAGGAAATTGGTTATTATTTTTGTGAGCATGGGTTAACCAACCTTGATTTAAAATTTCCACATGAATAGATACAACTAATGTTATGCCCGCAACGTCTCTTTCTCGTTTAATTCTATGAAACCACTCCTATTTTCCCTACTTCTTATTTTTATTGCATTTCAATCCCTTGGTCAACGAGCAAAAGATGGTTCGTATACCGTAACATCCTTGAATGCTTTAGTTAATAGTTATACCGTACTTAATGCCAATGCCACCGCTGGACAATCCTTAATAACTGTTGCATCAAACACCATGGTTGGAGGTTTTTTCCAAGGGGTTTTAACTCCGGGAGATTTAATAATGATCATTCAGATGCAAGGGGTCAATTTAAATGTGGATACCTATCCAGCCAGTGAATTTGTAAATTCTGGCGGCCAATTTTGGGGTCCCTATACGACACCTCAAGGACATATTAATGATTGGAACCAGCACATCCCGTTGTGGGGAGAAATCACTAACTATAACAATGCAGGAAAATTCGAATTGGCTGAAGTAAAATCTATTTCTGGAGCCAATACCATCAGTTTGATGTGCCCCTTGACGAATAGCTACACAAGTGCAGGACGTGTGCAAATCGTTCGGATTCCGAGATTTGCGAACCTCACCTTGAATTCAAATACGTCGATTGTTCCAAGTTTATGGAATGGTTCAACGGGAGGCGTCGTTGCCGTCGAAGTGAATGGTAATTTATTAATTAATGCCAATGCTAAAATTTCAGCAAGTGCCTATGGATTCAGAGGCGGGGTAACAGAAGACCAAACGCTTGGTAGTCCTCCCGGAAACGTTAACGACATTGGATTTTGTGCGTCACATGTCGCTACTCAAGGTGCGGAAAAAGGAGAAAGCATTGCAGGATTTTATACAGAATATGATGCCATTTATTCCAGATATTGCAAAAGTGCACCAGCCAATGGCGGTGGCGGTGGAAATAACCACAATGCTGGCGGCGGCGGAGGATGCAATGTAGGTAACACTGCGCAAACCTATACAGGGAAAGGAGTTCCCAATCCTTTATACAATGTAAATTGGAATCTCGAGGCCGCAGGAATGGGTGGATCGATTAGTCCAGGTGGCGGACGAGGCGGATATTCAGGCGCCACGGTGAATCAAAATGAAAATACGGTTGGCCCGAATAATACGACTTGGGGTGGTGATTATCGCCGTAAGGAAGGCGGGCTTGGTGGACATCCACTCGCACAAGACAATACGCGAATATTCGCCGGCGGTGGTGGTGGTGCAGGAGATCAAAACAACGCCCAAGGAGGTAATGGTGGTCGAGGTGGTGGTATTGCCTACATAAAAGTTTACGGAACAATTTCTGGAAGCGGGTCTATTGAAGCAAATGGCGCAAATGGCGTAAACGCTAATCCGAACGGTCAAACAGCAGTCCAAGCCTCAACGCAGAAATTCGGAAATGATGGCGCGGGCGGCGCAGGCGGAGGTGGATCAATTTATATCTCAAACGCAACTGCAATTCCAAATACATTGACACTTCAAGCCAATGGAGGAAATGGGGGAAATCAAGTAATTTCTTTTGGCGCATTTGCCTCTTCTCCAACCATGGAAGCCGATGGTCCAGGCGGCGGCGGCGGCGGCGGATATATCTCCATTTCATCGGGCACACCGATTCAACAAGTAAATGGCGGAGCTTCAGGCGTTACGAATTCAACATTTGTTCCGAATTTCCCGCCAAATGGCGCCACAGGAGGTGCCGCAGGAATAACTAACACCAATGCCTCATTTTACGATATCATAGCGGCAAACGATACCATTTGCGGCAATGGAAGTGTTACCTTAAGCGCTTCCACTGTTGGTAATCCACCCGCTGGGAATTTAACATGGTATACCACCCCGTTTGGTAATACGGTTGTCGCTACAGGAAATTCATACACTACCCCAAGCTTAAACACCACCACTACCTACTACATTGGAATTTGCCCAGGTTCATTTAGAAAACCGGTAACCGTAGTTATTGGCTCGGCTCCTTTAATCAGCGGCATTCCTACCATAACGAACGCCACGTGCTTAACACCCGGTTCAATTACAGGATTGACTGTAAACGGCGGTGCTCAACCCTATACTTATTCATGGACGAACAACGGAGGAAACACCCTAAATCTCACCAATGCTCCTGCTGGCACCTATACACTAACGGTTTCAGACGCAGCAGGCTGCTCTACCACTTCTTCTCCGTATACAATTACCGGAACGAGCGGACCAACTGTAAATACAACCGCGGCGCTTATTATACCGCAATCCTGCAATGGTGGGATGGGTTCCATTACGGGAATTACAACTACAGGAACCAATTTAACCTATTCATGGAGTAATAACGGAGGTAACGTCCTAAACCCATCCGGCTTGGCAAGCGGATCTTATACCCTTACGGTAACGGATGCTAACGGATGTACCGCAACGAGTAGTCCTTTAACCGTACCATTCACTCAAGGCCCAACTATAGATAGCAGTCAAGCTGTGTATGCTATAGAACATTGTGGACAAGGCGATGGAGGAATAAGTGGGATTACAGTAACTGGTGTAGGTATCCAATACCAATGGACACCTGGCAACGGCAACTCGGTCAATCTTAGTAATGTAGCGGCAGGACAATATACCCTTGTAGTAACTGATCAAAATAACTGTACGGATACATTAGGCCCACTTACCATTCAGGCTTCTACCCCACCTGTTATTGATACAAGTTCAATTCAAGTACTCAATGAGCTTTGTGGACAGAATAATGGAGGTATTTCTGGTATAACAGTCAGTGGTGGCACTGCCCCATTAAGCTACCTTTGGTCGAACCAACAACCTACCCTAAATATCCCGAATGGCTTAGCACCAGGTTCTTATTCATTAGTAGTTACGGATAACGAAGGGTGTATGGACAGCATTACTGGAATCACAATTAGTTCCACTGGAGGTCCTTCCATTGATACAACCCAGTTGCTAATTACGCCGGTAGGTTGCGCGGGGGAAGCAGGTTCAATTTCAGGAATTACCAGCAATGGTAACGGGATTCAATACAGCTGGAATAATTCAGTAAATACAGCTAATAATACAAACCTAACGGCTGGAACCTATGTGCTAACCATAACAGATGCTAACAATTGCACTTCTACCCTTACGGTGGTTGTTCCTCAATTAAATCCTGTAGTCATAGATGAAAGTCAGGTTAACCTATTAAACCCCACCTGTTTGGTAGACGGTAGCATTACTGGCTTAAGTGTTACAGGCGGGACAAATACCTACTCGTATTCATGGCAACCTGGAAATATCAATTCATTGAATTTACAAAATTTAAGCGCAGGAAACTACATCCTCACCGTGACGGATGCCAATGGATGTAGCGATACTTCAACGCTTTACACAGTAGTTAATCCAAGCTATCCGAATGCCGATTTCACGTTTTCACCAAGTGATCCGGATGTGGGCGAGCTAATAACGTTTACCAATAGCTCATCAAATTATACAATTGAACAATGGAATATTAACGGCGTGATATACAATCAATCCCCGTGGGATTCAAGTTTCAATGCAGGAGTTTATCCTGTTCAACTCACAGTAACCAATGCACAAGGTTGTCAAGATACCATTACCTATAATGTGGTGGTTTACGATGAATTAACCTTTCCAAATGTAATTACGCCAAATGGCGATTTATCTAATGATTACCTTGAAATTGAGGCCTTAAAACCGAATTCTGAGTTAAGCATTTTAAATCGTTGGGGCAACGTAGTGTACAAGAGTTCTAATTATCAAAATGATTGGAACGGAAAGGATCAACAAGGCGTGGATTTAAAAGAGGGCGTATATACCGTAATTTTTATTTCTTCCGAGAACAAACTATCTCACTTTTACGTTCACCTTATTAGATAAACAATAACATATGAAAGCAGGATTAATCACTGGAGCATCGAGTGGAATAGGAAAAGAATTAGCGCGTATTCACGCATCAAATGGAAATAACGTGATTCTTGTAGCACGTAGAACGGAACAATTAAAAGAATTGGCCGAAGAAATTGAAACTAAGTACAAGGTAAAAACATTGGTGTTTTCAGTAGATCTTGGAAATATCGATGAAGTTAATTCCTTAATTTCAACGATAAAATCAAAAGATATTTTTGTGAACTATTTATTCAATAATGCCGGATTCGGTGGTTGGGGTAAGTTCGCAGATCGTTCTGCATCGGATGACCATCAAATGATCGCTGTAAATGTACAAGCCTTAACTGCGCTTACCCATGGTTTCCTTCCTGAAATGATTGAAAAAAATGAAGGAAAAATACTTCACACGGCAAGTACCGCTGGATTTATTCCTGGTCCCTTGCAAGCGACCTATTTTGCAACTAAGGCCTTTGTAGTATCGCTCACGAAAGCAACCAATTACGAATTGCGTAACACAAACATTAGTGTTACCGCTCTTTGTCCAGGTCCAGTAAAAACGGAATTCGAATTTGCAGCAGGCATGGGCAATGCAAAAATGTTCGAAAAAGGAGCAGATGCCTACTCCACTGCACTTAAAGGTTACAAGGCGATGATGAAAGGCAAAACAATCATAATTAGTGATTTCGGATTTCGAATTCTGATCAACTATCTGTCACCGTTTATTCCTCAAACCTTTGTTCTAAAAGTGGTTGAAAAAATACAAACGAAGTAAAATGTCGTAACTTTGCATTAATGCATACCTTGCCTTTACTTTTTAATGATGTTGATGGGTACGAAGTACTTGTCATCATTTTAGTGGTGCTGATTTTTTTTGGACCGAAAAGTATTCCCGGCATTGCTAAAACATTAGGTAGAGCCTTATTTTCAATACGTACCGCCTCCGAAGAATTAAAGAATGAAATCCGAAAATCCGGAGTTGACATTAAGAAGGATTTAAATATTAATGATATCCTAAAGCAACAAGAGGAGCAAATTATGCAACCGATGGATCAGGTGTTTACTGACATTGGGAATACCATACACTACGAAGGAAATAAGGTGAATACGGTTATTGAGCAAAATCAGGAGCCAGTACCCACCTTGCCTGAAACTGAAGAAGTAGAACAACGGGAAGCAAGTAAACCAAATCAAGACAAAACTCCTAGCGATGAAGTATAAAGTAGCAATAATAATGGGCAGCGCCTCCGATTATCCGATAATGAAGGAAGCAGAGGAAATGTTAAAAGGATTTGAAATTCCAACGCATGTTGAAGTCGTTTCTGCACATAGAACCCCTGAAAAAATGGTGGCATTTGCAAAGGCAGCTAAAACGAATGGAATTAACGTAATCATTGCTGGCGCCGGCGGAGCAGCACATTTGCCAGGAATGGTTGCATCACTCACTTCGCTTCCTGTAATTGGTGTGCCCATTAAATCTAGTAATTCTATTGACGGATGGGACAGCATATTAAGCATACTTCAGATGCCTAATGGAATTCCAGTAGCTACAGTAGCCTTGAATGCTGCAAAAAATGCAGGAATCTTAGCGGCTCGAATTTTGAGTGCCAATGACAAGGAATTGGGCACAAAGCTTGATGCCTATGCCTTAAGTATGGAACAAGCAGTTGAGGAAAGTCAAGAGAAGTTAACTCAACGATAAATCAAATACTTTTTGCGAATATTGAGGAATTGATCAATTCCTGGTTTCCAAGATGCTCTTATTTCTTTTGAGCCCCATCCTTTATATAGTTGTTCTTTTAAACTACCATTTCCTGCGAGTCGATTGAAGAAGGCATTTTGATCGATAAAAACAGCTGAATCTCCGAGTAAATCACGTGCATTGGTAAGGTAAAATAAATTCAGTTCATAGGTTCTTGTTTGAGCCGTTTTAGATAAATCATACCCATTACAAATGCGATCCACGTGCGGTGGGTTTTTCGCCCCAGGTTGAGGTTTGGGTATAAAAGAATATCCAGTAAAAGGAAATCGCGGATGACCGTATTGTTCGAAAGGACGTGAAGTTCCTCTACCAACACTAATGGTTGTGGCTTCAAAAAGACACAAACTGGGATACAAGGAAATGGCTAAATCTGATTTCAAATTTGGTGAGGGTGGAATCGGGAGGCTGTATTTTGATTTGTGCGTATAATTCTTGCAGGGTATTACTTGAAATTGACATTGTAATGAATCCTTTAACCAAAATTCACCATTAATCATTTTGGCATATTCACCAATGGTCATTCCGTAAACGATTGGCACGGGGTGCATTCCAACAAAAGACTTGTACTCTGGCTCGAGGATAGGACCATCTACATAATGAGCGTTTGGATTGGGACGATCAAGAATAATCAATTGTTTATTATGTTCAGCGCAAGCCTCCATTACATAATGTAGCGTAGATAAATAGGTATAGAATCGAACGCCAACATCCTGAATATCAAAAACAACTACATCTACATCCATTAAATCAAATGCCGTAGGTTTCTTATGGTTCCCATATAAAGAAACCACTGGGATTCCGGTACGCACATCGTTTGAGCTATTTATGTGTTCACCGGCATCTCCCTCTCCCCGAAACCCATGTTCTGGCGCAAAAATCTTAACTAAATTAATCTCTTCACAAAGTAAGGTATCAACAATATGCACCCCCTTGATCACCGAGGTTTGATTGGCCACTACAGCTACGCGTTTTCCTTTCAAACTATCTAAATAGAGCGACATACGTTCAGCACCGGGATATACCGTTTTAGCATCCGATGGATCCGCGAATCCAGAAGCATTCAACACCCAAACAAGCAAAAAAACGCCAGTTATTCGAAATAAAGCCGGATAATTTTCATGACCTTGTAAAAGGCGCACTAGATTCCCGTATTTTTGGGAAACAAAATAAAACAACGTGTCAGTAGAAATTTTCATTGCAAAACGGATTCTCCCGAATCGCTCGCAAGGTATAAAAGTTTCACGACCCATATTGCGTATAGCAGTGATAAGTATTTCACTATCCATTGTTGTAAACCTCTTAACCCTTGCTGTTGTTAATGGATTTCAAAATGAAATCCGACGAAAAGTCACTGGTTTTTCAGCTCCACTTTTTATTCAAAACGAAAACAATGCTGAGTTTTATGAATCCGATCCGATTCACTCTTCCAAGATGATAGAAGACATTCTTTCATCAATTGATGATGTTCAAGGATTCAATCGCGTAGCGTATAAACCTGGATTAATTCAAGCGATTGGAAAGCGCACGGATGTGATAGGTTTGGTTTTTAAAGGCATTGACAGCGGCTACAATTTTACTTTTCTTAAGGAACACCTAAAAGAAGGAAAAATTCCCGACTACTCAAAGGAAGCGTCCTCTTCAGACATCTTAATTTCCAAAAGAATCTGCAAGCAATTAAACCTAAAACTAAACGATGAGGTTTCTGCATTTTTCGTAAAGGACTCCCCTATCTCAAGAACCTTCAACATCGTTGGAATTTACGATACCGGATTCGAAGACTATGATGAAAAATTAGTAATATGTGATATTCGCGTAACACAGAAATTAAACGATTGGGGAATCAGCGGACAACTGGACCTTTGGGATTCGATCGTTAATAATAAATTAGTTGTTTCGTTCAACGTGCAAGGAAATCCATCCAATCTAAGTTATGATTGGGGAAAAGGATTAACGCAATTCCGTGGACAATATCTACCTAGGGAAATTAAGGATACCACATTGTGTTTAAAACTCTATGAAACCTCAAGCAAATACAATACTCAACTAATTGATTCACAAAGCATTAACATTCGTTATTTAAACACAGCAAGAACAGCTGAGGGCTCATTCGGTGAGCCATACAAAGAAATACTTGATGAAGCTGGCTTGCATTACAGATTCTATTTTCCCGTAAGCGACGAGGAAACGCGGATTTACGAGGTGAAGATAACAGCCGGCAATGGCACTTCGGATGATTTTATATCAGGATATGAAATCCACACCAAGGATTGGTATCAAATGAAAAATACCCATAAAAACATCACTAAACCCATTAAACTTATACCCACTGAGCATGGTGAAATGGTTAAAGTAGTAAGTATTTTTGACTTAGAGCAGGATCTTTTCAACTGGTTGGCCTTCCTTGACATAAACGTTGTAATTATCTTAGTCCTAATGATGCTTATTGGTATAATCAATATGGGTTCTGCCCTCTTGGTTCTTATTATTATTCGATCCAATTTCATTGGATTAATGAAAGCAATGGGCAGCAGCGATGGTCAACTTCGCCGAATTTTCATGATTCAAGCAGCTTATTTGGTTGGAAGTGGAATGCTCATTGGAAATCTGGTTGGCTTAGGAATTTATTGGATCCAAAGGTATACAGGAATTATTAAACTAAATCCGGAAGTATATTATTTGGATAAAGTACCTATGGAATTAACATTCAATACGTTCTTATTGCTAAACGCAGGTAGCTTTGCTGTTTGCATGCTTGCATTGTTGCTCCCAAGCGCATTAATCGCCAGAGTCAATCCAGTAAAAACGATTAAGTTTAATTAATCTCGGGAAAGGCGACGACGATCTGCTTCTTTCAAAAATATCTTACGAATACGCAAACTGTTTGGGGTAACTTCCGCATACTCATCGCTTTGAATATATTCTAAGACCTCCTCTAAGCTCATGATTTTGGCAGGGATAATTTTCACCTTATCATCAGATCCGGAAGCACGCATGTTCGTTAATTTCTTCGTTTTGGTAATATTCACTGTCATATCTCCAGCACGAGCATTCTCCCCGACCACCTGTCCTTCATAGATATCCTCATTCGGATTGATAAAGAATCGTCCGCGTTCTTGTAAGTTATTAATTGAATAAGGAATTGCTGTACCTTGCTCTAAGGAGATTAGGGAACCGTTTTGACGACCAGGAATTTCACCTTTATATGGCTGATATTCTAAGAATCGGTGTGTAACGATTGCTTCCCCAGCGGTTTGAGTTAGCAAGTAGCTTCGCAACCCAATTATACCACGTGAAGGGATTAAAAACTGAATAATCATTCGCCCGCCTCTTGGTTCCATGGACGTTAACTCACCTTTTCGTTTAGAAACCGCTTCAACGGCTGTACCGCCATATTCTTCTGGTAAATCGATTGTTAACTCTTCAATTGGCTCGCAACGCTGTCCATCGATTTCTTTAAAAATAACTTGTGGTTGTCCTACTTGAAGCTCATAACCTTCTCTACGCATGGTCTCAATAAGTACGGATAAATGCAGTACTCCTCTACCGTGTACCATCCAACGATCGGCTTTGTCAGTATCAATAACACGTAAGGCTAAATTCTTCTCTAATTCTTTATGTAGACGTTCCTGTATATGCCGTGATGTCACAAACTTACCTTCTTTTCCAAAAAATGGAGAGTCATTAATCGTAAACAACATGGACATGGTAGGCTCATCCAATTCAATGGTTGGAAGTGGATCTGGATTTTCAGCATCACATACCGAATCACCGATATCAAATCCTTCTAATCCCGTAAGGGCGCAAATATCTCCAGCTTGAACTTCCGTTACTTTGCGGCGCTCAAGTCCATCAAATACATAAACCTCTTTGATTTTATGTTTCTGCAAGGTTCCATCACGTTTTGCTAAAACCACCGGTTGATTTTCCACAATTTTACCCCGGCTTAATCGTCCAATTGCAATTCTACCGACATAGGAAGAATAATCTAACGAGGTGATTAATAATTGCGTATTCCCTTCAGGAATTTCTCTTGGCTTGAAATAATCCAATATTTTATCCAACAGCGGAGTGATATTTGTGGTTGGATTTTTCCAATCTTCTGACATCCAGCCATTTTTAGCTGAACCGTAAATTGTAGGGAAATCCAACTGTTCTTCGGACGCATCCAATTCAAACATCAAATCAAACACCTTTTCATGCACTTCGTCTGGCGTACAGTTCTCTTTATCGACCTTATTAATCACAAGCAGTGGATTGATTCCCATTGCTAGTGCTTTACCCAATACAAAACGGGTTTGGGGCATAGGGCCTTCGAATGCATCTACAAGGATACATACACCATCTGCCATGTTTAATACCCGTTCCACTTCACCACCAAAGTCGGAGTGACCTGGGGTGTCGATGATGTTGATTTTCGTGCCTTTGTAGGTAACTGATACGTTTTTAGAAACGATCGTAATTCCGCGTTCACGCTCCAAGTCATTGTTATCTAAGATCAATTCTCCTGTTGGACGATCTCGTTCATTCAACACAGAACCCGCTTCGATTAATTTATCAACTAATGTTGTTTTGCCGTGGTCAACGTGAGCAATAATGGCAATATTCCTGATTTCCATACCTTAAATCCTATCTTCGTTTTTTTGTAAAATCATTTGATGCTGAGGGCTTTCGGTCTCCGCCGCCTCCAAATTTGCGATCTCCACCAGAACTTCTGGATCCACCACCTCCGGACTTGCGCTCTCCGCCACCTCCGAATTTACGGTCTCCTCCGCCAGCACTTCTAGCACCACCACCTCCGAATTTACGGTCTCCACCGCCTCCGAATTTGCGATCCCCTCCTCCACTACTGCGTCTTCCAGAAGAAGAACTCCCGCCCTTTCCTCCTGCAGAAACTTCCACACTGATTGAATGTCCTTCGAATTCCGCTCCGTTTAATTTCTTAAGTACCTTATCTACATGCTCATTGTCTGTATCAAAAAAGGAAAAAGAAGCCATGATGTCAATGCGACCTACATTCCCTGATTTCAACCCTGTGGCATCACAAACAACACGAAGTAAACCTCCAACATTCAATCCATCTCGTTTTCCTAGATTAACAAAGAATCTAGTTTTATTTTCATCTCTTCGACGTTCACCTGTAGCACGTTCGCCAAAACGATCAGCTTTTGACCCTTTCTCCGCACGTTCCGAAGCATTTAAATCTCCTGCACGCTCATAATATTCTATGAAACGGTTGAATTCTGCTGAAACGAATAATTTAATCACCTCTTCTTTGCTCAAGTCTTGAAAATGACTAAACATATCCGGAAGGAACGGTTGAATCTCCTTTTCTCGAATCGCCGTTGAGGTTACTTTTTCAACTAATTTTTTAAGCTGAACTTGACAAATTTCTTGTGCATTTGGTATTACACCTTTGGTGAAATCCGTGCGCATCTGACGTTCTATTCCCCGAACCTTAAATAATTCCTTTTGAGTTAAAAGACAAAGGGATTCTCCTTTTTTACCTGCGCGCGCTGTTCGTCCGCTTCGGTGTGTATAGTTTTCGATGTCATCCGGTAAATTATAATGGATAACATGAGAAATAGAATCTACATCAATACCGCGTGCAGCAACATCTGTAGCTACCAATAACTGAACTTCTTTACTTCTAAATCGAGCCATGACCATATCACGCATTCCTTGAGAAAGGTCTCCATGTAGGGGTTCAGCATTATATCCGTCTCGACTTAATTTTTGTGCAACATTAGCTGTTTCATTCTTGGTTCGACAAAAAATCAACCCATAAATTTCGGGATTGAAATCAATCAAACGTTTTAAGGCTGGATAACGATCTTTCTCATACACCATATAATAGATGTGATGAATGTTCTCGTTTCCTTGATTCTTGTGACCAATTGAAACCTCAAGGGGTTCAGACATGTAGTTTGCTGCAATGGCTGCCACTTCTTTGGGCATGGTTGCTGAAAACAACCATACACTTTTAGTATCGGGAGTATATTTTAAGATATCGTCGATATCTTCTTTGAATCCCATATTCAACATTTCATCAGCCTCATCAAGTACAACAAATTCAATCTCGTTTAATTTAATTACCTTACGGTTCATTAAATCCATGAGACGTCCTGGTGTTGCGACAATGATATCGACTCCTTTACGAATGTCTGTGATTTGTTTTTTAATATCTACCCCACCATAAACAGAGACTACACTCGCGTTTAGGTATTTACCAAAGATTTTTAAATCGTTCGATATTTGCAAACAGAGTTCACGGGTTGGACAAATAATTACCGCAGTTGGATAAAGTTGTCCAGGTTCGATTCGACTAAGTAGAGGCAAGCCAAAAGCTGCCGTTTTACCAGTTCCTGTTTGTGCTAGTCCTACAAAATCGCTTTCTTCTTGGAGTAGATGTGGAATCGCTTGTTCCTGGATGGGTGTTGGTTCGGTGTACCCGAGCTCTTTGATAGACTGCAGCACCTCATTCCGCAATCCCAACGCTTCAAATGTCATTGATTTCTTCTAAAATTAGGTGCAAAGGTAGGCATAATATAATGGAACTTACTATTATTTTAAAATGAAGCCAAAAATGATAGAGTCAAATCCGAAAGAATTTCTAATTTTGGCCAAAATAAAATATATGGACTTACAAGGAATCATTTCCATCTCTGGTCGCCCGGGATTATTCAAAATCGTTACGCAAGGTAAAAGCAATGTAATTGTAGAATCGTTGATTGACAAAAAAAGATTTCCTGCGTTTGCATCGGAAAAGATAAGTTCCATTGAAGACATAAGCATATTCACGTATGAGGAAGATGTAAAACTAACCGATGTTTTTGCGACCATACTCAGTCAAAACGATGGAAAAGAGGCCATTAACCATAAAGTTGAAGAAGCTGTTTTAAGAAAAACTTTTGAGGGTGTTCTCCCAAATTATGACATTGACCGCGTTTACCTTTCAGATATTCGCAAGGTATTTCAATGGTATAATTTACTATTGAAGGAAGGGTTGATGAAAAAAGAAGAGGCAGCTACTGAAGCGGCTGATAAACCAGCTAAAGAGGAAAAAGAACCTAAGAAAGCGAAGGCAGAAACAACTAAGAAACCAGCTAAAACAGCTGCAATTAAGGAACCTAAAGCGGTAAAACCCGCAGCCACAAAAAAGGCACCGGTCGTTAAGACTGGAAGTTCTAGAGGGAAATAAAAGAGATTAACCCTTAATTTTTTTGAAGGTATATTTCAGTGCTACAGGTGTAGTTAATGTTGTTAATACGCCCATAATAACGAGCATTGAAAATATTTCAACGTTGATGATTTTGGCTTTGTAGGCAATATTAGCAATCACTAACTCCATAATTCCACGTGCATTTAGACCGATACCTAGTGTTAGCGCAGACCAATTGCTCATGCGAACAATTTTACCCCCGACAAAACCGGCAATGATTTTGGTTGAATAAGAAACAAGTAAAATGGCGAATAATAACCCATAATTGCTTATTGATGAAATGCTAAACTCTAGCCCAATTCCCGCAAAGAAAATAGGAGCTAAAAATCCCATGGCCATATTGGTAGTAGTTTTTTCTACCGTTCTCAAATTATCCTTTCCAATAAATGCTTCTGTAATAAGCATCGATGCAAAAAAAGCCCCGACAATAAAATGCAAGCCTAGGGATTCAGTAACCATAGAAAACGTTAGAATAAATGCGAAAAACAAAGCAAACAAAGGCTCTTTTCCTTTTAAAATAGAAAGTAATTTATTTAATCCCCGCTCAAACAAATCTCCTTTATTAGTAATACGTTGAATGCCAAAATAAGCGAAGCTAAGTAAGACAAGAAAAATAATCAATTTTATCAAGGACCATGATGCCGCTTTGACCACGGGTAAAAATGTCAGGTCTGTATCCTTGATTGTGATCAGAACCCCCAAAATTGTTAGTGCCAAAATATCATCAAAAATTGCAACTGAGATAATGCGTTGACCGACTTCCGAATTAATTTTACCCAAATCCATTAAGATTCGTATACTTACGGGAAGTGCCGTAATTGCAATACAAAGCGCAATAAATACACTGGTCATTAAGGGTTGGTGATAAGTAAAACCAACTGCCAGACCAGTCCCTAATGGTACGAAAAATGCAAGAATTGAAATGATAATATTCCTGCCTTTGAGTGATTTAAGAATGTCTTCTATTTTGATTTCCAACCCGGCCATTATGACCAATAGAAATACTCCGAGTTCCGATATCACTTTAATATCTTCGGTACGATGTATCAAATTCAAAATACTAGGCCCTAAAATTATTCCGGCTATGATCTCACCAATCATTGACGGTTGACCAATTCGCTCAAACATTTCTCCTAAGATCTTAGCGCCAACCAATAAAATCAATAAATTGGTAAAAAAGGGCAATTCGAAATGTGGCATTCGTTATTTTTCTTCAAAGTTACTTCGAAAATATGTCACTTTACTCCGCCTGAAGAAATAATTTTTAATTGATTTGAAATGTCAAAAGAAATCCAAAATGAACAAGCTTTTAGAAACTAGCGAGCTTCTCTTTTCTAAATAACCTTCGATATAAATTGTAGATATAATTTAATCGTTTTTCATCGTTAGGAAAACTGGTATACCAACGTGGTTTATCCAGTAGTAAGGCATTAAATTTTTCGTCTGTAAAATCAAGTTTCTTCGCGATATATTTCATTTCCACTAATACACGATCCTCCACGTAGGGCTTATTTTTCAGAATATCTAGGGCCTCATCCCTTCGGATTGTGCCTGCACATATCTGAGAGGACAAGGTGGCTCTGCGGTAATCAATATTGAATTTGTTGTATAAATAATAGGATTGAATAAATCCGGTGTATTTGGATTCATAATGTTTACCCCCATACTCTTTCCAATCGAGTTTTTCTTTGAGAAGGCTAATACTCTCAGTTTTATCAAACGACAGGTAATTCAAGAAATAAATCATTTTTATCCCCTTGAATAACTTATAGTAGGCTTCCTTAACGAACCCGAAGGTGGGAAAAGAATGAAGCTTAACTGGACCAAAATTAGCACAGATGTGTTTAAAGTACCTTAAGTCTTTTGCGTTATAATGCCAAAATTTCGGCAATATCCCCTCTGTTGCAAAATTGCCACCACTCAATATATACTTGACTCCATGTTTCGCTGCCATTTTATGTAAAACGGCAAGAATGGCAA
This sequence comes from Bacteroidota bacterium, assembly GCA_041191025.1. Taxonomy (GTDB): domain Bacteria; phylum Bacteroidota; class Bacteroidia; order Flavobacteriales_D; family Crocinitomicaceae; genus UBA952. The sequence goes on from JBEEPQ010000003.1 coordinate 393,403, forward strand.
TATCGGTTGGCGTATCCGCTTCTGGAATGCTGGCTTGTAGAAATGCCGCTTGAATCTGTTTAAACTCTTGCCAATCCAATACAACGCATTCGTAATCAATATTTAGTTTCGTCGCTATGTTTCGGATATTTTGGTTCGCTTCTATGGAATTCCATCCATTATCTAAGTGAACCCCTAACACGCGCAATCCCATTTCCTTGGCCTTCCATGCTGTGTAAGATGAATCTACACCCCCACTTAATCCAACAATGCAGTCATAGTTCTTATTTCGGCCCGCTGCTTTCATTGACCTAAGCAGCTCAGAAAGCATGTTATCACTTACTTCTCCTTGATAACTAAAATGTGCACGCTTGGTTATAAACTCTGTGCAATGATTACAGTTTCCATCGGAATCGAACGTGATGCCTGGATCGCTGGTATCCATCACACAACGGTTACATAATTGATAAAAAACTGTTTCAGATTGCATTATCGTGCAAAGATACAATCCATATTGCTATCTAAATAAACAAATAACTAACTGATTCAAAATAAAGATTGCAACTCTTCTCGAGAAGGATAATTCACAAGTACACCTTGATTTTTTGATTGAAACACAAACAAACTACCTGCACCATAGCCATTCAGTTTCAAGTTGTTGTGAACCGATTTTATTTCATTCAGGGAACTAAGCCCCCCTATACCAGTAATCGGAATACTGAGTTCATTCGAGATTTCTAATAACAGGTGTTGATCTAAGCCTTGATACGTTCCATCGCGTTCAACAGACTGTATAATTAATTCCCCTGCCCCATTCGTTTCCATCATTTTGACGTATTCAATCAGATTTGTCTTAACAGCCTGTTTACCATTGCAAAACACAACAGCATTCTTACCTAACCAAGAGCGTTTAATGTCTACACAAACTACAATGCTTGACTTTCCAAAACGATTACTGGCTTCGCGAACAAAAACAGGGTTTCTTGCTGCTGCACTACCTAATACGACTCGTTCAGCACCTGCTTCTAACAGCTGTTGAATTTGATCTAAAGTCGTTACTCCACCACCGACAGAAAATGGCATGTTGGCCTCCTCGCCTATTTCCCTTACTAAATCTATGGAGATGCAACGATTTTCGATGCTTGCATTTATATCCAAAAAAATCAACTCATCTGCTTTGTACTCATTAAATAAGTGCACCGCATGCATAGGGTCGCCAATATAAGTGGGCGATGAAAATCTTTTTGTTTTAACAAGCCCATGACCTTGTAATAATAAACAGGGAATTACTCGTGGACGATACATGGCTTTATAAAATTTGAAAGAATACGTTGACCATTTTCATGACTTTTTTCGGGATGAAATTGAAGTCCAACCAAGTTATTTTTACTCAATCCGGAAACAAATTCAACCCCATAGTTTGTCGTACATAACACCTGTTCTTCTATCGCTTCAACAACCCCAAAACCATGAACAAAATACATTTCATCTGAAGTAGAAATATCCGCTAGGATTTTATTGTCATTTTTTATCTGGAGGGTATTCCATCCCAAATGCGGAATTTTAATTTGATTGGCTGTGTGAACATGTAGATTGACCGTTTTGCATTGAAACCAACCTAAGCCTTCACAATCCCCTTCTTCACTAAAGGAGGTCATCAGTTGCATTCCAAGACAAATTCCAAGAAATGCTCTTTTTTCTTCTAAGGCAAGTTGATTTAATACCTCGATTAAGTCATTTCTTTTAAGTTGCTCCATTGCTTGACCAAAATGACCGACCCCAGGAAGGATAATATGTGTTGCTGTTAACAGTTCTGATGCCTTGTTACTAATGGTCACAGGAATGTTATTGTACGACACCATTCGTTTAAGCGAGTGAAGATTCCCCATTCCATAATCAACAATTACGAGCTTTCTGTTCATCGTTTTGTTTGAGATACGATTAAATTTATTTGTCTTGCTAAACGCTCCACTTGAATTCTTCGTGAAAATTGTTCAATGTCCCAGGAATCGCATGCAATGTTCCCCGTCTGTAGAAACTCAGCTCGAAGTGATGTTAGAACAACCTGTAAATGTGACGCATCTTTTACCACAATACCGCCGTTCGTTTTACGCAATACTTCTGCCTGCAACTGAGAATTCTCATTCGATTTTTCCTTTATTGAGAAATGACTCTTACGCAATATTTCAGCCTTAGGATCTCGTTCAAAACACAAAATGATTTGTCTTTTTATAGCCAAGTAATCAAATATTTTAGTTCCTAGATAGGAATAATAATTGAACAGAATCATGACATGGTGCGAGGCAAGCGTTTTAAGCAACTCTTGGTTTGGCATTTTACTAAAGGTATTCACTGTGCCAACCAAGCTCGGGTAATTACTTCGAATAAAATCAGTTATCCAAGTTGTTTTATTGGTGCCATAGAAGTTTACCTCTAATGCAATCTCATTGTCCTTTTTGAATAAATAAATTTGTTCTAAAAATAACTCAAGAGGATGCCATTCATAGATGGTCCCTACAAATGCGAAACGCAATACCTTGTTTTGAGGAGAAATATCATGCAATCCCTCAATCGCATCAGGATCGTATCCGTTGGGAATAATCTCAACAGACAATTTTGGCATAATTTCGTTTATTTTCTGTTGTACGAATGTAGAAACTGTCGATGCATAAATCGCCTGACTTACAATGCGTTTCTCTAGTGACTTCAACCATAACTTAACAATAAAAGACCGGGTATTTTCTTTGTGATGGGACCACGGATCTCTATAATCAGCCAACCATGGTGTTTTATAGGCTCTGCTTAATTTACTCGCATAATGAAATAATACAAACGGATCTCCTGTGGCAAGAATTAAATCTACTTTATGTGAACTCAAATAGCGCTTTGCGGCGTAATACAATTCAATTTTAGGTCCAAGGGGAAGGTAAAACTGAGCAACTTCTAAGAAGGCAGAATTCGCCTTCCGAACTATTCGCCACTTTTGCTCCCCATGATTCAGTAAAATGCGATTACTCAAATTTGGGTGATAGGGGCTTCGAATAATTTTACCGAATGTACTTTCCTCGGTGATTTCAGAAGAACTCGTGCCTGGTGCGATATAATCCAACTGATTTCCGTAAGAATTACTCCACTGTCTTGTTATAACCACGGGATCAATTCCAAATTCTCGAAAGTACTTATACCAGCTGAATGGACGAAGTCCACCTACAGATACATACGGAGGAAAGTCATACGCTAGAATGAGTACCTTGATCACGTATCAAAAGTACAAAATCCCTTAAAGAACTTGCTGATATATTAAGTTCAACTGTTTCATTATAACTTCCGAAGCAAAGCGTTCGCTGGCTAATTGTCGAATCCTAATTGCATCATAGGCATGATACGATTGAATCATTTGTAATATTCCCTCGGCAAAGGCAGTTGCACTTGGCTCGGTTATAATTCCAGTTTCTGCGGTAATAATATCCATTACCCCTCCTGAGTTTGTGACCACGGCAGGGATTCCTAAGGCTTGGGCTTCTGCAATACTTAGCCCAAAGGTTTCTACAATACTTGAGGACAAGATTACCTCATGCGTTGACATCACCTTGCGTAATTCGGCGCGATTTAGCCGAGGTAACATAGTAACCAAGTCGAAGTTCAATGAAGGAAATCGCTTAATTAGTTCAATTTTATTCATTCCATCACCGATTAAGGTGAGATTTAAAGTAGGATATTTGTCTTGAACAGTAATCCACGCCTGAAATAATAACTCGTGATTTTTCACGGGAAGAAAGTCTCCTACCATCAGAAAATTAGTTGGAACAGAATCCCGATTTATTGGTTCTTCAAAAAAGGAATTATCAATCACATTGGGAAGAACAGTGTACCGTACAGAATTATTAAGCTTCAGATTCTTTAACGTGCTGCTTAACGAATAGCGACTAACAAAAAACACGTTCCTTGTGTTTGAATAAATGTTACGCAATACCCGCTTGTCAGTTGATGTATATTGTTTTGGATTAAAATGTAAAGCAGACGCATGCTCAGTATGAAGAAAAGGAATTCCGTCATACTGTGTGAATTTCATAGCAATATAACCTCCCATAAAGGCGGCATGGCTGTGTATGATTGTAAATTCTTGAACCATAAGTCCATGCGTTTTCATAGCATTACGTACATGTTGAAAACAATAGGCATACGAAATTGCGCGAAAAAAAGGAAGCGGAGGAGCCACGCCTACGCGCAAGACACGAATTCCATCTTCCTCCGAAAATGAATTATACGAACGTTTTTTGATGGCATTCACGAAGGTTCCGAGCATAAACGGATGAATAACGGTAACTTGGTGTCCGAAATCTCTTAACATATGTGCTTGTACTTGCACAAAACTGCCACCTGTTGGATTCTCCTTGGATGGATACCAAGAGGCAATCAAAAGGATGTTCAAGGATTTATCGCGCATGAATACCAATGTTGAGATAGTTTAGTATTATTTTAGGATATTCCGTGAAAAGATAGAACGACGGACGATGTCGCCAAGCCTTGATCCATAGTTGAGATGCTACAAGAAATTGTTTATTTTGTCTCGCTCGGTAGAGATACATTCGGTACTTTGAATCGATGTATTGATTGAAAAACAATGGCGATAATTTACCATCAAAGCGCGATGCATGGTTGGTTTTAAGGTCTAGAATTGCACTAACATATTGATTCACTTCGACAACTCGTACATTATTCATTCCCTGCACGACTGAACCCTCGTTGTGTACATGTTGAGTAACTGTAAAGTGTTCAATTTGATATACTGGATATTGGGCAGCGATGCGCAACCAAAGATGGGTATCTTCCCAAATTCTGAACTTTGCGTCAAAGCGATTTTCATCCAATATATCTCTATGAACACATACAGAATTCATTAGTAAAAATTTCGAAGCTATTTCTTCAAGAATATTCTTTTTACAATCCAGCATGCTGTGTTTATATTGCACTCCGTTTTTACGAATCAGATTGCCTGTAACGAACATTTTTGGGGTTTCATTAGATTCTATTTCTTTATGAAATATTTTCAAATGTTCTTGTAAATACTCATCATCACTATCTAAAAAACAAATCCATTCAGCGGTTGCAAGTTTAATTCCATGATTTCTGGCGGCACTTCGTTCCGAATTTTCTTGATAGATATACTTAATTCGTTGATCATTAAAGGAATTAACTATTTCTTTGGTATGATCGGTTGATCCATCATCAATGATAAGCAGTTCCCAATCTTGAAAATCTTGTATTAGTACACTTCCAATACTTCGCGACAAAAACGAAGCTCTGTTATAAGTTGGAAGAATAATGGAAAAGAATGGCATTTACTTTACTTTAATGGGGACGTTTGAATTCAATCGAAACAAAATACTAAAATAATCGTCAAGATTAGCCAGATGAATTAGTGCCAAAAGCCGCAAGTCCTTGCGTTCTTCAAGATTCATTCTCGACCACAATAAGCCATTAGACAGCAAATTAAAAACGATCAGCCAATAATAAAATAACAAACCCAAAACCCCATGAGTTTTTCTGAAAAGCAAAGCAATCGAAGCACTGCGCTGTTTTAAATTCCATGATTTATTCGGACTACTTGCTTCATTTCCATGTAATAAGGTAATCTCATCATAGCACCTTAGTATATACCCTTGTTTCAAAATTCTTCGAGACAAATCAAATTCCTCCGAATACAAAAAGAAATCAGTATCGAATCCATTCAACGATTGAAACAGCGAACGCTTAATCAGTAAGCATGCACCATGTAAGGCCTTAACCTCATCGGGAATTGAATTGAACCACCGATTGAATAAGTAAACTAGGATTCGATTATAGCTCAAAACTTCTTTAAATGATGCATTATAGGGATAAACAACTTTTTGATGTGTTCCGAATTCATCAACTAAGCTACAATTTGCCATGCCTACATGTTCGGAATCTGTTTTAAATCGAATCAACAACTGTTCAATGGCATTATTCTTTACCACAATATCCGAATTAATTACAGCTATAAATTCTCCACGAGCATTAGCCACCCCAATATTCACCGCACTACCAAACCCAAGATTGGTGGAATTTTGAATCCAAATGACTTCGGGTACTTGAGATTTAATCAAGACAGAACTAAGGTCAGTAGAAGCGTTATCAACTACAATTAATTCATAAGACACCGTCATGGACTGGTTTACAATAGACTGAAGACAAGCCACGGTATGATTTGCTGTGTTATAATTTACGATGACAATAGATAATTCAATCATGTTTCAACTTGTGTGACAAGGTATGAATAACTGCCATCAGTCCATACACAGAAATGAGATTCAACATCGTTAAAAATGACCCTTTGCGCTGTGCCTTTGAATACCGATTGAAATATGCAAAGATTAAATACTCAGAAATATTGTTTCGTAGTGCTTTCGTAGGACGCTGTTTAAAAACATACTGAGCAATGCGCGCATTTTCATAAAAAGTTTCCATAGTACTGCTTTGGGAAGCTCTAACGGTTTGGTCGTGTACACGAAAATAATTAAGACTTTCGTTTAAGTAACATCCATTTCCGTTAGATAAAATCAATACCCACAGCATCCAATCCCCACATAACTTGAAATCGGTAATTTCAGAAATTAACTGACGTAATGTTGCACCTTTCGTTAATACGCTACTGGCATTTACAATGTGATTAAAACTGAACATTCGCTCTTCAAGGAATTTAGAAGAATCAATGTGATGCACAGGTACATCCGGATTAAACACCTCATCTGCAGGAAAAGAGGACGCTCCAAGATAGGTAGCCTCCTCTCCTAGCCTGTTAATAATAGTTGATTTACAAAAAACCAAGTCAAACTCCTGCACCGAAGACAGACATTTCGATAAAAAATCCGGGTGAGCCACATCATCACTCTCTGCAATCCAAATCCATTCACCTTTTGCGCATTCCAATCCTTTTTGCCATTGTTTAAAGGTACTTCCACTATTGAGGCTGTTGTATTCGATGTGACTGATTTTCTCATGTCCTCTATATCTTTCAATGATTTCTCTGCTGTTGTCGGATGAACAGTCATCCAACACAATCACCTCAAAATCTCTGTAGGATTGATTTAACACAGAATCGATGCGCTCTTGAAGATAAGGTGCATGGTTATAATTCGGAATAATTACACTAACCAAGGGATTGTATGAGTTTTTTCCATTCATTATCGAAACGTTCGGAATCGAAGTGTTCTTTTGCGTAAAAATAAGCCTTTTTCGAACGTTCATTAAAATCTAATGGGTGTTGACTTAAGGTTACTATATGTGCAATACTTTCTTCAACACACTGATCAGGATTGGTCAAAATCGCACAATCCCCATCCTGCAACACGGATGGGATCCCTCCAACAGCAGTTACTATTGGAACGCACCCGAAGGCCATTGATTCAGCAATCACTTTAGGAAACCCTTCACTTTCTGAAGTCATAACCAGGGCATGGGATTGCGAATAAAGAGATTCGATGTGCGCTTGATCCAAAACTACACCATGCCAGGTAATGTTTGATTGACTCGAAAATTCTGATTTAATACCCACCACATGAAATTTAATTGCGGCTAAATCAGCGCAGCATGATGCTATTTCGAGAAATAAGTCAACTCGTTTTTCTTTAGCTTCACGTCCAACAAAAATCACATTAAAATCCGTTGTCGGTTTGTTTGGAATCGATGAGGGGAAGTTTACTTTATGGTTAATCACCTTGATTCGCTCTAATAACTCCGACGGATAACCCGCATTTGAATACAAGAGGTTGATCCAATTCAATAATCCAATATTAACCAAAACACGACGATCAATCCGAAGGGCTAAATCGTTATTCAAGTAACATGGGTCGGCCACTGAATTATTAGAATTGTTGTGAACAATGTCAACCAATTTTACATGAGATTCAATAAAAGGCAATAAAAACTCAATGGACTCTCGATGCCAAAATACGACTACTGGATTACTTGCTGAATTAATTTTACTCGCTAAGCGCTTGATGTACAACCTACGAATTAGCCTTCCAAACCGAGGCGCTTCTAAAAAAGTGGACAGAAAAGTTACTGATCCAAATGCCTTAAACAAAGAAAGCCATTGAACACCTTCACGTTTAGCTTCTTTTGTTCGCCGATGCGCCATTCCTTTCCATGGATTTACTCGGTAACGAATGAATATTTCCAGAGGATAATTCGATAGCGCATTCAAAACATCCAAATGAACACGTTCTGTTCCCCCAACAGAGGCTAAAGGGAAGAAGAAAAAGATGCGCGTCTTACTCATTTAAAACTGCATTAAAGAGTGACTTCCATCTGGCTTTTTGAACCTCAACTCCAAGCCTACTGATATAAGTCGCTCTTATGTTGTCTTTCATTGCTCGATGTATCTTTTTGTTGTCGATCAAAAATTTCAACTTATCTACAATATCTGCAACGTTTCTATCGCAAAATAGTCCATTCACTTTATCTTCAATCACATCGTTTGGCAATCCAATACGGGTACTAATGCTTGGAACACCACACAGGCTTGCTTCCATGAACATAGAAGGACCAGCATCAGCCTCTGATGTAATTAACGCAACATCTACCTTATTCCAAAAATCTGCTAAGGAATTGAGGGTCCCATCGAATTGAGTTCTCAAATCAATGGAATAACCAAGATTTTTCAAATGTTCCACTGCTGGAATCACATGTGAATAATACCCTTTAAAGTCTCTATCTGGATTACCTGTCCAACCAACAATTAAAGGCTCGTTTATATTTAACTCTTTTGATGTTGGGCAAAACACCTGTTCATCATAGGCCATATTCGCAAAAAAAATCGGCTTAGTAAAGACATCCTTATAAGTTTGCGCAATGCAAGGAGCACCAACAAGTAAGGCATCACTGTCAGCTAAGTAGTTTTTACAGAATTCTTCCAATGATATGTTAGGATCAATAAGGATTCCTTTGGGGGGAAATTGAGCGGTAAAAATCCCTTTAACTCGAGTTTTAGCCTTGATATGCCCGAAGTCTGCGTCTTTATCCATGTAATAATCCAAAAATAAAACCAGATCATAGGTATTATTCTTCCGAATCCTCCGAAATTGTCCGTCGCCATTATACGACAAAAGTCCAAGTTGATTTAAACAATTAATTACTCGATATACCAGTCCTTTTAGCAAGAACGTTTGCTGAAATGGAATTGTTTTTTTTATTGTCCTTGGTGCAATATGGTGGCTATTAACCTCAAAGTCTGATGTGACTTTCGAATTTTCTTTAGGGTTATAAATGGTATAATCGTAATAAAAATTGTAGCCCTGAACCTTAGAGCGAACAAAGGTAATGATGTTATGAAATGCCCAACCAGGCATATCCCCAACCAACAAGATATTTGGTTTTCTTGTCACTTCGCCGGTACCCCTTTAACTGTAACACCCGCAGGAACATCTTTCGTTACCACTGCGCCAGCGCCAATGATGGCTTGATCGCCGATTGTAACACCAGGTAGAATAAGTGCCCCCATGCCAATAAAAACCTCGTTTCCAATTTTGCAGCGTCCAGCAATAGAAACGCCGATACAGATTTCACAAAACGAACCGATTTGAGAATCGTGATGAATTCCTGAACGCGCATTCACCAAAGAACCGTCACCAATTGTAACATTTGGACCAATGTAAACACCTGACATAAGGTTTAATCCTTGCCCCATTATCGTATTTAAAGAACTCACTTGGGCCGTAGCTGAAATAACAGATGCTGGAGTGCGTTGACCACAAAACTGTTCGTATAATTTCCTTCTTAACGTTGGCCCCCCAACACCAAGAACGAATGATTCCAAAGGTAATTCACTAAGCTCATGGTAAACCGGAATGCCGAACAGTTCATTCACATGTACATTAATTTCATCATAAAACGCACTGATCGAGTGATTCGCTTGTTTTAGTTCATTTAAAACTTCTAAGGCATGTCCTCCCGCTCCTATAATTATCATGTGTTCTAACTTAAAAATTATTTATAATCGAGGCAATGCCCTTTACTTCATTTTCACTTAAACCATAAAACAAGGGTAAACATAAAATCCGGGAAGATACATCAGATGCAATCTCACAGCTGTTTTGTGCAATATAAGGTAATTTGGTTAGCGACGGATAAAAATATCTTCGCGGAAAAACACCGATTTCTTGTAAGGATTTTTCTATATCCAGTAATTGATTTTCAGATTCAAACAACACTGGATAATAGGCTGTATTCCAAGTTGTTTCTTTTCTAATTTTAAGTCGCCCAAGCGATTGCGTTTTCAGGTTTTCATCGTAGCACGCCACCACTCGGCTTCGTTCTTTTAAAATCTCCTGCATGTACGGTAAAACTGCCAAGCCCATGGCTGCCTGTAATTCACTCATCTTCCCGTTGATCCCAAGTCCATGAAATGCCAAGGGTCCGTCGTGACCAAAATTATGACTATAATATAGCTGATTAAACAAGGTTGGATCCTTACAGAAAATCGCTCCTCCTTCTCCGGTATGGAATAATTTGGTTGCATGAAAACTACAGGTAGTGACATCCCCATATTCAAAAATACTTTTTCCCTTGTAGTTAACACCGAACGCATGCGCACCATCATAAATTACCTTAAGACTATGCTTCTTAGCAATTCGTTCAATTTCTTCGATGTTACACGGATTTCCGAACACGTGAGTCGCCAAAATACAGGTGGTTTTTTCCGTAATGGCCTGCTCGATTTTTTTCTCATCAATGGTTAGATATTCCGGGTGAATATCCACAAACACGGGGGTGCAACCCTCCCAAACAATCGCGGAGGTGGTAGCCACATAGGAGAAAGGCGTTGTAATTACTTCCCCACCCTGAGCCAAGCATTTAAGCGCAATTTGTAGGGGAATGGTTCCATTGTTCATGAGCAAAATCCTACTTTCTTCCAAAGCAAGATAAGTCGTTAATTTTTCTTCTAATTCCAAAACCAATTTGCCCCGATTAGTCAACCAACCGTAATTGTAGGCACGTTGCACTTGCGCCGTATATTCCTCCAAGGGGGGCAAAAACGATTTAGTTACAGGAATCATTGGTTAATTTTAAAATCAATATTCGGTCTTACAAATCCAGGATACTTACCATGCCAATTGGTATTTTCTCGTTCTTCTTCTACCTCAAAAGTTAATACCTCTTCAAAGTTAAACAGCGGCTTTGCGGTATCTTGGACCAGCATGAAAGATACATAGAATACACCAGTATTTAACAACTCCTTCGGAATTACGCATCGGGCATGATGAAGACCTACACCCAATGTAGGTGGAGGTAATTGGGTAATCACATTGAACACACATTCTCCGGTTGCCGCATAGAGGTGCAGGCTAAGGTTAGCCACTAAATCTTCTACATAATTCCAGAAGTTAATATTTATTTCGATGGAGCTTTTTACCGTAATTATCGATTTACCGTCTTCACGGATTGGTTTAAGCTCAATCGATTTTAAACGTGTAAATTCATTGCCTGGCGCATCTGTCTCTGTGTAAGAATGACCCCAATCGGCTTTATTTCGGTTATTGAGATAAGCTTCTATTACTTGAGAAGGACTCCCCTCTGAAACAATGGTACCATGCTCCATAAGAAGAGCTCGAGAACACAGGTTCTTAACAGCCTCCATGTTGTGACTCACAAAAAGCACCGTTCTTCCATTACTGGCCACATCTTTCATTTTACCGATGCATTTTTTTTGAAAATCAACATCACCCACAGCCAATACTTCGTCTACAATTAAAATCTCGGGTTCAAGGTGTGCAGCCACAGCAAAAGCCAAGCGCACATACATACCCGACGAATAGCGTTTAACAGGTGTATCAATATACTTTTCAACGCCACTGAAGGAAACAATTTCATCAAATTTTCTAGCAATCTCTTTTTTCGTCATCCCTAAAATAGCTCCATTCAAGTAAATATTTTCCCTTCCAGTAAGCTCGGGATTAAATCCTGTTCCAACCTCTAACAAGGAGGCTACTCGTCCGTTTAGCGTTATTTTCCCTTTTGTTGGCGAAGTCACCTTTGAAAGGATTTTTAGCAAGGAGCTCTTCCCTGCTCCATTTCGTCCGATGATACCAAGTACTTCTCCTTTATTTACGGTAAAACTAATGTCTTCAAGTGCCCATACAAAATTACCTTTCCCTGCCGTGGTTCGATCGTTTGTTTCTGTGATTACCTCATAGGGATCTCCCTTTCCTCTTACCTTGTGCCACCAACGATTTGCATCCTGAATTAAGGACCCCGTGCCAACTTGACCCAGTCGATATTGTTTAAATAAATGTTCTACCTTAATAACCTCCATGCGTTCCAACTATACGGTATCCATAAAGGACTGTTCAATGCGATTAAAAACTAAAATCCCTAGGACTAAAACCACCAAGGTAAAACCGGCTGTATACAGTAAGCCGAATGCATCGAATTGACCAATGCCATAGATTGAATACCTCACATTCTCAAAAATTGAAGTCAAGGGATTGTAGGCTAAGGCGTCATGAATTTCACCGCTTGTAAAAGATAAGGGATAAATGATCGGCGTTGCATACATCAACAACTGAACACCAAAGGTCAGTAAAAAACTCAGATCCCGATATTTTGTAGTTAAGGCAGAAAATAAGATGCCAAGACCTAAGCCCAGGAATGCCATGAGCATCACGTAAAAAGGAAACAAAACAATAGTCCAATCCATGGAAATCCGTTGTAGACCGCTTAAAGTAAACAGACCAATCAACACAATGAGAATCACTAGTTGAATTAATAATTTGAATAATCCTGAAATCACGATAGAAATTGGAACGGTTAAGCGCGGAAAATAAACCTTTCCGAATAAGTTTGCATTGGCAGTAAAGGTCCCTGATGTTTTAGTAAAACACTCAGAAAAATATCCCCAAACGGTTAATCCAGTGAAATAAAATAAAAATTGATGTACACCTAGTGTAGGAATTGAAGCAATCATTCCAAAAACGACATAAAACATTAAAGCCGTAAGTATGGGTTGAATGATAAACCAAAGAGGACCGAGAATGGTTTGTTTATATTGCGCGACAAAATCTCTTCGAACAAACAAAAGAATTAAATCTCTGTATCTCCACAATTCCTGCAAGCGAACATCAAAAATACCTCGCTTGGGGGTAATTACCTCGATTTTACGCAACGATTCCATCTACCAATATCCTAAAGTATGAAGACAAAGGTAAGCTTTATAAAACAACAAGTACCCAAGCCCAACGGTATTCGAAGAAATGCTTCCGTTGAACGAGTAAATATTCAATATGGCTGAAGATGTATTCATTGAGCGCAATAACTAGTCAATAATTTCTTATTTTTGGAAGGATGCATCAACTGTTTCGCCTAAGACTTTTTCACTTGATTCTAATCTTTTCTTCAGGAATAGGATGCTATTTTGCCCAACCTTTGAGTGGTATTTTACCCAAAAACCAATCGAATCTTAGTAACTTCAACGTAACCTTTCAATGGAACAGTGCTCCAAACGCCGTAAATTATAAGGTTCAGTTCGCGAGCAACAATACCTTTAGTAGTAATTATAACCAATCTCCGCTAACTAACCTTACCACTTGGAGTTCATTCGTTCCTACGCAAGGGACCTATTATTGGAGAGTAAAAGCATACACAGCAAATGATTCCATCTGCTCGCCAACATATACATTCACCTACTTCACACCATCCAATTTAAACTCAACAAGTTTATGGTTGAAAGCGGATGCTGGAGTTACCCCGGATGCAAATAATAAAGTTCAACAATGGACCGACTTGAGTGCGAACTCGTATGTTATGAGTCAAAACCTAGCAGCGAAAAGACCAACTGTGGTAAATAATTCGGTAAATGGATATCCAAGCATTAGCTTTACTGGAGCTCAAGTATTGAGTGGTGGTGACATTTTAGATCTTGCCTTCAATTCACGTGCAATGTTTGTAATTGGGAAAATGGCAGCAAGTAACCAATCCCTTCTTGCCAAATCAAGAGCAGCTAATGCCACCTTCAGATACGGAATTATTAAAGATGGGGCAAATACAGCGTTCCTATTTCAAAGCGATAACAATACCAGTAATTATTCTGCCTTTAACACCACTAATTTTGCCTTGTATAATGCATTTGTGAATCGAACCACCGCCAAAAATCACTTGGATGTAAATAATTCCTCATTAGGTATAAGCTCTTTTAACAGCAATCTACCGTTTGAATCTAACTTTCGTTTTTTAGTGGGTGCATACAACAATGCAAATGATGATGGCGAAGTACTTTTTTTAAACGGGAATATTTGTGAGATAATTTTTGCAGACACCAACGATTCCTTGGATATTCAAAAAATCAAGAACTATTTAAAATACAAATATTCACCGGTATTTAATTTAGGCAGTGACATTGAAATAAGTAATGGATTTTGTCCACAATCCATTACTGCTCCTGCAGGGTACACAAATTATCAATGGAGTACCGGCGCAACCACCGCCAGCATTTCAGTAAATCAATCGGGATCTTATTGGGTTTCCGCCAATGATGCCTTTGGATTCAAATGGACCGACACTATTTTTGTGAAATTCCCCACGATTGCTCCTCCTCCAAGTACGTCGATTTGCTCAAACAGTTCTATTTTATGGAATACGGGATTGGGTGCTGGATTTACGCACCTATGGAATACCGGATCTACTGCAAATCAACTAACCCTAACTCAAGCTGGAACCTATAGCGTGCAAGTTACAGGAGCAGGTGGATGTCCTTCCCCAACACAACAAGCCACATTCACACTTGACACATACCCCTTAACTACATTCCTCGGAAACGATACCACTTTGTGTATTGGAAATGTTGTTTCGTTACAGCAAGGTGCACAGCAAACCATCTCATACATATGGAACAACGGGAGCACTGGAAACACCTTCCCGATTACCAACGCAGGAATGGCAGCTATTTCCTTAACCTCAACGAACGTCAATGGCTGTGTTTCTCAAGACACGATACTGGTCAATGTGAATGGAACCGCACCAACGATAAACCTATCCATTCCACTTACCAATTGCACCAATAGCTTATTTCAAGGTTCAAACCAATCCAGTGTTCCGTTGCCTGCCACGATAACAAGTCAGGTTTGGAACTTTTCCAATGGAATTCAATTAATCGGAAACACGGTTCAAACGGTCTTCCCTACTACTGGATGGATCTTTGGCTCAATCGAGGTCACCGCGAGTGACAACTGCAGTTCGTTAGATACCTTTTCATTATATGTCCAGGTGCCTCCAACCTTAAGCATACAACACAGTGGATCATGTAATAATGAGCTTATCTTATTTCAAGCAAGCGACCTAAGCGGCAATCAACTCAGTACCTATGCTTGGGATTACCTTGGAGGTTTTGTTGATTCTGACAGCATTGGCAGCAACCTGTTCAGTCAAGCCGGATTGAATCAAATTGCCTTGGTGGCACAAAATACCTTTGGATGTTCAGACACGGCACAATATACATTCAACGTATCAGCTGCACCGAATTCGATATTCTCGATCAATAATAGCTGTGAACAAACCATAATTACTCCTGTAAACTCAAGCCTTGCCAACGACAGTACGGGCATTCAATCCGTGCTGTGGAATTTTGGAAATGGCTCAAATTCTGCGACGTTCAATACTCCATGTTTTTACGCTAACCCAGGGAATTATTCGGTTTCTTTGATTTGTTATGCAGGCAATGGGTGTACGGACACAAGCACTCAAGAGGTCATAATTCACCCGATGCCCGAGTTAAATTGGAACTTATCACCTGCCTGCAAGGACAATCCAACGGAATTCTCCAGTACAAGTACCATAACGAGTGGAAGTATTGACAGCACATTTTGGTTGGTCAATTTACAATATCCATTTACTGGGATTGAAGGGCAATTCACCTTTAGCACCTTGGGGATTCAGTTTTTAACACTTACCGCAGTTTCCAACATGGGCTGTCAAGCCGATACCTTAATTCAGGTTAATGTAAATCCAGGCCTAAGTAGTAGTTTTATTTATGAACCCGCAATTTGTGTTGCTGGCGACGAATTAGAATTCAACTCCACTGCTGCAGGTGTGGATCAAATCAATTGGCTCGTCAATGGGATTTCATATATCGATACAAACTCAATTAATTACACCATTCCTGACTCACTCATTGGGGAACTTCTTTCAGTCTACAGCATTACAAGCAACCCATTCGGATGCCAAGACACCACGCTCACCTTGATCCCTATTAATGAAGCAATTCTTGATATCGGCGTGAAACAACTTTACTTAGGAAGTCAAAATGAACAAGCCATCGTAGGTTGTGAGCTGCAAAACCTTGGTACTGTGCCAATTTTAGGCGGGAGTTTATTTTTATCTATTTCAGGTATTCCGCGACTAAGTGGTTCATTAACCGATACTATAATGCCCGGCGATGCTTTTTATTATGTGTTTGAAAATAGTCCGGCCTTAGAGGGGTTATCCCAAAACGAAACAGAAGATTTCCTATGTGTTAAAGTCGATCTATCGACAGCTCACTTAAACCCAGAACTGACGCTAACGAACAACGAAGAATGTTTACTTATTGAAGAAGGTGATTTTTCTGTAAGTCCCATTTCACCCAATCCATTGGAAGAACTCGGGGAATTCGCTTTGATTCTTAGAGATTCAAGCGAAGTGAGCATTGAAGTATTTGATCTCATGGGAAAACGTTGTTATTATGCTGTAGAAAATTTGGAATCCGGTTCACATTTTCTATCCTTGAACACTGTAAGCTGGCAAAAAGGAACGTACTTTCTTCGTGTAAAGGTTGGTTCCGAATTTAAAATTTCACAATTCATTAAAATTTAGTGCGATAAATTTGGCACAATGTCTGATATTTGCACTGTAAAATATTACTATGAAGTCATTTCTATTGTTTTCTTTGCTGTTTATTTCTTGCTACCAGGCGAACGCGCAAACTGAAATAAGTAAGTCTCAAAAAATCCTAAATAAGCTTTCAAAAAAAATGAAGGGATTAAAGTCCTTTTCTTTGGAATACAGCGCAAACATAAAAAATGAAGAACTGGGTCAGAATGATGATTACACAGGTAAAGGCTGGGTAAAGAACAGTAAATATTATGCAACCTATGGTGACAACACCATCATTTGCAACGGAATTAAAACCTGGACGATTATTGCAAAAGATAAAGAGGTTTATGAAAGCGATAATTCGGATGATGAAGATGGAATCAATCCGAAGAAGTTAATGACGATATGGGAAACAGGATTTAAAAACAAATACATTAAGCAGGACAAAATCGGTGGTGAAACCGTTGATGTAATTGATTTGTATCCTAAAAATCCAAAAACGGCAGATTACAATACGATTGTTATTTACATTTCTAAATCAAAAAACGAACTTAAGAAAGCGGTTATGAAATCTAATGATGGTACGGTCATGACATACTCTGTAACCAAATTCACATCAAATCCAGAGGTTAAAGACACAAAATTTGCGTTTGACAAGAAAAACTATCCGGGGTATAAAGTGATCAAGAACTAACGTTTCAAGGCGCGGTCCATTTCTCGTTGATCATCTTTCATTTTAAGGTCGTGTCGTTTGTCGTGTAATTTCTTACCTACCGCGCAAGCGATTTCTATTTTCACCCAACCCTTATCTGACAAGAACAACTTAAGCGGAATCATTGTATTTCCCTTTACCTTTAGAAATTTCTCAATGCGATTAATTTCCTTTTTGTTGAGCAACAATTTTCGGTCAGCCCTTGGCTTGTGATTAAAAAACGTACCGTTTTCATATTCATTTACGAACATGTTTCGGATCCATACTTCCCCTTCATGAAAGATACAATAGGCTTCTAAAATACTTGCCTTACCATTGCGGATGCTTTTGATTTCAGTACCAGAAAGTACAATACCTGCTAGAAAGGTGTCTTCCAAATGATACTCAAATCGGGCGCGTTTATTTTTAATATTTAATTGTGGGGCGGGCATAAAGCAAAAGTACGCAAAGCGAATCGAAAATAACTACATTTGTTTCATGCAAATTCCATCTAAATACCTTGAACAAGCAACCGAACAGTTGGCAACACTTCCGGGCATTGGAAAACGAACTGCGTTGAAGCTTGCATTACATTTACATCGAAGAGATGGTGAAGAAATTAAAACCTTTGTAGAGGCATTCATTCAACTCAAGACACAAACCTTCGCATGCCAGCTTTGCGGAAACATATCCGATACCGAAACCTGTTCAATATGCTCCAATGAACGCAGGGCAAATGATGTAATATGTGTAGTTGAAGATGTAAGAGATATAATGGCCATTGAAAGCACGGAAACATTTAAGGGACGCTATCATGTATTGGGTGGGATTATTTCACCAATGGATGGAATTGGTCCTCAAGACTTGAATATAGATTCATTGATTGAGCGCAGTAAAAACCCTGAAATCACCGAAATTATTTTTGCCTTAAGTCCTACCATGGAAGGCGATACAACAAACTTTTATTTATTTAAGCGAATAGACCGTGAAGGCTTGGTGATTACAACCTTATCTCGTGGTGTTTCGATTGGTTCAGAATTGCAATATGCGGATGAAATTACACTCGGAAGATCCTTACAACAGCGACAAGTATTTAAATTGAACGTTTAAGCCAACGGCGCACAACTACGTATTTAAAGAAACGTCCACCAAAACCAACAAACAAAGCTGCAATAATACATCCAACCATTCGATACAATACCACATTATCCAATTCAAAATAAAAGAATTGAATGATATCAATCATCAGCAAGCCAGCCAAAATAGATACCCATGTCGGATACTCAGTCGCCAATACTCGAATTCCGTCAATGGGATTAACTGAAGCCTTAAACCTAAACGGATTTACATAAAATGCGGGCGTAGCCCTAGTCCAGGTGTCATATGCTTCACCAAACTTATTTCTTAAAAATTCCGCTTCAGATTTAATGATAACGTAAAGCATCAGGACAGAAAACAGCAATATCCCAGCAATAAAGAACACATTATTGAATCGAATGCATATTCCAATCCATATAAGAAAACTCCCCATGTATAGGGGATGCTGAGTAACAGAATACAACCCGCTGATATTTAAAGAATGGGCTACTTGTTCATGCCGGTTTCTACCCGATGTATGAGGAGCTTTTTGCGCAATTACCAAAGCCCTTATGGCGATACCCAAAAATATAAGAAGCGAAGAAATCACACGAACAATTAACATGGAATCAGCCGGATACAAAGGATATTTAATCCAAAAACTTAGAGGAATGAGTATGACTAAAAAAACGAGTGGTAATTGACCGCGAAATCGAAAAAAAAATCCCCCAAGGGATTGAAAATTAGGCATGAACGGTAATTAATTAATTTGTATATTGCAGGATAAAACCAAAGATAACACGCTTTTTCCTAACCTGATGAAAGAAAAATTTCAAATCGAGCAATTGCTCAAAACTTCTCCGAAGATTTTGGATGCAAAATTAACTACAGTGGAAGGGTTAAGCGAATGGTTTGCAGACGATGTCAATATTCGAAATGGCCAATATTTTTTCATGTGGGACGGTTATGAAGAAGAGGCCGCACTGCTCAGTCACAAAGCCAATAATTACATTCGCTTTCAATGGCAAACGGACATTGATGAAGAACTAGACACCTATTTTGAGCTTGCCTACTCACTCGACCCTATGACGCAAGCAATCATGTTAACCATTACCGATTTTGCGGAGGCCGGTGATAAGGACAGCAGCATCTTAATGTGGGAACAACAACTTCAAAAACTACGCAGGCTTATCGGTGCATAATTATTCAATTAGTAGCCCTATTTTTGTAAAAAATTAGTTTTTGAAACGCTTATACCTGTTTAGTATTCGGTCGTTCATTGGCCCATTTCTAATTACCCTGGTTATTTCCATGTTCATCCTGATTATGCAATTTTTCTGGGTGTACATAGACGACCTCATGGGTAAAGGCTTAAGCATTTGGGTTATCCTTGAACTGCTTTTTTATGTTTCTGCCAGCTTAATTCCCCTAGCCCTTCCGCTTGCCATCCTACTCTCCTCTTTAATGACCTTTGGAAACATGTCTGAAAACAACGAATTGACGGCATTAAAATCCAATGGATTCTCGCTGGTGCGAATTATGCGACCCTTGACAATAGTTGTGCTGTTCATTGCCGGTTTCACGTTTTACTTCGCCAATTATGTTATCCCCGTTTCTAACTTAAAATGGCATTCACTAATCTATGATATACAAAACACAAAGCTTTCCTCGCTGATCGTTCCGGGAGTTTATACAACCGAAATTGATGGCTATGCGATCAAGGTCAACAAAGGAAAAGACAGTAGTTTTACGAACATCATCATTCACGACCATACAGAGCCTAATGTACTTAAAACAGTTAAGGCAAAATACGCAAAAATCTACCGTTCAACCAGTGGAAACTATTTGTTTTTCGATCTAAAAAAAGGCACGATATATGAAGAATTAGAATTGGAAAACGGGGAGATTGGTCCCAATGGAATGCCCTTAGTTGGAAAAATAAGTTCTCACCCGGACCGTATTTCCACCTTTGAACGAGCAACTTATAAGATGAATGTTACAGGCTTCAGTTTGAAACGATCGGACGAGGAAATATTCCAAGACAAATATGAAATGATGAATGTGTTTCAAATTGGACGAGCAACGGATTCTATTCAAAAACGCAGGGCGACCTTAGACAGCACCTTTTTAACGAGCATTAAAGGTAGTTTTGCCACCTTTCACGTGATAGACAACAAGATAAAATCAATGCCCAACATTGACCCGAGTCTACAAACACCTGCCGTTGAATATATGGCATTTTCATCCATTCCATTGGCAGAGAAGAAAGTACTCATGCAGGATGTTGTCACCAAACTATATCAGATTAATGAAAACGTTCGGAACCAAGAAACCTTTATGGAAACCTTACAACATGAAGAAGATCAGTTTTGGATTGAATTTCACAGGAAATTCGCTTTGACCTATGCCATTATTGTATTGTTCTTTGTAGGTGCTCCGCTGGGTGCACTTGTGAAAAAAGGTGGCTTTGGAGCTCCGGTTGTAATTGCCGCACTCATTTTTATGATCTATTTTATCATACTGAGCATCGGAGATAACTTAGCGGATACGTATGTGATTTCTCCATGGTTGGGCATGTGGCTTTCAGGCATGTTTTTCACTCCTATTGCAATTCTAGTAAGCTATACGGCAAATAACGACATACCCTTAGCCAGTTTTGAGACTTGGAAATCTTGGATAAAACGATTAAGGAGGAGGGCATGAAACGCGTACTTTACATAACGCAAAAGCCCCACAACCCCGTGGTTGATGGCGGAACACAGGCCATTGCATCGTGTTATTTTCTTTTAAGTAAGTGCAAAGACATATCGCTCACCTATGCCCCAATTTGTACACCAAAACATCCCGGTGATTTATCGGAAGTTGATCACGCAATCAACCTATGTCCACTCCGCATTGAACCAAAGGTCTCATTGAAGGTCCTGTTGAAATCCTTTTCAGCCCCAATGAACGTTCTTCGATATACACAGTCGAATGCCTTATCTATCCTCCAATCGGAAGACTCAAAAAAACCATTTGATGTTGTCATCTGCGACGGATTTTATGCCCTAACAATCATGCCTCGAGCTTGGTTTACATCGAAGCAGGTGATTTACCGTTCGCATAACATGGAGTATCTACATTGGAAACAACGCGCAACGCTTGAACCTTGGTATCTGAGATGGTTTTACCAACGAATTAGTCGTCAACTCTATGCACTCGAGCAATCGTTAGTGAAGGCTTGCAGCGATGTACTAAGTATTTCGCATGAGGAAACAAGGCAATTAAGTCAATGGAATACAAATACACGCACTTGGTATCCACGGATTAATTCGAAACAAGCAGAAACCGAGCGCTCAGCACATGAAAAACGCATTGGATTTGTAGGGAGCTTTGAATGGATTCCAAACGTTGATGCCATGAAGTGGTTTATTGACCGTATTTGGCCAATCATATTACAAGAACAAGCGTCCGCAACCCTCGAAATTGCTGGAAAAGGATCGGAAGTATTCAATAACCCAACAATGCAAATCAAAGGAACTGGATTTGTGGATTCCCTAGATGAATTTTACTTGCGTCAACGTGTAATAATAAGTCCTTTACGCTATGGAACGGGCCTTAATATGAAAATAGTAGAAGCCCTATCCTATGGAAAGGTAATTGTAAGTACTTCAACCAGCATCCAAGGATTTGAGGATAAATCACCATTTATTGTCGCGAATACATCAAGTGATTTCGCCAAGTGCGTGATTGAAATGCTAGAAAACAACGCTGAGCGGTTAGATAAAGAAGCAGAAATCTCAGCATATGTCAACAATGTTTTTGACGACATATCGCTCGTAAATGAACTTGAACAACGCATTTATGGATAAGCGCCCAACCCTCGTATTCATAGCCTCTAGGTTTCCATACCCACTGGAAAAAGGGGATAAATTGCGAGCATTCAATTTATTGAAGGGGTTATCAAAAACACATCAAATACATTTAATCGCCTTAAGTAACGAGCACATCAAGGAATCTTGGTATAAGGAGGTAAAACCCTTTACATCAGAAATCACCGTATATAAGCTAAATCCTATCCTTCAATGGATTCGCATTATATTCTGTCTGTTCACAAATCAACCGTTTCAACTGGCTTATTTCACTTCACTCAAGATAAAACGTAGGATCAAAAAACAACTTGTGGCACTAGGGCCAGACCATATATTCTGCCAAATGATACGCCCTGCCGAGTACGTAAAGAATTATCATCATTGCCATAAAACCATCGATTACATGGATACGCTGTCCGTTGGAATGGAACGAAGGGCTCAAAAAGCTTCATGGGCAACGCGTTGGATCTATAAAATGGAATCAATACGCCTTAAAGAATATGAACAACGGATATTCAATTACTTTGAATTTCAAACCATGATTAGTCAGCAAGACGTGCATTATATTGCGCATCCTGACCAACGAAAAATACACGTGATACCCAATGGAATCGATACCGATTTTTTCCGCCCAATGAAAGGCTCGGAGGCTCCTTATGATCTTGTATTTGTTGGCAATCTTTCTTATGCTCCAAACATTGATGCCATGCAGTGGTTTGCAGCGCATGTATTGAAGCACGAACCGAATTGGCGGCTACTTATTGCAGGGGCTAACCCGTCTGGATCTTTTATCCAATCCCTAAAAAAATATCCTAATATTTCCGTTGAAGGTTGGCAACCTGATATTCGTAATGCGTATGCGCGAGGAAAGGTATTTATTGCACCCATGCAAATCGGTACAGGAATGCAGAATAAGCTACTTGAGGCAATGGCTATGGGAATTCCAAGCATAACTACACCCCTAGCAAGCGAAGCACTGGCTGTAGTTTCCGGGGAGGATCTACTGGTTGCAAGAAACGAAGAAGAGTTTTTAAAGCACATTCGCTTTCTACTTAACAATCAGGAAAAGGCAGAAATGATCGGATCGCAAGGCAGAACAACAGTAAAAAAAATCTATAGTTGGGAAGGTGCCATTGGCGCACTAGATGCCTTGCTTATTCCCCCGCGTTAAATCGTTTGAAATGCTCGTATTTATCCTTGATATAGGTTATTAGCTCTAATTCTGAAGCTGTTTTCAAAAAATCAACATCCAGGTTCAAAAACAACAAAAATGCATCGAAATCTGCTTCTGGGAGATCTATAATGTCATAGGCAACATACAAGCGTAAGAGCTCTTGAACCACCTTACGTTGATCATCCCGATACACTTGTTCAGCAATCCAACGTTTATTTTGCTCTTTTTTGGAAAACGCCTGATACAGGGCTGTAATTGGACTTTCCAAGATGTTTATTCCCGACACCATTCGTGTATCTACCATGGCCAAGGCTGCACGCTCCTCCTTAATCTGCTCCAATGTTTTCAAGGGTTTCACAACAACTTCAGCAACTTCTTGTGGCAGCCGATCTATATACGCTAATACCTGACATTGGCAATTGGAATCCGGAGTTACGATAAATTCATAAATCGGGTACTGCTTAACTGAAAGCGCAATGCGTTCCGACGCTAAACCATACACACTGAATGAACCGTTGGGTTGACCAAAACTCGCTTTTCCGCTGCTTCGATTTACGACCATTATATTGTAAAAACTTTGCGGACGTAACGAATCGATAACTCTGCCTCGAATTAACACCTTATCGCATTGAGCCTGAATCAAAAAAGACAGGCATAAAGTAGCACAAAGTAATATGGCATTAAAGCTTTTCAAAATACCAATTGAAATTTAAGGTCAACATCAAATAAATGGGAATGGCAAATAATAAAATCCATGATATAAACAAGGTGATTTTACCGACAACCCCTAAATCCTTATGAATCGGAGCAATTAACAATTCACTCACATGGGAAGCTAAAATCGTATTTCCTTCTTCAATAGAAAACTCATCCAATTCAGCCAGCATCGGTTTGTCTTTAATTAAAACTTGTTTAATCATGTGATAATCTCGGTTAGACAACTCCTCATAAGTTGAAATATAATTCACGTTTAACTCATTTAACTCTTTCCGAAGTTGGTAATTCTTTTGCATGGCTCGAACCCTTATGCCCATTAAAAAACCGAATCCAGCAACGAGCCAATCCTCCATCAAGAATCCTACCACAATAAGCGTTAACGAAGAAATCAAGGCAAAAATCATTAAATACAAATCGCGCTGACGGATAACGATTAGTTTTAGAATCTGTCCACCATCCAGGGGGTCGATGGGTAGTAAATTGATTGCATTAACAAAAATGAAAATAAACGACAGCAACAAGAGCCAATCCATCTGATAAACACCACTCAAGTATAGTCCAATTGACCCCAAAATGATTCCAGGAAAGGGACCAAAAACAACCACCAACAAACTTTCTGTTTGCGAATAACGCTCCTTGCTACCTTGAACAAATGCTCCCATTAAGGGAATAAAAAGCATTCTGACATTTTCATAATTGAATCGTTTCATCATACTAAAATGACCAAACTCATGCACGAGTAAAACCAACACTAAAAAAAAGACAAAATCAGCACGGTCACTGTATAGGCTTAAAAAAACGGCAATAAATAAAACGATAGTAAAAACTGTAAGCCCCCAATTACTTCGAACAACCTGTTTTTGAAGATGTGGTTTTTCAGGATACAATTCAAATTCTGACATTGACTATCGCATATTTTTCATTTGCCCCATCATACTCGCCATATTTCTTGGATTGCTCATCATTTTCATCATCTTACGCATGTCTTCAAACTGCTTAATGAGCTTATTTACATCTTGTATGGTGGTGCCGCTTCCACTGGCTATTCGTGCCTTTCTGGAAGGATTTAAAATGCCCGGCATTGCTCGTTCTTTTGGTGTCATTGATCGAATAATGGCCTCAACACCTTTGAATGCATCCTCAGGAACATCCACATCCTTCATTGCTTTTGACATTCCAGGAATCATTCCCATCAAATCCTTGACATTCCCCATCTTTTTGATTTGCTCCAACTGTCCTAAGAAATCATTAAAATCAAACTGATCTTTCATGATTTTCTTTTGCAACCTTCGCGCTTCCTCCTCATTGAACTGCTCTTGCGCCCGCTCAACTAGGGAAACAACATCACCCATACCTAGAATTCGATCCGCCATTCTGGACGGATAGAACACATCCAAGGCATCCATTTTCTCACCGGTACCAACAAATTTGATGGGCTTATTTACAATAGACTTGATGGATAAGGCTGCACCTCCGCGCGTATCTCCATCCAATTTGGTTAATACTACCCCATCAAAATCAATGCGTTCGTTAAATGCTTTCGCAGTATTCACAGCATCTTGTCCTGTCATGGAATCTACTACAAATAAAGTTTCTGAAGGCTGAATCGCCGCTTTTACTTGAGCAATTTCATCCATCATCGCTTCGTCTACAGCCAAACGCCCCGCGGTATCCACAATAACCACATTAAAGCCTTTTGACCGTGCATGTATGATTGCTTTGGTGGCAATATTGACCGGACTTTTTTCATCCCGATCAGAAAATACTTCAATGCCTAATTGCTCGCCGAGTACATGTAATTGGTCAATAGCAGCTGGACGATATACGTCACAGGCAACAAGTAGTACATTTTTACCTTTTTTTGACTTTAGATAGCTTCCGAGCTTTCCAGTAAATGTTGTTTTACCAGAACCTTGAAGTCCCGACATTAAAATGATCGCAGGGTTTCCTTTAAGGTTGATTTCAGCCTCGTTCCCCCCCATTAATTCAACTAACTCCTCATGACAAATTTTAATCATGAGTTGTCCCGGAGAAACGGCAGTTAAGACATCCCTTCCAAGCGCTTTTTCTTTAACTGTATTCGTGAACTGTTTCGCTGTATTAAAGCTAACATCGGCATCGAGTAAGGCACGACGAACCTCTTTCAAGGTTTCAGCGACATTAATTTCTGTAATTTGACCTTGACCTTTCAGGACTTTGAACGCACGTTCAAATTTATCCGTTAAATTTTCAAACATAATCTAAAGCTATTGAAGCCACAAAAATAAGGAAATGTAAGCAAAAACCGATGATTAATCTTCGATTAGCGCCGGTTTAGCCAATTTAGAATGACGTTTACCATATCCAAAGTAAATAACCAACCCGAGGGCTAACCATATGAAAAAATACAACCAGTTTTCTGCTTTGATTTCACTCATCATATACAGACAACTTAGCAAGCCCAGCAAAGGAATCATGGAAAGATTTTTAAGCACCGTCATAACCGTAATAAATATGGTAAACAGAATAAAAATCCAGGTTGGTATTTTATGGGCAAAATGCTTAAACCCATACTGATAGAAATGCGACTTAGGTAAATTCAAAAACTTCAAATCCTGAACTAAAGACATTTTCCCATGCAGTTCATAGTACTTGTCAATGTTTCGTTTTGAAAATGAAAACGCTTCATTTTTATCTTGTATCAGGTGGTTTTTTAAGGCCATAATTTGATTTGGATTCAATCCTTCGATCATTTCAGCCTTAGTTTTTAATTGTTCTTTGTTGCTTACAAAATCCAAGGTTTGTTGTTTAAATGTTGTAAACAATAAGACAAGGGCTCCTATGAGGAAGACAGGCATGATGTATTTCCCATTCAAATAGGGTGTTCTGAATTTACCACGAGGGATATCCGTTCTATTCTGCAACATGAGTACACCGCCACACACCAGCACAAAGGCAAATAAGGTACCAATGCTACACAGATCTGTTACCATGGTTAAATTCATGAAAAGCGCGGGTACAGCAACCACAAAACCAACTACAATGGTAGCAAAGGATGGGGTCTTGTATTTTGGGTGAACCTTTGCAAATCGACTTGGCAATAAGCCATCCCTACTCATGCTCATCCAAATCCTTGGTTGTCCCATTTGAAATACCAAGAGCACTGAAGCCATTGCAACGACCGCACTTACTGAAATAATTCCGCTGAGGTATGATAAATTAATTTTATTAAAAACAAAGGAAAGCGGTTCGCCTACACGTAAGGTTTTGTATGACACAACACCCGTTAATACTAAGGCAATGGCAATGTATAAAATCGTACAAATGATGATCGCCCACATCATCCCACGGGGTAAATCACGTTGTGGATCTTCGCACTCTTCAGCCGTTGTAGATATCGCATCAAACCCAATGTAGGCAAAGAAAACCGCTGATACGCCTTTCAATACGCCCCCAATTCCCTTTGGGGCAAACGGATTCCAATTGGATACATCAATATAAAATACCCCTACGCCAACTACGAGTAAAATGACAGCCAATTTAATGACTACCATCGCATTGGAAGCGTTGCGACTCTCTTTTATTCCGCGATAAACTAAGGCCGTAATTAAAATGATAATGAATAAAGCAGGCAAGTCTAAAATAACATGAAAGCCTAAAAACGTAGGACTTTGCTCATAAGCGCTGTAGGCGGTTTGAATCGCTTCGGGAATATCTTTCAACGATTTTCCGGATTCTAATAAAATCATGGCTTGCTGATGCCCTTTAAATGCTGAGAAATAATCCATTTGAGACCACAGGGGAATATGGATACCATCAATTCCCATGGCCGCAATTTTTATATTACTGAGCATATCGGTAAAGTAATCAGACCATGAAATAGCTACTGTAATGTTACCAATCGCATATTCCATAATCAAAGCCCACCCAATAATCCAGGCAATGATTTCACCAAAAGCGACGTAGGAATACGTGTATGCACTTCCTGAAACGGGCACAATCGATGCGAATTCAGCATAAGCAAAAGCTGCAAATCCACAGGCAATTGCGGTGAATAAAAACAAGAAAATCACTGCGGGACCGGCCTGGTAACTCGCTTCTCCGATGGTACTAAAAATACCTGCACCAATAATTGCTGCTATACCAAATGCAGTTAAATCCCTTACTTTAAGGTGCTTTCCAAGCGCACCATGTCCATCCGCTAATTGATTTGCTTCAAGTTGTTTTAAAATATCTGGTATTTGTTTTCTTCGAAATAGGGTTCGCATAATCTGAATTGAGCCTCTAAAATAGAAATATTTTTAGGATGAACCCTTTTTACCTACAAGTGTTACTTTTGTATCGTGTCAAGATTCATCGAAATAAAAGGGGCCGCGGCAAATAATTTAAAGCAAATTGATGCCCAGATTCCACATGGAAAAATTACCGTAATCACTGGGGTTTCAGGTTCTGGAAAATCAACCCTTGCGTTCGACACGCTATATGCTGAAGGGCAACGCCGATTTATTGAATCCATGTCGTCCTATGCGCGACAATTTCTCGGTAAATTGGAAAAACCTAAAGTGGATTACATCAAAGGTCTTTCCCCTGCCATTGCCATTCAACAAAAGGTAATTTCTTCCAATCCAAGATCTACGGTAGGAACAACAACTGAGATTTATGACTTTTTGAAATTACTCTTCGCTCGAGAAGGAAAAACCTACTCACCAATTTCGAATCAAGAAGTTTTAAAAGATACGCCGTCAAGCATTCTAAGCGCGATCCTTTCTCATGAAGACTCACCCTTTGCTGTGCTTTCACCGATTAAAGTGAATCCAAAACGAAGCGCACAGGAAGAATTACAAATACTTGCCAATGAGGGATTTATTAGATTATATTTAAACAATAAGATAACATTAATTTCGGATATTACTGAATTAGCGCCGTGCGAAGAAATAACCGTCGTGGTTGATCGCTTCAAAACAACTCAATTAACCGAGCAAGAACAAGCGCAATTAATTGACTCCATTCAGATGGCCTTTGCTAAAAACGGTGGGACATGTGGTATTCTTAACATGACGAGCCAAGAAATAACTTGGTTCAACAACCGATTCGAACGCGACGGAATGACCTTTCAAGAACCCAGTTTGCATTTCTTCACCTTCAATAATCCGTTTGGAGCGTGTAAAACCTGTGAGGGATTCGGAAGCGTATTAGGCATTGACCCGAACCTAGTAATTCCTGACCCCAATTTAAGTATTTATGAAGGCGCCATTCATCCATGGAAAGGTGATGTGATGGGAGAATACCTGCAGCAGCTATTGGTTCAAGCGCATAAATTCGAATTTCCTGTGCACAAACCGTATCGGCTGTTAACGCCTGCTCAACAAGAAATACTATGGGAAGGCAACTCTTATTTTACTGGACTTCGAGAATTCTTTAAGTTCTTAGAAAGTCAAACCTATAAAATACAGTACCGTGTGATGCTATCTAGGTATAGAGGAAAGACGCTATGCCAAGAATGTCAGGGTACACGACTAAGAGGTGATGCAAGTTATGTTAAATTCCATGGCAAATCACTTCAAGAGGTGGTTCTAATGCCGGTAAGTAAATTGCACGGATTTTTTGAAGAAGCTCAAGAATCTATCCCAACAAACAATGTACTTAAGCGCCTACTTCCAGAGATCATTCAGCGCATCCGATTTCTCAACGAAGTTGGTTTGGGTTACCTTACCCTGAATCGTTCTACCAATACCTTATCTGGGGGAGAATCACAACGAATTCATTTAGCAACCTCCTTAGGTTCAAGCCTTGTAGGTTCTACCTATGTGTTAGATGAACCATCGATTGGACTTCATCCAAGAGATACTAAAAACCTCATTCGAGTTTTAAATTCGTTAAAGGAAATTGGAAATACGCTCGTGATCGTTGAACACGAAGAGGAAGTCATTAAATCCGCTGATCACCTAATTGATATAGGTCCTTATGCAGGAGAGAACGGCGGAACGGTTGTATTTCAGGGGGATTTATCCGCATTTAAAAAGACTAAGGGTTTAACGGCAAACTATTTTAATGGCACAACGCGAATCCAAAGTCCAAGTACGCGCCGAAAAGCGAGTTATTCGATAAGCTTGAGCAATGCCAATCTCCACAACCTAAAAGATGTTCACATCGAAATACCGCTTCGCCAATTGGTATGTGTATCCGGGGTGTCTGGATCTGGAAAATCTACGCTCCTTAAAACCTTGTGTTATCCTGCTATTAAGCAAGCATTATTCGACACTAAAAACACCTTGTATCGCGGGTGCACTTTATCCGGAGATCTTAATAAAATCAAGGAAATCGAACTCATTGATCAAAATCCGATAGGTAAAAGCTCACGAAGTAATCCAATTACCTACCTCAAAATCTTTGATGAAATTCGTGACCTCTATGCACGGCAGCCTTTGGCTAAAAATCGAAACTATAAACCTGGGTTCTTTAGCTTTAATGTGGAAGGTGGACGCTGTGATGCATGTGACGGCGAAGGTATTGTTACCATAGGCATGCAATTCATGGCAGATATTCAACTTACATGCGAAACCTGTCAAGGAACTCGATTCAAGGAAGAAACCTTAGAAATCTTATATCGTCAAAAATCCATTGCGGATTTATTGGAAATGACCTTAGCTGATCTTTCTTCTTTTTTTCATGAAAGTTCCGATAAGAAAGAAAAGCACATCGCTTCCATGATACAACCCTTGTTGGACGTTGGTTTGGGATATTTACGAGCAGGACAAGCATCCAGTACTCTTTCAGGGGGTGAAGCACAACGAATCAAACTCGCATCGTTCTTGGCCAAAGGGAACAACCAAGCTCCTACCCTCTTTTTATTTGATGAACCCTCAACTGGACTTCATTATTACGACATTGAAAAACTGTTGCAATCCTTCCAAGCTTTAATTGCAAATGGCCATAGCATCGTAGTTATTGAACATAACCTGGATATCATCAAGACAGCAGACCATGTAATCGACATTGGTCCGGAAGGTGGTGAAGGCGGTGGAAAGATTGTATTTACTGGAACCCCAGAAGACTTGGTTAAGCAAACAAACAACTACACAGGAATCGCACTGGCAGAAAAGGGGTTGAACTAGGTAATGCGAATTAGACCATATCTACCAACTGACATATCGAATTGTCTTTCTATATTCGATGGAAATTGTCCGAAATATTTTGATTTTTCAGAACGTGACGCATTTGCTCATTGGTTGAGCTTCCAGGAATTACCTGATAAAAACACCTATTCTTTTTCTGCTTTAGAGCGCTACTATGTCATTGAAGATAATGACAATCAAATGGTTGGTTGTGCAGGATATTATGTAACAATGGATGAAAAAGAAGCACGATTTGCTTGGGGAATGATTCGAAAGGAATTGCAACATCATGGCATCGGTACTTACTTGGCACAGCAACGCATTAAAGAAATCAAACGCACCTACCCCTTGGCAGAAATTACCTTAGCGACTAGTCAACACACGCACCTTTTTTATGCCCAAATGGGGTTTGAAGTATTGGACATCATTCCATCTGGATTTGCTCCGAATTTAGACAAATATGAAATGAAATTGAAGGCAAATTGAACCCATCTTAAGTTAAGCTGTAACTTTGGATGAACTCAAAATAACATCTTATGAAATCCTATCCGTCTATTTTTGCAATCCTTTGTATTTCCTTGTCATACACGATCAATTTCGGTCAAACGAAACCCACAGAAGAAATTCCCTACATTGAAGTGAATGGGTATGCGGAAAAGGAAGTGATTCCAAATGAAATTTACATAGGAATTACCTTACGTGAGCGAATGGAAAATAAAGAAAAGGTAACCATTGAATCACAAGAAAAACAGTTGCGAGAAGCGCTGACTACATTAAGTATTCCAATATCCAACCTCTCGATTGCTGATGCCAATGCCGACTATGTAAAAGTGAGTTGGCAAAAGCGTGATGTACTTACCAAAAAAGAATATCTGCTAAAGGTCGGAAATGCCACAACCGTTGGCAAGGTATTTCAAGAATTAGAAAAAATGAAAATTCAAGATGGGTCTATTGATCATGTGAGCCATTCTGCCATCGACAGCTTAAGAAAGCAAGTTCGAATTGAAGCAATTAAAGCGGCGAAAGAAAAATCAGATTATTTGCTTAACGCCATTGGACAAAAAACCGGAAAGGCGTTAATTGTCAGTGAACTTGAAAACAATACAGTAACGCGTAATGATCTTTCTCGTATGCCCGCTAGAGCAGCAAATAAAATGTTCAGTGATGGAGCCTTTGAATCAATCAATTTTGAACCGGAAATTGAATTTCAAAAAATCAAATTGAGTTATTCAATTTATACTAAGTTCACGATTCAATAAGCGGATGAACCACGGAAGTAAATTCCTTCATTTCACTATTATTTTACTTTTCATTTCGTGTGCTTCTAGAAATCAGAAGCATGTTGAAAAGAAAGAATCTAGTCAACGGGTAGGTACTGAGCATAATCGTATTAAGCCAAAGGAATTCAAAAAAACCAATCCCGCTAAAACTCCAAAAATTAGCGTCGAGACAAATCATCAACAGCTTAAGGATATTCGGACATATTACCACATAACATACAAACATCTCGTTGGCTATGATACCGTAACCGACCATCTTCAAATTTGTAAGAATATCTTCACGTTTTTCATTGATAATCCGAATTACAAGGAACTTGAATCATTTAGAGCTGCGGGATTTCCGATGGAATTTTGGGGAACCGATATGTGTTCGTTTTTTGGTGTTCCTGAAACGAAAGTCAATCTCTTCCTAAATAAAGCAGCGCAACTAGGCTATACTACCGTTGGTTATGATGCCCAGTTAATGAATGAACAAGACACTACGTCACTCATTATATCAAACCATTTGAACGTGTATTTCGACCGCCGAAGCGCGCAATCCGATATAGACCAAGTAATGAAAGAAATCAAAGGAATTAGCAATGAAGGCGGTAGTCTAGCATATGCCTTTGTGGTTAAGGTGCAATCTAATCGCATAAAGGAAATTGTCCGAGCGTACAAGCAATTGCAACAACACCCCCTGGTGCGGCATCTTGAATTTATACCTGAAAGTTGCTATCCAAGAATTTAAATCCTTAACTTTATTTTTAAACACATCCTCATGAAATACCTATTACCGATCCTAGTTCTCATATTCATCGCAACTGGCTGCAAAAAAGAAGAAGTAAAAACCTATACCATCGGTGAAGAAGCCTTTGGGGGAATTGTCATCCAATTGGACGAGACGAACCAACATGGCTTGGTAGTAGCTAAAACAGATCAAGTAACCTTTGCTATGCATAAAAATTGGAATGATTCTAAATCCACTGTTGAAGCCTACACAGCAGGCGGAGAAGGCTGGAGACTTCCTACAAAAACAGAGTTGGAATTGATTTACAGCAACAAAGCATCATTATCTGGTTTTGATAACCGTGATTATTGGTCTTCAACGCTCGGAACAGGTACCGCTTGGTCCAAATATTTTGGAAGCACCATGGGTGGATTTACCTCTAGTCCGTGGAAAGCCCTATCCAATTGCACCCTGTGCACTAGAGGAGTTAAGGAATTTTAAGTCCTAGGTAACACGTGTTACAAAGATGTCGTTTTCTTCAAGTTAACTTTGAAGAAAAAAAGTTATGCCAACAATACAACTTACAAATCAGCGATTTATTGACGAAGTTTTTGATTACACCACGCAAAAGGATTGGGATTTCAAAGGGGCTCAACCCGCAATTATCGATTTTTATGCCGACTGGTGTGGTCCATGTAAAATGGTAGCTCCCATCTTAGAAGAGCTAAGCAATGAATACCCCAACGTTACCATTTATAAAGTCAATACGGAAGTTGAACAAGAACTTTCTCATATTTTCCAAATCCGAAGTATTCCAAGTATTTTATTTATTCCTTTGGGGAAACAACCAATGATGCAAGCGGGTGCTTTGCCTAAAAATGCGCTTAAAGAAATTATAGAAAAGGAATTACTTGAAAAATAAACGAATTCGATAGTAGTATAAAACAATTCGATACCTTCTAGGGTTTAATTGATAATATCTTTGATAAAATTCAATTAGCCATGAAAAAAACTACCTTAATTTTTAGTCTATTGTCTACCTCCTTGTTGTTTGCACAAGGAAAATGTCCGTTCAATTTTGACTCCAAACCCGCCAATACACCAACGGCGACCGTGCAAGAAATACCAAATACAGGTGATGCTGAATCCAAACCAAAAGCACCTTCTGCTATGGGCACTACCCCATTCAATACGAATAAAGATTGGTGGCCTAATCAGCTGGATTTAAGCGTCTTAAGACAACACTCTTCACTTTCCGACCCGATGGACCCATCGTTCGATTATACCAAAGCATTTAAAAGCTTAGATTACATCGCACTCAAAAATGATATCAAAGCGGTACTTACCGAGTCTCAGGATTGGTGGCCAGCAGATTACGGAAATTATGGCCCATTTTTCATTCGGATGGCTTGGCACAGTGCAGGAACCTACCGTACTGGTGACGGTCGCGGTGGAGCAACCGAAGGACAGCAACGTTTTGCTCCCTTAAACAGCTGGCCGGACAATGGAAATTTAGATAAAGCCAGACGTTTACTTTGGCCAATCAAGCAAAAATATGGGAATAAAATCTCTTGGGCTGACCTAATGGTCCTTGCAGGGAACGTCGCACTTGAAAGTATGGGATTCAAAACCTATGGGTTTGGTGGCGGAAGAGCCGATGTATGGGAAGCAGAAAGTAATATCTATTGGGGTTCTGAAAAGAAAATGTTAGACGACCAACGCTACAGCGAAGGAAGAAAACTTGAAAATCCTTTAGCCGCGGTGCAAATGGGATTGATCTACGTGAATCCCGAAGGACCGAATGGAAATCCTGATCCCCTACTTGCAGCTAAAGACATTCGAGAGACCTTCGGCCGAATGGGAATGAATGATGAAGAAACTGTGGCTTTAATCGCAGGCGGGCATACTTTTGGTAAAACACACGGTGCTGGCCCAGCGAGCAACGTAGGACCAGAACCAGAAGCAGCACCCATAGAAATGCAAGGATTCGGTTGGAATAGCACCTACAAATCAGGTAAAGGCGCGGATGCCATTACCTCAGGACTAGAAGTTACATGGACCCCTACTCCAACAAAATGGGGCTCAGGTTATTTTGACATGCTGTATGGGTATGAATGGGAACTCACTAAAAGTCCGGCGGGTGCAAACCAGTGGGTAGCAAAAAATGCACCTGAAATATTACCGCATGCGTTCGATTCCACCAAACGTCTGAAGCCAACGATGCTTACAACCGATCTTTCGATGCGATTTGACCCGGCTTATAATGAAATCTCAAAACGATTCCATGAACATCCAGAAGAATTTCAGTTAGCCTTTGCGAAAGCATGGTTTAAACTAACGCATCGCGACATGGGACCGAAAGTGAAATACCTAGGGCCAGAAGTACCGAAAGAAGATTTAATCTGGCAAGACCCAATTCCTGCGATGAATCACCCTTTGGTAACTGCAGCGGATGTAACTGCCTTGAAAAAACTAATCTTGGCATCAGGCTTAACGATTGGTGAGATGGTAAGTACCGCGTGGGCCTCAGCCTCAACCTTTAGAGGATCAGA
>JBEEPQ010000004.1:0-390837 GCA_041191025.1 Bacteroidota bacterium
GGGCTGCAGTACCTACATAATATGTCGTTGTGCTTGATATCGTTGGAGTAGTGTAACTCGCACTTGTTGAAAGTTGACCTGTACCGTTTGCATTTGAATACCAAACATAATTATTGTTTTGTCCTCCCGTTGCTGTTAATGTGGCTATGCCTGGACCGCATAATGTCACATTATTCGCTGTTGGAGCAGCAGGTGATGGATTTACTGTTACTGTAGCATTTGCAGTTACTGTACCACAACCAGCCAAGGTATAACTTACCGTGTACTGCGTTGTTGCATTTGGCGACACATTTATGGATGATCCAGTTAGGTTGCCTGGGCTCCAAGTAAATGTTCCGCCCGGCATATTTGTTGTTGCTGTTAATGTGGCGGTTTGACCCGAACAGATTGTAACTCCGGATACAGTAATTGTTGGAGAGGGGTTGATTGTTATTGTAACAGGCACCAATGGGCTAGCACAGCCTGCAGCTCCAACGATTGGAGTAATAATAACTTGACCATTATTAGCAGGGCTTGCCCCGCCTCCAATGAAACTTGCAACATTTGTCGCGGAAGGATCAGCAAAGTTACTCCCGCCGCCACCACCACCACCACCACTTCCGCCGCAGCTGACACTAACACTTCCCCCTCCGCCGCCGGAATACCCGCCGCCGCCACCGCCGCCCGCGGAAAGACGTGGATTCCCACTTCCCCAGCCACCGCCGCCACCACCACCGCCGCCACCGAATCCCCCATTTCCGCCTTGTCCCCCAACAGTAGCTTGAGCTCCGCCAATACCCGCATTGATACCGAAGCCACCACCACCACCACCACCAGCACGGTTGTTTCCTCCAGCACCTCCATTTCCCCCTCCTGTTCCTGAGCCATTACCACCGTTAATAAGTCCATTGCCGCCTAATCCCCCGGCCTGTGCGCCAGCACCTGCTTGTCCACCTGCTCCACAAGAAGATGAAACACCATTTTGAGCACCACCAGCACCACCAGCTCCCCCTGCTCCTCCATCTCCGGCAGCGCCACCGCCACCTCCTGCTGATACGATATGGGTGTTGCCTAGTAAAATACCTGAGAACCCACCTCCGCCAGAAGCTGAACGGTTGTATGTTCTTGTCTGACCCGCACCTCCAACAATTATTGAATAGGTTGTACCCGGAGTAACCGGTACAGTACCTGTAATCCTACCGCCTTGTCCTCCTTGTATCCCCCCAGAACTTCCTCCGCCTGCACCGCGAATATCAAATGTCACAGACGAAACACCTGCCGGAACAGTATAACTTTGAATGACTCCCGAAAAATTAAATGTAACCGGGTTCGCCGCAACGGGCGGCGACATTTGTCCCTCGGAAACATAGTAGGTTGTTGTTGAGTTGAGCACGGGTGTATTAAAAACGGCCCCTGTAGCTACTTGCCCCGTGCCGTTAGCGTTTGAATACCAATAAAAGTTGTTGTTGCCCCCCGAAGCCGTAAGCGTCGTACTCGCAGAACCACAAAAGACGGTGTTTCCTGTAACTGTTGGCGCTGGAGGTGAGGGGTTTACGGTAATGGTAATCGTAGCACAATTTGGCCCGAATTGTCCACCGCTATTATTGTTTACATAATATGTTGTTGTTGTGTTTGGAGTTACGGTAAGGGTTGCACCCGTTCCGATTTGAGCTCCCCCACACGATCCTGTATACCAGAACTGTGTGCCAAAAGCACCTAAAGCAGTTAATGTTACGCTTTGTCCCGAACAAATGGTATTACTTGAGGCTGTTATTCCAGTGGGTGCGGGCGTTGTACCTGAACAGTTTGTTGAACGATATCCAAACGTCCTGGTTGAAATATTCCCACATTGTGGAGAACAACAATTTCCCACATTAAAATAAAATATTCCCGTAGAGGGTGCTGTCCAAGATAAATAAGAGCCTAGGCCGCAATAATCATCATTAGTGGTTAATGCCCCGGTAACTATGCCACTTGATATTGTAATGTAAGTATCTCCGCTGTAAGAAGCAGAGGGAGCAAAACTATTACAATAGGTAAATTGGTAGGTGCATCCAGCTGTCGCATTAAATGAATAATAACCGAGTGCATTATGAGACTGATACTGCCACGTTAAATTCGGGGCGAGTGAGCCGAGGGGATTATTACAAAATGCCTGTGCGTTAACTGTTGAAGTACATAGAAAAAGCGCAAAGAAAACAAGCACCCTTAGATAGCGATTGGAAATCAGGGCTTTAATAAAATCACTAAACGATTTAGTTAGAAATATCATAGTAGGTGAGATGCATTAAATTTAGCAA
Source organism: Bacteroidota bacterium (assembly GCA_041191025.1). Classification (GTDB taxonomy): domain Bacteria; phylum Bacteroidota; class Bacteroidia; order Flavobacteriales_D; family Crocinitomicaceae; genus UBA952. The sequence goes on from JBEEPQ010000004.1 coordinate 2,280, forward strand.
ATCACCTTTATAAATAGAAGCACAATGATTATTTATGGCTTTTGACCTTACAGAACGAAGGTTTCCATGAACTTTGTGGTAAAATCCCCCTCAATAAACTTGGGGTCTTGCATTAATTTTTGATGGAAAGGTATCGTGGTTTTAACCCCTTGAATGATATACTCATCCAATGCCCGACGCATTTTGAGTATCGCTTCCTCTCGCGTTTGCGCCACCACAATTAACTTTGAAATCATGGAATCGTAATTTGGGGGAATGGTATATCCCGCATAAACGTGGGTATCTATTCTCACACCATGGCCTCCTGGTGAGTGATAATCAGTGATTTTTCCAGGAGAAGGGCGGAAATCATTATACGGGTCCTCCGCATTAATTCTGCATTGAATTGCATGGAGAATTGGGGTGTAATTCTTTCCGGAAATTTTCTCGCCAGCGGCTAGTTTAATTTGCTCTTTTACCAAGTCGAAATTTATAACCTCTTCCGTAATGGTGTGTTCTACTTGGATTCGTGTGTTCATTTCCATGAAATAAAAATCGCGGTTCTTATCGACAAGGAATTCAACAGTACCAACACCTTCATAACGAACGGCTTTTGCTGCTTTAATCGCGGCTTCACCCATTTTATCTCTAAGTTCTGAGGTCATGAAGGGAGAAGGCGTTTCTTCTACTAATTTCTGGTGTCTCCGTTGAATAGAGCAATCTCTTTCTGAAAGATGACAGGCATTTCCGTATTGGTCTCCAGCAATTTGAATTTCTATGTGACGCGGTTCTTCAATGAATTTTTCCATGTACACACCATCGTTACCAAAAGCTGCCGCTGCCTCTTGACGGGCAGAATCCCAAGCTTCTTGTAGGTCCTCTTCTTTCCAAACAATGCGCATTCCTTTTCCACCACCACCAGCTGTAGCCTTCAAAATTACAGGGTACTTGATTCGTTCTGCATTAACTTTCGCGTCATCAACATCTTTCAACAAGCCTTCAGATCCCGGAATACAAGGTACGCCTGCCTTAATCATTGTTGCTTTTGCTGTTGCTTTATCGCCCATGGCTGCAATTTGTTCAGGAAGGGCACCGATAAATTTGATGCCATGCTCCTGACATACCCTTGAAAATTTTTCATTTTCAGAAAGGAATCCATATCCTGGATGAATAGCATCTGCATTTGTAATCTCTGCTGCTGCGATTATATTTGGGATGGATAAGTATGATTTTGAACTTACAGGAGGTCCAATACATACTGCTTCGTCTGCAAACCTAACGGGTAGTGAATCTTTATCTGCAGTGGAATAGACAGCCACTGTTTTAATTCCCATTTCTTTACAGGTACGTATAACACGCATGGCTATTTCACCACGATTGGCAATTAGAATTTTCTTAAACATATGTGATAGTTATGCAGGTTCAACCAAGAACAGGGGCTGATCGAATTCTACGGGTGTAGCGTCATCCACAAGCACTTTCACAATTCTACCGCTTACTTCGGATTCGATTTCATTGAACAATTTCATTGCCTCAATAATGCAAATTTTATCACCTTTTTTGATTTCTGAACCAACTTCTGCAAAAGGTGGTTTATCGGGACTTGAAGACCGATAAAATGTTCCAATCATTGAGGATTTAATCGTAATGGTCGAAGTGCTTTCTGATGGAGTTGAAGCAGCAGCCTCCGTATTGTTTGAAGCTGGTGCTGGAACAGGAGCCGGAGCTGAATTCATTACTGGCGCAGCCACTGGTGGTGCCATGTAAACGCCAGAAGGAACAAGGTTTGGTCCTTTAATATTTATTTTAAATCCATCTTTTTCAATTTCAACCTTTCCAAGACCAAGCTTTGAAACTAGTTTGATTAGATCTTTAATTTCTTCGTTATTCATAGTGTAAAATTAAGAATTATATGCCCATTTAATATATACTGCACCCCAAGTAAATCCACCACCAAAGGCACTCAAAATTATATTATCTCCTTTTTTTAGTTGTTTCTCATAATCCCACAAGCAAAGCGGTAGTGTGCCGGCTGTGGTGTTACCATATTTTTGAATGTTAATCATTACTTTTTCCTTGGGTAAGCCCATTCGGTTAGCGGTAGCATCAATAATACGCAAATTTGCTTGATGAGGTACTAACCAGGCAACATCGTCACTGCTTAAGTTGTTTTTCTCCATGATTTCAGCGGAAACTTCAGCCATGTTAGTTACAGCAAATTTAAAGACCTGTTTGCCCTCTTGCTTAACGTAGTGCATTCTGTTTTCTACCGTCTGAATACTGGCTGGATTAACCGATCCTCCGGCAGGCTGAACTAGATATTCTCTACCCGAACCGTCGCTGCGCAGAATAAAGTCTTGAACACCCATTCCCTCATGGTTTGGCTCTAATAACACAGCTCCTGCTCCATCTCCAAAAATCACACATGTGGTACGGTCTTCATAATCAAGTATTGAAGTCATTTTATCTACCCCAACCACAACCACTTTTTTATATCGTCCTGTTTCAATAAACTGTGCGGCGGTGGATATTGCGTAGATAAATCCCGAACAAGCCGCAATTAAATCATACCCCCAGGCATTGGTCATACCCGTTTTATCACACAAGACATTAGCCGTGCTCGGGAAGGGATAATCTGGCGTAACTGTGGCTACAATGACTAACTCAATGTCTAGTGGGTCGGTATTTGTTTTTTGCAGCAAGCCTTCGACGGCTTTAGCGGCCATATCTGAAGAAGCGCCATTCTTCATTACTCGGCGCTCTTTTATACCCGTTCGGGTTGTAATCCATTCGTCGGAGGTATCAACAATTTTAGCTAAATCCTCGTTCGAAAGAATATCTTCTGGAACATACCCTTGAACTCCTGTAATTGCCGCGTAAACTTTACTCATTATTTAAATGCTTTAGTGATTCTGACCGACAACTTGTTTTCAGCAACTTGATGGGCATGTAGAATCATATTTAATACAGCAGTTTCGTTACTGGACCCATGGCCTATAACGACGTTCCCTTTTACTCCGAGTATGGGGGTGCCGCCGTAATTCTCAAAATTAAACAAATTGAAATAATCATCTTCAATTCCTCTCGCTTTCACCAAATTATAAAACCCTTCGGCTTCTTTTAACACGATATTTCCGGTGAAGCCATCACAAACAATGACATCTGCCTTGTTTGTAAAAACATCTCTACCCTCAACATTCCCAATAAAATTAATTGAATCTGAGTCTTGCAGCAACTTGTAAACTGCTTGTGTTAGAAGATTTCCTTTTGACTCTTCTTCTCCAATATTCAGCAACCCAATTCTTGGCTTTTCTATTTTTAGTATGTGTTCAGCGTACAATGAGCCTAATTCCGCGAATTGATAAAGCACATCTACCTTGCAATCTGCATTAGAACCCACATCCAATAAAACTGATTTTTTTCCATTGATGCAAGGAATAGTTGCCGTGATACAGGGTCTAATAACCCCCGGAATCGTGTTAATCTTGTAAATTGCTCCAACCAACATTGCACCGGTATTTCCCGTGCTTGCAAAAACATCTATTTTACCCTCACTCAAATAATCAAAACCAATGGCAATAGATGCATTTGGTTTTCGAGAAAAGGCCCGAGTTGGATGATCCTCCATTCCAATGATTTCCGGCGAGTGAATAATTTCGAAATTCGCAGGGTCTTCATCTAACGAGGCAAGACCATTACGTATTTCTGTTTCGTCACCAAAAAGAAAAATACGAGAACGACCGCTCAATGCTTGATTTGCTTGAACAGCGCCCAATAGATTTACCTTCGGCGCAAAATCACCGCCAGAAACATCTAAACCAATATTCATTGAGAGGTAATTATGCTGCCGCCTCTTCTTTCTCTGCTACGACCTTCCCTTTGTAATATAGTTTTCCTTCGTGCCAGTGTGCATGATGAAATAAATGTGGTTGACCTGTAGTAGGACAAGTTGCAACATTTGCAGCAACCGCATTTTTATGGGTTCTTCTTTTGTCTCTTCGTGTGGTAGAAATACGACGTTTAGGATGTGCCATTTTTACTTATTATATTTATTTTAATTCAATTTATTCAACGCTGACCATCTCGGGTCAGATTCGATCTTTTTTTCTTGTGATGGTGGTGGTGTATTTAAAAACTTTAACACTTCTGGATCACACCCGTCATTTGGATGAATGAACCTCGTCGGCAAGGAAACCACGAGAAGTTCATATACGGGCTGAAACATATCAATCTGATAACTGTCTGGTGGAAGAATAACCAAAGATTCATCCAAGGATTCCTCAGTGCCAAATTTATAAATCAACTCCATGTGTCCATTTACGTCGAGACTCATGTTTTCGTTACATCGATCACATAAAACTTCAAGCGATGCATTAAGCGTCAAAGAAAGCAACATCATAGTCTCTTTCTTTTCCAATTCAGCCCTGGCTATACCTACACCTTTTTGTACTCCAAAATTCTCACAAGAATCAAAGAACGATGCCTCCAGTATAAACTCGAAGCTGTGGTTGCCAAGTTTCAACCCTGAAAACTGCAGTATGTATGGACTACTTTTTAGCATGATTAAAAAGGCGGGTGTAAAGGTACTGCATTTTTTTGAATTGCCCAAAGAACGTTGTTTAAGCAATCCCTTCCGATTCCTTATGGCCTGCAGTAAAGCCCAATGGGTTTGAATTATTTAATTTAAAATTCCGTCTATTTCTAGCCGCATCGATTGCAGCATACAATGCGCTTCTCATTCCTTCCACCGAGGCCTCGCCTTTTCCTGCGAGATCAAAAGCTGTTCCATGTCCTGGTGAAGTTCTTATAACAGATAGACCCGCCGTGTAATTAACTCCGCCATCAAATGCAATTGCTTTGAAACCGGTTAGTCCTTGGTCGTGGTACATTGCCAACACGGCATCAAATTCAAAACAAAGACCAGCTCCAAAAAAACCATCAGCAGAATACGGACCAAAAGCCAAAATGCCTGCGTTTTTTGCATTGCTAATTGCCGGTGAGATCTGCTCCATTTCCTCTAACCCAATAGTTCCCGATTCGCCCGCATGCGGATTGAGCCCAAGCACAGCAATTTTTGGTTTAATAATATTGAAATCCTGTCTGAGCATTAAGTCAAGGTTTTTAATTGCCCCAACAACCGTATCTTTAACAACTGCAGCGGGAATATCCTTGATTGCAATGTGATTCGTAGCTAATGCCACCTTCAACCGTCCTTCACAGAGCACCATTAAGGCTCCTTCTGCTTTAAATCGTTCATTATAATATTCTGTATGGCCTGTAAACCCAGGGGTGATGCTGTGTATGTTTTGTTTTGATACCGGAGCCGTAACAATACCGTCTAGGGTTTTTGCTGCTAAATCTTCGGCGGATTTTTCCAATGCCCATAGAGCGATTTTAGCCGAGGACTCTGTGGGCTTTCCTTCAACAACTTCTATGTGTTCCTTAGGACTCACAATGTTTAGCTTTCCTAGTTGTGCTTGGTTAATGTTTTGAATTGTTTGAACTGGTAAGTCTTCCTGATTTAGTTGTTTTTTCCATTTATTAATTAAGAATAAAGGGCAATAGGCTATAATCGTTGTCTCTTGCAATAACCGATGGTCAGCAAACATTTTAACAATAAGTTCTGGCCCAATCCCCGCTGGGTCGCCGCAGGTAATTCCTATCTTCATTTGTTGGTTTTGTTCTTTGTCCATTTCGGATAATTTATAATGAAGTCGAATAGCAAACGAACCCCATAGCCTGTTCCGCCTTTCGGACGGTAGTGTTTTGGGGCTTCAAGCCATGTTGGTCCCGCAACATCTAAGTGAATATATGGGGCCTTAACAAAGGTTTCAAGGAACTTTCCGGCAGTAATCATTCCGGCATCTGAGCCGCCAATATTCTTTAAATCTGCGATTTCCGATTTCATCGGCTCTAAATAATCGTCCCAAAAAGGAAACGTAACAACACGCTCGTGGGTTTGAAATCCAGAGGTTTGAAGTTGTTCTAGTGCCGTAGGATCGGCGTTGCCCATGGCAATGGATGCGCTGGTACCAATCGCTCTCAGGGCGGCACCCGTAAGTGTAGCAGCGCTTAACACTAGTTCTGGATTAAATTTATCCGCATATGACAGGGCATCAGCAAGAATCATTCTGCCTTCAGCGTCGGTGTTTAACACTTCAACGGTGGAGCCGTTAAACATTTTAATTATATCTCCAGGTGCATAGGCCTCTCCCCCCGGTCGGTTGTCGGTTGCTGGAATGAGGCCGATAACTTCAACAGGAACTGCCAATTCAGAAAGCATATAAATCGCGCCAGCTACCAATGCTGCACCCGCCATATCGCTTTTCATAGAATCCATGCTACCCGGTGTTGGCTTAAGGCTCAGGCCTCCTGTGTCGTAGACCACGCCTTTTCCAACCAACACAATTGGCTTCTTATTCGTTCGTTTTGAAGGCTTGTAGTGAATTACTGTAAACGTTGGTGGAGTAAAAGAACCTTTATTAACGGCTAAAAGCCCACCCATCTTCATTGCTTTAATCTTTGTATGGTTGAGTATATCAACTGAACAATGTTTTGCTTCACAAAGCGCCTTAATCTCCTTGGCAAAATCAACAGCATTTAAATGAGAAACGGGCAGATTTACCATGTCACGAACCCAAGAAACGGCTGTGGCTGTTGTCGTTAATTGAGCAATGGCGGATTTTGATACGGTTTTCGGCACCTGAATTGTCGTTAGTTTTGGCGACTTCTTCTTCGATAAGAATCGGTCAAACCGATAATCCGCTAATAGGATTCCTTCAATAAGGGAAAATAATTCCTCCTCAACATCCATAATCAAGGTGGTGGTTTCGTGTTGAACCAATCGATAGATTTCGGAACCAGTAATTCGTTGTTTTTCTTGAGATTCTTTAAAGAGCTTCGGGGAAACAAAAATATCCCACTGTGCTCCCTTATTGTAGTCCCACAGGATGTTTTCTTTAAAGCTATCTTCAGTTCCTATGCTAATACGAACGCTGTCTTTGGCCGCTGAGGTGTATTTAAGATCTATCATGGTGCAAAATTAACATTAAAATAAAGGTGCCAATTGATTTTCTATATGTGTTAATATGCGTGGAACTAAAATTGGGGCTGGAAGGTCTTGGATCTCATCTAGGGTGAACCAATTTCCATGCGTGATGGGTGGGTTGTTTTCAGATATAAGAACCGCATAATTCAAGCGCTGGTGACTCAAAACGTGTAATGAGGGGTCCATCAACACCTTGTTTTCAAGGTTTAATGCAGAAAGAAACGCATCTTCTGAGGGGTGTTCTTCAAATGGAAATAAATGGAGATTTTCCCAAATAGACCCTTTTTGCTGCTGTACCATCAGGATTTTACCTTGATTAATTATTATTTTAAAAATCAAAAACCGATTAACCGCCTTTTTTTTCGGCTTCTTAACGGGTCGAAGATGTTGGGAATTGTTTGCTCTTGCTATACAAACCTCCATTACAGGGCACTCGGGACAGGCGGGTGATTTTGGTGTGCAAATCAAGGATCCCAAATCCATCAAGGCCTGATTAAAATCACCCGGTCGGTTTTTAGAAAGTATTTCATTCGCAAACTGCTTTATCACTTTTGCTGTTTGAGCTGATTCTACTGGGCCCGGAAGATCTAAAAGCCTTGAAACAATACGAATAACGTTACCATCAATTGCTGCTACAGGCTCGTTAAAGCTAATTGAACTTATTGCCGCCGCCGTGTATCCTCCTATTCCTGCGAGTTTAATTAACTCCGTATGATTCGTTGGAAAGACACCTTGATAGCTTTCCATGATTTGCCGAGCGGCCTTATGCAAGTTTCTGGCTCGAGAATAATAACCCAGTCCTTTCCACGCAAGAAGCACATCTTTTTCATCAGCAGACGCTAAGTCTTCAATGCTTGGGAAAACGGAAGTTAATCGATAGAAAAATGGTGCTCCCTGCTCCACACGAGTTTGCTGCAAAACGACTTCGCTAATCCAAATAAAATAAGGGTTTTTAGATGTTCTCCAGGGTAATTCGCGTTTATTTTGGTCATACCACGATAAGATTGCACGTTGAATATTAGACATTTACGTTTTTTTTGATATATTTTTTAGTAAAAATCAACGATTTAGTGGATTTCTGCGCTATTTTTGTTCCGCGAAATTACAAATTGTCACACTTTATTAACATCAATCAAAAATGACTAAAGCAGATCTTATTGCGAAAATTTCAGAGGAAACCGGATTGGAGCGCAACGAGGTGTCGCGTGCCGTTGAGTCTATGATGGAGTTCATTAAATCGTCGCTAACAAATGGTCAAAACGTTTATTTGCGAGGGTTTGGGAGCTTTGTGGTACGGGAACGAAAGCAAAAAACCGGTCGTAACATCTCCAAAAACACAACGATTATTATTCCTGCTCACAACATTCCGTCATTCAAACCAGCAAAAGTATTTGTAGAGCAAGTAAAAAACAAAGTAAAGGTTAAATAGCCTTTTTTTGCAAATAATTTTTATTTGGTTTACCTTTGCACTCCCTTTATTGGGAGTTTTTGTTTTACATAGATTCTACAACACTTAAATATATTGAACCATGCCAAGCGGTAAAAAAAGAAAAAGACATAAGATGGCTACGCACAAGCGTAAAAAACGATTGAGAAAAAATCGTCATAAGAAGAAAAAATAATTTCTTTAGTTAGTCTTATTTGGCTGATTTAACAGTCAAAAAATACTCCCTTGAGTTTAGAACTTATTGTAGATGTTCGGCCGAATGGTGTTTGGCTGGCATTGTTGCGTGAAGGGAAGCTGATTGAGCTTCATGAAGAACGGGGAAATTCAGATTTCGCTGTTGGTGATATTTATTTAGGTAAAATTCGCCGATTGTCCCCTAGCCTTAACGCGGCTTTTGTAGATGTGGGTTACGATCGTGATGCCTTTTTGCATTACCTAGATCTTGGCTCAAATTTCAATTCATTAAATAAATACACAAAAGAAGTAATGCGCGGAAAACAAAGTGTTTCCTCGCTACAATACTTCAAGCCTGAAGCGGAGCTTCAAAAAGATGGTAAAATTGATGGGTTACTTTCGTCAAGCCAGTTTGTGTTGGTTCAGGTGGCAAAAGAACCGATTTCATCCAAAGGTCCTCGTCTTTCCTCAGAAATAACATTAGCTGGTAGATACATCGTTTTAGCGCCGTTTTCATCTAAGATTTCAGTCTCGCAAAAAATACGCTCAAACGAAGAGAAAAAGCGTTTGAAAGAAGTGATGGAAGGATTGTTGCCTAAGAATTTCGGTGCGATTATTCGCACGGTTGCTGAAAACAAAACCGCAGAAGACATCCAACAAGATTTGGCACAATTGCTTGAAAAGTGGGATTCGATATATAAAAACCTAAAAGGCAGTAATTCTCCAAAACGAATTCTTGGTGAAATTAATACCACCTCATCTATTTTACGTGATTTATTAAACGCAGATTTCAGTAATGTACATGTGAATTCTTCTGAGTTGTATGAAGAAATCTCTACCTATGTGCAACAAATTGCACCGGGGAAGAACAGTATTGTAAAACTGTATGATGGGCGCATTCCTATTTTCGAACGGTACGGCATTAATAAGCAAATCAAAGTTCTTTTTGGTAAAAAAGTGCCCATGCCGAGCGGTGGTTATCTAATCATTGAGCATACGGAAGCAATGCATGTTATCGATGTGAACAGTGGAAACCGTAAGGGGGCAGACGGTCAAGAGTCAAATGCCTTGGCAACCAATGTTGAAGCCGCTGAAGAAATTGCTCGCATTCTCCAATTGAGAGATATGGGAGGAATCATCTGTATTGACTTTATCGACATGCACGACCGAGAGAATAATCGGATTTTATACGATAAAATCAAGTTGTTCATGAAGAATGACCGTGCAAAACACAACATCATTCCTCCTTCTAAATTTGGAGTTGTTGAGATTACAAGACAACGAGTTCGTGAAGTAACCGAAATAGAAACCAATGAGTCTTGTCCGACATGTAACGGGACCGGGGAAATCCAAGCAAGTATTCTCTATGCAGAAGAAATAGAAAACAACCTCGGTTATATGATTCAAGACCGCGGGATTAAAGACGTATCACTGCAAGTACACCCCTACCTTGAAGGGTATTTTAAAAAGGGTGGTTTATTCAGGTCTATACAATGGAAATGGTATTTTAAATTTAAAACCTGGATTCCAATTACTCCGAATACAGCATTTCACATCTTGGAATACAAATTTGTAGACAAGCAACAAGAAATTATTGAGCAGTAATGGCACTCGATGGGGAAACACATCGATTAATTATTGAATTGGAGCGTTTTTGTGCATATCAAGAACGAAGCCCGTTTGAAATAAAAGTTAAATTAAAAAGGAAGGGCGCGACAGAAATACAGGTCGAAACCATAATCCAACATCTTGTTGCAAAAAATTTTCTTAACGAATCTCGGTTTGTAGAAGCTTATGTTCAAGGGAAAAGCAGCATAAAACGTTGGGGTGCTCAACGCATTAAATCCGGATTAATAGCCCACCACATTTCCGAATCCATTATTGATCAAGCACTCTCTACCTTATCTAAATCAGATCATGCAACACACCTGTTGATTTGGCTTCATAAAAAACAAAACAGTTTAAAAGGCGAGGATGAAGGACCAAAGAAAAAGGCTAAAATTGTTCGCTTTTTGCTATCAAAAGGGTTTTCGCTAGAAGAAATACTTAAGGCTATTTAGCACTTTTTAATATAGAGCACGTCTTCCTCCTTAAATACCTTTAAGAGTTGGTTCTTTGTGAGGGTTTTAAGGCTAACATCCCATTGTTTATTGCTACAATCAATTGTTGCGCGGACATCTGCTAAGGGTGTGGGGTCATCTGAACATGCATTCAAAATCTGATGGTCTAACTCCGTCAATGTTACGTTCTTCTCTGGACGCATTTGTGGGAAAAATAGTACCTCTTGAATCGAATGATTATCGGTTAATAACATCACTAAACGGTCCATTCCTATTCCTATTCCTGAAGTTGGTGGCATCCCGTATTCTAAAGCCCGAAGAAAATCTTGATCAATAAACATCGCTTCATCATCTCCACGTTCAGAAAGCGCTAATTGCGCCTCGAATCGCGCTCGCTGATCAATTGGGTCGTTGAGCTCAGAATAGGCATTCGCTACTTCTTTTCCATTGATCATTAATTCAAAACGCTCGGTTAGGGCAGGGTTCGTCCGGTGACGTTTACACAAAGGAGACATTTCAATGGGATATTCCGTGATAAAGGTCGGATTAATGTATTTTGACTCACATTTCTCTCCAAAAATCTCATCAATCAATTTTCCGATTCCCATTTCTGGCGCAGTTTCAATATTCAATTGTCGACAAATGTCACGAAGCTGATCTTCCGTTTTCTCTGCAATATCAAAGCCCGTGTGTTCAAGAATTGCGTCGCGCATGCTGATTCGTTTGAATGGGGCTTTAAGTGAAATCTGCTGGTCGCCCATTTGAATTTCTGTTGTCCCGCAAACGGCTAATGCAATTTCTTCAATGAGCGATTCAGTAAAATTCATCATCCACTCATAGTCTTTGTACGCAACATACAATTCCATAACCGTAAACTCTGGGTTATGGGTTCGGTCCATGCCTTCATTGCGGAAGTCTTTTGCGAATTCAAAGACCCCATCGAATCCACCGACAATTAATCGTTTTAAATACAGCTCATTTGCAATACGCAAATACAAGGGCATATCTAAGGCGTTGTGATGCGTAACAAAAGGCCTTGCGGTTGCTCCACCAGGAATGGGTTGTAAAATTGGAGTTTCCACCTCTAAGAAACCAAAGCGGTCAAACGCCTTTCGCATTACTGAAAACACCTGAGATCGCTTGATGAAGGTGTCTTTAACACTTGGATTAACTACTAAATCAACATAACGTTGTCGGTATCTCAATTCAGCATCCGTAAATCCGTCGTGCGTATTTCCATCTGCATCAACTTTTGGCAGTGGCAGCGGTTTTAAGGACTTACTCAATACGGTAATCGAAGTGACATTGATAGAAATTTCTCCCACTTGGGTTTTGAATACTGTTCCCTCTATCCCGATAAAATCTCCTAAATCAAGTAGTTTTTTGAACACTTCGTTATAAAAAGTTTTATCCTCTCCGGGACAAAGTTCATCGCGATTAATATACAGCTGAATACGACCAGAACTATCCTGTAATTCTGCGAAAGAAGCCTTACCCATAATGCGTTGACTCATCATTCTTCCCGCCATTTTTACCGGATTATTTTCTATATATTCGGTCTTAACAGATTCCGCCAAATGCGAAACTGGAAATGTTGCTGCAGGATACGGTTCAATCCCAAGTTCTCTTAATTTAGCTAAAGAGGATCGGCGTTGTAATTCTTGTTCAGATAATTCTTGACTCATTCACTATTGGTTTATCGGTGCAAAGATAAGGGATGTTTGGGCTCTCATAAATTAAAAAGGAGCATTCCAATACTAAAATATATAAACAACCCAATAATATCATTCAATGTAGTAACAAATGGACCAATCGCGAGCGCTGGATCAATGCGATATCGATGAAGCAACATCGGAAACAGCGTACCAAAGGTTGCTGCAAATACAATCACGGTTAACAAGGATAAACTAACCACCGTTGCTAACTGAATTCCTGAAAAAACCGAGGCAATTCCGAATATGAGTCCAGATAAAATAATGCCATTCATTAATCCTACTCCGGCTTCTCTAACCAACCTTGGAAAAATTCGTTTTAAGCCGTGATCACCTTTTGCAATAGACTGCACCACAATTGCGGAAGATTGTACGCCGACATTTCCTCCCATGGCAGTAATTAACGGAATAAAAAAGGCTAAAGCGGGTATTTTTGAAATTCCCCCTTCAAAACTTGAAATCACCTTTGCTCCTATCGTACCACCCACCATCGCAATAATCAACCATGGTAGCCTTGAAAACCCAGATTTCCAAAAGGAAGAATTTGCATCTGTCCGGTCACTAATACCCGTTGCCATTTTAAAGTCCTTATCCGCTTCTTCACGAATAAAATCCACCACGTCATCTAAGGTAATTCTACCCACCAGTTTGTTTTGATAATCTACAACAGGGATAGAAACCAAGTCATATTTCTCCATGATCCGAGCTACTTCTTCGGCCGTATCGCTTGTTTTAACCTTGATGATATTTTTAGATTGATAGAGTTCTTCTATCGTTGTGCGGGTATCAGCAAACAACAATCTTTTTAAGGAGAGCACCCCCACAAGTTGGTCCGATTCATTCACAACAAAGATATTGTATACCTTTTCAACGTCTTCCGCTTGCTTCCGCAATTCAATTAAGGCCCGGCGAACTGTCCATTCTACATGCGCTTGAAAAAACTCTTTTTGCATGAGCCCTCCAGCGGTATCTTCATCGTAATTCAATAAGTCTACGATATCTTCCGCCGCATCATCATCCTCCATTTGGGAGATAACCTCATGGATTTGATCTTTGGGTAGTTCTGCTAAGATGTCGGCTGCATCATCGGAATCCAAATTCTCAAGCTGATCCGCGATTTCTTTTGAGGACAACGAAGCGATGAATCGATCCCTCACCTCCTCGTCTAATTCCATTAAAATATCCGCCTGAAGGTCTTCGTCCTCGGCCAAATAATAAATGTACTTAGCCTCTTCGTTTGAAAGTTCATCCAGAATTTCCGCAATATCCGCATAGTGCAGGTGCAGAACCTGATCAATAAGCCAAGCCGAATCGTCGTTGGCAACACGTAGTCGTATTTCCTGTAAAAACTCTTTGGTTAGTTCGTGACTCATTAACAAGTGGTATTATCCTTCATTACGGATAATGTAATAAAAAGTTCTCCCGAGAATTGAAATGACGTTTTTAAAATGATTAATTCCCCTTTTTTTTGTTTTTCTTGACGCTTGTCAGTCGGGAAAGCAAGCTCGTATTTGATTTAGCCGCATCATATTTTTCAGTGACTTTAGACCAATCGACAAGGTCCCAAACCGCTGTTAAATAATCGGCGCGTCTATTTTGGTAATTTAAATAGTAAGCGTGTTCCCATACGTCGATTCCTAACACTGGGATTCCACGATCTTCGCACACACCCATTAACGGATTATCTTGGTTTGGGGTAGAAAGGACCTTCAAAGAACCCGTTGGCGTAACCATGAGCCAAGCCCATCCCGAGCCAAAACGACTCATTGCCGCACTAAACATCTGCTTCTTGAGGGAATCTATATTTCCAAAGTCTGAAACAATTGCTTGATTTAGCGAAGAACCACAATCGCCTTGTTTTGATTTTGGTGCCAAAATTTCCCAGAACAAACTATGGTTATAATGCCCCCCCGCATTGTTCCTAACCGCATCGGCTGCAACCGGAGGAATGGATAATAAAATTTCCTGCAAAGACATACCTTCCAACATTGTTCCTTTAATGGCCTTGTTCAGGTTATTCACATAGGCCTGGTGATGTTTTGTTAGGTGAATTTCCATCGTTTGGGCATCAATATTTGGTGCATAATCACTGTATGCATAGGGCAATTTAGGCAGCACAAACGATTGTGCGAATGACGACAAGGCCAGTAAGAGAGTAAAAAGGAATAATTGATTGCGCATTTTTTATGGTAAAGTTACAAAACATCTCGCAGTGCTTCAGGTAATTTCTGCCTGATTTTTGCGCATTTCTTCGTAATTTTGAGCCTTATTAAAATCAACCACAACCATGGGGTTTCGGGAATATAAAGGGCTAAATCTGCCAAACATCACAGAAGAATTACTCGCTTATTGGGAGGCAAACGATATTTTTAAAAAATCTATTGATCAAAAAGGATCCGAAGGAAACTTTGTGTTTTATGAAGGCCCCCCTTCTGCAAATGGTGTTCCTGGTATTCACCATGTCATGGGCCGTGCGATAAAAGACACCTTTTGTCGATATAAAACCCTAAAAGGCTATAAAGTAAACCGTAAAGCCGGTTGGGACACCCATGGCTTGCCCGTTGAACTTGGTGTAGAAAAAGAACTTGGAATCACCAAAGAAGACATCGGAACCAAAATCACGATTGATGAATATAACGCCGCATGTAAAAAAGCGGTCATGAAATACACCGACATTTGGAATAAGCTCACCAAAGACATGGGTTATTGGGTGGATATGAGTGATCCTTATGTGACCTACGACAGTAAATACATGGAGTCTGTGTGGTGGTTGCTCGGACAGCTCTACGAAAAGAACTTGCTTTATAAAGGATATACCATTCAACCGTATTCACCGAAAGCAGGCACCGGGTTGTCTTCTCATGAACTGAATCAACCGGGTTGCTATAAAAACGTGAAAGACACCTCCGTTGTAGCCCAATTCAAATGGCTCCCGAACCAAGACAATCCATGGGGAACCTATACTGATAATCGATACTTTTTAGCTTGGACTACCACGCCATGGACGCTTCCTTCCAATACTGCATTAACAGTCGGACCAGGAATTGACTATGTGCTTGTGCACACGTTTAATCCGTATACTTACGAAAGCATTGAGGTGATCTGTGCCAAGGCGCTTGCGTCTTCCTTATTCGGAAAAGAATTTGTTGCTGTGAGTTCCTTGGAAGAACTGGTGTTGCCAGAAGACAGAAAAACGATTCCGTTCTTCGTCGGTGATTCTCATAAAGGAAAGGACTTATTGGGCTTGCGGTACGAACAACTCCTTCCGTATTGTTTGCCATACGAACAAGCCGAAGAGGCGTTCAGAGTAATTGGCGGGGCGTTTGTAACTACTGAAGATGGGACCGGAATTGTACATACTGCTCCAACCTTTGGTGCAGATGATGCCCGTGTAGCGCAAGAAGCGGGTGTTCCTCCACTGTTAGTGCTCAATGAAACTGGTCAACCTGTTCCTTTAGTGGATTTACAAGGTCGATTTAGGCCGGAAATGGGTGAACTGGCGGGGAAATACGTGAAACAAGAATATTATGAAGATGCCGATGTTCCGGAGAAGTCTGTGGACGTCGAAATTGCCATTCAGCTGAAAGAAAAAGGACGTGCCTTCAAAGTTGAAAAATATGAACACAGTTATCCGCATTGTTGGCGAACCGATAAGCCTGTACTATATTACCCCTTAGATTCTTGGTTTATTCGCGTTTCGGAGCATCGCGACACCTTAGTGGCGCTGAATCAAACTATACAGTGGAAGCCAGAATCAACAGGAACGGGTCGTTTTGGTAAATGGCTTGAAAATGCGAATGATTGGAATTTGTCACGGTCCAGATATTGGGGGATACCCATTCCCATATGGAGTACCGAAACTGGAGACGAACGACGATGTATTAGTTCTGTTGAAGAACTTTACGAAGCCTGCGAAGAATCGATAACGAAGGGCTTAATGAGCGCAAACCCTCTGCTTGGTTTTGAAGTGGGTAATATGAGTGCTGAAAATTACAAACGCATTGATTTGCACAAACACAAAATGGATGAAATCGTGTTGGTGTCCCCAAGTGGAAAACCCATGCGAAGAGAATCAGACCTAATTGATGTTTGGTTTGATTCGGGTTCAATGCCCTTCGCACAATGGCACTATCCATTTGAGAATAAGGAATTTATTGATCAAGGGACACACTATCCTGCTGATTTTATTGCCGAAGGGGTAGACCAAACACGCGGATGGTTTTATACCCTTCATACCATATCGGCACTTGTATTCGGAAAAGTCGCGTACAAATCTTTGGTTTCCAATGGATTAGTATTGGATAAGCACGGACTAAAGATGTCTAAACGACTTCAAAATACGGTAGATCCCTTCGTAACGCTTGCTGAATTCGGTGCAGATGCCACGCGTTGGTACATGCTTACTAATGCACAACCTTGGGATAATTTAAAATTCGACGAAGCCGGAATCAAAGAAACCCAGCGGAAATTCTTTGGCACCTTATATAACACCTATTCCTTCTTTTCACTCTATGCGAATGTGGATGATTTTGACCCATCAGCATCGCACATTCCATTGGCAGAACGACCGGAAATGGACCGGTGGGTGTTGTCGAGACTGAATAGCTTGGTGCAAGCTGTGGATCAGGCGTATGAGCAATATGATGCAACGTTTGCGGGAAGACAAATTCAAGATTTTGTATGTGATCAATTATCCAATTGGTATGTACGGTTAGGGAGAAGGAGATTTTGGAAAAATGATGATGCGAAAGACAAGCTGGCGGCATACCAAACCTTGTATACCTGTTTAAAAACTGTAAGTATTTTATCTGCTCCAATAGCGCCATTTTATATGGACCGTTTATATTTAGATTTAACCCAAGGTAAAGAAGCGGAATCGGTTCATTTAGCATCGTTTCCAATGAGTGAGGTGTCCGCTCTAAACCCGGCTTTAGAGCAAGAAATTGACTTAGCACAACGCATTACCTCCATGGTGTTAAGTTTGCGCAAGAAGGAGAAAATTCGCGTGCGTCAACCCTTAAAACGAATCCTTATTCCAACGCTTCCAGAACCACTCACATCCTATGTAAATCGCATTGCGGGACTTGTGAAATCAGAAGTTAATGTAAAAGACATCGAATGGATGGATGCGAGTACCCTGGTGAAACAAATCAAGCCAAACTTTAAAACCATAGGGCCAAAATACGGTCAACACATGAAAGGAATTGCTGCTTGGGTTAACGGGCTAACTGCGGAAGAAATTCATGCCATTGAATCGAATCAAGGGGCATCCTTTACACTTGATGGCATGCAAATCGACTTAGATTTAGCGGATGTAGAAATTACCACCAAGGATGTGCCTGGATGGGTGGTGGCCAGTGATGGAATACTCACCGTTGCCTTGGATGTTGAAATTACGCCCGAATTAAAGGGAGAGGGAATTGCAAGAGAGGTGGTGAATCGAATACAAAACGCACGAAAAGATGGTGGACTTGAGGTTACGGACAAAATTCAGGTACAGTATCACGGCAGTGAAGAAGTGCTGCTCGGAATTTCAAGCCATTTAAACTATATTGGGGAAGAAGTATTAGCGAACCACTTTGAACTGATGCCTGGTGATTTTACCGGTGTAATTCAAGAAGAAATTCTTGAGCCAAATGATTTTATATTTACCATAAATAAAAACGCATGACTTGGATTTTTGACCAAAAAGAAACGGCAACTTCAGAAGGAGCGGCCATCCGTTGGATAGACCATCGATTTTTTACCTTAGACTTTGAAGGGGAAGAGTATCACGGGGAGGTTGTTTCAGATTTAAGTGAAGCGCAGCAGTTAGTGCTTAAAATAAATCACCGGGTGTTCCATATTCGAAAAAAACATGCCTTGGATGAATTAATCCATCAGCTTGGTATGGACAAGCCAAAGGTTAGGAAAATTAAAAGTTTCAATGCACCGATGCCCGGAAGGATCATTAATGTGCTCGTTGCGGTGGGAGAGGATGTTGATGCTGGAACTCCATTAATTTCCTTAGAGGCGATGAAAATGGAAAACACCTTAAAATCAAGTGGAATCGGAAAAGTTAAGACCATTCATGTGGCGGCAGGTGCGGTAGTTGAAAAAGGAGCTGCACTTTTCGAATTCGAATAGTTTAATCACTTAATGTTGGGTTAATCTTGCTGTTGTATCTTGGCGCATGAAACCCGCAAGAATGAACATGAAAACGATCAATCGAGAGCTCAGTTGGCTAAGTTTTAATGCACGGGTGTTGCAAGAAGCTCGTGATGAAAAAGTACCTTTAATTGAACGGTTTCGATTTCTTGGAATCTACTCCAACAACCTTGATGAATTTTTTAGGGTTCGTGTTGCAGGGGTTCGACGAATGATAAACCTCAAACAAAAAAAGGTTTATGGATACGACGGTACGGCAGAAGAACTCTATAAGGATATCCGAAAAGTAGTGCTTCATCAGCAAGAGCTTTTTGAATCGTGTTATCTGAACCTAACACAACAATTAATAAAGGAAGGGATTTATTTGGTGGATGATCATACGATTACACCGAGTCTTACACATCAAGTATCGTTGTATTTCAAGGAAACTTTCAAACACATGTTGTTTCCGATTATTTTGGATAAAAAAGCGGCGTTTCCGGATTTGCGAGATGACGCGATCTATCTGGCAATAAAAATTCAAAAAAAGGGCCTCGCAAATCGGTATGCAATTCTTCAAATTCCTCCGGGAAAAGCCCGCTTTCATGTAATGACCGAAGGAAAAGATTCCTTTTTTATTCTTGCAGATGATATCATAAGGCTTCATTTATCGAACATCTTCTCGATGTTGCCCTCAGATAAAATTAGTGCATACACTTTTAAATTCACGAGAGATTCTGAATTGGATTTGGATGATGATGTAACCCAATCTTACTCTGAAAAAATCGAACGGAGTTTGAAGAAACGAAAAAAAGGAACTCCTGTGCGTTTTGTTTACGATGAATTTATGCCGGAAGACTTATTGGTTTATCTATTGAATTGCCTTGAATTAAAAAAAGCCACCAATGCGATCCCCGGTGGGAAATACCATAATTTTAAAGATTTCCTTCAATTTCCTGATTTTAACCGAAAAGATTTACTCTTTGCACCACAACCACCGCATCCACATGCCTTTCTGGAATCTGGGCACCAAATCCTTGAACGGATTCAAGAACGCGATGTGTTTTTACATTTTCCGTATCAAAAATTCGACTACATCATTGATGTCTTGCGCGAAGCCGCCATCGACCCTTTGGTAACAGAAATCAAAATTAATGTGTATCGCCTAGCTCCTGATTCACAAATCATGCGGGCGCTTATCGCGGCCATTTATAATAGAAAACAGGTGGTGGTGGTTATGGAATTACAAGCCCGTTTTGATGAAGAAAATAACCTGCAGTGGTCAAACCAATTAAAAGAACACGGAGCAAAAGTAATATATGGTGCGCCAAACCTTAAGGTACATTCCAAGCTCTTATACATTAAACGACAGGATAAGGGGAAAGATCTTTCCATCGCCTATGTAGGTACCGGAAACTTCAATGAACGAACCTCTCGCATCTATACGGATTTTGCTTTATTAACTGCAGAAAAACGTGTAGTGACCGAAGTGGGTAAAGTGTTTAAGTTGCTTGAAAACAATATGGAGCGCGTGAGTTTTCGTCACTTAATGGTTTCCCCGATTAATTACCGAAGAAAAATTGTGCAACTGATTGATAAGGAAATTGCTCTGGCCAAAGCAAAAAAACCAGCGCTTATCCGGATTAAATTGAATAACCTCACCGACCGACAAATGATCGAAAAGTTGCTCGAAGCAAGTATGGCCGGGGTTCATGTTGAAATGATTGTTCGAGGAATCTGTTGTTTAAAAACCGACTTGAAGAAAAACCCAAACCTGACCGTAATTAGCATCGTTGATCGATACCTTGAACATGCGCGTTGTATGGTGTTCGGTAATAATGGCAACCCCTTGTTTTATATTGGAAGTGCTGATTTAATGGAGCGAAATCTGGATTACCGAATTGAAGTCGCTACCCCCATTTTTGACCCTAGCATTCAGGCAGAAATCACAGAGATTTTTGACTTTCAATGGCGAGGAACGGTTAAATCACGTTGGATTACTTCCGATATGAAAAACGAATATCGTCGCACAGAAGGACCTCCATTTCATGCGCAGCGTAATTTATACGCTAAATATACCCCATCAGAAACCAACTAGTCAATTATTGGAATTGCTTCTCTAAGGTCTTGCGCCGCATCGAACACCCGATCTATAGCACGTTCCAAATGATTTGCCCAGCGGTACTCCACGGGGTTTTCTTCCAAACACCAGGTAATAAGTTGCGCTTGAGTAGTCTGATTCAATTCAAATAGAACCCGAACGCCTAGTTGTTTTAAAGCCTGCGCATTACAATGCTGTTCAAAATGATTCGCATACGGAATAACTAGAAGTTTTTTATTCAAAAATAAGGCCTCTGCTGGTAATTCAAACCCCGCACCGCAAATTACTCCGTTTGCAGTAATTAAATCGGTTAAAAAGTCTTCAGTTCCTAGCGGACAAAAAACAAGGTTATCAACGGTTTCTATTTGCTTAATATCTTTTGAATAAATCTTAAAATTACCTGGGATTTCTGAAAAAAAAGATGCTAAAAACCTGCGATTAAATGCCGTCAAATAAACCAAGGTATGGGAGCCCTGAACCGGTGTTGCACTCAGAATTTCCTGACGAATTATTGGATAAAAGGTGTTTTCGGTAAATGCCTCAAAATGGAATCCAACACGTAATTTACTGGGGCAATAATTTCTAATAATCCATCGTCCAACAGGAAACCAAAGCGGCGTTTGCGGGCTTCCAACAGCTCTAACAGCGGCCTGATGGCTCAGTTCGATACAGGTAACTCCTTTTAGTTTGCAAGCCCATGCGCTTACGGGTTCAAAGTCAGAAATTACAAGATCGTATTCATCAACAGGTAGTGACCAAACTTCCTTCAAAAACCGGAGGGGCTTAAGCCCTTTTATCGTTTTTAATATATCGATTCCTCCCTTTGCTGAAGCAACAAAGGTTAATCCATAACATTGATGCTTTATTGGGGACGGGAAAGATAATTGTGATTGATTTCCACTGATTAATATATCCACCTCTCCGCGCTGGGTTAAAGTCGGCAACAGTGCGATGGCCCTACTCAAATGGCCATTTCCCGTTCCTTGTATGGCATATAAAATTTTCATGACATTACCTGTTCCTCAAGGATCATGGATAAATCAATGTTAATTGGTTTTAATTCCGCTTCCGGATGAATTTCATTGCTTTCTTTGTATTGATAAATGGACCATTTTCCATCCACATATTCTAGGGCAGTGTGATTTTCTACCCAATCCCCGGAATTCAAGTACGTGACGTCTTCTTTACCTTCTGAATCTGAGAATACTTTAATTGCCGGTTGATGAATGTGACCACAAACCACATATTTATATCCGTTTTCACGTGCAATTTCCGCAACATTCTGCTCAAAATTATTTACATAAGCGATAACGCCCTTTACCTTATCCTTTACCTTTTTACTTATTGAAACTCGTTCCTTTCCAAGTTTCAAGAGGGTCCAGTTGATCATGGTGTTAATCAGAATCAATAAATCATATCCTTTGCCTCCCAGCTTTGCAATCCACTTTGATTGGCGCACGGAATAATCAAAAACATCCCCGTGAAAAATCCACGCTTTTCCTGTAGGTAAATGCAATACCAACTTGTTATCTAAGGTTAGGTTTCCTAAATCAAAACCCGTAAACCTACGAAGTGCCTCGTCGTGATTGCCTAATATATAATGCACTTGCGTACCGCTGCTCATTAAGCGAATAATTTCTCTGATAACCTTTAGGTGAGATTCCGGAAAGTACTTTTTACTGAATTGCCAAATGTCGATTATATCGCCATTTAATACCAAGATTCTTGGTCTGATTCGCTTTAAATACGATACAAGTTCCGATGCTGCCGAGCCATACGTACCTAGATGTACATCAGAAATTACCACTACTTCATGCGTATATTTCACGCATCAAAAGTGCTCATTAACAAAACGTTAGGTGTTACCCTAGAATTTTATTTTTGTTAAGTTCACTTAACCACAATGTTGATTGATTTGTCTTTCAGGCACGAGACCTTTGCATCCTGATAACCGGGCGCAGAAAAGGTAGCTCGGGCATTATTTGAAAACCCATAAGACTCGGTGGGCATTCCAAGTACGTTTTTATCGAGTTTATCATTTTTGTTTACGTCGTGATATACTGCAATCGCATAGGAACCGGGCGTTAAATTCGTAAAGGTCACCTTGCACTTAAGCTGCTCGATGGCTACTATTTTTCCTTTGAGTTGCTTGCCATAGCTTGGAAAGGTTTCACTGGAATTAAACAAGGCCACATACGCTTGTCCCTTATTGGAAGGAAAGCCCGTTACGTTGACTTCTAAACTCACGGTTTCTTTGTTAAACAAACCAACAAGTAGGAGGGCATAATACCATTTAAACATGGAAAGAAAACGTTCGTGTAGAATATTTGTTCACGTTTATGGTCCTTAAGAAATGTTTACCTTTACCCTATGAAGCAAGTACTCGTTACAGGAGGCGCAGGATACATCGGTTCTCACACCATCGTTTCATTGGTGGAGCAAGGCTTTTATCCCGTTATTGTGGACGACTTACGAAACAGTTCCAGGGTAATTCTTGATGGATTAGCCGAATTAACGGATGAGGGTTTTTCATTTATCCCGATAGATATTTGCGATAAAGACGCATTGTTTAAGGTATTTAATGCCCATACCTTTGAGGCCGTAATTCACTTTGCTGCTTACAAATCCGTGGGTGAATCCTGTGAAGTTCCACTTCAATATTATCAGAATAACCTCATCGGATTAATGAATGTGCTAGAGGCGTGTAGCAAGTATTCTATCCCGAAACTCGTGTTTTCCTCCTCTTGCACGGTCTACGGAGAGCCGGAACAAAAGCAGGTGTTTGAAACGACGCCAAAACGCTTACCCGAATCACCATACGGGTTTACCAAATGGATGGGTGAACAGATTATTGAAGATATACACCGAAATTCCGTGCCCTTTCAAACGATTTGCCTTCGATATTTCAACCCGATTGGTGCACACCCAAGTGGATTAATCGGGGAACTTCCGGTTGGAATCCCGAACAATCTATTGCCTTACATCACACAAACGGCAGCCGGAATTCGTTCCCACCTGACCGTATTTGGAAACGACTACCCTACCCAAGACGGAACCTGTATTCGGGATTATGTACACGTTTGTGACGTAGCAGATGCCCATGTGCGTGCGCTATTGTTTACCAGCGAAAACCCATTAGCTGTATTTAATATTGGGACAGGGAAAGG
Source organism: Bacteroidota bacterium (assembly GCA_041191025.1). Classification (GTDB taxonomy): domain Bacteria; phylum Bacteroidota; class Bacteroidia; order Flavobacteriales_D; family Crocinitomicaceae; genus UBA952. The sequence continues at coordinate 26,094 of JBEEPQ010000004.1, forward strand.
TACTTCTGTGCTCGAAATGATTCAATTCTTCAATGAAATTTCTGGCATAGATCTTCCGTATCACATGGGGTCGCGGCGTGCGGGTGATATCACTGAAATCTTCGCGAATGTTTCCTATTCAAATACGACGCTTGGTTGGAGCGCTAAACGGAGTGTGAAAGATGCCTTGCGGGACGCGTGGAATTGGGAAAAACGTCAAGCCAAATCAAATGATTGATACCCACTGTCACCTGTACGAAGAATCCTTTCTCCCATCCCTAGATGAGGTATTGCATCGAGCGAAGGATGCTGGAGTAACGCAAATTTTACTCCCGAATATTGATGTGGATTCTTGGAAACCCTTATTATCCGTACTCAATAACCCTATTATTCCTTGTTCGCCCATGCTTGGGTTGCATCCGTGTTATGTAAAGGAAGATGTAAATGAGCAGTTGAATATTCTGGGTGAACTGCTTAAAACGCATCATGAACAGCTTGTTGCGATTGGTGAAATCGGGATGGACCTTTATTGGGACAAACAATTCCTTACAGAACAAAAACAGGCCTTGAATCAACAAATTGAATGGGCCTTAAGTTATAAGCTGCCGATTGCTATTCACGTTAGGGATGCTTTTGACCCGCTATTCGAGGTGCTATCTGATTACCAACATACCGAACTCCGTGGCGTGTTTCATTGTTTTACTGGCACAAAAGAACAAGCGGAATATATCCTACGAACGCATCCTTCCTTTTATTTTGGGATTGGTGGAGTACTAACGTATAAGAATAGTGGATTAGCGGAAGTCGTAAAAACACTACCGTTGGATCGCATCGTTTTAGAAACGGATGCGCCGTACTTACCTCCTACACCGCACCGTGGGAAACGAAACGAACCTTCTTATTTAATTCATATTGCCGATGCCTTGAGTAATGTGCTAGCAATTCCTGTTGCAGAGGTAAACAAAATAACCTCTGAAAATGCTCGGCGCTTGTTTAATCTTAATGTGCAACACCTATGAAACCACGCATTTTATTAATCTATACCGGGGGTACGATAGGAATGATGGCTAACCCGAGTACTGGAGAATTACAATCCTTGGACTTTGACTATATTCATCAGCAAATTCCTGAAATTGCACGCTTAGATCTTGAGGTTATTCCAATAAGCATTGCTCAGCCGATCGATTCCTCACACATGAAGCCCGCGCAATGGATTGAACTGGTGGAGCTCATAGCACAACATGAAGCCTCTGTGGATGGGTTCGTTATCTTGCACGGAACAGATACCATGGCCTATACGGCGTCTGCCTTAAGTTTTATGGTTCAAGGCTTAGCTAAGCCAATTGTACTCACGGGATCTCAACTTCCAGTTGGAATATTACGTTCCGACGGCAAAGAAAACCTCTTAACTGCCTTAGAAATCGCGGGGAAAAAAGGCAGTACAGGAAAACCGTTGCTGCAAGAAGTAGCTGTATTCTTTCAATCGAAATTATTCCGAGGTAATCGGGTTTCTAAAATTTCTGCGCACCAATTTGATGCCTTTGATTCGCCGAACTATCCGTTGTTAGGGGTTGCGGGGGTTGATATTGAAATTCACACGAATGAGTTGCTTGAGCACCCGAAGACCAACACCGCATATTTTAAGCAGCTCGAAGCTCGTGTGGGATTAATTAAACTATATCCGGGCATTAATCTCAGTGCCTACCAATCGGTATTTACCCCAGAAGTACACCGTGCCGTGGTCATTGAAGCCTTTGGTTCTGGGAATACCCCAAATCACGAAGCCTTTGCCAAGGTATTATCTGACTATGTGGAACAGGGTGGAATTCTTGTTACAATTTCCCAATGCACCAGCGGAAGTGTTCAACCGGGGAAATACGCGTCTGGACATTTATTGGCCGAATTAGGTGCTTGGAACGGTACAGACCTTACAACCGAAGCCGCGCTAACAAAACTGATGTGGTATTTAGGAACAGCCGAAAAACCCAATCAAGCTGAATTTTGTACAGTAATCGCTGGAGAAAGTGTGAAAGACTAGGTCTTTGTTAGCACTTCTTTGTTGCTGAATAATCTTCGTAGTCTTCCGTGAGTTCCTGACTAACTTGTGCCGTAACTGAAATTGGAATATAATCTACCTCAACGTTTGTCTTATCTAGTCCGAAATCTTCCGCAGGCTTTAACCCGGTAGACTTAACGAAGCGATAGGCTTTAACACACAAGATTTGAAACGCGGTAAGCGCATTATCTGTGGATACTCTAGAATTCAATACAATGAATTTAAAGTCGACTTGGCCCACCCTGTCTTTAATGCATTCAAAGACGCTTTCATTGGTGAGTTCGCCTTTCTCGACCATCGTACAATGAATTTTACGCATCATATATTCAATGCGGTGTTCTTCTTTAAATCCTAATTGTAAGGAGACGTAATAGCAAGAACCGTCAATTACTTCGTGTACGGAATAGTGAACTCCCCACGGTTCATTCAGGATGTCTAAATGGAGAAACCAAATCACACCCGCTTTGCGTGGGCGCTTCATGAACAGGGAATGGTAAACGGTTAAATCCAGTTTGTCATGGGAATTACTCCGCGTTGGAAACACTAAGTTAGTTGCCTCATACGGGATTGTCTGATCTTTTTTCACCGCTTCTAATAGGGGGGTAACCGCGGTCATCGGTAAGTATTCAGTAATATTTCTTCGCAATTCTCGCGCCTTGTAGTAAAGGAATAACAATGCGAAAAATGAACTGGCAAGGGCCAAAGTAAACCATCCGCCGTGAACGACTTTTCCTAAATTTGAGAATAAGAAGATGGATTCGATGAAAGTAAACACTAAAAACACCACCCCATAAAAATGCTTTAAGCGTGGACTGGTGAGATACAACAATACCACCAAGAGGAGAGAGGTCATCACCATATTAATAGTAATGGCTAAGCCGTAGGCGCTTTCCATTTTCTCAGATTTTCCAAAGAACCAAATCACTAAAAGACAACCCAACATCAATACCCAATTAATAAAAGGAATGTAAATCTGTCCTTGGTGATCAGAAGGAAACTTCACTTTAAGGTTGGTCCAAAGCTTTAACTTGATGGCCTCATTCATTAGGGTGAAAACCCCCGTGATTAGAGCCTGGGACGCAATAATGGTAGCCGCCGTAGCAATAATTACTGCAAAAATTAATTGGTTTTTTGGTACCATGCTGTAGAACACGGTTGCTCCTTTAGCCAAGGTGAATCCTTCTGAGGTGCATAAAGCCGCTTGACCCAAATAATGAAACACTAATACGGCAGAAATAACCGCCCAGCTGATGCGTATGTTTCCTTTACCGCAGTGTCCTAGATCAGAATACAGTGCTTCAGCTCCGGTGGTACAAAGAAATACAGCTCCTAACGCAGCAAATCCTCCGGGTACTTTGGTGACAAAATTGAAGGCTTCGTATGGATTAAACGCGGCTAATACCGCTGGATTTTTATAAATATTAATCATCCCTAAGTAAGCCAAATATCCGAACCAGACCACCATAATGGGTCCAAAGGCTTTACCAATAGCGGCAGTACCAAACTGTTGAATCGTAAACAAGGCAATAATGATACCAACGACAATTGGGATCACGGGCACATCGGGATTAATGTTATTAATGCCTTCCACGGCAGAGGAAATGGAGATAGCCGGAGTAATGAAACCGTCCGCCAGCAAGGTGGCACACCCGATGAGTGCTGGAATAACCACCCACCCTACATTTCGTTCTTTAAGCAAGGCAAAGAGGGCAAAAATTCCTCCTTCGCCGTTGTTATCTGCATTGAGCGCAAAATAAATGTACTTGATGGTGGCAAGCAGGATCAAAGTCCAAATTACACAGGATAATCCACCAACAATAAAATCCCTACTTAAATGGGCTCCTTGTCCGGTTATAGCTTGAAACACGTAAAGTGGTGAAGTACCAATGTCGCCGAAAACAATTCCTACAGTAATTAGGACACCGGCAAACGAGATTTTATGATAAGAACCAGACATGAAAAAAATTTTGCTAATTTATGTGAAATCGCGCTTAACCAAACTGAAAATCACGAAATTATTTTACGGCAGGAACAGGCGTTTTGTTACACCGAAAAAATGGAATACCTTTGTGCCTGCATTGGAGAGGTGTCCGAGTGGTTGAAGGAGCACGCCTGGAAAGTGTGTATACGCCAAAAGTGTATCGAGGGTTCGAATCCCTCTCTCTCCGCCAAAACAACTAAAAGCTAGCCGAAAGGCTGGCTTTTTTATTTGACTCACGTCAAAAGTTCACTTTTGTAAGTGTGGGCGAATAAAAAAGCAAACGATGCGAAGCAGCGAAGCTTTTAGTTGTTTTGAAGCACCCCCCCCTTGGGTTCATACGCCTTGGCGTATACTCCCTAATACCACACAGCAACTGGCTTTTCAATGGTTTTGAAGCACATCCCCTTGGGTTCACGAGTTCAACATCGCTTCGCTAAGATGAACATTGCGTAGCGAGTAATCCCTAATTGCAAGCAGCGTTTGGTTTTCAATTTCCCTGGGTGCGGGTTTAAACCCGCACCCAGGAATAAACCCACACCCGAGAAAGTTTACACCTTCTCGTGGAATTGACATCTTAAAAAGAACTTATAGTTCATAATAAGAATTATTTAGTGATAAAAACGAATATTTAATTCGTGTAAATCAGCAAAACACCCGTTAATTTTGTGTAGACATAAGTTTAGCATGGTAAATTCCTTCTTGGCGGATCAAGTTTATAGGATACATAAAAGTAGTCATGGGATTTATCCCTTAGACCAAGAATTGGCATTAATTGGAAAAAAGGGAGAAGAGTTCTGTGGGCCTGGTATATTTTTCTTGTATTTCAAAACCCAACTCGTATATATTGGTTCATTTTTCCCAAGGGACAAAAATCGAGACGTGCGAAATGAACGCGTGAACAAAGAAATAGCAACCATTTCTATGCGTGGAGCACGTGTTAGTTTAAATGCGGCAGCTATTAAAGCTAAAAACAATAGCCAACATCTAAAAAACATCAAATCAAATCAGTCAGGAGATTTTTTAAGCTCAAAGAAGCGCATTGAATTTGCTGATAACCATTGGGGTGAATTAAAAACCAACGATTTCTTATCGCATTTTAGTTTTTGTTGGATTAAAAACAACCATAACCCTAAGGTGACTTCTAAACAACTCACTGCAATTAAAAAAGAACTAATCAATTTTTATAAACCCCTATGCAATGGATAATTGCAAAAATTTAATTTAAAAAATGAAAAAATCGCTACTTATTTTAGCTCTATCATCGAGCGTATCATTTATTGCTCAACAACAATTAAACAATGGCAACCTTGAATCATGGACACAAGTGTCGTACGGAGAAGAACCATCTCAATGGCTTGACCCGATTAATGCAGGGTATGGAACATATAACTATGTTGTTGGTTTCGGTGAAGGAGACCCTTTAACTTCTACTAAAATTTCAGGTAACCAAGCACAAGGGGGGGCGGGGAACTCTATACTCTTGGAAACAAAGAACGCTGTTGGAAACACATTGATAAGCAATGGATTTTCGAAAATTCCTGGTTACTTAATGCGTCTTGAGCCGTTTAGCGGTAACGCCCCAATATCAGTAAGCGTTGATGTTAAATCCCAAATTCAAAATGGCGATACTGCATATGTTTACATTGAGTTTAGAGATGCAAATGATAATGTAATTAAATACGCCTACCAAGAATGGTATGGCAATATTAATACTTGGCAAAATGTTACTTTGCCTGTTCTAGACAATGTTTCTGGAACGATTACCAAAATATTCATTGAATGTATTTCTTCCTATTCAACAAACGGCACCGAAGTAGTTGGGTCTAAACTTTACTTAGATAATTTCTCGCTAATCTATCCATGTCAAACAAACGATGAGGTCTTCTTATCAAATATGGCATTCTTCAGTCTGTCAAACGCATCTTCTCAAATGGGTGTTTCAAATTATGACTTACCGAATTCCTTGACACCAAACACAAATAATCCGAGTAACTTTCTTGATATTGGAAAACCAATTCGTTTTAAAATAAAATGTAAAAACCAAAAACAAAATGGTCAATCCATTGTATCTGGACAATGCAGAATTAGTTCTGATGATCCTAATATAATTTTAATTGATAGTCTTTCTGGTTTAAACAATGTTGGATGGAATAACGAGGGCTGGTCTACAGATGAATTTGAAATTTATGTGAGCAATTCAGTTACAAATAGTTATACCGCCTATGTAGATTTTATTGTAGTGGAGAACGGTATCGAATATATTACACCATGTGTTCCAATTCCGGTTAAACCATTTTCAATTGCTTCCTATACAATCGATGATGATAACAACCCTGATTCCCAAGGAGACGGCGATCAGATTATTGAACCAAATGAAACAATAGAAATGTTGCCATTAATAAACAATACATCTGAATTTGATGCTTCTCTCGTAAAGGGATATTTTTTGAATCTTGATAATTATAGTAGTATAAATATTTGGAACAATACCCAAGGAGCATCGGGTACAGTTTATAATAATAGTGTTTGGAATTATGCGTTTGGCCAACCACAACCAATTTTGGCCGGAGCAACAAATGCGAGCCCACAATTTGACTTTGTTTTTGATTATAATTTAAACGCTGTATATGCTTTTGATTTATATTTAGCGACCCATGGAGGAGTCTTTTTATTCGGTAATAACATCGACAAAACTCTGATTCGAACTTCAAATAAAATTTCATTTAATGCTGGAAACCCACAAGCACCTTTGTCTATACAAAATGTAAATGCTAATCAGTTTGATTTATACCCGAACCCTGCTCAAAATGAGATTAATATAATTGGAGAAGTCTTCATTGATAATTCTTACCTAACTGCATTAGACGGAAAGAGAGTTTATTTAGAAAATTCTGGTAACAAAATTTTAATACCCAATTTGTCGAACGGAATCTACACACTTTGCATCGAAACGAATCATGGTGAAACTTTGGTGAAAAAGATTACCATTTATAAATAGTTTTTTCATCTACGATTGAAGGAGCCGGGTAAAACCGGCTTTTTTATTACCCCTACTTCACGAGCGCGCGCAAGAATATGATCTCGCTCTCTAGGTGTTTGATGCGTTGTTCGTACTGCTCCATGAGTTTATCGGGAGCTAAATAGGTTGACGTTCCCATGGTGCTGTTGTCACCTTCCTGGGTGCAGTTATTGAAAATATTCTTGTGGTCAAACCCCAAGATTTCCATGGGTTCAATGCCCAAAACCCGTGAGATTTCATTTAAACGGTTAATGGTTAACTGGGTTTCTCCGGCCTCAATTTTAGAATAGGCCCGCGTACTCAAACCCAATTCCGTGGCCATATATTCTTGCGTGTAATTCTTTAACTCACGCAATTGCTTTAGCTTCTTTTCTGGATGTTCTATCATGGAAACAGGTATTAATAGTTCAAAGATAGAAAAAATTGTTCTTAATTCTTGGGCGCGGGTTTAACCCGCGCCCAGGGAGCTCATCCCCTCTGACGGAGTCTAATACTCCTCAGAGTCGTTAGACCTTAATCCCCCTTCAAAGGGGGAAATAACCAAAAAACTCATTAAATCTTGGGCTAAGATTTTGCAAAGACAATTAGAGGTTGTAAATCTTGTTTATCTGCCATTTTGATCGCATTAATGTATGCTTTTCTTGTATCGGTAGCTTTTACCAAATTAGAACTGCCCCAAGAAAAAAATGTTGAATTAAATAATTTTTCCATGATTAAATCTGCCATTAAACGTGAATGCCTACCATTCCCATTGGAGAAGCAGTGTATGCTCACCAAACGATGTTTGAACCGAATCGCCAATTCGTCAGGAGAATATGTGTCGTTTTGCACCCAAAATATAGCATCATCCAAAAGCACTTTTAATTCGGAAGGAATTAAATAACTCTTGATTCCAAGGTTTTTCTCGGATTCCCGAAACGCACCTGCCCATTTCCAAACTTCGCCATACATACGTTTGTGTAAGTCTTTGACAAACTTTTCAGAGAACAATTGCTCTGCTTTCCATTTCTTACCAAAGGTCCATTGAATGGCTTTTTCAATGTTAAGTTGCTCGAACTCGTCTAATTCTTCACGGGTAGTAATGGAAGGAATGAGTAGTCCGTTCTGTTCTTCTTCATTAAGGGGTGTTTGCCCATCTATGTATTCAATGTTCAATCCCATAAATACTTAGGCATTTCAAATTTTATTTCTGCTGTTTTTTGAGCGATTGCTCGAGCGATGCGTTCCTTTGAATTTTGTTGGTCTTCTAAGGTCATCGTGTTATTGGTACGCATTACAATTTCTGTTGCCAATTCTTTAGCCCGTTTCTCTATCATTTGCTCCAACGATTCGTGCTTGGAAACAAAGCCATAAACTAATTGCATATCCATTGCATTAGCGACATCTCGTAATGTGTTTAAGGTAATTGTACCTGCTACTTCACGGACCTCCATATCCTTCAAACTTTGAGGCGTAATGGATGCTTTGGCACTTAATTGACGTAAAGACATTTGCAGTGCTGTTCTGAGGGTATGTAACCAACCTTTTGGAGGAACAGGCACCCCTCGAAGTACTTGTAATACTCCTATTTTTTGATCTGTCTGGGACAAAATCAACTGTTGTTTCGTGCTTTTCATAAGTCTTTAAGATTAAAATAACAAGACAAATATAAGTCTTTAAGCTTAAATAAAAAATGGTTTTTTCAGTTTATGGGCTTAAAAAGGAAACAAGGCCATGTGTACTTCTCTTGTCGCTTCCCAGTGGGCCATGTGACCCGCATGTGGTATGATAACGACTTCGGGTAATGTCGCACCGTTTAAGGCGGTTAAGCGAACCTGTAATTCCTCTACGCTTACCAGGCGGTCCAAGGCGCCATGGATGATCTGAATTCTAGTTGGTATGTGAGCCACTAATTCCGTATAATCGGTGCGGCTGCGCATTGCTAAAGCCACATAGGCGATCGCATCAGCTGTCATGGTTTCCGCTTCACGTTTCAATGCCGTGATTTGTTCCTTAAACGCTGCTGGATCCACAAATAAATTAGGGATTGCCTCATTAATAAACAATTGCTTTCCGCTATACGCGATGCGCGCAACCCGCACTCGATCCGCTTGCTTAGCCTCGCTGTCTGACCAATAATTTGAGTTCAACAAGGTAACACGGCTTGGCTTACATGCCGCATGAGCCAACAATGCGATGGCTACATAACCGCCCATGCTGTGACCAACGATCCTGTAATCCTGAATGTTAAGATGAACTAACACCTTCTCTACCTCATCCGCCATAAAACGAATGCTCGGCTCGTTTACCGTGTCATCAAGGGGTGAATTCCCGTGACCGGGTAAATCGATTAGCAAATGTGTTCCTGGAATGTTAGCTAAATTCAAGGGTTCCCACATGGTGGAAGACTCTAAAAAGCCATGTAAGTATACCGTTACCGGCCCTTCGCCGATTGCTTGATAATGCAGCAGTTTAGCCACGGTTCATGAGGTCTTCTATCGCTTCCGCCTCAATCGGTATGTTACGCATCAAATTATGGGGTTGACCACTGGCCTGAACCACCACGTCATCTTCTAAGCGAATCCCTAGGCCTTCAGCCGGAATGTAAATTCCTGGTTCCACAGTAAAGACCATATTCGCTTGAATCGGTTCGTGCCATAGTCCTACGTCATGGGTGTCTAACCCAAGGAAATGCGATGTGCCATGCATAAAGTATTTTTTGTACGCTGGCCAAGCCGGGTCTTGTGATTTAATGTCTTCCATGGAAATTAAGCCAAGATTCACCAATTGCTCCTCCATTAGAGTACCCACTTGCTTGTGATATTCGGCCATGATGGTTCCAGGGACTAATAATTTTGTTGCTTCATTTTTCACGTGAAGCACGGCATTATATACTGCTTTTTGACGTGGCGTGAAGCGTCCATTCACCGGGATACAACGCGTTAAATCAGAAGAATAATTGGCGTATTCTGCCCCAACATCCAGCAACATTACGTCGCCATCTTGACATTGTTGGTTATTCTCAATATAATGTAAAACACACGCATTCTTACCCGAAGCAATAATTGGCGTATAGGCAAACCCTTGAGAACGATTTCTTAGAAATTCATGCGCGAATTCTGCTTCAATTTCATATTCCCACACGCCCGGTTTAACAAAATCCAACACGCGACGAAATCCTTTTTCCGTGATGTCGCAAGCGGTTTGCATGAGCGTAAGTTCAGCCGCTTCTTTGATGGATCGTGTTTTGTGTAAGATCGGGGCTGATTTATACACGTGATGGGCCGGGTAATCAACTTTTACTTGCTTTATAAATCGATCTTCACGCGTCTCCACTTCGGTATTGGCGCGAAGGTGTTCGTTCGTGTTGAGATAAATCCCTTGCGCTTCCGCCATTAACTGCTTGAATATAGTCGGGAACTGAGTTAACCAATACACGGTTTTAATGCCTGAGGTTTCAAGGGCCTTTGCTTTCGTTAGTTTCTCGCCTTCCCAAATGGCAATGGTTTCATTGGTTTCACGGAGAAACAAGACCTCGCGATGGGCGGGATTACTTGCCGTTGGAAATAAAACTAGAATAGATTCTTCTTGATCTACGCCCGATAAATAAAAAATATCTCGATGCTGCTGAAAAGGCATGGTTGCATCCGAAGAAATGGGATAAATATCATTAGAATTAAATACCGCCAAGGTATTGGATGTCATGTGCTGAATGAACTTTGCTCGATTCGCAATAAAAAGTTCGCGGTCTATTTGATGGTATTTCATTCTTTATTTAATCTTGCTAAATCGTAATTGGTGCGTTCCGTTGCTCGACTCAAACGAATACCATAAGTCTTCCTTTGTAAGCCGGTCAATATTGAAGTTTGTCGCTGTATTATTTACCATGGGGGTTAATTTATACGTACTGTCCGCAAATATTTTTAATACCGTGCGTTCCCCTGCAATATCCCATCCGCCACCGTAAGAATGATAGGCTCCAGCCGTATCAATATATGCCCGCTCAAAGGTTCCTCCTTCATTAAAAGTTTCTATAAAATTTTGGACCAAGACCGTATCGCTATAATCAAAGCCATTCATAAAATAGGCGTTCATTTTCCATTCACCCATGATATGGCCCTTGGCTAATTTACGCAAGCCGCCTTCAGGGTATTTCGCGCAAGAAGCCGCCAGGGCAAGCGATAAGACTAATAACAATAGATTTTTCATACATACAATTTTAACAAAGTAACAAAAAAAGCTTTAAGATTCCTCATCGGTGAACCAGCTTGCATAGCGTACGTAATTCTTACTGATTCGTTCCACTTCGCCTGCAAAAAGCTCCGGAGAAAGGGTTTTTACTTTTTTAGCAGGAACCCCGGCATAAATGCTCCACGATTCAACCCGTGTGCCCTCGAGTAATACGGATCCTGCGGCAATGATACAATTCGATTCGATGTGGCAATTATCCATAACAATGGCGCCCATACCCACCAAGACAAAATCCTCTATCGTACAACCATGCACCAAGGCATTGTGGCCAATAGAAACGGAGTTCCCAATCGTAAGTGTTGTTTTTTCAAAGGTGCAGTGCAACACCGCACCGTCTTGAATGTTTACTTGGTTTCCTATTCGTATGCTGTTCACATCGCCGCGAACTACGGCATTGAACCATACCGAACATTGATCTCCCATTACCACATCACCTACAACGGTTGCATTTTCAGCGAGGTAGCAATTCGATCCAAAAACTGGGGCGTTTCCCCTACATGATTTAATTAGTGCCATATTACGACCACGAGGTTCCGTCTTTACTGTCCTTAATTTGAATTCCTGCCTTTGCAAGACCGTCCCGAATCATATCCGATGTGGTCCAGTCTTTTTGTTCTCGCGCTTGTTGACGCAAGGTAATAACCATATCCATAACGCCAGAAAGCCGTTGGTTTTCTTCCTTTTTAGACGGTTCTATTCCCAACACCTCCTGAACGAATGCATGCATGGCTTGGTTAAACCGCAATAAATCTTCCTGGGTTAACTGTTCTTTTCCTTCATTTATCGCATGAATATATTTTACCGCATCAAACAAGGAAGCGATTAAAATCGGTGCATTAAAATCATCGCAAATCGCAGCCTCTGCAGCGCTTAGTACCTTCGCGACCTCAAACGAGGAGCTGCTACTTGGGGCAAGCTTTTCTAGTAAAGAAAGGCCTTCCATCAAGCGTTCAAACCCCTTTTCCGATGCGTTGAGTGCTTCTTCGGTAATGTCTAAGGTGCTTCGATAGTGCGCTTGTAACATGAAGAACCGAACAACTGCTGCGGGGTATGGCTTAGTAAAAAGAGTAGAAGTTCCGTCTACAATTTCTTTCGGTAGAAAATAATTCCCAAAGGACTTGCTCATTTTTTGCCCATTCACATTAAGCATGTTGGCATGCATCCAATACCGTGCGGGATTACACCCGAAAGAACCACAATTTTGAGCGATTTCGTCCTCGTGGTGTGGAAATTTTAAATCCAAGCCCCCACCGTGAATATCAAACTGTTTTCCTAGATATTTGGTAGACATCGCCGTACATTCTATGTGCCATCCTGGGTTACCGTTACCCCACGGCGAACGCCAAACCTGCATATCTTCTGGATTTGCTTTTTTCCAAAGGGCAAAATCTGCAAAAAAGCGCTTTTCGTCTTGTGCATTGAGCGACCGGGTTTCCTGTTCTAGCTCATCTACTTTTCTGCCACTGAGTGCACCATAATTATGCTGCTGCATATAGGTTTTCACGTCAAAATAAACCGAACCATTCACCACATAGGCAAAACCGTTTTCAATGATTTGCTCAATCACTTCGATCTGTTCTTGGATGTGGGCAGTTGCCGTCGGTTCAATACTCGGTGGCAAGAGGTTATATACTCGTTGAAGTTCCTGAAACTTAACATTGTAGGTATAAACAATTTCTAGCGATTGAACCTGCGCTGAGCGAGCCGCCGATCCGATGCTGTCTACCTCTTGACCGGCACTGTTCGTGATGTGTCCAGCATCCGTAATGTTTCGCACATATTTCACCTTGTAGCCCAAATACAAAAGGCAACGGTATATAAAATCAAAATTAATAAAGGTGCGCATGTTACCCATGTGCGGCTCACTGTAAAGGGTTGGACCGCACACATACATGCCGACATGGTCTTCATGTAAGGGAACAAAGTTTTCCTTTTTTCCTGATAAACTATTATAAATAACGAGTTGATGGTCTGACTTCACGCGTTTGGTTTGATTTACACAAAGGTAGGAAAAGCCCACAAATAAGCTTAATTCCAACGCGAAATCCATTCGGGATTATTATTAATTTTGAGCATGAACAAATGGACACTTATTGTCCCTGCTGGAGGGGTTGGAAGTCGTATGGGGGCAAATCGCCCGAAACAATACCTAGAAATCGAAGGAAAACCAATCTTGTTTTATACACTAAAGGCCCTAAACCAGCATTTTCATCAGCCAAAATTTATACTGGCCATGGCTCCGGAGTGGATGGATTACATGTTACCCTTCTTACAAGAAGCCGGGTTAATGGAACGATGTAAGTTTGTTGCAGGCGGAAAAGAACGGTACGACTCTGTAAAAAATGCGCTAAATGAAGTACGTACGCCTTGGGTCGGAGTTCACGATGCAGTTCGCCCCTTTGTATCACGAGAAACGATTGAACGACTTTGCGAACACATTAAAAATCATGCGGCCGTAATTCCGGTGGCGGGATTAAAAGAATCTTTACGGAAGAAAACATCCCCAGGAACAGAGGCCGTTGACCGGTCTCAGTATGTGAATGTACAAACGCCTCAGTGCTTTCACGTGTCCTTACTCAAACGCGCGTACGAACTTCCATTTAACGAGACGGTAACCGATGATGCAAGCTTAGTGGAACGCCTGGGGGAAGAAATTTACACGGTAGTTGGCAACGATGAAAACATAAAAATTACAACGCCTTTAGATTTAGTGCTTGCAACTCATTTAATTCAAACGCAATGATCCAGCCGTCCTTTCTCCAGCCGGGGGATACAATATACATTACCGCTCCAGCCAAAGCCATTGAAGAATCCGTTGTGTTTGAGGCAAAAAAAACACTCGAAACCTGGGGCTTAATTGTTCGTGTTGCCCCGCATTGTTTAGGTAGAGCGGCGTATTTTTCGGGCACGGATGCAGAGCGCTTAGCTGATTTCCAACATGGATTAGATGATCCCTCGATCAAAGCAATTCTCTGTGCAAGAGGGGGCTATGGGTGTGTTAGAATTGTGGAGGAACTGAATTGGACCGCCTTTCAACAAAACCCAAAATGGATTATCGGATTTAGCGATGTAACAGTATTTCATCAAAAAATTAATCAATTGGGCGTGGAAAGCATTCACGGCATCATGCCCCTTGGGTTTACGGACGGGTCCATGGAGGCCAAGGAAACCTTACGTAAAGCCCTATTCGGAGAATCAATACGCATTGAAGCATTACCAGCTAAAGAAAACTGCTTGGGAACGGCGAAGGGAAGACTTATCGGGGGGAATATGACCATTATTTACAGCTTAATTGGCACCGAATTATCCTACGATTTTAAGGGTAACATTCTATTTATTGAAGACATCGGAGAACATATCTACAAAGTAGACCGTATGCTGCATGCGTTCAAGTTGGCTGGATTCTTTAATCAAATTAGTGGACTTATTCTCGGTGGATTTACAGAAATGGAAGACACGGATGTTCCGTTTGGAAAAACGATTGAAACATTAATATCAGAACAGGTGTCGAACCTAGGCATCCCAGTAGCCTTTAATTTTCCTATTGGACACATATCTGATAATCAAGCCGTAGTGGTTGGGCGAAGCGTTGTGCTGAAGGTAACAGAAGAGAAAACCACGCTGCTTATCTAAAATGATTCTAAATAAAAACCATATTTTCATTCGATTGTTCTATACCTTAACTTTGCACCTGATAATATAATAAACTATGTCTGTACGATCAGCTTTTTCATCATCCATCATTAAGAAAGTTTGGATGGCCCTAACGGGACTTTTTCTGTGTACCTTTCTTATCGGTCACTTAGCGGGAAACATGCAACTTATTCTCAAAACCGGAGAAGAAGGGCGTAGAGCCTTTAATGAATATGCCTATTTTATGGCGCACAACCCATTCATTAAAGTACTTTCATACGTAACCTATTTCTCTATTATTTTTCACGCAGTTCAAGGCTTCTATTTAACGTATCAAAACAAAAAAGCAAGACCTCAGGGCTATGCGTATACCAAACCCGGAGCAAACAGCTCCTTGCCGTCTCGCTACATGGCCGTTTTAGGTACCTTGATTTTAGTGTTTATTGTAACGCACATGGCTAACTTTTGGTGGAGAGCAAAGATTAAAGAAGACATTCCGTTGCATTACAAAACCATCATTAAAGAGCAAATGCAGCAGAAAATTAAGTTCACGTATATTCTAACCACGAAAGGAGAATACATGCCATTCAGCGTAAAAGAAGAAAACTCCGGAATGTACTATGACTTGCGTACTGGACAGCCCTTAATGAATAAAGCAGATTCTTGCATCTACAGAATTAAGAATCATCAAGAGTTGTATGATAAAGATACAGACCTGAAAATTACAGAGGGTTATAAAGACCTTTACACCGTGGTTATGGACTTTTTTAATCCCAAGAAAAACGACATGGCTCTTGCGTATTTGTTGTTATATGTGGTCTCCATGGCAGTGCTTGCATTTCACTTATGGCATGGGTTCGCTTCCGGCTTTCAGTCGCTTGGGTTGAACCACAAACGTTACACGCCGATTATCCAGGGAATAGGTAAACTGTTTGCTTTGGCGGTACCAGGCTTATTTGCCTTAATTACCATTTTAATTTATTTGAAATAACGATTTAATCATATTACCGATGTCAAAATTAGACGCTAAGATTCCGGAAGGACCATTGTCAGAAAAGTGGACCAACCATAAAAACCACATGAAATTAGTGGCGCCAAACAACCGTCCGAAAATCGATGTGATTGTTGTTGGTACGGGATTGGCTGGAGCCTCTGCCGCTGCTTCACTTGGTGAAATGGGCTACAATGTAAAGGCATTCTGCTTTCAAGATTCTCCCCGTAGAGCGCACTCTATTGCAGCACAGGGTGGTATTAACGCCGCAAAAAATTATCAAAACGACGGGGATTCTGTTTATCGCTTGTTCTATGATACCATCAAAGGGGGTGATTACCGTGCGCGTGAAGCAAACGTACACCGATTAGCCGAGGTTTCTGGAAACATCATTGACCAATGTGTTGCTCAAGGGGTTCCCTTCGCAAGAGAATATGGCGGTTTATTAGACAACCGTTCTTTTGGAGGAACACAGGTTCAACGTACATTTTATGCGGCAGGTCAAACAGGACAACAGCTTTTGTTGGGTGCATATTCTGCATTATCTCGTCAAATCGGTTTAGGTCGTGTGAAAATGTACCACCGTCATGAGATGTTAGACTTAGTGGTCGTTGATGGAAAAGCCCGAGGTATTATTGCAAGAAACCTTGTTACTGGTGAAATCGAACGTCACAGCGCACACGCCGTGGTTATTGCTTCTGGCGGATACGGAAACGTATATTTCCTATCAACAAACGCCATGGGAAGTAATGTTTCTGCAGCATGGAAGGTACATAAGCGTGGCGCTTATTTTGCTAATCCGTGTTTTGTTCAGATTCACCCGACCTGTATTCCGGTACACGGAACCAACCAATCCAAATTAACCTTAATGTCTGAGTCCTTAAGAAATTCTGGACGCATTTGGGTTCCTGCCAAAAAAGAAGACGCAGAAGCCATCCGAGAAGGGCGATTAAAGCCAACTCAGATTGCGGAAGAAGACCGGGATTATTTCTTGGAACGACGATATCCAGCCTTTGGAAACTTAGTTCCGCGTGATGTAGCATCTCGAGCGGCCAAAGAACGTTGCGATGCCGGATTTGGAATTGAAGCCAACGATACCAACGAAGGAGTTTACTTAGATTTCTCTTCAGAAATTAGAAGCAAAGGAAAACAAGCGGCATTTGCTAAAGGAGATCATAATCCTTCGGAAGAAACCATTCTTGCCTTAGGAAAAAAATGGATTGAAGAAAAATACGGGAACTTGTTTCAGATGTATGAGAAAATCACTGACGAAAACCCATACGAAACGCCAATGAAAATTTATCCGGCTGTTCACTACACCATGGGTGGCGTTTGGGTTGACTATAACCTTCAAAGTACGATTCCTGGATGTTTTGTAACGGGTGAAGCAAACTTCTCTGATCACGGAGCGAACCGATTAGGTGCTTCCGCGTTAATGCAAGGCTTGGCCGATGGATACTTTGTGCTACCGTATACCTTGTCAAATTATTTGGCGGACGATATCCGAACAGGAACTATTTCAACAGATGCGCCAGAATTTGAAGCTGCAGAGCAAGAGGTTAAAAATCGCATTCAACAATTCTTGAACAACAAGGGTACAAAATCAGTAGATTATTTCCATAAAAAACTGGGATTAATCATGTGGAATAAAGTAGGAATGGGAAGAAACGAAGCTGGATTAAAAGAAGCTATTGAAGAGATTAAGGCTTTGCGTGAATCCTTTTATGCGGATGTTTTTGTTCCAGGCGATGCGGATGAAATGAACACTGAACTTGAAAAAGCGTTGCGTGTTGCAGATTTCATCGAATTAGGCCAATTAATGGCAGTAGATGCCTTAAACCGTAACGAATCCTGTGGTGGACATTTCCGTGAAGAATATCAGGATGCTGAAGGAGAAACATTGCGCGATGATGAAAACTTTAAAATGGTGGCTGCATGGGAATACCAAGGAGGTGATGCAAAAAACGCGACCTTACATAAAGAAGAATTAAAATACGAGTTCATTAAAATTGCAGCGAGAAACTACAAATAAAGAAACGACTTATGGCAACTAAATTTATCAATATCACCCTCAAGATTTGGCGTCAAAAGAATAGCCAAGCGAAAGGAAGCCTCGAAACGTATAAGCTGGACCAAGTGTCTATAGACAGTTCGTTTCTGGAAATGCTTGACCAATTAAACGAGCAACTCATAAACAACAATGAATCGCCTGTAGCTTTTGATCACGATTGTCGTGAAGGAATTTGCGGGATGTGTTCCTTGTATATTAATGGCCGTGCACACGGACCAGATACTGGAACAACAACCTGTCAATTGCACATGCGTAAATTCAACGATGGAGATACGATTTATGTAGAACCCTGGAGATCGAAAGCCTTTCCAATCATCAAAGACTTGGTGGTAGATCGCTCTGCGTTTGATCGCATTCAACAAGCGGGTGGATTTGTTTCTGTCAACACTTCGGGTAGAACCATGGATGCTAATGCCATTCCAGTTCCTAAAGACGACGCAGACAAGGCATTTGAGGCTGCTGCATGTATTGGATGCGGTGCATGTGTAGCAAGCTGTAAAAACGGCTCTGCGATGCTCTTTGTGGGCGCTAAAGTGTCTCAATACGCCCTTTTACCACAAGGTAAGGTTGAGGGCCGTGAGCGCGTATTAAACATGGTTCGTCAAATGGACGAAGAAGGATTTGGTAACTGTACGAATACCGGCGCCTGCGAAGTAGAATGCCCGAAAGGAATCTCTATTGAGAACATTGCTCGAATGAACCGTGAATTGATTAAAGCAGCGGTTACAAGCGAAAAGAAATAACACACGCAAATAAGGTCATAAAAAAAGGGAAGCAATAGCTTCCCTTTTTAATGTATTAAAGAATTGATTTTTATTTCAATTGTTTGTTCTCGTCTTTGTACCATCCTGTATTTTCAGAGGATTCAACAGGTACGTTGGCTTTCTTACTTAACTTGTTTTGAATGTTCATCCAATATCCAAATCCAAAAAAACCGAGGATTATAAGCAGGTTATTAAAATAATTTTGAACGAATTCAAAAAAGCCAAATGACCATTGAAATAAATCTCCGAGTTTATATACAAAATCTGTCCACATGCGCGTAATTTTTTACAAAGAAACAAAAAAAAAGAAAACCAATTAAATTTCTCCGATTAATTCTAGGGTTTGCTTTGCTGCTACTTGTTCCGCTTGCTTTTTAGAGCTCGCTTTTCCACGTCCAAAATCACGCTTATTGATTTGAATCGAAACCTCATATTCCCAAGCCCCATGAATGTGCTGCTCGTCAATTACCACAAAGTCTATTTTCATTCGCTTTTTTTGGCACCAAATGATGAGCCGAGATTTAAAGTCAATTTCCTCTTCCAAAAGCTTATTTAAATCTACAAACTTTCTAAGGACATGATTTTGCAAGCTTTTCCTAGCGGCTTCGAATCCGCCGTCTAAATATATCGCACCAATTATAGCTTCAAATGCATTTCCTTCCAGTGATGAAATGTTCAAGTTGCGTGACTGATTGTAATTCAATACAGCACGAATCTGCATTTTCTCGCCGATGTATGCGAGCGTTTTTCTGTTGACCACCTTAGACTTTAACTTGGTTAAATACCCTTCGTCATTTCCAGGGAATTTCTTAAACAAATACTCCGCGACTACCGCATCGAGTATTGCATCACCTAAAAATTCTAAGCGTTCATTAGATTCAATATCTTCTTTAATATCTCCCGAACGATGCGATACCGCCAACTTAAAGTGCGTAAGCGTCGACGGTCGATAACCGAAATGATTAATAATAAACTTGATCAGAAAAAGTTCTTCTGGAGATTTTTTCGTGGAAAGAAATCCGAGTTTAACGGCCAATTATGCAGTAAATTTTTTAACAACGACACTAGTGTTGTGTCCGCCAAACCCAAAAGTATTGGATAACGCATAATTTATAGTGCGTTTTTGTGCCTTGTTAAATGTAAAATTCAATTTAGGATCTATCTCTGGGTCGTCCGTAAAATGATTGATCGTAGGCGGAACGATGTCGTTTTTTACGGCCAATACACATGCTATTGCTTCAATTGCTCCAGCCGCTCCTAACAAGTGACCGGTCATTGATTTGGTAGAAGAAATATTCAAGTCGTATGCGTGGTCACCAAACACTGCTTGTATTGCTTTAACTTCAGCGATATCTCCCAAGGGCGTAGATGTGCCGTGCACATTAATATAGTTTACTTGGTCGGGACTAATCTCCGCATCTTCTAGTGCAGCGATCATGGTGTTTCTTGCGCCAATTCCTTCCGGATGTGGAGCGGTCATGTGATATGCATCACCAGACATTCCTCCTCCAACTACTTCCGCGTAAATCGTTGCACCGCGTTTGATCGCGTGTTCGTACTCTTCTAAGATAAGCGCTCCTGCTCCTTCACCTAACACAAACCCATCGCGGTCTAAATCGAACGGACGAGAAGCCGTTTCGGGATCGTCGTTTCGTGTAGACAAGGCTTTTAAGGCGTTAAATCCACCCATTCCCATTTCGTTTACAGCCGCTTCGGAACCTCCGGTTATAATTGCATCCGCCTTTCCAAGTCGGATTAAATTGAATGCATCAATAATCGCATTGTTTGAGGAAGCACAAGCAGATACCGTTACATAGTTCGGTCCACGAAAACCATATTTAATGGAAATCTGACCCGCTGCTATGTCTGCAATCATTTTTGGAATGAAAAACGGATTGAATCGCGGCGTACCATCGCCTTCAAAGAATGCTTTCGATTCGTCTTGAAACGTTTTGAGCCCTCCAACACCAGAGCCCCAAACCACCCCAATACGATCTAGATTGGGGTTAGACTCAATTAATCCAGAATGATCAACAGCTTCCATAACGGAAACCATTGCATACTGAGTAAATTGGTCCATTTTTCGGGCCTCTTTTTTGTCAATAAATTGCTCTACATCAAAACCCTTCACCTCACAGGCAAACTGAGTTTTAAATAAGGATGCATCAAATTGTTTAATTGGCGCTGCCCCACTTTTACCGGCCAACAAATTATTCCAATATTCTGAAACAGTATTACCGATGGGCGTAAGCGCACCAAGACCGGTTACAACGACTCGCTTTAATTGCATGCTGTAATCCTTAAAAGGTTGGAAGTTGAGTTAAATTACTTCGCGTTGCTTTCGATATAAGAAACCGCATCTCCAACAGTTTGGATGGTTTCCGCTTGATCGTCTGGAATAGAAATACCAAATTGTTTTTCAAATTCCATAATTAATTCTACGGTATCCAAAGAGTCGGCACCTAAGTCGTTGGTGAAGCTTGCTCCATCCGTTACTTCAGATTCTTCAACATTTAACTTGTCTACAATGATCGCAATCACTTTACTTCTGATATCAGACATCTTTTCTTGTTTTAAAGGTTTTAAGCCTGCAAAGAAAAAAACAAACTCGTAAATAACAAAATTATTCCTAATTATTTATCAACGAAATTCATGGGGATAACTATTATTACACAAGCCTTTCCTTATTTTTGTGCCGTGAAAGAACCCATCAAGCTCGTTGTCTTAGTCTCTGGAAAAGGCTCCAATGCCCGAAATTTAGTTAGTTATTTCAAAAAGAATCAGCGCGTAGTCGTGTGCGGAATAGTCAGCTCTAAACAAAATCCAGATCTTGAGGCCTACTGCGCTGAAAATCAATTGTTTTACGAAGAGTGTTGCCCGTGGGACGAAGAGCGAATACTGCCTGTGTTGGAGGAAACCGGGGTTGAAGTAGTTATTTTAGCTGGATTCCTCAAAAAAATAAGCTCCGCATTTATCGCTTCGTTTCCTAATCGAATTATTAACATCCACCCCTCCTTGCTTCCTAAATATGGGGGCGCCGGCATGTATGGTCAGCGTGTGCACGAGGCCGTATTTTCTAACAAAGAATCCAACACAGGAATCACCATACATTTGGTAAATGAACACTATGATGAAGGTAAAATATTAGTACAGCATGCATGTGCGTTGCATCCTAACGATACCCCAACCATGATTGAATCGAAAGTTCATCAGTTAGAACATCAGTTTTTCCCAAAAGCAGTTGAACAGTATTGCTTATCCCTGAAGCGCTAACTTGAGGTGTTGACCAAACCAATAGCAATCTTCAAAGCTATTATATAGAGGTGCCGGTGCAACACGAATCACATTCGGCTCCCTCCAATCTGCCGTAACACCAAGAGCGGTAAGTGAATCAAATAAAGCCCGGCCTTTTCCAGTCGCCTTAATGGAAAGTTGTGCACCACGTTTTTTAGGGTCTGATGGTGTTATGATTTCGAACTGTTCAGAACCCGGAGTGTTCGAGGATATTTCATGAACCACAAAAGATAAATAAGCAGTCATTAAGTCTCTTTTTTGTCCAATACGCGCCATTCCTGCGGCTTCAAATAACTCTAGAGAAGCTAAATGTACCGCCATTCCCAAAACGGGTGCATTACTAAGTTGCCACCCTTCTGCCCCAGGAATTGGGTTAAACCCAGGCTCCATCGAAAACCGCGTCTCTTTGGTATGTCCCCACCAGCCCGCAAGTCGCGGAAGGTCTGTTCGGTACGCATGACGTTCGTGTACAAAAAAGCCAGAAACACCCCCGGGGGAAGAATTTAAATATTTATATCCACACCAAGCAGCAAAATCAGGACCCCATTCATGAAGATTAAGGTTAATATTACCCGCCGCATGTGCTAAATCAAACCCTACCATCGCACCCACCGCATGTGCTTTTTGTGTAATGGTTTGTAAATCGAAATATTGCCCGGTGTAGTAGTTAACACCGCCCCACATTACTAAGGCTAAGGTTTCTCCAAGCTCTTCGATTTTCTGATAAATATCTTCCTCGTGGATCAGCTCCTCTCCAGGTCGTGGCGTCACCCAAACCAAGTCGCTTGCCGGTAAGCCATGAACTTGCAGCTGGGATTCAAGGGCATATTGATCACTTGGAAAAGCCTTCGCTTCACAAAGTATTTTAGTTCGTTTACCCTGTGGATTGTAAAATGACGCCATGAGTAAGTGTAAGTTGGTGGTCAAGCTGTGTGTAGTGCACACCTCAATCGGTTTTGCACCAACGATGGCTGCCACCTTTTCTGTTAGCAATTCGTGGTAGGAATACCATGGACGACGCCCCTCAAAATGCCCCTCAACCCCAAGCATCCCCCAATCCTCCAATTCCTCTAAAAGATATTGCTTTGCCTTGCGGGGTTGAAGCCCAAGGGAGTTTCCCGTGAAATAAACTGGGTGTTCTTTACCAAAGCTTGGAAATATGAATTCATCTCTAAACACCCTTAGTGGGTCGTTCTTGTCCATTTCTTTTGCAAATTCTAGCGAGTTTTCAAAGTCCATCCAATTCGATTTTCGTAATTTTGTACACAAAGATAAGGAACAATGACGCAACTCAACCGCACACAATCCAACCGGCTTTTTGAAGAGTCATCCACCTTGTTTCCTGGCGGGGTAAATTCACCCGTACGCGCTTTTAAAAGCGTGGGTGGCACGCCCTTGTTTTTCGCTAAAGGAAAGGGGTCAACGGTTTGGGATGAAGACGGAAATAAATTCATCGATTTTTGTAACAGTTGGGGACCCTTAATTCACGGACATGCCAATGGGTATGTTGAAGAGAAAATAATTCAAACCTTAAGAAACGGATCCAGTTTTGGTGCGCCCACTCGACTTGAAAGCGAACTGGCTAAATTAATCAAGACAAATATTCCATTCATTGATAAGCTGCGCTTTGTGAGTTCAGGCACTGAGGCCGTTATGTCAGCATTGCGCTTAGCTCGGGGATATACGGGTAAAACGAAGATTTTAAAATTTGAAGGGTGTTACCACGGGCACGTTGATTCCATGTTGGTTAAGGCGGGAAGTGGGTTAATCACCCTTGGAAGCTCATCGAGTGCTGGAGTTCCCGAAACGGTAGCCAATGAAACCTTGGTGCTTCCGCTCAACGATGAAAACATGCTCATTCAAACCTTTGAACAGTATGGAAACGACATGGCTGCAGTAATCATTGAGCCCGTTCCAGCAAACAATGGGTTGCTCTTGCAAGACCTCAGTTTTTTACAACTGCTTCGGGGTCTGTGCTGGAAACATAAGGTTTTACTCATATTTGACGAGGTAATCTCTGGATTCAGGGTGGCGTTTGGTGGAGCAACGGAGCTTTATGGGATTCAACCAGATATTGTTACTTACGGTAAAATAATTGGTGGCGGCTTACCGGTTGGCGCCTACGGTGCGTCCAATGAAATTATGGCCTCGGTTTCCCCAGAAGGACCGGTATATCAAGCAGGAACCTTATCCGGAAATCCGGTAGCTATGGCAGCTGGGATTGCACAACTTGAACTGTGCTTGGCTCCAGATTTTTACCGAACCATGGAAGCAAAAACACGCGGATTTGTGGAACGAGTTAATGCCTATGCGACGGTTAAAAACTATGATTTCGAATTAGTATCCTTGGCATCCATCTTTTGGCTTTCCTTTAACGGTAAAAAATCCATTCATCGCGCGGATGAAATAAGCCCAGACATGACATCCTTTAATAAATTACATGATTATTTACTTCATCACGGGGTGTATCTTGGACCTAGTGGGTATGAAGTAGGTTTTATTTCCTCTGCACATACCGAAGATGAATTGGCTTATGCTGCTGCGCAATTTTGTGCGGGATTAGATGTGGTTTATGCAAAATAAACCGGACACCTTGGTAATTGGCGGAACCGGGCTTGTTGGCAGCCACTTATTGTGGTTGCTCGCTCAACAGGGACCGGTTATGGCAAGCGGAAGAACGGAAAAAAACCGGTCGCGGGTTCGGTCACTATTTATTCACTATGACTCCGCACAGGGAGCGGAATTGTTTAATAATATTAGTTGGATTGATTTAGACGTACTCGATGTAGATGCCGTGCAACGCGCTATTAATCCAATGAAAAAAGTATATCATTGTGCGGCCCTGGTTTCATTTCACCGCATCGATTTCTATCGCTGTATTGCATTAAATCGTGAAGGAACCGCAAATGTAGTTAATGCCTGCTTAGCTGTTTCAGGGCTCAGGCTTTGTTATGTGAGTTCTACTGCTGCCCTTGGAACAAACCCGAATGGAGAAATCACTGAAAACTGCCTTTGGAAATCCTCTGATAAAAATAGTGGTTATTCAGTGTCTAAGTTTGGAGCAGAAAAAGAAGTGTGGAGGGGAATAGAAGAAGGACTTGACGCAGTTATTATCAACCCATGTACGGTTATTGGTCCGGGAAATTGGACAGAAGGCTCTATGGAAATGTTTCGTGTGGCGGAACGAGGGTTGCTCTTTTATCCATCTGGATCAAACGCAACGGTGGATGCGCGAGATGTGGCGAAATCCATGGTCTTCTTAATGGATTCTGGAATTAGAAATGAACGGTTCTTATGCACCGGTACCAATAAAGATTTTCGGGGATTATTTACTGCAATAGCTCACGCGATGGGGAAAAACGGGCCTCGTTTTTTTGCGCCAAAATGGCTCGCTATTCCTGCTTCTTACCTTTTAGAAACCTTGTCACTGCTTCGTAAGCGGCGCCAAGGAATGACCATTGAATCTGCTCAAGCGGCTTATTCTACCCGGATTTACAACGCGTCAAAACTAAAGTCGCTGATGAAGCAACCGTTTTTCACCTTAGAGGAATCCATTAGTAACGCAATCCAAGGCAGAATGCTATGAATAAAGAACGAGCAGGTATTTTAGTTTTACTTATTCTCTATGCCGTTGGAACCATATCTATGCTTGTTCCATCCCTGAGGCCCTTGGTTTTACCACTAAGTGGATATAATTTATTTTTCTCCTTTTTGATTTTGCTTAACGCCTATCGATGGAACCAGGCCTTGCTCATTGGATCAGCAGCTATTTTTATTCTTGGTTTTTTCTCAGAATGGATCGGCGTGCATACGGGTCTTTTATTTGGACGGTATTGGTATGGAATGAACTTGGGTCCAAAACTTAGCGGTGTGCCATTCATTATTGGTATTAATTGGGCCATGCTTACAATACTTGCTAGCGGAATAGCTATTAAATGGACTAAAAACATAACATTTCAGGCCATGATAGCCGCTGCGCTCATGACAGGAATTGATGTGTTAATGGAGCCGGTTGCCATTCGAAATGATTATTGGCATTGGCACAATGGCGTCATTCCGTTGTACAATTACCTATGTTGGTTTGTTGTTTCGTTTATCGGCAACTTGGTGCTTATTAAAATCGCTAAACCGAGCTTGAACAACACGTCTCTTGTGTTGTTTATATTGATAACTTTATTTTTCACAATTCAACTCTTAGTATAATGTATTGGTGGGGTCCTTTTGTAATGTTGGCTACGTTTTTCGGCATGGAATTCATGGCTTGGTTCACGCATAAGTATGTAATGCATGGACTTATGTGGTATTTTCACAGAGACCATCATCAAGTAGAGGCGGGGTTCTTTGAAAAAAACGACGTATTCTTTTTGATTTATGCCATTCCTTCTTGGTTGGGAATCATGTTGGGGATGATGTATAATTTTTACCCAACGGTTTGGATGGGCTATGGTATAGCAATGTATGGAATCGCCTATTTTTTAGTTCATGATGTTTATATTCATCGCCGGTACAAGTTTCTTCGGAACATTGATCACCCGTATTTCTATGCCATTCGCAAAGCACATAAGGTACACCATAAAAACCAAGACAAAGAAGAGGGTGCTTGTTTTGGGATGCTGATTGTGCCTCCAAAGTTCTATAAAGAGGCTAAAAAATCATACCTCGCTCAACGAAACGCATGAGTTATTACGGGTACATTTTATTGTTTTCCTTCCTTGGTCCCCTTGCATTAAGCTTCGATAAAAAAGTGGCTTACATAAAAAAAGTGCCGCGCTTAATCTTGCCTGTATTGATTGTTTCTGGATTGTTTTTAGTTTGGGATCAATGGTTTACTGAAAAGGGCGTTTGGGGATTCACCTTAGCACACACAGCACACATCTTTTTAGGAAAACTTCCGCTCGAAGAAATACTGTTCTTTGTGGTAGTACCGTACAACTGTATCTTTATTTATGAAGTGATGGGGGCCTATTTTCGGATCGAAAATAACCCTAAATTAAATCGCGTGTTTTTTGGAATATTCTTTGGCTTGGGCGTGTTATTAATTCTACAACAACCAAGCGGGTGGTACACGCTTTCGTCGGTGCTGCTTGCCTTTGCCTTAAGCGCGGTGCTGCTCATCGTTAATCCGAACTGGTTGACCCAATTTGTGGTTTCCTTCTTGGTTTGTTTGCTTCCTTTTTTAATCGTAAACGGCTTACTTACCGGCGCAGCCACTACACTTCCTGTGGTGTGGTATAATCCCGCAGAATTTTCAGGGTGGCGTATTATAACAATCCCTGTAGAAGATTTATTCTATAACTTCGATTTGTTAGTGGGCTTTGTTGCGTTTTTTAACCTCGGCAACAAACGGTTAGCGCTTAGCAAGTAGTCCTGTAGTGGAATATCCATCTACCAACGGAATCGTTTGCGCCTGTCCTCCCCAAGCTTTCGCTTCGTTTTTCCCAACAATATAACGCTTGTCGCTTGGATCAGTAAGATCTGCATCATAATCGCCTCCTTTGACAATTAGATCCGGTTTTATCGCTAAAATCGTATTTAAGGGCGTATTCTCACTAAAAACGATCACGTGATCTACCATGCCCAGCGCAGCTAACACCATCGCTCGAGCGAACTCTGGATTGACTGGACGATTTTCTCCTTTTTCTAGCGCACGAACCGAGGCATCGTCATTCACTGCAACAAAGAGCTTATCACCTAAAGAGGCTGCTTCGGCTAAATACGTGATGTGGCCGAGGTGCAACAAATCAAAACATCCATTGGTAAAGACAATTTTTTGATTTTTCAAACGATGTAATTCGGCCATCTGCGCAGCCTGATGTAAGGTAATGACCTTCGCCTGAACAAAGGCTAAGCGACTCAAGGTACTAACAAGTTAGAGGGTTCATTTGGGAACACTAACGTAGGTTTGAATGTTTTTGCTTCTTCAAACTCCATGGTGGCATAACTAATAATGATCACGACATCGCCAACAGCAACTTTTCGGGCGGCGGGACCATTTAAACATATCGTACCTGAATCCTTTGCTCCTGTAATAACATAGGTCTCCAAGCGTTCTCCATTGTTAATATTAACTACTTGAACACGCTCGCCTTCAATAAGGTTTGCGGCCTGCATTAAGCGCTCGTCAATGGTTATACTGCCAATATAGTTTAACTCAGCCTGAGTTACTGTCACCCGGTGAATTTTGGATTTTAATACTTGAATTTGCATAATTAATTGCCTTTGGGCGGCACAAAAGTAAGAGAATTCAATCGGCTAACAAAAGCATATTATCAATAAGTCGCACCTCACCACAATACGCCGCAACACATACCACAGCAGATTGTGCATTATTCGCAATGGGCAAAAGGGAATTTGGATCTACCAAAAGTAAATAATCAAGTCGAAGTGTTGACGCTGCAATTAATTGTTTTGCCTGATCCAACACCTCCGTTGAAGGTCGATTTTTCCAGTGTTCTTTTACAAAAGAAAGCGCTTTATAAAGCACAAGGGCCTCTTGACGTTCGGATTGAGATAATCTCAGGTTACGGCTGCTCATAGCTAAACCATCAGCCTCTCTTAAGGTTGGACAAGAAACAATCGTTACCGGCAGCTTAAGGGAGGAGACCATGGCCCGAATGATGGCTAATTGCTGAAAATCTTTTTGACCAAAATACGCATTGCTTGGGTTGACGTGTTCAAATAAGGCATAAACCACTTCAACTACTCCCCTAAAATGACCAGGACGAGAAGCGCCTTCCATCGATAAGTCGAGTCCATTTAACTGTACATCAGATGCCACGGATGGTCTGGAAAACAGTTCGTCATAGCTTGGAAGATAAATAAAATCAACCCCCTCCGCTTCTGCGCATTTAATATCTTCCGTTAAGGTTCTTGGATACTTGTCAAAATCTGCAGAGTCATTAAATTGCCGTGGATTCACAAAAATGCTCAATACAACCACTTCATTCGCGGCTTTCGCCGCATGCATCAACGAACAATGTCCTGCATGCAGCGCACCCATAGTAGGAACAAATCCTATCGTTGCGCCTCGTTTCCAATACGTGTTAAGCGACTGCTCTAATTGTGCTTTGCTTGATAATATTACACTCATTCCATGATGTATCAGGAAACAAAGCTATTCGTTTTTAGGAACTTTCATTAGTTTTCCGTAATTTTGCTCCCTTATAAAAGTGTAGAGGCTCGATGGAAAAAAAACGTGTATTGTTCGTCTCTCAAGAGATTTCCCCTTTCTTAACTAAAACCGAAGTTTCTAATTTCACCCGAAGGATTGCGCAATCAACCCAAGAAGAAGGAAAAGAAATTCGTGTATTTATGCCTCGATATGGGGTTATCAATGAGCGTCGTCACCAGTTGCATGAAGTGATTCGGCTTTCTGGACTAAACTTATCAATCGATGATCAAGATCATCCACTGATTATCAAGGTTGCTTCCGTAGCTGCCGCAAGAATGCAGGTCTATTTTATTGACAATGATGATTTCTTCAAAAGAAAACAAATACTTCATGAAGAAGATGGAGCTTGTTGCGCTGACAACGATGAGCGTTCGATGTTTTTTGTTCGTGGGGTGCTTGAAACCGTTAAGAAATTAGGGTGGCAACCCGATCTTATCCATTGCAATGGGTGGTTTTCTGGGATGATGGCTCTTTATATTAAACATTTCTATAAAAAAGATCCGCATTTCAAAGAAACAAAAGTGGTATATAACCTTTTTAACGAAGGCTTTGATCAACCGCTTGATCCGCGATTCCATGAGAAATTGAAGTTTGATGGTTTTCCAAAAGCTGTACTAGAAAAAAGCAAGGAAACCGATTTCATTTCGTTTACCAAATTAATTTTGGAGCACTGTGATGGGGTTACTGTAGCAGAACCTAACCTAGACCCTGCATTACGCACAATTTTCGATGAAGCAAGCATCTTAAAGCAAGATTATATCAATGAAGAACATGAAGCAAAGGCGTTTTCTGCATTTTTTGATCGCGTACTCGATGCCAGTGTTGTAACCAACTAGTCTACACCCATGAGGTATTCACTCCTTTTACTTTTAGCGCTCTCGCTTCTGGCCTGTAAGAAGAAGGATCAACTGTTAGGCAAAGACTTGTTGGGGTCTAATGCCATACTCAACGGAATCACAACCGACACGTTTTATTTGGCCACCTCTGTGGTTATTGAAGACAGTATCATTACTGATAATTCGGCTAATGTCGTCTTAGGGAGTTATAACGACCCGAAGTTTGGTCAATTTACCTCCTCGTTTTACACACAAATTCGTTTGGCCGGTGTGAATCCAAATTTTGGAGACGCCTCTTCAATTATTGTGGACTCATTCGTGCTTGGATTAGAATATGCAGGATACTACGGGGCTTTAAGCGCTCAACATTTTGAGGTGTTTGAATTAACCGATGCGCTATCTAACGACTCAACATATTATCAGTTTTCTACGAAAGCCCACAGTAATACGAACTTAATACCAGCAGGAAGCGAAATCATTACTCCTAAACCATTGAATTACACCATCATTGGTGACGACAGCGTACAAGCTCAATTGCGGATTCCGCTCGATACGAACCTTGCAAAACAATTTATCGCCGAAGCAACAAGCGGAAGCTCCACGTTCGCAAGTAATCTAAACTTTCAAAGTTATTTTAAAGGCTTATTAGTAAAAACAAACAACGGTCCACAAGCTGCAGGACAAGGTGGGGTTTTCTATTTTAACCTAAACGATCCAGGAACCAAATTAACGATTTATTATCGTCAAGGTGGGGTTGAAAAAACCTATGACTTTCTCATGAATTCAACCTGTGCCGACTTCTCTCACGTGGATGTAAATCGAAGTGGATCTGCCGTAGAACAAGTAATTAACAATCCGTCGTTAGGGTTGCAAGAATTCTATGCGCAAGCGTTTGGTGTGCGCGCCAAAGTGGTAATTCCGGGACTTAACCAATTCACTGAGAACCAATTAATTCATCGCGCTGAAATTCATTTACCGATTCAATATCAGTTGGGAAGCAAATATAAACCGGGCTCAAACGTCACCTTTGCCACTAAAAAAACCGCTCCTTCACAAGGATATATAAACACGGGCGTGTTGGGTGCCTACTCAGAAAGTAAAAAAGAATACGCTGCGGATTTGAAATCCTATGTTCAGGCCGTGATCAACCAAGACATTGAAAATACGGGGCTCATCGTTTCCCCCCGATTCTTCGTTAATTCATCGGAACGGATTATCTTTAATGGACCAAACACCATCAATAAGATGCGTCCGAAAATAATTATCACTTATACCGACTTTTAATTATGTGTGGTATCGTTGCATACATTGGCGCTAAAGACGCCTACCCCATTATCATAAAGGGATTAAAACGCCTTGAATACCGTGGATATGACTCCGCAGGTATTGCGCTAAATTCGCACAGCACACTTAACATCTATAAAAAGCAAGGAAAGGTGTCCAACCTAGAAGCCTTTGCGTCAGACAAGGATTGCTCTGGAACTTCAGGAATTGGACATACCCGTTGGGCCACACATGGAGAACCCAATGACGTAAATGCCCATCCACACTATTCTACCGACGGTAAATTAGCCTTAATTCATAATGGAATTATTGAAAATTATGACTCCATTAAAAAAGAACTGATCAATAAAGGATACAGCTTTCGCAGCGAAACCGATACCGAAGCCTTAGTGCATTTGGTGGATGATATTTCGAAAAAAGAAGGGGTTTGGTTTGGTGAAGCACTTCGGATTGCCTTGAATCACGTGGTGGGTGCCTATGCGATTGTGGCCATCTCTAGTGATTATCCAGACCGCTTAGTGGCCGCTAGAAAAAGCAGTCCGCTCGTAGTAGGTGTTGGAGAAGACGGTGAATACTTTTGTGCTTCTGACGCGTCACCGATTGTTGAGTATACCAAAAACGTGGTGTACATGGAAGACGAGGAGATTGCCGTAATTGATCGCAAGGAAGGATTGAAGTTATACAACATTGGCGACCAACCAAAAACACCATACATCCAAAAACTTGAGTTAGAACTTGAAGCCCTTGAAAAAGGCGGATACGAGCATTTCATGTTAAAAGAAATTCATGAACAGCCTCGTTCTATTCAAGATTGTTTTAGAGGAAGACTAAACGCTGAAAAAGGTTGGATTTCCCTCGGTGGAATTCGTGACTACGAGCAAAAAATGATTCAGGCCAATCGCTTAATTATTGTGGCTTGTGGCACCTCTTGGCATGCTGGATTAGTGGGTGAATATCTATTAGAAGACTTAGCCCGTATCAATGTTGAAGTGGAATATGCGAGCGAATTTCGTTACCGCAATCCCATAATCAATGAAAATGATGTGGTTATTGCTATTTCTCAGTCCGGGGAAACGGCGGATACCCTTGCTGCACTTGAACTCGCAAAGAGTAAAGGCGCAACAATTCTTGGGATTTGCAATGTGGTGGGTTCCTCTATTTCTCGGATTACAGATGCCGGTTCGTATACCCACGCCGGACCAGAAATTGGAGTAGCTTCTACCAAAGCATTTACCGCACAAGTAACAATTCTTACATTAATGGCCCTGCAATTAGCGAATAAAAAAGGAACCATTAGTCAGTCTAGATTTCATGAATTGTTATCTGAGTTGGAAGCCATACCGGAAAAAGTCCGTCAGATTCTAGCAAAGAACGATCACATTGAAGCCATTGCTAAAACATACAAAGATGCCTCAAACGCCTTATACCTTGGCCGTGGGTCCTCATTTCCTGTTGCACTAGAAGGAGCGCTTAAACTGAAAGAAATTTCCTACATCCACGCCGAAGGTTATCCGGCGGCAGAAATGAAGCACGGACCGATTGCCTTGATCGATGAAAACATGCCCGTATTTGTAATAGCAACGCAAGGAAATTCTTACGAAAAGGTGGTGTCTAACATTCAAGAAGTAAAAGCAAGAAAAGGTAAAATCATAGCCATTGTTACTGAAGGAGATGTTCACGTGCGTGCCATGGCGGATCACATCATTGAAATTCCTGCGGCCGATGAAGTATTGGTTCCCTTGTTAGCAACGATTCCTTTACAATTGCTTTCTTATTTTATCGCGGTAATGCGCGGATGCAACGTGGATCAACCGAGAAATTTAGCGAAGTCGGTAACGGTGGAATAGAATACTCCTACCCCCCAATATAAACTACCCCAAACGTAATAATGCCGGCGAGGGTATATCCCAAAAACAACTCAAGGGCGGTATGCTTTCTAAGATACCAACGTGCCGAAATCACCAAGCCGGAAATCAAAATAACTAAGCCCATCCATGCGTAGGAGGGGTTGTGTTGCTGCATAAAATACGCATATAAGAAGCCGGTTAATATCCCCGCGCCTCCCGCATGCATCGATATTTTTAACACTTGAGTTAACAACATAAAGGTTAGGGTTACCACAATTCCCGCTAAGGACAAGGACAAAAAATAAGGCGGTAAAAGGTGTTTCGGGTCACTTTCCCCGATTAACCAATACAGCATTAATCCATAAATCAGCATAATCAACAAGGGGTACAAGCGCTCCGTGCGATTCTCAATATCAATGGTGGTAATTATTTTAAAGCGAAACAAGCCTAAAAATGATAACCCAGGTGCCGCGAAACTAAATACGGCGAACATTCCGAATACAATCCACTTAATTTTCAGTGGGAGGGCATACATTGCAATGGTGTTCGGTACCAATTCTTCGGCTGGATAAAACAAGGCAATCAGCAAGCCATATAAGGGCATCAACAACGGAATAAATACCCAAGAAATTAAGTGGCTTAGCTTGTTCTTCATGCTTAGAGTTCCTTTCTCAGTCGAGCTACAGGAATGTTTAATTGTTCGCGATATTTGGCAATGGTTCTTCGGGCAATGTTATAGCCCTTTTCATTTAATATTTCCATCAGCTTCTCATCCGGTAGCGGTGTTCGTTTGTCCTCTTTCTCCACCGCATCCAATAAGATTTGCTTTACCTCTCGGGTAGAAACTTCCTCGCCACTATCCGTTGAAAGGGATTCGGAGAAAAAGTGCTTCAAGGAATACACCCCATGATTCGTCTGAATGTATTTACTATTCGCTACGCGCGAGATGGTTGAAATATCCATCTGTACACGTTCCGCAATATCCTTCAAAATCATTGGTTTCAATTTAGCATTGTCGCCCGTTAAAAAGAAGGCCTGCTGATAATCCAATATCGCACTCATAGTATACAACAAGGTTTCTTGGCGCTGTTTAATCGCATCAATAAACCACTTCGCAGAATCCAATTTGTGACGAACAAAGGTTAGGGCTTGCTTGTCTCCTTTGGAGGTTTTAGCCCCTTCAGAATAAGAACGCAATAACACCTCGTATTCTTTACTCAATTTAAGGTCTGGCGCATTTCTAGAATTAAGTGTCAACTCCAAGATGCCATCCGTTTCTGTCAAAATAAAGTCGGGTATGATTTGCTGAACAACCTTCTCATTACTTTTTGCTGAACCTCCGGGTTTGGGATTTAATTTCAAAATTTCCTCAATTGCTTCCTTCAATTGATCTTCATCAATCTTTAATTTCGCAGTGATTTTATCGTAGTGCTTTTTCGTAAAATATTCGAAACAGTCTTTTAAAATACGAAGAGCTAATTTCTTTACTTCACCCCCATCCTGACGGCGACGTTCTTGCAATACCAAACATTCTTGTAAGGTTCTTGCGCCAACTCCTGCGGGGTCTAATTCCTGTATTTGATACAATACCCCTTCTATTGTGAACTCATCTACAATAACATTATAATGAAAGGCCAAGTCGTCCACCAAGGCTTCCAGCGAACGATTCAAATATCCTGACTCGTCTAAATTTCCAACAATGACCTCTGCAATGATTTGTTCGTCTTCCGATAAATCATTCAGCTGTAACTGTTCTATCAATCGGTCTTGAAACGATTGTTCACCCGATAATGGTACCACCCGTTGCTCGTCGTCTTTTGACTGATTATTTGCTTGTGTTTTGTAATCCGGTGTGTCATCGTCAAAATAATCTGAAAAATCGAAGGCCTCTTCATCTCCATCCTGTTCTTGTTGGTCCAAGGATTCGTCTGCCTGATCGTCTCCTTGTTCTAGGGCTGGGTTTTCTTCTATTTCTTGCTGAATACGCTGTTCAAGTTCAGCAGCCGGAATTTGCAGCAATTTCATTAATTGAATTTGCTGCGGAGAAAGCCGTAAATCTTGACGTTGCGTAAATTGTTGTTTAAGCGCCATTAAAATGCTGCGTTCTGTGGTGTTCTTGGAAAAGGAATTACATCGCGAATATTCGTCATCCCAGTAACAAACATAATCATGCGCTCTAAGCCCAGTCCAAATCCTGCGTGGGGTACTGATCCGATTTTTCGCGTATCCATATACCACCACAATTCTTCTTCGGGAATTCCAAAGGCTGCGCATTTTTCTTGCAACACCTCTAAGCGCTCTTCACGCTGAGACCCTCCCACAATTTCTCCAATACCTGGGAACAAAACATCCATGGCTGCCACGGTTTTACCGTCATCATTCGCGCGCATATAAAACGCCTTGATTTCCGCAGGATAATCCGTTAAAATCACCGGACACTTAAATTCTTTCTCCACCAAATAGCGCTCGTGTTCACTTTGCAAGTCAATTCCCCACGCTACGTCATATTGAAACTTCTTCTTTTTATAGTGATTAGAGTTCTTCAAGACCTCTATGGCTTCTGTGTAGGTTAACCGTTTAAATGGGTTGTCGATTACAAACTGAAGCCGCTCTATTAAGGTTAGTTCATTGCGCTCATGCTGCGGTTTTTGTGTTTGTTCCTGTGCCTCTCTATCATTTAAAAACTGAAGATCATCCTTACAGGTATCCATTACGAAACGACAAATATGCTTTAAGAAATCTTCCGTTAAATCCATATTAGCGTTCAAATCGTTGAATGCCACTTCAGGTTCTATCATCCAAAATTCCGCTAAATGCCGAGACGTATTTGAGTTTTCTGCTCGAAAGGTTGGACCAAACGTATATACTTTTCCTAGGGCTAAGGCGGCTAATTCTGCTTCAAGCTGTCCAGATACGGTGAGGTTAACGGGTCTACCAAAGAAATCCTGGCTGTAATCGATTTCACCTTCTTTTGTTCGTGGTGGATTTGAGGGGTCTAAGGTTGAAACGCGAAACATTTCACCAGCACCCTCTGCATCTGAAGAGGTGATGATCGGTGTATTCAAGTAATAAAACCCATTCGTGTGGAAATAATTATGAATGGCGTATGATACAGCGTGACGGATTCTAAATACCGCACCAAAAGTGTTCGTTCTGAATCGGAAATGCGCCTGTTCTCTCAAAAACTCTAAGCTGTGGCGCTTAGGCTGCATTACTGTTTTTTGCACCTCATCTGCCGGAGCAGCACCAATCACAGTAAGTTCTTTAACATCAAGTTCTACGGCTTGTCCGGAGCCAATAGACTCCACAAGAATCCCTTGAAGTGTGATCGCTGCCGCAGTAGAAACTTGACGAATAACATCCTCTGGAAAGGCAGTAAAATCAATAACGGCTTGCAGGTTTCCTTGACACGAGCCATCATTTACTTGGATGAAGCGGTTACTTCTAAACGCCCTAACCCAACCCTTAACCATTACTTCTGTTCCAATTAAGCTGCTGCCTTGCTGTATAATTTCTTTAATTGATGAGGTTTTCATAAGAACAAAAATAACTTTTTGCGGTGAAAATCTGCACACTGCACACCGCGTGTTTTGTAATTAATTTATTACCTTGTACCTAAATTTAACACATGCACCTTCATAATTTAATAAATCACCTACCCCTCCTATTTCCTTTCGCAGGAATCATTGTCTTATTGATTGGCGTTTATTTCAAGTCTGAACTGCTTAAACGTGTTGGATATTTCCTCTTTGTTTTGGCTGCGATTGGAGCGTTTCTATCCATGAATACGGGCGAAGAAGCGGAAGAAGCGATTGAGGGTATTTATCCAAAGGTCACCCATCATTATGCCCATGAACATGAAGAGAAAGCAGAGCTATTTGCTTTGGTAATGTACGGATTAGGATTACTATCCTTGCTGGCGATGTGGGCTTCTTGGGTAAAAAACAAACTACAAAAATACCTGCTTTGGGCCATTGGGGCCTTCTTGGTTGCTGTGTTATACCTCGGGTATGAAACCGGTAAAAGCGGGGGACAAGTAATACACAAAGAGTTTAGAACCGAATGAAAAGAACCTACTACCTACTACTACTTTTAATTTTATCCGGCCAAACCTTTTCCCAACAATTTTCATGCGGGATGCCATTGGCTCCAAACGCACCTGAAAAATTATCAGAAGATAAGGACATTGAATGGACAGAATTATCATCCAAAAGAACACTGTTCTCAAGTGAATTTGTTGATAACAATGGAAATACAAAAGGTATATTCAGTAAGAAAGCAATTCATTATGCCGATAAGCAAGGGAATCTAAAGCCCATTGATCCAACATTAACGTTCACGGGCGCCCTATGGGCCGCTAAAGCGCAAGAGTTTCCCACAGCATTATATCACGATGGGTCATATAGCATTAGCCTTGATGATGAGGGAACCAATTTACACATGGGATTAAATCGTCGGATAAATGGACAGACTTATCCCATCGCTTTAGACAAGAATCGTGTAGATAAACGTGGCTGTAATATTCCCCTAGGACCATTTACTCAGCAACTGCTGTTTTCGGAAGATCGGGTGAAAAGTAACCTCATCGTACCTGCTCCAGTGAACCTGGGTGAGGCTTCCTACTTCATCACCACAGAACGCATCGAGTTACCCGAGGGATACGAGTTACAATACAAACCTCATCCAGTAACGGGATTCGAGGACATCACCATTCGTGGTGCGCGCGGGACCTTATTTATCGATGGCATGGCCTATGGGGCAGACATCCAAGTAATTAACAGTAAAACGAAAGCGGTTTGTGGTACAATCTTCGCGCCCATTGCCTATGATGCGGCGATGAAATCTTCTAAGGGATTAATACAGTTTAAGCGTTTACCTAGTGAAAACGAGTATGAACTTACCGTTGCCGTAAGCACCGAATGGATGAATGCCGCTGAACGAACTTATCCGGTTACAATTGACCCCTTAGTAGGCGGACCAACCACTACGTGGGCGGGATCGTATATGAACTCCTGCCTTTCTCCCGCGTACAATGTAGACAGCATTCAAGCTACGATTCCGGGTGGCGTTACCGTTACTGGAGTATACGTTACAGCAAGTTTTTATGCAGATCCATGGAGCGCTGCCACAATGAGTCAAGGGGTAATGTATTTTAGTGGCCCGTGCGGCAGTTCACAAACATTTACGGTCACAGGTCCAACGGCCGGCACAGCGGGAACCGCTTATTTGGATAGTTTCAATATGATGTCTCCGTTAATTTGTTGTCTACCAGAATCTTGTAGTTCAACCAATTTTTATGTGCGATTCCACTTAGGACGGTATAACCTAGGGGCGGGCTGTAACCTTACCTACATTCGTTATGACCCCTTTACCACCCTTTGGCCTTTTCAAGTGGTGGTTTACGGAAGAACACCAGAAACGTATGGATCAGAATGGTATGCTACCCCAACCCCTCAATGTTCCAATGATTGTGAAATTGAAGTCCGCGGGTATGCACGATATGGCGTAGCGCCCTACACCTTTACGCACCCTTGGACCAACGATACGGTGGTTACAGGTACAAATACAGGGTGTGGCGCCGGGTCAACAAACCACCTGTTTAATCTAACCGTTCCTACGTGTCCCTTATACTGTGATTCCACCTTTACCGTGTTAAATATTCCACCCCCGGTAATAACGGATGCCTGTGGTACAGTAATTACAAGTATTGGGTTTGAAACGCTACCCATTAAACCTGCCACAAATATTGATTTGGTGTATGACTCCGTGCTATGTTCGGGGGAAACAACAACCATAAATCTTACCTCGTGTTTAGCCAATGGAACCGCGTATTACTTTGGCGAAGGACAAAGTGGACAAGGATCGTTTACCGTTTCACCCACTACAAGTGATGCCCCAATCACCTTAAACTACAGCGCCTATGCTGAAGGGGATGGGTGTACTTCGGATACCTCAACGTTTCAACTGACGGTGTACAGTAATCCAAACGCAGCCTACCTTGTGAATCCAAACCCGGTGGTTGCGGGTATTGAAGCCGCGTTTCAAGATCAAAGCACCTCGCCAGCGTCCACCATACAACAATGGGTTTGGACCTTAGATGATAGTGTAATTAGCCTCACCCCTCAATGGAATAACTTGTATTTAACGCCGGCAAACCATGTGTTGTGCTTGGCAATTCAAGATGCGGTTGGCTGTGTAGATACCCTGTGTTCACCCTTTGTTGTGGTGCCCGCTGAAGTAGCTACTCCGAATGTGATTACGCCGAATAATGATGGTAAAAACGACATCCTTTCTTTTGAATATTTGGAATTCTATCCTGAAAATAGCTTGCGCATCTTAAACCGTTGGGGAGGCGTGGTGTTTGAACAAAACGGGTATGCGAATACCTGGGATGGTGGAGAATTGATCGATGGTGTTTACTTCTATGTGTTAACAATCACCGAAAAGAACCAAACCTATAGCGGATTTTTTCATTTGATTCGCTAGGCATTTTCCGTTGATTCGCCGTTCTTTTGATTAATTTTATCCCATGAAATTTCTGTTGGTTGGACTTGGTAATCCGGGTGCTGAGTATGAAGATACGCGTCATAACATTGGGTTTAGTGTATTGGACGCTTTGGCTAAAAAACACGACGGGTCGTTTTCCTTGGATCGCGGTGCACATAAAGCAAGCATTAAATTGCGTGGAAAACAGGTGGTGCTCATCAAACCTACAACCTACATGAATCTGTCAGGAAAAGCCGTTAATTATTGGCTTCAAAAAGAACAAATCAGTAAAGAAAACCTCTTGGTAATCACGGATGATCTGGCACTTCCTTTTGGGAAAATTCGCCTGAAAGGAGCGGGCTCTGACGGGGGTCATAATGGCCTTAAAGATATTCAGCAGACCCTACAAACTACGGCTTATGCGCGTCTACGTTTTGGCATCGGGAGTGATTTTCCGAAAGGAAGACAATCGGATTATGTGTTAGGGAAATGGGACAAGGAAGAACAAGTCACCTTGAATGAACGGATAACCCTTGCGGTGGAAGCCTGTGAGGCGTTTTGTACGATAGGGCTTCAATTAGCCATGACCAATTGCAACGGGAAATAAATTCCTTGACAAGATTTAACAAATTTCAACAATAGAATAAAGCAAGCACTATTACTTTCGTGAAGTAAATAATAATGCCCTATGAGAAACAACCACGAAATCGATTATTACATCCACGGCGAAGAAATGCAAATGGTGGAAATTGAATTAGACCCCCAAGAAACGGCCATTGCTGAGTCTGGCTCGTTCATGTACATGGATCCAGGAATTCAAATGGAGACCATTTTTGGAGATGGATCGCAACAGCAAAGCGGATTCATGAATAAATTATGGGGAGCCGGAAAACGCTTGTTAACGGGCGAAAGCTTGTTCATGACCGCCTTTACGCATACGGGATCAGGGAAGGCTAAAGTTGCTTTTGCATCGCCCTACCCTGGTAAAATCATTCCAATCGATTTACAGCAATATGGTGGAAAGATAATCTGTCAAAAAGATTCCTTTCTTGCTGCGGCCAAAGGGGTTTCGGTAGGAATAGAATTTCAACGAAAACTGGGAACGGGACTCTTTGGAGGCGAAGGATTTATTATGCAAAAACTGGAAGGCGACGGCTTAGCTTTTTGTCATGCCGGTGGCTATGTAATGAAACGCACCCTGAATCCGGGAGAAACACTTCGAATTGACACCGGGTGCATCGTCGCCTACACGCAAACCATTGACTATGATATTCAGTTTGTGGGTGGAATTAAAAACACCTTATTCGGTGGTGAAGGGTTGTTTTTTGCAACACTCACCGGCCCCGGAGAAGTATGGTTGCAGAGCTTGCCAGTATCAAGACTTGCCTCACGCATTCTAGCGTATGGAACCGGTACAAGAAAAGAAGAGGGTTCCGGCCTACTGGGTGGACTCGGGAATTTACTAGACGGCGACGGAAGATAAATTAGGATTTCTTTAAAAAGAAAAACGCCCCACATGAGGGCGTTTTTTATTGCCGTAAAACCAACTCCATTAAATCTTAATAATGCGAACCGTTTTAATTCCTTGTTCATCCTGGGCATTTACAAAATAAATCCCTTGTGGGGCCGACAAGGCGGTAGAAACCGCGGTTTGATTAAATATCTGCGCTTCATAAATAATCTTTCCACCCACATCGGTAATAGTAAGATTCCCGGTGAATGCCTCAGCAAAAGTTATGCTCACTTCATTTACCACCGGATTCGGTGCCACACTAAATGGGGCAGATGAAAGGTCAGTTAATCCAATATAATTAATCGTAACACAGTTTGAGGTATCAGAACAACCGTTCGCATTCGTGCTCACCACAGCGTATGTTCCATTTTGAGTGATAAGCAATGAAGAACCATTCGCACCCGGTAAACTTGCTCCCGTAGTACAATTAATCCATTGATAGGACAAGCCCGACGTATTGGAACAAAGCAATTCAGAACCGTTGCTTGGATTAATAGCAATCGCATTGTTTATCTGATCTACAAACAAATGAAGCGTAACGACACTGTCACATCCTTGGATTGTATTATAGGTCACGGTATAATCTCCAGGTTGGGTGTAATATTGTCCGTTAAATAACACTTGTTCTCCTTGACAGATGGTTTGGGTTGATTCACTGGTTTGACTTGCGCAACCGATGTAGATAAAATCGCGATACGTTGTTGAGGCCATAGCATCTACTTGGGCATTGAGCGTGGTGTATCCTGTTGAACCATTGGTAAATGTTGTTGGGTTTGTGTTGCTATTACTTAAGGCCACAGGCGTTGAAATTCCCCAAGCTACGGTTGTTGCACCGAGCGCTTCTGCGGTCATTGTAGCATTAGAACAATACACGTAAGACACATGAATTACGGGTTGTCCCTGAAGATTAAAGGTGTCTATTTGGTTTGTTAAGGTATCCCCCGAAACTATGTAAACTGCTTGACTTATTCCGTTGGCTCCATCGCCTCCCTTTCCTCCGGCACCACCAGCGCCACCGGCACCACCAGCGCCGCCGTCGCCAATTTCTGAAGTGCAGTTAGCTTGAACACCCCCGCCAGCGCCTCCGTTGCCTCCAACACCGCCATTACCACCAACACCACCAGTTCCCGGTGCACCCGCTTGAATGAAACAATCCCAAAGGTTACCATTTGAACCGTTATAGTTAATATAAATTCCAAAAGAACTTCCTGCTCCATAGCCGCCCTGACCACCTTGGCCGCCTTGGCCACCGCCACCGCCACCAGATCCGCCGTTACCCGGTCCATTATCACAAAGCGCACAGGTTTGTCGGCCACCACCTCCACCAGAACCTCCGCCAGAACCTCCACATCCATCCGCTCCATTGGCCGCTTGTGTACCTGGTGTCCAGAATCCTGTTAGTGTTGTACCTTGTGCACCATTTGCACCAAGCGCACCCGCTGTACCGGCGATTCCATTTCCTCCCGCGGTACCATTTCCACCGGGATCTCCTTCATTTCCTTTGTTACCAGCGGCTCCACCATTTCCACAAGCAGAAGCTCCACCAACAGCACCTAATCCAGCATTGTTTGAAGAACATTCATCACCTCCGGCGCCTCCGCCCGCTCCTGAACCACCATTTCTTCCGGTTCCAGCAGTTCCCACAGAACCCGGATTTGAGTTTCCGGTTTGGGCTGCACCTCCAGCACCGCCAACAACACCCCCACCACCTTGACCTCCGGCACCCCCAGCTCCACCGGCATTTCCATTACTAAAGGTACACGATCCACCATCACAAGAACCACCAGACCCTAATGCGCCATTACCTCCATTAACTCCATTTGCACCGGCAGCTCCATTTAATCCTGCACCAGCAGAACCAGCCAACACCTGACAACGCACTAAATCAAAAGAAGAACAGCTATCCATATAAATACCATACACTGAAACACCATACGGTAGCGCCTGTGTTGGCGCTGGAGCATTCGCAGTTTGAATGGTCAAATCTTGAAATCGAAACCCGCTGTTGTTAACTAATTCAATAGCAGAAATACGCGGTGCGGTAACCGGTCCAATGGGATTCAAGTCTGATCTGTAAATGGTTGTTGCTCCCGCTAAACTGGTTTTTGTCCAAGCCAAGGTGTCAATAAATCCGCCTTCAATTACAACGTGTTGTCCATTTAAAGTCAATGCACTTTGAATGGTATAGGTGCCTTGTGCAACTCGGATATAACTTCCGTTTGGTGCCGTAGAAAAGGCTGTTACCAAATCCATTGGGTCATTCATTGTACCCAACCCCGTAGGTAAGCCGGCCGTAGTTACATAGATTACTTCACATTGTGAAAATGCTTTTATCGTAAAAAAGAAAGCGAAAACAACTAAGTATATTCTTTTGTTCATTAGTAAT
The DNA here is from genome assembly GCA_041191025.1 of Bacteroidota bacterium. Lineage (GTDB taxonomy): Bacteria > Bacteroidota > Bacteroidia > Flavobacteriales_D > Crocinitomicaceae > UBA952. The sequence goes on from JBEEPQ010000004.1 coordinate 69,635, forward strand.
AAGTTTTAGCGAATGTACATTTTTAAAGGGGCAAATGCAAGCGTTTTCTATTTTGCCTTTGCTGTGTTCCATAGCTAACCTGTTCTGTAACATCGGGTTGATTTCACGTTTCTTAAGCACCTAGGATAATTAACGTTTATTGACTTTTTCTAATCATTCGTTTTTATTACCTTAGGAGTAAGTCAAGAGACCTAAGTATTCACGTTTAATTCTTTATACTATGAAACGCATCTTAACGAAATGGGACAAATTCAAGCTTGGACGACGCCTACATTACCTTCAAAAAAGATTACACCGCGCAGAAGAAAACGGATATCAAGATAAAATCGACAAGTATACGCGCTATATTCGAGAGGTGCGTGAACAATTAAAACACGTTAAAGAACCGATTCGGCGCTTGGGTTAATTTGTTCAATCCATTGTTCAACCGATGATGCTTGGTCAATCGTAAATCGTCCGGATTGGGTGCGACGCAACGCAATTAAGGTAGCCCCAGCATTAAGTCGCTGGCCAAAATCTTGGGCGATGGAACGAATATAGGTTCCTTTGGTACACGTAATTTCGAAATCGATTTCTGGAAAGCGATCGGCGTTTACATTGAATTTACTGATCGTAATTTGATGTGCTTTAATGCTAACCTCTTTACCTGCTCTAGCAAATAAATAGGCCCGCTTTCCATCGATTTGTTTTGCCGAATACACGGGAGCGGTTTGGGTTTGTTCTCCTAAAAAACCCTCGGCAACTTGATTGATTAATTCCGGGGTGATATGATCGATATCAAAGGTTTCATTGTACTCCGTTTCTAAATCGAACGATGGGGTGGTTTTTCCAAGTAAAAACGTACCAGTGTATGTTTTCTCATCCGCCATGTAGGTTTCTACATTCTTGGTTTGTTTTCCTGTACAAATGATAAGTAGTCCTGTAGCTAATGGATCTAAGGTGCCGGCATGACCTACCTTGATTTTTTTAACCTTAAGTGCTTGCTTGAGGTTCCAACGGATCTTATTAACCACATCAAAGGATGTCCACCCATAGGGCTTATCCACTAACAACACTTCTCCTTCTTGAAAATTCATCGCGTTGCGGTAGCCGAAGATTCACACTCCGTCTTTTGTTTTTGGTGTTCCGGGCCGGGATCTTGATTAATAAACAACGCAATTAAAATTATCCCAACGACAATGCGATAAATTCCCCAAACTTTAAATCCGTACTTCTGTAAAAAGGAAATGAAACTCTTAATGGCAATGAAGGCCACAATAAACGATGCAACGTTTCCTATAAGAAATACCAAGGTGTTTTCCGTAGAACTAAAAATCATTTCAACGCCTTTTGTTTCTTGTCCGTTCACGCACCAGTCTTTTAGTAAAACAGAATATAGCGTAACGGCAGCCATGGTTGGTACAGCCAAAAAGAAGCTGAACTCTGCGGCAGATTTTCGGTTTAACCCTTGTTGCATCCCGCCAATTATTGAGGCTGCAGATCGACTAACACCGGGCATCATGGCTAAACACTGCCATAGCCCAATAAATAAACCTTGACGTGTAGAAACCTCTTGATCTTTTATTTGCGCCTGCTTGGCAAAGATTCGGTCTATAAAAAGTAATACCACACCTCCTACAATAAGTACGATGGCAATGATTAATGGTTTTTCAAATACCGCTTCAATTTTGTCGTCAAATAGTTTTCCTAATACTAATGCGGGAAGCACAGCTATGGCTAACACCTTATAAAAAGACCATTTAATGTTAACAAAGAACCGCTTCCAATACGCTACCACCACGGCAATAATGGCTCCAAATTGAATGGAAACTGTGAACATTTTCACGTACTCCGTTTGTTGAATTCCAAGTAATTCTTCCGTAAATAATAGATGGGCGGTACTCGAAACGGGCAAAAATTCAGTTAAGCCCTCAACGAGTGCAAGCAGTAAAGCCTCAAGAATCGACATGAATTATTTGGTGTTCTGAATTTCTCCGTTGTTCGGGTCGCTCGGCGGATTTTTTTTCATAATGGCGTAAAAAATCACGACATATCCAATAATGATTAAAAACGGAGCTAAGGTGATTCGGATTGGACTAAACAACTCATCCGCGTTAAACTTGCTTGGATCATCAGATCCCCCACCAATCATCAATATAAAACCTAATACATTAATGATTAAACCGATAATCAAAAACTTATAATTCTTAGGGTCGAAGCCGAAATGTTTAATCTTACTCATACTAATATAATTTGTCCAATTTCATTCGCAAATACTTGTTTAATGCAAACCATGTGGACACGAAAGTAATAAAAACACCCGTGGCAATCAATCCGCCAATTAAGATTAATAAATTAATTAGTGAAAAGGTGAGTTCTATGGTCTCTAAGGTATTATTCAATGCATAAAAAACAGTAACGAGTAAAGCCAAGGCAATCATCGCTGAAATTAATCCATTTCTGATCGCTTGAAGCAGAAAAGGTTTACGCACGAAAGCCGCTGTTGCTCCAACCAATTGCATGGTTTTAATCGTAAATCTTCGAGAATAAAGCGCCATACGAATCGTGTTGTTAATCATCGCTACAGCAATCACAATTAACAAGAGCGCGATAGAAATAAATAGAATCACAAACTGCTTAAACCCAAGATTAACTCGCTCCACTGAAGAAGCATCATAACTTACCTCATCGATTACATCTTTGTATGAATTAAGCAATTTGTTTTTAATGGCTATAAGTCCTGTTTTTGTAGCATGTTTTTCATTTGGAGAAAAACACAGCGAAGGCGGCAAGGGATTTTCTTCTTCGAATAACACCTTGATATCTTCAGAACCTTCTCCGGTAAATTCCTCAACCGCGCGTTCTGCTGAAACAAACCATACACGCTTTAATTCTGGCCATGATTGAATTTGGGCCTCGATTTGCTTAATGTCCGCATCCTTAACATCTGCATTAAAGAAAATATCACACTGAATACTTTCTTTTGCTTGTTTTTGAATCGATTGAAGCGCCATGGAACCACTTAATACAACTCCTGTTAAAAAAAGAACCAATGAAATACCAATGATGGTTGAAAGGTAACTGCTTCGTATACCTCGTTTTGTATATTTTTCGATAGAATCCGCCATACTGCGAAATTACTCGCTACTTCCGATGGAAAATTACCTTATGGAAGGAATATTCAACGAATGAATGTTTATAGCGATTCAAGAACGGGTTCTACCCAATCGCCATGTTCTTTGATTAAATCGATTAAAGCATCAACCGCTTCTGCCGTGTTTACGTTTTTACGTACCACTTCTTTTTCTTTATACAGGGTGATTTTTCCTGGACCCGACCCTACATATCCATAGTCAGCATCGGCCATTTCTCCCGGACCATTCACAATGCAACCCATAATTCCAATCTTTAATCCTTTCAAATGGCTAGTGCGTGAGCGAATATTTGCAGTGGTTTCCTGTAAATCAAACAATGTTCTTCCACAACTCGGACAAGAAATATACTCGGTTTTAGATGTTCTTAACCGTGTAGCTTGTAATACGCCAAAGGATGTTGAATTAACCACCGTTTTTGGTTGATTCGGAGCATCGATCCAAATTCCATCTCCAAGGCCATCCACAAATAAGGAACCCGCTTTTACCCCTGCTTCTAATTGAAAGGTTTCTTCGTTGTCGGTCTCCATCGATAACTTAAAAATCACGGGATTCTTTTTGTTGGCTTGCTTCAACTGCATAAAGGCCCAACGCATCCATTGCACGCTGTTGTCATAAACAGAAGTTAAGACCAATACATCGTGAGCGTGTAAATTTCCAATATGTTCCACCAATTGCTCGGGAGCAGTTTCACAAAAACACTCCTGTTCCGCGGCAATTTCACCGCGTTCTTTTAAAGAAATAACTGGGAAATATCCGTTTGGATGTTTCGCTTCATTTGACCACGCCTTTCCATCCACTAACACACGCAGGGTACCTGGTAATTCAAAATCAATCGATTGCTTCCCTACGTATAAAAAATCTGCCGCAGCATCCTGAATGTTCCATTTGTCTAATGCTGGAGCGTACACATACCCTGCAGCATATAAATTAGCAGGAGAAATGGCCTCGTTTCGAGAGAAATCAGCAATAACAACCGGTACTTGTCCACCACCCACCGTTGCACAAGCGCCCGAAGATCTTCGTTCAAACGATACTGGATTATACGGAAGTTCCTCTGGAAATGAAGGAAGGGCTAAAACCGATTCCTGACGTGTAAGGTTAATTAGTTTTCTTGCTACTGGAATTTCGAACTCAGGCGCTTCGGTTAAAGAAACGCGAATCGTATCTCCTAAACCGTCTACCAGCAAGGCACCAATACCCACCGCCGATTTGATCCGGCCATCCTCTCCATCTCCAGCCTCGGTTACGCCAAGATGTAAGGGGTAAACGCTACCGCGCTTAATCATTTCACTCGCTAATAAACGATACGCTTGCACCATAACCAAGGTGTTACTCGCCTTCATAGAAATCACCAAATTGAAGTAGCCGTTTTTCTCACACACCTCAATGAACTCATACGCAGAAGCGACCATTCCCTCAGGCGTATCGCCATAGCGACTCAAAATACGATCCGATAAGGACCCGTGATTTGTCCCGATGCGCATAGCACGATTCAAGGATTTACACAACAACACCAAGGGCGTAAACTTCTCTTCAATGCGATTTAACTCCGCTTGATAGGTTTCGTCTGTATATTCAATGGTCTCAAACTTCTTCTTGTCGGCATAATTTCCAGGATTAACCCGTACTTTTTCTACATACTTCGCCGCAATTTCTGCGGCGTTCGGTGTAAAATGAATGTCAGCAACCAGGGGTTGATTGAATCCCCGTTCAACTAGGGTTTGCTTAATCGCATGGAGGTTTTCAGCTTCTGATTTGCTCGGCGCAGTTAATCGAACCAATTCACAACCCGCTTCCAACATGCGAACAGATTCTTCCACCGAAGCGTCGGTGTCCATCGTATCCGCCGTAGTCATGGATTGAACGCGAATCGGATGATCACCGCCTAAATGCAAATCCCCAATCTGCACTTCATTAGCACGTAATCGAATTTGCTGATATGGATTATTGCAATATTTCATAGCCGTATAACAACAAGTAGTTTAGGATTGTTTCGCGTGAAGTAAGTTCTGAAGGGAATTCATCAAGTCAGTAAAATCCGCTTCGGCGCGGTGGTCGTTACGAAAGTGAAAATTTGCCTTCGAAACATGGGGCGCAATGTAGGCCTCATAACATGGCATCACGTGGTTGTCCCACTGATAAATAATGTCACTTCGCTTGTATCCCCGGTTGTCTTGATCACGGTAAATTCTTCGGTCTAACTGAATGGCGTGTTCCACATCCACAAACACCGAATAATCAAGCAAACCAAAAACTTCTTGATAATGGTATAAAAACAAGCCCTCCACCAAGACCACCTCACTCGGGTGGATGGTAAGTAAGACGTTTTTTGCCGGCGTGGTATTAAAAAAATACTCCTTTACCTCAATCGGTTCTCCAGAAACCAAGGCTTTAAGGTCTGCCGTTAATTGTGCTTCATTCAAGGCCGTGGGTAAATCAAAATTCACGATCCCATTCGCATCGAGTTGTTGCTGTTCAATGGGGTGATAATAATTATCCATCGTAAATAAGGCGGGATTCAAGTGTGAAAACTCTTCCGCAACACGCCGCAACAAGGTGGTTTTACCTGAGCCGCTCCCCCCACAAATCCCAATAACTACAGGTTGTTTTTTCTTGTTCATCAAACAAAGATAGCCATTCAATTATTCTCATTTTAATTGCTTTGCCATTAATTTTTAACTAATCTTGCATTATATTAACATTCGCATGAAAATACGTTTCGCCATAGGTATTATGCTCTTGACACTCAGTACGTGGGCTCAACTCCGCATCAACGATAAAGCACCCATGCAAAACGTTGAAATGAAGTCAGTAAATGGAACCTTTTACAGTTTAGGCAGCCTCAAAAAAGATAAAGGACTTATTGTTATTTTTTCCTGTAATTCTTGTCCCTTTGTTGTAGGGGCGGATGATTTTCCGGGGTGGGAAAAACAATACGACTCACTCTACAATGAAGCCTTAGCCAATAACATCGGGTTCGTTTTAGTGAATTCCAATGAAGGAAAACGCGCACAAGCGGATTCCTATGAAGAAATGATTAAACACGCAAAAGAGCAAAACTATACCATGCCGTATGTGGTGGATGAAAAAGCCGCCTTGGCGGATGCCTTTGGCGCAAGAACGACGCCGCACGTATACTTTTTCGATCAAACCTTTAAACTAATTTACACCGGATCCATTGACAACTCCTGGGATAAAGGAAGAAAAAGCGATGAACCGTATTTGTTTAATGCCATCAAAGCACAAGGAAAAGGTAAAAAAATTAAACCAAACACCACAGAACCCAAAGGCTGTGGAATTAAACGTCGTGTAACCAATACACCTAAAAACTAAGTGATTATGAAAAGACTCTTCTTATCCCTAAGCATACTGCTTTCTTTCCAATTTATCTATGCGCAGCAAGGAAATGGCGGAAACAGCCATTATTTTCCGAAAGAAGGTTGGAAAACAATCCCTCAGATGAGGTATCCTACACCCGATGTTGACGCGCTAAGACAAGAGGATCTAATCTTAGACGAACAAGGCGGGCAGCCCTGGCGTTTTGGGTTTAATAACCCAACACAAATTAATTCAAACACGCACGGTATTTGGATTGACGCAAAAAACGGCGATCAACTTTGGATGGTGCGTATTAAATGCCCGGAAGCCTTAACGATTAATTTGGCGTTTAACCAAACAGAAATTCCAGCAGGAAATGAGTTGTACGTATACAACCCGGAGAAAACATTTATTCTTGGAAAATTCACCCAAGAACACCTCTATGAAGGACAGCTGGGTACTGAATTAGTTCCTGGAGAAGAAGTCATCGTAGAATACTATGTACCCGCAAACCATCCAAAGGGAACGATTCAAATAAATAACGTAACCCACGGATACCGCACAGCACGCGAATTCCAAGAAAAAGCCTTCGGGAGTTCCGGGAATTGTAATTTGAATGTGAATTGTCCGCAAGGTGGCCCTTGGCAACAAGAACGTAATGGAGTAGTAATGCTCGTATCTGGAAACAGTGGGTTTTGTTCCGGTTCCTTAATCAATAACACCTTAAACAACGGGAAGCCCTATGTCCTTACGGCAAACCATTGCTATAGCAATCCGGCTACGTGGGTGTTTCGTTTTAATTGGCAAAGTGCAGGGTGCAATAATCCCGCAGCTGAACCAACGTTTCAATCCTTAAGTGGTGCCGTGTTGCGTTCACGGGCCAGTGCCTCTGATTTTTGCCTTGTAGAAATTACCGGAGGCTTGCAGGGCGGAACCGTTCCAGCGGCCTTTACTCCCTATTTCAATGGCTGGGATAATTCTGGAAATACCCCAACTTCAGCCGTAGGAATTCATCACCCGTCTGGAGACATTAAAAAAATATCCTTCGAAAACGACCCCTTAATTTCCACCACCTTTGGTGGAAGCCCCGCTAATTCCCATTGGGGAGTTACTGGTTGGGATGAAGGAGTAACCGAAGGCGGTTCATCCGGGTCGCCACTATTTGATCAAAATCATAGAATTATTGGTCAATTACATGGGGGAGCCTCCGCGTGTGGTGCCCCGGTGCTATCGGATGAATACGGAAAAATAAGCTATTCGTGGACCCCGGCAAACAGCGACAGCACCAACCAATTGAAATACTGGTTGGATCCAAACCAATCCAATGCGACCTTCGTGAATGGTTATGACCCTTCGGGCGGCGTACCGATTCAAGTGGATCCGATTGCATCTGCTGTGGGTGGGGTTTCAGGTACTTTTTGTAGCGCTGAAGTTACGCCAACCGTAACCCTTGCAAATGGAGGAGCAATAACCCTTACTTCCGTGACTATTACGTACGGGTTTGACGGAAACAACAACTTAACGTACAATTGGACGGGGTCCCTTGCTCAGTGGCAATCCACTACGGTAACCTTGCCGACCGTAAGTTTAAGCAACGGAGTACACACCTTTAATGCAGTAATAAGCAATCCGAATACGGGCGTAGACGAAAACAACCTAAATAATTCGCAAAACAGCACCTTGAATGTAGTGTTGAATGGGCAAGCGGTGGTATTAGACTTAACCTTAGATTGCTACGGGTCAGAAACCTCATGGGAATTACAAAACGCTACTGGAACGGTAATTTATTCGGGCAGTGGCTACCTGGATGACGCCGCGGGCTTAGTAACGGAAAATTGGTGTTTAGATTTTGGGTGCTACGCCTATGTGATTGAGGATTCATATGGCGATGGAATTTATGGCTTGCCTTGGTGTCAAAGCAGCGGCAGCGTCGTGATTTCTTCCTTAGGTGACTCACTCACGGGAATTTCCGAGGCCAATTCAGATTTTGGAAATTCCGAAACCTTGAATTTTTGTGTAACGGGGGGAGGCCTTGACGGACTGAATGAAGAATCTATTAAGGTATATCCAAACCCAAGTACGGATGTGATGAATTGGGTTTCTTCTGCCGTGGTAAATTCCTATGCAATCGTTGATTTGCAAGGAAAAAAAGTAGTGGGACGTCAGAACGTACATGCTGCACAATTCCAAGTTTCAATCGCTAACTTAAGCCCGGGAGTATATGTATTGGAGGGAGTATTTGAAGATGGGAAAACAGGCCAAGTACAAGTAATCAAACACTAAGCGCTTGGCTGGGATTTATATTCATATCCCGTTCTGTAGGAAAAAATGCACCTATTGTGATTTTCATTTCTCCACCACCTTTGCGTCGTATAGAACAGCGCTATTAAGCCATCTGCGCCAAGAATTCCAGGCCCGAATTCACGAAATAGCTGCTCCGATAGAAAGCATATATTTCGGTGGGGGAACCCCCAGCTTGCTGAGCCCAGAAGAATTGGGAACTTTGCTCGAAGGACCAAAAGAATACATGGGAAACCAACCCGTGGAAATCACCCTAGAAGTGAATCCAGAAGACCTTACCGAAACCAACCTATCAGCATGGCAGGGGCTCGGAATCAACCGACTAAGCATTGGGGTACAAACGATGAATGATGAACTCCTGGCCTGGATGAACCGCAACCACCGTGCAGCAGACACTAGAAAGGGCCTAAATCTACTGCAACAGTATGCCTTTTCAGTTTCAATTGATTTAATCTTTGGCGTGCCCCAACAAACGGAAGCGGATGTAGAAGAACTGTTGGCGCTGATTGATGCCTACCCGATTGAGCACGTATCGGCCTATGCACTTACGCAAGAACCACAAACCTTATTGCATCACCGCGTGAAAACAGGCAAGGAACCTCAGCTGAACGACGAGCAACAGGTAGCACATTACCACCTCGTTGAGCAGGCATTGAGCACTCGGGGATTTGAACATTACGAGGTTTCTAATTATGCAAAACCCGGAAAACGCGCGGTTCATAACGGAAATTATTGGAAAGGGAAAGCCTACCTGGGGCTTGGCCCTGGGGCCCATTCCTTTGATGGAAAAAGAACACGCCGATGGAATGTATCAAACAATGCCCAATACCTAAAACAACAGGATTGGTATGAAGAGGAAATGCTGAGTGCAGACAACCAATGGAACGAGCTTTGGCTTACCGGACTCCGTACACAACATGGCGTACCTACACAGCGCATTGACGCCTTGGGTGGATTACGTACCAAGGAACAGCGAATGCTTGAGGCCTTAATCAAGCAGAAGAAAATTCACTTACAACACAACTCCTATTGCCTAACGCCAGACCACTGGTTGGCCGCCGACGGGATCAGCATGCAGTTGTTTCGAGCGGGATGATCTTTTAGTAAAGTCAAATTTGTATTTTCGTATGTAGGTAATAAAGGAAGGTATTGCCAATACAACTGGGGTGTATAAGCGAAGGGCTTTAGTGTGTATAAATAAGTTAGTAGCAATACAAATAATGGAAAACATAGACATAAAATTATTTAGACCAAAGGAACTATTTGGTAATATGAATACTGACAAAATCAGAAAGCCATTTCATGATGTTGGAGAATTTCTTCCATCGACTCATGAAGGGTACCATGAAATTGCAAGGATTTGTCTTTCCTCAACAACTGGTGATGTCATAAGCATCCGGGCTAAAAAAACAAAGAATGATTACAAAATAGAAGTTGTAGATGAGTATGAAAGTGAGTTTATTGGATATAAAAGAAAGTACAAAGAAATCCCAACGCAAGGTGAGATGTTCAATGTGTTTCGTGATCTAAATACAGAGAGTGATTCGAACTACTATTGGATAGAAATAGTGGAAATGAATGAATTAAAGACAATTGATGAAATCACGAATTTTATTTATATCGATTCGAACATTTATCCTGATTTAAATGAATTACTCATTGAGTTTTTCAAACAAAATGGGTATCAATAAACTGCTGCTAACAGGGGTTTGGCAAAATGGGGGCAGTAGTGCTAAATTGAACATTTGTAATTCTAATACCCCCACAACGCAAAGCCGCAAAACGTTAGCTGCAATTAATATATATACAATATGAAGAAATTTACTATTGCCGAAGATTCACTGCCTTTCGGTTTTTTTGAAGAAATAGGATTTTCCTTTCAGGAATTAGCAATTGAGTGTATTAAAAATAAATATACTAATCTGTCAAATTCTGAATGTGAAAGTCTTTTTGAAGATAATTATGATTTATTTGATGAAAAAATGTACGAATTACGAGACTCTGACGCAATTAATGATTATTGCATAGGTGAAGAGGAAATTGATGAAAGTTCGGGAACTTGGGGGTATTTCCATTACGAAGTAGACGATATCAAAAAGTCTTTAATGAAAATAGAAGAGGAGGCGAAAATATTACTTGAGGAAGTTGTAGATGAATTAGACTTTTAAAATAAGTTTGAAAAAACTGCAGCTAACAGCGTTTAAGCAATATTGCCTTGCCGCAGGCGCAACACAAGGCAACATCGCCTAAACGCCAACCGTTATGCCTCATTGTAAAAAGACAACCAACCGCACATTTTGGCACATTTGGTTTTGCCCGACACAACAACCGACCCTTCGCAAAACCAAATGTGCTAAAATTTTCCCAACGCACTTGTTCAGATTATTAAAATAAATTGTAATTTTGACAAAATCGTCAAGGCGAAAATTTCAAGGTAATGAAAGAAACATTTGGAGAATACATTCACAATTTGCGAGTTGAGCATGGCTTAACTTTGACGAAACTTGCTGCTGCACTTGATATTGACCAATCAACGCTTTCCAAGATTGAAAATCAAAAACGCAATGTTCCAGAAGAAATACTTCCCAAACTTGCCAAAGTTTTCAAACTGGACATCAAGAAACTTGAACAGGAATTTTACAGTGAAAAAATCGCTGAAATGATTTACCGAGTTCCCGACTCAACAGAATTGTTGACTCTTGCAGAGGAAAAAGCAAAATACTACAGAGTATCAAAGGTTAAACAAGGAAATTTAAAATTTTAAAAAATGGCGAAATCAATAGAACAATACTTAAACAAGGTTATTCAAGGCGACTGCTTAGAGGTAATGAAAAATATTCCGAGCAAATCCATTGATATGATTCTTTGTGATTTACCATACGGAACAACACAAAACAAGTGGGATTCGGTAATTGATTTAGACGAACTTTGGGAACATTATGAAAGAATTATCAAAGATGATGGAGCTATAGCCTTGACTTCACAAGGACTTTTTACAGCTAAGTTGATTATGAGTAATGAGAAGTTATTCAAATACAAAATCGTATGGATTAAATCAAAATCAACAAACTTCCTTAACGCTAAAAAACAACCACTTCGCAAACACGAAGACATTTGCCTTTTTTATAAAAAACAACCTACATACAACGCTCAAATGACCAATGGTGAGGCATATGACAAAGGAGTCAGAAAAGACCAATATACAGGAAGTTACGGAGACTTTAAGCCAAGACACGTTAAAAGTAATGGAGAGAGATACCCGAATGATGTTGTTTGCTACGAAGATCAACCAATAGACGATTTTGTATATGTGAAAACAGCAGAATCAGAAGGTCCAGTTTTACATCCGACACAAAAACCAATTGAATTAGGAAGATACCTAATAAAAACATTTACTAAGCCGGGCGATATAGTGCTTGACAATGCTTGTGGTAGTGGTAGTTTCTTGCTTTCTGCCATTCTTGAAAACAGACAATTTATAGGAATTGAAAAAAACGAAGATGTTTTACTTCATAAAGTAAAGCCAGTTGATTACATAAAAATTTGCACCGATAGGATTCACGAAACACTTAAACGCAAGGAAATTGAAGAATCAACTTTAAGATTATTCAATGAACCAATTGCAAAATATCATACACTTAATTACAAAAACGGAAAGGCAAAAGCAAGTCCAGCGATTTATTAATTGAATTACCTGAAATGGCAAAAGTTACATACAATGAAAGAAGCTGGGCAATAGACGTAATAAGTGAAATCAGCTTACATCTTGCAAATAAAAGTTGGCACTTTAAAAGTGCAGGTGGTGAAAGCACCATAAGCAACGAAAAGTCAAGTCTATTTCCTGATGTGTTGATTTTCAAAGACCAAACAAGAAATATCATTTTGCAAGGTTGGGAATTGAAAATGCCTGACACACCAATTAATGATGCTGAATTAATTAGCAATGCAATCAAAAAAGCTAAAATTTTACAAAGGGTCAGTTTTATTCTGTGGAATGTAAAGAGTGCTGTTCTTTATTCTAAACAAGGAGAATCATTTTCAATTTTAAAAACTTGGAATGATATTGAGATTAATAACCGAGCAGAAGTAAAACCAAAAGAAACTCATTGGAAATCATTACTGCATACCATACTTTCAGACTTAAACGGCTATTTTGAATCAGGTCAAATTTCAGATGATGTTTCTACAGAAATTTTAGCTGTTGATGCAATAATTGATGTTATACTCGAAAATATATCCTCGACAGCGGAAAATATAAGGTCAAATTTTAGGAGAAATTCCAGACTTGAAGCACAAATAAACAATTGGTGGTTATCCTCGGCTACTGAATATGGTTATAACCCGACATCAGCAAAAGACGCTTCAAATAAATTACCTACTCTTTCAAAAGTAATTTTAACAGATTGGGTTTTTAAAATCATCTTCGCAAATGTTCTGAAAAGACATTTTAATGAAGCAAGAGCAATAGAATCAATAAACACTGAAACTTCGATTGAGCAAGCGAAGGAAATAATTTCCTCAATATCCGAGCATTGTAATTTTTGGAATATTTTTAGCGATAACCTTGCAATTGAATTCATTTCAACTTCTGCTTGGAAACAGATTATCCAGTTAAATCAGTTTCTTTCATCAATCAACATTGCAGGAATCGAAATAGAAATCCTCCATAATTTACTCCAATCTTCGATAGTATCTGCAAAACGAAAGGTTGCAGGACAATTTGCTACTCCTAAAAAGTTAGCGGATTTATTGGTTAGATTAACCATAGAAGACAAAGAAGGAATTGTAATTGACCCTTGTTGCGGAACAGGAACTATAATCAATCAAGCATATTTGCTCAAAGAAGAATACGAGTTTAACCAAGACGAAATAATAAACAGCATTTGGGCATCAGACAAACATTCTTTCCCTATTCAATTATCTACACTTACATTGGCTAAGCCAAATAACATTGGCAAAGTGTTAAACATCTTTAGAAAGGATGTGATTGAATTAGAAACAGGGCAGAATGTAACTTTCAAAGACCCGAACAATGGAAACGATATTGTAAAACTTTTTCCTGCTATTGATTATGTTGTTTCAAACTTACCATTCATCAAGAGTAAAGAAATTGAAGTATTAAACCCGAACATAACAGAAATAAACAATTTCATTCAAGAAGAAGCTGACACCACAAAATCACTAAGTGGCAAAAGCGATATTTTCGCTTATATCCCCTTTTATTTACATCAATTGCTTTCTGAAAACGGAAAAATTGGGCTGATACTTTCTAATGCTTGGTTGGGAACTGATTACGGAGAAATTTTCTTAGAGCTTATTCAAAAATTCTATGACATTGAAACTGTAGTAATTTCAGGTAAAGGAAAGTGGTTTGACAATGCAGATGTAGTAACTACTTTTTTGATTGCAAAAAAGCGAACCCCAGATACTTCAATTGACCAAAACAGAACTATTTCATTTTGCACCCTAAAAGAGAACATTAATGAAATACCTGACATCAAACAATTAAGCGAAAATATTTCGTTAGAAACAGATAATGAATTTGTAGCTATTCAAAATTATTCAGTCAATGAAATAGCCAATTTTGAAACAATTGGTGTTCCTTGGTGTGGTTACTTTGCAAATCTTAATTGGCTTACGGAAGTTTCAGAAAAACTAATTGATTGCAATCAGTTTTTCTGTTTTACTCGTGGTGAAAGAAGAGGTTGGAATGATTTATTTTATCCTGCATCTGGTCATAATATTGAAGCAGAATACATTAGACCTGTTCTGAAAAACCTAAGAGGAACATCAGGTCTTTATTGTTCAGCAGAGGCAAAGGCATTTTGTTGTTCAAAAAGTATTGAAGAATTAGAACAACTCAATCATACAGGTGCTTTACAATGGATAAGAAGTTTTGAAAATCAAAACAACGATAAGGGCATACCGCTGACAACTTCTCTTAGAAAAGCAAATCACTATTGGTATGAAATGAAAAGTGAGAATATGGCTGACTATGTAGCTAATGTAAACTTCGACAGATCTTTATTTTTTGCTGAATGCACCCCTCGAGTATTTATTGATCAAAGAATGATTGGCCTTACGCTAAAAGAAGATTACCAAAATGAAAACAGAATTTTATTACTTGCCTTTTTAAATAGCGTTTTAAGTATGTTTTTCATTGAGAGTTTTGGGTTTGGCAGAGGTTTAGGGGCACTTGATTTGAGGGCTACAAAATTTGAACGTGATTTTAAACTTTTGAACTTTGAGCTTTTATCAGACGAGCAAAAGCTAAGTATTATCAATGCTTTTCAACCAATAGCCAATAGAAATAGATTGCCTTTAGAGCTAGAAATAGAGCAAGCAGACAGAGTAGATTTTGAAAGAGTTCTTTTGGGGGTATTCGGAATTTCTGAACATTATGAAGAAATAAAATCATCCTTATTGCATCTATACAAGATAAGATTTGCAGTTAAGGATATCTAATTATTTGAAAATGGAAACAAAAACAAATGAACTGACTGAAATAACATTAAAAATGCTATTAGACGAGGGAATTATTGAAAAGGGAACAATTTTGTATTCTGACACTAATCCTACTACAACGGCAAAGATAAATTCGGACGGTTTTATTGACTTGAATATTAACGGGAATCAGAAACTTTATCCATTCCCAAGTGGTGCAGCAAGAGCATTAGTTAATTTAAGTGTTAATGGGTGGAAATTTTGGAAAATAAAAATCAATGATGAGCTGAAAGAAATTTCAGAATTGAGACAAATCTAAAAGGAAAGAAAAAAGTAATGCCAACGCTAAAAGCCATACACATTTGCAATTCGCACCAGCCAACTCGCAAGCCTAAAATTGCAAAAGAGTATGGCTTTGCCAACGCTGACAGACGACCGAAAAAGAACACCGAACGCACAACAGCGTGTATAAGAAATAGCTGGTTCAGTGGTGAATCAAAGGTCAGTACTTTTAATAAAAGTCAGTGCCAATCTGAAAGTGAAGTGCTTTTAAATCCGCTACTTCTTATACACACAAACCGTTATCATTAATAACAGTGGCTGAAAGAAAGATTTTATATAAAACAAATGTATTAAGTGAATACATCACTTTTATTGATATTGGTTCTTGTGATAAACATTACGACTTTCTTCCTCTATTTGACGAAAGTCAAACATGCTACAATGACTGGTACCAAGATTTTCAATTACTGTCAATAGGGACACAAATACTGACATTACACTATTGCTTACTCCAACATAATTCTGAGGGTTACTTACCAAAGGAATTGAATGATCGCATTTCGAAAAACATTGAGGTATTAAATGAATTTAACATAAGATGGTTCGACCCTTCAGCTCCATTTTTTAATTCATTAGACCTAAATTGGGACTATATCGAAGATGAAGTTCTAAAAGCTCAGGAGAACGAACATGGAACAAGAACAGAAGTAGAATTTAATGATGGTTCTATTATTAAATTTTTAGATGAGGATGATACAATACCATCTTTTTATGTAACCGAAAAAGAATACGAAGAATTAAAGAATAGCATTATATCTATAATAAAGAAGTTGAAATAAACTAAATATAATGAGACCTAAGCCACAATAAAACGATAGTTTAGCTGCAAAACTTAACCGGCAATTGATTGCTTATTAATTTAACTAATGCACATGGAGCAAGTGAAACTGACAATTAATGGTATTGAATATACTTCTATTGGAACCTATATGGATAATAATGATGGTATATTTCATTACCTGCCAGATAGCGAAAAGGAAATAGATTGGATTAATTTTTTTGAACTCCAAGATTCCATTATTCTCCTATGGTCATTAAGCTATTTACATTATGAATTTCCAGCCTGTACTGCAGTTTTTGGAAAAGTCATAAAGTTTATAATACAGGCTGATGAAAACAGGCTAGCTTTATTCTTAAAAAAATATTGTTGGCAAAACACTTTAGATGTTATGTTCATTGATTTTATTTTTGGTAAATATTCATCATATGGAAATATAAAAACTTTCCCAAGTATAATATATAATGGTATATTGATTTCAAAAGGAGAGTTTGAATTTGGAAATCATGTTTTTATAGAATCAAGAAGACATAACGAATTCATGGGAGAATTAGATATTCTTAAACAGTTAGTTATAAAAAATTTAAAAGCAAAATACCTGTAACATCGTGCATGAGTACGGACAGAAAGTTAATCTAATGCTTGACAGCAAAGAGAAACGTAGTTTAATACATTTCAATGAGTTTAGACGGCGATGTTGCGTTTTAAAAACTCGGTTAATCGAACAAGAAATAAGGACCGAATTTCAGCCCCCTCACCCACAGGCAATCTTCCCTACGCGCGTAGCGTGTCTTCCCCCTTCAAATTGGGCAGATAAAAATGCATGTAAGATGTCTATGGCGAGTTCCTCACTGATGAAGCGCGCCGGTAACGACAAAACGTTTGCGTCGTTGTGCTGACGAGCTAAACTGGCAATTTCTGGGGTCCAACACAGGGCACATCGAATGCCTTGGTGCTTGTTCGCTGTCATGCTAATGCCATTCCCAGAACCGCAAATCAACACCCCAAGATCCGCTGCGTGCCGCTCCACTTCATTCGCTACCGGATGCGCATAGTCTGGGTAATCGATGCTGTCTTCACTGTAGCATCCAAAATCTTTTACCTGATGTCCTGCTGCTTCAAGGATTGTAATTAATTTTGCTTTGAGCGCAAAACCTGCATGGTCGGATCCAATGGCGATTTTCATGGTGTTTTTTTTGTAAAATTAGTGATTTGATAACATGTGAATAGCCTTGTTAATTAGTATTGAAAAGTGCTAAAAGAAAAGTGTAGGAATATTCAATTGGGTTCGCTTATATACAAGTATTTGACTTAAGGCGTGAAACTTAGCGGAATCTTTGCAATAAGAATGCACGGATTGTTAACTAAAAAATGGGGCGTTTTTGGAATTATTTATAAACCTTAATCACTTATACACAGACGTGAACAACAAGGTATTTATTCTTGGTTTAATTGGCTAATATGAAATTAAATTATGTTAACAAACCGTTGAAATCTCGTTGATAGTAATGCAAGGTTAATAAAAGGGTCTTATTTTTACACAAATGAACAGCCTTAATAGTTTTAATAAAATTCTTTTTAAATAAATATCTTTAAATACAATTAACTGGTGTGCAAAGATTAAACTAGGGAATGTAGCGATGAATTTTTACTTTTACCCAAGATGAGTAAGCCGCAAAATGACATACAAACCTTATATGCAGAGATTGAAAAATTTGCAAATAAGTTTTATTTGAATCGCCTGTTGAAAGGAAGCATCCTGAACTTGGGCGTTTTTTCTGTCAGCTATTTGTTCTTTTCCAGCCTGGCGTATTTTTTTGAACTCAGCAGCTGGATTCGCCTCTTCTTTTTATTGGCCTTTGTGGCATTAAATGCCACGGTGTTTGTTCGCCTGGTGTTTATTCCCTTAGCGCAGCGCTTTGGATGGATGAAACGGATGTCACAACTCGAAGCGGCACAGTTAATTGGCAGCATGTTTTCTGATATTGCCGATCGCTTAACGAATACCTTGCAATTAATTAGTCAATCTTCGTCGGCAAACGAGAATTTAGATTTATTAACGGCTTCCATTGCGCAGAAAACTTCTCAATTAACGGTGTTTAATTTTAGTTCAGCCATTGATCTATCAGTAAATAAAAAATACGCGAAATATGTACTTCCTTCGCTGTTAACCCTGCTTGTTTTATTAATCTTTATTCCGGCGATTCTTACCCAAGGAACCTACCGCATTATTCAATACGATCAAGTGTTCCTGCCCTTTAAATTTTATTTAGCGGAAGGAAAAGGAAGTTATGAAGAAGGCGCCGACATTCCAATTCAAGTCACCTTGAAAGGTGAACGCATTCCGGATAGGGTATATTTAGTGTCGGATCAGGGAAAATTCTTAATGCAACGTGCCTTGAAGAATCGCTTTGATTTTGTGATGAAAAAAGTTAAAACCAGCGGCGCGTTTTACTTTGAAGCGAATGGGTATGAGAGTAAATCGTACGAGTACAAGGTTACCGGAAAAAGTGTCTTGGGTAAGGTTTCACTCAAGATTCATTACCCCGCCTACTTAAACAAAAAGGATGAGTTAATTCAGAATGTTGGCGACATTACGGTTCCGGAAGGAAGTCAGTTAACGTGGAATGGATCCTCTAAAAATACCTCTTGGGTTGAATTACAGCACGCCAATACACCAAAGAAGTTCAAGAATTCAGGGTTTACTTATGCATTCCAGGCCCGAAATTCAAGTAAATTAAAGATTCGGCTTTCCAACATGTTTTCTAACAAAGTGGATTCTTCTACGTTTCAAGTAACTGTCATTAAAGATGCCTATCCAAGCATTCAAGTGGGAGAAGCCAGTGATTCAATTCAAGACGGTTTGCGCTTCTTTAGCGGACAAGTAGGCGATGATTATGGTGTATCTGCATTGACCTTTCATTACACGATCCTACGAAACGGAAAAGCGCTTAAAACCAGAAAATTGCCAGTGTCTTTTCAATCAGGAACGCGCAGTAGTTTTTCATTGGCGGTAGATTTTAGGTTGGAAGAAGTGAAATTGGAAGATAAGATTGAATATTATTTTACGGTTTCTGATAACGACGGGGTGAATGGAAGCAAGAGCACGAAGAGTTATGTAGGACAATATCAATTGCCCGACTTAAAGGAATTGAATGAACAACGCGATGAGCAACAAGCCCAGACCAAACAAGATTTAGAACGCGTATTGAGTAAAACGAAAGAATTTGAACGGTCGGTTGATAAGCTTAAAAAAGACTTAACTAATTCAAAATCAAATGATTGGAATAATAAACAGCAATTAAAACAGCTTCAAGAGGAACAAAAGTCCTTGGCGAACGAATTGCAGCAGATTAAAGATCAATTGGAGCAAACTACCCAGGAGAAGAATCAACTTTCTGAAATCGATAAAGCCTTGTTAGAAAAACAGGAAATGATTGAGAAACTATTGGAAGAGGTAATGGATGACGAACTAAAGAAGCTCCTGGAGGATTTAGAGAAACTATTCAACGATCGGGCGGATCAAGAGATTCAGAAGGAAATGAATAAATTGGATCAGCAGGCGGAAAACATGAATAAGCAATTGGATCGCACCTTAGAGATGTTGAAGAAATTGCAGGTGAACGAGAAAATAGATGACATTGAAAAGGAGCTTAAGGAAAATGCAGCGGAGCAAGAAGAATTAAAACAAGACATTGAAAACGAAAAGGTATCTAAGGAAGATGCTGTTAAACGTCAAGAAGAGATTAACAAGCGTTTCGATGAAATCCAAAAGAAATTAGAAGAAACGAAAGCACTGAATAAGGAGCTTGAAAGTCCGCTTAATTTGGAAGATTCTAAGGCGTTGGAGGAATCAATCGATTTAGAACTTGGAAAGGCCTCAGAAGAGGTTAAAAGCGGCAAGAAAAGCAAATCTAAAGAATCCCAGCAGCAGGCAGCGGATCAAATGGAACAGTTGGCTGATATGCTCGATCAACAGCAGCAGGAGTCGAACCAGCAGCAACAGGAAGAGGATATGGAATTGGTGCGACAGATTTTAGAAAGTTTAATGATACTGAGCTTTGATCAAGAGGCGCTAATTGGTAAATTTTCTAAGGTAAACACGACCGATCCGAAGTATAAAAAATTAGGACGTGAGCAGATTCGAATCAATACAGACACAAAGGCGGTGAGTGATAGCTTATTAGCCTTAGCTAAACGTCAACCAAAGATTGCTTCCTTTGTGGATAAAGAATTAGCGGATATCACCTTCTCACAGAATGCGGCTGTTGACGCCATTGATGATCATAAGAAACAAGATATTTCTAAAAGCCAGCAACAGGTCATGACCGCCTATAACAACCTGGCCCTACTCTTAAATGAAGCCTTACAACAAATGCAGTCTCAGATGCAATCCCAAATGCAGAGCAGTGGAAGTTGCAGTAAACCGGGGAATGGAAAGCCCAAACCGGGTAATAGTATGTCGCCAGGCGATATGAAAGAAATGCTTAAAAAGCAATTAGAGAAAATGCAGAAAGGTCAAAATCCAGGAGGAAAAAAACCGGGCGATAAGGAAGGAGATAGTCCAGGCATGAAGCCGGGTCAATCCGGAATGAACATGATGGGATTAGGCAACAAGGAAATCGCTAAAATGGCGGCAGAACAAACGGCTATTCGTCAGCGCTTAGAACAGTTGAAAAATGAATTAAACAAGGACGGAAAAGGCAAGGGAAATCAATTGAATCCTTTGTTGAAAGAACTAGAACAACAAGAGAAAGATTTGATCAACAAGAACTTTAGTCCGGAGATTATAAACCGTCAAAAAGACATCATGACCCGTTTATTAGAAAGCGAGAAAGCCATAATGGAGCGCGGTTTTGAAGAGAAGCGGGAGTCTAAATCGGGTGTTGATCAAATAAAGGGTAACCTTATTGAGATTAAGACGTACAATCGGGATAAGTTAAGGCAAGTTGAAATGCTTCAGGTGGTAGATCCTTCATTTAGTATCTACTATAAATCCAAGGCGGAAACTTATTTTAATTTAGTTGATTAAATTTATAGCATGAAACATCAATTACAATTAATCCATGAAGTAACTCTACCTTCAACACCAGCCTCTATTACGGATGTTGAAAGTTTAATTGATGTAGCTTGTGGCGAGTTAGCGCTCAGTGAAGACGCTTATGGTAATATTTTGATCGCGGTAACAGAAGCGGTAAATAATGCCATAATTCATGGGAATAAGTTGGATGCAACATTATCTGTTCATGTGGGGGTTCATAACAACGAGGAATGGGTTTGTTTTTCTGTTAAAGATCAAGGCGCTGGGTTTGACCCCGAGGCGATTCCTGACCCAACAGCACCAGAGAATTTATTGAAAGAAAATGGCCGCGGCGTATTTCTTATGAAAAATCTGTCAGACGAAGTAACGTATGAAGTGGGTGGTACAGTGGTTAATGTTTGTTTTCGTCGATGATTTCTATCGAGTACTTTTCCAATGAAATTACTGGTTTACCTATTGATTCCATAACGGAAACCTTACCTGTATTAGTCTCCTTGGAATCCCGTGAATTAGGAGATATCACCTTGATTTTCTGTACCGACGAAGAACTTTTGGCTATAAACAAGGAGCATTTAGATCACGACTATTACACAGACATTATAACCTTCAATTATAACAATGATTCGATAATAAGCGGTGATTTATTTATCTCCGTGGATCGTATAAAAGATAATGCAACTCAGCTGGGTGTTTCTATGGAAGAAGAATTGCATCGGGTTTGTTATCATGGAGTATTACATTTAGTCGGATACAACGATAAAACAGATCAAGAAATTGAGGTAATGCGCGCTAAAGAAAACTTCTATTTAAATAAATTGTTTCACGTGAAACATTGATTAAATTTTGCCATGTTAGATACGTATGATGTGATTGTTGTTGGTGCGGGTCATGCCGGTTGTGAGGCAGCCAATGCCGCAGCTAAAATGGGAAGCAAGGTCTTGTTGCTCACAATGAATATGAATACCATCGCTCAAATGAGCTGTAACCCCGCCATGGGTGGTGTAGCCAAAGGACAGATTGTACGAGAAATCGACGCCTTAGGTGGTGGTTCAGGGATTGTAAGCGATAAAAGTGCACTCCAGTTTAGAATGCTTAATCTTTCTAAAGGTCCAGCCATGTGGTCTCCACGAACACAAAACGATCGTATGATGTTTGCAGCGGAATGGCGCCTCTTATTGGAACAAAACCCAAATGTGGATTTCTGGCAAGATATGGGTACTGGAATCATTGTAGAAAATAATAAAGTCGTTGGTGTTAAAACAAGCTTAGGAATTGATATTTACAGTCGTGCCGTGGTATTAACCAATGGGACCTTTTTAAATGGAATTATTCATTTAGGCGAGAAACAGTTTGGTGGTGGAAGAGCGGCAGAACGTGCTTCAACCGGTATAACAGAAGACTTGGTTTCCTTAGGTTTTGAATCAGGTAGAATGAAGACCGGAACCCCACCCCGTGTAGATGGAAGAAGTTTAGATTATACGAAGATGGAAATCCAGCACGGCGACGAGAATCCTTCAAAATTTAGTTATTGGGATACAAAGGCCTTGGCGCATCAGCTTCCGTGTTATATTACCTACACGAATCCTGCAACACACGATCAGTTGCGTACCGGTTTTGATCGTTCACCCATGTTTAATGGCGCGATTAAAAGTACAGGTCCACGCTATTGTCCAAGCATTGAGGATAAAATTAATCGCTTTGCAGACCGAGATAGGCATCAGATCTTTGTTGAACCCGAAGGATGGAATACCGTTGAAATCTATGTGAATGGTTTTAGTACGTCGCTTCCGGAAGATGTTCAGGTTAGCGCTATAAAATTAATTCCAGGATTTGAGCAGGCGAAGTTATTTAGACCGGGCTATGCGATTGAATATGATTATTTCCCACCCACTCAGTTGAAACATACCCTGGAAACAAAAGCCATTGAGGGCTTATATTTCGCTGGACAAATAAACGGTACTACCGGATATGAAGAAGCAGCGTGCCAGGGATTAATGGCGGGAATCAACGCACACCTCAAGATCAACGATAAAGCACCGTTTATGCTTCAACGAAGCGAAGCCTACATCGGTGTATTGATTGACGATTTAGTTACCAAAGGAACCAAAGAACCGTATCGAATGTTTACCAGCCGTGCCGAGTATCGGATCTTGTTGCGACAAGATAACGCGGATTTGCGATTAAGTGAAAAGGCCTTTGAATTGGGTATGATTACATCAGCTCAACACGAGCAAGTGATTAAGAAGGAAGCGCAAACACAATGGCTCAAAAAAGAACTTAAAACCATTGGAATCACACCCCAAGAAATTAATCCGCACTTAGAAGCGATGGAATCTTCGCCCATAACGCAGCAAGTAAAATTATCCAGCGTACTTACCCGACCTGGAGTAACCATGGATATCTTAACAAATGCCTCAACTTCATTATCTAATACATTGAAAAACAATGAGATAGCAGAGGATGTGGTGGTCCAAGCAGAGATTCAAGTGAAATATGAAGGGTATATTGAACGGGAAGAGGAAATTGCAGAGAAAATGCATCGCTTAGAACGCGTACAAATCCCAAGCGACTTAAATTATGCCCAGTTAAAAAGTTTAAGTACCGAAGCCGTAGAAAAGCTTTCGCACATCCAACCCGTCACCATCGGACAAGCCTCGCGAATTTCCGGTGTTTCGCCAAGCGACATTTCTGTTCTTTTGATCTATTTGGGAAGATAAATACCGTTTTAATTCGATTTAAGCGCGTTTTGTGTGTTTTGATGTGAAAACACCAAGGACACATTTAAAAAGTTTATTAGAATTAAACTATAAAAGCCGTTTTTTTTAGGTCCAGGTGAATTTTTTCAACTTCATTGCATACCTTAGTGCGATATGAATGTGTTTTTTATTGATAAGGTTCATCCCATACTTCAGGAGCGTTTAGCTAAAAGTGGATTCCATTGCATAGATGCCACCCAATGGAGTCTGGATGAATTATTGGAACGCCGAAATGAGGTGCATGGCTTAGTTATTCGTGCCCGATTTTTTTTGAACGCGGAATTAATTGCGTCCTTTCCGAACGTATCATTTATTGCCCGTTCAGGTTCAGGACTTGAGAACATCGATACGTCCTATTGTAAGGAACACCAAATTCAGTTATTTAATTCCCCAGAAGGAAATCGAAATGCGGTAGCCGAACACGCCTTAGGGATGTTACTCGCACTCATGAATAAATTGTGTCGAGCGAATGACCAAATAAATCGTGGCTTATGGAAGCGTGAAGACAATCGAGGAGAAGAATTGGACGGAAAAACGGTGGGCATCATTGGTTACGGGAACAATGGGTCGGCGTTTGCAAAAAAATTACGAGGCTTTGATGTGAAGGTCTTGGCTTATGATAAATACAAACAGGGCTTTGGCGATGCGTTTGTACATGAAAGCACTTTAGAAGCCATTTTGAATTCAGCCGATGTGATTTCACTACACATTCCACAAAACAAAGAAACCATTGGCTTTGTAGATACTTCGTTTATTGATTCGGTTCAAAAACCATTCTACTTGTTGAATTTATCCCGTGGAAAAATTGTGAATACCGAAGCACTTGTGCAGGGATTAGTATCTAATAAAATAAAAGCCGCAGGCTTGGATGTGTTAGAATATGAATCCAAAGATTTTGAATCCATTTTTGCTTCCCAATTGCCTGCGGCGTTTGAATACCTGCTTGCCTCTGACCGCGTAATGCTTAGTCCACATGTTGGCGGCTGGACGAAAGAAAGTTATTTTAAATTAAGCGATGTGCTTGCGGATAAAATAATTTCCTTTTATCAGCATCAATAGGCGATCAGTTGTTTTATTAATTCATGTCCGTTTCCGGAGAGTTTGATCAAATACCTTCCAGCGCTTAGATCCAAGGGGATTTTTCCATCGTTCATGATTTCACGGGTATTAATCAACCGGCCATTTAAATCATACACCGTTAATTCCACGGGGAACATTAAATTTTCAATGCTTAATTGCCCGTCTTGAATTGGATTTGGAAAGAGCATCACATCCATTAGCGGATTATTCAACTCGATATTCGCGTGATTGATAAAGCGTTGTCCGTCGGAACATAGCTGACTGCTTAACCCGGCTTGATTACTCACCTGAAGCGTGGTGTAATAAATTTGGTTTGGAATCATCCCATTTGCACTGAGGGTGAATGTGTTATTCACTACCGGATGCGCTTGAACAAAATCACTTCCCAACGGAAAACTTCCGATGTCAATAGCTTGAGAACCCAGTCCAGAATGTGTCTCATTAACTACCCAATTCCCTTCAAGAATCGGTTGATATACACTGTCTATATCTGAGTTTGCACCATCGTTTAGTGAGGAAATTACGGGTGCGGTCCAGTCTACCTGAACTAAGGTTTCATGTGGAACATTCCAGTTTCCAAGGCTATCCATCGCAATAACTCGAATCTTTCCACTCGGAATCTGTTGGTCACTTTGCTGATAAATTTCTTGCGCGGGTCCAACCGTAATTAGTTCGCTGTTTGAGTGGTTTTTATAGACATAAACTTCATCAAATGTAACAGTACACGCGCCAGAGCGTAAGGAAATCGCTGTACCTTGTTGAAGCGGGTTGGCATCGGTCCAAGTACACACCTGTAACGCATTTAAATACACCTGAATTAATCCACTTTGTGGATTATAGGCAACATAGATTTGATCCCATTGATTTACCAAGACATTAACTGAATCTTCTTTTACTAAACTAAAGACATCGTTCATTACTTTATATAGTTGAACCTTATCTGTTTCTTCTCTAAAATATACAAAGTAGGAATTGCCTCGATTCGGCAGGGTTGGATCGCTACAAAAAAAGTGCATTCCTGCGCGTTGATTGGCGTTGTTGGATGTAATTCGTTGTTTCCAAGTATATAAGTACGTATGTTGTGAGGATTGGCTTACTTGGGCATACGCGTTTGAATTATTCTGTGTCGCATCGTTCAGTATGAAACTTCCATTCATGACTTGAAAATTCCCTGATTGATTGGTCCAAAGTCCTGAATTGCCATTAAATTCATCTTCGAAGAAACCCATCGGTTGATTGGATAAAAAGGGTGTTGTTGCAGAGGTTCTTGCAGCGACATGATAGAATTTATGTTTTATTCCAGAGGCATCAGTATCTTGAAACGAAGCGGTGAATGATTGCGTTTGCCAAGTTCCGGTATAACTTAAGGTGCTAACCGGTGGAGTAATATCGTTGGTAAGTGCAACGGTATGGTAGTTGGCAACCCAACCAGCCAATTGGGTGGCGCAATCCGAACGAAATTCTATGGTTAGTGTGTTTCCGGCAGATTGAATGCTCGGAGGAATGTTGTTCCCAGTAAAACTGCCGAGCAAGGGAGAATTTAGGTTTGGGCCGTTGTAAATCAATACCTTATCAAAGGAGGCCTCTAATTCGAAGGCAGTAAATTGAAGTGTAATCGTACTTCCTTGCGCGGCTTGGATTACCCAAACACTTCGCTCATCAGATGCGTAATTTCCATTAGCACCTCCAGAGTCATAAAAGGTTCCTGAAGGATTGGTAAGCAGTGTTGGGGTATAGGTATCGTTTACTAATCCATAGTATTTGTTCCAATTCCAATTAATTCCGGGGTCGGTGTGGCTTTGGTTGGCATAATGCTGATGTCCTTTGATGCGGATGCAATTACCGAGCAATTGCGTAGTACTTGAGCTTGCACCATCATAAGTCCGTTTTGGATTTATTCCATACCCACTTTGGGTAATGTCTTTTACCAGGTTTGCAGAGGATTGATATAGCGATGCTGTATACCACGCGGCATTTGATACATACCCTTCATGTTCTATTCCAATGGTGTATCCGTTTTCATTTCCCACGTGCCAGGCCTTGTTGCTTTCTAAGACCATTTGGGTAACTTGACCGTCTGAACTGCGCACCACATAATGATAGGATACTTGCGCGTTGCAGTTTAGTCCCCACGAAATGGCTCCGGCATAGGTTCCTTGCACGGTATGTATGGTTACCGCTGAAATGGCGCTTCCGTTTCTACTGCTATAGTTACACGTGGGCGCAGCATTCCAAAGGGCTGGGCCGTAGTTTAGAGATTTTATTGTGTTTCCTGCATGGTAATGGAGTTGATCTTGGTTTTTAATTCCGGTGGAATCAATAGTAACGGTTGTTGCGGTTAATACGGCATAGTTGTTTTTTCCAAAGAAGTCTTTCATATTGATTTCATACAATGGAAAGCCAAAAGTAGCCGCTTGAGATTCATCGGTTAAAAAACGAAACACCTCCAAAACACTGGATTCAAAGGCAAACCGATTAATGCTTCCTTCTCGAGGAATTTCACTTAGTTCCCACATTAAATTATATAGTAATTCTGGCGTGTTTTCTCCGGTGACGCCGTAACTTTGGATCAGGCTTGAACAGGCTGATGCATAGGCTTCTATCTGCATCATCACACTGTTTTTTTGAGTGGTAATGTTAATTCCACTTAAGGATTCGATTCGTTTAGCATTTTCTATAAAATATCCATTTCCATGGTCAAAAACTCCCATAATACCGAAAGGGAGTGGCATTCCTGAACAGCTTAGAGATTCTTCAGGATTAATGGGGCTAAAGCGTGTATGTGTATAGGAAATTGCTTCTAAAAATCCGCGAGGAATTTCCGGATGTTGTTGGTATGCGGCAGAAAAATTAACCGCTTGACTAAACACCGTGAGGTGCATTGAGAGGACAAGATAAATTAAAAGTAGTTTAGGCATAAATAAAAATTTGCGAGGAAACGCAAATCTTTACTTAATAGTATTTTTAATTTATTAACTTGTTGATATACAACGAATTAAAACTTTATCGTTAATCCACCGAACACAGAAATCGGCATAACAGGGTAGTTATAAAATCTTAGGTATCGCTGAGAAGCGATGTTGTTTAGTTGTATAAAACCTGAAATACGTTTGTTATATCTATATTCCAAGGTGAGGTTACCATCAATAACACTCCCTAGGTTATAAACAAATTGATTATTAAGTTCGGTCACATTTTCACCTAATGCATAAACTTTAGCATACCGTCCAAAAGACAAATCAAGTCCAGCTTTCACTAAAAACTTATCGAATAAGTTATAGCTAGCATTTAAGATCACTTCCGCTTGTGGTAGGTTCCACGCTTTCGCCTCATTGAACATCTCGTACGAATGGTATCGTGCAATTAAATCGATGGCTAGTTTCTTGCCTGCTTGATAACCTAGCCTTCCTTCGATTTTCGTATGATTTAATGAGTCATAAACCAACGTAAACTTATTTCCTGTTGAAATTAAGGTATCGGTAACAAAAAAGGCCCGGTTGTTTTCTTTAGTGAAGTTTGCGGCCAATCCGTAGCTAAATTTTCTTGCCGCCACCCCTTTAAATCCAAGCTGAATATCATACGGATTAATTTGGTTCTGAATAATTAGATTTGGCAATACAAACTGATTTTCTTGGTAGAAACCGGTTAAAGAACTTTGTTTAGCTTGTCCTTGAAGTGCAATAAAGGGAACAAATTGGTTGGAAGATAACGCATATTGCATAGTGATTGCAGGAAAGAAATAAGCTTTGGTTTCTTGAGCAAAATCAACACTTACTCTAAAGCCCGCATCAATCATTAGTTTGTTATTCAACAAGGTACTTTTAATTCCAGGATTAATATCTAGGATGGTGTTTTTCCGAACGATTCCGCTATCTGAAAGGGTTAATATAGAATCTTGAATTCCATATGCATATCCGTTGTATCTAAGACCAAGGTTTCCATAAAACATATTGTTTCCAGAACGAAGGTATCCTAAGCCATTGATATTAAATCCTTGTTCTTTTGCGCGCCAATCTTTTAAGCTATCGGCCATAGGCGAGGCCGTCCCCGTATATCTAAAATCAATAGTGGTTTGAACATTGAACACGCCCGTGTCGCCCCGATTTGTTCTGATGTCTGCATGTGCATTAACCAGTTGGTACCGTTGTGCAATCGAATCTTTATCTACTTCGGGTTGGGTTAATCCGTAATAGTGAAACCCATGGTTTGTATAATTTAAATTCGTGCGAAGTGTATACTTCTTTTGAAATGTTTCAAAATTGCCTTGTACGCTGGTTTGGTCAAAGGCCGCTGGTGCCAATTGTTGCTTGTCACGCGTTTTTATATCTCCAAAGAAACTCAGGTGTTTTACATGCAGTCCATAGTAATTTGATCGGGACCGGGTAGAATTAACATAAAACTCACCCAAAGGCATTAAGGTGGAACCCATGCCTAATTTTAAATAAAAGGGATAGAATTTTTCAAGCAACTGTTCTGTCTCAATCGTTGCAGCTTGTATGGTATCCACTTGAATTTTCATAGTTAATTTTGGTCCAAGCAAGGCGCGATTAGGAACGGCTGATGTTTTAATGGAGTCAATAATTTTTGGAGAAGAAGCGATTCGATGCGTACGTTCAATATCTCTATTTCCCTTTCCATCCGTTTCAAACACATCGGACTGAGCAAAAAGCAAAGAACTCCAACCCCCAATCAATAAAATCAAAAAGTACTTCATGTTATTCGGGTTTAATGTCAATGGTTTTTTGTGGATCACTTTCAATGGTTTTCGTTGGATTCATTAAGCGTTCAATCTCCAATTTAAGGGCATTTGCTTCAGTTAAAATCCCATCTTCTTCTTTAATTGGATAGAAGTCAATAACGGAGGTTATCGTTTGCTCTGCTTCTAATAATTCTCCGAGTTGCATATGCACTTTGGTTTGAAGAATTAAGCCTTTGGCTACCCAGTAATTATAGCTCGGTTTCATTTTAAGTAATTCTTTAACAAGGATTACAGCAGAGTCAAGTACGTTATTTTTAAATTGAATTTCCGCAAGGGTATATTTCGCTTCAGCGCCCTTAATCGTTCCGGTATTTTTAACTAACCACCGCAAAGACGTTTCTGCCGTACTGTAGTTATTTAGATAAAAAGCACTCATTCCATAAGCGTATTCTGCTTCCACTTTTAAGGGTTGATTTAATCCGCTAATCTCTCGAACCTGTTTTGCATAATTATTTGCTTCTTGGTAGTTTTTTAGAAGAAACTCACAACGCATTAATCCAATTTTTGCGGCATTAATGTTATTCGGTTTTGAGGCGTATTGTTCCAGTTTGAGGTAATAAATTCGTGCGGACTCGTAGTTCTTTTTTTCGTAGTAATATGCAGAAATTTTAAAAGCTACGGGTTCAAAATAGCTTGCTGTTGGACCGGCCAAATACGCTTCGTAATGAGGCAAGGCGGCTAGCGTATCTTTTAATCTTAAACAGGCATTACCGGCATAAAAATGTGCATCCTGGGAGAATTTTCCATTGGGAAATTTGGATAAATATTGATTAAACTTAGGAATGGCCTCCACATAATTACTATCTACGTAACTCTGTAGTGCTGGATTAAAATAGAGGTTTTCTTTTTCGTCGGCAGATAAACCAGCGCAATCATATTCGTTTGCCACCTCTTCTGCGCGTTCTGGGCTTTTCATCGCAACATACACATCCATCAGTCCTTTTGCTGCCACAGCACAGATATCTTTTTTGTTCCCATATTCTAGTAATATCGATCGATACGCGCTTTCCGCCAGTTGATATTTCCATTGTTTATAGTAAATGTCTGCCATTTCTATCCGGCAGTTTATCACTTTAGGCGATTTTGGATAATTCAGCACATAACGCTCAAACCCTTCAAAAGATTTAGTGAAATCGGATTGGGCCTTATAGCTCATAGCTAATTCATACGATGCATTTTGAATATATTTTGAGTTTGGATAATCTGTGGTTAACTCTTCTAGTGTCGAGATTTTCAATAAGGGTTGCTTATTATACCCATATGATTTTGCTAAGTAAAATGAAGCGCGATCGGCTTGTTCTGTTTTTTTAGCTAGGATTTCTTTATAATATTTAATGGCTTGTTCATCTTTACCCTGAGAATAATTCCCGTCCGCAAGTTGGAACATTGCGTCAAGCTTTTTTTCTGCATTTTGGGGTTTAGATTGAAGGTAAATACCGAAATATTCCAGGGCATCCGTTAATTGGTCTTGTTCTAAATAGGCATAAGCTATGCTATAATATGCATCGGGTTTTTCTTCTAATAAATTAGCCGAAGGTGCGGCTAAGAACTTTTTAAATTCTGTAATAGCTTCTTTATATTTCGCTTTTTTGAAGTAAATATCCCCTCGCCAAAATTTAGCTTTCGCCATTATTTCTGGTTCGTTTGGATATTTATCTACCAATCCAAAGGTGTTAAACGCAGAGTCTAATAATGATTTTTGATACAAATCAACCCCATAGTTAAATGCTACTGTTTGGTAAACGCTTTTAAGTTGAGCATCTTTGTTTGGAATTTTATTCAGGGACTCCAATGCTTTAGCATAGTTACTGGTGGAGGCATACACATTAACTAAGTATTGAAAAATATCTGATTTCCGATTCGAATTCGGGTATTTTTTTAAATAATCCTCAAACGCTCTTACAGACTCATCATATGGATTGATGTCGATTTTAAATGAAATTACTGCAAATTGATACAATGCATCTTCAGCCAATATGGGTTTTGCCGTCATTTTAGAAACACGCTCAAACGCATTTCTTGCGGGCAACATCTTATCTGCATTTAAATAACAATTAGCGATATGATACATCGCTGTTTGGCCAAGGCTATCATCAAATCTTGCGGCACGCTCTAAAAAGGTAATAGCCTCTTCCCCTCGGTTGGTATTCATTAAAGAGAAACCAAGTTGATAATCGTCAATTCTTGTAGTTTTTGCTCGTTTGTCAAAAATCAACAAATATTGGGCAGCCTCTTTATACTGGTTAAGTTTAAAATATGAATCTCCTAATAAGTGAACGATGTCGTTGTAGTTTCCTAATTCTGCCGTATCCAACACCGAAGGTGCATAGGCAATGACACTGTCATATAATCCTTGTTTGTGATTTATTTGGACAATATAATACGGAGCAATCGTGGTGAATTCCGGCTGGTATTTCAGGCGGTGAAAGGCGCTTTTTGATTCGTTTAAGCTTCCAAGGGTATAGTTTAAATGCGCATAATAATATAAGCTAATCGCACCATATTGACCGGTGGAGTTTTTAACTTCTTTAAACGCGTTTAATGCCTCTTTTTGTTGGCCCTCAATAAAATAGCTATATCCTTTTTTGAAAAAATAAACCTCTTTATTTACAGAATCTAATGCTGAACTATTGACCAACTCATAATACGGAATCGCTGCAGTATAGTCCTCTTTCTGAAAAAAGTAATTACCAATTTCAACGTTAATGGTGTTTTTGTATGGATTTTCTTGATATGTCTGGTTGAATGTACTGAGCAATGAAATGGCATCGTCGTTATACAGCGCCAACGCGGACATTCCCTGATAATAATAAGCCTTAATTATGAACGGGTCATTTCGGTCGAGGGGTTGCTTGATAAAATTTTCAAATTCAATTCGTGCCGCAGTGAATTGACTTTTTTCATACAACTCCCATGCGCGATGGTAATCGCGATAAACAGAAGTTGTTTTGATTGTTTCTTGCCCAAAGAAGGAAGAACCAACACCTATCCATATAAAGAATAGAAAAAAGAGACTTTTTCGCATGGAACAAAATTATATCGCACAGAACGCTTCAATTCGCATTGGGTTAAAAGTTTTTCACTCATTTTTGTTAAGAGATATTTTGTGCGCTTGTGAATCGACTCGTTCTCTGTTACATCTTTGTAAAAAATGACACGTGGATCAAATCATTAGTTTAACGGACGTTACGATCCGTCAAGGAGAAAAAACCATACTTAAGGAGGTTAATTTATCAGTTGCAGAAGCTGAGTTTGTTTATTTAATCGGAAAAACGGGCAGCGGTAAAAGTTCCTTATTAAAAACCCTGTATGGCGAATTGTCTATTTCAGAAGGTGAAGGGGCTATTGCTGGCTATAATCTTAAAACAATCAAACAAAAAGAGATTCCGTTTTTACGACGAAAATTGGGTATTGTGTTTCAAGATTTTCAGTTATTATTGGATCGTACAGTAATTCAGAATTTATATTTTGTGCTCAAGGCTACCGGATGGAAAGACAAAGCAGAAATCCATAAACGCGCAATGAGTGTATTGCAACTGGTTGGTATAGAACAAAAAGCGGATCAAATGCCTCACACCCTGTCTGGAGGAGAGCAACAACGGGTATCCATCGCACGAGCCTTATTAAACGACCCAAAAATTATTCTTGCCGACGAACCAACAGGTAATTTAGATGTAGAAACTTCGGAAGAAATTATGCAATTGCTGGTCGCATTATCTAAGGAAGAAAATACAGCGGTGTTGATGGCTACTCATGACCTTCAAATGGTACAAAAATTTCCCGCCCGGACCTTACGGGTTGAAAACGAGCAAATCCTTTCGTAATTAAAGCAAGTCGTTCGCAAGATTTGCCAATTCAGAGCGCTCACCTTTTTCAAGTTTTACGTGCGCAAACAAGGGTTGATTCTTGATTTTCTGAATTAAATACGCAAGCCCATTGCTATATTCATCTAAATATGGGGTGTCAATTTGATGGACATCTCCGGTGAATACAATTTTTGTGTTCTCTCCCGCACGAGTAATGATGGTTTTAATCTCATGAGGCGTTAAATTTTGTGCCTCATCAATGATGAACATGATGTTTGAAAAACTTCTACCTCGAATAAATGCAAGTGGGGTAATTACAATTTTCTTGTTTTCTTCCATTTCACTTATTGCCTTGTGCTTTTTCTCGTGCTCCCCATATTGTGCTTTTATAAACTTTAAGTTATCCCATAAGGGTTCCATGTACGGACTGATTTTGTCGTTGGCGTCTCCCGGAAGAAAGCCAATCTCTTTATTAGATAAGGGCACAATGGGTCTCGCTAAAATGATTTGATTAAACTTCTTTTCTTGCTCTAACGCGGCAGCCAAGGCAAGAAGTGTTTTACCCGTACCAGCAACCCCTTGAAGCGCAACCAGTTTGATCTCTGGATTCGTTAGCGCGTGTAAGGCAAAGGCCTGCTCTGCGTTTTTTGGTTTAATTCCATAAACAAACTCCTTCTCGATGCGTTCCAACATGCCAGACGTTTGGTTGTAGTAAACCAACGAAGAGGTTTTACCATTTTTTAAAATATAATAGCCATTGGTTCGCTTTAAGGAACCGAGAATTCCTTGTTCTTCGCAGGTTCCTCGGGTAAACACTTCCCGAATAATTTCGCTATCTACATGGTCAATAATATAGTCTGGCGCTAATTCATTTTTTATCTCATAAACCTTACCCGTTTCATAATCTTCTGCAGCCACACCCAAGGCTTTTGCTTTTATCCGAAGGTTAATGTCTTTGGTTACAAGAATAACGTTGCGTGTAGGGAATTCTTCCTGTAAAATAAGCGCCGCATTGATTATTTTATGGTCATTTTTTGAGGAGGCATAAACCATTTCGGCATTTATCATTTTTGGATTATGGTCCATAATGATTTTAAATTTCCCTAAGCCCGATTCAATCGCGATCCAATTACTTAGCCGTTCATTTCCAACCAATTTATCAATAAACCGAATTACTTCTCTCGCTGAAAAATTCTTTGTGTCGTTCCCTAATTTAAACTTATCTAATTCTTCCAACACAGTTATTGGAACAGCGACATCATGTTGTTTGAAATTAATGATTGCATGATGGTCGTGAATTAACACCGAGGTGTCTAACACGAAAATTTTAGTTTTCTTTTTCATTGATTAAATCTGAAAGTTGATTAAAACGGGTTTTAAAAGTGGTTTGGGTGAGTTTTGTGTGGTCAATCCGAAGTGATTCCGTTAACAACATACCCATTTCGCCAAATATTAAACGAATTACAAAGCTTGGAATATTCGGAAGGATGATTTTTGAATGTTCTTTAAGGGCTATTGTTTGTGTTAATTCCTTCATACTTGAATTATTCGAAACCACATGAATTAATCCCACCGATTTACCTTTAAGAACATACATTATAAAGCCAACGACATCATCTAAATGAATCCAAGGAACAAGCTGTTTTCCGCTGCCCGGAACAGCCCCCATATAAAATTTCATCGGTGCCGCTATTTTTCGATAGGCACCTCCCTGGCTAGACAAGACCATTCCTAGACGAAAGATGCTGAAAGAGGGGAGTTTATCAAACAGGGAGTGTGCTTCTTCCCATTGCTCTACTAGGCTGGATAAAAAATCTGTTGCAAAGGGGTGGGTTTCATTGTAACATAAGGAATCATCAAATCCGAAGGCATTTACTCCAGAAATCCCGATATAGCCTTCAAGAGACGGACAATGTTTGGAGCATTCATTATAAAGGAATAGCGTCGCATCGACCCGTGAATTAATTAGTTCCTTCTTCCTTTCCCTTGTCCATCGCTTCTCGGCAATACCCGCTCCTGCTAAATTAATAATGTGGGTAATTGAAGCAAGCGTTGAACCATCCAACTGTTTTTTTAATGGATCCCAGAAAACATGATAGGATTCGGTTGGGCGTCTGCTTAGAATTTTGTAGGCTATTCCAGATAAATCAAGTGCTTTTTGGAGCGCTTGGCCTATAAATCCGGTCCCTCCAACAATCAAAACCTCCATAATCTTTTGGCTGTTAAATTAAAAAATATAGCCATTCAGCATCTCTTATAAATAAAATTAATATGTTCATAATCTTAGCTACACGCGTAGCTTTTCTATTTTTGTGAATAATGCGTAAGATTCTACTGTTCTTGTGTTTATCGATGCTCCTAACTTCTGGATTTGCACAATCTTGTAAATCCTTTGTTTTTAGGCATAATACGAACCCTACACAGGAAAAAATCTGTTCCGGTGCATTAATTGAAGATTTGAAAGAGTTAAAGGAACGGCTCTTAGAAATCCACCCTGATTTGTATCGATATACGTCTTCTCTGTCTTTGGATTCTGCATTTATATGTGCCATTAAACGATGTAGCACAGAAAGAACACTGCTTGAGTTTAGTCAAATATTAAATGATTATTTATTAGAGATTAGGGATTCGCATACCTTTTTTAATGTGCGCGAGCTGTTATCTTATGATCGGTATTCTCGACACTATCTTCCGTTCTGGATTATTCAAATGAACGAAAAGTTTTTAATCGCTAAAGCATGGAAATCAAGTTTTCCTGTTGGTTCTGAATTGTTAGCTTTTAATCACTTAGAACCACAGCATATGGTTAAAACAGCATTAGCGTTTTCCCCAATAGAGGCTTACACTTCAAATGCGCAAGAAGAATTGTCTTCCCATGTGCTTTCGGGTTTACTAAACCTACAAAGCCCAATGAAAACACCCACGGTAACCTATGTTTATAAAGGGGACACGGTCATGAAAGAGCTTAAGAGTCCGCGTTTACGAAAGGTTTTAAATTCTCCAGAGTTTTTAGGCGATAATGCCCAAATTACGTATCAACACTACGACAAGAAAGCGGTCTTATGCATTTCATCATTCTCTCCTGCGTCGATAGGCTCTTTTAAAAAACGCTTGGATGAGATGTTCAAAAAGATAAAAGCGGATTCCATTGAATCCTTAGCGATAGATTTAAGAAACAACACGGGAGGATATATTCTATTACAAGAGTATTTGATGAGTTTTCTAACCCCAGAGGGAACAAAATATAGTAACCATTATGTGTACAAGCGGAGTGATTATGATCGATTTGAACAGTTGTCGAAGGTTCAAAAATGGCGCTTCAAAAAAACAGCAAAACGGTACTATCCGAACGGGGCAATCGCTCAAGAATGGGATTTTTATAACAGCCCGAAAGGTACGATAGACACCGTGCTTAATGAACCAATCCTTAGTAATCGGTATAAGCAAGAATTCAGAGGCAAGTGTACCTTGTTTATTAACGGGATGTCTATGTCTGCATCGGCAAATTTTGCAGCATGGTTTGCTACATCCGATAGAGGAAGCATTGTGGGTACACCCGCAACAGGAACCTACACTGGTACGTTTGCTAATCCGGTTACCATATATTTAAACAATACCGCACTACCCATTATGATTTCAACCATGAAAGTTAATTCACCCCAAGACCCAAGCAATAGACCAATAGAACCTGACGTGTTATTAACCCCAACTTCTAGTGATATCCAAGAAGGTAAAGACATTTATTTATCTTATTTCCTTACTCATTAATGGCAACCCAATCCATCCAATCTACCCCGAGTATTTTTTCAGTTATGTCGCAATTAGCGAATGAATATGGGGCTATAAACTTAGCCCAAGGTTTCCCGAATTTTCCAATAGACCAAGCCCTGCGCAATGCAGTTTCTGAGGCGGCTCAAGGTGAAGTACATCAATATGCACCCTATCAAGGTCAGTTGACCCTAAGAAAGGCAATTAAAGACTTGATTGAACAAAACAACGGATTTCCAATTACGACAGAAGAAATTTTAATTACCGCCGGCGCGACACAAGCAATTTTTACGACAGTTCAAGCCCTGGTGTCCACGGGGGATGAGGTGGTGCTTTTAGACCCGTGCTACGATTGTTATGAAACTCCCGTGTTATTGGTGGGCGGAACGCCGGTTCATGTTGAACTTGGGCCAGATTTTTTACCTGATTGGCAAGCAATTACTTCGGCGGTAAACTCAAAAACAAGGCTGCTTATTATCAATAGCCCACATAATCCAAGTGGCCGTGTTTGGTGTCCGGAAGATTTTTCACAGCTTATACACTTAGTTTCTATGTATCCAACCCTTACGATACTTTCTGATGAGGTGTATGAGTATTTAACCTATTCCACCACACATATTTCGGTAAGAGCATATGAAGCATTAAGAACGCGTTCCGTTGTGGTCTCTTCCTTTGGGAAAACACTTCAGGTTACTGGATGGAAAATGGGGTATTTGTGCGCTCCAACAAACCTAATGCAACGGATATTAAACGTGCATCAGTATTTAGTGTTCAGTGTGAATTCAGTTATGCAAGATGCGATTTCCAGGTATTTACCAACCTTTAATCCCTTGTTGATTCGAACTGAATACGAAGAACGAATGATGTATTTTAGACAAGGATTGTCGGCGAGTAGATTTACGTGCTTACCCTGCGAAGGCACCTATTTTCAAACGGTAGACTATAGCCAGATTTCAACCCAAAATGATGTGGATTTTTGCATGTGGTTAATTAAAGAACATGGCGTAGCCTCCATTCCTCTTTCGGTGTTCTATAAATCTAAAAAAGACCTTCATCACATTCGCTTGTGTTTCGCAAAAGATCAAGAAACACTCACAAATGCCTTAGAGAAACTATGCAAGATTTAATCATTGGCTTACTGCAGTTTGACCAAGCCTGGCAAAATCCACAAGAAAACAGAAATCGGATTGAATCGGAACTAAAAAAACAATTCAGCGCCGACTTAGTAGTAATTCCCGAAATGGCTTTTACAGGGTTTAGCATGAACGCAGAGGAACACGCAGAGGACTGGGAAAAATCCGAATCCATTTCATGGTTGAAGGAACAATCACTCCGTCATAACACAGCATTCTACACGTCTTTATTAATTAAATCCAATGGAAAGTTCTACAACCGAGGAGTGTTTGTTTCTGAGGGTAATGTATTGGCACATTACGACAAACAACATTTATTTGCGTTTGCCGGTGAAGATGCGGTGTTTGAATCTGGAAATCGTCAAACAATTGTTTCTTATAAAGGTTGGAAAATAAACCTTCAAATTTGTTTTGACCTTCGATTTCCTGAAGGAGCTAGAAACCAAGTTAGAGAAGGCAATCCGGTATATGATTTGTTATTATATGTGGCAAATTGGCCGAGCCGTAGAATTTCCCATTGGGATTCGTTGTTAGTTGCCAGAGCGATAGAAAATCAGTGTTGTGTAGCCGCAGTTAATCGAGTTGGTGTTGATGGAAATCATATAGATTATAATGGTCATTCATGTATAATTGCGGCCGACGGTAGTTATGTGGAACTTCCAATACAAGGAAAAGAAGGCTTGGTTCTGCAGGCTATTTCATATGAACAACTGAGTGATTTTAGAAAATCACTGCCATTTCTAAAAGAAAGCAAAGGATAAATAAATTTTTTACTTTATTTTTACGTGACTCAAAAACTAAATTAACCCATGAAAAAAACATTACTCTTTTCTTTAGTAGCGCTTGGCTCAGTAGCTTATGCACAAAAGAAACCTCTAATTCCTTCGGCAAATGCCTTGGCCCCATCGTCAAGTGCAGTGACGGCAAAACCATCTACAGACACCAAAACACTTGGAGTTACTATTTGGTCAGATAACTTCGATAACGCAGCTAACTGGACTGTTGATA
Organism: Bacteroidota bacterium; assembly: GCA_041191025.1. GTDB lineage: Bacteria > Bacteroidota > Bacteroidia > Flavobacteriales_D > Crocinitomicaceae > UBA952. Next base: position 109,303 of record JBEEPQ010000004.1, read on the forward strand.
ATAGCGGACAAGCTGGAATAGAGTACGGATGGAATATAAATAACACCTCAGATGGCTGGTGGTCTGCTAATGGAATCACTTCAACCGGCGGTGGAAATTATGCGGAATTGGTGAACGGAGACCCTACACAGACTCCGGGAACTCAAGCTTTAGCGGTTACTTACAATTTAACTACAGCTGCACCAATAAATATTGCGGCACTTGGAGGAACAAACCAAGTAAGTTTATCGTTTGAGCAGTACGGTGCGCGATTTAATGACTTACAAGATATTCAAATCAGTACGGACGGGACTAACTTTTTCTCTGTTGGAAACAACTTAGATAAGCCCGTGCTTTCTGCATCAGGTGGTTCACCCTATACTAATCCTGATGTGAAAATCATCAACCTTGCAACCGTATTACCAGCGAATCCAGGGAATGTTTGGATACGGTTTAGCTGGACTACAAATTATCCGAATTCAGCAACGAATCCAAACGTTTGGATTACCTATGGCTGGTATATTGATAACGTTAAGATTGTTACTAATCCAACGAATGACCTAAGCATTACTTCAAAATATTGGGGTACTGCAGGACTTCCTTATTACCAAATTCCGACCACACAAACTGCACCAATTGATTTTGAAATCAATGCATTTAATGGCGGAGTAAACAGCCAATCTGGTGTTCAATATAGCATCAACGTAAACGGTGGTGCATTTACCTCGTCAAGTCCTGCAACTACAATTCCTTCATTAGATACAGCAACGTTAACGGTAAGCAATCCGTTTACTCCGGCTGCGATTGGAAATTACACGGTAGTTCATGCCTTGACGGCAGATTCAACAGATGACGTGCCAGCAAACAATGTGATTGCAAACACAGCATTCAGTGTAACAAACTACATTTATGCGCGTGATAATGGAACACCTGCGGGCTCTACATCTAACGGAACGGATGGTTTTGAGTCAGGAAATTTATTTGATATTTGGAGTGCTCAAACCTTAAAAGGAATTGACGTTAGAATGTTAGGTGGAGCCAGTGGAACAACCGTAGGAACAGAGGTGTTTGTGAAATTGTATTCAATTGATGCAACCACAGGTGACTTTGTTTTTGAATCTGAATCAGATCCATACATCGTAACAGCAGCGGATTTAAATGTAAACAAAATGCTGATGTTGAACGTTCCCGTAAATTTAGTTGCGAACACAACATATTTAGCGGTTATGGGTGCATATAGCCAAGGCTTGAAAGTTGTTAATGCTGGATCTTCAGAGCCGCAAACATCTTTCTTCTTTGATTATTTTGATAACACATGGTATTATCAAACTGGTACACCATGGGTTCGAATGAATTTTGATCCAACCATTGGAATAAACGAAGAATCTGCAAGTATTGCTACTTTGGTTTATCCAAATCCAGCGAATGAGGTGTTGAATGTTAAAATGGAAATTAACAATGCAACCGCTGGAGTAATAGCAATTTATAATGCAGCAGGAAGCAAAGTAAAAGAAACATCGTTCAATGCCGCTAACGGAGTATCCGTTGAGCAGGTGGCGATTAACGACTTATCTGCTGGATTATATACCGTGAAGATTACAACGAATGATGGGTTTGCTACACGTAAATTCACCAAAAAATAACGAGTAATTACAAGTAATTAAGGCCGGTTATCCGGCCTTTTTTTATGGATTGGATTGAAGGGGGATATATCGGTTTGTTTGTTGCCTCATTTTTAGCGGCAACCATACTTCCTATTGCTTCGGAAGCACTGTTCATTGCAATGCTTTTTTCTTTTAACCCCTGGGTTTGTTTATTCGTTGCAAGTACAGGAAACACGTTCGGGGGGTATTTAAATTATGGGATTGGTTATTTAGGAAACCCTAAATGGTTAGCAAAAATTCGTGTTACAGAAGATCAAATTTCACGCTGGGAGCATAAGGTCAACCGCTATGGGGTTTGGTTAGCACTTGTTACTTGGCTACCGTTTGTTGGTGACGTAATAGCCGTTGCTTTAGGCTTTTTTAAAACAGCGTGGAAGCCAACCTTCTTATTTATCTTTATCGGCAAATTTGTACGGTATTTATTAATTCTTCTCTTTTATTTATATGTTCAATAAACTGCCAGGTTGGGTTGTTAAAAGCGTTGTTATTTTGCTTTTTACGCTGGGGTTGTTTCGGTATTACTCGAACACAGAACCCTATGCTACCGGCGATGGAATTGAGTATATTTTAACCACGGAAGCGTGGTATAATCACGGCACACCAACGATAAAGCCCGCAGATTTTAGTTCATTTAAAGCTGATTTTATAGCCCATCAATCGTGGGAATCGAATTATAAGGCCGCTGCGTTTGATGAGGTTGAACGCTTTTTAAAAGAAACTCAATCAAAAGCGAAAGAGCCCATTCGAACAGAATTCGGTGGTTTTTACAGAAACAATAACGGGGAAGTTTACGGGTATCATTTTGTGTTTTATTCCTTATTGAATGTTCCTGCTCGGTGCATGACGGATTTATTTAATATACACCCGATTCATGCATTTAAGTACACTAATCTTGCAGGTTGGACACTCCTATTGATTTTGATTTTATTCATCGGTACGCAGCTTGTTTTCGATGAAGTATTGTTGTTTTTAGCCGCCTTTTTAAGTGCTGCATTTTATTATAACACATGGACCCATCCCGAATTAACTACGGTTGTTTTATTGATGGCAAGTTTCATTTTTTTAAAACATGAACGATTTCACTTTGCCGTACTTACGTGTGCCTTAGCCACCTTGCAGAACCAACCCATTGTCTTTCTATTGCTTTGGATGTATGCATATGTGTGGAATAAACAGCGATACGCAATAAAACCAATGCTTCCGTTTGGAATTTATGGCTTGATTGTTTTTATCCCTTCACTGTATTTTTATAGTTTATTTGGAACTACCAGTTTGATTAAGGACGCAGGATTTCTTGCGGTGGAGAACATTTCAATGACCCGTGTTACCGGTTTTTATTTTGACTTAAATCAAGGCATGATATTAAGCATTGGACTATTTCTTTTGTTTTATATGGTAATGTTAGTGCATCGATGGGTAATAATGATTAAAAATCGATTATGGGATTCCTGGGATTTAATACCGCTTATCTTAGTCTCGATGACCTTATTGGTTTCGGCTATGAACAATTGGAATCATGGAATGGCAATCGTTAATCGGTATGCGGTTTGGATTGCAGTACCCTTACTTTTTCATGTATTTCATTTAATGCGCGATTTTTCTTTGCGGTTTCGAATTCCGCTGGTGGTTTCGGCCTTAATTTCTCTAGGGATTTTATTAAGTGTCCATTTACCCTTTAACCAATTTGATTGGTCTAACCTACAACACATGCCCATAGCAAAATGGGTACTCAACCACCATCCATCATGGTATAATCCCGACCCACAGATTTTTATCGCCAGAACCAATCGGGTGTTTGATTTTACTAAAAACAGTTCTCCAGTGCTGTATTTCAACCAAAACAATCAACTGGTTAAACTTGCAGTCCACCTTGAGAATGTAGACACCTTATCAACCTTTGGTTATAAAATGAACTCATTACGCAGCTATCCCAAGGTAAAAAGTGGTCGAGAGCATTGGATTTATATTAATGATTTTAAACAAAGATCAACCAAATCGAGTGTTGAAATATTGCGAATAATTGAAAATTCAGAAGTGCAACGAATTATCAGTGATATGCGCGCTAATCCACAGTGGATAAAAGAAATAACACTAAAAGCTGAACGTAATCACATGGACCTAGAGGAACAGCTTTTGCTAGATGCGCGGTATATTTTTAATGAAAATCACCCCCGTTAGGCACTGAACGAATAGCGCCGTTCTTTATAAGAAAACCCTGTTCCGCCGCCTGTAATAATGAAAGGTCGTCGGTGTTATCGGAATATGCTCTAACAATGCGTTGGGTTGGAAATATAGCCCTCAAACGGATAGTTTTTTCAGAACCCCTACAATTTTTACCTAAGGTATACCCGTCCTCATGGATGCGTAGGGTAGTTGATACAACATGTTGAATGCCTAGTTTTTCACAGGCCGGAAGAATAAACAAATCAGGAGAGGCCGAAACCACAACAACACACAGGTTCTCTGCTTGACAGCTTTTTAATGCTGACATAAGCTCTTGGTTAAATGTGTCCTTATTTTTCCAAAATTGGGAAGCCATTCGATTAACTTCTAGTGTGGAATCACTTGCAATAAAGCAAATGAATTTAGACTTAAATGTACTGGTGTTGATTCGTTTTGTTTTCCAAAGAACCCATGCATATACCTGCAAAATTACGCGCCAAATTCTGAGGGGTTTTTTTCGGTAATAAAATAGACAAAAGGAAAGAATGCTGTCGTATTTATATAGGGTTCCATCAAAATCAAACAGCGCAAGCTTATCGGAATGGTCAGACATAGATAATCCCGATTAAATACAAAATCCAACAAAACACGGTTCCTTGCAAAAACCGATCTTTAAACAACAAGGTGGTTGGGTCTCCTTCCCCTTCATATAATCCTTGTTCGCTTATTTGAATGAATCGAATTACCCCCATTAACACAAATAAGGAGCTATACATTAGCCAATCAGTGCCCAATGCTTTTACGACATCCGGGTCTATAGAGTATAACAAATATGCTGTAATAGTTATTGTTGCAGCAATGTATGTGAGGGTATTTAAAAAACCGACACTGTAGGCTTTTAATACCGCGCGGTGATTTACCGCATTGCCTTGTAATTGGGTGATTTCTGATTTTCGTTTAACAACGACCATTAGAAAGGCAAGAAAGAACGTAACCACCAAAATCCAATGGGATGGATTAACTGTAATTATTGCGCATCCAGCCAGTACACGGAGCACAAAATTGATGGCTACAATGAATAGTTCCAATAAGGGCAATGTTTTTAGCCAGAACGAATAAAGAATGTTTAAAATTAAATAGGTAAGAACAATGCCCAAAAAAGCAAGTGGAAGCTTTGCAATAAAAAGTAAAGAAAAAGCAAGGATTAGCAAGCCAATTCCAATAAGGAAGGCCCGTTGTTTAGAAATTAAACCAGAAGCGATAGGACGATATTTTTTTCGTGGATGTAGGGCGTCTTCTTCCGCATCTTTAATGTCGTTATTTATGTAAACAAACGAACTAATGAGAGAGAATATAATGGAACCCACCAATACCGAGCACATAAAATTCAATTGCAATAAGCGCAATGAAAAAATCGCAGGTAAAAATAGAAAGCCATTTTTCACCCAACTTTTTACCCGAAGTAAATGCCACCCAATTATCATTTTAGATCCTTCTTAACTTTCCATCCACTAAAGGCATCGCCTGGAAAGGTATTATATACGCCATTGCTATCAAGCTCATACACGGGTGTAATTTCAAAATGCTTTAGTTTTAATTCAAAAGATTTCATCCAACCCGCTTGAATCTTTACGTGAGTTTTTCGCATTGGTTCCAATTCCTGAATTAATGCAGCATTATTTTCTGAAACCCACCTCCAATTTTGAAAAACAGCTATGCTTGAGTTAAGAATAAATAATCCCGCAAATCCCATGGAGTATACCCTAATCCACCCCTTTTTTTCTTGCATTAACACTGCTAAAACAAGCGCAAAAATAAAAAGCAATTGCGGGGCGTAGCGTAAATTCCAAGCCTCAGGCTGAATAATCATCGAAAGAATAATCCCGCCAAATAGCAGGTATAATGCAAGAGGCCTTCTTCGAAGGAAAAACAAACATAAAAGCGGAATAAATAGCACAAGTAATTCGCCTTCAAAAGGCCCGAAGGGGCTCATCGTTACCGGTTGATGGTTTTTATAATAAGGAATAGATTCCAAGATGAGGTTTTTGTTGAATAATGGTTTTTTTACGGACGCGTGCTCATGATCGGTATAAATTGGAATCGAGGCGTGCGCCGCAATCAGTTTTCCAAATCGATTCATAGGGAAGAAGTCTGCTGGATATTGTACTTCGGCGATTGATTTACCTTCGTTGTTTTGACCCATAATGGGAAAAAAGGGATGACCTTTATAAATCACATTTCTCACATAGGTTGGGTATCCAATAATTACTACACCAATAAGCACGACGGAACTAAAGTGCAGCACTCTTTTTTTAATCAGGTCTTTATGCCTAAGCATTACCCAAATTCCAGCCATCATTAAAAACACCAGTCCATAAATTAACCCGGTAAATTTGATGTTCGCCAGCACGACAAACGCCAAGCCCATGTACCCCAAAACCTTAGCATCGTAATAAATTAATTCTAACAGAAATAACAGCAAAATCCCTAATAAACTAAAAAGTAGACCATCTACATAAAAGCTAAAAAGTTGCCCAAGGGAAACGGTGCTTCCTCCAACTAAGAGTGTAATGAGTATTGCGGCCCCCCAAGAAAACAAAAATCTGTTCTTTAGGAATGTGAGCAGCAACAACATAAATGAAATCAGGTAAATCAATTGAATTGCCTTACCAGCTTCTATGTTGCCGGTGAATAGGTAAAGTGCAGCCTCAATTACCCATGGCGCCTTCGGGTAATGATTGACATAGTTTGCATTTAAACCAGAAACGGCATTATTTGATATAGAAGCATCCCAAACTGGATTCCAACCATCAGAAAGAAACATGACAGCATCTTGATGATACCATTGTCCATCAAAAGAACAGTCATAAAATTGAACAGCTATTAATAGAGAGGCAACAATGATTAAACCGCCAAGGAACAGCCAACACCATTCTTTTAGAGACTTGGGTGAGAACGCTCGATAGGATATCCCCGCAGCTAATCCGATAGAAACAAGAAACAACCATCTGTTAACAGGCACGCCGATAAACCAAAGCAAAGTTCCTAATACAAAGACAATGCTTGGTATAAGAAACAAAAAAAGTCCAGTTGCGTATAGTTGTTTTTGTAAGCGATTCATTTATGGTTCGAAATTAAAAGGAATTTGAATCATAATAATGTTAAAAGAAGCAGGAATTTGATTAATAGGGAATAAATTTGTTTAAAATACGTTGCATGCCCATGAAATGGCTTTATTTATTATGTGGTTTTCTTAGTGTTTCCCTTGGTTTTTATGCCCAGGTAGAAACAGGAAGTTGGCGTTTACACACGGCAACGATGAGAGCCTTAGATATTGCTCAAGACGATGAGTTCGTTTATACAGCCTATGAAAACGGCTTAATGAAGTATCACCTTGCCTCTAAAGAAAAGACCCTACTTAATAAAATGAATGGTCTTTCAGATATTTTACTTTCCTGTATTTACTATGACTCTATTGATCAAGCGCTTTATATTGGGTATAAAAATGGAAACATCGACAAGGTTTCAGGTAATACAGTAATCAACATACCCGCAATTAAATTAGCATCGATTTCAGGGAGTAAAAAAATCAATCGATTTTATCGATATGGTACGACAGTATACGTTGCCACTGATTTTGGAGTGGTCTTGGTAAACCCACTAAAAAACGAAATAAAAGATACATACTACCCTACGAATTCAGTACAGCCGATTGTCGATATAGAAATCAAAGACCAACAAATTTTAGCCTTAAGTCCATCTAAATTATTCATAGGAAACATCGGCGATGTTTTGCTTCCTTCGCCACAAGGATGGACGCAAGACAACCGTGTACCGATGGTGTTTAACAGCGCATATGCTGCAATAGAAAAAGTCAATGAAGAGGTTTTCGTGTTACAAAAAACTAATGCCTTTGGTAACGACACGATACTTAAACTTACGCCAACTGAATTTGTCTATTTTGATTATTACTCTACAGGTCTAGAAATCGCAAACTTAACCCAACATGAAAACAAACTGGATGTTTTAGCAGATGGGGCCTTGCTTACATACAACGCGAATGGACAGTTAATTGAGTCTGCACTTTCTTTTTATTTGGGTATTTATTTTCGCCCAAATCAAATGGTGGTTCTTGAAAACGGAGAAAAATGGATGGCCGATGAGTTTAGCGGACCAATACGAGTCATTGGCGAATATTCCTACGAGAAAGTAACCTATCCAGGACCACCAAGAAATGATTTTTATGCGATGGATTGGAATAAAGGAAAGTTAGCAATTGCTAGCGGTCGCCTCGAATTTAAAAGTCCAGGTTTTTTGCGCCACGGATATTATTTGTTTCAAGATGAAAATTGGTCTTATAATGACAATACCACCTTGTCCCAATGGCAAGGAATAGATATTCATGATTTTATTGACATATCAGTAAACCCTAAAAACCCGGATGAAGTTGCGGTATCTACCTATTCAGCATATCCAGTTTCAATTATTAATTCGGGAGAAAATTCATGTGTGGTGTATGATCAAACAAATAGCCCGATTCAATTGAGTTTGGCGGGAAATGGGTGGAGCTTAGTATCGGATGTGTGTTATGACACCAAAGGAAATCTTTGGGTGTTGAATGGCTGGTCGGATCGCCCATTAGTTGTTAAACGCACAGACAATACCTGGTCTTCCTTTGATTGTGGAGTTGAAGCCAGAAACAAGTATACTACACGAATGGTTATTGATAAAGATCAAAATCTTTGGTTTGCAACAGAAACGAATGGATTGTTTGGGTATAATTATTCAGAAACCATTGAAAATATTGGTGATGATTTTCATGTAAATTTAACAAGTGGAGATTATAGCGGGGCGCTTCCGTCCGATAATGTGACCGCCCTAGCGGTGGATTTAGATGGTGAATTGTGGATTGGCACCGATGCGGGATTTGCCGTATTATACAACACAACGGGATCGTTTACAGCGAACCCCGGAGATTACAACGCCCAGCGAATTAAGGTGCGGTTTGAAGGAAATGTGGAATATGTTCTTGGATCAACTCACATTACCGACATAGAGGTTGATGGGGGTAATCGAAAATGGATGGCAACAGCCGGTGCCGGATTAGTGCTATTGTCTTCGGATGGCTCAGAAATTATAAAACAATTTACAAAAGAAAATTCAGCCTTGATTTCAAATAATATTTATGATATCAAGATGAATCAAGAGACCGGTGAATTATTTATTATAACAGATTTAGGATTAGTTTCTTATCGTTCAGATGCTTCGCAGGATGATGCGGATTATTCTTCCACCAAGGTGTTTCCAAATCCCGTCAGGCCAGGGTATGAGGGGTTAATTACGATTCAAGGAATACGGTATGATTCAGATGTTAAGGTAACAGATGTTTCTGGCAATTTAATTTTCAAAACCACCTCAAATGGTGGAACAGCGACATGGGATGGCAAACGAGTTGATGGCACTAAGGTAGAAAGTGGCGTTTATTTAATTTGGACAGCCACGAATGAGGGCTCGTCGAATAAAGTTGGAAAAGTAGTAGTTGTTCGTTAGTACAACAATCTAAGAAAATACTAAGTATCTTTGTAAAAAAAACACAATGTATCCAATAGAAATAGTCCAACCAATGAAAAACGACCTAACAAGTGTTGGGTTTAATGAATTAACCACAGCGGTAGCCGTTGATCATGCGATTGAAAACTCAAAAGGCACCATGGTAATGGTAGTTAATTCGGTTTGTGGATGTGCCGCTGGAAATATGCGTCCTGGGGTTAAGAAATCGTTAGAGCATAGTGTGGTTCCGAATGAATTATATACAGTGTTTGCTGGTTTTGATACTGAAGCTACAAATCAAGCCCGCAAGTATTTTTTACCATATCCTCCCTCTTCGCCATCAATTGCGGTGTTTCATAACGGAGCATTAGTACATTTTTTAGAGCGTCATCACATTGAAGGCGCTACTGCCGACATGATTTCAGACAATCTTAAGGCGGCTTATGATGAATTTTGCAAGTGAAACGGGTTTATCATTTAGGAACTTGTTCTACGTGTAAACGTATTCTTGGCGAGGTAACATGGCCGAATGATATTTCATTTATAGATATAAAAAAACAAGCGATCACACCGGAAGTATTAGACGCATTAAAAGAACAATACGGTACGTTTGAAGCCGTGTTTTCAAAAAAAGCAAAGCGATACGTGGAGGTTAAAGACAGCATCACCGGTGACGACGACTATAAGGAATTGATTCTATCAGATTATACTTTTTTAAAGCGTCCCGTGATACTATACGGTGATTTTTACTCTGTTGGAAATGATCGGGCGGCTATTGAGCGATTAATATTAAGGTTTAACCTTGTTAATTCGAAGTAAGGCACGCTCGTTTTTATATACTAGGTAAATAAAGCCTAAAACCATTAAATTACCCAAAAAGATAAGTAGCCCATTAAATCCTTTAAGCGGTACGTTCATTCCCATTCGAATCAAGCTAAAGAGGCAGTAAATCCCAACGGCACTTCCAATATACAAATAGAATTTGCGCACATCATAGGGAATGGGATAATATTTTTTACCCAAATAAAATGAAATAATCATTTGGGCTAGATAGGCTAATAGCGTGGCCCAAGCACTGGCCATATATCCGTACATCGGGATAAAAAGTACATTAACTACAATCGTGATTCCCGCACCGATTAAGGCAATATAAGCCCCAAACTTAGTTTGATTAGAGAGTTTATACCACACACTTTGATTATAATAAATACCGAGGCAAACATTGGCAAGAAGTAAAATTGGTACTACGTTCAAGCCCACATAATAGGCCTCTTTGCGAATAAAGAATTTAAATACTCCAAGGTTTATTGAAACAAACAAAAAGGCAAGACAAACGATAGCAATAAACACATTCATGGTCCGTACAAAAACTGCGTTTCTGTCTTGGTTTTTCAATTGTGAAAAGAAAAAGGGTTCGGCTGCATAACGATATGCCTGTAGAAAGATGGTAACAAGCATGGCTAATTTGTAGCAAGCACTATATATTCCGACTTGTGCTGTGGCTTGTTCAAGTGAATTAGGAATATCAGGATTGTAAAGGATTTGTTTTAATAATACGCGGTCTAGGGTTTCATTGATGATTCCCGCAAAACCAGCAATAACGAGGGGCCAAGAATATGACAGCATTTGTTTGATCAGGCCCCAATCAAAAATGAATTTAACCTTTGATATAATGTTATACACTAAAAGAAGCTTCAGACCGGAGGCAAGAAGGTTTGCAATTAAAATAAACATAATACCCTCTTCTGGCCTGCTAGGATCAAAATAACCCAACAAAAAGATGAGGTTAAGAACAATGTTAAGTAGTATAGAGGACATTTGAATTGCCATAAATCGTTTGGCGTTATTCTCTGCGCGTAATTTTGCCAAGGGCAGCGAAGCAATTGCGTCAATGCAAACAATACTACCAACCAGAATAATATACTCAGTATGGTCGCGGTACAGCATCCATTTAGCAATCCAAGGATTAGTTAAATATAAGAGCAAAAAGAATAGGGCATTAACCAATACTACCGGGACAAAACTGCTATTAAAAACACGTTCTGTATCATCTTGTTGCTGAATAAATCGGAAATATGCTGTTTCCATTCCTAAGGGAAGCAGCACCACTAAAAATGCCACATAGGCATATAAATCAGAAAGCACCCCATAATCCGCCGGTTTAGCGAAAATAGCAGTATAAAGGGGAACCAGTAAATAATTCAGTAATCTACCAACAATACTCGGTAAGCCATACATGGCGGTTTGACCAAATAACTTTGCCAGGGGAGAACTCATTAATCCCTAAAATTTGCTTTTTGTTTGGATAAAAATGCTTGCGTTCCAATGTGAAAATCTTTGGTTCCGAAACAACCAGCAAAAAGTTCAATCTCTGTATTTAGCCCATGTTGTGTTTGGAATCCAGCGTTTACGGCTTTAATCGCTGTAGCAATTGCATTGGGCGAGTTTTTTAGAATTTTAAGTGCCAGGGTGTTTGCCTCATCTTTTAACACCGCCTGTTCAACCACATTATTTACGAGCCCCCATTGAGAAGCTTGGTCTGCAGAAATCATTTCTCCAGTAAAAATAAGCTGATTTGCTCTTCCCCTTCCGATTAACTGAGGAAGACGTTGCGTGCCCCCATAACCTGGAATTACTCCTAAGGAAACTTCTGGCAAGCCCATGCGTGCATTCGATGATGCAATTCGAATGTGACAAGCCATTGCTAATTCTAACCCGCCACCAAGGGCAAAGCCATTAATGACTGCAATGCAAGGTTTATTTAGATTTTCAAGTAAATTAAAAAGCTTTTCTTGACCTGAAGCGGCTAATTCTCCTCCCTGCGATACCGTATAGTCGGCAAATTCTTTAATATCAGCTCCAGCAACAAATGCTTTATCACCGGAACCGGTCAAACAAATTACACCAATCTCGTCGTCTGCGGAGAGCGCAAGGATTGCGTGATTCAATTCTGAAATCGTTTGTTTGTTTAATGCATTTAAAAAAGAAGGCCTATTTATGGTAATCCAACCAATTTTATTAACCTTTTCGCAAAGAATATTTTCGTACATGCCAATTAATTTATGCGTGTAAAAATAAGGGAAATTGGCAAACCAGAGGCCTTTTATTCGGTGAATTATCCGACAACAAACGACTGACATTCGAAAGTAAACGAATAAAAACCGAGCACCCGCCGTTAATGCTCCAACCTTTGCAAAGGAAACGGGTGAAAACTCAGGATTTAATTAATAACACAAACACACACAAATGAACAATTTAAGAAATAAGGTAAATTTAATTGGACGATTAGGCGCGCAGCCTGAGACAATGAAGTTCGAAACAGGGCGCAAACTTGTGCGATTTTCGTTAGCCACAAACGATCGTTATAAAAATAAAAATGGTGAGTGGCAAGAAGATGTTCAATGGCACAATGTTACGGTTTGGGGCAAAGTAGCCGACCGTGCAGAGAAAATGCTAGAAAAAGGCCAAGAAATCCTTTTAGAAGGTAAGATTTCCTATCAATCGTATGAGAACACGCAAGGAGAGAAGCGCTATTCAACGGTTATTGAAGGCAATGATTTTATGTTGTTAAACAAGCCTTCTGGGGAAGTAAAAGCATAAGGAATGAACTTTGTTTCTTTGATTGGTACGTTAGCCAATCATCCAACCGAAGTTGAAACAATCAAAGGTCAAAAGCATGCAAGATTTAGGTTAGTTACCAGTAATACCATCGTGTCAGCTGAAGGAACTCCCAAAACGAAGCGCGAAACACATGATGTTTTTGCTTGGGGAAAATGGCATCAGATAATCTGTACGTATGGTCAGCCTAACTTGCATGTGGCCATTGAAGGACGACTTGTAAATCGTTACACGCGATGGAAGGGACGAATTATAAAGATAACAGAAATTGAAATCAACGATTTAATAATCATTTAAACCAACGAGGGAAAGGAGGCGGCGCCCATGAATTCTCCTACCGATCCCCTTTATATATATCAACATGAATAATTACGTAACGTTAATTGGTAGTATTTCTCGAAATCCTACCGTTAAACGCTTTGACGATGGAAGTAAGATAGCTCGGTTTTTAGTCACTACGCCTAAGATGTACCGAAAAAATGATGGGAAATATGCGGCCAGGTTAGATTGGCATCGTGTATTTGCTTGGGGTAACATGGCATCGTTTGTTCAGGATCATGCGGAAGTAGGAAAGAAGGTGGCAATTCATGGCCGCCTTGTGAATCGGACGTTTCTGGACCAACAAGGAAGACAACGAAGTTCTACAGAAGTAGAATTGCGTCAGATTATAGGCCTGTAAGTTATTTTATTTTATAGCCCGGGAAACCGGGCTTTTTTGATTAAAACCGGTAATCATTCCATATGGCAGATCGAAGACCAATAATAGGTGAACAGTTGAATCGCTTGCTTGAACTATCTGAATAATAAGACCCGAGGAGCTCAATAAAAAGTTGCGCGTTATACCAGTGCTTCAAAATACGACTGCCTTGAATTCTGATATGGAATTGATTAGTTTTATTCCCCTGTAATAATAAAACACCGTAATCTAATGGCCGCAAGGTATACGGTGCAAACACATCTCCACCATAGGGTGCATTTAATCCTTTTTGCCCAATTGCAAGTTCAGCCATACCTGCCCAATGCTTAGTTATATAATCAATTCGTGAAAATATCTCCCAAAAATTAGCTCCTTTCGGATGAGCAAGCACATAATTATTGTACGTGTAGCTCAATTGGTTTCCTATATGTGAATAGGTATATGGACGAACAACATTAAGTTCAGTTCTCATATGAAGTTTATGATTACCTTTTTGGGTTAAATATTTCCAGCCAACTTGTGCCCCAAGTTTATTTCCCCAGTATTTTTCACGATTTAGCAAGGCACTCATCAAAAGATCATCGATAATCACTTGACCATACCAGGTGCTTTTATTCGTATAAACTGAAAATTCTCCACCCATAAGTACATTATCACCAGAACCTACTGAATATTCTGTAGGCCGAATAATCATAAAAGGATTTAAATATGCCGGTTCGAAAGAGCGCTTACTCAAGGTGTCTCCACTATTAAAAATAACAGCTTCAAAAAGTGCCAATCGAATGTGTTTTCCAAGTTTGAGATTTAAATAGTGATTAATTCCGTATTTTTTTTGAGTACCAACGGTGTTTAAGTACACGCCCATGGCTTGATAGGTTACCGGCCCTAGATTAAATCGCAGGGAAGTAAACGGGTAGGGTGAGCCAACATCTGAAAGAAATAAAGACCGGTACCCTTCGCCATAAAAATTCTGGTCAAAACCAATTTGAGCACTAACATAGGGTGTAGGGGTAATACCAAGCCGAACGATAGGACGCACGTTAAACGCTAATTTGTTAATGCTGTTAAGATGTATTCCATTTGAAATAAATCCAGCCGGAAGTACCGTATTTACCCCTAAAGCCCCCCCAATTCGAGTGAACCACTTGTTGTGCTGCAGATCCCAAAGCAATCCTGCGCCGCCTTTACCACTAATAGACGGATTATATCTTAACCCAAGGTCTATTATCGGTATAATTCGTTGCGAATGAATTTTTTGATCTGTATTTAGCCGAGGTAAAATAGGTGTGTTTTTGTGTAATTGTACAGAATCAAAGGGATTTAGCTGACCCAATAGCTCTAATCGTTGTGCAATGCTGACGCGACACAAAAGAATTAAGCCAAGAAAAAGTAGGCCTTTAATACACATGATTTGGTTTAAAAATGGCGGTCCTTAATCCGCACGAAAAGGCATTACACTCTTTAAAACCGACAGCTTGGCGTAGAGTTATCCCCAAAAACAATTCTAGTTGCATGATATTAGAGGCCATAAAACCTAGATCAATTCTGTGCTGTATTATTTGCTCAGGTCTAATATAGGTTTGGATTAAAAGCGGTTGAATACCATTCTTCATGGTACTTAAATGAAATAAGTAATCCATGAAAAAACGACGATATTCAATCCGAGCAGTTAGAAGAAATTCTTGAGCTCCATTACCTAGTAATGATCCAAGTGGAAGGTTTTGGTGCGTAAAGTTCTGTGCATAATGCGCCCCATAAAATTCACCACCTGTTTGTAGCCATGCCAGGGATGAACTTAGGGTTAGGTTGGATGTGAGTTTGGAATAATATTTAATACCGAGTTGTGCTGCCCATGCATTTTTAATAAATCCGCGAGAAAATAATTCTGCGTAAAGCAAGGTACTTGAATGCAGATTCCACGCGTAATTCATTCCGATTTGCGGCATAGAAACGTCCTGTTGTACCATTCGGTCCAGTCCCGGAAGTGGAACCCAATACAGGGGGTTTACCGGGTTTTCTTTTATTGAATCCCCAGCTTGCCAAATCGTTTGATATATCAATCCCACACGGTGTTTTTTCAAGGTTAAAAATATGGCGTGTAACCCAAAATTCTTTTTATAGTAAGGACTCTCTACGTTAGCATAAATCGGCTTTCGGATTAAATCGTATAACCGTGCTCGGGTCACCATATAGGTGAAATGTTTTCCCAAACGAAGGGTTCCTCCGGCCATAAGTGCTTGGTTGTGTTGCGACCAAAATACAGAGCGAATTCCTGGACTAAAATCCACGGATTGATTTCCACCAAATAAGGTAAGCATCTTAGATACGCCCCATTCAAAACCGCCTTGACTGAAAGCAAAGTCAAACCCATCTCCATGAAATGGTTTGGTTCTTCCCATACCAGGAATCATACCGTTCTGTTGATTGTATCCCGTGGTCGTTGGATAATACTCCCCATGTTGAGTTATAAATTCCCGTTGAAAGGAATTGAAAACTGCTTGGTTCTCTATTAGAAAGCCATGGCATTTAAACTTTCGGTATCCTCCAAGAACTAAGAGTCCTCTAGAGTTCTGATATCTTATTGCTGATTCATCGTTTTCGACGCCTACACTAAACGTACACAAAGGGGTAGCTGCAATGAAGGCATTATTAGAGTCGGAGTATTGTCCGAGGTAGCTTTTATCTAAGCGTTGTAAAAATCCTTTTTTAGCCCCAACTGACGCTTGGCGATATCCAAAATCAATGAGATCTGCAGTAAGTGGCTGGTGAAGATTTTGGTTAAATTGGAATACCTGCGCAAAAAATGGGAGAGGAACTATGCATAGTGACAAGAAAACACACCTTAAATCCATACAGATAAATTTACGTCGGAAACGGCGATAAAATGTGGATTTAATAAGTTTTCTTTGTTGTATGATAGGGGCAACTTGTTGTTTACATCAAAAACACCGCCACCGATTCCCTCCAGTATTGCTTGGCCAGCCGCAATATCCCACTCCATAGTAGGAGCAAATCGGGGATAAATTTGGGATTGATTCATGGAAAGATCAAAGAATTTTAAGGAGGAACCCTTTCGAGTTAATTCCGTTTTCAATCCCGCATCGCTAAGTTTTTTAAGATAATTCAACAGCAATGGGGTGTGGTGACTGTTAGAGGCTATGATGTAGAGTAAATCCGTTAAGGTTTTGCGTTGAATTGGTGCTGGATTAGCTCCATTAATAAAGTCTTGAAATGTTGCATATTGTACGCCAAGATCAGGGCCGCCGACAATAAAATCTTCATTTACCGGGCTTGCTATCACTCCGAGGACAGGCTTTCCATTTTCGATAAGTGCAATATTTACTGCAAATTCACCATTACGTTTTATAAATTCCTTGGTGCCATCCAGCGGATCAACACACCAGCATTTCTTCCATTTTTGACGTTGTTCAAAGGGCGTTTTATCCGTTTCTTCATCAATTACCGGATGTTCTGAAATCGATAAGACTTGATTAATGATTTTTGAAGCCTTTAAATCTGCTTCTGTTACAGGAGAACCGTCAGCCTTTTGAAGGGCTTCGTATCCACGGGAATAAATTTCTTTAATGACAATTGATGCTTCTATTGCGGCTTGAATAGCCAAGCGATATTCACGCGCCAAGTCCATTAAATTATCATTTCAGGAACATGCGCAGGAACGATTAGTTTACCCGCAGTTTTGGCAATAATTTCTTCTACGGAAACTCCAGGCGCTCGTTCCAATAAATGGAAAGCACCATCTTTAATTTCCAATACGGCAAGTTCCGTCACGACTTTTTTTACGCATCCAACCCCTGTTAATGGAAGGGTGCAAGTTGGCAGCATTTTAGATTCACCGGCTTTATTGCTATGCATCATAGCCACAATAATGTTCTCTGCGGATGCAACTAAATCCATCGCTCCCCCCATCCCTTTCACCATTTTTCCGGGTATTTTCCAGTTGGCAATATCTCCGTTTTGAGAAACTTCCATGGCTCCTAAAACCGTGAGCTGAACGTGCTGGCCACGAATCATGGCGAAAGAGGTAGCAGAGTCAAAAAATGCAGCGCCAGGATTTACTGTAATGGTTTGTTTTCCTGCATTAATTAAATCGGCGTCTTCCTCCCCTTCGAATGGAAAAGGTCCCATTCCCAACACCCCGTTTTCTGATTGAAATTCTACATTCATTCCTTCAGGAACATAATTGGCAACTAGGGTTGGAATTCCAATTCCTAAGTTAACATACCACCCATCTTTTAATTCTTGGGCAATTCGTTTTGCAATACCGATTTTATCCAATGCCATATTAGTCTCTTTTTCTTACGGTTCGTTGTTCGATGCGTTTTTCAAATACCTCGCCCTTAAAAATGCGTTGCACAAAAATACCAGGGGTATGAATAAAATTTGGGTCTAAACTGCCGGCGGGAACCAATTCTTCTACTTCAGCAATGGTTATTTTTCCCGCCATAGCCATCATTGGATTGAAGTTCATCGCGGTGGCTTTATAAACTAAATTACCTTCAGTGTCTCCTTTCCATGCTTTTACAATGGCAAAGTCAGCGGTTAATGCAGATTCAAGAATATGTGGTTTTCCGTTAAAGACTCGCACTTCTTTTCCTTGGGCAATTTCAGTTCCATATCCAGCAGGAGTAAAAAAGGCGGGAATCCCAGCGCCCCCAGCCCGACAACGTTCTGCTAAGGATCCTTGAGGAATCAAATCAACTTCAAGTTCTCCAGTAAGCATTTGACGTTCAAACTCATCATTTTCACCCACATAGGAGGAGATCATTTTTTTCACTTGCTTGCGTTGTAATAGCAAACCCAGGCCGTAATCATCTACTCCCGCATTATTGGAGATGCAGGTTAGGTTTTTTGTACCCATCTTAACCAGTTCTTTAATCGAATTCTCAGGAATCCCGCACAAACCGAACCCTCCGAGCATAATGGTCATTCCATCTTCAATGCCATTAAGGGCTTCACTTACATTATCAACAACTTTATTCATAGTTAAATTCCTTCTTCAAATGGAACATCCGTTTCATCGGCCGCTTCTGGGTCTGCCGCCTCCGTACAGTCATAGGTTTTCGGATCATAATCCGGAGGTTCTGGAAAGTCCTCGGATGATAAGGCAAGGATGTGGTCTTTGTAGGCCTGCTGCATGTAATAACCATAAATCGGAAGGGCCATACGGGCACCTTGACCCCAGTTCATTGATTTGAACCGAACAGACCGGTCTTCTGCGCCCACCCAAACGCCTGTTACTAAATCAGGAGTAATTCCAATAAACCAACCGTCTGAATTATTTTGAGTTGTTCCAGTTTTTCCTGCCGTAACAGGGATAGGCCCATACTTACCGCTTCTTAGACTACCGCCGGTTCCCTGGGTAATCACTAATTTCATCATTTTTAGAATTTCATATGAAACCGTTGAATTTAATGCTTGGTCCGTGTGTGGCATCGCAGAATAAATTACTTTTCCATTTCTATCTTCGATGCGCTCTATGGTTGTGGGGCGAACATAGACGCCGTTATTTGGGAAAATGCATTGCGCAGCCACCAAACGAAATAGCGACATATCCATACTTCCAAGGCACATGGAAGGAACGACATCGTTTGGATTTAAATTAATTTCTGTTTTTTTCAGTAGCTTTTCAATTTGGTATGGGCCGCCTGTTTTATTCATCGGATTAAAGGCCCCCATTTTTGCCATAACGGCTACGGTTGTAGGATTAGAAGATAGCGCGAGGCCCATTTTTACATTTCTAGCTACCTCTCCTTTTGGACAGTATTGCCCAA
This sequence comes from Bacteroidota bacterium, assembly GCA_041191025.1. Taxonomy (GTDB): domain Bacteria; phylum Bacteroidota; class Bacteroidia; order Flavobacteriales_D; family Crocinitomicaceae; genus UBA952. The sequence goes on from JBEEPQ010000004.1 coordinate 128,766, forward strand.
CCACCTTGTTGTTAGGGTCAACTAAATCAACGCAATATTCACCCGAAGAAAAAGAAGTACAAGGATTAACCACTTTCATGGATAAAGCGGCAGCATAAACGAAGGGTTTGATCGTTGATCCCACCTGACGTGTCCCTTGCCGAACATGGTCGTAAGAAAAATGTTTAAAATTAACTCCTCCAACCCAAGCGCGCACAAAGCCGGTTTGTGGTTCAACACTGACGAGTCCAGCATGCAAAAACGCTTTGTAATAGCGAATCGAGTCGTTTGGGGTCATTACCGTATCAATTTCTCCGCGCCAAGAAAACACGCGCATTTGAGCGGGTGCGTTAAAGGCATTAGTAATCTCGTTTTCTGAATATCCTGCGGCAATCATGCTTTTATATCGTCCAGAATTCTTTCTTGCTGAATTCATGATTTCATTTACAACATCAGAAGAAATTTCATTAGAAAACGGATAGTTTTTTAAGCCGCGATTGTTTGAGTTGAATGCGGGTTGTAAGGATTCTTTAATGTGTTTTTCAACGGCTAATTCCGCATATTTTTGCAGCCTCGTGTTTAAGGTAGTATAAATCTTTAATCCGTCTCTGTAGATATCATAAGGTTGTCCATCTTCTCTGACATATTTAAGCGTTCCGTCTTCATTTTTCTTTAACAAGATATCAGTAACTTCTTGCCGAAGTGCTTCTCTGAAGTATGGAGCCATCCCTTCTTTATGATCAACAGACTGATAATTAACCAGGACTGGTTTTTTAATTAGTTCATCATATTCCTCTCGAGTAAGTTTATGTGAAACGGCTTCATTGTTTTTATTACTATTTCTAAGCCACTGATAGAGCACTTGATTTCGTCTGGTAAGCGCCCGAAGTGAATCTTTTGCGCGTGCTTCGAGTATTTTTTCAAGTGAAACGCTTCCGATAGCAATACCATTTTCTTGAGCAATTACCCGGCGATAGTTTTTGATTTTGTATGTGTAAGGGTTGTATAATGCAGGGTTTTTACACATTCCTATTAACATCGCGGCCTCTTCTTTTTTAAGTTCTTTCGGTCGCTTATTGAAATATACTTTAGCTGCATTTTCAATTCCTACCGCGTTGTATAGAAAATCGAATTGGTTAAGGTACATGGTAATTATTTCCTCTTTGGTATACCTTGATTCAAGACGAGTTGCAATAATGTTTTCCCGCGCCTTCTCGTTGAGCCTTCGGAATTTACCAATAATACCACCTCGATTAGAAAGCAAAGATTCTCCATTGGCTCGTGCAATTTCTTCTCGTTGTCGTTGCTGTAATGTAAATAATAATTTGGCAAGCTGTTGAGAGATTGTGGAAGCACCACCTGATCGTCCGAGCGACCCAAATGACCGCGCAATGGATCGAAAATCAACTCCGGAATGTTCCATAAAACGCTCGTCTTCGGTTGCAATTAGTGCATCAAAAACATAGGGTGAGATATTCTTATAGGCCGCGCTCGTTCTGTTAACTTGCCAATAGCGTCCGATCGTATCGCCGGTTTGACCAAGAATAAGTGACGCTTGAAGTTCTGGCGGATTATCGAGCATAGAAATGGGTGGTAGGTCGTCTTCAGATTGTAAAACCAACAATCCAAAAACCAGTAGGAATGGCAATAATGAAAATCCCCAAAAGATTCGGGTAAATCTTTTCTTTTGTTCTTCTGTCAACATAGTTATTTCAAAATTAACATTTATCTGAGTACATCTCGCCGTTGGCTGTCTAGTTTTAGCAGTATGAACACCATGATCGTAAATGCCATCATGGATGAACCGCCATAACTCATAAAGGGTAAGGGAATTCCAATAACTGGTGCAAGTCCAATGTTCATTCCGATATTAATGGCAAAATGATAAAACATGACCATTCCAACGCAGTAGGCATACACTCTAAAGAAAACGGACCGTTGTCGTTCGGCGATGGAAAAAATTCTAAACAAAATAAAAAGGTAGAGCGAAATAAGCACAACATTCCCGAGAAACCCCCACTCTTCGGCAAAGGGGCAAAAAATAAAATCCGTTTCACTCTCGGGCACATGGTTCGTCCGCATACTCGAAACAGAGGCTTTTCGATATCCTTTACCTATAAACTTACCGCTACCTACAGCGGCCATGGCCCTGTTTCTATTATAATCTGCTCCGTTTGGATCTTCTTTAAGTCCTAAGACTAATTCAATCCTGCTTTTTTGATGCGGAGCAGCAAGATTGTTAAAAATAAAGGTAATGCTACTAACTAGGAACAAGGAGAAAAGATAACTACTTAATAAAACAATTAAGTTTTTAGTCTTATTTCGTGGGTAACCAAAAAACAAAATAAACCCCAAGAAAACTAAGGCAATAAATGTAATTATGAAAATCAGAAAAAGTGGCCCGGAAAGCTGAATTCCAAACGGATTAAATACGCTACCGGAAAGAAACAAACTTAAAAAAGCCAGCATGATCAAGAAAAAGAAAAACGGAACAAAGTGTGTTCCTAGCCAGGTTGTTTTAAATTTTAGTCTTGGAAAATACCTCAAAAGAGACAATACAATGGGGTCGAATGAAATTCCTTCACGATAAAGCACAAAAAAGAAGGATGTAAACACGAGAAGGGTACCGGCATCGGGCTGTAAGGCTACAAGAATACAGGGTAATAAAATAATACCAAGAGTCTCAATAATGGTACGTGTGTTTTGAAGTTTTATATTGGTTTCGTCTACCCATTTAGCCAACATGAGGGCCGTTGAAATTTTCGCAAACTCTGCAGGTTGTATTCCTAACCCGCCGATGCCTAGCCACGCTCTAGCGCCATGCACCGGGGGCATAAACAACACCACCACCAACAATAAAAGGGTGACGATATAAATATACTCTGCAAACTTTCTATATACATCGGCCTCGATTAGCAGGATCAAAAAGCCAAGAAAAAGAGAAACTCCAATCCAAAGAATTTGCTTTCCATATTTTTGGCTGGTATCAAAAAGAGAGGGGTGTTCTGGATTAAACGCGACGGAATAAACGGTCATAATACCAAACAACATTAGTAATAAAATCCCCGCCAACAGTGGTAGATCAACCTTTGATATTACTCCTTTTGTTTCACGCATATCAATAGCTCGACATTAGATTGGCATTTTTAATCGAGTTTTCCTTTTCTTTGTTGGTTACCTTTTTATTCAAATATTTATCCATCATTAGGCCTGCGATTGGTGCTGCCCAAGCCCCGCCAGCACCCGCATTCTCCACAAAGACAGCCAAGGCAATTTTAGGGTTGTCTATTGGTGCAAAGGCTATGAAAACAGAGTGGTTTTTTTTATTCTTACCATTTTGCACCGTTCCTGTTTTCCCACACACTATGAAATTTTCAATTTTTGCTTCTTTACCTGTTCCTCCAGCTTCGTATACGACGCGTCTCATGCCTTCAACCACCGCGTCAAAGTGTCTTCGTTCAATTGGGGTAACATGCTTTGTTCGATACTTTTTTAATTTTCCTTTTTTTCCAATCGATTTAACAAAGTGAGGGGTGTAGTACCATCCCCGATTCGCCATAATCACAGCAATATTCGCCATTTGAATTGGCGTAAGTTTAATTTCACCTTGTCCGATTGAAATCGAACGAATGGTTGAAAATGCCCACTGATGATGCCCCAAATAGCGGTCATAGTAGGCTGCATTCGGTATTAATCCATTCCGCTGCGCGAGGGTGTCAATGTCTACGCCTAGTTTATTTCCCAAGCCAAAGCCCATCATATATTTATGCCAATTATTGAGTCCGATTTCTGCATCAGCAAACACATTTTTCTTTTTGTTTGGCTGAATTACTCGTCGCACGGCGGCATAAAAATAAGGGTTACAAGAAAACTGCACCGCCTTAGACACAGACGATGGGTAGGGGTGATCGTGGCATCCAACAACGGACTTGTTGCAGGGGAATCCTGTGTTGGGCGTGATTTTATTTTCTTGAAGACAAATTAAGGCCTGAAGTAATTTAAAGATAGATCCGGGAGGATATTCCGCCTGAAGTGGCCTTGCAAAAAGCGGTAAATTCTCGTCGGTTATGAGTGAAGGATAGTTTTTTCTTATGCTTTTTCTGCCTGACAATAAATTTGGATCATAACAAGGCGCGGAAACCATGGTTAGAATTTCACCGGTTTTGGGTTCAATAGCAACAATACAACCTTTTTTATTCTTCATAAGTTCTTCGCCGTACTGTTGGAGTTTTATATCGAGCCCAAGTTTTATTTTAGGAGAAGGAATGGCCACCGTATCATATTTCTTATCTGCGTATGGTTCTATTTCATTATTGGTAGCACTTGTTACAATATATCGAACGCCTTTTCTTCCTCTAAGCACTTCCTCATATGAACGCTCGAGCCCGGATCTTCCTATGTTCATACCCGGTCTATAAAACGGGTCGGATTCAATTTCTTTTCTCCCCACTTCATTCATATAACCTAGGATGTTCGCGCCATTCGGATAGGGGTAATATCTAGTTCCTGTTGGTTCTTCATAAAACCCAGGAAAATCTGTTAATCTTGATGCGATAAGCGTGATTTCTTCTAAAGAAAGGTCTTTAACAAATGGATATGGCCGGTCTTTTCTGTAATTTGACTGAGTTTTGCCCGTAGATGGATTTTTATAAACCCCCTCGTTTTTGACAATCTCTCGAAAACGTGCCTTTACTTTTTTAACATCCCAACCAATGAGTTTAGCAAATGCGACCGTGTCTAGGTTTTTAATTCGCTCTTCAATCATCATTAAGTTATACGAAATCTTATTGATTACGATTTTTCTATTTTTTCGATCCACCAACACACCTCTTGGGGGAATAATTTCTCTACGTTTTTCCGCTATTTCAGTAGCCCTTCTTGTCCATGAATCATCAATAACCTGCATGTAAAACAAACGCACTAGAAATATAACCCCAGTTATAAAAACCAAGGCATATAGCAAGTATTTACGATTGTCTAGGTTCATTTCTTTTTCCGCTCATTAAAAAAGAAAAATTGAGAAATACTTATTGCAACTGCAGAAACAAGAACGGACATAAAGAGGTTCCTGAGGACTAATAAAATTTCTGCGAATCGAAAGATCTCCCAAACAAAATACCAAAGTAAACTGCTCACGAATAAGATTCCAAATACCACAAGAAACCAGTCCCATCCCATGTCGCTCGCGGTTGGTATTTTAAGGGGGTCGTACCCCTCTCGTGGACGGAAAGACTCAAAAACGATTGGCCTTAAATACGCGAAGAGCACTAAGGACGACGCATTAAGCCCGAAGGTATTTGAAAATGCGTCAACAGAAATCCCTAATAGAAATCCTAAGGTCATTAGGCCAAATACATTGGTCTCAAACGGAAGAATCATTAAGAATAAGGGTAGTATAAAAATTTGAGCCCCAAATCCGATTTCAAGCCGATTAAAAATAAACACTTGTAAACAGAAAAACAAGCCAAACAGCGCGCTATAGGAGATAATGTTCTTCATGTTATTCAGGGTCCTCTGGGATTTCTAATTGCAACGACTGAAGTTCCTTCTGTAATAATGAATTAACAACATAAACGGATTGTAATGTCCTATAATCCTCACTAAAAAGCACCTCAATTTTCCACAACGCTTGGTCCTCAACCCGCGATTTGGATACAATGGTTCCTACCTTTAGTCCTTTAGGAAAAATACCGGAGGCTCCTAAGGTATAGATTGCCTTGTTTTTTTTTATATTTAAGTCACTTGAAACACCGGTTACTATACCAATTCTTGGGTTATAACCATCCCATTTAAGTAATCCGTGAGGACCGTCTTTACCCACAATCACATCAAGATTAATATCCTGAGTCAAAACGGATTTTACCAGGGAAAAATGTTTACCCACCTTAAAAATGATCCCAACCACGCCATTCGGAGAAATGACAGCCATGTTTTTTTTAATTCCTTGGATTTCTCCAATGTTAATGGTAAAGTAGTTATTTCTTCTCGCACTGGATGAGTGAATTATTTCGGCGGGAACAAAGCTGTATTCTTGCTCGTAAAGCGTGTCTTTTATTCGATGGGTAGATCGTTCATGTTTGTAAAAATTCACGAAGACGCGTTTTCGGAGTTGAGCGTTTTCAAGCCTGAGTTTTCGGTTGTTTTCTTCAAGGAGAAAATGATTTGTTAGACCTCCTTCCCATTTTTGAATGCGTCCATTAACGCCAGATGCTGTAGATAGAAACACGCTTTTAGGATAAGCAACGAATTGAACATAAAAGAACAGGCAAATAAACTGTAGGGCAGTAAAAAAAATGAACACCCGAAATCGTCTTAAAAAAGCGAATAAATTCTGCATGTGTTTTTAGCCTAATTCCTTGTCTAACGCGTAGGGCTTAGTCGCGAATTAAGAATTGATATTTATCAATGTTTTTCAGTGCTATGCTTGTGCCAAGCGCGACAGCTCTAAGTGGGTTTTCTGCAATATGAACCGGAAGCTTAGTTTTATCAGCAATCCGTTTGTCTAGCCCTCTCAACATGGAGCCTCCTCCTGCAAGATAAATCCCGGTTTTGTAGATATCGGCGCTCAATTCCGGCGGTGTTGCCGCTAAAGCACTTAAAATGGCCTCTTCTATTTTCGCAATTGTTTTGTCAAGTGCTGAAGCCACTTCGTCGTGTGTAATTAATATTTCTCTTGGAATACCCGACATCAGGTCACGGCCCCGAACAGCATAGGGTGGAGGTGGATCATCTAAATCTTGAATGGCAGCACCAACTTCTATTTTTATTTGTTCTGCGGTACGTTCCCCGACCAAAATATTATGTTGACGACGCATGTATTCTTCGATTTCATTGGTAAAGTCGTCTCCGGCAATTCGAATCGATTTGTCAGCCACAATTCCACCTAAAGCAATTACGGCGATTTCTGAGGTTCCCCCACCAATATCGATAATCATGTTGCCCATCGGTTCTTCAACATCAATGCCAATACCAATAGCTGCAGCCATTGGCTCATGTATGAGATACACTTCTTTTGCCCCGGCGTGTTCGGCAGAATCTCGTACTGCACGTTTTTCAACCTCTGTTATTCCGGAGGGAATACAAATAACCATTCGCAACGTCGGTCTAAACAAGGTTCTTCCTGGGTTGATCATTTTAATCATTCCACGAATCATTTGTTCGGCGCTTTGGAAGTCTGCAATTACACCGTCTTTTAACGGACGGACAGTTTCAATTAATCTGTGCGTCTTTCCGTGCATTTGTTGCGCCTTTCTTCCGATGGCAACGATTTGACCTGTTTGAATGTCTTTTGCTACGATTGATGGCTCATCTACAACAACCTTATCATTCCAAATGATAAGTGTGTTTGCGGTACCTAAATCGATTGCAATTTCTTGCGTTAAAAAGCTAAATAAACCCATGTGTTTGTATTCGTATTAAAACAGTTTCGAAGGTAGGTAAAAAGTTTCAAAAGAAAAATTAATGTTTAAAATGTCTAAAGCCCGTGAACACCATGGACATACCGTGAGCATTACAATAATCTATGGATAGTTGGTCTTTTACCGAACCTCCCGGCTGAATTACCGCATTAATACCTGCGGAGTGTGCGATTTCTACACAGTCAGGAAATGGAAAAAAAGCATCACTAGCCATTACAGCACCAGACAAATTAAACCCAAAGGTTTTGGCTTTTTGAATCGCTTGATTTAACGCATCAACTCGTGAGGTTTGCCCCGTACCGCTCGCTAATAATTGATGGTTTTTTACAAGGGCAATGGCATTTGATTTGGTATGTTTTACTATATTGTTTGCAAAAACAAGGTCAGAAATTTCCTGTGCACTTGGCGCATTTTCGGTTTTGATAATTACGTCCTCTTTCTGAACGGTTTTTAAATCAAAATCCTGTACGAGCGATCCGTTTAAAACACTTCGAGTGCTTTTTATCGGAGAATTAAATGGTTTTTGTTGTAAGAGTATTCTGTTTTTCTTTTGTATCAAGATATTAAGAGCTTCCGGCTCAAAGTCAGGTGCAATAAGTATCTCAAAGAACAATTCATGCAAAAGTTCAGCGGCTTCAATCGTTATGGTTTGGTTTGATATCAATACACCACCAAAAGCACTAATTGGGTCTGCCTCTAATGCTCTTTTGTAGGCTTCTAACACCGATTCTCCAGTTGCAATTCCACATGCGTTATTGTGCTTAATAATGGCAAATAATGGGGTGTTAGTGTCAAAATCTTGTATCAACCGAACCGCGGCGTCAACATCCAATAAGTTGTTGTAAGATAGTTCTTTACCCGCGAGTTTATCGAATATTTCAGATAGGTCCCCCTTAAATGTTGCTTCTTGGTGTGGGTTTTCACCGTATCGTAAGCTTGTTTCCAGTAAATGACCATTCATTTTTTTGAAATATGAAGCAATCGCAGTGTCATAGGAGAAGGTGACACAAAAGGCTTCCTGTGCAAATGCTTGACGCTGTTTGTGGGATGTTTTTCCGCTTTGTGACCCAAGTATTTCCGCAAGAATTTCATATTGTGATTTCGCCGAAACTACAACGACATCCTCATAGTTTTTTGCAGCAGCACGAAGTAGCGAAACTCCGCCAATATCAATTTTCTCAATGATTTCAGCGTGATTGGACGTGTTTTTTAAGGTTTCTTCGAATGGGTACAAATCAACTACAACTAAGTCAATGGCATGAATCCCATGCTCCTCAATAGAACGCTCATCACGCTCTAAGCCACGCTGATATAAAATCCCTCCAAATACCCCAGGGTGTAATGTTTTCACTCTACCCCCTAAGATTTCAGGAAAATTGGTTAATGAATCTACAGGGATAACGGGAATCCCTAAATCTTCAATGTAGCTTAAGGTTCCACCAGTAGAGTAAAGGGTTATGTTAAGTTTGTTAAGCGTTTGAACAAGAATATCAAGCCCCTGCTTGTTATAAACTGAAATAAGTGCCGATTTAATCGGTTTAATCCCCCCCATGGTATATAGAAATTGTAATGAAGGTGCAAAGGTACAGATTTAAGTGTGTTTCAAAATAAAATGATGTTAACAAAACGTAACATTTCATTAATCTTTCGGTAATTTTGGGTGTGGTTATTAATCGACGCATCGTTTTACTTTATGGTTCCCTCTTCTTGTTTTGGGTCCTTGTTTTTTTTGTACAACGATTAATTTTCTTGGGATACCACAACGCAAGGTTTGTTTCGGTTGATGTAACGGATATTTATAAGGCCTTATACTCCGGGCTTCGCTTGGATTTTTCCACTGCCGGATATTTGATGATACTTCCTGTACTGGTTTTGTTCGTTCGATTTTTTGCGTCGGATACTATTTTTTTTAAGACATTAAAGGCTGTTTTTTTTGTTGAATTGGTGCTGTTGAGTATTATTCACGCGGCAGAAATTTCAGCTTACAGTGAATGGGGGCACAAATTATCTTCAAGGGTTTTTATGCATTTATTAAACCCAGATGAGGTCATGCGAACAACAGGTTTCTCTAAGGGCGCTCTTAGCCTTGGGATTGTTTTATTGGAGTCTATTGGTTCATTTTATGTTGTGAATCGGCTTTTTTGTTGGGTTTCTAACACTAAAGAAACGTCAAAAACCCGTTCTAAAATTTGGCCACACGCATTGAATGGTCTTGGTGTTATTTCTGGATTGACCTTTTCTTTTTTACTCATGCGCGGTGGGATTCAACAAATTCCAATCAACATCGATGCGGCTTATTTTTCGAATCAGGCCATTTTAAATGATCTTTCTGTGAATTCCGCATATTATTTCGGAAACAGCTTTTTTTTATTTAACAAGTCGGATATTGAAACCCATGTTAAACCATCACTTACCCCAAAAGAAAATGCCTTGGTGAACGCTTATTATCGCTGGCATCCTTCGGATATTCGGTTGTTTAAGGTAAAAAAGCCAAATGTCGTTTTTATTATTTTCGAAGGATGGAGTGCCCATGGGGTTGGAGCGATAAGTGGTAAGAAATCCGCCACTCCGTTTTTTGATAAGTTAAGTAAATCGGGTGTGCTTTTCACTAAGTTATATGCGGCAAACACAACTTCTGAAATCGGAAATTCTACCATTCTTTCGGGATTCACCGGGGTTCCAGAGTCTCCGTTGCCTTTATATATTGAGAAACATCGAAACATTACCACCCTTTCTGATTTACTAAAATCGAAGGGTTATTCAACGTCTTATTTATTCAGTGGTGATTTGAAATATGGCAATATTAAAGGCTTTTTAACAGAACACAGTTATGATCGCTTGAAGGATGAAAATGACTTTGACCCGTCCTTACCAAAAGGAAAATTGAATTATTATGATTCGGATTTATATGATAAGTTCTTGAAAGAAATCCGAGTAAACAAACAGCCATTTTTGGCCTGTACCTTCACTGGTAGCACCCATTTTCCTTACGATTGTCCGATGAAAAAATTTCCTTTTCAGGGAGAAGAAGCAGAATATTTAAATTCCATGGTTTACGCGGATGATTGTTTAAAGCAGTTTTTTACTAAAGCAAAGACACAAAAGTGGTATAAGAATACAGTGTTTGTATTAGTCTCTGATCACGGGCATAATTCACCCGGGATTGCATCGCCTTATTTGACAGAAACATTTAAAATCCCCTGCCTAATTGTTGGTCCAGCGTTAAAAGAAAATTATCAGGGCCTTAGGGTTGATCGTGTGTTTTCACAAGGTGATTTAGCGGCAACGTTGGCAAGTCAGTTAGCTTTAAATACACAAGATTTTCCGTTTAGTCGGAATATGTTAAGCGAACAAACGGTAGAGGGAGCGTTTATATCAACCATTCGGGGATTCGGCTTTGTTAATTCAAAGGGAGGACATATTTACAACTTGGACGCTAAAGAGGTTGTGTTTGATTCTTATGAAAGCAAAACGGAATTAAACAAAAACAGGCGCCTTTCGAACGCCTGTTTATTTCGTTTATTCTCCTATTTTAACCATATGGATAAATAAGGATATTCTATCCTGAGCACATTTCACAACTGTCTGGATTCTCTAAAGAACATGCAATAGCTGCCTGTTGTTCTTCTAAGGATTTTGAGCTAGGCTCTTCTACCACACTTTTATCAATCGTGAATTTAATTGCATCAGTAGCTGCTTTTGTACGTAAATAGTACATTCCTGTTTTTAACCCTTTCTCCCAACCGTAGAAATGCATGGATGTTAATTTTCCGAAGTTTGCTTGCTCCATGAAAATATTTAACGATTGACTTTGGCAAATAAATGCACCCCGGTCAGCAGCTTGGTCAATGATTGCTTTCTGAGAAATTTCCCACGCTGTTTTGTAAAGCTCTTTAAGGCGAGAGGGAATTTCAGGAATGTTTTGTACAGATCCATTAGCCGCCATAATTTTTTGACGCATTTCCATATTCCATAAGCCTTCTTTTACTAGATCTTTTAATAAGTGCTTATTTACGATAATGAACTCTCCAGAAAGTACACGTCGCGTATAGATGTTGGAAGTGTAAGGCTCAAAACATTCATTGTTTCCAAGTATTTGCGCCGTAGATGCAGTTGGCATTGGAGCTAATAACAAGGAGTTCCTTACACCATGTTTCTTAACTTCTTCTTTCAATAAATCCCATTCCCATCGATTACTTGGAGTAACGCCCCACATGTCAAATTGAAAAACACCCTTTGATACAGGAGATCCTTCGAATGTGGAATATGGTCCTTCTTTAATGGCTAAGTCCTTAGACGCAGACATCGAAGCAAAATATATGGTTTCAAATATTTCTCGGTTTAATGCACGAGCTTCTTCAGATTCGAAAGGAAGACCTAATAAAATAAAGGCATCCGCTAATCCTTGTACCCCTAAGCCAATCGGTCGGTGACGTAAGTTTGAATTTTTGGCCTCTTCAACAGGGTAATAATTTTCATCAATAATTTTATTGAGGTTCAGCGTAGCCTGATACGTAACTTCAAAAAGTTTATCATGATCAAATACCCCTTGTTCTGTAACATACTTAGGTAAAGCCAAGGAAGCGAGGTTACAAACAGCAACTTCATCTGGTGCGGTGTATTCGATGATTTCAGTACACAGATTCGAAGATTTTATAACCCCTAAATTTTGTTGATTAGACTTAGCATTGGCCGCATCTTTGTACAACATGTAAGGTGTTCCGGTCTCTATTTGTGATTCAAGAATTTTGAACCATAAATCTTGTGCATTGATGGTTTTTCTTCCTTTGCCCTCCGCCTCATACTTAGTATAAAGCGCTTCAAATTCTTCACTGTGAGTATCTGATAACCCTGGACATTCATGCGGACACATTAAGGTCCAAGTTTCGTTGTTCTTAACCCGTTTCATGAATAAATCTGGAATCCAAAGTGCGAAAAATAAATCTCGGGCACGTTGCTCTTCTTTACCGTGGTTTTTCTTAAGGTCTAAAAAGTCAAACACGTCAGCATGCCAAGGCTCTAGATAAATTGCGAAAGAGCCTTTTCGCTTACCTCCTCCTTGATCAACATAACGAGCGGTGTCATTGAAAACACGAAGCATTGGAACAATACCATTGGAGGTGCCATTCGTTCCTTTGATATAAGATCCCGTGGCTCGAACGTTGTGAATAGATAATCCAATACCACCGGCGGACTGAGAGATTTGAGCACATGATTTTAAGGTGTCATAAATCCCAGGTATACTATCCTCTTTCATCGTCAATAAAAAGCAAGAAGACATTTGAGGTTTTGGTGTACCAGAATTGAATAAAGTAGGTGTTGCGTGAGTAAACCATCCTTCTGACATTAAATTATACGTGGCGATCGCGGATTTTATATCTTCTTTATGGATTCCTAAAGACACCCGCATGAGCATGTGTTGTGGACGTTCGGCAATTTTACCTTCAAGCTTCATTAAATATGAGCGAGTAAGTGTTTTGAACCCGAAATAGTCATATCTAAAATCACGATCATAAATGATACTCGAATCTAAGGCTTCTCGGTTATTAACTACAATTTGATACACTTCTTCCGATAATAACGCGGCAGACTGTCCTGTTTTTGGGTCAAGGTATTCGTATAAATCGGTCATAACATCAGAAAACGTCTTTTTCGTTTCCTTGTGAAGATTTGATACAGCAATTCTAGAAGCCAATAAGGCATAATCTGGGTGTTCGGTTGTTTTCGCTGCAGCAACTTCTGCGGCTAAATTATCAAGGTCAGTGGTTGATACGCCATCATAAAGTCCTTCAATAACTTTCATCGCCACAGCCTCTGGTGAAACCATAGGATCTAAGCCATAACACATTTTAATAACCCTAGCGGTAATTTTATCAAATTTTACTGCCTCTTTTCTTCCGTCTCTTTTAACTACGTACATTACTCTTACTTTTTCTTTAATTAAAATTCTTCATCCAACGTAAAACGTTGCGTTTCTTTATCAGACATTACACTTGCCTTTTGATATTCTCCTACTCTTTTTTCAAAGAAATTCGTTTTTCCTTGAATAGAGATCATTTCCATAAAGTCAAATGGATTGGTGGTGTTGTAAACGCGCTCATTACCAAGCTCTACTAATAAGCGGTCTGCAACAAACTCGATGTATTGACTCATTAAATCGCTATTCATTCCGATGAGTTTAACAGGCAGGGCATCAGTAACAAATTCTTTTTCAATTTCAACGGCATCCATTATGATTTCTCGCACTTGATCTTTGGAAAGCTTGTTAACGAGGTGACGTGTGTATAGTAAACAAGCGAAATCGCAATGAAGGCCTTCGTCTCTTGAAATTAACTCATTTGAGAAGGATAGCCCAGGCATTAACCCACGTTTCTTAAGCCAAAATATGGAACAAAACGACCCAGAGAAGAAAATACCCTCTACGGCAGCAAAAGCCACTAAACGCTCCGCAAAAGAACCTTTATCAATCCATCTTAATGCCCAATCAGCCTTTTTGCGAACACAATCTAAGGTATCAATTGCGTTAAAGAGTCCTGCTTTTTCTGCGGAGTCTTTGATGTAGGTGTCAATTAATAAAGAATACGTTTCAGAGTGAATGTTTTCAGCAGCTACTTGGAAGCCATAGAAAAACTTTGCTTCTGTATACTGTACTTCCGATAAAAAATGTTCAGCTAAGTTTTCATTTACGATACCATCAGACGCAGCAAAAAATGCAAGAACATGCTTAACAAAATGACGCTCGTCGTTTGTTAAACGTTCCCAGTCTACCAAATCCTGAGATAAATCAATTTCTTCTGCGGTCCAAAAACTCGCTTCTGCTTTTTTGTAAAAGCTCCAAATGTCGCTGTGTTCAATTGGAAAGAGAACAAAACGATTTTTATTCTCAGCTAAAATTGGTTCGTGGTTCATGGTTATTTTTAATTATTTATTCTATTTTTTTTATGCGATAGCTTGCCCAACAACCGATTCACGTCGGCTCCGCTTTTGCTAACAAAAAACATTGTTTCCTTTATACTTACGGGAGCAATAAACTTGCTGTTTTAAAGTTTGTAAAAAGGCTTACAAATTTTGTCAAAAAAAACGTTCAACACAATGCGATTTTTCTCCGTAATGCTTTTTGTCAACCCCCATTCAATCGCTATCCCTTAGTAGTGCTTTGTTGCGTGATTTATCAACAACTTTTAAAAGTTATTAATAAGCCAAAATAGAATAATTAAACCCCAAATTGACTTGTTTGGTACGTTTGACAAATCAGCCATTAAACTTAGTTGTTTTAACTCGTTCAATTAGCGATTTATTAATTTCATTTTCAACACTATGGTGTTTAATTCTTTAATAAAAAAGTACTCCATTCGCGAGGTGTTTCTCAAACCCTTGCTGCATCTATTTTTTCCATATCGCTGTCATGCTTGCGGCATTGAATTGTTCTCCGAAGAATCTATTCTTTGTGTATTCTGTGAAACCGGTTTGGAACACACATTCAATCAGGCTGAGTTACCCCAGCACTTGGTGTCAGAGTCTATAACCTTGCACTCGCTATGCTATTACAGCAAGGGAAAAGCGGCGCAATCTTTGCTTCATGCATTGAAATATAAGTATGAGCGTGAGGCTTGTTTTGACTGGGGATTAATGCTAGCAAAGAGCCTAAAAGACCGTTCCATTGAATTGCCAGAATATTTAATACCGGTGCCTCTACACCCTAAAAAAGAGTATTTACGAGGGTATAATCAAAGCGAGTTTTTAGCAAGAGGAATACAAGCGATATACCCTTCGGCACAGTTAAGATTAGACCTGATTAAACGAGTTAAAAACAGTAACAGCCAAACCCGTAAGAATAGACAGAATCGTTTGCATGATGTTCGCAACGTATTTGAATTAAATTCTCATACCTGGGGAACGGTCTCACATATTGGTTTGGTAGATGATGTGATTACTACCGGAGCCACATTAAAGGGTATAATAGAACTTATTAAATCTAAGTATCCCGCTATACGAATTACTATCTTTGTCCTGGCAGTAACTAAATAACATGCAAAAGAAGTTTCTAATTGTTGGCGGTGGGGTTGCAGGTGTTTGCCTTGCGCATCAGTTAATAAAACAAAATCAACAGGTAACCTTAGTTGATGATGGAAATAATGTTTCATCTGTCGTTGCCGCCGGAATTGTGCACCCCATGTCGTTCAGACGTACCTTGCTTTCCTGGAACGCAGACCCTTTTTACTTCGAATCAAAAGCCTTTTATACGGAGATGGAATCTGTATTAAACGCACACTTCTTTCATCCAATTATGGTTCGAAGGTTATTCGCCACACAAGAAGAAGCTACCTGCTGGAATCAACGGCTAGAACAGCCTGAATTCGGGTTGTTTATGCATCAAATAACACCGGAAGACCTAGCGTTTACTCCGTACGGGTCGGGGCGAGTTGACGGCTTTTGGATCGATACGCGGGTATTTATTAAAGAAAGCCACCACTATCTTGCCGCACGTGAACAGCTTGTTTATAACACCATTTCAAGTGAGAATTTCAACCCAGAAACCATGGAGTTCCAAGGTGTTAAATACGATGAGGTGGTCATGGCCTTGGGCTATAAAAACAATCAAGTCCCTTGGTTTTCTGAAGTTCCAGTGAATCCAACAAAAGGTCAATTATTAACCGTAAAATGGGACAACCCACTCCAAAACACCTCCTTGCATCGAAAGGCATTTGCCTTACCCATTGGAGAGAATTTGTTTCGAATAGGCTCAACCTATGAATGGAATAATACCTCAACGGAACCAACACCTGAGGGGAGGGAATTAATTTTATCGAATGTAAGGTCTATTACGAATGACACACTTGAAGTAATAGCGCATTATTCAGGAATTCGTCCAACATCACTAGATCGCCGTCCGATGGTTGGAAAACATCCGGTGTATGACCAGCTATATATTTTTAACGGCCTTGGTGCAAAAGGGTATATGCTCGCACCATCGCTAGCCGAGATGCTTTGCAATACCATGATCCACAATACTGCCTTGTTAGCAGATCTCCAGCCCTATCGATTTAATCCTAAGTAACTTTCGATATCTTTGTGTTTATGAGCGAAATAGAAGAAAAGCAAGCGCGTTACGATCGGGCATATTTGCGTTTAGCACAAAACTGGGCGATGTTGTCGCATTGTACCCGTAAAAAAGTAGGGGCAATTATTGTTAAAGACCGAATGATTATCTCTGATGGGTATAATGGAACCCCTTCTGGATTTTCAAACCGTTGCGAAAATGAAGAAGGAGAAACGCATTGGTATGTTTTACATGCCGAGGCCAACGCAATTTTAAAAGTTGCTAAATCTACAAACAACACAGAAGGCTCAACCTTATACCTTACGCATTCTCCTTGCAAGGATTGTAGTAAATTGATCCTGCAATCAGGAATCAAACGCGTGGTGTATATGGATGCCTATAAAGACATTAGTGGCTTGACTTTTTTAACCAATGCTGGAGTTGTAATTACACAAATTAACACGATTGAACATGTCTGACAATAAACGATTTTTTCTCCCCATATTCGCTTCGATTTTAGTGATTATTGGATTTGGAATGGGTTATATATTACACCCTAAGGTAGATTCCAGGCGCGCGTCTAAATTTGAAGAGGTATTGGATGCCTTGGATGAAATGTATGTTGACTCAATAGATAAAGACAAGGTGTTTAATCAAGCCATCAACGACATGTTACATAAATTGGACCCCCATTCAAGGTATATAACAGCGAATGCGCTTAGATCAGAACAAGAATCGATGCAAGGAAGTTTCGGCGGTATTGGTGTTAGATTTCAATTAATTAAAGATACCGTATGTGTAATTAAGGCAATTCCTAATGCACCTGCATTTTTTTCCGGTGTTCGAAGCGGTGATCAAATCATTGCAATAAACGGCAAATCATTTACCGGCAAGAAAATAACGACTGATAAAGTCATGGCCTCATTAAAAGGAGATGTTGATACGGAGGTAAAAGTCACCATCCTTCGAAATAACACAAAAAAGCACATTACTATAATAAGGGGGGAGATTCCTTTAGAAACGGTATCTACATATTATATGATTGATAAGGAAATCGGGTTTTTACGCATAAATCAATTTTCTGTACCAACCCATGAAGAGTTTGTGGTCGCGGCTGAATCTTTATTAAGCCAAGGCATGAATAAATTGGTGCTTGATTTGAGAGGTAACCCAGGCGGAGTAATGGAAGCGGCTATAAATATTGCAGATGAATTTCTTGCTAAAGGAGACGTTATTGTTTCCACAAAAAGCAAAAACAGTGCTGGAGATGTTTCAAAATCCACCGAGGGAGGCTGTCTAGAGCGCGTAAAATTGGTGGTGTTAATTGATGAGGGTACGGCTTCCGCAGCTGAAATATTAGCCGGCGCCATTCAAGATAACGATCGCGGGGAATTAGTGGGAAGACGAACCTATGGAAAAGGACTCGTTCAACAAGATCAAATGTTGTCGGATGGAAGTAGTGTGCGAATGACGATTTCAAGATATTATATGCCTTCTGGTAGGTCTATCCAGCGAAAGTATACCGGAGATTATGAGGCATACATGCGCGATGAATCCCGTTACATAAAAGGAGAATTATTTAGCCGAGACTCAATGTATTTGGATAAATCTAAGGTATATAAAACTAAAAAAGGGCGCCGTGTGTATGGCGGTGGCGGCGTTATTCCTGATGAATTCGTCCCTCTCGATACCACCGGGGCATCACTGTATTTAACAGAATTAAATGTAAATCAAATCTTCAGCGCATTTGTATTTAAGTCACTACAAACCAAACGAACAAAATGGAAAACGATTGAGAATTTACGTGATTATGGCTTTACGTCCGTTGACCTTAAGGCGTTTACTGCGTTTGCTTCAAGTACGTATAACATCCGCGGATATGAACACCTAAATAAAACTCAAACACTTCGAATAAATCAGCAATTGAAGTTGGAGTTTGCTCGTCAATTGTGGGATGAAATTGGAGTATATAAAGTCACGTCAACCTATGACAAAGAATTAAAACGCGCACTCCTAAAATTGCGTTAAAGTTCTTCTCCGAGCGCCTTTGAGATTTCGATTTGGATTTTCTCGGTGTCGTAGTCTTCCTCTTCGTCAAATATTTCGAAATAAGGTTCTTCGAATGACTTGGACATCATGCGTTTTTGTAGCGAAAGCAAGAGCGATGGAAGGATGATTAGGTTGGTCACCATACCAACCAAAATCGTTATAGATACCAACAATCCAAGCGCTTTGGTTCCACCAAATTGAGAAAAAACAAACATGATAAATCCAAAGAATAAAATTACCGAGGTATAGAAAATACCCAGCCCCGTTTCTCTTAATGACGTTAATATGGCATAGTTCATGTCATGGGCATTGGCCTTCAATTCCTGTCGGTATTTTGCTAAAAAGAGGATTGCGTTATCTACTGTAATACCCAGTGCAATTCCAAAAACCAAGAGGGTGGATGGTTTTAAAGGGATGTCAAAATATCCCATTAATCCTGCTGTAAGCAACAAAGGAATAATGTTTGGAATCATTGAAACCACAATGATCTTAAAAGAACGAAACAGCACGGCCATTAGTAAGGCGATGGAAAGCACAGCGAATAATAAGCTTTGTAAAAGATTAATAAAAAGGTACTTTGTTCCCTCAGAAACCACCACCGAAATCCCTGTGAACGTAACGTCGTAATATTGATTATCAATGGCTTTTCTGAGCCTTTTAATGGATGATTTCTTTGTTCTGTAGTTATAAAGTTTATCAGGATCAACATCAAATGCATATTGTAGTGCTTCGTCTCCTTTGGCGATCGAACGTATCACATCATTAGCAATCGCAGGGTAGGCAACGAGTGAATCAAAACAGGTGTGATCGCCCTTTTCATATTTTTTGAAAAGCCGTTCCCATTCCTCTCGTTCCGGATTCATTAAGGCATCCACCTCAAGTTTTAATGTGTCTACCTTTTGGGCTACACTATATGACCCAAGGTCTTTCATCTGCGTACGTATGCGCAAGGTGGTATTTGCGGTGTCTACCAAATCCTTCAACGAAAGATTCCCATTGTTTACATTATTGAAGTCGAATTTCTCGAAATATGTTTTCAGTTTTAACATATCTCGTTTCTTGATTATCTTATAATATGCAGGGTTACCTTGATGATAAGACATGTTAATAACCTTCAGAAAGTCAAGGTAGGTAAGGCTTTTAGAAAACAAGGTGTCACTTTCAAACATTTGTTGAACTTCTTCAACGCGCGTCATGGTCGTTTCATTAAACAGTTTCCCGGGTTCTTTATAGTTAACTGTGATTTCAAACGGAATTGAACCCCCGAAATTTCGTTCGATAAACTTCAAATCACGCGAAATTTGATCATTCTCTGGAATGTCTCCAGTAACATTTCCCGTGGCCGTAATTTTAGTCATGCCATAGATTCCTACGAACAACATGACTACGGATAATACATAAACAATCGGTCTATATCGGGTAATGATAAGAATAATATATTCAATGAATCCTTGAGAATACACCCGAGACAAGTGCCTTAAATGACGCTCTTTTGGCGGCGCACTATAACTGGCAAGAATTGGAACGATGCACAACGAAAGAAAGAACACCACCATTATATTCAAGCTAGAAATCACGCCAAATTCAGCCAGACGATCACTGCTTGTAAACGTTACAAATCCAACAGCTGTCGTTAAATTGGTTAAAAAGGTTACTGGACCAATGCGACGAATCATAATAAACAAGGCTTTAGTCTTGTTGCCCATCCGATTGAATTCCTGATGGTATCTGGTGACAATAAACACACAATTTGGTACGCCAATTACAATTAACAATGGCGGAATTAACGCCATCATTATGGTGAGTGAATAGTTAAATAATGCAATGGTTCCTAAGGCCCAAATAACCGATACAAAAACCACCAAGTTGCATTGTATAACAATTCGAAACGACCTGAAAAATATATATAAGAGTAGGGATGAGGCAAAAACGGAAAGCCCCAGGAAGAGGAACATTTCATTCAGAATGCGTTTTGCTACGGTAACGCGAATGTGAGGTAGTCCTGAGAAGTAGAATTTCCCGAGCGTGGGTTCGTATTGTTTCGCAATGTCTTCAATATGAAAAACCACCTTTGATTTAACTTTATCTTCTAGTACTTTCTCGTTTAAACCGATGAGCATTAGAGAAACCTCACTCGAATCATTATACAAGACATTTTTATACGCTGGATTCCTCTTTATTATGGTGCGTATAGAATCAATGGATTTTTCTTTGAATGTGGTGTCATAGAAAATCCGATGTATTACAAATTTTTGTTCGGCTGTATCATTAACGATATTAAACAAGGTGGCCTCTGAAATAACGGTCTCCACACCAGGTTGCGCGAGAATTTTATCTCCGAGTTCTTTCCATGCTTTGAATTTCTTTTCTGAATAAAGGTCTTTGGAAGAAATAGCCATTACCAACGTCGCCCCATCTTCACCAAACTGTTCCTTGAACTTAACATAGTTCATTTGTGTGGGGTGGTCTTTTGGCAGAAGAATCCCGTAACGATTGTCTACACGCAGATCAGTAACAACGAAATATCCAAAAAACAAGGTCAATAGAAAGATGATGGTTAGTATATATAACCGATTTCTTAAAATGATACTTGCTATTCTACTCCACATAGTTTTAGTTTACCTAAAATTCATCACAAAGTTACAAATTTCAACGGGTTCGTTAAGTTAGATTGTAAAAACCGTGGTGAAAACGGGGTTTATTTAATTGGATTAAATAAAAAAACCCTGACTTTAACATCAGGGTTTTGTACTCGAGGCGGGACTTGAACCCGCACGGGCTAATGCCCACAGGATTTTAAGTCCGGCGTGTCTACCAATTCCACCACTCGAGCAATCCTGAGCGAGAAACGGGATTCGAACCCGCGACTTCAACCTTGGCAAGGTTGCGCTCTACCAACTGAGCTATTCTCGCTTTTACATCAGTTAACTATTCGTTAACCTGTTGTGCGTTGCAAATGTACAAAAAACAATTTTTTATCCAAAATGGATTTTATCCTCCCGTGAGTTTTTTTATCTCATGAAGTTTCATCAAGGCTTCAACCGGGGTTAATACGTTGATATCTATAGCCATTAGGGTTTCATGTATTTGTTCCAGGACCGGGTCGTTTAACTGAAAAAAACTCAATTGCATGGGGGTGTCGTTGGTGTTTTTGAGCGTTTTTTTCTTTTGGTTGTTGCTTGTTTGCCCCACTTGTTGGTGGCTATTTTCTAATTCTTTAAGAACGTGTTCGGCTCGTGAAACAACCCAATCTGGCATTCCAGCTAATTTTGCTACGTGTATACCAAACGAATGTTCACTTCCTCCTGCAACTAATTTTCTAAGAAATAAAATATTCTTTCCTAATTCTTTAACAGCAATGGAATAGTTTTTTATTCGTTCAAATCTCGCGGCCATTTCATTTAATTCATGGTAATGGGTAGCGAAAAGCGTTTTTGGTCGATGTTTTTTGTTTTCATGAAGGTATTCAGTAATCGACCAAGCAATAGAAATCCCATCATAGGTACTCGTCCCTCGACCGATTTCATCAAGAATAACAAGACTGCGTTCAGACAGGTTATTTAAAATGCTTGCCGTTTCGTTCATTTCTACCATAAAGGTGGATTCTCCTGCAGATAAATTATCTGATGCACCAACGCGGGTAAATACTTTATCGACCAACCCAATAGTAGCTTTTTTTGCGGGAACAAAGGACCCAATCTGCGCTAGGATTACGATTAATGCGGTTTGACGTAATACAGCACTCTTTCCACTCATATTAGGACCCGTTATCATCATGATTTGTTGGTCATCATTGGACAGAAACAAGTCGTTAGCAACATATATTTCGCCGTTCTTTAGTTGTTTTTCAATGACTGGATGTCGGCCTTCTTCAATGTGAATCACCAAAGAATCGTTTACTTCAGGCAAACAATATTGCTGTTCCTTGGCTAAAATGGCAAAACTACTAAGCACATCAAGACGGGCTAAGGTTGTTGCATTTTGTTGAATTACAGCTACATGTGTTGCCAGGGACGCTAATAATTCTTGATAAAGACGTTGTTCAATGGCCAAGATTTTAGCCTCTGCACCTAGTATTTTTTCCTCATATTCTTTTAGTTCTTCGGTAATATATCGTTCGGCATTAACCAAGGTTTGGCGTCTTATCCACGCTGAAGGCACCTTGTCTTTGTGCGTGTTTCTTACTTCAATGTAATACCCAAAAACATTATTAAACGCGATTTTTAAGCTGGTGATCCCGGTTTTTTCCGCCTCGCGATCTTGTAGTTCTTGTAAATACTGCTTTCCATTATTTGAAATATTGCGTAACTCATCAAGTTCTTTACTAACTCCCGCTTTAATTACGTCGCCCTTGCCTATCGCAATGGCTGGTGCAGGATCAATCGTTTCGTCTATTTGTCGAAGCAATTCGCCGCAGGCCTTAAAGGAATTAGAAAGTTCACAGATCATTGTGTTTTCTTTTCCTTCATTTAAGGTTTGTTTAATTGGCTCAATTAACTCTAGGCTACGGTGTATGTGTCTAATTTCGCGCGGATTAACTTTTCCCACCGCCACTTTTGAAATGAGGCGTTCAAGATCACCACATTGGGCTAAGTGCTCACGAATTGTTTCACAGAGCCGTTCATTAGAAGCAAACCAAGCTACTGCCCCATTTCTTGCATGAATTTGATTGAGATTGGTAAGCGGTAACAGCAGCCAACGTTTTAATAAGCGTCCCCCCATCGCCGTTAAGGTATAGTCAATTACATCAAGTAAGGTTTTTGCACGTTCATGTTGCGGGTAAACCAACTCAAGGTTTTTAATGGTAAATCGGTCAAGCCAAAGGTGTTCTTTTTCTTCAATGCGCGCGATGGAGCGAATGTGATGTAACGCTTGCAGTTGGTTCTCCTTTACGTAGTGGAGTGCAGCAGATGCAGCAATGATGCCATTGGTATAATCCGCAACACCGAATCCAGCTAAGTTTTTTGTTCCAAAGTGCGTTGCTAAATGATCATCAGCAAAATCAGTAGTAAAAACCCAATCGTCTAAGCGATAAAAACAATCAATCGTGAATTGTAGGGCACGAAAGTCATCTTGTTTTTGCTTTTGATATACAATCTCTGCTGGATTGAATACGGATAAGAGTTTCTCAACCCGCTGTATGCTTCCTTCTCCCAAAAGAAATTCACCTGTAGATACGTCTAAAAATGCAACGCCTACAGTATGTTTTCCAAAATGAATCGCCGCAAGAAAGTTGTTGCTTTTTTGTGTTAAAACCTGGTCGTTAAACGCAACCCCAGGCGTTACTAATTCCGTTACCCCTCGCTTTACAATGGTTTTTGTCATTTTAGGGTCTTCCAACTGGTCACAAACGGCAACGCGTTGTCCGGCTCGAACTAATTTGGGCAAATAAGTTTCTAAGGAATGGTGTGGAAATCCTGCCAAATCGATTTCTGCTGCTGCCCCATTCTTACGCTTAGTTAGGACAATCCCAAGAATCCGAGAAGTTTTTACCGCATCCTCACCAAAGGTTTCATAGAAATCTCCAACACGAAAAAGCAACAAAGCTCCGGGGTGTTTTGCTTTAATTTGATGATATTGTTTCATCAACGGGGTTTCTTCGCTGGAAGTAGATTTCGCCAAATGAGTTAGATTTCGGAATTTAGCATCTAAATTAGGTTGAGTTAACCGAATATCAAAATTAACGGCAAAGGACTTTTCAACATGAATAAGAAACTTAAACTTTGGGAATTAAACAGGCTATCTCCGGAAGAATTTTCAAAACAAGAAAAGTTGCCTGTCGTGGTGGTGTTAGATGATATCAGGTCTTTCGAGAATGTTGGTTCCGTTTTTAGAACCTCAGACGCGTTTGGTATACAAGAGATAATTTTGTGTGGAATCACACCGGTCCCCCCTCACCGAGAAATTCATCGCACCGCATTGGGCGCCACAGAAACGGTTAATTGGAGCCATGCTTCCAACGCCTTGGAGGCCATTCTGAAACTAAAAATTGCGGGGTATACAATTTATGCGTTAGAACAAGCAGAGAAAACCATACCGCTTCATCACTTAAAAAATAGCATTGATTCGCGAATTGCACTCGTATTTGGTAATGAAGTGAACGGCGTAAATCAAGACGTTATTGACCACTGTGATGGTGTTATTGAAATCCCTCAGTTTGGAACTAAACACAGTTTAAATGTTAGTGTATGTGTTGGTGTGGTTTTATGGGAGTGCGCCACCTTAATGAATCCTGAGCTAAAAGGGGATTAGCGATAAAATCCCATTTCTTTAATCATCCGTTCTACCACCTCCGGCACCATGTATTTTATGCTTTTCTGCTGTTTAATCAAGGCTCTAATTTGACTAGAAGATAATTCTAGGGCGGGCACATCTGATAAATACTCAATGTTTCCGTCCGTTGATTTTTCGTCTTTGCTAACGGATTCATCCGCTTGAATGCTTCGAGGATATACTAAGATTCTAAAATTGGAGAGAATAAATTCGGCGTTATACCAGGTTTTTATCCCCCTTAAATTATCTTCACCAACAATCAAAGAGAAGGTATGCTCAGGATTTTTTTCTCTTAAATGAGTAAGGGTAATGGCTGTATAGTTGGGTTGGGCGAGATGGAATTCAATGTCAGAAGCACGAAATTTTAAGTTGTCATGAATCGCATCTCTCACCATGTTTAACCGGTGATGGTCCGCTAATAAATTTCCTTTTTTTTTGGTGGGGTTATGTGGTGTAACTACAAACCAGATTTGATCTAAATCTGTTTCATTCATTATCCCTTCGGCCAACATAAGATGCCCAGTATGAATGGGGTTGAACGAACCAAAAAACAAGCCTATTTTCATGAGGATATAAAGCGGGTTACTTGTGTTTTTGCGTCAGATACTGCTTTTTCTAAGTCGTCATTGAGAATGCAAACATCAAACGATTCTGCTTGTGAAAGCTCCCAAGCCGACTTCTTAATTCTTAGGGCTATTCGTTCTTCGCTTTCTGTTTCTCTAGCGCGCAGTCTTTTTTCAAGAATCTCAACACTCGGAGGTTTGATAAAAACAGAGAGCGCATGTTCTTTGAATAAGGCTTTCAAATTTAGGCCACCGACCACATCTACATCGAAAATAATCACCTTACCCTCATCCCATAAGCGCTGAACTTCTCGCCTTAAGGTTCCATAATAATGATCGGTATAGACTTCTTCCCATTCAATGAACTCATGGTTTTCGATGGCTTTTTTAAAGCCTTCCACACCGAGAAAATAATAGTCTTTACCTTCTTGTTCCATCGGCCGTGCACTTCTGGAGCATGCTGAAATCGAGAAGGCCAATGCCGGTATTTCTGTCATCAATTGGTGCACAATGGTTGTTTTTCCTGCACCGGATGGTGCAGAGACTATAATTGACTTTCCAAGGCGCAAGGGATTAGAGGACATTTTGAACTTGTTCTTTGATTTTTTCTAGGTGATTTTTCATTTCCACAATCATTCGCTGCATCATCGCATGATTACTTTTACTCCCCAAGGTGTTGATTTCTCTTCCCATTTCCTGTACTATAAAACCAAGTTTTTTTCCGCTTGATTCATTGGACGCCATGGTTTCTCTAAAATAAGTAATGTGACTTCTTAATCTGATTTTTTCCTCTGAAACATCAAGCTTATCCATATAAAACAAGAGCTCTTGCTCTACCCGACTTTGAATGTCTTGGTTGGCGATTTCTTTTACTGCCTGTTCTAATCGTGTTCTAGCGGCTAATATCCGTTCTTTTTCAAAGGGCTCAAGTTGTGATACCAAGGTTTCAATTTGAAGTAATGAAGATTCTAAATCATCACTCAAGGTCTTGCCCTCTGCCTTTCTAAAAACTAGCGTTGATTGAATAGCCTCACGTAATAAATTGAGCATAAACTCTTGTTCACCAGCCGAAATCTCATCCGAGGGTTGTTTAATTACACCGGGTAATGCGGTGATTGTTCCTACCCATTCCGCGGGTTCCAGCGATTCCTCGTTTAATAGGTGCTTAATGTCCGTTATATATGCTTTTGCAAGGTCAAAATCTACATTGCTGTTTTTTGCATTTGGGTTGTCTTCAAGGTATAAGCCCACATCAATTTTACCGCGCTCTAAGGATTGTCCGATTTCAGTTCTAATAATTGATTCAATGCTACGGAAAGTAGAAGGAACTTTTACGGTTAGGTCTAAGCCTTTTCCATTTAATGAGCGGATTTCAATAGATCGCTTCTTTCCTTCAAACACCCCGCTACTTTTTCCAAAACCCGTCATTGACCACATACTGCTTCTTTTTGTTCAAAGGTAGGAATTAGAATATATATGCTATTCATCCGCTTGGAGTAATTTAAACAACAAACGTTCTGTTTCTTCTTGCAGCGATGTATAAAAAACACCGGTGGCCGGGCCATCAAATCCCGAATTCACCTGAACAATTCGGCCTTTTTTATCAAGAAAAATAGTGGTTGGAAAAGAGAAAACGCCATTCAGCTGATTAAAAACAGCATGCGCATCTTTAGTAGAAGCGCCACCACCTAAGTATAGGGGATAGGTAAATTCCATTTTTTTGTGATATTTCTTCAACCGTGCAATGCGGTCTTTATCTGAGTTGCCATTTTCAAACCCAATTCCAATAAAACGAATATCCTTAAAAGTGCTTTTTTGACTTAATTCAATGAGATATTTACTTTCATCCAGGCAATTCGGACACCATGTCCCCATAAGTTGAATTACGGTTGGTTTTCCACGAAAGAACTCGGTATCTAGGGTTTTTTCTTTTCTTCGATTGGTTTTTACAGTAATATTCAATGCTGCAAAGGTTTCGGTAGGCCAGCTTATGGCGTTGGGCGCCGTCTGGGTAGCCTTGGGGTTTAATACGCCGGTCCACGTTGCATGATATTTACTTCCTGAATAGAAGTTTCCACGCATTACGGTAGAGTCGTCTGCATCCCTTGTTGCTTCGAATAAAAAGGCATGCACCCCATCAAAACAGCTCAACTTCATCTCCCCATTAAAAACCCCGCCAGATAAATACCGGTAATCTCCAGTTTCTGTGCGGAATGTACCGTCTATTTTACTGCCTTGTTGTTTAAATATTCCAATTGCCTGAGCCTCGCCTTCGGAATCCGTAAAAATCACGTCATAGGTCCCTTCGAATTTCGGACCAATGAGGTCTAAGGGTAAATCAAATCGGGGATTTATACCTTCCGCAACGGGATAAAACATGAAGGGAGATGAAGTGGCATTCAATTTATTTAAATTGATCCATCGTCCGTTTAAGGTTTGCTTATGAAAGTTGATTTTTCCTGCAATTTCAGGGAATTCCATGTAAATAGTATCGTTTTTTTCCACTAAAAAGTGTAAATCGATGCGTTCATCCCCATTGTGTATCGAAAGTTTCGGTTGTTTACCCGCGGCATACGTTACTTCAAAAGGTATCGCTCTTCGATCGTTTAGTTGCAGTACTGCATGGTATCGAATTTCCGGATTTTCTTGGCCCCAAGCAACCGAACTGAAGAGCCAAGAATTAAAAACAAACAAAATTAAAATATGTACCTTTCCCATGTCTATGCAACCTTTATTCTTCAAAAATAGTCAATAGTCGCGAGCCCATGGAAGATGCGTTACTTGTGCAAGAATGTTTGAAAGGGAAACCAAGGGCTCAAAAAGCGTTGTTTGACAAGTTTGCTCCTAAAATGTTGGCTGTTTGTGCACGGTATATGAAAGACCAAGCAGAAACAGAGGATGTATTTCAGATAGGCATGGTTAAGGTGTTTAATAAACTATCCGACTTTAAAGCGGAAGGTCCGCTAGAAGGTTGGATCCGAAGGATTATGGTAAATAGTTGTCTTGATCAACTTCGAAAGAATCAACGCTTCGTTACCGACAAAAACATAGATGATGTTTCGTATCGCATTGAGGTAAAAGAAGAAATCTCTTCGCAATTAATGGCAGAAGATTTGATTGCCTTGATTCAAAAAATGCCGGCTGGTTATCGTGTAGTATTTAATTTGTTTGCCATCGAAGGGTATTCGCATCAAGAAATTGCTGAACAACTGAATATTTCCGAAAGCACATCAAAATCCCAATATTTAAGAGCTAGAGCTTACTTAAAACAACGTATAGAAGAAAGATAATATGGAAAAAGAGACCTTTGAATCGGTATTGAAAGAAAAATTAGGCAACCACGAATTGCCAGTTAACCCAGCCTTGTGGAAAAGCGTTTCTGCACAAGCGGGCCTTTCTTCTGGAGGAGCCGGTCTTGGTTTTGGCGCTTGGATTGGTATTGCTTCGTGCTTGGTTGCCATCACGGCAGGCTTGTTCTATTTTACAACTTCAAAAAAAGACGTTGCGAATGTATCAGCTAAGAAACAGGAAGAAAAAACTACCGTTAACGAATCTGTAAAAACAGATGACAATGTTATAAACTCCAACGGAGGTACAGCTTATGCGCTTGTTGAACCAGATACTACTGAGCACATAATCTATTGTGGCTTTGGGACGGTTGTAGATGAAAAACCAATAGATATTTTTGATTTACCAACCCACGAACTCGTCTATTTACAAGAAAATCAAGAGCAAACTTCATCAGAGATCAGCACCCAAGATCTTTCAGCCTTACAAAGCACCTCAAATAGCGAGCTGATTTCTAAAAAGGAAAACGCGATTGACCAATCACCAGAGAAACCTCAAGCTAAGGCCTTTGTAATGCCGAATGCCATTACTCCGAATGGGGATGGAATCAATGATGTATTAATGTTAATTACTGAGGGATTAACAGATTTTAATGTCGTCGTTTTGGATGCAGCAAATAAACTTGTTTATTCTTCCACGGATCCCAACTTTAAATGGAATGGATCTTTATTGAATGGTGATCCTGCTCCCGCGGGCACTTATCAGTATTATTTTACGGCTAAAGATGAAAATGGCACGTGGTGTAATCAGTTTTCTTCATTGACCCTCCTTAGATAGGTCTTTTTATTTCTTAGAATTATTGTATATTTGTCACCTCATTATGAGGCCCCGGTGGCGGAACTGGTAGACGCGCTGGATTCAAAATCCTGTTCTTTCGGGAGTGCCGGTTCGATTCCGGCCCGGGGTACTAAAAACCAGTCTAAACAACTGGAGCCAGACATAACGGCTTCAAAAACCTTGTTCTTATCTTCGTGTTGATTTCGTTGTTACCTTCTCCGCTTCTCATTCATCTGCATTAATTGCTTTTTTTAAACGGTATTTTCTATCAGGTTATCCTACGCTTGGGCTATTAATATTACCTTTGATTGTGATGATAAAACAGGTGTATATAAATATTAAGGAATTGGTTCAGGTTAGACCTCCATCCTTAACTCCGCTCACAGGAATTGAATTTCAAAATGTCCCATCAATACCTAATGCATTTTTGGTCATAGAGGATAACACAGTGATTGATTTTGGAAATATGGATTCTTTTGACAAAGCGTTATATCACGCCCATGACCTAATTGATATGTCGGGCCGTTTTGTATTACCCGCATTTTGTGATTCTCATACGCATGCCGTATTTGCTAGGCCGAGGGAGACAGAATTTGTAGATAAAATTAAAGGGTTAAGTTATCAAGAAATTGCAGCAAAGGGTGGGGGAATATTGAATAGTGCGCGACACGTGCAAGTGCTTTCTGAAGATGAACTGTTTGAGATTTCCCTTCCGAGGGTTCAAGCTTTAGTTGCTGGCGGAACAGGTGCGCTAGAGATTAAAAGCGGTTATGGACTCACGATATCCGATGAATTGAAGATGTTGCGGGTGATTAAACGAATCAAATCACATCTTGATATACCAATTAAAACCACGTTTTTAGCTGCCCATGCCCTCCCCGAGGAGTATAAATCAAACAAACAAGGATTTATGCAAGCGGTAGTGA
This sequence comes from Bacteroidota bacterium, assembly GCA_041191025.1. Classification (GTDB taxonomy): domain Bacteria; phylum Bacteroidota; class Bacteroidia; order Flavobacteriales_D; family Crocinitomicaceae; genus UBA952. Next base: position 159,139 of record JBEEPQ010000004.1, read on the forward strand.
ATCAGTGGATTCCAAACGTAATATCGGAAGGTTTGGCAGATTATATCGATCTATTTTGCGAAACCGGTTATTTTGGTGCGGTTGATATTGAATTAATCGCTCAAGCGATTCAAGGTTCGCACTTGAAGTTAAAAGTTCATGTGAATCAATTCACTGCTATTGGGGGGATTGAAGAGGCGGTTAAAAATAATGCAATAACTGTAGATCACTTGGAAGTATTAGACACAAAAGATATCGGTGCTTTGAAATCAGGAAAAACCATCGCAACATTACTTCCAGCATGTTCATTCTATTTAAACATCCCATTTTCCCCCGCGAGGGATTTAATTAATGAGGGGATTCCTATTGCCTTGGCCAGTGACTTTAATCCAGGGTCATCGCCTACGTCAAATTTGTTTTTTGTGTGGTCTTTAGCATGTATAAAAATGAAGTTAACGCCTGAAGAGGCCTATAATGCGTTAACTATTAATGCTGCTTTTGCGATGGGAGCAGAATCGACTCATGGATGCATATTCAAAGGATATAAGGGCAAACTAATCGTTACAAATCCGGCGCCTTCCTTGGCATTTTTCCCCTATGCGTTTGCGACCAATCACATATATAATTTGATAAATTAACCAATGAAGTATTTCCACACCTTGCTTATTCTAGGAATAAGCCTAACCCTTTGTTCACAATCCTATAATGTGAAGGGGAATTTATTGTGGGAAATTAGTTCACCAAATGGGATTTCATATTTGTTTGGTACGCTACACTCAAATGATAAAAGACTTTTTGAATTTCCCGATTCCGTTTATGAGTCGTTTTTAAGTTCCAAAAAACTTGCGGTTGAAGTAAATGTATTTGATTTATTCATGGATAAGGACCCGATACCTAACAGGTCCTTACTTTTACTGGATAAACGCGGTAAATTGTACACCTCTAATGAAGACCCGACCGTTACTTATTATGGGAACGAAGATGGAATGCCTCAGTTTATGGATGCATGGTTTCAAGAAAAAGCGGAACTTCTTAATAAAGAAATAATTGCCTTAGAATCTATCGCTCAACAAACAAAAGCGATTGAAGAAATACCTTATATTGAAAAGGAAAACAACATTTCTTTAGCCCTTTCTGATAAACAAGTCTTGCATGAACTTTACCTAGACGGCCGAATAGACCTTATTGATCGCCTGATTAAAGGCGGTTTATCTGGCAATAAAGAAGCCTACATTAAGCTTATTGAAAACAGAAATGTCGCCATCGCGGCAAATATAGCGCGTTACTGTTTTGATGGCCCTGTATTTTTTGCTGTTGGCGCAGGGCACCTATATGGAGAGAAGGGTTTGTTAAGTCTTTTGCGCGAAAAAGGATATAAATTAAGGCCAATTCAACTGACTAAAGGGGATACCCCTTCTGCCTCGGAACAAAAAATAAAATCAATGCGTTCGTATGAGTTTTCTCGCGAACTTAGAAACTCATGGATTAAGTTTTCTATGCCCGGTCGTCCCAGAGAAACACAAAGCGAAACAGAAGCCGAAACAATTTTAACGTATAAAGAATTGGGGCAAGGCAACACCTATGAGGTTAGGTATTTTGAGCGCGATACAAGCCTTTCTTTATTGGAGTATTCTGAAATTCTAATCGCAAGCCCACCCCAAAGCCCCTATGTTTTCGGAGTGTTAGATGACGGTACTGAATTTACTCAAGGGTTAAGTGATGCTTATCCTGAAGGATTAAAATGGACAAGGATATTAATAAATGAAACCTATGTATTAGTTGCAAGCTGCTCCGGAGGAAATAAATTTATGAACTCGGACCGACCGCGTCGCTTTTTCAATAATATACTCCTTGAATGAGTAAACCGTATTGTACGGAAAGGACCGTTATGCATTTGGATTTGTCTCGTTCCTGGTTGTACATTAATTTTTATTGGCCATATCTACTGATTTAATATGAAAACTTTTATTCAACAATGCGCTACAGAATTGGTAAAACTTCACGCCGACAGTGCAAGTTATGTGCTTGTTATCCCATCAAAGCGCGCTAAGAAATATGTCTTAGAGGCCTTAGCTAAGGCATATAAAAAACCGATTTTTCTACCCACAGTTTATACCATTGAAGAGTTTACTTCACGTTGGAGTAACCTACCCATTATTGATAAAACAAGACAATTATTCTTATTATTTAAGGTGATTAAAGAAACCGAAAAGTTCCAAAACTTGTCGTTTGAGGAGTTTTTGAATTGGGGCCCAATGTTGATAGATGATTTTGAAGATATAAATCGATATTTGCTAAATGCGAATCAAGTCTTTTCAAATTTAATCGCAATCAAAGAGTTAGAAAGTTGGAACCTTGAGGAATCTCAAGAGCTATCGGAAAGCCAACGTAAGTTTATGGAGTTTTGGGATGAACTCCCAGCGATTCATCAGGCGTTTAACAAGGCTTTAAGCGACCTAAATAAATCAACTTCTGGACAAGCACTTAAGCATCTTGCAGAACACACTACGGACTTAATTACAGAGGATAAGCACTATTATTTTATAGGGTTTAATGCACTGTCGCTAGGTGAACTCACGGTGATTAATGCATTAAAACAGAGAAAACAAGCAACATATTGGGTAGATGCAGATGCCTATTATTTAAATAATCCCCTGCATGAAGCGGGAAACTTTATTCGAAAGAACATGTCCTTTTTTGGATTAAAAGAGACGCCTTTTACGAATAATAGCTTATTGGAAAAGGCAATGAATATACGTGTTGTCGCATGTTCTCAAATTACTGGACAAGTGAAGTTAGCCGCTACGGAATTGGCTAATAAAACAGAAGCTGAACTCAACGAAACATTGGTGCTTTTGGCCGATGAAACGCTTATTGTTCCCTTAATGAAAAATATCCCTTCAAGCGTTGAACGAGCAAACATAACCATTGGATTGCCTTTAAAACAAACATCCATAAAGTCTTTGATTGATTTACTCTTTTCAATTCAAGAAAATCATATTAGATTTAATACAAAGGCGGCATATTATAAAGATTTGATGCTTTTGTTTCAGCACCCATTAATATCGGTATGGTTAGACAAACCAACGATCAATAAGATTAATGAATGGGAGCGTAAAACGATACAACAAAATAAAGTGTTTCAGAATACGGAACGCTTAGCATTCAATCCATTATTAGATGAACTAACGGCGATCGCGTTTACCTCATGGAATTCAAATTATCAAGTCGGCATAAAGTTAATGCAACAGTTGATGAGCTTATTAGAACAACAAATGAAGCAAGGATTTGAGTTAGAGCATCAACAAATAGTTGTTTTTCAAGAGGCGCTAGTAACTATGTCAGTACTCGCTTCAGAGGGTTTACCGCCAATGAATATTAAAACATTCAGAACGTTTTTTAATCAACATTGGAGCAAGAAAGCCATCGCATTTCATGGAAACCCAACACAAGGGCTTCAAATTATGGGACTTCTTGAAAGTCGGATGTTAGATTTTAAACAGTTAATTGTGCTTGGGATGAATGAGGGAATGCTTCCACCAACCAATCCAATTGATTCAATTATTCCAATGGACCTTCGTAGAGGTTTGGGATTGCCTACAGCCAGAGAGAAACAAGGACTTTTTGCTCATCATTTTTATCGCTTATTGCATACCGCTGAAGATGTGATTATTACGTATGGAATATCCAATGATTCCTTAGGCTCATCGGAACCAAGCCGATATATAGCTCAACTTGAAATGGAATTAGCCCGTGTAAATGTAAATTGCTCCATTCAAAAACTCTTTTATACAACCGCTTTTCCTGAAAACAATGAATTTGATTCCGCCGTTGTTGTAAAACGCCCGCAAATTCATTTCTTACTTGAAAATTATTTTTCAAAATACATTTCAGCAAGTGCGATTGGCAAGTATTTAACTTGTCCACTTGACTTTTATTATCGGTATTTAGCGGAGTTTGGAGAAGAGGATTCCGTTGAGGAAGAGCTTGAAACTAGCAGCATGGGTAGATTTATACACAATACCCTAGAAAAGCTTTTCACCCCATTTGTTGAAGTAGACAAACGTGGTGAACCCGTTAGCCCTGCGCCGCCTGCAATTTCGGTTCAGGATATAGAAAACATGTTATTAATTGCCCCTACAATATTGAAAGAAGAGTTTTTGTCTTTTTTAAATAACGACGAGAAACTGATTGAATCTGGTAAAAACTGGCTGACTTACAATGTAGCTAAAGAATTAACAACAAACCTATTAAAGAACGACATAGCGTATATTAAAAACCAAGCGGAACCGGTTTATATTCATCGCGTAGAAGCAAAACTAACGGCCCCCATGACCTTAATGATTGGTGAGGAAGAAAAGGTCGTACAATGGGTTGGCTTTGTAGACAGAATTGATCGAATTGGGGAATCATATCGATTGGTTGATTATAAGAGTGGTAAAGTTAAAACGGAAGACGTAACGTACAAACGCAAGGACACCATTGAAGAATCTTTTAAGGGATGTAAGCACGCCCTACAACTTGCCGTTTATACTTATTTATTCAATTATAATTATCATAAATTGCCCAAATCTATGGGGATTTATGCGATCCAACGTAAAACAGAAGCCTTTTTCCCGCTTGATATAAATGACTTAAGCACCGGTGATTTTTTATCAGATTTTCAGGGATTAATGAATGAGGTTGTTACACAAATATTTGATGAAAGTATCCCTTTTACTCATACGGCAACTGCTAAGTATTGCGGGTATTGTTAAATAAAAAAGCCGAAAAAGGTGGTTTTTCGGCTTTCTCTGCAAGTTAAATAAATCTAAGCTTACGCCTATGAGTACATTTAAGACGTAAAGGTGTTAAGATACGTTGCCTCTAGATTAATATAATTCTGATTTTAAGGCATCTCGGTAATCTTTTAATTCTTCCCGATTTACTTTTTGTTCTGCATTTTGAAGTAATGACAACAGGTATAGTAAGTTGTCTTTCTCATCGATTTCTAAAGGATATTCATTACCCTCTTCGTCTTCTTCAAATTGCCCTTCAACAGCAAAAGACTCCTTTTCACCTAAATACTCATATGTTAACCGAAGTACTTTTACTACTAAGGGATCTTTTTCTTCTAAGGCCTTAACCCGTAGTGACTTTAATTCATCAATTAATTTTGGGGCGGTTACACCCTCTTTTTCTACCATTTTAATAATAGCGTCTAGCTTATCATTGGCCAATTTCGTTCTCATGGATCTGATTTAATTATGCAAAGATAAGGATTATTCCACTTTTATTTCATTGCGCCTAATAGATTTAACCATACCCGAACCTTTTGATTATTTTTGTAGATATGGAGTATGTTTTCCAAGCCATCGGAATAGGATTTCTGTTGAGTATTATGATTGGCCCTGTATTTTTTGTTTTGCTAGAGATTAGCATTACAAAAGGATTCAAATCGGCCTTGATTTTTGATTTGGGTGTTTTGTTAAGCGATTTGTTTTATATTGTCATCTCCTTGTTTTTTGCTTATCAATTAAAAGGACTTGGAGATGTTAAGAATAACTTAGCACTGAGCATTTTAGGAGGCTCCTTATTTATTGCTTTTGGGGTATATAATTTATTTTTTAAAAAGGTTCGCTTGGCACCTATTGATTTAGATCAAGAGTTGATCGATTTACCTGAACAACAAGTTAAACCTAATCGAAAAAAGGACAACACGATGCTGGTTCTTAAAGGGTTTACTTTAAATTTATTGAATCCTGGCGTCGTGATTTATTGGTTGGCAATCGTTGCAAAAGGATTTGATTTAGTTGCTAAATATGAAAGCGATATACATATTTCTATTTATTTAGCGATTATATTAATTACCTTTTTTGGGATTGATTGTTTAAAGGCATATGTGGCAAACAAACTAAAACCGTTAGTGACCATTAATTTATTGAAAGCCCTCAATTTACTTATTGGCGTTGTTTTTTCTGGCACTGGTGTTTTCCTAATCCTTCGGCAGTTAATATAGATGTAACATGTATAAGCCTCTCCGTTTTGTTCGTATGAAGTATTTGTGGCTCTTTTTTATTGTCTTTCTGAGCTATGTCGTACATTCTCAAAAGGTCTTACCTGAAAATTTGAGTCCCAAAGTAAAAGTGTTTTGGGATGCTAATAACAAAAGACTTCACTCTACAGGATGTTATTACTTGGATGAAATCAACCCAACAACTACTGAAAAACACGGAAAATGGACGTTCTATGCGCTTGACGGTTCGATTGAAGAGGAGCGGTTTTTTTATCGAAATCGAATGCACGGCAAACAAACCACGTACTTTCCTAATAAACAAATTAAGCAACAGTATTTTGCTCAATTTAATGTGCCTGATTCTACCTTTAAAGAATACAATGAAAAAGGCATCCTGCTAATTCAAGGTAATTATCAATTAGGATCTCCTGAGGGGTTGTGGAATTATTACTATTCAAATGCCTCAAGATGGAAAACGGAATTAGTTAGGAATGACACAACGTATTTGCTGGATTATTTTGAGAATGATTCGTTGCACACTCAAACGGTTATTGCTGGTAAAGGACAGGTGAACACATATTATACGTATGGCGGACTTAAAGAATCATATACGTTTAATAATGGATTAAGAGATGGACCCTTTATAGAATTACTGGCCTCAGGAAGACCATCGATTGAAGGCGCGTTTTTGGGAGGCAAAAAACAGGGTAAGTGGCTGTTCTATTTCCCGAATGGGAACATCGAAAAACAGCAAAGTTTCATCCAAGATTCGTTAGACGGTTCCTATCAAGTGTATTTTGAAAACGGGGTGTTGCAAACGGAAGGAACGTATCAATTGGGTAAAAAAGAAGGGACTTGGATTTGGAGAAGATTTGACGGAGGCGAAGACATGAAGGGAATGTTTAAGTCTAATTTGCAACAGGGTGTTTGGACTTATTATTATTCTTCCGGGGAACTTTCTTATACGGCATCGTTTGATAACGGATTAAAGTCGGGTGAGTGGAATTATTATTACAAAGATGGTACGCCCTTTAAAAAAGGGAAATATGAAACCGATTTGAAACAAGGTCTTTGGCAGACATGGTATGAAGACGGGACAATCTTGCTTCAAGGGGCGTATGATAGAGGGAAAGAACAAGGGGAGTGGAAGAATTTTTGGCCAAATGGGAGGGTTAAGAATACGTCCTTTTATAAGGAGGGAAAACTTCATGGGGCATGGTATTCGTTCAGTCCAGAAGGAAAACTACTGTTGTTTGGGCGCTATAAGCAAGGTAATAAGACAGGGAAATGGACCGAATTCTATAACAATGGAAGGAAAAAAGAAGAGGTGTCTTACAAGGTTAAAACGCTAAAAAATGCCTCACAAGATGTCGTCGCCCTAGGATTTAAAGAAAAACAAAGCGTGGAGCATGGGGCTTATAAAGCATATTCTCAGCTTGATTTTGCAATTAAAGAGTCGGGAAAATATCATTTAGGTAAAAAGGTTGGTAAGTGGATTAATTTTTATCCAGGAGGAGTTGTGCCAGCAGTGGTTTCAACATTTAAAAACGGACTGCTTCATGGAGAATTTTATCAAAATGATCGACGAGGAAATAAAATGAATGAAATCCATTACAAGAACGGGTTGAAAGATGGATTATTCATCGTTTATGGCAGCAACGGAAAGCCGATAACGCAAAAAATGTTTAGAAATGGGCATGAACTACAGCGTGTTTCTGGCAGCAATCCATTTTCCCCAGAATAACTACTAGTGCGAGGTTAGAATTAAATCGATTTGGCGTTTTCGGGGACTCACTTCGTCAACGGTAACTGTAACGGTATCCCCGAGATTAATTGTTTTTCCGCTTCGTTTGCCAACCACTACATAGCGTTCAGGATCAAAGAAAAACCTGTCGGTTGTGATTGATTGAATGGACACCATTCCTTCACAATTATTTGCAGTTAGTCGAACAAATATTCCATATTCTGAAATCCCTGAAACAATACCTTCAAAGGTCTCCCCGATATGGTCTATCAACATGAGGGTTTGAAAATACTTCACCGATTCTCGTTCTGCCTCAATTGCTTTTCGTTCATTGGCAGAAATTCGTTTACATACTTCTTCAAGATTAGTTCTATGTTTTACACTGCCGGTTTCGGTTTTTTCAAACAGTTGCCGATGTACGATGAGGTCGGCATACCGCCGTATGGGTGAAGTGAAATGGGTGTATTCCTTGAATGCTAGCCCAAAATGTCCTTTATTGTTCGTGCTATAAACAGCCTTAGCCATGGACCTAACCACCATGCCCTGAATTAGTGAGAAGAAGGATTCGTTTTCAATATCTTTTAATAACTTATTAAGCTTGAAAGCGGCCTCTTGGATTTGATCAATATGTAATTCAAGTCCAAATTTTTCGCAAAATAGGGTTAGCAAGCCAAGCTTTTCTAAATCAGGTAAATCATGTACCCGGTAAACGGTAGTATATGTTTCTGCCTTCTCTTTTTTTGGCGTCAAATAAGCGGCGATAGATCGATTCGCTAATAACATAAACTCTTCAATGAGCTGATGTGATTCTTTTGAGGTTTTCAGCAGTGTGCCTGTGGGCACACCCGTTTCAGACAACACAAACCTAAGTTCTTCCGAGACGATATTTAATGCGCCTTTTTTAAAGCGGTTAGCACGAAGTAGTTTAGCGATTTTATTTATGGTGTGTAACTCCGGTGCATATTGGTCCTCCTTTCCTTCAATAACTTCTTGAACCTCTTCATAGGTATATCTTCTATTCGAATGAATAACACTTTTACCATACCAAGAATTTATGATTTCATGTTGCTCGTTGAATTCAAAGATCGCAGAGAATGCCAACTTGTCTTCATTAGGCCTCAACGAACAAAGTACATTTGAAAGTTGCTCCGGCAACATAGGCATTACCCGGTCAACTAAATACACCGAATTCGAACGCTTTAATGCTTCTTTATCCAACGCGGAACCTTCTTGAATATAATGTCCCACATCCGCAATGTGAACGCCAATTTTAAGGTTTCCGGTTTCTAGAGGTTCATAAGAAATGGCATCGTCAAAATCTTTAGCATCAACCGGGTCAATAGTAAAGGTCGTTGTGGTCCTTAAATCAAGTCTTTTCGCTATTTCTTCGTTCGTAATTTCTGTTGAAATTAAACTAGCTTCTCGTAAAACTTCGTCGGGAAAAAACGGGTCAAACCCCTGGTTAACTAATATCGAGATCATTTCAGCATCGTTCGTCCCGGCATAACCGAGCAGCGCAACAACTTCCCCATAAGGCATTTTTCGTTGTTCAGGCCAAACAGTTATTTTTACAACGGCACGCATTCCTTGCTGTGCGCCATTTAACTTGCTTTCTGGAATTTCTACAGGCACTCCGTATTTTGCTGAGTCTGGATATAATATTGCTTTATGGTTTCGGACTTGAATTGTTCCAACTAACTGCATTCGAGCTCGCTCCAATACATTTAATATTAGTCCCTCTCGCTTGCCATTTCTGTCTTTAATTACCGTGAATTGTACACGGTCTCCATCCATCGCCAACCCTTTGTTTTCTTCACGAATCATCACGTCATTTGTTGAACCCTCAATTCGAACAAATCCAAATCCTTTGGCATTCATTTCTAGAATTCCTTCCTCGGGTGTTTGAATAGGTAAGGTAAAGCTGTGGTGATTGAGTTGGTTTAATTGCTTTTTTTGAACTAAGGCCATGAGTGCATCAAACACATGTTGACGTTCATTTGGGGTTTTAGCGGATAATAAATAGCAAAGTTGTTTGTGGGTAAAGGTTGCACCTTGATTTTTAGCAAAAACATTAAGCACAAGATTTCTATATCCTCCGCTTGATTGTTTTTCAGATTTTTTATGGGGCGCACCTCGGTGCTTTTGTTTAGCCATTTTAAGGCCAATTAATGGCGAATGATCACTTTTCGAGTGAATGGTTTGGTTCCTTGCCCTTCAAAAGAAATAAAGTAAACGCCACTTTTAAATTCAGACGTATTGATTTTTTTTGTTGAACTCACTTGGTCGCGCATGAGGGTTGATCCCATGGCATCCAATATTTTAAATTGAAATGATTCTGTACCACTAACAGAAATATTAATGTAATCATCCGCTGGATTCGGAACCAAGGTAACAGTTACAGGATCTTTAAGAGGCTTCACGTCCGCTACATAATCAACAATAACATCTACAGAGTCTAGATACGTTGTGCCTGATGCATTAGTAATATAATAGCGGTAATGACCCGTTCCGCTTATGCCGTCAGCGGGATTAAAATCAGGCTTCATTTTACCATATTCACCTGGTAAAAGATCAAAAAGCACAGCCGCACCACCTGGCGAGGTCCAAGGAGACGAATTCATTTGAGTACTTGAATAACAAGAACCACCAAATGGATCCGTAGAATGCCCCCAACAAAGACCATCTGCCCAACCAACGGGAACAGTAATATGTGTTCTAGTAATTCTCCATTTTTGAATGTTTGCCGCGTTGTTGTAGACATTAAAGGTAACATCAAAGGCAGCAGCAGACGGGGCTAAAACTGAATATGGCCCTGCACCAGAAGAAATATCAGTGTTTTGACCATCTAAATAAATTACAATGTTGTCTTGTGCAATGGCAGAACCCATTAAAAACGAAACGATAAGGAGGTAGAAAATTTTAGTCATAAGCGAATGTCATTCTTTTCAAAGTTAATAAAAATACGATGGTTTCCAAATGGATAACATGTAAATATTCTTTTTTCGTGTAAATTTGAAATGGCAAAGTATTTGCTAAGCACACGAAAATTTAACAACGTATGAAACATTTATTTATAGCATTTTTGATAAGCTTACCTTTTCTTGCTAAAACGCAACTTATAAAATCAGATTCTTTAGATGTAAAAAAAGTTCCTTCCGTTTTGTTGAAAGACATCAATGGGAAAGAAGTAAATACAGCCGCTTTTGGTTTTTCTGGACCCGTGGTTATTAGTTTTTGGGCAACTTGGTGCGCCCCATGTAAAAAAGAATTAATGGCAATTCATGACCTTTATGAAGAATGGCAAACGGAAACAGGTGTTAACTTAGTAGCGGTTTCTATAGATGATGAAAAAACAAAGCGTGATGTAATTACCTATGTGAATGGTAAGGCCTGGGATTATATGGTGTTATTAGATCCTAATGGTGATTTCAAGCGAAGCATGGGCGTTAATAATGTTCCCCACACGTTTTTACTAGACAAAAACGGTAACATTGTATACACACATAACAATTATGCCCCGGGGGACGAAGAAAAACTTTATGAAGAAATCAAAAAACTTACCAGCGAATAGCTGGATTTCGTTAGTAATAATCTTATTTATAGGCCAATATTTTTGGTCACAAGGAAATTTTACAGGCAATATTGAATCAACGTTTCAGTATTTGAATGACGACCCTGTGATTAATGCCATTCAGCCTCCTTCTAAAGGATTGGTGAATTCATATATGAATGTTTTTTATACGAATGCCGGTTTTAAAGCGGGGATGCGTTTAGAAAGTTATTTGCCTCGAATTCAAGGATATCCAAATCGCTTTGACGGAACAGGAATAGGTATGCGCTATGTGGGGTATTCAAATTCAAAAGTAGATGTAACCCTCGGGCATTTTTATGAGCAATTTGGTAATGGCCTAGCACTTAGAGCCTATGAAGACCGCGCTTTAGGCTATGACAATGTTTTAGATGGTGCCCGCATTATTTTTAAACCATATAAGGGAATTCAAATCAAGGGGGTTTATGGTCAACAACGGCTTTCATTTGAAGCGGGTCGTGTTGTTAATTCAGCGGGTATCGTGCGAGGCCTTGACGCTGATATCCATTTAAATGAAACATTTGCTAAGCTCAGCACATTCCCATTAGATGTAATTCTAGGAGGAAGTTTCGTTAGTAAATACCAAATTGATGATGATGATCAATTGATTTTACCTGAGAATGTTGGCGCTTATGGTGGTCGTATGAAATTGCAGTATAAGAACTTTCGATTAGATGGGGAATACATCCAAAAAGAACAAGACCCCTCGTTAGATAATGGAAAAATTTATAACTACGGTCATGCTGCTGTAGTAAATTTTGGTTACTCTAAAAAAGGAATTGGTTTTTCGCTTTCTGCAAAATCTGTCGATAATATGAGCTACCGCTCAGATCGGAATAAAGAACTTCAAGACGTTTTCATCAATTACCTACCCGCACTCAATAAAACTCACACCTATAATTTGGTGGCTACACTATATCCGTATGCAACGCAACCTTTAGGCGAAGTCGCTTATCAAGCAGATTTTTTATACACCATTAAGAAAGGTTCCACACTGGGAGGAAAATATGGAACTACGCTCGGCGTTAATGCATCTACAACGTATCGTCCAGTTCAGCATACTGGTGGTATTAATCAATTTGATTCTAGCCGTGTAGCATATGAAACGCATTTGTTCGATAAAAGCGATAGTTTATATTGGAGAGACATTAATGTAAACATCACTCGTAGAATTAATAAGAAACTCCTCCTTCTAGTTTCTTATTTTAATATTACCATTAATAATGATATCGCTAAAGTTTCTAATGATGCTACAGGTATTATTTCATCTCATATTGGTGTACTTGAAGCATCTTATAAAATCAATTCAAAACACAACATTCGCGTTGAACTTCAAGGAATGTTTGTAAATAAGAAGGAGGATGGGGCAATTAATGATAAAGGGAATTGGGCTACGGCATTGATTGAATATACGGTCTCACCAAGCTATTTTGTGAGCTTCATTAATCAATATAATTATGGTAATCCAGATGCAAATAAGCGCGTAAATTATCCAAACCTCACCTGCGGTTATATTCATGAATCGACACGTGTTATGCTTTCCTATGGGCGTCAACGGGCCGGATTATTTTGTGTAGGCGGCGTTTGTCGTTTTGTACCAGCCAACAATGGCCTTACCTTAAGTTTCACTCAAAGTTTTTAAGAAATGAATCGATTGTTATGGGTTTTTGTAGTGCTCCTTTTCGTGAGCTCGAGTTGTGACCATGTTTCCAATCCTTATCCACCGGGTTCAACCAGCGGATTAGATACTACCCTTTATCCAGGTAATTGGTCGGATTATTTAGCCAATGAGTGGCCACAATTCTCGCAAAACACAAATACGAATAGAAACATCCTCTTAGAGGACTTTACAGGGCATAAGTGCATTTATTGTCCTGCAGCCGCCGACCTTGCGCATGCTTTATATGAAGCAAACCCTGGCCGTGTTTTTCCCTTATCTATTCATGCCGGACCAACCGGAATTGGTGATTTTCAAACGGTCACGCTTCCAGAATACCCCTTAGATTTTACCACGACCGATGGCTTAGCGATTGCACAATATTTTGGGATAAATGATGGTGGCTTTGTTGGAAACCCACGAGGAACTGTCTCTAGAATAAATAACGGCGGGGTAATTTTTCAGAGTCCAGGGGCATGGGCCGGAATGGTTTCAAATGTACTTGCCCAAAATGCGTTGAACGTTAATATTCAAACAGCTCTTAACTATTACCCGAGTACTAAAGGAGCGTTCTTACATGTGGAAGTAGAAAAAATTAATCAATCTATTTCTTCTCAATTAGGTATTGTTGCGTGTTTGGTTGAAGACTCGTTAGTTGGCGATCAAAAAATGAGTGATAACTCACACAATTCAACGTACATCCATCGCGATATACATCGAGGTAATTTGAATAATACGCCATTTGGCCGTACGCTTATCAGTACAGATCTAATCGGGGATAAGTACTATGTGAATTATAGTTTCGCTGTTCCAAATCAATTAGATGGAACCTATAATGCGGCGAATATGCATGTTTTGGTTTACGTTTATGATAAAACCACATGGGAAATTTATCAGGTGGTAAAACAAGCTATTGAATAAAAAAAGGCCGCAATTGCGGCCTTTTCAATAATGCATGAGAACCTTAGTTCTTAACAAAGCGAATCGTCTCTTTTCCTAGTGCACCTAAGGTGTTTACAAAGTAAACCCCAGCGTTTAGTGAAGATAAATCAAGACTGGTTTGTGTTTGACCAGATACATTTTTAGTCAATATCACTTGTCCATTTAAGTTTGTAATGGTAAGTTCGTCAGCAACAATTCCTTTGATAGAAACTTGTCCGCTTGATGGGTTTGGATAAATAGATAAAGGCTCTACTACTGATGTAATCAATCCCGCAGTACCAACAATAATTTTATATCCGCTAAAAGAAACACTTTGAGTAACTGGTGTTGGTGGAAGTCCCGGGATTAAGGTAACCATAACGGTTGCGTCTACTTCAATCGTAATAGGGTACGTTCCTGTAGTCGCGGTGGTACCCCAAATATTTGCGCACCCATTGGCCCCACCGGCATAAGTACAGTTTGCGATGTTACACGCATAGTTGTAACCACTTGGCAAGCCTACAACTCCAGTTACTGTAAATCCTTGAATTGGTGAACCAACAAATTGTCCTGAGGCATCTAATTCAGCCGATACCGTTGCAGGCACTTTAAAGTTCAAGTCTGTCGAATAGGCAACGTTCGCGGCTGCTGGAGGAAAATTTTGCGTGGTATCAGGCCATACACCGTAGGTAGAATCCACAAAATTTGCACCTGGAGTACATGATTGGGCATCAATCGACAATGCTAAAAGGCCGATTGCAGCAAAAGAAAGTAATAGTTTTTTCATAGTTGATCGTTTTAGAATTTAATCAAAGATAACAAAAAGACATGGAATTAAAAATCAGTACCTTTGACCATGCGTTTCTATACTCAGTCTGAACGGAACTCTTTGAGCACAGTTGATGAAGTGATTGCTTTTGAGCAGATTCAATCTGAACAAACGGCTCTTTTTAATGCATGGATTGAGTCGAATTCATCCTTATTATCTTTTTTACAAGGCAATGTTACCACCCCGTTTAAAGATTCTTCGATGCTTCTTAAAAACGCGTTGTTGCTTGATTTTAAACGCTATACTGCTCATTTTTTACCGCCATTCGAACCGCGGGAAGATGACTTTTGGAGCGCATTAACAGATTACATAAGCTATTTTTGTGTAGTGGATGCAGCCGCAGTTAAAACAACCCTGCCGTTCATTTCCAGTCAAGTTTCGCGGCAAAACGACCTTGAATTTTCTTTAAATGTAACCTCTCCTGACTCATTTAACCAAGCAATTCATGCATTTCTCGCCCCTAAAAAAATATCAGCCTACAGCCTGTTCCCGAAAGAATGGGAAGTCTTACGAATTCAATTTGTCGAACAATCACTTCGCTTGATTCAGAATCCGCATTGCTCGCCTACTTCCGCTGGATTTATCCTTTCTAAGTTAAGGTCAATAGATTTGCCTGAGGCGGTAAAACAGTCCGTTAATGATGCGTGGAATGGGTTTCAGAAGGGGCAGTTAAACATTCAAAAAAATGAACCGAAGAAGCTTAAAATAAGCAGGCCCTTAATGGTTCGACTAGTACTGGGCGCACTAGGAATCCTTTCATGCGTTTTTCTATTTAATTGGGTGTTTTCAGTCGAAGATGCGGTATTATCCATAACGCCGAATTCATCATTAACCTATTTTACACCAAGGGAACGAATTTACATTGATACCACCTTGAGAAGTGAAAAACCGATTAGATCAACCGTTTTGTCAAGTTCCAGTTCCAATGGGGTTAATTATCAAATCAGGCAAGCGTTTGTAAATAAAAAGGCAGAAGTCCTGTATACTTCGTTAACGAATGGATTAAATGATCATTACTATAATCCAAAACCGCTTGGAGATAGCACCAACAATAACACCTTGGAGGGTACGACTTCACTCGCTGAGTTCAACGGAAAATCTACCATAAAGTGTAAGAATTCCTCGGCCTATGATGTGCTAATAATAGCCTTTAACGAGCTTACGGGATCACCTGTGTATAGTACGCTAATTCGATCAGGGGCCACACAAACCTACCAACTTACAAAAGGATCCCAAGTCCTTTTTTTACCGGGGAAACAGTTTTCGGGTTCGAATAAAATACCCTTTAATGTGTGGGACTATAATTTCGACCAGGCAATTCAGCAGGTGTATACCTTTAGCGGAGGCTTATCCTTTGCCGTAGTATTTCGAGGAGATTGGGGAGAAGAGTTCTCATTTACCAATCCATATCAATGTTTTAAACAGAATCCCTAATTATGTTATACAATGTAACCGTTAGTATCGACCCATCCATTGAAACCGATTGGGTTCATTGGATGCAAAACGTTCATATTCCAGCGGTCCTTCAAACTAATTGCTTTAATAAGTGTGTGCTTTCCAAAGTACATGGTAACGAAGCCGGTGAATGTACATTTTCGGTTCTTTATTGGGCCCTTAGTAAACAGGATTTTGAACAGTATCTTTCTACCCACGCTCCAGCCTTACAAATGGAACATTCTGCGCGTTACGAAGGTAAATTCGTAGCCTTTAGAACCACAATGGATTTAATCTCGGAACTCAACCCATGAATGTCAAAGCAAAAAAGCACCTAGGTCAGCATTTTTTAATTAATACGGCCATATGTGAGAAAATCGCACAGGCTCTACCTGTTTTTGAAACACCTATGAAAGTGGTTGAGATCGGTCCCGGCAAAGGTGCTATTACAGATTTTTTTTTACAACGGAACGACCTTGATTTTTGTGCGTTCGAAGTAGATTTAGAATCAATCCTTTATCTAAAAAAGGCACATCCTGAATTCAACAAGGTATATAATCAAGATTTTTTAGAGGCAAACTTTAGTGCATACTTTCAAGAAGATCAGTTTTGTGTAGTAGGGAATTTCCCGTATAACATTTCTTCTCAAATTTTATTTAAATGCCTTGAATCAACCCATCAAATTCCGATAATTCTTGGGATGTTTCAAAAAGAGGTTGCACGACGAATTGCTGAACCCCCGGGAAGTAAAGAATATGGTATATTAAGTGTCTTGATGCAAGCATATTACGATGTAAGTTATTTGTTTACCGTAGAACCAGGGTCTTTTTACCCCCCACCAAAAGTGAAATCTGGCGTAATTCGCTGTGTAAGAAACAATCGAAAGGCATTAGGCTGCGATGAGAAGCTCTTTGTTAAAGTAGTAAAAGCAGCCTTTAACCAACGCCGTAAAACCTTAAGAAACTCAATTAGGGCCGTTTTTCCGAACGTAACCTTAACGGAAGCGTTTGATTCACGACGCCCCGAGCAACTCACCGTAGATGCTTTTATTCAATTAACAAATTTAATCGAACCCTATGTCAACGCGTAAACTTACTCCACTAGAAATGCTTCAATCTCCCGATTTAGAAACGGTATTAAACGGGGTGGAATTAATAGAGGAAAAAGGCAAAACCACTCAATTGCCTGAACTATTTAGGTGCTATTTAACACACACCGAATTACCGCACAAGAAAGCACTTTATGAATTACTTTCCTCCATAACAATAAAAGGAGCGAAGGAGGCATGGATTGCCCTTCTTTCAATGTCAGAATTTATTAAGTTTCGTGCACAAATTGTAAATATTCTATGGAACACACGATTGGATTTTAGTGCTGAATTAGAGCGTTTTGTTGAGTTGGCTGTACAATTGGATTATCTGGGGACCTTAGAGTGTTTGACATTAATTGAGAATATGGAGGGACCTTTTCAAGAGCAACAATTGCTTGAATCAGAGCTAATCTTGAAGGAATATGTAAAGAAACAAGCGGATGAAGGGGAACAAAAACAACGGTTAATCGTTAGTTTAGTTCAACATCTGGAACAGCTGAAAATGCAAGATGATCACGATTTATTTTTCGAGTAATTCCGCATTATATCGTTGAATAACTTCCTCGTTCATGTGGATAAACTGCTCGTGTTTCGACGCGTAATAAGTAAAGCTTCTCTCATAAGAAGCGCGGCTTATTCCGTGGGATGCAAATAGCGTTTTTAATGCCCAGTCCAAGTGTTTTTTATACTGCACAGGTGCACCGTATTTTTTTTGATAATGCATCTCTAATACATAAACATCAGCCATGATCCCAATCATTTTATCCTCCTCAATCACTTGGGTTTTATCACCCGTGGATTGACAAGCGAATAAAATTAAAAAGCAAAATACACTTAGCGCTAGTCTCATAATCGATTAAACAAAAGGCGTTTACCCTTACTTCCTTCAATGATTTTTCCGCCCTCGTATACTAAACGACCATTAACAAAGGTCCGGCTTACTTCGTGGTTGAAGTTGATTCCCTCAAAAGGCGACCATCCACATTTATACAACACATTGTTTCTATTCACTTGTGTTTTACGCCCCGTATGAATTTCCACTAAATCAGCATAGTATCCTTCTTTGATATAGCCACGGTTATTAATGCGAAATAAATCAGCAGGCGCATGGGCCATTTTTTCTACAATCCGCTCTATGGTGATCACTCCTTGTATAGATTTTTCAAGCATAGCAAGCAATGCATGTTGAACTAATGGACCACCAGAGGGTGCGTTTAGGTAGTTCTGTCCTTTTTCCTCCAGGGTATGTGGTGCATGATCCGTTGCAATTACATCGATTCGATTATCAAGGACAGCATTCCATATCATTGCTCGATCGACACTGGTTTTTACAGCAGGATTCCATTTAATCAGGTTGCCTTTCGTTGCGTAATCTTCATCACTAAACCATAAATGATGAACACAAGCTTCTGCGGTAATTTTCTTTTCTTTTAAGGGCAGTGCATTGCTGAAAAGCCCTGTTTCTTTTGCCGTTGAAATATGTAATACATGTAGCCTGGCACCTGTTTTTTTTGCGAGCTCAACTGCAAAAGAAGAAGATAGGTAACACGCTTCCTCACTCCGAATAAGAGGGTGCATTTCAATCGGTATATCTAATCCAAACGTTTCTTTTGCTTTCGCAAGGTTATTCTTTATGGTGGTTTCGTCTTCGCAATGCGTAGCAATTAGCGTTGGGGCATTTGCAAACACGTGTTCTAGGGTGTTGTAATTATCCACCAACATGTTGCCTGTGGAAGACCCCATAAAGATTTTAATTCCACATACATTCTCTGAATTGGTGCGCATCACCTCATCGTAATTATCGTTTGAAACGCCCATGAAAAATGAATAATTCCCAATCGATTTTTCCGCTGCTATCGCATATTTATCCTCTAAGAGGGCCTGAGTCAACGCATTAGGAACTGTGTTTGGCATTTCCATGAACGAGGTAATTCCTCCGGCAACCGCCGCACGAGATTCTGAAAAAATATCTGCCTTGTAAGTAAGACCAGGTTCCCTGAAGTGTACTTGATCGTCAATACATCCGGGAATCAACAAGTTCCCGTTTAAATCAATTTCCTGATCATATGGTAGATCAATTTGACCGGCTATTGATTCTATGATTTCGCCTTGAATGCTTAAATCGGCAAAATACCTGCTGCCTTCGTTAACAATTTGTGCATTTCTTAGAATTACCCGACTCATAATTTCATGGTTCTCATTTTCCAAACACCGATTAAGGCCTCTTTAAAAATTCCGGTACTCATTTTGGATTCTCCATAAAGGCGGTCTTTAAATGTTATGGGTACTTCGGTGATTTTCAAGCGATGTTTTCGCACGGCATATTTCATGCATATTTGAAAAGCGTACCCTTTGAAGTGAATAATGTCTAGGTTAATAGAACTTAGGGCTTTTCTTGTGTAGCATTTAAATCCAGCGGTAGAGTCATGAACCCCAATCCACAAAACCAAACGTACATATAGATTGGCAAAATAAGATAATAACCACCGGCTGAATGGCCAATTTTCTATCTTCCCGCCCTTACAATAACGAGATCCGATAGCGAGTTCAGCTCCGTCTAGGCATCCTTTTTTTAGACGAATTAAATCTGAAGGATCATGTGAAAAATCACAATCCATTTCAAAAATAAATGCATATTCTTTTGCTAAGGCCCATTTAAATCCCGTTATGTATGCGGTACCCAATCCTAATTTTCCAGGGCGATTAATCACGTGTACACGACCAAGGTGAGCCGACATAATTGATGCTATAATTTCCGCAGTTCCATCGGGAGAATTGTCATCTACAAATAAAATATCAAAGGGCTCTTCAAGCGCCAATACCGCGTCCGTCATTAATTGAACGTTTTCACGCTCGTTGTATGTTGGAATTATGACGATGCTGTTTGACATGAGTTTTTGTTCGTCAACGAAATTAAGGAAACGGATGCAGTTCTTAAAACAATCCATCAATTTTAATAGAATGAGCTCAAAAAGAATGGCGTTTACAAACATTAACACCTTGAACCCATTATTCCTTGTTATCTTTGTGTCATATACTTTATACATGGATATTCAAGAAATATTAATTAAGGCAGCCCAATTGATTGCCTCCTTAGCGTTTTTAGTTACAATACACGAATTCGGTCATTTTATCCCAGCACGATTATTTAAAACAAAAGTTGAAAAATTTTATTTGTTTTTTAATCCTTGGTTTTCTCTGTTCCGGTATAGAAAAGTGAATGGTAAAAAGCGATATGCATGGTTTACTAAGGAAACCCCAAAAGATTGGGAAGATGGCAGTGATAAAACAGAGTGGGGAATTGGGTGGTTGCCACTTGGAGGGTATGTAAAAATTGCTGGAATGATTGATGAGTCGATGGATAAAGAGCAAATGGCTCAACCGGCTAAACCCTATGAATTTAGAACCAAAAAACCGTGGCAGCGACTTATTATAATGATTGGTGGGGTAACCGTTAATTTAATTGCAGGGTTTATTATATATGGTGCCATTGCATGGTATTGGGGAGGTGCTACCTTGACAACTTCAAAACTAAATCAAGGGATGGCAATTCATCCGTATCTAGCCAAGTACGATGTGCGTTCGGGCGATGTTATTACCAAGGTTAATGGGGAGGAAGTAACCTCTTTCGATGATATTAATAGAGGGCTTCTTTTGCGTAATAAAACAATTCTGACACTCACCCGAGATGGAAAAACACTTGTTCGTAAATTACCAGCAACCATTGATCAAGAACTGTTTCAACACGGTGCGATGTCCGTTGCTTCGTTTAGAGTTATTGCCGAAGGAGCAGAGACGGTTACCCATGGTGGATTTGCAGAAAAAGCAGGCATGAAAAATGGAGATAAAATCATCTCAATTAACGGTGCAGAAATAAAATATTTCGACGATATCCAATTGTCTTTGTACGGCAAGCGCAATAAAAAGGCAGATGTATTAGTACTTCGAGGAAGCGATTCCATCATGATTCACAGCAAGGTAACTCCAGAGGGAACCATTGGATTTGCTTCTAAAAACCAATTCACTTCTGATACGCTTGCCTTGTCGAAGGTGCGCTATAGCTTGGGTGAAAGCATGTCGAAAGGCGTGGTTGGAGGAACGCAGTTGTTGAGGGATTATGTAGCGCAATTTAAATTTGTATTCACCAAGAAAGGCGCAACGTCTGTGGGTGGTTTCACACGAATAGGCGACATGTTTGCTCCTGTATGGGACTGGAAGATATTTTGGTTCAACACAGCGTTTTTGTCGTTTGCGTTGGCATTTATGAATATTTTACCAATACCAGCACTCGACGGTGGCCACGTGGTATTCTTACTTTATGAATGGATTACAGGAAAAGAAGCTCCTCAGAAAATCCTCGAGTATGCGCAGTATATTGGCTTTTTCTTGTTGTTAGGCTTGATGATTTACGCAAACGGTAACGATCTGATTCAGTTAATCTTTAAGTAGATTCATCTTACTCTGAATACCAATACCAATTAGGGAAGCGCGGGTTTTTGCCTGCTCAGCACGCGGTCCTTCAAAGTGTTGGTCAACCGTTCGATGGAATAACAACACCCATTCATTGAACAATTCTTTGGTCAAGTGCATGTGAAGGTGCTTGTTTGTTACATTTTCAGTATATCCCGCTTCATCTAAAAGTATAAATCGCCAAAATTTTTTCATTTTTGGAAGATGCGCTTCCCAATTTAGCCTATTAAAGAACGGACGAAGGGTTTCAGATTTCATTACCTCAGCATAAAAGTCATTAACAAGTCGATTAATGTCTTCCGCGTTTTGTATATCTTCCTTCATAATCAAAATTAGAAAAAAGCACGAAGTTCCATTCCCCCGTTGTGAACAACCTTATTTTCGGCGGGCTTTCTTCCCGAATAAACGAGGTTTAATTGAAGGTTTTTTCCAACATTTCGTTGCCAATTAAGGGACCACGTATAATTCGAACCGGGACGTAAGGCCTCAAGCATTTCAAAGGCAACAGGAGAAAGCGGGTTTCCGTTAAAAGTTAAATTAAGGTATTTGAGTGACCCTTGTATGCTACCTTTTTCCGTTGTATTGTACTTAAATTCAAGTCCTAATTCTTTTGAATTGCTTTTCTCTGCCCCATAAATTGGTTCATTTGTTTTTGAAGATAATTTGGCATCAACAGCCATGCGGTAGTTCGTGGATGGTTGATATGAAAATTCCATTCTTACAAATTGATAGTGTATTTGGTAATTTCTACCTTGCGTGTAATCTACTGAAGAGGTTTTATTTCCTTGTTGCCCCTCGGTTTTTATAGAAAATGAAGGAACAACATTCCACCTCAGCATAAGCTCGTTGTATTCAATTGCTTTCGCATCAAATCCCGTTGCGAGTAGCGACTTATTTAGATTTTTATTTATGATGTAATGGCCATTAAACTTCGCGGAGGTTCTAAATAGGTAGAGTGAGTTTCTTACAGAATATGCTGAAGATATAAGCGCATTGTCGAGAACATCTGCGTTTAGAGGATTTAAGAGATCAGCAACTGCTAAGGTGTTTAATTTCCTCGTTGAACGGATTCTAAGTTGGTTTGAAACGGTTGAAAGCAACTTGAGTACGCCTGTTTTTTTATTCCAAATTAATTCGGGTCGCCAGAATAAACTTTGATTGTATTCATTTGAATACGTCTTTTGATAAGCATTACTTGGCGTGAAAATCCGAATGTAATTTGCTTGATCTATAAATGTGGCGGTTTCAAATTCATTTAAATCTTTGACCCCGTCATTGTTGTAATCAATCCACGTATATACGCCTTGTCCTGAATTAACTTCTAGGTAAATAAAACTTCGTTTTTGTTCTAACCCAGACCCCACTTCATAATAGGTGTCAAAGGTGAGCGCTCCGTTGAGTATGCGTTTAGAAACATTAATTCGCCCAACAATTGATTGGTCTGGTGTAATGTTAAGTAAGCCGCTATCTAAGGGTGTTAGGTTTCTTAAGCCTAGTACGAACCCATAGGCCCCTCCTTTTTTATCTTTAATTTGAACCTCTCCTCCTATGGTTGTTCCTCTTGCCGCTGCAGTAAAACCTGTGCTGTCAGGCTTCCAATCAAAGCGCTCTCTATAGAAGAACTTTACCATGGCCTTACTGCTGTCTGCATTTTGAAGATACCCTTGAATGTCGTAAAACGCATAGCTAGCGGAGTTCATGCCTAGTACTTTATCACGGAGATTAAATTCTTGATCGTCTTTAATTCCGATTTTTATTCGACGTATAGTTTGTGAGGCGTCTAGGCGGTGACGGATAAATCGGGTGTTGACCACTCCTGTACTGTTAAGTGCGCTTCCATCCCATGAAACCGAAAGTCCTTTCTTTTTGATGCCCCCATCTGAATAAATTCGTGTGCCATTGAACGCATTTCCAATGGTAAAGTGCTGTGCTTGAACACTTAAAAAACCAAGTTTATCGTGTTGAATTTTGTGTGATAATTTACCATTCCATTGAGGACCTGAGAGCTTCGTGTTTCTAATGTTCCAATCTCGATCAAACTCTACAGCGCGGTAAGGCTCAATAAACGAGAAGTTATTTCCTAAATATTCTGATTCTACTAGGGTTGAATGATTCCAACGATTAAGTTCAACTTTTCCTTGACGCATAATTTTAGTTCGGTTTCCCAAACCCCAGTCGTTTGACCGGTCTTTGCTTGCAAATAAATTCACGGCTTCTTCTGATGCGGAGAATTCTGTTTCCAGCACCCATTTTCCACCGAATTTTTGTTGAATTCCCGCCGTTATCATCCGCTTTCTTTTGGGTGAGTTCACACGTTGTATGGGCATGTAGGACCCTTGAGGTAGTCCTCCCAGTGGGCTTACCCATTTATAAACAGGGCCAAAGGCCGTTGTTTTATCCAACACATAGTTCCCTTTGTTTGCTCCAACCAACAGAAATGTTGCCCGATATGTGGCCGAGTCCGGATGGACAGAGAAAACAAGAACAGAGTCATATCCTAAGCTGTCAACTAAGCGATACAGGTTTTGATTCGGCTGAAAGCCGACAGAATCGATCGTGCCGATGAAGGCATTGCTTAAACTATCTCCAGCGGCTGCAATGAGTTGTTTGGTGGTTTCATTCAAACTTAATTGGAGGGGTTGGTTTTTAAGGTCTTGCTCTTGATAGTAGTTTATCCAACTGGTGGTGTTGTTAACGCGGTAACTAAGATGCTGTTGAATTAATCCACGCGTATATGCTTGATCTGCGTACTGGAATTCTACCACAATTCGAACATCTTTCGTAATAAGATTTCGAGAGGTAAATACAAGTTCGGCACTGTTATAATCTATGGTGTAATCAAATTCTTGTCCACGCTGTAATAGACGGCCATCAATAAATACGCGCTCAGTTCCTGATAACACGACAATGAACGGTTCGTTTTCTGCTCCTACAAGCCTGTAGGGCCCTTGATTGTTTTCTACACCAGGGATGATTTGTCGTTGAAACTTGCCTTTTGATAATCCAACACTTGATTGGATTTTTAGTTGTTTATTGGCGCTCAAATCATAGGTGTTGGTCATTGTCAGTCCCTGTCCTCTTTTTTTATAATTAAGGAAGTACCCATCCGGACGATTTATCCAGAAATCACCCGCGGTTAGTTTGAATTTATCCGTATATAGCTGAATAAATACCTGGTCGAATTCCTGTAATTTATTGGTGTTTCCGTCGGGTTGAATGGGTATGTTTGCATCGGATACAGAAGCCAAAATGTGCAGGTCTTCTGATAGTTTTCCGCTTAATTCTAGATTTAGCGTTGAGTTAATCCCGAGGCTTTGGCGGTTTCCAAAGGTTATTCCACGAGAAACACTGCCCCGCTTATTGATATCATTACCACCAAAAAGATCTTCTATTAATGGATTCTCATCAGTGATTGAAAACATCGTGTTTGATATGTTCGGAACCAAGGCAATAGAGTCGTAAGATTGATTCGTAGGGGTTAAGTTTAAATTTATTCGTAAATAATAAACCTGAACAACGCCGTTAATCTTAGGGTTAAATGCAATGGTTTTGTCTATGTAATTTACCTTAAACAGCTCCTTTAAAACTGTGTCGTTTTCATAAATGCAATAAACACTTCCCGGTAAAATCGACAGGGAGTCTAATTGCTGGGGTGTTACTTTTGAAATCAGTTCGCGAACTTGATAACTTGATTGCCCGAATAGTGTCCCTCCAAGGAGTAGCAGGATCCATAAGCACCAAGTATTCTTCATTTTTACGAAATTACGCAATGTAAACTAACGGGGTTTGCTAATTTTGATTGTAATTTAATGTAAATGAGATATCTCTTAATTCTTCTCTGTGTTCTAACGCAATCGATCTACAGTCAAGACACCTTATTAATTTGGATTGACCCTGAAGGGATTTACACGGGTAACCCTTCGTTATTTGATGAATTTAATGGGGTCAAATTAGATGAGTCAACGTGGTACGGCTATTATCCATGGGGAGGATTATCCTTGGATGCAAACACCTATACAGACCCGCGCATGTGTGAACAATCGGGCGGGATATTGAAGCTTTCCGTTGATACGGTGAATGAATGGAGGTCCTTTCCGGATTGGATGATCGACCAAGAAAAAATCAGTAAAATGCCAAGCTTAATGCTTAATGGGAAGGTGCAGATTAATCGCTTAACTGCTGCTGCGTGGAGTAAAAAACAATTTAGGTTTGGATACTTTGAAGCGCGATGCTTTTTGCCAAAAGGTAAGGGATATTGGCCGGCCTTCTGGCTTTATGGCGGAAATCCGAATGAGGAAATTGATATAATGGAAGCAAAGGGCGAACGAACAACTTCCTATCATGTAGATATACATTGCCCTAATCGCTGTGATCGTATAAAACAGTTTGGAATTATTGACAAGCCTTTTGGTCATTGGGTAAAGGCCAAGCAAAAGTTAACTGGAGAATGGGTGACGTTTTCGGGTATGTGGGCACCTGAAGGGGTTTCGTTCTATTTTAATGACCGCCTTGTTGCTCAGCATAAGGCGACTTTTAATACCTCTATGAATTTGATTGCTAATTTTTCATTGGCCATGGATAAGGGGCCATTTTCTCCAGGTCCTAACGCAAAGACAGGATTTCCCGCGGAATATTTGATTGACTACATCCGGGCTTGGGAAATCCCTGAGTTAACAAATAACCCCTTGGCTTATATCAGTATGAATCAAGCCTCATTTGTGAAGGTGGTGCCATCTAGAGCGCAAGAAGTTAAGTTTGAGTTTTCACCAAACATTTCTTCTGAGTGTAGAATATTTATTGAAAAAGAAGTGCTTGAATCCAATAAGGAGCTTGACTTTATACCGGTATTGGAGCTTGATTTAAGTGCAGAAATTCAATACATTGACTATACCTATTGGTCGCAGGGAACCTATTTCCTGCGAATTGTCAATGGAAGAAAAACTAAACAGGTCCCTTTTCTTACACGCCCTTAGGCTTAGTAAAGGCAACCTCAAAAAGGCTTGTCCAAAACTTCCCCGTAATATAAGTTTTACCTGTCTTTTGGTTGTACGCAATACCATTTAGGACTTCTCCATTTCCTTTGCCTTTTTGAACAGCTTCTGTAGCGTCAATGGTTGCTATTACTTTTCCTGTCGCTGGCTCGATTACCGCAATCAAATTACTGGTCCAAATGTTTGCATAAATGAACCCATCTATATATTCAAGCTCATTCAATTTTGTAATGGCGCCCTCATGTGTATAAACTTGAATGGTTTTTATTTCTTTAAACGTTTTTGGGTCTCTAAACGTAAGGGTTTCACTTCCGTCAGACATGATTATATAGACTCCATCATAGGTTAGCCCCCAACCTTCACCGGCATAAGTATATTGACGAAGTGGTGCAAATGTTTTTTTGTCATATACGAAGCAGGTATTGTTTTGCCAAGTGATTTGAAATAGTTCATTTCCAACAAGGGCAATTCCCTCTCCAAAGACAGGTGCAGCGATGTTCTTTTTTCGGAGAATTTTACCTGTATTTAAATCAACTTCACCAATCATTGTTGCCCCAATACCGTTAGGGTCTCCTGTTCCTTCGAAGAGTTTCCCTTCAGAAAAAGCAAGCCCCTGGGTAAAAGAGGAGTCATTGTGGATATACTGGTTTTTTAAAACAAGGGACCAAGATGCAGGAGTTACATCCGACAACACATAGAGCACTCGTTCGTCTTCGCTAACGCCTTGGGTATTGTTTTTTGCGGTTATTTTCAGTTGGTGAGCGCCAAGTGTTAAAAGCCTTTTGGGAATAGAAATGGACGATTTGTTCTGTATGTTCTTATACGTTGAAATCAGGCTGTCATCAAGATATAAGTCTACAGAAACCGGGCCGTCTTGAGTAAGAAATGAGCTGTTGAAGTCTGACCCAAGAACACACGTTAGACTTCCTTCCGTTTCAAAATATGCCAAGGGCCCAAATTCTTCTTCAGGTGAAGAGGGGGCTAAGCTTTTATATAGGAATACCCCGGCAACCAGCGAAAGGAAGAAGAGTATAAGTAAGTTTTTTTTATTTTTCATTGCAAGTAAGAATAAAATCACAGTCAATACCCTCATGCGAAGTGCTTCCAATCACTTGGCCATTCCTGATAACGAATAATTGTGGAGATTGATGTTCGGTATGATACCTTAGCGCGATTTCATTGGAAATCGAACGGAAGGAGAGTAAGTCCAAGACCCAACAATCTGCCGGAAGATCTGTGCAGGACCTTAGGCGTTTAAGTGCCATAGAGGAAATGATACAACGGGTAGAATGTTTGAAAATGAGTTGAGTGGATTTATGGCTTAACCGCTCGATTTGGTCAAGTTGGATGGCGGAGTCTAAGTCTTTAAAATCCATTACTTAAAAATGAAATTGTGATAGAAATCGCACGTCATTTTCAGAATACAAGCGTAAATCGTTCACACGATATTTTAATTGGGCAATTCGTTCAACACCCATACCAAATGCGAACCCACTAAATTCTTTAGAGTCTATACCACATGCATCCAAAACATTCGGGTCTACCATGCCGCAACCAAGAATTTCAAGCCAACCGGTGTGTTTACAAACGTTACACCCATCGCCTTGACAAAGCGAACACGAAACGTCTACTTCCGCACTTGGCTCCGTAAATGGAAAGTAAGATGGCCGTAGCCTAATCTTCGCGTTACTTCCAAAAAAGGATTTCGCAAAAAAGTCTATGGTTTGTTTAAGGTCTGCGAAGGATACATTTTTGTCAATATATAAGCCCTCGATTTGATGAAAAAAACAATGCGCCCTTGCTGAAATTGCCTCGTTTCGATAGACTCTTCCAGGTGAAATTGTTCTAATCGGAGGTTTTTGCGTTTCCATTACCCGAACTTGGACCGAACTGGTATGAGTTCTTAATGAAAGTCCTTCAATAGAAGAATCAATAAAAAAGGTGTCTTGCATATCGCGCGCCGGATGATCTGGCGGGAAGTTAAGCGCAGAGAAATTATGCCAATCGTCTTCGATTTCAGGCCCTTCAGACACAGAAAATCCGATCGTTGAAAAAATATTTGTTATCTCATTGCGAACAAGTGTGAGAGGATGTAGGCTACCTAAGGAGGTGCTTCGCCCAGGCCGGGTTAAATCCAACAGGCTTTTCGGTTGTTTCGCTTGATCATTTAAATTCGCAGATGCAATTATGTTTTCTAAGTGTTGTTTGAGCTCGTTTAGGAGTTGCCCAATTTCTTTTTTTTCTTCGTTAGAAACCGTTTTAAAATCTTGATAGAGCGATTTTAACACGCCCTTAGTCCCGAGGTATTTAATTCGAAAAGATTCCGCCTCAGTATTATCGGTAATAACAATTCCTGAGATTTCGCGTTGAACTTGTTCGATTCTTTCTCGCATAGTGTAACTTTTAAGGGACGAAGTTGGTTTAAGATGTAAGTAAACAAAATTAGGATTTTATTTGCAATTGCTTTGTGAATCATTGAGACGAATAAGAAATTGTATTTGAAATTATCTAAAATTTTGTGTTTCACTAATTTATGTGTTACTTTTGATTGATTGTAAATTGTATGAAAAAACTAATTATTCTCGGAATTACGGCAGTATTTTTATTATCCACGAATGGCTGTAAGTCTAAGGACCCCGCAATACTAAAAGTATTTGTACGGTCATCTTCTAATCAATTAATGAGCGGAGCAAAAGTGGTAGTGATTGGAGATCAGCAAAGTAATCCGCCGACTGGTTCCTTTGTGGACACTACGTTTACCAATACGTCTGGTTTTACTACAGTTGATATGGATCAGTATTTCAATACATCAGGCCCAGACAATACGACAGGATATTTTGATATAATTGTCAAGCACAACAATAAAACCGCAACAGGTTACACGCGTTGTCGAGTACATACCACGGCTGTTGAAACTATTTATCTTCCTAATTAATCATTATGTTTATTAAAGAAATGAAAAAGAAAACATTGTTATTCGCGGCTTTAAGTATTGCTTTAATCGGCTTGAATGCTTGCGTTAAAAAAGAAGACACCATTGCTAAAATTGAAGTTCGTGATGAGAATAATGCCTTGGTTGAACAAGCCATGGTGGTGTTGCACGGAACGTCAACATGCAATTGTCCTTCTCAGGTAGTTGTTTATGATACGGCATACACAAACGCGGCAGGAATTGCTACCTTTAATTACAACGAAATCTATCAGCTAGGACAAGCGGGTGTGGCTGTATTAGACATTGAAGCATACAAAGGAAACCGTCAAGGCCAAGGAATTATAAAAATTGAGGCCGAAAAAACCAATGAAGAAACGGTTATTATTCAACCCTAATTAAGCACTGATTTTTAGCGAAGGGTATCCCTGTGCAGCCAATTCCTCAAGAGATAACGGGAGGGTTTTATAGCTGTTTAAATCAATGCTAAAATGTTTCTCAGCGTCATACACTTCTTCTTGAATTAAGTCATACACTGAAACCTCAGTTAATTGTTTATTAAGTAATCCCACTACTCTGTTTAAGCTGCTAAAGCTCAGCTCAATATAACTATCAATGCATAAGTTGTTAATGCAGAGTTCACCGAAACAAAGAACCTTATTGCTAAAGTTGTTAAATTCAATTTTGCGGATTTTAATTGTTTTCATTGCTTGTTTTTACAAAGATTCACCTGGCAGAACGTAATCAATTTACGTGGTGATAATTATCCAAAATAAACAGTGATTTTTAGCTAAATTTGTGGGATGTCTGAAAATCAACAAATGAGTTTTTTACAACACCTGGATGAATTAAGGTGGCGTTTGGTACGGATTGCTATTGCTGTAATATCCGTTGCTGTCGTTCTTTGGATTTATCAAGAATGGGTAATGAACCATGTGTTTTTAGTATTAAAAGAAAAAGAGTTTATAACCTTTAAACTACTCTGTGCCTATTTTGGGGTTTGTGTCTCAGATACAGCCGTCAAAATGCAAAGCATGACCGTATCAGGGCAATTTAATTATGCTATGATGATGAGCATTATGGGGGGCTTGATTATTACAGCCCCTTATATTTTCTATCAAATATGGTCTTTCATTAAGCCCGGTCTGAAAAAAAATGAATTAAGAGCAGCTAAAGGATTAGTTTTTTACGTGAGTTTGTGTTTTTTCTCAGGGGTCTTATTTGGTTATTTTGTTGTTGCACCACTCACAGTGCAATTTTTTGGGTCCTTTCAGATTAGTCCTGAAATTGAGAATAATTTTACTGTTGGGTCTTATATGGGAACGGTTATTTCCACGGTGTTTTACACTGGGATTTTATTTTTACTGCCTATTGTTAGTTTTATTCTTACAAAAATCGGCTTGATCGGACCGGAATTTTTAAAAAAATATAGGAGACATGCCATTGTGGTTATTTTAATCATCTCTGCTGTGATTACTCCGCCGGATATGCTTTCTCAAATTATTGTTTCGATACCAATTATTGTTCTTTATGAAATTGGTATAGTGGTTTCAACACGAACAAGTAAAAACAAGAATACGATTGAATAAGCTTGTTTTTACATTATTTATGATTCTCTTTGGTTTGGGAGCCCTCATTGCCCAAAAAACTGCCGTCTTTGGTGTAGTTACCGAACAGGCAACAAAATCACCGATACCCTTTGTTAAGGTTAGCTTTTACGGCACAAAAATCTCTACAATTACAGACAGCCTCGGGAGATACAAACTCGAAACCTATTATCCAGTTGATTCTTTACAGATCTATAGTTTAGGTTACAAGGTCGTTCGAATTAAACTAAAACAAGAGGTTCAACAAGAGCTTAATGTAGCGCTTCGCCCCACATCAAGAGAGGTCAAGGAAATTGTTGTTCTACCTCCGGATGAATTCCCGTCAACTAAACTACACAAAAAAATTATTGCCCATAAACCTGTAAATAATAAAGAAAAACTTGAGGCGTATCAATATGAAGCGTATAATAAGTTTCAAGTTGATATTAACAATATTGGTTCAGAGTTTTCATCCTTAGGCCCAGTAAAAAGATTAAATGTTCTTCTCAATTATTTGGATACTTCTACGAATCAAACATTGGTTTTGCCAGCTGTTTTGGCCGAATCCGTGTCTGAATTTTATTTTGCGAACCGACCGAAACGAAAAAGAGAAGTTGTTAAAGCCTCTCGAATTACCGGCGTCGAAAATCTTCAGGCCGCTCAGTTTCTAGGAGACATGTACTTAGACATCAATATTTATGAGAATGTGATCGACTTATTCGGTAAATCTTTTATTAGCCCACTTGCAAATTATGCGCGCTCCATGTATCGGTTTTATCTTGATGATTCAACCTATATCGGTAATAAATTCTGTTACAAATTACGATTTGAACCCAAAAACACAAGTAACTTGACTTTTCATGGTGAAATGTGGGTGCATGATACAACGTACGCTATTCAGTCAATTAAAGCAAACATATCCGAAGGAGCGAATTTAAATTATATTCAAGATTTATACGTTGAACAAGAGTTCGAACAGGTTGAAGAAGAGGTTTGGATGCTTAAAAAGGAAGTTCTTTTATTGGATATTCGGTTAACTGAGAAGACCAAAATCTATGGGTTTCTTGGGAAAAAAACCAGCAGTCGAAAACACTTTATTATCAATGAACTAAAAACAGATAATTTTTACAATACAACAACTACGGTTGAATTTTTGGAGAATTCAAAAACACAAGACCTTGATGCGTGGGATTCGTTGCGTCATGAAAAACTGAATAAGACTGAAATTGGAATTTCAGAAATGATCGATACGTTAAATAAAACAACGTATTTCAAAAGCCTTAAAACCTTAACGTATTTTGCTTCGACCGGATATTATCCGATGGGAAAAATTGAATTAGGAAATGCTACGTCATTAATTAGTAGAAATCCTGTTGAAGATACCCGCCTTTCTTTGGCGATCAGGACCTCCAACGCCTTCTCAAAGCGTATAGAACTTGGGGGGAAAATAGGTTATGGCATAGGGGATGATCGGTTTAAATATTCCAGTTTAATCCGGTTTAATATTACACCTAAGAAACGGGGCATGTTGTCCACCTATTTTACTTACGATTTAGAGCAAATTGGTCAATCACCAACCGCAGCACAATTAGGAAACACCTTCGCTACCGTATTAAATACAGCCCCTTTTGACAAATTAACGTTTGTAAAGAAGATCGGATTTAATTTAGAAAAGGATATTAGAAAAGATTTAATTATCCTAGGTGGATTTGATTGGAAGGATTATACCCCTTTAGGAATTAGTGCGTATTTAAGCCCTAATACAAGTGTTGGTGGTTTTGATACTCTAAGAAATTTAACCACCGCTGAAATAATTACCAGAATACGATGGACAAAAGACGAAGAGTTTTTATCCGGACAATTTGATCGAACGAGTGTTGGCTCCGCCTTTCCTATCTTATCATTACAATGTGTAATTGGCGTGAAGGGTATAGCGGGCAGCATGTACAATTATCAAAAACTTGAATTTCAATTAGAACATTATACACAACTTGGTGCACTTGGAAGGTTGAGATATGGAACGAGCATGGGGTGTGTTTTTGGTTCAACGGCATTTCCATTTTTAAAAGTTCATGAAGGAAATCAATCGTATTGGTTATTACTTACAGCCTATAATAAAATGAATTTTTTAGAATTTATTTCTGATAAATATGCCAGTGCCTTTGTCGAAAATCATTGGGAAGGACTGTTTTTTAATAAAATTCCTGGGATCAATAAACTAAACTTAAGATTCGTATCAACTGCGCGTGTTTTATATGGTACGCTTTCAAGCAGACATGCTGACAATGTAATAATACCGGATTATGTTAAATCGTTTGGCCAGGTTCCATATGTGGAATGTTCAGCAGGACTGGAAAATGTATTCAAAGTACTGCGCGTCGATTTTGTGTGGAGAGCAACACACAACGTACCAGGAACAAGTCCTTTTGGTGTAAGGGGACGAATCTCATTCAATTTTTAGTAATTTCGAATCATGAAACTCTACACAGAACAAATCCGCAAAACTTACCGGAACCGAAGTGTGGTTGATGGCGTTTCAATTGAAGTCAGTCAAGGTGAGATTGTTGGATTACTTGGTCCGAATGGTGCAGGAAAAACAACCTCATTTTACATGATTGTTGGTTTGGTTAGGCCGGATGAGGGTAGAGTTTTTTTGGACGGAACAGAAATTACAAAATTACCGATGTACAAGCGAGCTCAATTAGGCATTGGTTATCTTCCACAAGAAGTTTCGGTCTTTCGTAAATTAAGCGTTGAGGACAATATTTTAGCAATTTTAGAAATGACCGATTTGTCAAAAGCGCAACGAGAAGAAAAATTAGAAAAATTGCTTTCCGAATTTTCTTTAAATCATGTTAGAACAAACTTAGGGAATCGCCTTTCCGGCGGTGAAAAACGCCGAACGGAAATTGCCCGAGCCTTAGCCACTGACCCCAAGTTTGTGTTGTTAGATGAACCGTTTGCTGGGGTAGATCCCATTGCTGTGGAAGATATTCAGTCAATTGTGTCCGATTTAAAAAAACGAAATATCGGAGTGCTCATTACAGATCATAATGTTCAAGAGACCCTTTCCATTACGGATCGTGCGTATTTGTTGTTTGAGGGAAAGATTCTCAAAAGCGGATCCGCGGAAGATTTAGCAAATGATGAACAGGTGAGAAAAGTTTACTTAGGCCAAAACTTCGTGTTGCGTAAGTGATTATCTTAACAAACGAACCGAGCCGGTAAGCTGTTGCCATGCGCTTGGGAATTCACAACCCCGATACCTGATATTATACGTATACGTGCCATCTTGAGCCGGCATGCCATTAAACACTCCATCCCATCCTTCTGCTAGATTATCTGTTTCAAATACGCGTTGCCCCCACCGGTTATAGATAATAAATTCCCATTCATTTATTTCAAAGGTTGTCTCCGCTTTAAACACATCATTTTTTCCGTCCTGGTCGGGAATAAACGTATTCGGTATATAGATCGAAAATGGGAGTACCATGACGGTTTCTCGAGTAGAATCTTTACAACCAAACTCATTGGACACCGTAAGCGTAGGATAATCGGTTCCTGTATTTTGGTATTCATGCGTGAATTCTGGCAACTCTGAATAAAACCCTCGATGGTCGAAAATATAGGAGTAACTCGTTGCCCCGATGGATTGATTGGTAAATACAACCTCATTATTACACACATCTATTTGATTCGGACTTACGCTAAATGCTGCGATCGGAGAGGGGTTAACAGCAATTAAATCTTGCTGAAGCAAATTGAGGGTGTCAATACACCCTTCAAGTGTGGTCATTGTAAGTCCAACATTATAGTTACCAACTACGGTATATACGTGAAATCCATTGAGGCTGCTGGAAGTGGCACCATCCCCAAAGTCCCAGCTATAGGTTGCCGGACCATCAGCGGTTGAGGTATTAATAAAGGTCGCCGAAAACGGTACACATTGTAGGCCCGGAATCATCGTAAATCCAATGGTTGGCTCAAAATAGACATACACGCTGCCTTGTATCGAATCTATGCAATTATCAAATGCACCGTATAGCGTTATGGGTTGAAACCCAGCTTGACTGAAGCCTACAGGAAAAACATCAACGCTATTTGCCGTTTGAGGAATTCCGTTAGGACCGAAATCCCACCAATAGGATGCGGAAGGGGGGCCACTGACGGTCCCATCAAACGTATATAAACCACCGTTTATACATAGGGAATCTGTATTTGAATAAGCTAACACAAGGGGTTCGTTTATCGTAATGCTTAGGGTATCTGAATCGCTGCAATTCAGACCAGAACTTACATTTAAAATAACTTGGTAGGTTCCCGCATTCGCATAGGTATAGGTTGGAGCGATTGCATTACTTGTGTCATTAGATTGACCATTCACCCCAAAATCCCAATGGGTAATTAACGCGTTGCTAGAGGCATTGCCAAATGGGACAGTTAGACCAATACAGTTTACGTTTTGTGGCGCTATGGCTTGTGCAACAGGTACATCAAAGATAAAAATCGAATCAGTAAAAGACGTGATGCAGTCTCCGTTATCACCATTGATTGTTATGGAATGAAATCCAGGAGTGGCAAACGTAACATTTGGAACGGATAAACCGGAGGCACTTTGTATAGATGCCGTATTGTCAAGAGCCCACGTATAGGTGCCAATCCCGGGAGGCGCACTGCTAATTCCTGTAAAATTAAATTGATTCCCTACGATACACAAAGAGTCTTCGCTCGACCAAGACACTGAAAACGGATTGTTTACCGTGACCGACATATAAGCGGTGTCCGTACAGGGCTGGCCCGGATTCACGATAAGCGAAACATTGTACGTTCCGGGAGAGGGATAAGTATATCCAGGTTGCGCTTGATTACTTACGTCATTCGTTACACCTGGCACCCCAAAATTCCATGCGTAGGCAGAACCACCATAGGAGTTGTTTACAAAGTTCACGGTTAATCCTTGACAATAGGAAACAAAGGTTGGAAGTTGTTCTTGTGCAGGCAATAAGGCTTGTAGGGTAATATTACAATCAAAGACTCTAAATAAGAAGTCCCTTACGGTAGACCCAATTACAATTCCATTCCGTGTTTCGGTTACTTTAACTCCAACGACAAACAAACCCACATTCTGGGGAGTAACCAACATCATTCCAGTATTTGCATTGATGGTAATTCCTGAACCAGGTCCGAGTGGTGTAGTGGCATTATATCCCGGATTCCACATGACCGGTGCATAGGGGGGTGCTGGTGTTTGCGGTGGTAAAGGCGTAACAGAGCTTGCACCGGCGAAAGGCGTTACCAAAGAATAAGTTAACACATCACCATCTGGATCTGTAGCTCCATGATTAAAGGTAATTGATTCTGTATTGCATAGTAATATAGGAGGATAATTAGTGAATCGCGGCGAGCTGTTTTGATATAGTGAACCATTACCCAAATTGCTTCCTGGGATATGAGTAGTCAAGGTGATTCCAGTATCGTCTGGGTTTATTAAGTTCGTTATATTGGGCCCTCGGCAACAGCGTTGATAAGAAACATCATATCCAAGGGGTGTAGGGGGAAGTGTAACCACTACGATATATGTGGCTTTTTCAACACAGATTCCTCCTGGAGCAGTTGCACATGGATTATTGAAGTTTAATGGTACTGGTGTACTTCCCGGAAATGGCACATTAACATTTTGAAATAAGGTCCCGTTCCCATTATAAATCGCTAATTGCAAGGGGTCATCATAAGCTGCGCCACTGGAGGCACAATCCCGATATAAGGTGAGATAAAATCGGTATTGATTGTTTCCTAAATAGTCGTAGTATATGTCTCCACCTATAATATGTGATGCATTAACCTCAAAGGTTAAGAGCATAAAGACTAAAAAAGGAAGAATCCATTTCATTTTTGGTCAATCAAAGGTAGGTAAAACTCTGTAAACTATTCAATAGAAAAGCGATAGGGGCGGTTCAAAAAGGTGCTAATTTTAGAACCGTTAACAATTTTTCCGGTGCCTTCTTCGGTAAATTCGCATGCTAATAATCCTCGTATAATACACTGTTTTTCATAATATTCTTTTCGAGTAGGATGGCTTGGGTAAACGATATTAAATACTCCGTGCGCGTTTTTTTCAATCACCTGGGCGATGAGTTCAATAATTTCATCTCGATGTATTAAATTGACAGGTGCACCGCCATTAGGAATATTGAATTTCCCACTAAAATGAGTTGCTGGATTTCTTTGTTCATTGATTAAGCCTCCAAAACGCAGAATGCTATATGGAATCCCTGAATCGATAATCAAGGATTCGGCTTCTTCTAACACCGGATTTCCTCCAAGTGAAGACTCTTCAGTTACCTCACCAGCTGTTTGTGAATAGACACTTGTTGCGCTTGAAAAAATGATATGACGTGGGCCTAACGTAGTAATTAACCCGTTAATTATTGAACAATAATGAGCTACCGGTGGGATACAAATAATGAGTGTTGTGTTATGTTCAGAATTAATTTTGGAATGTTCTATTTGTAAATAGTCGAGTTTTATGAGCGAAATATTGTGCGCGTTAAAAAAAGCAGATTGTTCATCACTTCGACTAAGTACCTTAACGACGTAATGGCTATCGTTTAATGCCACTGCGAGGGGACGTCCTAACCAACCTGCTCCCGCAATCATAATTTCTTTTGACATACAAGGATATAAACAACGAGAATACAATTCGGTTGCTTAATTCTAATAGATTTTTGGAACATTTAAGATTGCTTGTCGTAATTTTGTAATCTAAAATTGACATTATGTATGACGTGGTAATTATTGGTTCAGGGCCAGGAGGATATGTAGCTGCAATCCGTTGCGCGCAATTAGGGTTGAAAACAGCCATCATTGAAAAGTATAATACACTTGGTGGTACCTGTTTAAACGTTGGATGTATTCCTTCCAAAGCATTATTAGATTCTTCTGAACATTTTTATAACGCGACACATCATTTTGCTGAGCACGGAATTGAAGTAAATGGAGTTAAAGCAAATTTCACTCAAATGATTCAACGAAAAAATGAGGTGGTTTCGCAAACGTGTGCAGGCGTCAAGTACTTAATGGATAAAAATAAAATTGAAGTTTTTCAAGGAATCGGTTCGTTCGTAAATGCAACTACCGTTTCCGTAACTTCCTCAGAGGGAGTTAAAGAACTTCAAACGAAACATGTAATTATTGCCACAGGATCCAAACCTAATTTTTTCCCTAGTATGGTTCCTGACAAAAAACGTATTATTACCTCAACCGAAGCCTTATCCCTAGCTGAGATCCC
This sequence comes from Bacteroidota bacterium, assembly GCA_041191025.1. GTDB lineage: Bacteria > Bacteroidota > Bacteroidia > Flavobacteriales_D > Crocinitomicaceae > UBA952. The sequence goes on from JBEEPQ010000004.1 coordinate 197,641, forward strand.
AAAGAAATTAATCGTTATTGGAGGGGGTGTTATTGGCTTGGAGTTAGGATCAGTATACGCTCGACTTGGTTCGGAGGTAGAAGTGATCGAAAATTCATCTACCCTGTTAGGGATGATGGATGGGTCCATTGGAAAGGAACTCGCAAAAATCCTTAAGAAAGAAGGGTTGAAGTTTCATTTTGATCACCAGGTTCAAGGGGTAGTAAATACTGGAGATAAAACCATCGTGACCGCCACGGATAAAAAAGGAAATACCGTTACCCTTGAATCGGATTATTGCTTGGTTGCTGTAGGTAGAAAAGCCTATACAGACGGCTTAGGTCTTGATAAGCTTGGTATAACGCCAAATAATAGAGGACAAATTGAGGTTAATGAACACCTTCAAACTATTGTTCCTAATGTTTATGCGATTGGAGATGTGATTAAAGGCATGATGTTAGCTCATAAAGCAGAAGAGGAGGGTGTTTTTGTTGCAGAATGTATTGCTGGTCAAAAACCACACATAAACTATAATTTAATTCCAGGAGTAATTTATACCTGGCCTGAGGTTGCTTCAATTGGAAAAACAGAAGAAGAATTAAAAGCGGCAGGTATTGAAGTAAATATTGGGAATTTCCCAATCAAGGCACTTGGTAGGGCTCGAGCGTCTATGGATACCAGTGGGTTTATTAAAGTGATTTCGGATAAAACCACCGATGAGGTGTTGGGGGTTCATATGATTTCGGCACGAGCAGCCGATCTGATCATGGAAGCTGCCGTGGCTATGGAGTATCGTGCATCGGCAGAGGATATTGCTAGAATTTGCCATCCACACCCAACATATTCCGAAGCATTAAAAGAAGCGGCTTTAGGCGCTACTGGAAATAGAGCCTTACACGTTTAGTTAGAATTCCCAATAATTCCTTTAACCTCCTCAGCAGAAACACTTGGGGGCATAATTCCGGCATTAATCTTACGCACAACTAATTGTGCAAGTTGTGTGGCTTGTGTTTCTAATTGAAATCCTTTATTTCCAGGAATTGCAGGGATATTTGGTTGATGAATCAGTACTTTTCCAGCGGATAATATATCATAACCCCATGTCCCATCAGAATTTTGAAAGGTGGCATACAGTATTTGTTCTGTGGGTTTTGTTATTTCAGAATCATTTGATTTTTGTTTCTTCTTATTCGAAGAACCACAATTAACCAATGCTAGAACTCCAATAAGTATTAACGTTTTATAAACGAGCGACATATTGTGGTGTTTTGTGTCGTTAACTTAATAACATACGTTCCAATTGGGAGGTTTTCTATGGAAACACCTTCAACGCTTGAAGTTTCTCCTGTTGACTTCACCGTCCCTGTTGCAGAATAGATAATATAAGAGGTGGGTTTTGTTAATCCCCCCATCTTTATCCATGAATCGCTTGGGTTAGGATATAGCGTTAATGATATTTCATCTTCTTGTAACTCAGCAATTCCATTATAGGTGAAAAAGTCATCTAAATAGGTGCCATTGTAACCACCACCAACGTATATTGAACCATTGATAACCATAGCAATCGCGTTTACCCTACCTCCACCAATAAAAATATTCCGTTGAGTCCACGAGTTTTGATAGTAATTGTATTGCCAAACATCATTCAAGTATGCACCGGTTGGATCTTGTCCGGTTGCAATATAAGCACTAGGTGACGTACTCCAAGCCACTGCTCCCAATCGAGGATTGCCGGGCATGTTACTTTTCTGCTGCCATTGATTTGTTACTACGTTATAAGACCATAAATCGTTCTTTAGCGTGCCTGCATCTCCCGTTGCAACCCAACCATACCCATTTAATTCAAATCCAACCGCTTGTCTTCGTGCGTCACCGGGGAAATTTGCAATTGCTTCCCAGTTGTTTTCAATTGGAGAGTATGTGTAAAAATCACTGCAAAGTCCTTGCTCATCTTCGCCTGTTCCAACATAGGCCAAATTGTTAATAACAAATGACGTTGCTCCTCGTCTGGGTGTACCAATAAAATCGGCTTTTTGTGTCCATGTTTGATTGGTTTTATCAAACTCCCAAAGGTCGTTCATGAAGTTGCTCCCAAGGCCTTCACCAAGACACACATAGCCTTTCCCGTTTAGAGAAAATCCACAGGCCAAATTTCGCTCTAACCCGCCACCAGTTATTCCGCCTAAGGAGACCTCATCATCCCAATCATTTTGTGGTTTAGAATAAGAGTACATTTTTCTTGTGTTTCCATCTACTTTAATTCCACCTACGGCATACCCTCTATTTCCCAGAACAAAAGTAGCCATACCAGCTCGAGGAGCACCTTTTATGGAGTCGCGCAATTCCCAATAATCTTGCCCAAACGAAGTAAAAGCTAAAAGACAGAAAAGAAATAATCTAACATTCATTATTGAATCAAAAGGGGTTTAACAGCAATTAAATGTTGGTTTTCACAGTATATCTTTAGATAATATATCCCCGTCGGTAAGGATTCAAATGCATCTGAAGCGGGTACATTATTCGAAGAAAATACTGTTAACCCTTGAAAATTTACACACTCAATCCTTTCAAAGTCAGTGGGAAGATTCCGGAGTTGAATATTGGTTCTTCCTGGGTTTGGAAAAATTTGAATTTCTTTGACAATATTATAATTCAAGCCGACATACGAGGAGGGATAGTAAGCATATAAGCTTTCTTTTTTACCAGAATATCCCTTCCCTAATCCCACCACAGCAAATGCATTATTTATACTAAATGCGATGGCATTTTTTCGTTCTGAGCCCCCAAAATATGCCTTTAAGGTCCATTCTTCATTTACTGGATTGAATTCCCATAAATCATCGAGTAAACCCCCGTCATTTCCTCCACAAACATATCCTTTATCTTGAAGTACGAAGGTTGTTGCAGCACCTCTTACATTTCCGGGCATATCGGGCATTTGATCCCAATGGTTATTACCTGGATTGTATCGATACAAATCTCGTTTATATACATCTTGTGTGGCCCCAAAACCTACATATGCGAAGTTTCCAATGGCAAATGAACTTAATAAGTAGCGAATGCCGGTTGGAAAAGAAGCTCGTTGAAACCAGGTATCATTGGAGGGTTTATATTCCCATAATTCGCTGCTATAAGTGCTGTTTCCCGTTTTTCCCCCGCAAACATATCCCTTACCCCCAACACTAAACCCTGTAGCGAAATAAACTCCAACCCCTTGATTTCCAGGAAAAGGGGCAATTGAATCCCATACATTCATCACCGTATTGTATCGCCAAAAGTCTGAAAGTATACTTCCATTGGCAGAGAAATGGTTACTCATTCCGGTACCAACGTAACCAAATCCATTCAGTTCAAACGCTACAGCATCCCTTCGTGCAGACCCAGGCATGGCTGCAATTTGCGACCACGAATCTGTATTTGGGTCGTACCTCCAGAAATCATTACGTACTAATTCTGCAGTATCTGTCCCCGTCCCGACATACCCATATCCGTTCGCACTAAACGCAACCGCTCGCTCTCGTTTTCCACCAAGAAAGTCATTGAGTTTTACCCACACATTCTGTTGACCCAATGCGGTTGAACAGGCTAATAAAAACGCAATACCACCGAAGAAACGCCTACACTTTAGTGAAAACATATTTCATGTTATTTAATATAATAAAATAGCTCCCTTGAGGCAAGCGTTCAATATCAATTTCTCCATTTGTTTCACCCAAAAGAACTTGTTCTCCGGCATAAGAATAAATAGCGTAATTAAGCGCTGAGTGGAGGCCGTTAAGCCTTAATTCTTTTGAGCTGGGATTTGGATAAAGTGTGATTTGTAATTGGTTTTCACCCGCATCCGAAAGGGTTTGAGAAGGATCAAATTCCCACACATCATTCAAATTGATACCATTCGTTCCGAGACCAATATATCCTTTTTCTGCAATGGAAAATGATCCAAAGAACCGCCGTGACGATCCAGGCAAGTCGGCTTCTCTTGTCCAAGTATTATTTGCTGGATTGAAGGACCACACTTCTTCTGTAACGGTAGATAAACCACCCACATATCCAGAAGCAACATAGCCTATACCATTGATTGAAAAACCATAACTTCCCCCGGTGCTTAGTCCTGGGTGATTAGCTCTTGCCATCCATACATCTTGACTTGGTTTATATTCAAACAAGGAGTGTCCGACTTTTAAAAACCCACTTGTGCCATTCGAAAAGGTACAAGACCAATTGCTTGCATTGACCGGGACATTTGCTTTCAAACTCCAAGAGTCTGTGCCAGGGTTGTACTCTGCAAGCTGATTGGTGTAGATTACATATCCTCTATTTCCTGCGCTGAACCCTTGCACGTCACCGGGTGATAATGGACAATTGGCAATTGGCGTCCACTGATTTAACAGGGGGTTAAATGCATAGAATTCATTGGTAAGGGAAGACCCACCGCCAACATAAACCCGATCATTTAAATTAAAACAAACCGCCCCGTGATTTGCAACGGGAAAGTCAGATTTTTGTGTCCAACTATCCGTCGCCGGGTTGTATTGCCACCAATCTCTAAAGGAGATGTCTGCCCCGGCTCCATTGACATGTCCCAATCCCAAATACCCGAATTGATATGCGTTTCCACCGACACCTCGGTGCCTTCCCGTTCCACCTATACTAGTTTTTTTATTCCAAATACCTCCCCAGCACGATGAACCCCAAACGAGAAAAACAAAACATAAATAAATTAAATTCTTCATAGTTTCAAAAATCGCTTGGAATATGTTACTCCCTTTACTTGGAAATGAAAGGTGTAGACACCTGGTTCAAGATCAGAAACAACAAGTTGTGTTGTTGTGTCATATGAGGTAATTAGTGATTGGCCTAAAAGATTCGTTATTTCTATATCCTTAACCTCCTCGCTTATTGAAAGCACATCGCCCACAGGATTTGGATATAAATTAACCGTGGGGTGTTCTAACATGCCAATACCGGCATAAGAAGATGTGATTTCAAGTTGTGCTACTCCTGTTTCATTTCCCCATCCTTCAACGACAATGTAAACAAAGCCAAGATCATTGACATCAAAACTTAACAAGGAGGACGGGGCACATAATTCATGGTCATCATTATACGTAATTACTACGCCTTGAGGGTTTAATACCGTTAAATATGTATCAAAATCAGAGCCACAGCTGTTTACGCTAACCTGTTGCATTGTAGGATTTAGTAGAAGTTTATAAAAAACATCAGGTGAATCATACACTAAATTTTGATTACCGTAGCAATATGATAGATCTACGGTATCCGTAAAAGGTAAAGCAGGGACCTCAATGGCATTTGCTAGGTCATCCCCTGCGAATGCACCACAGTCAAGCCCATTAATAATGGTTATACCAAAATCCATGACCGAGCCCCATTGAAATGCACCACATGGATTTAATGGGAGTGTAGCTGCCTCTTGTTGGGTCACGCGCATTCTTGTTGCTCCATTATGCGCATTGTTGGGCACAGAAACATTAAAGAGAACAGGCACGGCCGGAGGCGTTCCAACCCAAGTCCCTACAATTTCATTTTGGGTAAAGGTCTGGCTTTGATCAAAATCAATCCACACCGTACCTGCACCGGCAAAATTTCCTCCACAGGTCCCAAAATCAACCTGCAGCGAATAGCTTGAACCAGCACTTAAGGTGGTTGATTCATTTAGGTATACCTCAACACCAATTTGACTGGGACAACCTACATGGTTAATACTACCAGAAACCCCAGTAAATATAACAGACTCCACATTGGAGTCCGCATTAGATGACGGTCCGCCAAGGGTGCAATATTGTCCGTTAATATGCATCGCTCCGACAAACAAGTAAATCGATAAACAGAGTTTTTTCATAAAAACCAACGTATTATTTATTGGTAAATTAACAAAAAATTAATGTAATTCTGCTTGGGAGCATAGAATTCTTGTAACCTTCTATGTGTTTGCTTCGTTAACCATTCCCACAACAACAAACAGATGCAATTCAAAGCTAAATTTATTAAAGCACTCAAGTGGTCATTGGGAATTATTACGGGGCTTGTGATTTTAATTTCATCACTGCTCTATATTTTTCAAGATAAAATTTGTAACCTGGTTCTAAGCGAACTGGGAAAAGAATTTCGAGAACCAGTGTATTTTTCGACGGTTGATTTAACTTTTTGGAGTACGTTTCCAAACCTTTCGATCAATGTGCATGACGTAAAAGTACATGATGCGTTCAAAACTAATGAATCTAAGAAGCTCTTATTGCAGTCTGACCGCATTCGGCTTGTCTTTAACCCGATTGATCTGTGGAGAGAAAACTATCACATTAAAGTAATAGAGATAGGAGCAGGTGAGTTAAATGTACGTACAGCTAAAAACGGCGATGTAAATTACTTAATATTAAATTCCTCAGCGGAGAAGGAGGAATCGAAGTATGATGTTAAAATATCTTCTGTAAGCACAAAAGATTTTCAAGTAAATTACCTAAACAGTAAATCCCAACAATATTACACTACGAAATTATCTGACATGTTGTTCTCTGGCGACTTCAATCAAGATGCATTCAACTTAAATGCACGGGGTAATATGTTGATTAATCGCCTGCAATCCGGAAAAGTTGCATTGTTACAAAATAAACCAGTTACCATGGATTTATTAATGAATGTAAACACCAAAGAAGGAACATTTTCACTGCCTAAAACAAGCTTTAAACTCGCTAAAATTCCGTTTACTGTATCGGGAAATTATGGGGTTGACAGTATGCGATTCGAGGTTAAATCGGAAGAACTAACCTTGACAGATTTAGTTAATAACCTTTCGTTAGATGATGCTGAAAAAGAACTAACCCGTTACAAAGGATCCGGAAGCGTGGGGTTTGATTTATCTATTTTTGGCAGCACACAGAATCAATCTGCTCCGAATATTGCTTGTAAATTTAGTATATCGAATGGCCACTTAATTGAGCCTGTTAAGCACACCCAGATTAAAAACTTAAGAATGAATGGGTCGTTCATCAGTGATGGCAATCCTGTAAATGACCATTTGATTATGGAGCATCTTGCATTTGAAACTCCAGTAGGACCGTTCTACGGCACGTTGGATATTTTAAACTTTAACATACCTAAAGTTTCCGGAAAAGCCAAGGGCACCATTGATTTAAGTATTGCCAACCGAATCCTTAAAAACGAACTTATTCACCGCATGGATGGTATTGCAAAAATCAACTCAGAGTTTTCCCTTGTTGTTAATGACCAAGTAGACGTTAAAAAAATGAACGGAGACATTAGCCTATACAACGTTTGGTTCAAGGCTCGTAACGATCATAGAACCTTTGAAGACATCAACGGGAAATTCACGCTCAAAGGAAGTAATTTAACGATCGAGGGCGCTACCTTAGCGATTAACCGCAGTGATCTTCAAATGAACGGCACCTTTGAGAACGTATTTAATTACGTGGCAAATTCAGGGGATTTAGCCGTAAATTGTTCCGTGAGTAGTCACCAAATATTAGTTGAAGACCTAGGAAAAACGACAAAAGCAGAGAAAAAGGAATCTAAAGGAAAATCTTTTGTTCTTCCTAACAACATTAATGGCCGTATCAATTTAAATGCGCGCAGTATTACCTATGAAAACCATACGTTTGAACAAGTTTCGGGTCCTGTGGTAATTAATAGAAGGACCCTTTCCTTCCCGTCCCTAAACGTTAGAAATGCCGGGGCAGATATTGTTGGAGCCATGGAAATAAAGGAACTTACCCCAGAACGATTAGAAATCAGCACGAATCTAGCATCGAATAACATTTATTTTACTCCATTTTTCAAAGAGTGGAATAATTTTGATCAAGATGTAATTCATGCAAATCAAATTTCTGGACGAGTTCAAATGGAAGTGAATTTTTATGCGCCGTTTAATTTAATTGGAGGAATTGATTTAAATGAAATGGAAGTTAATGCGCACATGAAGGTGTTTAACGGCCATCTTAGAAACGTGGAATCACTGAACGATGTGGCCGCCAGTTTAAAAACGAATGCAGGAAAACTGCTTATCGGAAAAAGGAACTTAGATCAGTTTCAATCGAAAATGAAAGACATTGCTTTTTCTACGCTTGAAAACTCGCTGCAAATCAGAAATGGCGTGATTACTATTCCAAACATGGTTATTGCATCATCCGCAATGGATATGGAACTGAGTGGAACGCACACGTTCGACAATAAAATTGACTATCGGATGAAGTTTGATTTTAGAGATCTCTTAGGTGCAGATCGAGACAGTGAGTTTGGGACGGTAATAGATGACGAAACTGGAATGAAAATCTTTTTAAGAATGTATGGCGACTTAGATAACCCGATTATTGAATGGGATAAAACTAGCCGTAAACAAGAAGTTAAAGAACAATTTGCTCAAGAAAAAGAAACACTCAAATCAATGCTAAAGTCAGAATTTGGGGTTTTCAAAAAAGATACCGCTGTAGAAGAATATAAACCAAAGGTAGAAACTAAGGAAATAGTCAAGATTAATTTTAAGGACACAAAACCCGACAAGTCTCACAACAACCCTCCGCCTGCAGAAGCTCAAAAACCAGGAAAAGAAGGAAAACTTAAAAACACCTTAAATCAGTGGAAACAAGAGCAAAATCAAGCAAATGTTACCGTAACGGTTCGCAAAGGATAATTACCTTTGCAGGGTGAACCATGCCACTCGAGGATTTTTTATATACCGCAAGCCGCATTCAACAAAAGCGCAGTTAAATTCCTTCTATTCAGAAGATTTTGGGCGCTTAGACTTAGTGGCTTTTACATCTAAAAAACAAGCGGCGTTCATTCCTTTTGGTTTATATGATTTGGAATTTACCATAACTCCAAAATTTGGACACGGTACCTTAAAGCATGCAACACCCCTTGACCCCTTCGATGCAACTGATCTAGACCCGCGTTATTTAGCCATTCGTTATTTTATGTGTGATGTCGTTAATCAATCTACCGCATACAAGCAAAAAGATGAAGAAGCGTTTAATATCCTTGTTTCGCTAATGCAAGAACTTCGAAGTTCGCAAGATATCTATATGTTTCCATGTACATTTTTAGCTCAGTGGATGAAACCGCTTGGTATTTTACCCGAACCAATTGAAAACGCTGATTTTTTTGACCTACACGAAGGCGTATTTCTGAACAAAGGAATTGTAGCCGTTAATCCTGGGGCAAAGTCATTCAATGAACTGCTTAACAAGAAACAAATTGCAGAAAAAGCAACAATTAAACCTGCGCTAGACCTTATGCTTCAGTACCTAGAGGTACACTTATCGAATTTTAATGTAAACAAGACCCGAACCATTATTCACGAGTTGTTTCATTGAAATCTTAACACGGGTTAGCTCTTTACATGGTAATGGAACTGTATATTTGTGAAAAAAATTATGAAAAATTCAATTTATTTAGCGCTTTTTACAGCCATAATCGCTTATTCATTTAACGCCATTTCAACTGCCTCTTGGGGCATTGATTCCGCACACTCTCGCTTAGGATTTAAGGTAACACACATGGGGATATCCGATGCGAACGGGGCCTTTGACAAAGTAACATGTAACGTTACAACTGCAAATGATCAGGATTTTTTGGATGCTACCTTTGATTTAGTTGCTGATGCAAACTCAATTAATACAGGCTTAGAGGCGAGAGACAATCACCTTCGCTCCGAAGATTTCTTTGCCGTAAGTCAGTACCCAAATATTGCATTTAAATCAACCTCATGTAAAAAAATGAAAGGCAAAAAATATATCCTAACAGGTAATTTATCAATGCATGGTGTAACAAAAGAAGTAATGTTAACAGCTACACACAACGGGAATGCAAAGAACCGAGCTGGAGTTGATGTTGCTGGATTTAAAATCACAGGAAAGTTTAAACGTTCCGATTTTTCTATCGGCAAGGATATGCCAGTGGCTGTAGTTGCGGATGAAATTCAACTGGAAGCAGACCTTGAGGTAGTAAAAAATTAATTCTCGTGGGTAAACGGTTTTTGTATATCCTTTTCCTGTCGGTTGGTTTTTCAGGGCTTTCACAGCCAGTTCATACTGAAAACCAACTTTCAGGTACGCAATTTGTAATCCTACCCAAGTCCGAGGTTAATTTACAATCGGATGATTTTTCCGGTAAATTTTCTAACGTAAAGGGCAGGGTTTCATTAAGCTTAGACTCTAATGAAGTTAATGGGTTCGATTTGATTATTGACGTAAATTCATTAGTATTAGAAATCCCTGGAATGACCAAACACGCCAAATCATCAGATTTTTTTGATGTCGCCACATTTCCATCGATTACATTTTTTGGAGATTCGGTAACTAACGTTCAGAATTCTCATACGGTTCATGGCACGATGACGTCCAAAGGAATCTCAAAAGCAATGAGTATTCCTTTTTTGATTAGTGAGCGAAAAAGGGAAAGTTTCACCATTCATACCACATTTAAAATTATCCGATCAGAATTCCAGATTGGAGCTGCGGATGCTGTGAGTGATGAGGTCACAATTAATACTAAATTGTTGGCTAAGAAATCTAAGTAATACATACAGGGTATTACATTTAAGGTTACCTTTACCCCATGCAAGAATCATTTACAACCCCGAAATTCGCTAGGAATGTTAATGTAGAATTTAACAAAACATTAAACGAGCGTGTATCCGCTTACTTTTCTCAGCGTAATATATCTAAACATGCTAATATAAATATGGTTCTTAAAACTGTTTTTATGTTGGCATTATATTTCGTCCCTTTCGCATTCACATTTTATACAGATAGTATCTGGTTGACACTTCTGTTGTGGTTCGTTGCTGGCCTTGGAATGGCTGGAATTGGATTATCAGTAATGCATGACGCTAACCACGGGGCATATTCATCTAACCAAAACGTAAATAAATTTGTTGGGGCTGTATTAAATCTGCTTGGGGGAAATCCAACCAATTGGAAAATCCAACACAATGTATTACACCATACCTTCACGAATGTAGAAGGATATGATGAAGACATTGACGCCCCCGTTAAATTATTGCGATTTTCTCCGCATACAGCGTGGCGCCCGGTGCATAAATATCAGTACCTGTATGCATGGTTTTTTTATCCCTTAATGACCATTATGTGGTTTGCAACTAAAGATTATAAACAAGCCATCCGTTACGGTAAAAAAGGATTGGTTAACTCTCAAGGTAAATCTGCTTTTTCTCATTGGACCAGTATCATAATAGGCAAAATTGTTTATGCTTCAATTTTTCTTGTGCTTCCTTTACTCTTTGCACCAGTCTCTTGGCCGATTATATTGGTTGGTTTTGTAATTAAGCAGTTCGTTTCAGGCACCATACTGGCCTTGATTTTTCAACCAGCCCATGTAATTCCGGATACTTCGTTTGAAAAGCCAAACGATTCTGGCGATATACAAGCGGATGCTAAAGTACATCAGCTGTTAACTACAGCAAATTATGGGGTTAAATCCAAATGGTTTACGTGGTTAGTAGGAGGGTTGAACTTTCAAGTTGAACATCATTTATTTCCGACCATATGTCATGTGCACTATCGAGGAATTTCCGAAATCGTTCGTAACACAGCGAAGGAGTATAATCTCCCATATTATACAAATCGAACATTTTTTAGTGCACTGAAAGCACATGGGAAAATGTTGAGAATGCTCGGTCAAAAAGATTGTCCTGAATTTGTACATGTGTAAATGACCTTCGATTTAATTCGAACGACAGCACTTTCTTTGCCTCACACTACGGAGGGATTTCCGTTTGACCAACGCACCTTGGTGTTCAAGGTTGGTGGTAAAATGTTTTTATTGATAGACATCGATTTGCAAGATGCCGTGACCCTGAAATCTAAACCAGATCAGATACTAGAGTTGTTGGAATCCTATGATTGGATATCTAGAGGCTTTCATATGAATAAAAACCATTGGATTACCCTTAGATTAGACACCTTACAACTAGATATCGCGTTAGTTCTTAGATTAATTACTGAATCTCATGCTATTGTTTACCAAGGGCTAACTAAAAAAGTAAGAAATGCCTTTGAGAATCGATAAGTTTATTTGGTGTGTTCGTCTAACGAAAACTCGTTCTCAAGCCACCGAGTTAATCTCAAAAAAGAAAGTGCTTTGTAATAATGTGCATACCAAAGCCTCAAAAGAAATAAAAGTCGGTGACATTCTTTCCATGCAAAAATCTAACGCGTGGTTCACCTATCGTATTCTTGCATTAACTGATAAGCGCGTTGGCGCTCCGTTGGCGCCTTCCTTTATTGAAGACATTACACCAGAGGAAGAACGGCAAAAACTGAAAGATTACGTCGCTTCTCAACGGGCATATCAACATTTAGGCACGGGTAAACCAACAAAAAAGGACAGGAGACACCTCACTAAGTTTCTTGAGGGGGATGAGAACACTATCTTGGATACCTAATATTAATTTAACATTTTGTGTATCTTTGAAAGTAATGCATCAAAGAAGATTATCCGTTTATTTTGCTTTATTGACTATAAGCATGGCATTAACCGTTGCTAATGCACAGGGATTTCAGGTGAATTTTCAAGGTCAAAAGCAACAGGGAATGGGGTGTGCTGGTTCAGGTTTAATACAAGATGCCTCCACTTTATTCTTTAATCCTGCAGGTGCTTCCTTCGTTTCAAAGTCCCAAGTGAATATTGCAACAACGCCGATTTTCGGAAATGTAATGTATGTTGATTCGGCAACTAAGGAAATTTACAGAACAGAAAATCCGGTGGGTACGCCGCTTAATTTTTATGCCTTAGTAAAGCCTAAGCGTTTTCATCGCCTCGCCTACGGATTATCTGTCACCACACCGTTCGGTAGCACGGTGCAATACGAGCCAGGTTGGATTGGCCGTTTTGCAATTACACGTCTTTCCATGAAAGTATTTCACATTCAGCCAACGGCCTCCTTCAAAATAACAGACAACATAAGTATTGGTGCAGGATTTGTTTTTTCACCAGGAAGCGTTAACCTTCAAAAAGATTTACCGGTCCAGTTTAATGACGGAACGTTTGGACACGCTGAAATTTCAGGTGCTGCCATGGGATATGGATATAACCTCGGTGTATATTACAACCCTGGAGGCTTTTTGAGTGCTGGATTGTCTTATAGATCCGGTATTAACATGTCGGTATCTGATGGACAAGTTGATTTTACCGTACCTGAAGGCTTGGCGCCGAATTTTCCAAACGGAACGCTTTCAGCATCCTTGGCCTTGCCTTCAGTAACAACCCTCGGGTTGAATATAAAACCTAACGCCTCTTGGAATATCGTGGCAGATATAAATTATGTCGGTTGGAATACCTATGACACCTTGGCTTTTGATTATGCCACAAACACAAGTTCACTTATAGACACCAAATCTCCAAGAATGTATAAGAATATTTTTGCGTTTCGTGGTGGCATTCAATATGCTGTCTTTGCAAAGGATATGGTCTTGAATGTTCGTCTTGGAGGTGGCTTTGGGTTTTCTCCCGTGCCAACTGGTTATCTGACACCGGAAACTCCGGATGGCAATAGAGCCTATTTTACCTCAGGGATTTCATATGAATTCAGTAAGCATTTTAGTCTCGATGCATCGATTTATGCCACAAAAATAACGCGCGCGGACAAAAATTTGGAAACACAATTAAGCGGAATATTTACTACCATTGCTTGGGCTCCAGGGATTGGAATTAATTATAATTGGTAATGAAAAGACAGTATTTATATTTCCTTTTTTTATTGCCTTTATTATTGGCTTGTAAACCGAAAGCGCCAACCCATGTGGTTGATGCTGGAACCGCTGATTTTACAAAATTCATTGCGATTGGTGATGGACACACCGCGGGTTATATGGATGACGGGTTGTCGTTAGACGGCCAAAAAAATTCATTAGGCGCGATTCTTCAACAACAGTTAATAATGGCGGGTGCTCCAGCCATTGAAATGCCATGGATGTCCGATCAAAATATTGGGTTAAACGTTAACGGACTTTCACGCTTAATTTTAGGATATAAAACTGACTGTCAAGGTATTAGCTCACTTTCTCCGGTTAGAGTCAGTCTACAAGGGGAGACCTCAGCGTTCTCGTCAAGTGCCTATAATCCCTCTAAAAAATATTCGAATTTTGGGGTGCCAGGCTTGCGAATGATTGACATGGTATCAACGGATTTTGGTAACATTAATCTCCCTCAACACAATGCATTTTTCGCAAGAATGTCAAAAGATCAATTTAACCTCCCCGGTTCAGGTAGCTATTCCTCGGTTCAAGAGAATATTTTTGATGGAGGGTATCCTACATTTTGTAGCATTTATTTGGGAATTGAGGACGTATTGCCGTATGCAAGAAGTGGGGCAACACAACATCCGATGTCTCCACTTGCTGGTTTTCCTGGCGTTGGCTTCGAAGAATCTTTAACCCAATTGTGTGAACAGCTGTCTAGCCAACATGTAAAAGCAGTCATAGCTACCATTCCCAATATTAACGATTGGCCATTTTTTAATACGATTCCATACAACGGGTTGACCTTAGACGCAGAGAAAGCCGCCTCCTTAAATCAAATTTATAATCCCATTGGAATTTCATTTGTAGTTGGCGCGAATCCGTTTATGGTTGCAGACCCTAATGCCGGAATGTTCGGGGTAAGACCCGCTGTTCCTGGTGAGAAAATACTATTAACGGCACCTTTAGATTCGGTAAAATGTAATCAAATGGGTTCCATATTTCCGTTTAGAAATGAATTTGTTCTTACAACAGATGAACTTGCGACAATTCAACTTCGAATTGATGAGTTTAATGCGGTAATTAGGCAAAAAGCAACTACGTACGGCTTTGCCTTAGTGGAAACAGGAGATTTTTACGATAAATTAACCACAGGATTCACCTATAATGGCGCTACACTTTCTGCAAAGTTTGTTTCTGGAGGAGCATTTTCCTTGGATGGAATCCATTTGAATCCCAGAGGAAATGCCTTGCTAGCCAATGAATTTATCAAAGCCATTAATAAAAAGTTTAGTGCAAAGATTCCTTTAATTAACGCATTGAATTACAATGCCATTTTATTCCCTTAACCTTAACCCATGAAAAAGTTATATTCTTATTTAGTTATTTCGTTTGCTTTATTAGTGTCCAATTCATTTGCTCAGCCTTGTCAAAACGGACGATACGCCACGGAGGTGTTCCCTAATCACACCTTAACAAGTAATATTACGTATGGTGCAAACACTACATTTTCTGGTGCTAATAACTCACTGAAATTAGACTTTTATGAACCGACTGGTGATACAGAGTTGAATAGACCACTTATTATTTGGGTCCATGGAGGCAGTTTTTTGGGCGGTTCAAAAACGGACCCAGACATGACGGCATTATCTCAACGTTTTGCCCGTAAGGGATACGCTTGCGCTTCAATAGATTACCGACTCGGGTTTTTCCCAATAGATTCAGCGAATGCTGTAAAAGCTGTTGTTCGTGCGGTGCAAGATCTAAAAGCCGCAATCCGCTTTTTTTATAAAGACAAACAAACTACAGATACCTATCACATTGACACCAATTTAATTTATGTTGGGGGCAGTTCCGCTGGAGCTATTACCGCATTGCATGTAGCATATTTAGATAATATTTGTGAAATTTCTGGTTATCTAAATCAAGCAACGATTAACCAATTGGGGGGCTTAGATGGTAATAGCGGTAATCCAGGATATTCTTCTTCGGTTCAAGGAGTAATCAATTTATGTGGTGCCTTGGCAAAGTATAGTTGGCTTGAAGCGGGCGATGTGCCGATGGTTTCTATTCATGGTACTGCGGATGGAACTGTAAAATATAACCGTGGCATTGTAAATCCAGGAACTGCATTAATGTATTTGGATGGCAGTCGAATGCTGCATGAGCGTGCCTGTGCTGTAAATGTTTCTAGCGATTTCTATACCTTTCCAGGTGCGGGCCATGTGCCATACATTGGGAATAACGCGTATATGGATACAACAGAATGGTTTATTCGTGATTTCTTGGTTACTCAGTTAGGGTGTAATGAAACTCCTCTTCAACTCGCAAACACTCCCTTACAACAAGCAATTCTTTATCCAACGCTTTACTGCGATGGAACGGCCGTTGATGAGGTTTGTCTCGCAGGGATTGAAGAACCGCAGGCAGAGATGGACGTATCGCTATACCCAAATCCAGCTACGGATTACCTAACCCTTGTTGCGCATGACGCTTTTTTTAATGAACTAGTCATTTTGGATTTACAAGGTCGTATAATCGTGAGCCACAAAACCCAAGACACAAAAGTTGATTTGGATTTAACGGGGTTAAACCCGGGGAATTATCTGGTTAACGTATTGTTATCAAATGGAAAATCTGGAACTAAATCAGTAATTGTACGTTAATTTTGTTAATTGAATCAAATAGTTTGTCCTTATGAAAATAGTTTCGTTTTTATTTTTTTCTGCATTTTCCATGGCGGGATTTGCTCAGACGTGGAGTGGCGAAGTGGCGCAGATTTTTTACAATAAATGTACTTCTTGCCATCATACGGGTGGAATTGCACCGTTTTCATTAACTACATATCAAGAGTCTTCTCCGATGGCTGCCTCAATTTATGCGGCAATTTCTCCCGGGGCAGCGCATCAAATGCCACCATGGCCACCCGACAATAATTATCAGCAATATTTGCATGATAGAGCACTTACTGCTGCTGAGAAGACAACGCTGTTGAATTGGCTCAACAATGGATTTCCGGAAGGGAATTCTACACAAACACCGCCACCACCAATTTACAACACAGGAAGTGTATTAGGATCGGGAGACCTTACCGTTAAAATGCCAAATTATATATCTAATGCAACTACGTTAAACGATGACTACGTGTGTTTTTCAGTACCAACTAACCTCACACAAAACAGAACCATTAAAGCAGTAGAAATCATTCCTGGAAACATGGAAATAGTACACCATGCTTTAGTTTATATTGATCATAACGGGGTTGAATCCACCAATACAAGTGGGTTTTGTTCAAGCCCAAGTTCCGCTTCTACTAAGCTCCTATCTGCTTATGTTCCTGGGGCCGCACCCTTGATTTTTCCTTCTGCCGCGCCGTTGAAACTTGGTGTTGATATTGGCCCGGGTTCAAAAATTTACTTTGCCATGCATTATCCAAATGGCAGCTCCGGGATGTTAGACAGTACAAAGGTGATATTACACTTTTATCCACCAGGAACAACAGGGGTAAGGCAAGTATCCGCTGATCCAATTATTGCCGATTATAATTTTGTTTTACCAGCTAATCAAATTACAACCCTTACTGCACAATATCCAAATAATGGTGGAGTACCGGTAGCCCTTTCCGCGTTATCTGTAATGCCTCATATGCACCTACTTGGCAAAAGTATCAAATCATATGCGTTAGCCCCGAATAACATCGATACATTAAAACACATTAATGTACCGAATTGGGATTTCCACTGGCAGGGGTTTTATACCTTTTCTCACCTGCAGAAAATTCCTGCAGGATATAAATTTAAGGGTGAAGCAGTTTTTGACAATACATCAAATAATCCGTTCAACCCAAATACTCCGCCACAGAATGTGCAGTTTGGCGAAAACACAACCGATGAAATGTTCATTGTTTACTATCATTACTTATTATATCAACCGGGTGATGAAAACTATAATTTAAGTGAACTGGTGAGTGCAAGCCTATCAGAATATCCAGGAATAAATGCCGCTGGAGTCAAAATTTATCCCAACCCCTTAAATGACGCGAACTTAACTTTGGAATTTAATGAGCCTTTAACGGCGGGCGCTAAAATTTATATTTATAATGCGCAAGGTAAATTAGTAAGAGATTTATCTCCATTAATTGAAAGTAATATGTCAGCATTGATTTGGGATGGATATAATCAAGAGCATACAGCGTGCACTCCGGGCTTGTATCATGTTTCGATAAATCAAAATGGAAGATTCTATTCAGTAAAGCTTATTAAACAATAAGTATTTGTAGAATCATAGGGTTTTTCCTACTTTTGCAATCAAACTGGTCTCGTGGCCGAGCGGCTAGGCACCGGTCTGCAAAACCGTATACTCCGGTTCGAATCCGGACGAGACCTCAAAAAGCCCGTGTAAACGGGCTTTTTTTATAGCATATCCATCGCGTCGATAAAGTAAGGTCCGGCGGCAGCATGACCTTTAACAACAAGGTTTATTTCGCTTTTTCCAAGAATTCTGTGTAACAGACCCCATTGTATGTCCTCTACATATTGTCTATTCAATGATGATTCATCCACCCAATGCATCATGTGGTGGACCTTGAAGTGGGCTAACCCTGCCGATAAAAAAGCATTTACTTCTTTCTTATCAATGGATGGGTTCAAGGATAAAAATGAATCGAAGGCTAAGAATTTATGACAGGTAGGGGTAATAAGTTTGTTCACAATTGGCAGCCAGGGCAAGACGTTGTTTAACAGCTTTCCAAAAGGACCTTTCATGGATTTTATCTCCCAAATAGCTTCATGAAACCTTGTTACAAGCGCTATTTCATTGTTTATTAACCACCCAGCGTAAATGCCGCTTTTCGGGTTTTCAACATAATAGCTAAAGTTAGAAAATTGATTTCTAATGAATGGAATGGCTTCATCGAAGGTGAGTATTTTAAACTGTCTGCTTGCTCTAGGAAATCTTCTCGAGAAATGGTACATAGCAATTTTCGCTGTTGGGCTAAATCCGAATGATTTAGCCATGTTCAAGGACCTTATATTATCAGGTTCTATGTAGGCATATATTGATTGTTTCGTTTCGGAAATTAATGAATTTAAATACACATTAATTTCTTCTTTAAGGATCGATTCTCGGTCTTTTATTCTTTTGGTTGAATTAAGACTTGCCTGAAATCTTGGATGAAATGTAAAATATCGAAGATAAAGAGAATCTTCTCGTTGGCACAGTGTAATGTTTCCTATACAAAGTTCTTTTGCCATCAATGAATAGAACAATGGATTATCAAGTTTTGTGAGTTGTTCTAAGGCATTTATATGACGATATCGTGCGCCATTACTCCCTAAAACTGTATTAGATATTAATGTTTTTATTGCCTCAGTTGGCTGCTCTTGTTCAGCAAAATTCATACTGCGAAGGTATAATTCAATGTTAAGATTCTGTTCCCTTTTTTTTATTAATTGGGAACACAAAAATCTTTTTTTATATTTGGCCCACAATCTTAAACTTAAAAAACAGTTCATCATGAGTAAGACGAAAAACAATGGAGCAAAAAAGACCGCTGGAGGATTTTCAGCGATTGTTGCATTTTTAGCTATGGCCTTTGCCTTGGTTGCAGGAATATTAATCTTCAAGTATGTTTTCGGTGATCCGAGCAACTTCGTAGATAACGATCCAACAGGAGAACCAATGGAGGGTAATTTATTAGGGGTAATTTATAAAGGAGGTTTTATTGTACCAGGATTAGTAGCAATTAACATCATCATCGTTATTTTCTCTATCGAGCGTTTAGTAACCCTTTTATTAGCCAATGGTAAAGGGAAAACTGACAAATTCATCGCTCAAATCAAAGGATTTATGGACAGCAAGGATTTTGCTGGAGCAATTGCTGCGTGTGATAAGCAAAAAGGATCTTTAGCTAATGTGGTTCGTGCGGGTATGGAAAAATACAGCCATATTTCAACTGACAGTTCAATGGATAAAGAGCAAAAACTAGAAACATTGAAAAAAGAATTGGAAGAAGCAACGGCACTTGAGTTACCAATGCTTTCTAAAAACCTTTCGGTTTTATCAACTTGTGCTACCATCGCAACCTTAGTTGGTTTGATTGGAACCGTACTTGGTATGATTCGTTCATTCGCGGCGATGTCTCACGGTTCGCCAGATACTGCGGCGCTTGCAACAGGTATTTCCGAGGCCCTTATCAATACGGCATTTGGTATTACTGCATCTACCATAGCAATTATCATGTACAACGTGTTTTCAACGCAAATCGACTCAATGACTTACAGCATTGACGAGGCTAGCTTTACGATTGTGCAAGATTTTTCTTCTAAGAACTAATCGGATTTAAATTAACGCATTTTACTAATGCCAAAAATAAAAATCCCCAAGAGTTCTCCGTCGATTGACATGACGCCAATGGTTGACTTGGCGTTCTTGTTGGTGACCTTCTTTATGTTAGCGGCGTCTTTTCGTCCGAGTGAACCAGTTACCGTTGAAACGGCCTCAAGTATCTCCGACAAAGTGATTCCTGAAAACAACATAATGGTTACCCTTGATCCAGACGGAAAAGTGTATTTTAATCTTACGAATCCCGAAGCCCGTAAAGAAGCGCTAAATAATATGGCGTCTCTTTATAAAGTGTCTTTTAATGAAGAACAAATTGAAAAGTTCGCATTAATGTCAACGTTTGGCTGCACAATGAAGGAATTGCCCGCTTATATTGATCTTCCTGGTGACAGTAGAAAGGAGTTCAAAACAGAAGGTATTCCCTTGGATTCGCTTGACAACCAACTTAAAAACTGGATTTCATATAGTCAAATGGCTGCATTAAATACCGGAAAGACTGCTTACGAAGAAGCGAAACAAAAAGGCTTGGCTCCAGATGCCGATGATTTTAAGCCGAAGTTTATTATTCGTGCGGATGGAAAATCTGTTTATAAAAAAGCTGAAAAAGTAATTGACGTCTTTCGTGAGTTGAATTTGAATAATTTGAACTTTGTTACATCTTCGGAGTTTAATCCGAATAATCCCAACTAACCATGGCAGAAATAGCAGAAAGTGGTGGCGGTGGTCACGACAAAGGGAAGAAAAGAGCGAAGAAGTCATCAACACGAGTTGATATGACGCCAATGGTAGATTTGGCTTTTCTTCTACTGACGTTCTTCGTTTTAACATCTACTTTTAGTAAACCGAAAGTAATGAGTTTGGCCTATCCTGCCAAAATCGATGAACCCGTTGACAAGAATGCCCCAAAATTAAATAATGGAATTACCTTTCTTTTGTCTAAGGATAAAATTTTCTATTACACGGGTGAGTTCTATCCGGCAGATCGTCCAGGTAAAGATGGACCAACAAAATTAACTGAAACAAATTTTAGCGCTTCAGGACTTAGAAAGGTGTTAGCTGATTTGAATTCTTACGTTCTACTTCGTAAGGAGGGATTGGTAAAGAAGGTGAAAGCAAAACAGATGGCAGACACAACCTACACGCGTGAGTTAGAACAATTGAAAGGAAAGCCAGAAGCCTTGAAAGTATTAGTAAAAACAGATGACAAGGCCCTATGTAAGAATTTCATTGATTTAATTGATGAGGTTAAAATTGCAGAAATTGGCGTAATTGCCCCTGTACCAATGCTTCCGGCAGAACTTAAATTATTAGAAACCCAATTAAAAAAGTAACGCCATGGAATTAGCAGTAGTTTGGGTCATTGTAGGATTGGTTTCCACATACTCATTGTTTAGTTATTTTTCAGCCAAAGGATGGTTGGTAACATCCCATGTAAGGAACGAATTAGTATTTGAACATAGAAATAAGGCATACGGAGCCTATACCTTACGGAAGAATTATAATAAGCGCCTTACCTTAATTATGGGAAGTATGATTCTTGCCTTTGTTTTAGGTTCATTGGCCATGTTTATTATTCGTAACTTACCAAAAGAAGAGATCGAGGCTCCTAAAGGAAGCGATAAAACGTGGACAGTACAACCCCCACCAAAGGATTTACCGCCTCCCCCGCCAACCACCCCGCCACCACCACCATTGGAAAAAATGACGGCGTTTATTCCTCCGGTAATTGAAGATGATCCAGTAACAGATCCGGTTCCTACACAAGATCAATTGGAACAAACAAAAGCGGGTGATAAAACACAAGATGGCAGTGATGAGAATTTCGATCCGCCACAACCTTCGGATGATACACCTAAACAAATCGACACTAAACCTGAGCCGATTGAGACATTCGTAGAAGAGGAGGCTGATTTCCCAGGTGGTTTTGCTGAAATGGCTAAGTTTATCAATGATAACATTGATTATCCACAGGAAGCAATCGATTTAGGAATCAAAGGTCGTGTAACTGTTCGCTTTGTGGTTGAAAAAGACGGTAGAATCTCTAATGTATCTGTCGCTACTCCATTAGCAGGTTGCAAGGCTTGTGATAAAGCAGCGGTAAAAGTTGTTGAGAAAATGCCTTCATGGAAAGCCGGTAAAAACGGTGGTCGTGAAGTGCGAACTTGGGTAACTTTACCGGTTAAGTTTGAGGTAAACTAATCAGTAACCATACATTTAATCCCCAAAGAAATTTGGGGATTTTTTTATATCATGAATTTTAGAATAATTAATGCAGCTATCGGATTAACCGTGGTGTTCGCTGCGCTGCTATTAGCGTTCTTTATAGCCTTAACCGATCAATTGCCTGGCCTTTTCGGTTGGAAGAGATGGGTGTTGGTTGGGGTTTTAGTTTCGTATTCCCTCTTTCGTGTCTATCGCTCAATCAGAACATTAAAAAATAAAGATCATGAGAATTAAATTAATTTTAGGGTTAATGGGGATTTTAGGTTTGACTGCTTGCGAAACGCATGAAAACCCACTCGCTTATCAGTCTGATACGCACGGCCGAGGCAAGATTGATGTATTTTTGGAGGATTCATATAAACCCTTATTTACAACGAGTATTTACACGTTTCAAAGTTTGTTTCCGAAAGCAACTGTTAAACCAACCTATCTCCCAGAAGGCGATATTGTCAAAGCGTTTTTTGATAATAAAGTAAAAACGATTTGTATTTCACGTGATTTCACCGACAAAGAGAAAAAGTACTTGAAATCTCAAAATGTTCAAGTTCAAAGTGATTTAATCGCTTATGACGCTGTAGCCCTAATCATCCATCCAGAGAATACAGATACTACCATTTCTGTGGATCGACTTAAGGAGTGGATATCTTCTGATGGTGCTACATGGAAAGGGAGTAGAAAGCCAGTAAAAATTGTGTTTGATAAAGTGAATTCAGCGAATTTTAACTACCTAACCAAGTTATCTGGAAAGTCAACCCTATCAAAAAATGTATACGCACTCAATTCAAATGAGCAAGTAATTGACTATGTGAAACATAATAAGCAAGCCATAGGAGTGATCGGCGTTAATTGGATATCAGATCAAGAAGATTTTGATGTAATGAATTTTTTAGATAGTGTTCATGTAATGCATGTTAGTCAGCATGAAGGCGAAGAAGGGTTTCAGCCATTTGCAGGTACAATTTGGACAAAAGAGTATCCATTACACCGAGAAATGTGGATGATTAATAAAGGAAATCGATCGGGATTAAACACAGGATTTGTTTTATTTATGATCGGAGAGAAAGGGCAGTTAATTATACAAAAATCCGAATTAGTGCCCGCTAAAGCTCCGGTAAGACTAATTCAATTAACAACACAGTAATTTTTTATTAATTTCTTTGCGTTAACCGAATTCCAAAGTAACTTTGGCAAAGCAATTGTAGGTGAGTTTTAAATTTTATATCATGAGAACAACAGTATTATTTTCTGCGCTATTTCTTTCTGTAAGTAGTTTGTTTGCACAGACCTTGAGCGAAGCAATTAAAAAAACAGAAAATGAGCGTTATGCCGACGCTTTAATTGATTTCAAAGCCCTAGTAGCTAAGGAACCAAGCAATGGCGATGTGTATTTTTACTATGGAGATTGTTACTTTGAGAAAGGTGAAGTGGACTCAGCAATTCTTGTATGGAATAAAGGATATGAGATGGATAAACTTACGCCGATGCCGTTGATTGGTAAATTCCGTGTGCTTTGGCTTAAAGGAGACAAGGCGGGTGCCCAAGCAGAAATATTGAAAGCGATGGAACTTACTAAAGGAAAGAAAACAAACCTAAAGAGAGCTGAAGTAATTCGTGGAATTGCAGAAATGTATATCGAGTCTGAAAACAAAGACCTTGATCAAGCCTTGACATTGCTTCAGGAAGCAATAACCAAAGACCCTAACAATGAGGACAACTACTTACTTCAAGGGGATGCATTGTATGCTAAAACTCCTCAAGATGCGAGCCCGGCTATAAAAAGCTACAACATCGTATTGGACATTAACAAGAATTCACCTCGCGGAAAACTGCGTGTTGCGAACATTTATCAGGCTGCTCAGAATTATGAGGAGGCGAACAAAATATACAAAGAAGCAATCGCAATCGATTCAACCTTTGCGCCAGCATATCGCGAACGCGCCGAGATGTTCATGCGTTTTGAAAAAATGAAACTTGCGATTCAAGATTGGAAAAAATACCTGGCATTAAACAGCAACATTGAATCAAGATATCGATATGCAAATGCCATGTATGCTGCAAAGCAATATTGTGAGGTAATTGAAGAGGTTAATACGATTAACCAAGCCGGGTTCCGTAATTTTTATACAGAACGAATGTTAGCGGGGTCGTATGCAGAGTGTAAATCTATAGAAAATGGAGCCCAAATAGGCCTTGATGCAAGTGATCGCTTTTTCACCCTTGTCCCAGCGGCAAACATTAACTTTATCGACTACAAAATCAGAGGTTCCTTGTTAATGAAACTTGGGCAGGATTCACTGGGTTTATTAGAATGGGAACGTGCAGCAGGGATGAATGAAAATGCAGCCAAAGAGTTAACCCTTGAAATTGCAAAGTCTTATTATAAAATGAAAAAATATGATAAGGCAATTGAAATGTATTTGAAGCGACAAGCCTTGGTAGAATTAACGCTGGCTGAAGTATATAACTTGGGTCAATGTTATTTTGCTGGACCAAAGAACTTTATAGAAGCCGACACCTTGTTTGGTAAAGTTGCAGCGATGTCGCCTAACTATGCACCTGCTTATTTATGGAGAGCGAGAAGTAATTACCAAATGGATTTAAAAAATGAACTTTGGTTAGCTAAACCGCATTACGCAAAAGTATTAGAGGTTGTAGTTGGCGAAGATCGAAAGAAGGATAACAATAAAAAAATGGTGATTGAATCCGCAAGATATTTGGGTAATTACTATGCTAGCTCCACAGAAAAAGATAAAGCTAAAGTTCTTGAGTATTTTCAGATTGTTTATGACATAGATCCGAACGATGCCCAGGCAAAACAAATCTTAGGAATTAAATAATTTAAGGGGCTTAGGCCCCTTTTTTTATCAGCGATTTTCCGGCCATTTCTTTCGGTTGCGTCAATTCCATGAGTGCTAATATGGTTGGCGCAACATCTGCCAATACCCCATCGGTTATGGTCTTATTCCCAGTCCCTACCAAAACACAAGGAACTTGATTTAGACTGTGTGCAGTATTCGGACTTCCATCTGGGTTTAAGGCGTAATCGGCATTGCCATGATCCGCAATAACAATAAATGAATATCCCAGGGGAAGTAAGGTTTCAATGATTTCTTTCATTTTATTATCTACGGTTTCAACAGCCTTTACAATGGCGTCATAAACCCCTGTATGACCAACCATATCAGGATTGGCAAAATTAAGGCAAAAGAAATCGGGAAGTTCTTGTTTCACATATGAAATGAGTGTTGATTTAACTTCCTCAGCACTCATCTCCGGTTGTAAGTCATACGTTGCAACTTTTGGAGAATTAATCATTAACCGTGCTTCCTTTTCAAAGGGTTCTTCTCGACCTCCATTAAAAAAATAGGTCACATGGGGGTATTTTTCAGTTTCAGCAATGCGTACCTGACTTTTACCTTGAGCAGCTAATGCTTCGCCTAAGGTTTGTACTAAATTGTCTTTTTGAAAAACCACATGCATCTTAGTAAAGGATTCATCGTACGTAGTCATGGTAACATAATACAAATCCAGGGGCTTCATGTTGAACCCTTCTATGGCATGTTGAGAAAGTACTTCGGCTATTTCTCGCGGACGATCGGTTCTGAAATTGAAACTAATGACTACATCACCAGGCTCAATTAATCCCTCTTGGTCACAAAGTATGGGATTGATAAATTCATCGGTAATGCCTTGTTCATATGAGTTTAGAATCGCTTCTTTCGCAGAAGCAACAAGTGCCCCTTCTCCCTTTACATAGAGGTTATACGCTTTCTCAACACGTTCCCATCGGCGATCTCTATCCATGGCATAATACCGCCCAATAACAGATGCAATTTTAATATTCGATGTAAGGCTCCGTTCAAGTGCTTTAAAATCTGTGATCGCAGACTTTGGATCGCAGTCACGTCCATCGGTGATGGCGTGAATGAATACCTTTTTTGCATCTTTTTCTTTGCACAGGTCAATCAGGGCTTCTAGGTGATTAAACGCGCTGTGTACACCACCATTCGAAACTAAACCAAGTAAATGTGTCTTACATTGGTTCTTAGACGCGTAATCAAGTGCATCCAATAAGGTTTGGTTGTTAAAGAAGCTACGGTCTTTTATCGCGTTGTTTATACGGGATAATTCTTGATATACAATTCGTCCGGCCCCAATATTCAGGTGTCCTACCTCCGAATTACCCATTTGTCCCTCAGGCAATCCAACAGCTTCGCCACATGCGGTTAGTTTACTGTTAGGGTAATATGACATAAGATAATCCATATAAGGGGTGTTTGCCTGATAAACAGCATCTGCTTGGGTTTGATCTCCTATCCCCCAACCGTCTAGAATTATTAATCCAACCTTTTTATTCATTTTGGTAACGTTATCGTGAATATTGAACCTTTGGGCAATTGCGCTTTGTAGGTTAATGTACCTTGATGCAATTCAATAAATTGTTTAGCGATAAAGAGTCCGAGCCCTGTTCCTGGTTTTTCTCGTTTGTTTTCATCACCAGAGCGAAAGAATTTATCATAAATGAATGGACGATCCGCTTCGTTTATTCCTATCCCATCATCTGTCACTTGTATTATAACGCGATTATTTGCTTCTTCAAGTTCAATAACAACGTGTTGAGCGCCATATTTTACACTGTTTTCCACCAAATGAATCAACACACTCTCAAGCATGAATCTATCCGCTTGAAAAATAAACGGATTTGGAATTTTTATACTGAGGGCCGAATCGGGAAATCGATTTTGAAGTTGCTTCATTAATTCTGGATTGAATTCATCCGTTCGTATGGCCGTTCTAAACAATTCGATTCGTTGATTTTCAAGGCTGGCCGCATGGAGCATATTTTGAATCAAAGATTCTGACTTTTTATTTTCATCTAATGCCTTTTCCAAGAATATACGTATCTGGTCAGGGTCTAATTCATGCTTAATAATGGTTTGAAGAATAAGCTGGACTGACGAAATAGGCGTTTTTAATTCATGGGTAACGGAAAGTAAAAAGTTTGATTGACGTTGGTGTAAAGAGAGTTCTCGTTGCATACTCAATTGATAGCGCCAAATACCATAAATTAGAATGACTAGAAACACACTTCCTTCACCTATGACCATGGTTGCTTTACTTGGGTTTTCCGTGATTAGCATGAATCCCCACCATAAGAATTGCAGGATAATGTATCCAGAAAGAAGTGCAAGAAAATATCTTGTATTTTTCTTGTTTGATTGCTTTTTCATTCGGTTACAAATGTACTGAATGTTAGTTGTTTGGATTGAATACGTGGTATGATTTCCATGAGGAGCTCTTCAATTCGTTCTTCCGTTTTTTGACTGTCATGAAATACCAATACATCGCCTGCTTTTATATGTTTTGCTGCAGAGATTATGGTTGTGTTTTGTAGCTTGGTATTATAATCCTTACTTAGCCAAGACCACATGATTATTTGATAACCAGCCTTCTTAATGCGATAAATACTTCGAAGGTTAATTCGACCATAAGGAGGACGGAATAAATTCGATTCAATTAACGCGCGTGTTCTTGTTATGGAGTCCATGTAAACATCAACGGGTGTTGTCCACCCATTTTCATGATGGTAGGTATGATTCGCTAACACATGTCCTGCCCGTTCAATTTCTCGTATGATTTCAGGATATTTTTGGGCATTCGTACCGACACAAAAAAAGGTAGCCTTTATACCAAAATGTGCCAATACCTCTAGCACCTTTGGGGTTGCAATCGGGTGAGGTCCGTCATCGAAAGTTAAATATACATTCGAATCATTTGGGACATTCCATACTAAGCGCGGAAAAAGCAACTTCATCCATGAAAATCGCCAAATTCCAAACCACATATTATTGACCTTGCATCATAGGAAGAGTCGTATTCGGTGCAGGTTCGCTATTTGGCTTTATGGATTTGGGTAAATACCCATAATGTTCGCCAATCGCTTTTAAGTTTCCTGTAATTGAATCAAAACGCTGACCATAAACCCCAATCCCCATGCGCGCATCTTCTCCATTTTCATTCCCAATGGCAATTAATTTTGAAGACATGCTTGGTAGAATTTTTTTATAAATGCGATCAATGTCCTTTTTTAATCGGATTCCAAAGGCGCTTTTTTCAGCGTGAATTTTTGGGTCTTCCAAGGTTGTATACATTTTGAAAATCGCATCGGTTACGGCAAACAAGTCTTCGGTATTTTGCGTATTTGAACTTAGCTCAACGTCAGCTTTTTCGTAAAAATTCAAAATGGTTTCATATTGATCCAACAACTTGTTTCCAAGTTCCGCCCCTTTTTTATTTGCTTTACATAGATAGTAAAGTTGAACGTGTTCATTTAGATTACCGCTGCATTTTGCGCGAATTTCTTGTTCCCCATAAAGATATGAACGATTGTTCTGATTATAAGTCAACATATTCATAGGATCACATGCATTTACTTCGCTAAAATCTATAACGGTTTCAATCGGCATTACAGCCAGTGAACGATCTAAAAGGCTAATTGCTTTCTTGGTGTTGTTCTGAAGGTAAAACTGCTCAGCTAAAATTAAAAAGTTAGCACGGAATTGTGACGTATGTCTTCTTGCGTAATAATCTGTTAAGACATCTGGATTCGCCATGTCACCGTATTGGAATACAGAAGAAATCGTCCGGTACATCTCGTTGCGGTCATAAAAATCGGTAATTGCGGTTTTTACAGGACTAAGTACATAAGCCATTCCAACTTGTTTTACCCACCCGCCATTTAATAATGCTAAGGAGAAGGATGACCCGCGATTACTTGAGAAGTAAATTCCTCGTTTCCAATCGTTATTCGCCACAATATCCATCATCATAACTTCATCCCTTGTTAAATAACGGTCTTGGTCTTCATTGAACGCAAATTCAATTTCAGAAGCACATTGACTTAATTGACCTTTACTGATGATGTCTGAAGCGACTACGTTTTGTTTATCTACGGTTAAATAGAATTTACTCGAAGGGAAGAAGTAAATGTGATTCCCGTCTTGATCAACAATATAGTTTTCATCGGTTCGAACGAAGTCCATTGCATCTTTCAGGTCAACACTCATCCATGGTTTTTCGAATTCATCAAACAAGGTTTGTAATTCTTTAGCCGCACCGTCTTCAATTTTAATAGCACCTTGTTGAACACTCTTGAAAATTTGGCTTATTCCCGTGAATTTTCCGATTATGTTTTGTGCTAGATTCACGGTGTCGTTCGACGTGATTTGACTCCATGTTTTATCAAAAGCGCCTTGAAGATTCGGTTGAGTTACTGAGAATGAGCTCCGCAACATTCCCATTTTGCCATTGAAATAATTTACAACTTGTGTTGCTACCGTTTTGTTTTTCTTTAACCTAAGCTCGATTACTTTTTTCAAAAGCGCCCCATCATTACTCAGGCCAATTAGTTCTAGCAAAGGCAAGAAATATACTTGATCCGTGTTCCCGGAATACATTAAAATTTGATCTTCACGATAAGCAATTGGCAACGGTTCGGATTCATAGGCCTTCATTTTCATTTGATTTGTATACCAATCAGTGCCCATAAGCGATAGGTTGCACACGCGAACGTCTGTTCGTTTCCCTTCAACTTCTTGCAGATACCATAAGGGGAATGTATCATTATCCCCGTTAGTAAATAAGATGCCATTCTTTTTACAAGAATTTAAATAGTTGTATGCTAAATCGCGTGCGGATGTTTTCCCACTGCGGTCGTGATCGTCCCATCCTTGTGTACCCATAAGCATAGGGGCCAATAAACCCAACAAGCCAATAATCATAACTGGGGCTTTACCACTCAGCTTGGCTTTACTCAATAGGTAAGAAAGGCCAATAAGTAATGCAATTAACACCGTTAGAACAACCCACATGCGACCATAACCCGCGATTAAAAACAGTAAGAGTCCTCCCCCGAAAAAATAGGAGAGTTTCAAAACTAATTTTTTATCGATCGAACCAATAAAGTCATACAAGGCATACACACCAAAAGCTAACCACATCGCAAAGAAATAAAAGGAACCAGAATATGCATAATCTCGCTCTCTAGGTTCGAGTGGTTTCTGATTCAGGTACACAACAATGGCTAATCCTGTAAAAAGAAACGCTAAGGTCAAAACAAAGGCATCCTTCGGTGCGCGATAAAAATGGAAAAATATACCCAAGATTATAAATGCAAAAGGAATTAAAAAGAAGCGGTTGTGAGCCGGGTTTTCGCTGGTATAGAAAGGCTGTGCATCTGATGGACCCACATTTGGAGCATCCACCCAATCAATCCCACTAATCCAATTTCCTCTCATGTTATCTCCGTGACCTTGAATATCGTTTTGACGTCCAGAGAAGTTCCATAGAAGATAGCGCACATACATCCAGTTCACTTGATATCTAAAAAAGTAGGTAAGGTTTTCTCCCATGGTGGGAAGACGCATCCCGTCTCTCCCTAATTCATCACCAGCTCCGTCGGCTGGATCATAGCCACTCCATTCCTTATATCCTTGAATGTGCTGTGGTGTTTCTGCATACATTCTTGGGAAAATGGTGGTTTGCGCATACGCGGGTTCAGCGCCAATTCGAATGGAGCTATTGCTCTCATAGTACTTTTCCGTTATGGTAAAAGACCCTTTATTTTTGTTAGTCCAAGCCTTCGCATCAGCTTCTTTAATAAAGGCCTTAACATCGGCTTCTCCTTCTTGAACAACAAATCGTCTAAGGTAATAAGGTGATAGATCTCCCCAGCCATCCTTTGATGTTAAGCGCGGTTGACCATTTTCGTCTGACGTTTCGTTTAAACGAAATGAATTCCAATACTGACCAAAAAATATAGGATTAGATCCATATTGTTCTCGTTTCAAATAAGAATGAAGTGTCACTAAGTTTTCCGGGTCATTTTCATCCAATGGGGTATTGGCATTTGATCGGATAACGATGACGGCAAAAGATCCGTAACCAATTAGCAATACGGTAAGACCCATGATGGTATTATACAAAATGGTGTGTTGCTTTTTTCTTGCATATCGAATGGCAAAAACACAAACTCCAATTAATAATATGAAGAAGAATAAGGTGCCGCTAAAAAATGGAAGTCCGAAAGAATTTACAAATGACACCTCAAAAGAACTGGCAAGTGCAATAGATCCCGGGATAATAGCTTCTTGAATGAACCCAAGGGCAAACACTGAAATAACTCCGGTGAGAATAAACCAGCCCCATGAAATGTTTTTGGATACATTGAAGTAAATTAAGTATCCAATAGCAGGAACTACAAGAATTCCAAGTAAATGGACTCCAACAGCCAGTCCTAACATGAAGAAAATAATTAAAATCCATCGGTTTGGACTTGCTTGCGGGTTTTCCACTAAATTCATTTCTTCATCCCACTTCAAGGCGGCCCAAAAAATCACTGCAGTAAAAAGTGACGCCATGGCATACACTTCGCCCTCTACAGCAGAAAACCAAAAGGAATCAGAAAAGGTGTAGGCTAAGGCAGCAATTCCCGAGGCTACAATAACCATGGTTCCATCAGCATTTCCCAGTTCGCCTTTTTGATTGATTACTAGCTTCTTTAACAAAAGACTCATAGACCAAAACATAAAGAGAATTGTTAATGAACTTGAAATGGCAGACAATGCGTTAATCCAAAGTGCAACAGATTCTGGCGCAGCGAAAAAAGAAAACAGCCGGCCAAGCACCATGAACAATGGGGCGCCTGGAGGGTGTCCTACCTCTAGTTTATAAGCTGCAGTAATATATTCACCACAATCCCACAAACTTGCTGTAGACTCCATGGTCATTAGGTAAACACTTGTTGCAATAGCAAAAACAAACCAACCGGTTAAGGTGTTAAGCTTTTTAAAGTTCATGATAAAAAGAATAATATATGGATGCGAATTTAGGAATATATCGCGTTGAGTGAAAATTCCATAGATAAATTTCAATTTGGATTTTTTGAAAATTAAATAAAGTTCCTAACTTTGCGCACCCAATGACCCATGGTGTAACTGGCAACACGTCTGATTTTGGTTCAGAAGAGTCTAGGTTCGAGCCCTAGTGGGTCAACAATAAAAACCCTGAGCAATCAGGGTTTTTGTTTTTATTAAAGCATTATCACTGGCTTAACACCAATCTGCCACCTTATGAAAGAAGACCTAGGAAAAAAAAGCATTGAAAGTCTTGGGGAATTTGGTCTGATAAACCATCTATCGGCTGCTTTTAATGCCGCGAATTCATCTACAGTTTTTGGTATAGGAGATGACTGCGCAGTTATAGAACGCGATGAATCAACCTATACGCTGGTGTCATCTGATGTGTTTCTAGAGAATATTCATTTTGACCTCATGTATGTTCCGTTGAAACATTTGGGATATAAAGCGATTTCTGCGAGTATTTCTGATGTGTATGCTATGAATGGCATGGCTGAGCAAGTCGTAGTAAACATTGGATTGTCGAGTCGTTTCCCATTAGAGGCAATTGAAGAACTTTATGAAGGGATTCAAAAGGCTTGTGAACATTTTCAAGTGGACTTGGTGGGTGGAGATACCAGCAGCTCTTCAAAAGGACTAATGCTGTCAGTAACGGCGATTGGCAAGGTTGAAAAATCAAAAATTTCATATAGAAAAGGTGCTAAAACCAATGATATTATTATGGTTTCTGGAGATTTAGGTCGTCCATATTTGGGCTTGCAAATTTTGGAACGCGAGAAAAGTGTGTTTCTTGCAAATCCGAACATTCAACCAGAATTGGCACCATATGATCCTTTGATTAAAAAGCAATTAATGCCTGAGGCACGCAAGGATGTGATTTCCCTGTTGCAGCAGCTGGGTGTCGTGCCAAGTGCCATGATTGATATCTCAGATGGACTCGCTTCGGAATTAAAACATTTGTGCGCTGCTAGCAATTTAGGATGTATAATACACGAAGAAAAATTGCCTTATCATGAAGACACGATGTTGCTGGCTTCCGAGTTTAATCTTTCTCCGCTTACCTGCGCCATGAACGGTGGAGAAGAATATGAGTTGTTGTTTTCTGTATCTCAACAGGATTTTTTAACACTCAAAGGTAATCCGCATTTTACCCCGATTGGATATTTTACAGAGGAACATGGTCTTGCTCAACTAATGGACCAAGCAGGATCGATCCATGAAATAAAAGCACAGGGCTGGGCGCATTTTTAATTATAACTAGTCTATTCGCGGTAACTTAATGCGGGTGCGCTGAATAACGGTCAGGGGATAAGCGCCAAGGAGTTGTTGTTTGAATAAACCCGCCTCAATCTCGCTGCGATAATCACCCACCATAAAGTTGAAATAAGGCGCTTCGAAACTAATATATGTCTCGATCTTCGGATACGTTGAAATAAATTTCAATCGAAGTGAGTCAATTAGTTTTTTATCGCTATCAAAAGCTAATTGAATTCTGTATCCCGAAAGTTCGTTTCGATAGTGTTTATTACTATCTATACTCCGCTCAATGATCGGATCACTGTGTGGAGTGAGCTGCCCAATGACATTGATACTAAACATAAGTAGAAGTATAAGTATATGGCGCTTGAGAAAACTACGATTTAACATAAGCCAAAGGTATTAACTTTCATCAACTTACAAGCAGCGACAGTTTTTTCCTTATTTAGAATGATTATAAATTAATTTTTGTCCGCTTTTTTTGTCATGAATGTGTCATGAAATTTCTCTATTCGTGTAAATTTGCATCGTGAAAAAGTGTTCAAATGCGCTTTTTAAAACGAGAATTTAGAAACTAGTTTCATGAAAATATCTAATATTCAACAAGTTACAATGGCGAAATCCTTCAGGTTGTTTGCTTTCTTGTGTGTTACCATTTTTGTTCAACACACCCTAAATGCGCAAGGCGAAGCGCTTTTTAAATCAAAATGTTCCAGTTGTCACCAAATTCACAAAAACGGTACAGGCCCAATGCTGAATGGTGCACGTCAACGATGGATTGATGCTGGAGAAGGGGATTTAATCACTAAATGGGTTCAAAACAATGCTGCATTGAGAGCAAGTGGTGCTTCAAAAAGAGCAGCAGCAGTTTTTAAGGAATATGGCGGTTCGCAAATGACAGTTTTTGCTGATTTGACGGATGATCAAGTGAATCAAATTTTAGATTACGCTGACGCACAGCCTAAAGAAGATCCGGCAGCGGCCAAAGATGGTGCAGCAGATCCAAATGCACCAGTGGATGGTGAAGAGGAAGAGGGCGGATTAGGCTTTGTTTGGCTAATCTTAGCCGTGTTGTTTGTCGTAATTATTCTAAGTGTTGGTGGTGTTCGTCGTCAACTCAAAGTGGCAAGTACCGGTGATGAGAAATATAATGAACTAACCTATTGGGAAGAGTTTAAAGCAACGGCCTGGAAATACCGTGGTATTACCGGATTAGTTGGCTTGGTGTTGACAATAGCAGTGTTGGTGGTGGTTTTCAAAAGCTTGTATTCAATTAACGTGATGGAAAATTATCAACCCTCGCAGCCTGTTGCTTTCCCACACTCTCGACATGCCGGCGAGAATGGCATTGATTGTAAATATTGCCACAACTCGGTTACGAAGTCAAAGCATGCAGGATTACCAACTGTAAATGTGTGTATGAATTGCCACAAACAAATAAACGGTGAAGGGAAACCATTCGCCGGAGAAATTAAGAAGATTTATGCTGCTGCGGGTTGGGATACTAAATTTGGTCCTGCAGGCGGATACAGAAATACCAAAGGCAAGCCATTGGTTTGGAATAAAGTACACGTTTTACCTGATCACGTTTATTTTAATCACTCTCAGCACGTAGTGGTTGGTGGAGTTGATTGTAAGCAATGTCACGGTGATATGACACAAATGAAAGAAACCGCTAAGGTTCAACCAATCGAGGAGTTAAATAAAATCGAAGGTAATATTAAATTGACTAAAGCTACCCTAACGATGGGATGGTGTATCGAATGCCACGGAGCCAAAGAGGTTACCGTTGGTGACGGCAAAAATGCATATTATGACGAAATACATAGCCGTTTGAAGAAAAACAAAGCCCTATACAGAAAATATTTAACCAATGACGGCAAATTAACTGTCAATGAATTGGGTGGTTGGGAATGTGCTAAATGTCACTATTAATTTACTATAGCGAATAAAACAAGTTATGGAAGTAACAAAGAAATATTGGAAAGGAATTGAAGAGTTAAATCAAACTCCTGAATTTACAAAACATCGTGATAATGAGTTCCCATATCAGAACTCTGTTGAGCAATTTTTGGTAGATGAGCAATTAGCTGAATCTTCAACAGGCCGTCGAGATTTCCTTAAGTTTTTAGGGTTCTCAGTAGCGGCAGCAACGTTGGCTGCGTGTGAAGCACCAGTGACAAAAGCAGTACCTTACGTGAATAAACCTGAAGATGTAACACCAGGTGTTGCTACATGGTATGCATCTACGTATTACGACGGCATGTCATATGCTAGTATTCTCGTAAAAACTAGAGAAGCACGTCCTATTTTCATTAAAGGAAACAAAGATTTTGGTTTTACAAAAGGTGGAACAAACCCACAAATTATTGCATCCGTTTTAGGATTATATGATAGCGAAAGACTGAATGGTGTCCGTGCCAAAGGGGTTGATGCTAATGTTTCTGTTGATAAGGCGGATAAAGCGATTTTAACTGCGCTTAAAGGTGCTAAAGAAATCGTGTTATTAACGCCGACAGTAATCAGTCCTTCATTGAACACAGCGATTTCAACGATGGCTTCGGCATATTCGGTGAATGGAGCCTCCAAGGTAAAAGTGGTTCAATATGATGCCATTTCTTATGGTGCAATTCGAAAAGCAAACGAATTGAATTTCGGAGCGGCTGTAATTCCTTCGTATGATTTCTCAAAGGCTAAAACCATTGTAAGCGTTGGTGCAGACTTTTTAAGCACGTGGCTGTTGGGTAATGAATATGCGGTTCAGTATGGTGTGAATAGACAGCCCGGAAAAGGCATGTCTAAGCATTATCAGTTTGAGTCGATTATGTCCATTACAGGTTCGAATGCCGATGGAAGAGCTCAGATTAAACCATCAGAATCAGCCAATGTATTAGCTTACATACTTAAAAGTCTTGGCGGTTCTACCTTAGTTTCAAGTGCATTATCTGTTGATGCGAAAAAAGTGGCTGACGCTGCAATTGCCGCGCTTAAGTCAAGCAAAAAAGAATCCTTAGTTGTCTGTGGATCTAATAACGAGGCTGAGCAGTTATTGACTAACGCAATTAATAATCAATTGAATGTTTACGGAACAACGATTGATTTAACGAATGATGTTAGACTTTTCCAATCGAATGACAAGGAGGCAAATCTGCTTTTTGATTCAATTATTGCTGGTAAAGGTCCTGATGTATTAATAAATCTAGGCGCCAATCCGGTTTATACCTCCTCAAAAGGTGATAAATTACGAAAAGGATTAGATGGTTTGAAAATGTATGTCTCTACATCGAGATATGCGGATGAAAGTGCATCGGTTTCAACATATATTGTTCCTGACCATCACCAATTAGAAGGTTGGAATGATTTTATGCCAAAAGCGAATCATTATGCAGTTGCTCAACCTACAATCCGTCCATTAGGTGATACCTACGCTGCGTTAGAATCTGTATTGGTTTGGGCAGGTGCAGCAACTCGTAATGGAAAAGATTCTACAGTTGCTTATGATGCAATTAAAGCTACGGCTTTAACCTTGGGTAATGCTGATTTTTCAATGTTAACGCACAACAGTTGTGCAACGGTTAATGCACCTGTTTCAACATTTGCGTACAAGGCTGTTTCCTCTAATGCAACAACTAAGGGTGGTGATTGGGAGGTTGTTTTTTATCAAAAAACAGGAATTCGCGACGGAGGTTTAGCAAGTAACCCGTGGTTACAAGAGCTCCCAGATCCAATTTCTAAGGTTACTTGGGATAACTACATTACCATGAATCCAGTTCAAATGGAAAAAATGGGATACGTTACTACTTATGACCAAGAACATGGCTTGAATATGGCTACTGTTACCGTGAATGGACAAAAAGTAACACTTCCGGTTTATCCTCAACCAGGACAAGCATTCAATACCGTTGGAATTGCGGTGGGATATGGACGCGGTGCAAACGGTGAAAAAATCGGCCGTGGTGCATATCAAACAAAGGAATATGGTGGCTATGAGTTAGACGATAAAGGAAATAGAAAAGCAATTGGAGTTAATGTATATCCGTGTATAGCCGCTGCGAATGGTTTGCCTTCATATGCGGCCAGTGCAACTATTGCTAAGTCTGAAGGTGAATACTTAATTGCAGCTACACAAATTCATCATACGGTGATGGGGCGTGATTCTATCGTAAGAGAAACTACCTTGTCAACCTTTTTGAAAGGAGATCGAGAAGAATTTAATCCGATTCATAAATTGCAGCGTTTAAATGAGCATGGTCACCATGAAGAGGCTCCACTTGAAGAGTTTGACTTATGGAATGCGCATCCAATCGAGAAAGTTGGTCACCGATGGGGAATGACCATTGATTTATCCTCTTGTATTGGTTGTGGATCTTGTTTAGTTGCTTGTCAATCAGAAAATAACGTACCTGTTGTTGGTAAAGATGAGGTTAGACGAGGTCGTGAAATGCATTGGTTGAGAATCGATAGATATTATGCTTCAGCGGAAGAATCTACCATCGGTAAAAAAGCGAATGAGGATGATTTCAATTATACAGAAGCAGAAAAAGCTGCAGCGAATCCAGCGGTTGTCCACATGCCTTTGATGTGCCATCATTGTAATCATGCGCCATGTGAAACGGTTTGTCCAGTTGCCGCAACTACCCATAGCAATGAGGGCTTGAACCAAATGGCTTACAACCGATGCATCGGTACACGTTATTGTGCAAACAACTGCCCTTATAAGGTGCGCCGATTTAACTGGTTTAATTACCCTTCATATAAGAAATTTACAGAAGTAAATCCTGCGCAAGATGATTTAGGTCGTATGGTGCTTAATCCAGATGTTACGGTAAGGACTCGTGGGGTAATGGAGAAATGTTCATTCTGCGTTCAACGAATTCAAAGCACTAAACTTACGGCTAAAAAAGAGGCAAGACCGGTTAAAGATGGTGAATTAGCTACGGCATGTTCTGAAGCTTGTCCTACGAATGCCATTATAGTCGGAGATTGGAATGACGATAACTCAGCCGTAAAAGCGAGTTCCTCAGACAATAGAGCATACCAAGCCCTAGAAGAGGTTGGTGTTAAACCGAACGTTTGGTATAAAGTAAAAGTTAGAAACTAAGATATTTACAGAAACTAAAAGCAAGAACAATGCAAAAGGAAGCAGCAATTAGGGAACCCCTAATCCTTGGGAATAAAACATATCACGACGTAACCGAAGATGTATGTCGTCCGATTGAAGGTAAAGCACCCAAAATGTGGTATATCTTATTTGCCATCGCATTAATCATCGGATTATATGGCGTTGGATCGATCTTATATCTACTTGGAACGGGTATCGGTGTTTGGGGATTGAACAAAACCATCGGTTGGGCATGGGATATTACAAACTTCGTATGGTGGGTAGGTATTGGTCACGCAGGTACCTTAATTTCTGCGGTG
The DNA here is from genome assembly GCA_041191025.1 of Bacteroidota bacterium. Taxonomy (GTDB): domain Bacteria; phylum Bacteroidota; class Bacteroidia; order Flavobacteriales_D; family Crocinitomicaceae; genus UBA952. The sequence continues at coordinate 236,513 of JBEEPQ010000004.1, forward strand.
TTATTGCTTTTCCGTCAGAAATGGAGAATGGCAATTAACCGATCTGCTGAGGCGATGACGATTTTTGCGGTATTTATGGCAGGTACATTCCCTTTAATTCACATGGGACGCTTGTGGGTAGGATACTGGGTTCTTCCAATTCCTAATCATTTTGGTTCCTTATGGGTTAACTTTAACTCGCCGTTGTTATGGGACGTATTTGCGATTTCTACTTATTTATCTGTTTCCTTGGTGTTTTGGTATATCGGATTAATTCCAGATTTCGCAACGATACGTGACCGTGCGAAAAAGCCGGTTGCGAAACGCATGTACTCCATCTTATCATTTGGTTGGTCGGGTAGAGCAAAACATTGGAATCGCTTTGAATTAGTTTCTTTAGTATTAGCGGGCTTAGCAACACCACTCGTATTCTCGGTTCACTCGATTGTATCCTTTGACTTTGCCACGTCGGTAATTCCAGGATGGCATACTACGATTTTCCCTCCGTATTTTGTCGCGGGTGCGGTATTCTCTGGATTCGCCATGGTACAAACACTATTACTTGTAATGCGTAAAGCAATGAACTTAGAAGCATATATTCATACAAAGCACGTGGAATATATGAACATTGTAATTATGGTAACGGGTTCAATTGTTGGAACTGCATACATTACAGAGCTTTTTATTTCATGGTATTCAGGTGTCGAGTATGAAGCATATGCATTTTTGAATCGTGCAACGGGTCCATATTGGTGGGCTTATTGGTCGATGATGACATGTAACGTGATTTCACCACAGCTTATGTGGATTAGAAAATTGAGAAGAAGTTTATTATTTACTTTCTTTATTTCAATTGTTGTGAATATCGGTATGTGGTTTGAGCGTTACGTAATTATTGTAACATCAATTCATCGAGATTACATTCCGGCTGCTTGGAGTATGCACTATCCGAGCCACATCGATATCGCAGTATACGTAGGTACGATTGGCTTGTTCTTTGTGTTTTTCTTGTTGTTCGCACGTTATTTCCCTGTGCTAGCATTGAATGAGGTTAAAACAATCCTTAAAGGATCGGGACAATCGTATAAAGAATCACCTGATTATCATAAACATCATTAATATCGGATTATGTCAGATAAAGTAATATATGCAATGTATGGAGACGACGAGGTGCTTAAATCAAGCGCTAAGAAGTTGGTCTCTGGAGGGGTTAAAATTTCGGAAGTTTACAGCCCGTTCCCAATTCACGGGATTGATCCAATTATCGGTGTTAAAGGAACACGCCTTGGAATCATGGCGTTCTTATATGGGTTAACTGGATTGACGCTAGCAACTATTGGAATGTATTATTTCATGGTAGTTGAATGGAAAATGAACATTGGTGGTAAGCCAAATTTCTCTTATGTAGAGAACATTTTGGCATTCATTCCGATTTCATTTGAATTTACCGTGTTGTGTGCTGCGCATGGTATGGCAATAACCTACTTGTTGCTTAATAGAACCTTACCAGGTATGCCTGCACAAAACCCAGACCCGAGAACAACAGATGATAAATTTGTAATGGAAATTAGGTTGTCTGATAACCATGGTGTTTCAGAAGAGAAATTGGATGAGTTGTTAAAAGACACTGGATTTGTTGAGTTAGATAAGAAAATAATCGAATAAGAATTAAGGAGAATAATGAAAAAGTCCTTTTTGAAAATAGTTGGAACTGTAGCCGTAAGTGTACTCATTTTGAGTTCCTGTACATCCAATGCAGATAGCCCGGGTCTAGAATATATGCCCGACATGTATCGTTCACCAGCGATTGAAGCCTATGTTGATTATGGCGAAGTTCGTGGTCGTATCGATGAATCAAAGAAAACCCGCTTAATAGCAATGGCACCTCCTGCATTTACTATCCCATATTTTGGTACGGATAGTGCGGAAGTTAAATTAATGATGCCATACACACGCTTGGCGAATGAGTCATTCAAAGCAAGCCACGGAATGTACAATGATCAACTCACTCGTGAAGATCATTACACAGCAGCGGCGGCGGATAATAACATGATCGCACTCAATGCAGGAAACGCAGAGGCAATTCTTGGTAAAGGAAAAGAACTTTTTACTGCAATGTGTCAACACTGTCACGGAGAGAAAGGAGATGGTAACGGCCCAATGGTTACTTCTGGTGCGTACTCAGGTGTACCGAATTATGCAGAACGTGTGGCTTTATCTGATGGCCAAATGTTCTATTCGATATATTACGGTAAAGGCATGATGGGAGCTCACCGTTCCTTATTGAATAAAAAGGAAATATGGACAGTAATTCATTACATCAGAACCCTCCAATCAGCTGATTACGGGAAGTTTAATGCGGATGGTGCTACAGCTGTCAAGGATACAACAAAACAAAACTAAGATCATGGAATTTACAATTACTAAAAAAGCGAAAAACACAGCCTTCGGACTGATTGGGGTTGGAGCCTTATTAGCCATTGTTGGAATTATTAGCAACATTGGTGAAGCACATTTTGTTACTCGCCTTATGACGAATGGTTTAATAAATGCCTTTTTCTTTTTTGCAATTGGCTTGGGTGCGTTGTTTTTTCTAGCCTTAAATTACGCTACTGAAGCTGGTTGGTATGCAGTGGTAAAGCGTGTAATTGAAGCCGTAGCTCTTTATTTGCCTTATGGAATAGGAATATTTGGTGTTGTTTTATTAACCATTTCATTTATGAAAGGTGCACACATCTATACATGGATGGATTCACATACCGTGGCTGAGGACAAGCTAATTCAAGGAAAGTCGCCATACTTAAACCTAGCATTCTTTTGGATTCGTACCCTAGTATATTTCGCAGTGTATTTATTGTTCTTGCGCGGATTTAGAAAGCGTTCGTTGTTGGAGGATCAAGTAGGCGGAACAGAAATCCATTTTACAAACTATAGAAAAGGAGCCACGTTCTTAGTCTTTTTCGCGGTGTTTAGTTCAACATCTGCGTGGGATTGGTTAATGTCGATTGATGTGCACTGGTATAGCACTTTGTTTGGTTGGTATACCTTCGCAGGAATGTGGGTATCAGCTATGGTTGTTATTGTATTAACTACGATTTATTTAAAGAAGCTTGGTTACTTAGAGAATGTAAATGATTCGCATATCCATGATATTGGTAAATGGATTTTTGCTATTTCTTTCCTATGGTCATATTTATGGTTCTCACAGTATATGCTAATTTGGTATGCAAACATCGGTGAAGAGGTCGTTTACTACGTGATGCGCACAGAAAACTATAAGTATCTGTATTTTGGGATGTTCTTTATAAACTTCGTTTTTCCGATGTTGATTTTAATGTCAAGAGATGCAAAAAGAGATGCCGGAGTACTAATGTTTGTTGGATTGGTGATTTTAATTGGACATTGGCTAGATGTTTATATTATGGTATCCGGAGGGTCACTTGGCGCAAATTGGCATATTGGGATGTTAGAAATAGGCTTACCAGTTATGATGGCAGGAATATTTATTTTGATTTTGTTAAAGAATCTATCGAAAGCTCCATTAACGCCGGTGAATCACCCGTTCTTGGATGAGAGTATACATCATGAATTTTAATGAAAATTAGCGGAAGAAATGGAAAATAAATTGATAATGATCTTGATTGTGGTAATAGGAGCTATTGCCATATCACAGCTTGTTCGGGTTTATGAATTAACGGCAAAGTTGAGAAAACATGGTGAACATGAAATCCCAACCCGTGATAATTACTTGAATTCTAAGTTAATGCTCGTCTTTATGTTATTTCAATTTGGCGGGTTCATCTATTTGATGATGAAGTACGGATGGACCGGTAGAGGTCCTGCAGCATCGGTTCAAGGAGAAGCAACAGATTGGTTGTTGAATTTGAATTTTGCGTTGGTTATCGCAATATTTTTCTTGACAAATTTCTTGTTGTTTTTCTTTTCTTATAAGTATGTAAAAAAGCCTGGAGTTAAGGCATACTATTATCCGCACAACAATAAGTTGGAGATGCTATGGACTGTTGTACCTGCTGCTGTACTTGCAGTAATTATTATTTTAGGATTAAGAACTTGGAATGAAGTAACATCCGCCTCTCCAAAAGATGCAATCCAAATTGAGCTTTATTCTAAACAATTTGATTGGACTGCAAGATATTCCGGTGGAGATAATACCCTAGGCAAAACGGATTATAAATTGATTCTAGGGAACAATGAACTAGGCTTAATGACAGCGGCGACAATCGATTCTTCAATTTTGGCAATGCGTCAAGGAGCTGGTGGGATTCTAGATATAAAGAAGTTACTGAATAATCGTGATACGGTATTAACAGACTCTTTAACCTCCGTTCTTAGAAAAGATTTAGGAAGTAAAGAACGCTTATTGCGCTTATTAACACAAATGAAATCTACACACAATGCCTCTCTAGATAAACATGCATATGATGATATTATTCAAAAAGACACCCTTTATTTGTGTGTAAATAAACCATACGAGTTTTCTCTTCGCTCAAAGGATGTAATACACTCTGCGTATTTCCCACACTTCAGAGCGCAAATGAATACTGTTCCAGGATATGGAACGCGTGTGAAGTTTACGCCAAATATAACCACAGCGGAGATGCGAACCATTAAGAACCTCCCAACGTTTAATTATGTGTTAATGTGTAATAAAATTTGCGGTGGAGCGCATTACAAAATGAAGTTAATGGTAGTTGTATTAGAAGAGGCAGAGTATAATGCATGGATGAAAGGTAGGGCAGCCAAAAACTTTAAGGCCACCTATTTTCCTGCGCCAGCAGCTCCGGCAGCAACCGTAACACCTGCAAAGGATACCGTTAAAACAGCAATGAATTAATTAATTAAAGATTTAAACTCAATAAACATGGCTTCAGCAGCACACGATGTACATTCTCATGATCATCATGATCATCATCATGAAGAAAGTTTTGTTTCAAAATATATTTTTAGCCAAGACCATAAAATGATTGGTAAGCAGTTCTTAATTACTGCTGTTTTTATGGGATTAGTAGCTATGCTTTTGTCTATTTTATTTAGAATTCAATTGGCATGGCCAGGAGAAAGTTCAGACTTTTTGAATTTCTTTTTAGGAGATCAATGGGCCCCTGAAGGCGTACTGAAAGAAGACATGTATCTTGGATTGGTTACCATACATGGAACCATCATGGTGTTTTTCCTCCTAACCGGTGGACTTTCTGGAACCTTTTCCAACATCCTAATTCCTTTGCAGTTGGGAGCTCGTGATATGGCTTCTGGATTCTTAAATATGTTGTCCTATTGGTTTTTCCTTTTATCCTCATTAATTATGTTCCTGTCATTGTTTGTAATGAATGGATCTGTTTTTGGCATTGATTTTCCTGGGGATTGGGGAACTATTGGTAATGGTCCGGCGATGGCAGGATGGACAGTATACCCACCATTGTCTGCCTTACCGCAAGCAGTTTCAGGATCTGGATTCGGAATGACCTTGTGGTTGGTATCTATGGCTATTTTTATTGCGGGTTCTTTGATCGGAAGTTTGAACTATATCGTAACTGTATTGAATTTACGTACTACCGGAATGACGATGACAAGAATGCCGTTAACTATTTGGGCGTTTTTCGTTACAGCAATTTTAGGTGTATTATCCTTCCCCGTTTTATTATCAGCGGCATTGTTACTCATTATGGACCGTATGGCAGGTACAAGCTTTTATTTGTCTGATATTATGGTGGGTAGCGAAATGCTCACGAACCACGGTGGATCACCTCTTTTATTCCAACACTTATTTTGGTTCTTAGGTCACCCTGAAGTATACATTGTATTACTACCAGCGCTTGGCTTGTCTTCCGAGATTATCGCAACCAATGCAAGAAAACCAATCTTTGGATATAAGGCGATGATCGGTTCAATTTTGGCGATAGGTTTCTTATCCTTTATCGTGTGGGGTCACCACATGTTTATAACTGGAATGAATCCATTCTTAGGAAGTGTGTTTGTATTTACAACCTTATTGATTGCAATTCCTTCTGCAGTTAAAGTATTCAACTATATTACTACCTTATGGAGGGGATCAATTGTCTACACTCCAGCCATGTTGTTTGCGATTGCTTTAGTTTCAACATTTATTACCGGTGGTGTAACAGGGATTATCTTGGCAGATTCCGCGTTAGATATTGCAATACACGACACCTATTTTGTTGTTGCCCACTTCCATATCGTTATGGGTATGTCTGCGGTATTTGGAATGTTTGCTGGTGTTTACCATTGGTTCCCTAAGATGTATGGTCGTATGATGAATAATCGAATGGGTTATGCGCATTTTTGGATTACCATTGTTGGCGCCTATGGCGTATTCTTCCCGATGCACTTTGTTGGACTAGCTGGTGCGCCAAGACGTTATTATGATTATTCAGTTTATGGTGAATTTGACACCGAATCATTCAATATGATTATGGACTTAAATGTTGTAATAACTGTTTTCGCAATTATTGCCGCATTGGGTCAGTTAATCTTCTTGTTTAATTTCTTCTACAGCATTTACAGAGGTCCAGCAGCACCGCAGAACCCATGGAAGTCTAATACGCTCGAATGGACCACTCCAGTTGAACATATTCATGGAAATTGGCCAGGAGCTTTGCCAGTGGTACATCGTTGGCCGTATGATTATTCTAAGCCAGGTGCGGTGGATGATTTTATTCCTCAGGATGTTCCTCTTGCTGAAGGAGAAGTAGAACATTAATAGATATTATAAAGCCCCGAAAGGGGCTTTTTTTATGGCTCAATTTTTTCGATTTCAGGAGCTACTAATTCCAACTCATCATAATAAGCTTTTCCAAAGGCTCTTATTAAAGGTTCTTTAAGAAACTTATAAACGGGCATATTGAGTTTTTCCCCACAAGAACATGCCGTTTCACAAATCTTCCATTCATCAAATTGCAAGGCCTTAAAATCGTTATATTGTTTGACCCTAATTGGATAGAGCGAACAAGATATAGGCTTAATGTTTTCAATTATTCCTGCGCGGTGCGCTGCTTCGATTGCACACAAGGCCGTTTGATTCGAATCAAAAAAAACAAACGCACATTCCTTACCGTCGACTAACATGGTAACTGGTTCCTGCTCTTGGTCTAAATAGGATACCCCATTTTTAGTTACTGCATCAATGCCTTCTTTCCGCATAAACGGTATAATATGCGTTAAATGGTTTTTAATCTGAGACACCTCTTCGGTTGTAAGCGGTGCGCCCGCATCACCTTCAATACAACATGCTCCTTTACATGCAGCAAGGTCACATACAAATTTTCGCTTGAAAATCTCAGCAGATACAATAGTATCATTTAACTCAATTAGCATGTTCCAAAATTAGTAGGAATTTTTTGTATTTGGTAGTTAAGGAGATTTACCCTATCTTTGCAATAAGATAAACGATAATGAGGGGACGAAAGTCCCCTCTTTTTTTACAATGATTGATAAGAATTTAGTAATAAGCTTAGCTGAAGAACGCATTCAAGAATTGAACAGAGGGCTCTTTATTGTGGATTTGACAATTTCCACTCGTAATGTAATTAATATTGAATTAGATCGAGAGGGAGGAGGCGTTTCTATAGAGGATTGTATTTCCGTTTCTAGAAATGTTGAGCATAATTTAGATCGTGAATCTGTTGACTTTGAGTTAAATGTTTCTTCTGCCGGTATGGACCGACCTTTACGTCATGAAAAACAGTTCATTAAAAATACAGGCCGCCTTCTTACCTTTCTTAAAACAGATGGTGTACAGATCGAAGGAATCTTAAAATCGTTCAATTCGGACGGCTTTTTAGTGACTGTTGAACGGAAGATTAAAAATGAAAAGAATAAAAATGTAAGCATTCAGGAAGATATTTCTCTTTCTAAAAATGAAATTAAAGAAATAAAACGTGTAATATCCTTTAAATAAAAACAAATGAATAGTATTGATTTAGTTGAATCCTTTTCCGAGTTTAAAGAGCTTAAGAACATTGACAAGCAAACCATGCAGCATGTGCTTGAAGATGTATTTCGAGCCATGTTGAAAAAGAAATTCAATACCGATGAGCATATAGATGTAATTGTAAACATTGAAAAAGGGGATGTTCAGATCTTCTTAAACAAAGAAATTGTTGATGATGGGGAAGTGGAAGATCCAAATACAGAAATCGCCTATTCTGATGCCATTAAAATTGAACCAGACTTTGAAATTGGTGAGGAAGTAACTGAAGAATTCAAGTTCATGGATTTCGGTAGAAGAAATGTGCTTTCATTGCGTCAAAATTTGATTTCCCGAATTCTTGAATTAGAGAAAGACCATTTGTACAAGAAATACAAAGAGCGTGTCGGTGAAATCGTTACTGGTGAAGTATATCAAGTTTGGAAGAAAGAAATTTTGGTTATGGATGATGACCATAACGAACTTATTTTGCCTAAGTCAGAGCAAATCCCATCGGATTTCTTCAAAAAAGGAGAAACCGTTCGTGCGGTTGTTGCTAAAGTAGATATGCGAAACAGTACACCGGTCATTATCCTTTCGAGAACTGCTCCTGAGTTTTTAGAAAGATTATTTGAGTTGGAAGTTCCTGAGGTATTTGATGGCTTAATCACGATTAAAAAAATTGTGCGTGAACCAGGAGAGCGTGCTAAAGTTGCTGTTGAATCCTATGATGATCGCATTGATCCAGTGGGTGCATGTGTTGGAATGAAAGGAAGCAGAATCCATGGTATTGTTCGTGAACTCAGAAATGAAAACATTGATGTAATCAATTATACATCTAATAATCAATTGTTGATTCAACGTGCTTTGTCACCGGCAAAAATCACATCAATGGAAATTGATGAAGAAGAGAAACGAGTGAAAGTGTTCCTCAAACCAGATCAAGTATCGTTAGCGATCGGTCGCGGGGGGAACAACATTAAACTAGCGGGCAAATTAGCGGGTTATGAAATTGATGTTTATCGTGACGGTGAAGTTGATGTTGAGGACGTGGATTTAGAAGAATTTGCAGACGAAATTGACGGGTGGATTATTGATGAATTAAAAACAATTGGTTGTGATACTGCGAAGTCAGTATTAGAAATGAGTGTTGATGAATTAGTAAAACGTACCGATTTAGAAAAAGAAACAATCGAAGAAGTATTCAAAATATTGAATGCGGAATTTGAATAACTTTGAAATACAATAGGGAATAATATTATGGCAGGGAAACCCATTCGTTTAGGAAAAGCAGCAAGTGAATTGAATGTTGGATTACCAACGTTAGTGGAATTTTTAGGGTCCAAAGGAATTTCTATAGACTCTAATCCAAACACAAAATTAGACCCGGAACATTTTCAAATTTTGTGTACTGAGTTTGCAGCAGATCAAACGTTAAAAGAACAAGCCAAAGGATCTTCCTTAAAAGAAAAGAAAGAATCCATTTCTCTTAAAGATGCTCGTCAAGAAACACCTGTTCAAGAAAAACCACAAGAAGAGGAAGAGGGTGATGAGATTAATCTTGAAGAAATCAAACGAACGGTTTTTGAACCAGAAACGGTAAAACCGAAAGCTAATGAACCACAGGTTAATGTAGTTGGAAAAATTGATTTAGATCAATTAAACCCGAAGAAAAAACCTGAGGTGAAGCAGCCAGAACCAATCGTTGAGGCACCAAAACCAGTTGAGCCAATAGTTGAAGAAAAACCTGCAGCTCCGGTTATCGAAACAATAAAAACAGAGCGCACCATCTTGTCAGGACCAACAGTACTTGGTAAAATTGAGCTTCCAGTGGAGCGGCCCAAGACAAGTTCCTCAAGTGCTGCAGAAGAAGAAAAACGTAAACGCAAACGCATCAAAAAGGTTGAAACTCCCGCTCCAGGAGCGAAGGGTCAACCCGCGAAACCCGGCGCGTTTAAAGCAGAGAAAAAAGAGATTTCTGAACAGGACATACAAAAAGAGATTAAAGAGACATTGGCTAGGCTTTCCGGTCAAGGTGCTAAATCTAAGTCCTCAAAGAATAGAAGACTTAAGAGAGATAATGTGGCTCAGCGTCGTCAAGAAGAAATGCTTGCCGCTGAGATGGATGAAAAAGTACTTAAACTCTCTGAGTTTGTTACTGTTTCCGAGTTGGCGAGTATGATGAATGTTCAGCCAACACAAGTCATATCAGCTTGTATGTCTTTAGGTATCTTCGCATCAATAAATCAGCGTTTGGATGCAGAAACCATTCAAATTGTTGCCGATGAATTTGGATACGAAACAGAATTCATTAGTGCAGAAGTGCAAGATGCAGTACTTACCGTTGAAGATGATCCTGAAGATCTAATCTCAAGACCACCAATTATTACCGTAATGGGTCACGTAGACCACGGTAAAACTTCCTTATTAGACCGCATCAGAAATGCGAATGTAACTGAAGGAGAAGCCGGAGGAATTACTCAACATATTGGAGCCTATTCGGTAACCCTTAAGGATAATAGAAAAATGACCTTCCTTGATACACCGGGTCACGAAGCGTTTACTGCGATGCGTGCTCGAGGTGCCCAAGTTACCGACCTTGCCATAATTATTGTAGCAGCAGACGATGATGTGATGCCCCAAACGAAGGAGGCTATTTCTCACGCCCAGGCAGCTGGCGTACCAATGATTTTTGCAATTAACAAAATAGATAAACCTGGCGCCAATCCAGACCGCATTAGAGAACAATTATCTCAAATGAACATCCTTGTAGAGGATTGGGGAGGTAAATACCAGGTGCAAGAGATTTCAGCAAAACAAGGCTTGAACATTAGCGAATTGTTAGACAAAGTACTTCTTGAGGCTGAAATGCTTGAATTGAAAGCAAACCCAAATAAGAATGCGGTAGGAACAGTAATCGAGTCTTCCTTAGACAAAGGTAAAGGCTATGTTACAAACATTCTTGTGGAGGCAGGTACCATGCACATTGGAGATGTTGTACTTGTTGGTAGACATTATGGCCGTGTTCGTGCAATGCATGATGAACACGGTAAGGCGCTTAAAATAGCCGGTCCTTCACAACCACTTTCGATTCTAGGAATAAATGGAGCACCCAGTGCAGGTGACAAATTCCACGTGTTGGATGATGAAAAAGAAGCTAAATCTATCGCATCCAAACGAGAGCAACTTTACAGAGAACAAGGCCTTCGAACCAATAAACACATTACGCTCGATGAAATTGGTCGTCGTTTAGCCATTGGAGACTTTAAAGAATTAAACATCATTGTTAAAGGGGATGTAGATGGATCCATTGAAGCCCTTTCTGACGCTTTATTGAGCCTTTCAACACCAGAAATCCAAGTAAATATTGTACTTAAAGGCGTTGGAGCCATTTCCGAGGCCGACATAAACTTGGCTTCGGCATCAGATGCTATTATTATCGGATTTCAGGTTCGACCAACGGTTGGTGCAAGAAAGCTTGCAGAAACTGAACAAATCGATATCAGGTTATACTCTATTATTTACAAGGCCATTGAGGAAATCAAAGCGGCCATGGAGGGAATGCTTTCTCCAGATATTGAAGAAAAAGTACTTGGTACAGCAGAGATTCGCGAAACCTTCGAAATCACTAAAGTCGGTACGATTGCAGGATGTTACGTGCTTGATGGTATTATTAAGCGATCTTCTAAAGTTCGTGTGATTCGCGATGGGATTGTGATTCACAACGGAACGCTTGGATCACTTAAGCGCTTCAAAGACGACGTAAAAGAGGTCAAAAACAACTACGAGTGTGGTTTGAATATTGATAAATTCAACGACATTCAGATCGGTGATCACGTAGAGGCCTACGAAGAGGTTGAGGTAGCAAGAAAGCTTTAATTAGTGCACGGTTGTGAATTAGAATTGCGTACCTTTGTATCTAAACTATTTTAGTATGCAACATATCCAACATGCGCAGCTTTTTTCAGGTGGACACATTATCCTGATTTTACTTATTGTATTATTGTTGTTTGGAGGAAAAAAAATTCCTGAACTCATGAAAGGATTGGGTCAAGGAATTAAAGAGTTTAAAGACGCTTCTAAAAACGAAGAAAATAAGCCAACAGCTTCCAACGAAAAGCAAATCGAAGAGAAGTAATCTATGTTTAATGCGATTCAAGAAAATAAGTCGGCCCTTGCGTCGGGAGTTCCTCTTGTGGATATCCTTGAGCATTATTTGCGGCAGATTGAGAAGCATAAACACTTAAATGCATACTTAGAAGTATTTGAATCATCTGCGCGTAAGGCTGTTGAAACAGTCCAAGCGAAACTTAATAATGGAACCGCAGGAAGATTAGCAGGCACCTTTGTCGGAATCAAAGATAATTTGTGTTTTAAAGGACATCAGGTTTCAGCGTCTTCAAAAATATTGGCAGGATTCGAATCCTTATATACCGCAACCGCTGTACAGCGATTGATAGATGAAGATGCTATAATCTTGGGTAGATTGAATTGCGACGAATTTGCCATGGGAAGTTCTAATGAGAAATCCGCCTTTGGTTCGGTTCGTAATGCCATAGACCCATCCTATGTTCCTGGGGGTTCTTCAGGAGGATCTGCAGTTGCTGTTTCGGCAGGATTGTGTACCGTCTCACTCGGCAGTGATACCGGTGGATCTGTTCGTCAACCCGCTTCATGGACCGGGACTTACGGACTGAAACCGACCTATGGAAGAATTAGCCGGTACGGATTAATTGCTTATGCCTCATCGTTTGATCAAATCGGAACATTTACCACCAATGTGGCAGACGCCGAATTCTTATATCAAATAATGGCAGGTAAAGACCCGAAAGATTCTACAACTTCATCCCGTAATGTGGAAGCCCATACTGAGCCAACTTCTCCAATGCGCTTTGGCGTGCTTGCTGAATACATGAACCATCCAGGCTTAGATTCAGAGGTGAAATCATCAATGCATTTGCTCATTGAAAAGTTACGGGAAAGTGGTCACGAAGTGAGCGAGTTTTCTTTTCCATATATGGATTATGTGGTGCCAGTATATTATGTGCTTACCACCGCTGAAGCATCTTCGAATTTAGCCCGCTTTGATGGGGTACATTATGGTCATAGGTCTACTCAGGCTGAGGGTGTAGAAGAAACGTATATCCGTTCAAGAAACGAAGGTTTTGGCGAAGAAGTAAAGCGAAGAATCATGACAGGAACGTTTGTCTTGTCTAATGAGCAGTACGATACCTACTACACCAAAGGGCAGAAAGTAAGACGTGTACTACAGGATAAAACGCGTGATATTTTCACGAAAATAGATTGTATTTTAATGCCAACAACGCCCTCAACTGCATTTAAAATCGGAGAAGTAAAAGATCCGATTGAAATGTATTTACAAGATATTTTTACCGTTCACGCTAACCTTACGGGAAATCCGGCGCTTAGTTTGCCGCTTGGAGTTCATTCCAATGGCTTACCTTTTGGTATTCAATTAATGACCGATCAGTTTCGGGAAAACGACTTGTTTTATGCAACGCAACTGGTGGAGAAATTTACGGCTTAAGCATATCTTTTGCTTTTTAATAACAGCGCTTTATACCGTGGGGTTTGGACAGAAAAACCCGTATCTTCAAAATCCCAATGACACGCTCCATCCGGATCATTTTTTAAATACGGTTGAGCAATCCTTAAATTATTTTTATGCAGATTATGCAAACACAAAATATTCAGATTCGATCATTAAAGCCCTAAATTATGAACCAACAACAGTTCCTTTATTTACAGATGATGTGTACTGTGAACGGTTAAATCAAATGAATAATCAAAGCCCATTTGGTTTTGATTGCAATGCCATTACCCTTTCCTCTATTCGATATTTTGCAGAAAACCGAAGGTCATTCGTTAAGATTGTTCTTGGACGTTCAGCCTTATATTTTGATTTATTTGAAGAGAAATTAGCTGAGTATGGCTTACCACTTGAATTAAAATACCTGGCTTGTATTGAAAGTGGCTTAAGGCCTCAGGTAAAATCTAAGGCCGGAGCCCTTGGTTTATGGCAGTTTATGTATCGAACCGGTTTGTATTATGGCCTAGAAGAAACCTCCTACATAGATGAACGCATGGACCCACAAAAAGCGACAGATGCTGCGTGTCGGTTTTTGAAAAAACTATACGGAATTTATGGGGATTGGAACCTCGCCTTGGCCGCGTATAATGCAGGCCCAGGAACGATTAATCGAGCGATAGAACGTTCTGGGAATCAACGATCCTATTGGGCCATTCGATCAAGCCTTCCTTCAGAAACACAAGGATATGTTCCAACATTTATTGCGGCTGCATACTTAATGACTTTTCATGCCCAACATAATTTGATGCCAGCTCCGGCCAAAATACATAATGCGCAATTGGATACCATGTGCCTAAAGCGGGGCTTACACATGAGTACCATAGCGAAAGCACTTGATTGGGAGTTACAACAGATTAAAGACCTAAATCCTATTTACAAAACAGAGTTCATCCCCGCATCGATTAAAAAACGTTGTGTAACAGGTCCATTAGATAAAATCACCCTTTTGGTTGGGGTAGAAGATTCGTTATATCTTCTAGAGAATCCTTCACAACTAATAAATCCTTTTTCACAAGATACTACGCTTCAGTACGATAGTACCGGAACTGTAGCTGATTCTGCGTCGGTTAATTATGCGTTTCATAAAGTGAAAACGGGTGAAACATTAAAGAGCATATCGCTAAAATATAGTGTATCGACCGATGAATTAATGGAATGGAATGCGCTGCAAACCACTAATGTCTATGTGGGCCAACGCCTCACATTGAAAAAAATCAATACGGTGAAACAAACTCCAATTACTCCGGTGCAAGTACCTAAGCCTAAGAAATATTATACCGTTAAAACAGGAGATACCTTGAGTCGAATTGCAGCCAAGAATAACCTCACACTCGCACAACTGAAAAAACTGAATCCTGGAGTAGGCAACATTATACGTGTTGGTGACCGAATCAGAGTAAAGTAAGCATGAAGATTAGCGCCACGATTATTACGCTGAATGAAGAACGAAATATTGCTCGTTGCATTGATTCACTGGTTCTTATCGCAGATGAGGTACTGGTCATGGATTCTGGTTCTACCGACCGTACGGAAGAAATTTGCTTGCAAAAAGGGGTAAAGTTCTTTCATCAACCGTGGTTGGGATATGCGCAACAGAAAAATTGTTTAAATCAAAAAGCATCATTTGATATGATTTTGTCGGTAGATGCTGATGAGGAAATATCCCCTGCATTAGTGGAGGAATTACGCTGGATTAAACAAAACCACACGAATGGAGTTTATGCCTTAAATCGCTTAACTAATTATTGTGGAACTTGGATTTATCATTCCGGATGGTATCCGGATGTAAAGATTCGGTTGTTTCCAAAAGAAATTCAGTGGCAAGGCGACTTGGTTCACGAAACCCTTAACTTGAAACCTGAAATGGAGGTTATCAGGTTAAAAGGCCCCTTGTTTCATTATTCATATTACTCGCATGTACAACATCGGCAACGAGCAGATCATTATTCTACCTTGACCGCCCAAAAGTATGTTCAAGCTGGAAAAGGCGTGTTTTTTGGTCAACCGTTGTTCAGTGCATGCATTCGGTTTTTATCCATGTATATACTGAAACTTGGATTTTTAGATGGTAAACAAGGATTTTATATTGCTAAAATTAGCGCCGAATCAAATTATTTTAAGTACAAAGAAGTTCAACGCTTGAAAGGTGAAAATAGATAAGCTGTCACGAATTATTGTTTCTAGAACCGATAGTATCGGGGATGTGGCATTAACCTTGCCGCTCTGTTTATGGCTGAAATCTAATATACCCGAGGCAACATTGGTATATTTATGTAAGAGCTACACGAAAGATTTCGTGCAATGTTTTGAACCTGTGGATGAGATTTTACTCCTTGAAGACCTCGAAAATTCCGCCCAAAACACGCGTAATTCCTTGCTTCAATGTGACCTTATTCTTCATGTGTTTCCAAATAAGCAGATTGCTTCTTGGGCAAAACATGCAGGTATACCATATCGCATTGGCACCAGCCATCGCTGGTTTCATTGGTTGAATTGCAATATTCGTGTATCGTTCACCCGAAAAAAATCACCGCTGCATGAAGCTCAGTTGAATTTTAATTTATTGAAACCGCTCGGCTTGGAAACCATTCCATTATTTGAAGAGATCAAATCATTAAAAGATCATTTTATTATCCCAACCGAACCTGACTTTTTTCCGCCCGGATACGTGATTCTGCACCCGCTTTCACAGGGCAGTGCGATTAATTATCCATTGATTCATTATGTAGCGCTTGCTGAGATGTTAGCAAAACGAGGAAAACAGGTGTTAATTACGGGAACAGCCAAAGAAGGGATTCAAATAGGATCCGCGTTCGATCACATTGCAGGCGTTGAAAATGTTTGCGGAAAATTTTCGCTTGGCGGTTTAATTTCATTAATAAGTAAAGCCCATGCCCTCATTGCCTGTTCTACCGGTCCGCTGCACATCGCTGGAATTTTAGATGTAAGAGCGATTGGTCTATTTTCTTCGCGTATCCCCATTCATCCGGGCCGATGGAGACCCCTCGGTAAACATTCCATAGTAATGGTGAAAGACCCCTTGTGCGAACGCTGTGCTAAGGGATTGGATTGCAAGTGTATTGAAGAAATACCAGTTGAAGCTGTTGTAAATGCAGTTTAAGTCAACCCATATTTTACTTGGGTTCTCAACGTTTCTTTTTGCTTATTCATTGAATAAAACAACCGATTTATGGTACCCAATCCTGCTCGGTTTTGCAGTGTTTGTGTATTATTCTTTTCCTAGAACTTCAGTCATTATGCGGGTATATTTACTTTTCGGATTTTGCTTGGTTCTAACCTTGCCATGGACAGCTTATCATGTACTTGTTTTCCCCTTGCTGTTTGCAATAATACTGACCATAACTTACCCCTGGTTCCGTGAAATACCTTGGGCAAAAACGCCTATAATTGCAAGCAGTTGGACGATGTTCATGCTTAGTGTAATGTCAACATCAGAGGCCTTAAATTTGGTTTCAATTCTGGTGTTACTCCTCTTGTTTGGAGTTTTAGCAACAGCATCTGACGTTAAAGACAGTGAAATTGATTCGATTAGATTGAAAACACTACCTCAAGTACTGCCTTGGAACGTATTGCGTTGGGTTCTATTCAGTATTATTTGTGTAATTCTTGGATTAACATTTTTTTTCCTGCCTAACTGGGTTATGGGAGCTATATTATTTAGCACTTTTTCTACTTATGTTTTGTTCAGCAATTGGAATATGCCAAGGCGTTTTGATTTAGACCCTGGTCTACTATTGTTTGCTTTAGGTAATCTTCTTTACTTACGTTAATGGGGCTTTTCGTATCTTTGTGGCTTAAATTCACCCATGGAATATCGCTTTCAAGAGATTGAAAAGAAATGGCAACATTTCTGGAAGATTAATCAAACCTACCGCGTTGAAGAAACCTCAACAAAACCTACTTTTTACGTATTGGATATGTTCCCGTATCCTTCCGGTGCTGGATTGCATGTAGGACATCCCTTAGGATACATTGCTTCGGATATCTTTGCGAGATACAAAAAACATATTGGATTCAATGTGCTGCACCCAATGGGGTACGATTCATTTGGCTTACCCGCAGAACAATATGCCATTCAAACAGGCCAGCATCCAGCTAAGACAACCAAAGAAAATATCGATAGGTATCGGGAACAATTGGATAAGCTTGGATTTAATTATGATTGGTCCAGAGAGATACGTACCTCTTCGCCATCTTATTACAAATGGACCCAATGGATCTTTATGCAATTATTCAACAGTTGGTATAATCCAATAACGAATAAAGCAGAGTCAATTAATGAGTTAATTAAGGAATTTGAGCAACAGGGCTTATCTGCGGATTCATTGAGCGCTTTGCATGGAGGAATAGAAACTGAAGTTGCTCCATTTTCAGCTGCCGAATGGGCAACGTTTACAGAGCAAAAACAACAGGAAATTTTAATGAACTTTCGCTTAGCCTATTTGGGTGAATCTTATGTGAATTGGTGTCCTGCGCTAGGAACAGTCTTGGCGAATGATGAGGTGGTTAACGGTCTATCTGAACGCGGTGGTCACCCTGTGGAGCGCAAGCTCTTAAAGCAATGGAGCATGCGGATTACCGCCTATGCGCAGCGCTTATTAGACGGGTTAGACACCGTGGATTGGTTCGATAGCATTAAAGAAACTCAGCGAAATTGGATTGGCAGAAGCGAGGGGGCTTCCGTTCATTTTCCGTTACTAAATCATGAAGGCTCTATTGAAGTATTTACCACGCGGCCGGATACATTGTTTGGGGTTTCGTTTCTTGCCTTGGCTCCAGAACACGAGCTCGTAACTCAATTAACGACAGATGAACAGAGAGATGTGGTTGCAACTTATGTCTCGACATCGAAAAACAGAAGTGAGCGCGAACGGATGGCCGATGTAAACACGATATCGGGTGTTTTTACTGGATCATATGCCACCCACCCTTTTACCAAGGAACCGATTCCAATCTGGATTGGCGATTACGTCTTGGTTGGTTATGGAACAGGTGCAGTGATGGCCGTTCCGGCGCATGATGAACGAGATTATAAATTTGCCACTCATTTTTCATTGGATATCAAGCGCGTTATAAATCCTTCAGCTGATCACGATTTTAACATGGGCGCATGGACTGAGAAATCAGGCACAATGATCAATTCCGATTTCCTCAATGGCTTAACTGTAACCGAGGCTGTTCAACGAATGATTTCCGATATAGCAGAACACGGGTATGGTTCAAAACGGATTAATTATAGACTGCGAGATGCAGTATTCGGTCGTCAGCGTTATTGGGGTGAACCCATTCCAGTGTATTTTAAAGACGACATTCCCTACCTGATACCTGAAGACCAATTGCCCTTGGACTTACCGGAAGTAGATAAATATTTGCCCACAGAAGATGGTGATCCACCGCTTGGCAGAGCAACGCATTGGAAGTTTGAAGAGGTGTATGAATATGAAAAATCCACCATGCCTGGTTGGGCAGGAAGTTCATGGTATTTTATTCGATACCTTGATCCAACCAATGAATTGCAATTGGCTTCAACTGAAAAAATTGCGTATTGGGGAAATGTTGATCTGTATATGGGCGGTGCAGAACATGCTACCGGACACCTATTGTATGCGAGGTTTTGGTGTAAATTTTTACACGATTTAGGGATTATTCCGTTTGATGAGCCTTTCAAAAAGATGATCAATCAAGGAATGATTTTAGGACGTAGCAGTTTTGTTTACCGCGTCATTGGAGAACAAACTTTTGTGAGTGCTGGGTTGAAAGATAGCTATGAAACCACCCCAATCCATGTCGATATTTCGCTGGTTTCCAATGATCAATTAAACATTGAGGGATTCAAAGCTTGGCGCAGTGAATATAAAGATGCGTCGTTTTTATTAGAACCCTCAGGAGTTTATTTGTGTGGACACGAGGTAGAAAAAATGTCAAAGTCTAAATATAACGTTCAAACTCCTGACGAGTTAGTTGATCGGTTTGGAGCAGATACCCTACGGATGTATGAAATGTTTCTAGGTCCAGTGGAGCAAAGTAAACCATGGGATACCAAAGGAATTACAGGGGTACACGGGTTTTTGAAGAAATACTGGAGATTATTTCATATCGATGGGACATTTGAGGTTAATGAAACAACACCAAGCAAAGAACACTTTAAGACCTTACATAAAACGATTCGTAAGATACGCGAAGATTTAGACCGTTTTTCATTTAATACGGGCGTTTCGAATTTTATGATTTGCGTGAATGAATTGACAGAGTCTAAAGGTAATTTCCGTCAAATTTTAGAGCCATTAACGGTTTTACTCGCACCATACGCCCCACATATTACCGAGGAGCTTTGGGAGAAACTTGGCCATGAACCTGGTTCCTTGTATGAGGCACCCTATCCTGAATTTAATCCGGATTATTTGGTTGAATCTGATTATGAGTACCCGGTCTCTTTCAACGGGAAGATGCGGTTTAAGGTATCCTTACCCTTATCGCTGAGTATTGAAGAAATTCAAGCGGCTATTTTATCTCAAGCCGAAACGGTTAAATGGCTCGAAGGTAAAGCCCCAAAGAAAATTATTATTGTGCCTGGGAAGATTGTAAACGTGGTGATTTAATCAAATTTATTAAATCTTCGGCGTGTTGAAGCGGCGTAACCAGGTTACTAATTGATGCATGGTGTATTCCAAGTTGAGCTCCGCCGGCTATAATCAATAATTCCGGAAATTGTCTGCGCAATTGTGTAAAATAACCTTGTATAAACCCTTCCTCTACAGAGGTCAACCAAGAACTAACCACACATCGTGGCTGAACTTTTTCAATACTTAACACCACCGAATCATAGGGCAAGCTTTGACCTAAATACAAAGAATAAACACCCTGGCTGCGTAGTAAATAATGATAAAACAACAAGCCTATTTCATGCCATTCGTGTTCCGGTAAGTACAACATAACGGGGTTTGAACGGTCTTCAGGAACTTTCAGTTTGTCGACCTCAGAGACAATTTTTTGCCTCACCAAGTTTGAAATAAAATGTTCTTGGGCTGGATTAATCGATCCCGTAAGCCACATAACACCTATGCGATCGAAAAAAGGAATTAGACATTGCCGAAACGTATCTTCTAGTGATGTGGATTCGATGATTTCATTAAGTGTAGCATGAAATAGCCCCTCGTCCATTTCTACTAAAGAAACAATCAGCTTCTCTTGGGCACTTCCTGCTGGTGTGTTCAATTTGACTTCGGCAACCTTAGCTCTGATTTCATCACGTGATAATTCCGCCAACCTGGAAATTTTCATTCCATGGTCCATGAGAATTCTAATGTTGAGCAAATAAACGAGCTCCTCATCCGTGTAGGTACGGATTTTAGTTTCCGTACGTTCCGGAATCAACATACCATACCGCTGCTCCCATATACGGAGCGTGTGGGCTTTTATACCTGTTAATACTTCTACGTCTCGAATCTTATAGAATGCCATAAAAATTAAAACAAGTCGTATGCAATATTGTTCAAGCCCAATCTAAAGTTTACCTTTGGAACATGAAAATAAAAACAGCGGAATTCCTGATTTCAAGTGCTGATTATAAAGGATGTCCCGATACAAAGCTTCCCGAGTTTGCTTTCATTGGTCGATCCAATGTCGGAAAGTCTTCACTCATTAATATGTTAATGGGGAATAAAAGTTTAGCGAAAACATCAGGAACACCCGGAAAAACCCAGCTTATTAATCACTTTATTGTCAATGAAAAATGGTATTTAGTAGATCTTCCAGGGTATGGATATGCTAAAGTATCAAAGAATCAACGGGATAAATGGCAGAAGTTGATTTCGAATTATTTAATACAACGTACGGCATTAACCTTGGTGTTTGTTTTATTGGATTCGAGGTTGGAGCCTCAAAAAATTGATTTGGAATTCATGAATTGGTGTGGTGAAAACCAAGTGCCCTTTGCCATGGTGTTTACTAAAATTGATAAGCTCTCAAGTACAGAATTAAACCGAAATTTAGCCAAGTATAAAAAGGAGATGTTAAAAACATGGGAGGAACTCCCCCCCTTGTTTACTACTTCTGCCACTTCCGCAAGTGGTAAAGAACCCGTATTGAATTATATTACCGCGGTATTGTCACAGTTATCAGGTGTTTGAAAATTTCTACGGATTACATTACCTTTGTAACACATCATATTACTATGGGAAGAGCATTTGAATACCGCAGAGCAGCAAAAGAAAAACGTTGGGACAAGATGTCCAAGATGTTTCCGAAATTAGGTAAAGCTATAACAATGGCCGCTAAAGAAGGGGGGATGGATCCAACGGCCAATGCTAAATTGCGCACAGCAATTCAAAATGCGAAGTCTGAGAACATGCCCAAGGATAATATAGAAT
Organism: Bacteroidota bacterium; assembly: GCA_041191025.1. Taxonomy (GTDB): domain Bacteria; phylum Bacteroidota; class Bacteroidia; order Flavobacteriales_D; family Crocinitomicaceae; genus UBA952. The sequence continues at coordinate 258,438 of JBEEPQ010000004.1, forward strand.
CTGCTATTAAGCGCGCAGCTCAAAAAGATATCGCGTCGTTTACTGAGGTTAATTATGAAGGGAAAGGACCACATGGCGTGTTGGTTTATGTAGAATGCGCTACAGACAATCCCACCAGAACAGTCGCCAATGTAAAGTCCTATTTTAATAAATCGGGTGGCATGGTTGTTCCCAATGGTTCTATGGAGTTTATGTTTGCTCGAAAAAGTGTATTCGAAATTGCAAAAACACCGTCCATGGATCCAGAAATGTTAGAATTGGATTTAATTGATGCGGGATGCGAATCCATAGAGATAGAGGAGGAAATGATTATCGTTTATGGGGATTACACTTCGTTCGGAACGATTGCCAAAGCCTTGGAAGACATGCAGATAGAAGTTCAGAAATCCAGTTTAAAGCGTATTCCTACCTCTCCAGTTGAATTTTCTGAGGAACAATTAACCGATATTGAAAAAATGTTGGATAAGATTGAAGACGATGATGACATCCAACAAGTATTTACAAACATTGCTTAAGAAACAATAAAAGGCGAGGAAATTCGTTTTGTCGCGCGCACGCATGAAGAAAATACTCAACCCATATCTTAAAGCAGCTTTACTGATATCTCCACTTTTCTTGGTGTTTTGTTCAACCAACAAAAATGCGTTTATCAACCGTACCTTCCACGGTATGACCGCTAAATACAACGGGTATTTTAATGCCAATGAACTATTAACTATGTCGGTAAATAGTTATGAAAAAAACCGTAAAGAAGATTTTTATGATTGGTTAAAGATTCAACCCGCTCCAACTGAGGAAGAGTCTAAATCCATGTATGCGGCAATTGATACTGCGGTTGTCAAGTGTGCCAAAGTAATTCGTAATCATTCAATGCCTTCAGCTGATGGACCAAAAGAAGCAGAATACAACGCATGGATTGATGAAAACTGGTTAACTATTGGAAAAGCTTACTATTACCGAAGAGATTTTGATAAAGCCCTTAAAAACTTTCAGTTTGTAAAACGATTTTTTCAGAAAGATCCATCAAAATACTTGTCTGAATTATGGATCGCAAGAATTTATATCGAAGAGAATAGATTAACGGAAGCCCTAACCATTCTAGATGAATTGCAACAAGAGGCCTTGCAACAAAAAAAGAGGTCGTTTTTTCAAAAGATTGGGAAAACAAAAGCAAAAGATAAGAATGCGGATGATTTTAAACCAGAAATGAATGATCAGATTCAATTTGAAATTTATAAAACCCGTGCAGACTTATTTATGAGGAAACATCAAGCTTCTGAAGCGCTTTTCCCTCTGACCATGGCAGTAAATAAGTGTAAGTCAAAACGTGAAAAAACAAGGCTTTCGTTCATTCTTGGTCAGCTCTACCTCAGCAGCAATCGCGTGGATTCAGCGCTTATTTCATTTAAGCATGCCATTTCGCCTGCGGCGTTATATGATGTAAGTTTCAATGCGAAATTAACGTGTGCCGTATTAGGAACCTCAGAGCGGGATGTTAAAATGTTGGAGAAAATGTTGCGTGATGAGAAAAACGCGGCTTTTAAAGATCAAATATTTTATGCAAAAGCCCAATTGGAACAATCCAGAGCTAATGTGGCTATGGCCAAGGTTTTTTATACAATGTCCGCATTCTATTCAACAAAAAATAAACGTCAAAAAGCCTTGTCCTATGAAAAGTTAGGAGATTTAGCGTACAATGAAAAATCCTACCTATCCGCTCAGAAATATTATGATTCATGTGCTACTAGCATGCCGGAAGGGTATCCAAACGGGGATTTAATTCGGTCAAAAGCATCTAAATTGGCGAATTTGGTGGCGGCGATGGAGATTGCACTCTATGAAGATAGTGTCCAGCGCATTGCGAAAATGGATGAAAAAACCCAAACAGCGTTCATTAAAGATGTTATTAAACAACTCAAAGAAGAAGCCCAACAACGTAAAGAATTAGAAGCGGCTAAACTGCGGGCCTTGCAAGACCAAGCTCAAGCGGGGTCTCAGGCAGGTGCTGGAGATAAGTGGGTGTTCAATAACCCAAAGTTGAAACAGGAAGGATTTGAAGAGTTTAGAAAATTATGGGGTGACCGGAAAAACGAAGATGACTGGCGCCGCTCCTCTAAATTAAGCAACAACATAGATCCCATGGCCTTAGAGGACCAGAAAGATTCCCTTGGGACAACTCAAACAGCTAAAAGCACGGAGGACACCTTGGATTTAGAAACTATGAGAAAACGATTGCCGCTTAGTGATAGTGCTTATCAGGCATCAGTGCTTCGTGAAATAGATGCCCGTTATACCGCAGGCTCCTTATACAAGGACTTACTTGAAGAACCAGCCTTGGCTTCAGAACAATTCGATTTGGTATTAACTGAACAAACTAGAAACTTAACAGATTTATCCGCTGCGTACCAATTATTTAAGATAAACGAGTCTACAGGAAAAGAAACGCCTTATAAAACACATATTTTAACCCACTATCCAAAATCAGATGTTGCGAATTATTTTTTAGATCCTGAATTCTTTGAGAAGTTAAAAGAAAATAGAGTGAAAGCAGAGAAGGACTATTTACTTGCACTTCATGAGTATGAAATGTTAAACTACAAGCTAGCTTTTGAGCTTACCGAAAAAGTGGTTTTGGAAGATAAAGCGAATGCATATCGCGCAGAATATCTTTTACTTAATGTATTAGCGTATGGACAACTTACACAAGATAAAAAATTATTAATCCCCAAATTAAAAAATGTAATTGAGGAAAAACCCGGAACCCCTCAGGCAGATAGAGCAAAAGAATTATTAACCATCCTAGAAAAAGGGGTTTCTACATTTGAACCCTATCGCCCAAAATCCAATGGCGTTTTTGTGTTTAATGACTCTGTTCCACAATTTGTTATGGTGCTATTGGATGCAGAGGAAGACTTCGACGACTTGAAATCTTCGGTTTCAGATTTTTCAACTAAAACATTTAAGAAAAGTAAACCGAAAGTTACCAGTGCAATGACCTTAAAGGAAACCAACATGGTACTAGTTTCAGATTTTAAAACCATCGCTGCAGCTATGGATTTTGTGAATCTATACAAGGCATCTACAGATGTACTTGGCGAATACCAAAATAACAAAATCTCAATTATTACCCAGGAAAATTTGAAAAAGTTGATTGAATCCGATAACTTTGAAGGATATAAGACATTTTACGATCTTAACTACTGATTCAATGTTAAAAAGAAAAGACTTTTTTAATAGCACCTCACAATATGAGGAGAGCACAGAAACTAACAGAATTGTTGTTGGTACAGAATTAACTGGCGATGTCGTTTCCGATTCTAATTTCGTGTTGGACGGAGAAATGCATGGTAATTTGTCTTGCTCAGGTAAGGTAGTTATCGGTTCGACAGGTAAATTACGTGGTAATTTAGTTTGTGTTAACGCAGAAATTAATGGCAGCGTTGATGGAGAGATCACAGTTGAAGGACTCTTAACATTGAATGAAACTGCACGTATTAAAGGAGATATTCAAACTACTAAATTGATTATTCAGGAAGGTGCAATTTTTGAAGGCTCTTGTGTTATGAAATCCCCCTCTTCGCACACTACCTTTACTGCGGATGTCAAATTAGATGACTAAACCCGACCCGGCGAATTCGCAACGTAAATTCGTGCAATACTCCTCTTTGGGCTTTCAAATGATTGCCTTCATGGCTATTTTTGGATATCTTGGATACAAAGGAGACGTGTATTTTGGCTTTCGTTCGCCATATTTGCTTATGAGTGGCCTATTGCTCGGTGTAGTTGGATCCATGGTTTATATCATACGCGCGTTGAATCGATTAAATTCATAACATGTATTTTATTGCTGGTTATGCTTGGGCGCTTTGTGGATCGTGTTTATTGATGTTGATTGGAGTTTCTTTTCCTATTCATGTATTGAGCATAAGTTTATTTCTGCAGACACTTTATGCCGTAACGTTTTGGCCGGTTTACAAGCAACAAAAGATTGAGGTAATTATTCCCGCGTTATCCTTGATTACCCTACAAGTGTTCACCTTTCTAACCTTTCTTTTTGTCTTCATGGCTAAACACTGGCCTTTAATGCCCGTACTTTGGACACTTATTATATTTTTTGGAACACTGTTTATTCAAGTAATTGAACAAAGCAAGTACTTAAAACGACTGCAAAAACCGCACTAATAAATAATGCAGCTGATCAAAGCGGTCAAAGGACAAGGCTTCAGCTTTATCGTGAATGTCGTGGTAATTTTTATTGGGCCCCATCGTATAAATAAAAACCGCTGGAATTCCTGCTTCCGAAAAGGGGTAATGATCGGAATTTGCCGCTTTGCCTCTTGGTTTAATCCGATTAACAGATTGTGTAGATTCATTTAATTTTACTAAACGTTGAAATAGTTGAGGGTAAACTGTACCGTTAACAACCGTTATTCCTTCTTCACCACTTCCCATGATGTCTAAATTCAAGACCAAGCTAATTTGTTCTCCACCCAAGATGTGCTGATTTACAAAAAAACTCGAACCCTCCAGCCCAATTTCTTCCCCTGCAAAGGCGATAAACAACACGTTGTGATTTGGTAGCGGTTGACCTTGAATTTCTTTGGCTATACTAAGCATCATAGCTACGCCACTTGCATTATCATTGGCTCCCGGAAAATAGGTTTGTTTTCCCATTCGACCCAAGTGGTCATAATGTGCTGAAACAATAATAAAACTATCGCTTGGATTTTTTGAAGGAACATATCCAAGAATATTCTGTACCTCAACATCTTTCTTTAGTTGTGCATCAATTCGGGTCTTAATTTGTTTAGGCGCCACGCTTATTGCTGAATCAACTAACTGAATGTAAGGATACTTAAAGGCTTCGGAAGATACACTCCAGGTTAATTTTTCGCTCGTGTATTCTACCACAGGAGCATTAACTCGTGCAAGTTTCTCTAATTTGGTTTTGACCATCTTAAGTGTATCCTTAGCCATTCCTTGCTTTGGAATAAAAGCAATCGCGGTATGGTCCTCCAAGTTTTTCCCAAATGGAAATTTGATGATCTCAGCGGCACTTAATTGAATTAACTTTAATTTACCGCGGTAAGCACTGCTGCTGGGGTGAACGAGGTAATCTAGCCCCGGCTCTTGTTTTTGTCCCTTAACACTAACCTTACATTTACCCGGAAAGGTATTTACATTGAGATAAAACGATTGATTCGAATATCCATTTAATGGTACTAAGCCTATTCGTTCGAATTCACTTGTTAAAAAGACACCGGCTTTTTTACATCCGTCATTAACATATCCTCTCCCTTCCATTTCGGGAGAACAAAGTACCGTGGTGATTTCTTTAGCGTATGCAGTTAATGGACTTTGCGCCCAATTTAATAAGGTGGTCAGTAGACTTAATAAAAGTAATAACTGCTTATGATGCATATTTCGCTACAACTTTTTCAATAAACTTACTAAGTGCCTCTTGATTTGCGTTACTCCAAGTATGCGTTGCGGAAAGGTAATTTAAGGTTGGCATTAGCGTATCCATGCTTGCATGGGAGTCGATTTGTTTTACTGCTGAAGCAAACGATTCACTTGAACCGTTAAACAATTCATTAATAAATGTGATTTTTTCTTTTAATGAATAATTGCCATTGAACTTATCGATTTTCTCATGTTTACCGTGTGATATTGAAATAAGTGCGTCCAAAGCCAAAGGTGTTGAAGCAACTATGGGCTCCAGTGGAATCTCCGCTTGAATAATAGGTTCTATTGCAATAGGCTGTTCTTCATCAACCGTTGGTTCAATATCATTAATTGCTTGTAATTCGGGCAGATCTTCATGCGTAATAGTTTGCTCACCCGCATCTTCATTGCTTGATAAATCAAACAGTTCTTCCGTTTTGGTTGGAATTATCGGTGCTATTTGTTCTATTTGTTCACTTTGTTCAATTTGATCTTCTTCTGCGCTAAGCCCAGCTAAGTCAAATTCTGGAATTTCATTTGGTGTTTCTTTGAATATACCTGCTTCATACGATTTATACCGAAGAATATAGAGTTTTTCAAGTAGCTCATGTGCCGTAGCGATTGCCTTATCTAATGTTTTTGCATCTCCTGAACCCGTGGTGAACCCTTTAATTTCATCGAGTAATCTCTTGCTTAATGATTCCATATTATTAACAATTTATTTAAGTGTGTGAACAAATTTACTTGCTTAAGTCATTGCATTTAAGGTCAAACTAAGTTTTAATTCAATTAAATTTGTTCAAAACAACAAACATATGTTTCTAGAGCAATTTCCGACAGAAAGTAAAATAAATGGGTGGGTTGAAGTGATTTGTGGTTCAATGTTTTCTGGAAAAACAGAGGAGCTAATTCGTCGGGTGAAGAGAACCCAATTTGCGAATCAAAAAATGATTTTGTTCAAACCTGAAATTGATAACCGATACAGCGAGGATGATGTGGTAAGCCATCAGGGAACTGCGGCACCTGCTGTTATGGTGTCTAACGCTTCTGATATTTTGAATATTGTGTCTGATGAACGCATCGTAGCAATTGATGAGGCACAGTTTTTTGACGATGGAATTGTTGAAGTTTGTTCCGTTTTAGCAAATCGTGGGATTCGGGTAATCTGTGCAGGATTGGACATGGATTATCTGGGTAATCCCTTCGGTCCAATGCCGTCTTTGCTTGCCATTGCCGAATATGTAACTAAGGTTCACGCTATCTGTGTTTCTTGTGGAAATTTGGCACAGTTTTCTTATCGATTTTCCGATGAATCCGGACAAGTCTTGGTTGGGGCAGTGGAACGTTATAAACCATTGTGCCGTTCGTGTTTTAACCTTGCTGTGCATTGAAATTAGGTTACCTTACTACAGATTTTATTGATTGGATTCAACCCCAAAAAGTCCTTGGTAAAGGCGTGTTGCCTATTGATTTTGTAAGCATCGATTCACGTACGCTTTTTGGAGCGAAAAACGGATGTTTTATTGCACTTCAAGGGAGCTTTAGATCCGGTGAACACTTTGTAGAAGCGGCCTACCAACAAAACATTCGAGTGTTTCTGCTCACAAAAACCCCTTCAGTTGTTCATGAGGATGCCGTGTATTTATTGGTTGAAGATCCTGTTCGTTCCCTTCAATTAATTGCGAGCAAGCATAGGAGTTCAATCACCTATCCCATTGTGGCAATCGCAGGAAAGAACGGGAAAACAACGGTTAAAGAATGGCTTTATGAAATTATTAAATCCGTATTTCATGTCGTTCGTAGTCCAAAAAGCTACAATTCTCAACTTGGCGTACCTTTATCCCTTTTGGCATTATCGAGCAACGCCACACTTGGAATTATTGAAGTGGGAGTTTCAAGTCCGGGAGAATTTGAGGTACTTTACCGGATTATTAATCCAACACATTTAATTGTCACCGGGTTTTTTAATGACCCCGAGATAAACCATGAGCTCCAGGCCTTTCTTTCTCAAACCCCCTTTGCATTTAGTGGAGCTGACTATCCGACACGTGAAAAAGGAATATTTCTTCTGGACGAGGACTTTGCTAAAGCGGAGTTAAAACATGTAGCGTTCAACGATCAAGTCGCGATTAAATCTGCAGCAATTGCAATTGGCTTTGCTAAACATTTAGGCTTACAGTCTAATTACATTGCGGAACAAGTTTCAACCTTTCGACGATTAGCGCTGCGACTCGAAACATTTAATGGAAAAAACAACACCATTGTTGTTAATGATACCTATAATTTGGATCTGGACGCGTTTCGATTCTCATTAGAATATTTATCCTCTTTTGATCGAAGTAGACCGCATTGTATTTATGTGGGATTAGACAAGAATTCGTTAGATAAAAAAAAGCAAATTCAAGAACTTATAGCCCCATATCACCCTGATTTTGTTTTTATAGACTTGCCGGAAAATTTACCGGCCTCAGTGCCGGATGACTCCATCGTATTGCTCAAAGGAACGCGCAAAGCCGGCATGGAGAAATTTGCGGCACGCTTGCGGGAGCAACAACATCAGACCACCTTAGAGATTAATTTATCGGCCTTAAGAAACAACCTCGTTACATTTAAGAATCTCTTAAATTCTGGCGTAAAGTTATTGGCTATGGTCAAAGCACAGTCCTATGGTTCTGGATTAAAACGATTGGCCGAGTTTTTAGAGGTGCAGGGCGTTGATTATTTTGGTGTCGCCTTTACCTCAGAGGGCGTTGCGTTAAGAAAACATGGAATTAAGCTACCTATTTTAGTCTTAAACCCGGATCCTGAAAGTTATTCGGATTGTATTGCCTACCAATTAGAACCAACCATTTTTACGTTTAATCAATTGGACCTTTTCATCCGTGTATTAATCGAATTAGATATGAATCGGTATCCAATCCATGTAGAAGTAGATACCGGGATGCGCCGTCTTGGGTTTGAACCCAATGAAATAAAGTCTTTATTGGAAGTATGCCAATCTCAACCGGAAATTTATATCAAAGGTGTGTTTTCACATTTTGTTGAATCCGACGAAGCAGAAAATAGGGCATTTAGTCTTGCGCAAATTGACCGATTTCAAACAGTGACCCGAATGGTGAAGTCGCAAATTTCACACGAACTTTTATGTCACATGGCAAATTCAGAAGGTATTGTGAATTATCCAGAGGCTCATTTTAATATGGTCCGGCTTGGTTTAGGAATGTATGGCTTAACGAATTCCCACATAAAGGATCAATTAGATCCTGTGCTGGCATGGAAAAGTGTGGTATCGCAAGTTAAATGGGTTAAACAAGGAGAAAGTGTGAGTTATGCTCGGAGTTTTATTGCTGAACAAGACTTGAAAATTGCAGTTATTCCTTTGGGATATGGAGATGGTTTTTCAAGGGCATTAAGCAATGGACAAGGAGGGGTAATGATTCAGGGTCAATGGTGTCCTACTGTCGGTATGATTTGTATGGATATGATGATGGTTGATGTTTCATTAGTTGTTGATGTTAAAGAAGGGGATGAAGTGGTGGTTTTTGACGATATTACTTCCTTAGAGCGTTTATCGAACCTCATGCATACCATTCCGTATGAAGTGATGACGGGTATTTCCGAACGTGTACATCGCGTATATTTCACTGAATAGTCTTAACTTCGCGCTGTAATTAAGCGTATTTAAACAAGTGAATTCAGGAATTCAATCAAAGCTATTTGAAGTTATAAAACACTCCTTACGAGAAGATGAGTCACTCGGTTTGGTTGTGTCTGATGTCCTCTCCTTAAGTACGGATGCAGTGTATCGAAGAATACGCTTAGAAACTTTAATGACCATCGAAGAGGTCAGGAAACTATGCGTTCATTTCAATATTTCGTTTGATGCATTGATGGAAATCAAATCAGGAAATGCCTCGTTTACGTATCTTCAATTAAATCAAGGGAATTTCACCATTGAAAAGTACTTGGAAGGAATATTAAATGGACTCGGGAGATTGCGGTCTATTAATGACGCAAAATTGTACTTTAGTATTAATAATGTACATTTTTTTCAAGCCTTGAATTTCCCACAACTTGTGCGGTTTAGGTTGTTTTTTTGGGCAAAAACACACTTGCTTTTACCTGAGTTTAAAGACAGGAAATTTGCGCATGAAAAGATAAGCAGTGATGCATTTAGCTTAGGTAGAGAAATACTTCAAGCGTACAATCGGATTCCATCTGTTGAAATTATTGACCATGAAATGATGCGGGGATTTTTAAGGCAAGTGTTATATTATCTTGAATCTGATTTTTTTAAGGATCCAACATATGCTTTGTTTTTAGCTGATCGGGTTCATCTTTGGTTAGATCATTACAAGCATCAGGCGGCGGTAGGTAAAAAATTTATTTTCGGTACAGAAGTGCCTGCTTCAGGTTCAGATTTATCCTTATATATTAATGATACGATCAACATGGATACTACCTTCTATTATGAAGGGGCCAAGAAAAAAGGGGTTTATTTGACGCATAACATAATGAATTATTTACATACCACGGACGAGCACTATGTGAAAGATTCTTGGGGGATTTTAGATTGTCAAATCGCTAATTCTAGCCTAATAAGTCAGGTGAATACCAAGGAACGTAACAAGTACTTTAATGCCATTGTAAATTTAGTAGATGACTATAAATTACAATTTCAACATATTATTGAATCAAGATGAGGGTTTTAATTACAGGGGGAGATGGTATGCTTGGTTCAAGCATATGCAGAGAGGCGCTGGCACAAGGGTATGAGGTTCGTGTAATGGTACTTCCCGGAAGAGTCGTAAGCGTACTTGAGGGCTTAGATGTGTCCTATTGTTACGGGAACTTATTAGATCCTGAATCATTGTATAACGCAGTAGAGGGCTGTGATTATGTCATTAATGTGGCGGCTTCAACGCAAATTTGGCCTCGCAGAAGCGAATTGATTTGGAAGATAAATTATAAGTCGGTTGAGCATCTCGTGGAAGCCTGTAAGCGATTCAATATTAAACGATTTGTTCAGATTGGTACCGCAAATTCTTTTGGCCATGGTTCGGTTTCTAAGCCAGGAAATGAGCAAACTCCCTTTAACGGCGAGGCCTATAAAATGGATTATGTCGATAGTAAATACAAAGCACAAACGTATTTAATCGATCAATGTAACGCTGGACACATTTCTGCCGTCATAATAAATCCAACCTTTATGATCGGTCCATTTGATTCAGGACCTTCATCCGGAAAAATGTTAATGGCCTTATTTAAGGGGTCGCTTCCTGGATATACTTCAGGTATGAAAAATTTTGTTGCCTCTAAAGATGTTGCCGTAGCTGCGGTTAATGCATTGGTTATGGGGGAATCTGGTTCTTGCTATATCGCGGGTAATGAGAATTTAACCTTTGAACAGTTCTTTATAAAAGCTTGTACCGTTCGTGGAATTCCATTTACCCTAAAACAAATTCCAAATTTCTTAATTTATTCTGTTGGATTTTTTAGTTCCCTCTTCGCCCGTCTTTCAGGTAAAGCCCCAAAATTAGGTTACCATATGGCTAAGCAAGCCACTATGGAACAGTGCTATTCACCACAAAAAGCTCGGGAGGAATTAAACATGCCTGCGACTCCAATTGAAGAGGCGATTACTGACTGTATTGCATGGTGGAAACAAAACAACTATTTATCCTAATTATGGAAACATTTCCCTTGAATTTATCCTTTTCTTACGCAGAAGTAATTGCGTCAACAGTAATTTTAGCTACAACAATTGCTTTTATTTGGTATTGGTTTTTAGCGCAATCGGTAGCTGCAAAAAACCGATTTTACAGCGCAGATGAGTTTGATGTGGCTTCACGAAAACATATATTTTTCACCAAATACATGGGCTTTTTGATCTTGGGAGTGTTTCCTTTGGTCCTTGTTATGAGTTTATTTGGCATCACCCTATCAGATGTTGGTTTAACGTGGTATGCTAAGACAACATGGTTTAGCTTTTTTTGGATTGCAGTGCTCTCTGTTGCCGTAGTTCCTTTAGCATACCGGTCAGCGAAGAAACCTGAAAATCTTATTAATTATCCTCAAATCCGCGCTAAACGTTGGACAAACAAAACCTTTTCAATAAATCTTATCGGATGGGCAATTTATTTGTTTGGGTATGAGCTCTTATTCAGAGGAGTGTTATTATTTCTTTTAGTGGATACCCTTGGGGTGGTAGCTGCCATAGCCATTAATGTAATGATGTATGCCATATCTCATGTTCCAAAGGGCTTATCTGAAACCCTAGGGGCCATTCCCTTAGGCCTAGTACTTTGTATTTTAACCCTAAAATCAGGAACTATTTGGATTGCCTTCTTTGTACACATAGCACTCTCGTTCACTAACAGCTTAACCGCTTTAGCGCATCATCCAGAGATAACGTACATTCATTGGCAAAAAAAGTCTTCAAAAACGAATGGTTAATTTCTATTTACTTCGTGGACTTTCAAGAGAATCAGCACATTGGGGAACGTTTCCACAAGAATTGTTGGAGAAATTCCCAGAATCAAAGGTTATCGAAATGGATTTACCAGGGGTGGGAATGTTAAACCAAATAAATTCTCCTACGAACATTAGTCCGATCATTGATATTTTAAGAACAACCTACTATTCTAAAGAAGGCACTAACATATTTATTGCCTCATCTCTTGCCGCATTAGTTGCAATAACTTGGGTACAACAAGGGAAAAACGAATTCCAAGGTCTTGTTTTATTATCTCCAAGCCTAAAAGGAATTTGTAAATTCACAGAGCGCTTTAAACCACGGTCTTGGTATGATTGTGGGGTAATCATGTTGCATCCCTCTGTACGAGTCAGGGAAAAAAAACTCTTAAAGATTAATTTAAACGATAACCGTTCACGGAATGAATTACTTAATACATGGATAGGAATTAATAAATCACGCCCTTACAAAGCCAAGAATGTATTTCGGCAATTGCTTGCTGGCACGAGATTTAATCTGCTTGACCACCCCATTCAGATTCCAATTTTAATTTCTGGAAGTAAGAAAGATAAGTTAGTAGCTTCTACGTGCTTCATTAAACTTAAAATAAAATTAGGCGCAGATATTGTCTTGCATGATTATGCCGGTCATGCATTGACTTTGGATGCATCTGCATGGTTAACAGATAAGATTTATTCTTGGCAGCAAACGAACGGATTATCATGAAAGTATTTATAACAGGTGCAACGAGTACCATAGGGAATCACTTAGTTAATCTACTTACCTTAGAAGGATTAACCTTGCATTTATTAGTAAGAGACATAAAGAAAGCTTCCTATTTCAATCAAGATAATATCAAGTTGTTTCAAGGGGATATTGATTCAGAGGAGGCCTTGATTCAAGCAATGTCGGGCTGTACTCATGTTTTTCATTTAGCGGCTTTAACCAGTGTTTGGCAGAAGAATCCTTCGCGCTATTATGAAGTTAATGTTGGATGTACCCTCAATGTGCTTCGTGTGGCGAAAGACCTCGGAATAAAACGAGTGGTTATAACCAGTTCTGCAGGCGGGTATGGCCCTTCGATTTCCTCAATAGTAACTGAAAAAAAAGCAAGGGAAATCGGGTTTTTTAATGACTATGAATGTTCAAAGGTCATTTGTGAATTAAAGGCCAAAGAGTTTGCAATCGCAGAAGAGCTAGATGTGGTCATTGTTTCTCCTTCTCGTGTTTATGGCCCAACCTTAAATGCCGAGGTGTCTAGCATTACTTTGTTGTTTGATCAATACGTCAACCATTCTTGGCGCTTGATTCCTGGAGACGGTCAGGAAGTAGGTAACTATGCGTACATTGAGGATGTCGCTCATGGACATCTGCTCGCAATGCGTCATGGGAAAAGTGGCGAAACATACATACTAGGTGGGCATAACATTACGTACAATACATTTTTCAGGATTTTAGCTGAACAGTCGAACATAAGGCGTAGAATGATTCATGCCCCGTTTTTTCTTCAAAATGCGTATGCTATGTTTGAACTTTTTAAAGCGAAGTATATTAGTGGGGTTGCAAAAATTACTCCGCAATGGTTGGCAAAGGGCAAGTATCATTGGGAGGTAGATTGCAGCAAAGCAATTAATGCGCTTGGTTATCAAGTTACTCCTATGGAAGAAGCATTTAGCAAGACCATTACTTTTTTAAAACGAAAAGTAAATGAAACAAACCATTGAATTTCTCGGCAGGCCACTTTTTGTTGTGTTAACTTGGAGTATTTTAACTGTTATTTCATTTTTTTTATCCGAGGCATGCCATTTAACCACAAACTTTTTTTTGTTATTTCCCTTAACTTTCTTGCTCTATTTTGGAACAATGGCATATGGGTTTTTTTATTTTCACGCATTTCCCACACATCGAATCTCTCCGCGTTATTATCGTAAAAAAAAAATAGAAAGCCTTGAGTTTTATAGAGCACTGGGTGTGGAGTTTTTTAGAAATCGCCTAATTAATTCTCCATTCAAGAAATTAAATCAAAGGGTTTATTTAAAAGGGAGAAAGAACTACATTGCGGTTTTTTTAGAAGAAACGAAACGCTCTGAAACCTCGCATTTGATTGGATTATTAATTGGTTTGTTTTTCCATATGGTGTTTATTGTTAACAATGCCGTTATAGCCTTTGCCTGTTCTGTTTTCTTCAACATTGTAATGAACCTTTATCCTATTTTGCTTCAACGATTCAATCGAATTAAAATAAGACCATGAGGTCTGTAGCAATTAACTTGAATTAGGAACTTATTTTTCTTACCTTCGAATTCTAAATTAACGTGTCATGAATCAGCAAATAGAAGCCGCATTAAACGATCAGATCAGTAAAGAAGCGTCATCCTCACAATATTATTTAGCAATGGCTTCTTGGGCAGAAACTAAGGGGCTTTCTGGAACGGCTTTTTTTATGTACGCTCATTCCGATGAGGAACGCTTTCACATGCTGAAATTAGTTAAATTCGTAAATGAGCGAGGCGGTCGAGCAATCGTTCCCTCCATTACCCAACCTCCGTCTGATTTTGATACCGTTCAACGAATGTTTGAATTATTATTGGCACATGAACTTACGGTGACACAATCCATTAATGAGGTAGTGGACATTTGCCTTAAAGAAAAGGATTATACGACCCATAATTTTATGCAATGGTATGTTTCTGAACAAATGGAAGAGGAAGCGTTGGCGAGATCAATTTTAGATAAGTTAAACTTAATAGGAAATGAGAAAGGTGGGATGTATCTATTCGATAGAGAAATGCTAGAAATTGCCAATTCAAGTGCCAATGCCCAAAAGAACAACGGGTAAGAAAACCTTTTTCGTTTTTCTATCTTTTTTAGCAAGTTTCCAATACTATTGGACCCAATCTAGATTATCCTTTGAGCATTACCGAATCACGGATGGCTTGTCCCAATCCAATGTTACATGTGTTGTCGAGGATGCTCAAAATCAATTATGGTTCGGAACCCAAGAGGGCTTGAATCGCTTTGATGGGACTACGTTCGAGTCTTTTAGTAGAGAAAATGCACCAGCAATAAAAAACGCGTATATTTTCGACGCGACTAAAGATGCTAATAATGACTTGTGGTTTGGAACGCGTAAAGGCCTGTTAAAGTATACGTTTAAAAAAGGGGTTTTTACTTCATATGCATTTCCGGATAAAAGCGCTAAAGCACTAAAAAATGTGGCGGTTTTAGGACCCTCATCGCTACTTGTATTGACTACCAAACAGGTGCTTTATCGCTTTGATAAAAAGCAACATCGATATACCCACATTAAAATAAATACCCCGGTTAAATCAATTTTAAAAGGAATTAATACGTGTTACATACTTGGTAAGAACAATGTAATCTACCGGATAAATCAGCAAGGTCGACTATATCCATGGGTTAATTCAACTGCGTCAATTCAGAATATTCAATATTGTAACAACCACGTATTTGTTTTTACAAATAAGGGCGTGTTTTCAGTCAATGGAACCAAAAGAAAAGCTAAGTTAAAGCGCTTGTTTCTCTCTGATGTTGGGCTGAACATTACTAATGTAACCTCAATGGTATTTGCGGATGGGATATACTATATTGCCACCAATCAGCAAGGGTTATATTCATTTGATGAACAGGGTAAACAGCTTAATTATACAGCAAATCTATTCCAAGCGAATCGATTAAATACAAACAACTTGAATTGTCTTTTTTTATCAAAAGACAAGGTCCTTTGGGTAGGGACTGATCGGGGTGTTTCATGCACCATGCTTTCGGGCTCCGGATTCAATACCATCAAACCGTCGGCTGATTTGTCAAAAGGCCTTCCTTGTGAGAATGTTTGGAGTTTTTCCACCCATAAACAGTCGCTGTTAATTGGAACCGACCTTGGAATCACTAGGTATAATCCACGCACAGAAGTAACCGAACATTTCTTCAGAAGTGAAAAATTAAAAACGGACGCCTCTGTTATGGATATAGAAGCTATTTCATCTGATGAATATTTACTAGCGTGTTACGATGGGATTTATAGGTTTAATCCCAACCGAGCCAACCCATACCGGCTAATTCCTATATCAGATGAACATATTTCTTTAAAACATGCTCATTTCTTTAAAATCCATGCTCACACTAAAAACACATTTTTAATTGGCACCTCATCCGGCTTATTGAATTTAGATATAGATAAGGGAATCTTTACTGAAATTCATCCCGAGTTGCAAGATCAAGTGCGCGAAATAAGCAAAGATGCACAAGGTAATACCTGGATTTTATATGAAAACTCGGGATTGTATCAACTCTTGGCGAACGAGCATTTCTTTCGCCTTAAACCATACAAATACAACCCGAAGTTATTATCGTTAATCACGGACCCGCTAACGGCATTTACTGAATTAAAAAGAGGTGTGTTCTTGTTGGGTACTATGGGGGCAGGGCTTGTACAAATTAATCAATCTACGGGATTACTCAAATCAATCTCGAAATTGGAAGGCCTACCAAATAACACGATTAATAGCCTAATCAGGGATCAAAATGGAAATGTATGGGGAAGTACGAATCGGGGGTTGATTTGTATTAATTCGAGCGGAGCCTTAAACCCAAAAATAGAGCGCCGAGGTATTGAACCCAATGAGTATAACATGAATGCTTCTTATATAGATGCCACAGGAAAGCTATATTTTGGCGGAATATTCGGGCTAGTTTATTTTAATCCACGTTCCGTGATTAATCCTTCGGTTAACTTGTATCCAAAAATTACGAGGGTTTCATTTCATAAAAAAACCAGGCGTTTTCCATCGGGTTTTGTTAATGAAGCCCAGTTGAAAAAATTGGCATATGCGATTCAACTTCCGTACAATGCCCGAGATTTTGAAATTAAATTTCAATCCAATCAATTGTATGGAGCAAAGCATGTGACCTACAAGTATGTGATTATTGGGGAGGAAACTGATACCATTTTAATTGGTAATTCAAATAAACTTTCTTTCAATTCCTTGGCCGGAGGCACCTATTATTTAAGGCTTTATTCTCGCTATGAAAATGGCCCATGGACAGATACTCCAGCCTTATTAACGGTTACTATAAATCCCCCCTTTTGGGCAACAATTCCCTTTTGGTTATCTGTTGCTGCCTTTCTTTTAATTTGTGTCTACATCTACTTTAAATACCAAGTGAATCGCGAGCGTGGTCAACGTATTATATTGGAGGATTTGGTATCAAAAAGAACATATAAAATTCAAGAACAAAAAGAACAAATCGAACGAAAGAACGAATTGATTAGCCGTGAAAAAGAAAAAGTTCTAGCGCAGCAAAAACAGCTGTTTA
Organism: Bacteroidota bacterium; assembly: GCA_041191025.1. Taxonomy (GTDB): domain Bacteria; phylum Bacteroidota; class Bacteroidia; order Flavobacteriales_D; family Crocinitomicaceae; genus UBA952. The sequence goes on from JBEEPQ010000004.1 coordinate 275,695, forward strand.
TTGAAAAAGAACGTGCAGAAAAATGGTTAAATAATGCCCTGCCTTCACAAGCGGTAAAAGAACTTAAGGTACAAGGAAAGGTCCCTGCCAAGGCGTATGAATTTGCTACCATTTTATTTACCGATGTGGTAGGTTTTTCAAAGATTTCGGAGAATATAAGTCCTACTAGATTGGTTAATAAATTAGATGTGTTATTTAAGAAATTTGATCAAATTATTAAGGAGAATAACCTAGAAAAAATTAAAACGATAGGAGATGCTTATATGGCGGTTGGTGGCCTGCCGGATGAAAACTCTACTCATGCAATTGACGCGTGCATTGCAGGCTTACAAATCCAACGTTACATGGATGCCAAAAAATTTGAAGCCATAGCAAATCACAAAGATTACTGGGAAATTCGCTTAGGAATTAATACGGGCCCTGTTACCGCTGGGATTATTGGATCATTAAAGATGGCCTATGACGTTTGGGGCTCAGCGGTTAATCAGGCCCAACGTATGGAAATGTTAGGTCAAGCCGGGGCAGTGACCATTTCCGAAGCAACTTTTAAACTAGTTGAACCCTATTTTGAATGTATTCATCGGGGTAAAGCACAGATGAAATCTAAAGTCATCTTGGATATGTATGAGGTACTTCGAATAAAACCAGAATTGTCGCTAAACGGCGAAGGACTTAGGCCAAATGATTTGTTTTATGAGATTGTTGGATTACACCATTACAGTTCGATCAAGTATTACACCGCGGAGAATGAACTAATTCAGCTATTGGCCAAAGAATTACCCCAGGATTTAAGTTATCATTCCTTAGCCCATACGAAGGATGTGGTTAAGGCAGTTGAGCGTATTGCGCTGCTTGAGGGGGTTCGTGATGAGGGACTGTTTTTATTGAAATCCGCTGCTCTATTCCACGATGCAGGGTTTGTTAAACAATACGAGCATAATGAGCCCATTGGCGCAGCCATGGCAGAGGCAATGCTTCCTAAATATGGATATAATGAACAACACATTAAAACCATTAAGGAACTTATATACGTTACCCAAATCCCTCACAAGCCAGTTAATAAACTCCAAGAAATTATGTGTGATGCGGACTTAGATTATCTTGGAACGGATACTTTTGAAGAAACGGCCAATAAATTAAAAATGGAATTAATGGCTAAAGGTAAAATCCATTCTGAGAGAGAATGGGATCAAATGCAAATTACCTTCTTAAAACAGCATAAGTATTTTACACAAACGGCAATACTAACCCGGGAAAAAAAGAAAAAAGAACATTTGAAAGTCATTAAACAACGGTTTAATGCCAATGAATATGATTAAAGATCTCTTAAGTTTTTACTCGGTTTTTTAATTTCTTTTTTCGCAGAACCTAATGAAATCACATAGGAAACACTATACATTAGACGTTTTTTTGGAATCCCATTAATCCATTGGTCAAAAAACAACCCAAGCTCAATTCCTTGATTATGCTTTAATTCGATTGCTGTTCCTGCATAGTATCGAATTCGATTGAATTGCTTACCATTTACACTATTCTCAGGATTATAAAAGAATTCTGCACTCAAAGAAGGCGTTATTGGAAGCCCTTTGACGTTATATTCCGCACCCGGCTTAATGCGCCAAGCTTGATCAAATTCTGAGTCATATGAACCACCTAAACGATCAAAACTGTATTGATAACGAATCCTCAAACCTAAATCAATTCGCTTGTAAGAGTGAGAAAACTGTAGATTAGCATTAATTCGCTGACTTGCATCGTAGGATTCAGCATTTGATTTTGACAGTATTAATCGATAGTCAAGGGATGGCCTAAACCAAGGGGTTACCTTGTATCGAACACTAAGTTGAGGAAATAAGGTGCTCAAACCATCGTAGCCATAGCGTTGTGTCAAATCTAAGGAAGCACCTAATTTTTTATTCAGGTTATATTTTACGCCAGTTTCCACCCATACCTGCTGTTCAAAAAGCTGAGCCATCGATGAGGTCACCATAAAACACCAAAAAATCCCAAGAATAAACTTCACCTATTGCTCTTTATTTAGTGTGATTTCACCCAGGTCTACCACTTGATTTTTTTCCGTTATTTCAACGTTAAATAACTTTTCTTGCTGCAGCGCAGCACAGGGATAACAATTTTCGTACATGAATACCACATAGTTTCCAGGCCTTAAATAATTGAATTCAAAACTCCCGTCATAGCTTGTACTGATGTCATCACTGTAAAATGTTTTGTCATTGCCATAAATAATGTAAACATTTTCGTCGCCTAAGGCACTTAATCCTGCAAACAAGGTAAGCTCCTTATCGGAATAAAATCTTCCGGTTAATTTTCCTTTAATGCTGGCCTTTCCCCCGAGTCCAGGAGCTTTTGAACACCCCGTTATCGCAATTATTGTTGTTGTAATTAAGGTGATTATCGTTAATCTTAGCATAATATTAATTTAATAATAGGATTTTCACAAAGATATTGTTTTTTGTCCCTTAACGCATCTTATTCTTTATTTTGACGTAACTTGCGCATTAATAATACATTAAGATGAGAGCTTATTTCCTTGTTTTGCTTTTATTATCAATGGTTATTCCTGTTTCATCTCAGGTTATAATCAATGAGTATTCTTGCTCTAATATCAATGGTCCAAATGATGCATATGGGGAAAAAGAGGACTGGATTGAATTACTTAATACTACCGCAAGCTCGCTAAATCTAACAGGGTGGTACCTTTCGGATAAACCAACCAACCTTACAAAATGGCAGATACCAAGCGGTACAATTGCTGCCAATGGATATAAGATGGTGTTTTGTTCAAAACGAAACACGGTGAATGGCAACGAATACCATCCAAATTTTAATTTGTCTCAAACCGAAGGTGATTGGATTATTCTAACTAACCCATCCTTGGTTGTGGTGGATTCCTTTAAAATTAAACACCTCACCAAATCTGATCATTCCATTGGTAGAACAAGCAACGGTGCAGCAACGTTTTCGCTGTTTACTACGCCAACACCCAATGCCGCTAACGCCAACCCAATTCCGTTTTACACACCGAAACCTGTATTTAGTTTGGCGCCTGGTTTTTATGCCGGAATTCAAACAGTGAGTATTTCATGCTCGGATCCAAGTGCAACCATTCGATATACCTTAGACGGTACAGACCCCACAGCAGCATCACCGCAATATACTGCACCCATCACCATCACAACAACAAAGGTTTTACGCGCCGCGGCATATAGCACGAGCCTTCCTTCATTTACAGAAACAAACACCTACTTTATTAATGTGACTCATACGGTACCCGTAGTTTCTGTCTGCAGTCAGGGGGTTCAACAAATGCTTCAAACGGGAAGTCAGAACCCACCAAATCGCATTGGTTCGTTTGAGCTTTTTGAAGATAATGGGACATTTATTGATGAAGGTCAAGGGGATTTCAATAAACATGGAAACGATTCATGGGCTTATAACCAACGTGGATTTGATTATATCTGCCGAGATCAGTACGGATATAATGGCGATTTAAATCATCAGATTTTCCCTGAAAAATCCAGGGATAAGTTTCAACGAGTAATGTTGAAACCAGGTGCGAGTGATAATTATCCCTTTGAAAATGGGGCGCACATTAGGGATGCATTTATTCATACCTTATCTGTTCGTGCCGACATGAAATTAGATGAACGCACATGGCGTCCGGCAGTCGTTTATTTGAACGGCAATTATTGGGGGGTTTATGAAATTCGGGAAAAGGTAGATGATCACGATTACACCGATTATTATTTTGGTCAGGATAAATTCCATTTATATTTCTTAAAAACTTGGGGTGGTACTTGGCAAGAATATGGTTCGCCAAATGCCCAACCAGATTGGACCTCGCTACGGAATTTTGTTCTCAATAATAACATGGGCAATGCGACCAATTTTAATTATGTAGATTCTTTACTCAACTGGAAGTCGCTGGCAGATTATTTCATGATCAATTCATATACGGTAAATCAAGATTGGTTGAATTGGAACACCTCATGGTGGCGCGGACTTGATACTTCTGCAGACAAAAGAAAATGGCGCTATGCCCTTTGGGATATGGATGCCACGTTTGGCCATTACATCAATTACACCGGCATTCCAGACCCGAGTGCAAACGCTGACCCGTGTAATGCCGAGAATTTACCAAACCCCGGAGGACAAGGGCATACAGATATTCTTGAGAAATTAATTTTAGAAAATCCAATCGTTGAACAGTATTATATCACCCGCTATGCGGATTTGATTAATACGTCCTTTAGTTGTGCCAGTATGATTGCGCTCCTGGATAGTATGGTGAATGAAATTGCGCCTGAAATGACGGCTCAATGCGCAAAGTGGGGAGGAACATATAACGGGTGGCAAAGCAGGGTAACCCAATTGAGAAATTTTATTAATCAGCGCTGCGTTGCGCTGGAACAAGGCTTAGTTGACTGCTATCAATTGTCAGGACCCTATCCAGTAACATTTGATGTGTCTCCAGCTGGAGCCGGAACGTTACAGGTGAATTCAATTAACCCGCCACAGTATCCGTGGTCGACCTCCTATTTTGGGGGAATACAAACTAACCTACAAGCAAATGCCAATACAGGATGGGTTTTTAGTCATTGGACCGTTACCTCCGGAGCCATGGGTTTGGCCACAAGTGTTCCTAATAATTTCATAAATCTCACTGGACCGAACACCATCGTTGCAGTGTTTGTTCCAGATGTTCCAGATATTGATGGGGATGGCTGTTTAAACGTGGATGAGCTGCTCGCAGGAACGGATCCTTCGGTTGCAGATACGGATGGCGACGGAGAAAACGATTGCCTTGAAATTGGAAATCCCGCCGCACCAACTGATACGGATGGAGATGGTATTATTGATGCCCTTGAATCTTCTAATCAAGATTCAGATGGAGATGGGGTAATGAATGAATTAGACCCCGACAATAATAATCCGTGTATTCCTAATCCGAATGCTGGTCCGTGCGACCAAGACAATGATGGCTTAACGAATACACAAGAAACAGCGGAGGGAACAAGTCCTACAAATCCTGATACTGATGGAGATGGCTTAACAGATGGTGCCGAAGTTTCCGGTGGCTCAGATCCATTAAATCCATGTGATCCTGATGACACGCTACCGGGATGTCAAATAGATACCGATGGAGACGGATTAACGGATGCACAAGAAGGGGTTTATGGAACAAACCCTACAAATCCTGATACGGATGGCGACGGATACACGGATGGTCAAGAAGTTAACATGGCAAGTAATCCCTTGGATCCTTGCGATCCGGATGACAGTTCGCCTGATTGTTCTGTGGGTATACATTTCCCGACAGCATTTTCACCCGATGGAATTGGAGATAATTTAAATGAACAATATTCGATAATCGTTGGTAAAGACATAAAAGAATTCGTGTTTTATATTTATGACCGATGGGGTAATGTCATGTTTGAATCTTCAAGTAAAACATTGAAATGGGACGGGACATACAAGGGCCTACCTTGTAATACTGGAGTATATGCCTATATGGCTGATGTACTTTTTGTTACTGGGGAGAAAAAAGTGTTTTCTGGAAACATCACGTTAATTCGTTAACATGCACAAGCTTAGTAGGTTTATTGTAATTATTGCGCTCTTTGCGCTCAAGGTAACTGCGCAAGATTATCATTTCACCCAGTACGATCGCGCGATGCTCTTGTTGAATCCTTCGGCCGCAGGTAACTTTGATGGCTTCGAGCGATTTTCAATGCAAAATCGAAATCAATGGATTGGGGCCGGAACACGGTTTATGACCTCCTTAGCCACCACAGAATTTACATTTGGAAAAAATAATTTTGACAATAAATCCTACGCTGGAATGGGGCTCCATTTTAACCGAGATGTAGGGGGTGATTCGCGTTTTGGAAGTAATTCCATTGGCGCAACCTTGAGTGGGCATTTAGTAACATCGAAACGTTCTAAGTTTTCAGCGGGTATTCAAACATCGGTAAGTACTCGAAGTGGTGACCTTTCGAACTTGTTGTTTTTTTCCCAATGGAATGGAAGTACCTTTGATCCAACTACTCCCACGAATGAACCGAATCAAATCGCAAGATTTAGCTACATTGATGCTGGAGCAGGGCTATCTTATACGTTTTCAACCAAAGGTAATCGAGTGGCTCAGACGCAACAGCGTTATGTAAATGTTGGGGTATTCGCACAACATGTATCTCGACCAAAATTAAGATATAACGAAATAACCTATGATCGGCTTCATGTAAAAGTTGGGGGACATTTGGAAACAGAATTTAATATGGGATATGGGTTGGCTCTAGAGTTTAAAACCATACAAATGTTACAAGGAAAACATTATGTTGGTAGATACGGGATGCTCTTAAAAGCAGTTTTGAAACAGAGTGCTTCGATTACACGATTTAAAAATGACACCTTTTTTAGTGCGGGTTTATATATGAGTTCCACGGGCACACTTTCCCCAGTATTTGTTGTGGATTTAGGAGGGTTTCAATTGGGAATGAACTACGACCTTGAATTGGCAAAAATCAGCAGGGCATATCGCAGTTCAATTGAATTTTCCTTGTCTTATTCGTTTACTAAGTCCTCGTTGTTCAAGCGGACAAAAATTGGCTAATCAATGCCGTTTTCAGACAGAAACGCAAACCAAAGAGATGCTTGCGCATCATTGAGTACACGCGGCATTTTATTTTGAGCTCCTAATTTTTGTAGCGATTTCATGTACGAATATATTGTTCCTTTAGGAAGACAGGTGATCTGGGGGTCTTTAAGATTATACTTTCTTGCAGAATAATAATCATCATTCAACCCGGATAATTGTTTGTCTAAGGCCATCAATATAGCCTCCGGATTAGTCGATTCGTCAACCAATTCAACAAACCAATGATGAAGCTGCTGCGTTTTATCCACGAAAATGGTGAATTCCGGTTCCAAAAGGCGTTTTGGGGTATTAATCATGTTTAATGCTTGATTAATATTATCTAAGGAAAGGTGCTCACCACATAAACTAAGGAATTGCTTTATTCTTCCTGAAATAATAAGACGGTGTTCCCGGACATCAATAAAACGTACTAAGTCACCGATTAAATAACGCCAAAGTCCTGCATTGGTAGAAATCACTAAGGCGTAATCTACTCCTTCCTTTACCTCACTTACTGTGAGCGCTTTGTGGGTCGAAATCAATTCCCCCTCTTCATTAAAAAACCTGGAGTCAAATGGTATAAACTCGAAAAAGATTCCATTATTCATTAATAATTTCATCCCCTTTTCATTGGGGGAGGTTTGGAAAGCGAAATACCCTTCACTGGCCAAATAGGTATCAAGTAAGTACACCTCCTTGCTACAGATTTTTTCTAGACGACCCACATAGGGATCCATGTAAACCCCCCCGTGCACGTATACCCTGAAGTTTGGCCAAATATCATGAATGGTTTCAAGCTTATATCGTTCTATAATACGTTCCATGAGCATGATGCACCAACTCGGGATACCAGCAACAATCCCAATATTCCATTGTGGCGCTTTTTCTACCATGGCATTAAGCTTATCATTCCAATCTGGAATTGCTGATATTGAATTGCTTGGTTTTGTTATTGGTTTTACAAAAATTGATGTGTGTTTTTTTAATATGCCACTGAGGTCACCTTCGAATCGATTCCCTATTTTCTTTAACTTACTGGAACCTCCTACAGCAAGTCCAGATGCACTAAAAAATTCCTCATTCAAGTCCAGTGCGTGTAAAATGGCGTATTGACGAATACTGCTCCGCTGAAATGAACGGATCATCTCTATCGAAACTGGAATACGTTTGCTCGGGCTACCCGTGGTGCCTGATGATAAGGCAAAGTACTTGATTTTTCCCGGCCAAGTGCAATCACTTTTTCCAGAGATGGTGTGCTGCAGCCATCTCGCATGAAACTCTTCGTAGTCCATAATTGGAATGTGCGATTGAAACTTACTCACAGAATCCTTGCTTTTCAGTAAGGTTTTGAAATCATAAAAGAACCCGAATTCTGTATGTTGTGCCTTGCTAAGCAACTCGGTTAGGGTATTTAGTTGATGTTGGTAACTGAGTTGCTTGCGATTAATTCGTTTGAATCCAATTTCCGTAGTCTTCTTTATTAAACGTCCAATGATTTTCATATGGCTAATGAGTTTGAGTTAATCATGACCAATATCATATAAATAACCTGCCTCAAAGTTATTAATTCTTGTTACTTTCAATTAACTTTGTTCTAAATTATACTGATATGAAACACAAGTCATTTATTGTACCTCATGATTTTACTCAAGTTGCAACAGTTGCACTTAATCATGCCATTGAAACATCCAAACGAGTTAATACTACGATTCATATTCTTCATGTTGTAGATAAACAAGATGACATCGCTTCAGCAACGGATAAAATAGATGAAATTATTGCTGCACATAATGTGGAGGGAATTACTTTGACAAACAATGTTAGAATCGGTAATATTTTTACGAGTATAGCTGAATTCTCTGCAGAACATCAAGCAGAAATGATTTTTATGGGAACACATGGAGCGCACGGTTGGCAGCACGTTGTGGGTAGCAATGCCTTACGAGTTGTTACGAGTTCTCCTACACCCTTTATCATTGTCCAAGAGAAAGCACCTAAATCAGGCGGATATAAAAACATTGTAGTTCCATTGGATTTGCACAAGGAAACCAAACAAAAATTATCAATCGTTGCAAAATTAGCCAGGTATTTCTCTTCTAAGGTACATATTGTGACTCCAGAAGAAACGGACTCTTATCTAAAATATCAAGTAGAAACAAATATTCTTTTTGCCGAATCTTATTTTAAAGAACTTGGAATAGAAATGGATTCTTCCGTATTACCAGGAAAAGATTTTGACCATGAAGTAATACGTTACTCCGTAAGTATTGATGCTGATTTAATTTCAATTATGAATTTAAATCGTCAAGGGATACTTGGTGTGTTCACAACGAGTTATGAGCAGGCTATTATTACAAACGACGCACTAATTCCAACGCTTATTTTGAATCCAGTTGAAACAACTGAAATCTATGGCGCTTGGTTTGATTAATTAAGATGTCAAAATTAATTACCCTAAACGAGTTTATCCTGCTTAATCAGCAGGATTTTCCTTTTGCTACCGGTGAATTATCTTCAATCCTTAATGATATAGCACTGGCGTCAAAGCTCATAAGTCGCGATGTGCGAATGGCGGGTTTGGCAGATCACATTCTAGGAGCACAAGGGAATGTAAATGTTCAGGGAGAAGCCCAACAAAAATTAGATGTTTTTGCCGATGATGCCTTCATTAAAGCTTTTTCATCGAGTGGTGTTATTTGTGGAATTGCTTCCGAAGAAAATGATGACTTTGTTGCTTTCGATTCTGAAGCTGCCAAACAAGGAAAGTACGTCGTTCTGTTTGATCCGTTAGACGGCTCAAGTAATATTGATGTAAATGTTTCTATAGGCACCATTTTTTCAATTTACAGAAGAGTTTCCGAGGTTGGTGGTCCAGCTACCCTTGAGGACATGCTTCAACCAGGAACCGCTCAAGTTGCCGCAGGGTATGTACTATATGGTTCCTCTACCATGTTGGTTTACACCACCGGAAAAGGAGTTCATGGATTTACCCTCGATCCTTCGATCGGCGAATATTGTCTTTCACATCCATCCATGCAAATGCCTGAAAATGGTCGTTTATATGCAATGAATGAAGGAAACATCAATGAATGTGACCCTGGTTTGGTCAAATATATTCAGTATTGTCAAAGCAGAGAAAATCAGACCGGAATGCCGTATTCTGGAAGATATATAGGTTCCTTAGTGGCAGATTTCCACAGAAATCTGATTAAAGGAGGGATTTATATCTATCCAGCGGTGGAAGCATCTCCCGAAGGTAGGTTGCGTTTGTTATATGAATGTAATCCCTTAGCCTTTCTTGCTGAACAAGCCGGCGGCTCAGCGACCACTGGAAAAACCCGAATCATGGAAATTGCTCCGACAAGTTTACATCAGCGTGTACCTTACTTTGTTGGCTCCAAACTTATGGTTGAAAAAGCCATGTCTTTTTTGAAATAATTCGTATTCGTTTTCTTTTGATTGCCTACCTTTGAGCCCCGCATGGAAAACCGCTCGGCGCTTTCGATTGTTCAGCAATCTCCGGAAATTTCAGCAACGCTAAACTTATTGCGTAGTGGAGAAAAAACGCTCCAATGGGAAGGCTTAGCTGGTTCTTCCTTGGCCTTTTACGCGGCAGCTACAGCAGAAATCAAAGGCGGAAAACACTTATTTATTCTTGAAGATAAAGAAGCTGCAGCCTATTTCTTAAATGATTTACAAGGAATATGTGGCAGTAATGAAAAAGCCTTGTTCTTCCCCGCATCAATGAAAAATCCCTACCAGTTAGAGGATACAGATAATGCGAATGTAGTCTATCGCGCTGAAGTCTTGGAGCGCATGAACTCAGATAAAAAAGTGCTCATTGTTACCTATCCGGAAGCATTATTCGAAAAAGTGCCTACCCAACGAAAATTGGTAAATCACACCATGAAAATTGAGGTTGGAAAGGAATATACGGTTGACTTTTTGAATGAATTACTTTTAGAATATGGGTTTGATCGCGTGGATTTTGTTTACCATCCCGGACAATTTGCAATTCGTGGAGGAATTTTAGATGTCTTTTCATTTTCTGCCGACCACCCCTTTCGAATCGAATTTTTTGGTGATGAGGTTGAAACGATTCGAGGATTTGATGCTACATCACAACGTTCTCAAGCGAATTATAGTTTTTTCAATGTCATTCCAAATGTTCAATCAACTCATTTATTAGCGGAAGTTTCTGATTTGTTTTCCTACCTCGGAAGTGATGCCATGTGCTGGATTCACAATGTTGAAGTCTTTGAAGATACGATTTCCAAAATGTTTGATAAGGCGAAAACAATTTTTACAAAATCAAGCAGTACAATTCCATTAACACCTCCTGAGGATTTGTTTTTGGATCGTGTTCAATTGCATGATTCATTAGCTAAAATACCTGCCATTCACTGGGGTAAAGCAGTAAATAAAAACATTAAAGCATCGGTCGTTTTTAAATCGATCGCACAACCTGCGTTCAATAAAAACTTCGACCTGCTAAGAAAAGACCTAACGCAATATGCAACGGAGGGCTACACCCTTCATTTTTTTTCTAACCAGCCTCGACAACTCGAACGCTTAGAACAAATTTTCGTGGATACAGGGGATGGAATACCAATCATTCGAAACCATTTCGCCTTGCATGAAGGGTTTATTCTGCCCTCGCAAAAATTACTTTGTTATACGGATCATCAAGTGTTTGAACGATACCACCGCTTTCAATTGAAAGAAGGATTTCGTCAAGCCAGCCAAGCACTTACCCTAAAGGAATTGTATAACCTTCAAAAAGGAGATTATGTTACCCACATTGATCACGGGGTGGGGATGTTTTCCGGCCTTGAAACGATCGATGTTAATGGAAAACCTCAAGAAGCTGTTCGTTTGGTGTACAAAGACGGCGATGTACTGTATGTTGGAATACACTCGCTGCATCGCATATCGAAGTTTACCGGAAAAGAAGGGGCTATTCCAAAAGTCAATAAGTTAGGAACGCAAGCTTGGGCAACCTTAAAGAATAAGACCAAGAAGAAGATAAAGGAGCTAGCCTATGACTTGATTCAGTTATACGCTACCCGAAAGGCCCAACCGGGGTTTTCTTTCTCTCCAGATTCTTACTTACAAAATGAGTTGGAAGCCTCTTTTATGTATGAGGACACACAAGATCAATTTAAAGCGACGCAGGATGTAAAAAAAGATATGGAATCCGCTTTGCCAATGGATCGTTTGGTGTGTGGTGATGTGGGCTTCGGTAAAACAGAGGTCGCGGTGCGCGCCGCGTTCAAAGCAGTGTGTGATGGTAAACAAGTGGCGGTATTGGTGCCAACCACTATTCTCTCTATGCAACATTATCGAACCTTCAAAGAGCGTTTGAAAGATTTTCCGTGCACCGTAGATTATATCAATCGCTTTAAATCAGCAAAAGACACAAGTGAGACCCTTCAACGCTTAAAAGAGGGAAAAATTGATATACTCATTGGAACGCATGCGATTGTGGCCGGTAAGGTGAAATTCAAGGACCTCGGACTCATGATCATTGATGAGGAACAAAAATTTGGTGTTGCGGTAAAGGATAAATTAAAAACGATTCGAGCTACTGTAGATACCTTAACGTTAACGGCTACACCCATTCCAAGAACGCTACAATTCTCGTTGATGGGCGCACGTGATTTGAGCATCATTAATACGCCTCCTCCGAATCGCCAACCCGTACTAACAGAGATTATTTCCTTCGACGAAGAAATTATCCGGGATGCCATTTCTTACGAAGTGAGTCGGGGAGGGCAAGTGTTTTTCGTGAATAATCGGGTATCTAACTTAATGGAGATTTCAGGCTTATTACAGCGATTGTGCCCAGGCTTAAGGGTGGGAATAGGTCACGGCCAAATGGATGGAGAAAAGTTAGAAAAAGTCATGATGGACTTTATGGAAGGTAATTATGACGTGCTCTTGGCTACCACCATTATTGAGTCAGGAATTGATATTTCAAATGCCAATACCATCATCATCAATGAGGCGCATCAATTTGGCTTAAGTGATTTACATCAATTGCGAGGTCGGGTTGGACGAAGTAATAAAAAAGGCTTCTGTTACCTCATTGCGCCACGTTTTAGTGTCTTAAATTCAGAAGCAAGAAAACGCTTGGAAGCCTTGGTGCAGTTTTCGGATTTAGGCAGTGGGTTTAACATTGCAATGAAGGATTTGGATATTCGAGGCGCAGGGAATATGCTTGGGGGAGAACAGAGCGGCTTTATATCGGAAATAGGCTTTGAAATGTACCAGAAAATCCTCAATGAAGCACTTCAAGAATTGCGAGAAACAGAATTCAAAACGCTGTTCGATGAACGGACCACCGATAATTTTAATGGGTTTGTCAACGAGTGTGTTTTTGAATCAGATTTTGAAGTCCGACTGCCAGATACCTATGTCAATAATGTAGCTGAACGCCTAAGTTTATACCAGGCCCTAGATAATTTAAAAACCGAAGCCGATCTTGATAATTTCAGGAAGGAGCTTATTGATCGTTTTGGTCCAATTCCAAGAGCTGGAAAAGAACTCTTGTTTTCATTTCAATTGCGTTGGTTAGCGCAAGAATTAGGGATGGAGCGCTTAGTGGTTAAATCTGGAAAATTAGTTGCGTCATTTATTTCTAATCCACAATCCCCATTTTACGAAACCGAGGCGTTTACGCTCCTTCTGCATCGAATCAATGCCATGGGCAATGGGTATCGACTCGTTCAAAAAGATGATAAACTTCGCTTGGTGATTGAACCCATTCTACACATTAAAGATGCCTATGAAAAATTGGTGGCATTGAAGGGGGAGAATCGATAGGATTCGTCTGCAATCTTTAATTAAATTTACAATAGAAAAACGAATAGCTAATGCAAACATTTCAAAATTACATTTTAGGACAATGGGTCAGTGGTGACGGGGTAGAAACAGAGCAATTCAATGCCATAACGGGCGCCAAGATTGGTGAAGTTTCGAGTGCTGGAATTGATTTTTCTGAGGTATTGAACTACGGAAGAACGGTAGGAGGACATCCCTTACGTAAAATGACGTTTCAGGAACGTGGTCGGATGTTAAAAGCTCTTGCACTCCATTTAATGGAACGTAAAGAAAAATACTATGAGATTAGTGCCCTTACCGGCGCAACACGCATTGATTCTTGGATTGATATCGAAGGGGGAATTGGAAATCTATTTGCCAATGCATCCTTGAGACGACAATTCCCGGATTTACCTTATTATGTAGATGGAGTGGCTGCTCCCTTATCCAAAAATGGAACCTTCATTGGGCATCACATTATGTTGCCAAAGCAGGGTGTTGCTGTGCACATCAATGCTTTTAATTTTCCAATATGGGGAATGCTTGAGAAAATTGCGGTTAACCTAATGGCGGGTGTCCCTGCCGTGGTTAAGCCTTCCGAATACACGAGCTTTTTAACCGAAGTTGTTGTCCGAGACATTATTGCTTCTAACATTTTACCCGAAGGTTCGCTTCAATTAATCGTTGGCTTAGGTCGTGGTATTATTGATCATGTGCAAACGGAAGATACGGTAACGTTTACGGGTTCTGCAAAAACCGGAAAAATACTGAAAGGCCTTCCGCAAATTGCCGACCGCAGCGTTTCTTTCAATTTAGAAGCAGATTCCCTTAATGCCTGTATCCTAGGCGAAAAAGCAGTGCCTGGGACAGCAGAATTTGATTTGTTTATCAAAGAAGTGAGTAAGGAAATCACCGTGAAAGCAGGCCAAAAGTGTACGGCTGTTCGCAGAATTTTAGTTCCAGATTCATTAATAGATGAGGTTCAATCCGCGCTAGTTAACCGATTGGCTAGCACCAAGGTAGGAGACCCTTCCGTTGAAGGTGTCCGCATGGGGGCCTTAGCAACAAAATTACAAGTAGAACGCGTTCGAGAAAATGCTAACCTTTTGGCCAAATCTCAGGAAATCGTATTCGGTTCTATAGATGAGGTTCAAGTGCTCGGTGCAAACGCAAGTCAAGGGGCGTTCATTTCCCCAATCTTATTCAGAAATAACAAGCCTTTGATCAATACCGATGTCCATGACATCGAGTGCTTCGGCCCGGTTTCTACCTTAATGCCATATAAGTCATTAGAGGATGCCATTTCCTTAGCTCGGATGGGTAAAGGATCCTTAGTTTCGTCTATTGTAACTCCGGATGATCAGGAAGCAATGGATTATGTGCTTGGAGCCGGAAGTATGCATGGAAGAGTGCTTGTATTAAATGAACGATGCGCTAAGGAAAGTACCGGACATGGATCTCCAATGCCTCTGCTTACCCATGGTGGACCAGGTCGTGCCGGAGGGGGTGAAGAAATGGGTGGAAAACGTGGGGTGTTGCATTACCTTCAACGTACAGCCATCCAGGGACATCCATCAACCATAACAAAAATTACCCAGCAATTTCAGGTTGGAGCCGACATGCCGGAAGCGAATCCACACGTATTCAGAAAGCATTTTGAAGAATTAGTCATTGGTGAAACGGTATTTACTCATAAGCACACGGTTACGGATGCCGACATAGTCAATTTCGCCAATGTTTCCGGAGATAATTTTTATGCGCATATGGATGCCACCTCCCTCGAAGGAACCATTTTTGAACGTCGCGTCGCGCATGGGTATTTTGTGCTTTCCAAAGCGGCAGGATTATTTGTCGATCCAAAAAAGGGTCCAGTCTTGTTGAATTATGGGTTAGATGAAGCCCGTTTTACAAAACCAGTATATCCTGGAGCAACGCTAGGGGTACGATTTACGGTA
Organism: Bacteroidota bacterium; assembly: GCA_041191025.1. Lineage (GTDB taxonomy): Bacteria > Bacteroidota > Bacteroidia > Flavobacteriales_D > Crocinitomicaceae > UBA952. The sequence goes on from JBEEPQ010000004.1 coordinate 291,130, forward strand.
AAAGAGAAAATCGATCAGGAGAAACGCTCCGAAGAGGACATTGCCAAAGGCATTGTAAAATTCTTAGTGGACGTATATGATGAAACCGGAGAAACGGTGGCTTTAGCGACTATTTTAACGATGGTGAGGAAACTTGATCAGTCGAACTGATTCCACAGCTCCCAACTTTTTAACGCTTGTGCTTTAAGCATAGGCAATCCGTTTAGGGTTGCAGCGCCACGTGATTTTGCTTCTTTTAAAAGCATTGTTTCATCTGGGTTATAGATTAAGTCTACCACTAAATGACTGGGGCCAATCCCGTCTATCAGCGGCAAGGGACAAGCATCCGTATGCGGAAACATACCCACGGGGGTACAGTTCACGATCAATTTACAAGCCCCTAGCATGGCCTCGTTTACTTGGCTGTAGGGGTAGATGTTGGCGCCTTGTTCCTTTCTGCTTAAAAAATTAACTTGAATCCCTAAGTTCTTCAATACATGCGCCACCGCCTTAGAACTCCCTCCTGTCCCTAAAATCAACGCACGCTCATGCTCAAACGTTAAAAAGGGCTTTATTGATTGTTGAAATCCAAAGGCATCGGTATTGAATCCTGTAGATTTCCCATCTTTAAATACGATGGTATTCACTGCGCCAATCGCCCTTGCCTCGGCATCTATTTCATCCAAATACGGAATGATTTCCTCTTTGTAAGGAATGGTAACGTTAAGTCCGTTGTATGCTTTAGAAAGAACAGATTCGATGGCTGTGATGTTTTCAATAGGGATCAATTCGTAGGATGCCTCGATTTGATGTTCCTCAAAATAGGTTTTAAAAAACGCAGGCGAAAAACTATGCCCCAGTGATTTCCCAATTAATCCATATTTTTTCATGGCACGAAGAATTCAGGGCGGTATTCGAAATGCATGGTATCATAATGTTTCCAACGACCACCCCATATAAATCCATGTTTTTCAAAAATCTCTACAATTCCCATCGGTATTCTGTTTTTATATCCGAGTGCAGCTTCTTCATTCTTGCATCCGCAATCCCACTGCCAGTAATTGGAATACGCCGTGTTTATGTCTATTGTAATTCCAAACGAATGCGCACTCAACCGAGTGGTCCCACTAATAACTCGCCAATTAAACGTACCACCGATGTTGGTAAGGTATTTTTTCCACTCCGGATGTTGATCAAGTTCACTGGAAACCTTGATGAGGGCGAGGTTAGCCCCATTGACTTTGGAGAATTGGATTTTTTGATTCACTAAGGTTGGACACCATGTTACGGTGCTTAGATTAGCTTGGACCTCCGCTGAGGATTTTCCATAAATTTCTTTAAAAAATGCGTCATTTCTAATTCTTCCTGCATCTGTATTTTTTTCTGAGGCACCTTGGTTGTAGGAATAATGTAGTTGGTCTTCAATGTCTGGATTATCCAGTAATTCTTGCCTGCTTTTTTCTTTTTTATCGTCGTAAGTAAACGTTTTTCCGGTATTAAATACTACCTTGTTTTCCTTGATTTCTTTGATATGGTTAGGATATGCTGTTATCCAAGGCAACTCGCTGGTGTTAATGAAAAAAGAAAAATACAGGATGAATTGTAGCATTTATTCACAATCCGTTTGAAAGGTAAGAACATTAGAAGAAAAAATTTGACGACTTGCTTCCGGATACGAAGAAAGAATACATGCATACCATACATCCGTTGAAAATGCGCCATTGGCTTTAAGTACCCATGCGCCATTTACTTTTTTAAACAATGCTTCTACATGGCAACAGTCATATGCTTCATCTGGAAAAATAAGTTCCTTGCCATCTTTTCGCTGAACGGTACCTTCCATCCACGCATAAGTTCCATATACCTTGAAGTGATTTACGACAAAAATAACGTCTTGCTCCAAGTCGTTCTTTATGTCTGTTCGAAGTAAATCTAACATTTCCGTGCGTTCCTTAGTATTCTCATCAGTCTTCTTTTTAAAATCACGAAGGGTTTGACTAAAGCTATTTTGAATAAAAAAAACGGTTGTAAAAAGTAGAAAAATAAAAATTCGCATATCCTGTTTTTTTCAAAGGTAATAACTTCGATTTAGTTAAATGGCATTTCGTATTTTTACAGAAAATCTAGTCCTATGAAACGTATCTACTTATTTTCAATTTTTAGTGTTCTTGTCTTTTTTAATACGCCTTGGTCTCAGCAACTAAAGGAAATTGAAACCACTTGGAAAAATGTTACATTGGAAGCCTTACCTGAATTGAGTGCACCACGGATTCATGCTTCGGCATATCAAGTTTTTCAATTAGATGTTAATTCCATAAGAGCCGCCCTAGAGGGAGTAACATATCGTGAAGGAATACTCAATGGATTTATCGCTTCAATTGATTTCCCTTATGCTGATGGCACCATTCATCAGTTTACTGCAAAAAGAAATCAAACCATGCATCCAGCATACAATGCTAAATTCCCTGAATTAATGACCCTGGATGCCTATTCGACAGATGGTTCAGGGGCGTATGGGAAATGGGATATCACCCCCGCCGGTTTGCACGCCATGATATTCATTCCTGGGCAATCTACTATTTTCATTGATCCCATGTTCGAGGGGAATAATGAATACTATATCGTGTATCGAAAACGTGACTTTATAAGTGATAAAATCATGCAATGTGATGTGGAAAATTTCGACGAAGCGAAACCTTCACAGACAAATAAATCAATGTTTGGAACCTGTGAACTTCGCACCTATCGCCTAGCATTGTCCGCGACAGCAGAATATACCACCTTCCATGGGGGAACGGTTGCCCTAGCGGCCGCCGCTCAAGTAGTTACCATGAATCGCGTAAATGGGGTGTACGAGAAGGATATAGCCATCACCATGGTGATTATTCCAAATAACAATTCGTTGATTTATACAACGGCCGGAACCGACCCATATACAAATGGTACCCCGGGAACCATGATTAATCAAAACCAAACCAATGTAGATAATGTAATTGGTAGTGCTAACTATGACATTGGACATGTCTTCGGAACAAACAGTGGCGGTCTTGCTGGCCTTGGTGTTGTGTGTGCCGGAGGACAAAAAGCGCGTGGTGTAACTGGTAGTGGTGCGCCCATTGGAGATCCGTTTGATATTGACTATGTTGCGCATGAAATGGGGCATCAGTTTGGAGGTAATCATACCCAAAACAATAATTGCAATAGCGTGGCCGCAGCCCGAAGGGAACCAGGAAGCGCCAGTACGATTATGGGGTATGCAGGTATTTGTGCACCCAATGTACAAAACAACAGCGATGATTATTTTCATGGATATAACCTACAAGAAATAAGCAATGAAATTTTAAGCAACGGACATCAATGCGAGGTGATTACCGCCTTAAATAACACACCTCCGGTGATTAATTCTACCAGTGGAAATATCGTGGTTCCAATTTCCACCCCTTTTATACTTACTGCGCATGCAAGCGATGTAGATGGAGATGTGCTTTCTTACTTGTGGGAACAAATGGATAATGAAGCAACTACCCAACCACCGGTAGCCACAGCAACGGGTGGACCAAATTTTAGAAGTTATGATCCGTCACTTGATTCTAACCGTTATTTTCCAAACCTTGCTTCCCTCGCTTCAAATGGTCCTTTTACGTGGGAGGTATTACCATCGGTTGCTCGGGTAATGGATTTTAGGCTTTCCGTGCGAGATAATCATGGTGTGGGTTCATGTAATGATTACACCGACGTTACGGTAACAACCAATGCATCCGCAGGACCGTTTGTAGTTACCTATCCTTCTGCTGCCGGAATTACGTGGGTTGGAGGAAGTTCCCAAACGGTTACTTGGTCTGTAGCGAATACCGATGTGGCTCCAATCAATTGTGCAGATGTTCGCATTCTTTTGTCAGTTGATGGGGGTCAAACCTACCCGTATGTGCTTTCTTCAACAACAGCGAACGATGGAACAGAGACCATTGTTTGTCCTAACGTTTCTACCAATACAGCACGTGTAATGGTGATGTCTGGCGCGCAAACCTTCTTTGATATCTCAAACAATAACTTCACCATTACGTGTGGAACTACACAAACACCGGTATTTAACGCACTTTCAGTTGCTTGTCAAAATGATGCGGCTTTTAGCTTACCAGGAACTTCAGATAATGGCATTACGGGGTCTTGGACACCGGCATTGAATCTTACGGTTCCAGGTTCTTTTACCTATAATTTTAATCCCGCGGCGAATCAATGTGCTAATCCAGCGAGTGTTCAAATCACCGTTCAACCACAGGCAGAACCGGTATTTACCCATCCAACCACGCTTTGTCAGAATGATCCATTCATGTTACCCGTTACTGCTCAAAACGGAATCACGGGCACTTGGAATCCTCAAGTGAATTCACAACAGGTGGGTAGCACAACGGTAACGTTTACCCCAGATGCAGGGCAATGCAGTAATTCAGTAAATCAAACGATCGTTGTTAACGCAACGCCCACCAATGCGATAACACAGACCGGAATCACGCTTTCTTCGGTGGCAACGGGAGTAACGTATCAATGGATTGATTGTAATACGAATCAACCAGTGCTTGGTGCAACAAATCAAAGCTTTACTACTACAGAACCTATAGGTACCTATGCAGTTATAGTTACAGCAAATGGCTGTTCAGATACCTCAACCTGCATCAGCGTTGATCAATCCGGTCTTAGTGAAGGGGACTTTAACTTCGGATTAATTCCCAATCCAGCGAACGAAAGTGTATTGATTCAATGGAATACAGAGGCTATTCAAGTGATTGAACTCCTTGATGAGGCAGGTAAAATTGTTCGTAGAGTATACCTTACAGGAGCAGCTCATCAGGCGGAGCTTTCTTTAGCACAAATTGCAGCGGGTGTTTATCACGTGCGTTTGATTGGCGCGAATAATGTAGCAATTGAGAAACTCATCAAATTATAATGCGTCCTTTTTATATCATTTTCGTTCTTTTCGCGCACTTTATTGGGTATAGCCAGACCTATTACCTAACAGGTCGCCCATTTCCCTTAGAACGAAATAATGCCATCAAGGAAGTCGCTAAACAATGGGGTATTGATGTTAAATATGCAGGCAATGATGTGGTCGAAGCAGTTGGACTTGATTCGTTGAATAAGCTAATTAATGATCAATACGCCTTTATTCAGACGAAAAAAGGTTCTGTGTGGTTAGGTGATTTTTTTATGCAAGTAGATGAGGTTCAAGCCATTCATGATGAAATAAGGCGTTACATACTAAACAACCAGTATATCCCACAGGGCGATTACCCGGAAAGAAAACTGATTATAGCTCGAAGCAATAAACGAACATATCGCGTGGTGGTGGTTGAAGTAGAATCAACTGAGCGCGTTACGTGTAAATCTGAGTATCTGGTTCGTTGGACAAAACGTAAAAAACTGACCACTAAGGAAGGATGTTCATTACCGTTTCAATTTCCTGAAAACGGAATAATAATAAAATAGCATTGGAAGCGAGGGTTTTAAAGTCAACAGGGAGTTGGTATGTAGTAGAAACAGCAACGGGCGAGGTGTTTAATGCCCGTTTGCGGGGTAAATTAAAACAATCGGGACTGCGCTTAACGAATCCCATTGCGGCAGGTGATCGCGTTACTTTAAAGGATCAAAGAGATGAGGAGGGAAATCATGTCATCGAAGATATCTTGCCTAGAACGAATTATGTATCAAGAAAATCTACCAACCTGAGCAAGGAAATGCAGATTTTAGCAGCGAATATTGATCAGCTGTTTATCATCGTAACCTTGAAAGACCCGAAAACACACCCCTTATTTATTGACCGTTTTTTAGTGGCGGCAGAATCCTTTAGAATTCCAGTTACCCTACTATTCAACAAGGTGGATTTGTATACCAAGGTAGAAGCTGATTTGTATAAAACCTTGTCCGAAATGTATGAGCGCATCGGTTATTCCTGTTATCAAATACAGAGCACGGACAAGAATTCGGTAGAATTTCTTAAAAAGCTCATGCAAGGAAAACAAGTGATGCTGGGAGGAAACAGTGGGGTGGGAAAATCCTCCATTGTTAATGCATTGGACGCTTCTGTACAGTTAAAAACAGGGGAAATATCTGCAGCGCATCAACAAGGAAAACACACCACTACCTTTGCTGAAATGCATAAGTTGAGTTTTGGTGCATATGTGATAGATACCCCTGGTATCAGATCATTTGGCTTGGTAGATTTGGAGAAGGAACATCTCGGGCATTATTTCCCGGAAATACGTGCAGCCATGGAAAATTGTCGCTTTAATAATTGCATGCACTTGAATGAACCGGGCTGCGGTGTAGTTAAAGCGGTGGCAGATGGAGTAATCTCAAATCTACGCTATTCGCATTACAAAGCGATTTTAGAAGAGGAAGACAACGACCCATACAGAAGGAGTAAATTCAAATGAAAGTAGTCATTCAGCGTGTTTCGGAAGCCTCTGTAATGATCGATGGAAATGTCCATAATCAAATAAATCAGGGTTTTGTTGTCCTTTTGGGTGTCGGTCAAACGGATGACGAACAAGACATTAATTACTTGGTTCAAAAAATCTTAGGCTTACGGATCTTTTCTGATGCTGAAGGGAAAATGAATTGTTCCTTGGATGAGGTAAATGGGGAAGTATTATTGATAAGTCAATTTACCTTATTTGCATCAACAAAAAAGGGAAATCGTCCGAGTTACATTGACGCAGCACCTCCAGCCATGGCCATGCCTTTGTATGAAAAATTCATCAAAGTGATAACAGCATCCTTAGGCAGGCGCTTAAAAACCGGGATATTTGGTGCTGATATGAAGGTGAGTTTAATCAATGATGGTCCTGTGACCATTCAAATGGACTCAAAAAACAAGGCTTAGTAGCCTGATTCTTTTTCTTTGGTATCAATCGTATAAACTAAGCCAAAGTTCAATCCTGCTGCCGCAGCGCGTGTTTTGTAATAATCAGGATATAATAATGTATTAGATAACGAGTTGCCAAGGGCATCTACCCCTTTTGCGTCTTTAATGCCGTATTGTAAACGTAAACCGAAGATGATTCCTAGGGGTACGCTTTTCAGAATTTTACGGTTAATTCCGAATCCGATAAATGCATTTGAGTAACTTTTAGCATATTCAACCGATACATTTTTGTCATAATTAATAAAGCCATCATTCGTGTACACCGCACTTCGAACCTTATTATATTGAGCACCTAATTCAAAATAAGCTCCTCCTTTGTTTTGGAAACGCAGGTAAACAGGCATTTGAAAGGTTTTTAGGTTTACCATTGACGTATAACTTTGAGTGAGAAATTCACCCGCATATTCTGCGTTGTGTGCCCCAAAATTTGTTTCTAACCCCAAACTAAAAAATCCCATGCGTAACCCAAATAGCATCCCGTAATTACTGCCCCAACTCGGCGCGTAATCTTGTTCTTTACCTTGGTCAGAAATGTTTTGATTAAACAACCAGGTTGAATTAACTTGACCTTTTGCGCCTACATCAAACCCAAGTTGAGCCGTTGAATTAAAAATAAAAGCACCAATAAAAAGAAGGGAATAAATGAATTTCATAGCATTAGTTTTTACAAGTATAGTAATTTCTATTTATTGGTTTGCTGTCGAATATATAAAATGTAAAAAACTCCCTCTTTTTTATCTAACAACTCCATTTCAGCCATGTAGTAGGGTGTTTGAAGTTTTTCACCAGGACCGTATATAGGCTTAAAGTTCGAATTGCTAACTAAGATATTGTATCCATCCCCACCGTTTATATAGGCTTTTTCAATCTTCCAACTCACCCCTTCAGGAACAGTTAAACTGCTCCCTCCATAGGCGGATTTAACAAAGGAGGTGTCTTGGGCGAACGTTGTCCCTATCCAAATCAATAAAAAGAAAGAAAACAGCTTGCTCATGGAATAATATTGAATTCAATTACTGAATACCCGCGTGCGCACAAACCGGAATTGGTACAGGTGCATATGTTTGATCCAGCAGGCACCCATATTGGCAAGTTCGTCATTTGTTCACCGGCATTATGAATACCAAAGCTAATGGGGATATTGTTAATCGCTAAGTAACGACCAGAATATTGGTAGTAAAAGGAAGGCACCCCGCATGCAGGAAATAGCGATAAGGTTGTTCCTGATGTTTGAACACCATACACATCTTGATCTCCCGCGGTAAATACACTTTCAATTTTCCACACCTTGCCTGCGGGTACTGTTTGTGGGGGATCCGTATTTGAGATGATTTTAGCTTGGTTAAACTGTAAATTTCCTTGGGCTGATGTTTCAAAAAGTAAAAAGGAAAACAAGAGAAAAATGAGGTGCTTCATTATGGAACGATATTAAATTCTAAGATACTGGCCACGCCACTCGTTAAGCCGCTAAAAAAAACATTTTGCCCGCCAGTTATCCAATAGGGAAAGCTATCGAATACAGGCCCATAACTGGTATGCGTATTTTTAAGGAAGACTTGTTGCCCCGCAACAGAAACGCTAAAAAACGAAGAATAAGAACTCAACCCCACACCTTCTATTTTCCAAACTTTACCTGCCGGAACGCTGTAATTATTTCCGTTACTAGTAAACGATAAATTAAGTACTTGATTGAGTTGCAGGTTCCCTTGTGAATACGTGTTAGATGTAGCGCTTAACACAAAATAAAGAACAAATGGGAGAAAATAATTTCGCATACGTAAGTTTAGGTTTCCCGAAAATAGACAATTGTTTTCAGCTCTTGAAATTATTTTTGTGTTAATTCATATGAGAAAAAGTTGACTAGTATTCAAAGGATTGTTAATTTAGAACTTCAAACTTAATCCTATGATCCTAATTACTACTAAATTTTCTAAGTACATTTTAACCTTATCTGTTTTATTCCTCGGGATGGTTGTTTTTGCCCAAACACCTGAAGGAATTAACTATCAAGCAGTTATTCGTAAAACAGATGGTTCTTTGGTTACAAATACTACCATTGCGATTAGAATACAATTAAAACAAAATTCAGCTACAGGGACTGTGGTGTATTCAGAGCGTCAAAGTGTGATTACCTCGCAATATGGACTTGTGAATTTTGTTATTGGACAAGGAACTGTGCTTTCTGGTACATTTTCCACTATCAATTGGTCTACTGGAAATTATTGGGTTAGTCTAGGGGTAGATTTTGCAAATGGAACGAATTATTTAGACTACGGTTCGCAGCGTCTTATGAGTGCTCCCTATGCCTTGTATGCAAAAACAGCGGGTGTGCAATTAAATCAATGGAGATATGGCGCTACTGCTCCATCTGCAGCTTTAGGTAATATTGGGGATTTTTATTTAAACACAGCCACTGGTGATGTACATTATAAATCTGCGGCTTCCACCTGGACGTTAACAGGAAACATCAAGGGGCCTCAAGGGAACGCGGGTGCTACGGGTCCACAAGGTCCAGCCGGTGCTACGGGTCCGGCAGGAGTTGCCGGTCCACAAGGTATAGCTGGCGCAACAGGTCCCCAAGGTCCTGCTGGAGCAACAGGTTTAACTGGCGCTACAGGAGCCGTCGGTCCACAAGGACCAGCAGGTGCTACCGGCTTACAGGGTCCGGCCGGTCCAGCAGGAGCACAAGGAATAGCAGGAACAAATGGTATCAACGGTACAGCGGTTTTAAACGGTACTACCATTCCTACCTCAGGAACCGGTGTTAATGGTGATTTTTATATTAACACAGCCACGAATACAATTTATGGTCCTAAAGCAAATGGTACATGGCCCACAGGAGTTTCATTAGTTGGTCCGGCCGGAGTTGCCGGTCCACAAGGTATAGCTGGTGCTACTGGTGCCGTCGGTCCACAAGGTCCAGCGGGTGCTACAGGCCCAGCAGGTCCTATTGGCCCAACAGGGTTAACTGGCGCTACTGGTGCTACTGGCCCTGCCGGCGTAGCCGGTCCTCAAGGTCCAGCAGGTCCTACCGGCCCAACAGGGTTAACTGGCGCTACTGGTCCTCAAGGTCCAACTGGCGCTACTGGTCCTTCAGGTGTTGCCGGACCGCAAGGTCCTGCAGGATTATTGGCAAGTGGTTCAGCGGCTGGAAACACACCGTATTGGAATGGTTCTCAATGGGTAATAAACAGTTCGAATATATTCAACAACGGCGGGAGTATTGGTATTGGTACCGTATCACCAAACGCATCGGCCGCATTAGAGGTGAATTCTACCACTAAAGGGTTTTTACTGCCTACTATGACTCAAACCCAACGCAATGCAATTTCTACGCCAGCTACGGGCTTGTTAATCTATCAATCAGATAATACGCCAGGGTTTTATTATTACAATGGAGCAGCATGGACGGCCATTGCAGGAGCGGCTGCAGGAGGTGGAGGAGCTGCCGGATATTCTTCTACGGCGAATACCTTAATTTATACGACCGACGGTTTTTAATCGTGATGAATAAGATTTTCACTTTTATTACCGTTCTTTTCGCTGCATTAAATGCACGCGCTCAAGGCAGCTTGCAGTTTAATCAGGTTAAGCTTGTGAGTACGGTAGAAACGGTACCCGCAGGGAAAGTATGGAAGCTCGAAAATTACCTTCCTTCTTCTCAATTAGCCATTGATTTAAATCGTCAACCTAACCAAGCAAGTGTGGGAGGCACTAAAAATTTTGTGGTTTTAGTCAACGGCACACAAGTCTTTTTGCAAACCACTATAACAAGAGAGGTTGGTCGGAACGACGGGTATTGGAATCAAGACGGATACGCAGCGGCTGCAGATTACCGGATTTTTGATGCCCCGATTTGGTTGCCTGCAGGTACGAGTTTAGCAGCATCCACGAATGTTATGAGTTTGAGTGTCCTTGAATTTAATTTAGTTCCATGAGAATAAGCGCCTTAGTATTATTCTTAATAATCGCTACATCCGTTGTTGCGCAAGGGAATTTACAGTTTAATCAAGTAGTAACCTATACGGGTACTGGTAGTGGCTCTTTTTCATATACGAGTCCTACATGGACCGTTCCTGTAGGTAAAGTATGGAAAATAGAATCGGCGTCACCTAATTTAGGAAATACTGCAGTATCACGTGCTGTTAATATAAATGCTGGGGCTTCTTGGGGATCATTTGCATTAACTACTTCTTCACAAGAGACCACCATAAATCCATTTCCTATTTGGTTAAAAGCTGGAGACTTGGTTCAACTGCAGGCGGCCGGGAATTGTTGTTCTACTACGAGTTTTTCCTATGCGATTTCGATTTTAGAATTTAACATTGTCCCATGAAAACTTTTCTTTTTGTATTGGTTCTGTTCATACTTGGATCGTATAATGCCCAAGGAAACTTGCAGTTTAATCAAGTGTTATTGCTCAATGCAACATCGAACAATACGGCTCAATGGACGGTACCCGCAGGTAAAGTATGGAAAATAGAAACCATGGGTACGTACACTTCTACTATGTATGTCTACCTGAATAACAATTTAGCGTTTGAATACATTGGGGATTTTAATAATAATTTCGGAGCCTATTATAGGGGTTCTGATGCTCCGGCAATATGGCTACCTGCAGGATCTATAATGGGCCATTTCACCAACAATGCGTCTGCATTCCGTTGGTTTAGTATCATTGAATTTAATATTGTCCCATGAAAACCTTACTTTTTATATTGATTTTCAGTTGCTTTGGAACGTTAAAAGCACAAGGTAATTTGCAGTTCAATCAAGTTATTAATATGCAATTTACTGCAGCAAACACAACACCGGTTATTGTGCCTGCTGGAAAGGTTTGGAAAATTGAAAATTGTATGCTCCCATCGACGAGCAATACATACGCACAAATGCAATATAATGGTGTTATTTATAATCTTAGGCAGCAAAATACCTCAACACAAGTTGCCAATTTTCCATTTTGGTTTTCAGGTGGCTCTTCGCTGATTTTTGGTGCTGGTGGCCCGGTTGGGGGATTATTAAGTATTATTGAATTCAATATTGTCCCATGAAAACCTTACTTTTTTTATTGATTTTCATTTGCTTTGGAGCGTTAAAAGCCCAGGGTAATTTACAATTTAATCAAGTGAAATTAGTGACCACCTTGGAAACTGTTCCTGCCGGAAAGGTGTGGAAGGTTGAAAGTGTAATTTATAATATTGCACCAACTGCTACGGGCTACCAATCAGGAGCAGGTAGTTGTAACTCAACTTCATATGAATCAACGGCTATAGAAGTTGCAGGCGTTCCAACCAAGGTTGGTCAAGGGACTCAGCCAGCATCTTATTCTAATTTGGTTTACACCCATAGTTATACGATTTTACCACTTTGGCTACCCGCGGGAACTAGTTTGTCTGGAGGAACCTGTCTTAACAAAGTAAGTGTTATTGAATTTAATATTATACCCTAATGAAAACAACGGTTTTATTCTTTATTCTTGTTGCAGGCAGTTCATTGACTGCACAAACAAATATGCCTGATCGTGTAGTTTATGCGGCCGCAGGAAGGTGGGCTTCTCCTGCTTCAGGGTTCTCCTTAACAAACAATAAGATCATGGTTTATACCATTGGAGAGCCCATTATTTATGGCGGCTTGGTAGGTACACGATGGATTCATAATGGGTTTGAACAACCCGACAAGTTGGTTCCCATTGGACCCACGGTGGTCATGTTAGACAAACCGGACCCGGTATTCAAAGTTTATCCGAATCCAATAACATCACACAGCATCATTGAAGGTCCTCAAGAGCAAGAAGAACAAATAACCTTGCAGTTGATTGATGCCAATGCAAAGTTGGTCGCAGAATATGCTATGGATAGCCCGAGATTGCAAATTGACTTTGAAAATACATTAGCACCTGGAACCTATTTCTTAAATTTCTATACCTTGAATGGACAGTTTATTCAGCAGAATAAGTTGATTAAGCAGTAATACCTCCAATTATTTTAACCTCATTAAAGAAAGGGTTAATTCGGTGTTGGATTACTTCGTAAACACAGGTGTCGGGCTCAATCCAAGCATAGTGTCCACTTTACTGCGTGAAGTCCGGACTTTTTTGTACTAAATGTAAGGGTTGTTTGTAATTGGATTACTTCGTGAACACTTGCGTTGGGCTCAATCCAAGCATAGCGTCCACTTTACTGCGTAAAGTCCGGACTTTTTTGTTTTATATGTAAGGGTTATTTGTAATTGGATTACTTCGTGAACACTTGCGTTGGGCTCAATCCAAGCATAGCGTCCACTTTACTGCGTAAAGTCCGGACTTTTTTGTTCTCCCTCATTAAAGCAAGCTTTATTCGGTATAAACAAAAAAGTCCGCTTCGTTTCGAAGTGGACTCTTTTTGTGATCCCGTTTGGATTCGAACCAAAGACCTACTGCTTAGAAGGCAGTTGCTCTATCCAGCTGAGCTACGGGACCTATAAAAAAAAAGGGGATGATTGCTCATCCCCAGTCGGGGCGGCAGGATTCGAACCTGCGACCTCCTGGTCCCAAACCAGGCGCGATGACCGGACTACGCTACGCCCCGAACGAATCATCTTCTAGTATCTTTAATGCCCATCAACCGTCGTTGATGTTCTATCTTTTTTCTTTAACCAACCCTTCGGTTTCTCATCCCTTCCAACCTCCACGTTATTGCGGTGGGAGCGGGATTACCTTCGGTGGTCTTCGCTTCGCTACGGCACGAACCCTTCGGTTTCTCATCCCTTCCAACCTCCACGTTATTGCGGTGGGAGCGGGATTACCTTCGGTGGTCTTCGCTTCGCTACGGCACGAACCCTGCGGTTTCTCATCCCTTCCAACCTCCACGTTATTGCGGTGGGAGCGGGATTACCTTCGGTGGTCTTCGCTTCGCTACGGCACGAACCCTGCGGTTTCTCATCCCTTCCAACCTCCACGTTATTGCGGTGGGAGCGGGATTCGAACCCGCGGTACAGTTACCCGTACGACAGTTTAGCAAACTGTTGGTTTCAGCCTCTCACCCATCCCACCGTTATTAACGGGAGGCAAAAGTAAGAAATCCATTTCTTTTCTTAAAGGAATTTTGAAAAAAAGACGTTATTCATAATGAAATTCTCCGAATTCACTTCGAATTGTCACTTCCTTTTGGACTGATTCCCTTACATGACCAATAACTTTTGCTTCGATGTGGAAGGATTTCGCTATTTCAATCATTCCTGCCGCACTTTCAGCATCCGTATAGATTTCAAATCGATGTCCCATATTGAATACTTTGTACATTTCTTGCCAAGATGTACCCGATTCTTGCTGAATCATATGGAATAGGGGAGGACACGGAAATAACTGGTCTTTAATAATATGCACGTGGTCCACAAAGTGTAACACTTTGGTTTGTCCCCCACCTGAGCAATGTACCATACCATCAATTTGTCGGCGGTATTTGGACAGGATTTGAATCATCAAGGGGGCATAAGTTCGTGTAGGTGAAAGCACGAGCTTTCCGGCATTAATCGGAGCTCCTTCAACTGAATCAGTGAGTAATTTAGACCCGCTGTACACTAAGTCCGATGGAATTCCTTGATCGTAACTTTCAGGATACTTCTCTGCCAATGTTTTATTAAACACATCGTGACGAGCCGCAGTGAGTCCATTGCTACCCATCCCGCCGTTGTATTCGCTTTCGTAGGTTGCTTCCCCATAAGAGGCGAACCCTACAATTACATTTCCTGGTTTAATGGTGTGATTACTTACTACATCGCTACGCTTCATGCGACAAACTACCGTGGAATCTACGATGATTGTACGTACTAAATCACCCACGTCAGCCGTTTCTCCGCCCGTAGAATAGATGTCCATTCCCGCTGTGCGCAGCATGGATAAAACCTCTTCGGTTCCTTCAATGATGGCTTTGATTACTTCCCCGGGAATTAAGCGTTTATTTCTTCCTATGGTCGAGGAAATTAAAATTGGTCCTGTGGCCCCCACACAAAGTAAATCATCGATGTTCATGATTAAAGCATCTTGCGCAATATCTTTCCAAACGGATAAATCACCCGTTTCTTTCCAATACATATAGGCTAAGGACGATTTTGTACCTGCCCCATCCGCATGCATTGCAATGCAATAATCCTCATCTTGGGTTAAATAGTCGGGTACGATTTTACAAAAGGCTTTTGGAAATAAGCCCTTATCTATATTTTGAATGGCTTGGTGAACATCTTCTTTACCAGCTGATACACCCCGCGCTTGATAGCGAGAATCCGACATACTTTTTTTTGCAAAGGTAGCAATTAAGCGCTTGCGCCGTCGCCTTCTTCTTCAAGTTGCTTTAGAATTTCAGCCACATCCAGTTCCGTAGTTTTTAATTTGTTTCTACAAAATTGAATCAGTTCAGACGCCCGTTTCACATTAACGGCTAATTCATCAATGCCTATATCGCCTCGCTCCATTTCAGAAACTATGCGTTGTAATTCTTCAAATGCAAGGGAATAACTCTCAGGTACCATACTCAAAATTACTAATTTTACCGCCAATGAAAAATTCTTCCTGTATTATCGGTTTCCTTTTCTGTCTTTTTTTAATTGGGTGTTCGGATGACCCGACGGTTACGCCAGAAACTATGGCGAGTGAGGTGAAGATGCCGCCCCCAACATCCGAACGCAAACAGTATTTGTTGGACAGCGCAGCAGCGTATTATACCAATTGGATCAATAAGGCCGGCTTCAGCGGACAGTACCTTATTGCGAAAAACGGCTACATTATTTATTCAAGAGCCGCGGGTTTTGCAAAACGTGAAACGAACGAAGAAATGACCCTAGAAACCCCAATGCATGTGGCCTCTATAAGTAAGGTAGCTACCGCCCTGGCGGTGTTGCGTTTGGTAGACCAAGGTAAAATCGCACTAAACCAAAAAGTCACCCATTATTTACCCAAATTCCCTTTCAAAGAAATTACAGTTAAAATGTTATTGACTCATCGGAGTGGGCTGCCTTACTATGGCTATTTTGCAGATGCCAATACCGATCGAAAGACCGTACTAAATAACGAGGATATCATTCGTTTGATGATCAAATTTAACATCAAATTAAACAGTAAACCAGGCACCCATTTCGCATACTGCAATACCAATTATGCGATGTTGGCACTTATTGTAGAAAAAGTCACTAACCTGTCGTTCCCCAAAGCCATGCAAGCCTTGATTTTCACTCCCCTTGACATGAAAAGTTCTACCATAGCTACTACCAAAGCGCAGTATGATGAATTCTGTAGAAACTACAATCAAAATGGAATGTGGAATGGATTCACCTACTTGGATGCAATTTATGGCGACAAGAACTTGTACACCACAGCGCGGGATTTGGTTAAAATGGACCGTGCTACGTACGTAGATTCGTTTTTAAGCGATTCGTTGAGAAAGCAAATGTTTAAAGGCTATAGCTATGAACATCCGGGAACTAGGAATTATGGGCTCGGCATTCGCTTAAAGGAGAAAAAAGGCAAAGACACGTTCTTCTTTCATACGGGCTGGTGGCATGGAAATACGGGCTTGTATTGTTCGCTTCGAAAAGATACGATATGCATTATTGCCTTGTCTAATAACATGAATAAACGGGTATATAATTTGGGCCCATTGTTAAAAGCTTGTGGAAATTACGTGGTGAATGACGAGGAATAAACTGTTATTTTATTGTTTATTGAATAATTAGGTGTAGTTTAGCACTGTAATGACAAACGATCATTGTATTTTTTCTTGAAATCATTCGTGGTTTTGAGGACCTGTCCAACTCCGATGTTCATTGCATTTGTTTTATTTATTTAAGTTTTATTTATGAACATGTACGTTTCAAACTTGAGCTTTCGCTTGAGTGAGCAAGAACTGGGAGATTTGTTTTCTCAGTATGGAGAGGTTTCCTCTGTAAAAATTATTAAAGATCGTGAAACTCAGCGTTCACGAGGATTTGGTTTCGTTGAGATGCCAAACGATGATCAAGCGAAAGCAGCTATGGAGGCTTTGGCAAATTACGAAATGGGTGGAAGAAACATCAATGTTTCTGAAGCACGTCAACGTGATTAATTAAAAATTGAACATTTTAAAGGCCGCAGTTGCGGCCTTTTTTTTTGTCGTTTTGTAACAGTGCGGGTTTAATTCGTTGCTTGGGAAAAGTCAAGCTATGAAAATCTTAAGCCTTCTTGGATTGTGGATTTTAATTAATGTACATAATCCCTTGTTTTCTCAGGAAATTGCCGATGTGGATGGAAATTCGTACCCTGTTCTTTCCATGGGGGAACACCAATGGACCACCGAGAATTTACGTGTTACTCGGTTTAATAATGGGGACCTTATACCTCAAGCCCAAACGGCAGAAGAGTGGTTGAATGCCTCAAAAGATAAGCGTCCAGCTTGGTGTTATTACGAAGACGAGACCGGTATAGATCAAACCACTGTTTTATATAATTGGTATGCCGTGCAAGATCCGCGTGGTATTGCACCTAATGGCTCACATATTCCGAGTATTAACGAATGGACTTCGCTGATTAATGAGTTAGGCGGAGTAAAGAAATGCGCCAGAATGTTTAAATCCAATGAAGGGTGGCTTCGACCACAGGCGACCTTAGTTCATGAACTGAATGCGTTTAACATAGAACCTGTAGGAAGTCGATACAGCTACTTAGAGGCTTCATTTAATTGGTACGATGGGCAAAGTAAGGGGAGGTATGTAAATTTTTGGACGAGCTCGCATGGCCAATATGGTATTTATGGCAATCACGCCAATCGCATTGGGGTAGCGTTTAATGTAGATCACCTCATTACCGATGCCCGAAGTAAAACTCAATTTGAAAACTCCGACTTAAATTTAAAAGGCAATGGGTTTTCTGTACGTTGTGTTATTGACCCAACGCCGTAAATTACTTCCCGATACAGTATCCTATACTACCTCTGAACCCCTTGATTTCATTGGGTTTCAGCACTCCTATTTTGTTCGTGTGACACTATTGTGTCGTGACACACGAGGGTAGATGTTGGTGGGGAAATCGGAGGGGGCAGGGTGTTGATAAGTTGTTGTTCTTTTCTATTAATTTCCTAATCTTATTGGGGAATCTTGGTCTAACCAAAAAGCCTCAGGTTTTTCAGTTATTGGATTAAACCAACCGAAGAGAAGATTATATGATGAATTTGTTTTGATTTTAAATTTATTTTCATTCAATAATTTTTCAAGTTTCTTGCGATAGGTTTCATTATTTTTTAAGGATTTAGGTATTCCCAAATTCAATACTATTCCGTATTCGAAAGAAAAATTACCGTTTTCTTTATGCAAATAATCCTTTATTTTTCTAAGATCTCTTTGAATAGAACTTTTTTCCCCTTTTATACTGGCATTTATTTTTAATTCAACCACTAGCGGATTGTGTTTGTTTACAAAAATTTTTTTTGCATTCTTTCGACGATTCAAACAAACAATATCAGGTATAAACTCATCACTGTATTTATATTCAAACGTCAGCATCTTACTGTCATTTGGATTATTCGGAAATTGACCAAACATTCCAATTTCAGAAATATAATACATTACTAAATACCTAAAATTCTCTTCCGTATAGTGACTACCCAAAAATGCCTTTTCCTCCCAAGCAAACTGAATTGAAGAAATTATTGCTCGTTCAATTTTTCGTCTCTCCTTAATTCTGTTCTTAAAAGAATTCATACAAGTGAATATGGAATAATCATCAAAATTGTCTTAATTAATTATCTTTTTAACAAGTTCATCTATTTCTGTCATTTCTGATACTAAATGTTTCTTAATTTCAGATCGTAATTTACCCAAGACAACCGCTGTTAACTCCTTTTTTGGCGGATTTTTTTCTAAAAATACTTTTGCTTTTCGATGCGCAGTTTGAGATAATTCCGCTAATTTTTTTTGGGTTTTGTTTGTCGAATCATATTTTGGGTAGTAAATATCTAGAATTTTTTTGTGCACATCACGAGCACCAAACAAACCTTTACTTTGAAAATCTTTCATTTGTTCATTAGGTGTGGCAGAATTTAGTATTGCAGTTAAGTAATATGCCTCTTCAATATTATTTGTAAAATAACAATATCCCTTGCTTTCAACAATAAATTGCAAATCTAATTCTTCTCTCACCACAACGGTTGCATTTGCGTCTTTCGCTGATGAATTATACAAAACAACATATGCGGAATTTAAATCTTGATCTGTGATACCTCTTTGAAAATTAATACGGTCATTAGCCAACATGTTTTTTGATTTTTCAGTTTTAAATGTCTCCCATGTTTCCTCAGTTTTCGCAAACCATTTTGAAGCATTTATGTAACCAGTTTCCATTAAAACATTAGCGTTTTGAATCTTTATTGTTTTACCAATTTTTTTGTCAAAATCAATCAATAATGGTAAGACAACCAAGTCTGGCTTATAAAGAATAAAAGGTAAAATACTTTTAGATAAAGCTGTTCTAAAAACAAATTGGCTTTCTATTTTTCCGTTGAATTTTAAACCCTTCCATGGCAACTTGGCGTCTGGCTGAACGGCATCTGATGTAGTGATATTAATAATTCTGTCCTCAAAATCGGCAGGCATTTCTTGGTTTAATTCTATGAAATAGAATGTTCTAGGAACAATTGTTGCTCCTTGTTTAAATAATTTTTTATAGGGATTGATTTTATTCGTAGATTTTCTTTTAGCATCTGTGAATGCAGTAGCATTTCCTTGTTTAGAATAATACCACATTGTTTCATTCTCTGTAAACTTTGATTTAACCGCTTTTAATTTGCAATTGTGCGCAGGTAAAGACGCAGTAAAAGACAGTCCTTCAATTCCATTTGCGGGAAACGCCTTTGATTTAGAATTATTCGAATTCTCAGTAAACAATACGCAACTAGGAATTCGGAAAAGAGGTGCAACATCATTTAGATCCCAGATATTATTTAACCTAAAGCCTTGAGCCCTGCCGCTTCTGGTTTTATCATGCTGACTTGCGCTGAAGAAACTTCTCGGTAAAACAAACGCTAATTGCCCTTCCTTATTCAAAAAATAACTACTGCAATGAGCGAGGAAAATGGCGGCAATTTCAAGGTGTGGATTATCCGCAACCTTATCCGGTTTTAAATTGTATTTTAATGCTAGGGTTTCTAAGGTTATTTGATAGTCTTCATTCTTAATACTACTAAGCGTAAACCAAGGTGGATTACCAACGATATAATCAAATTTATTGGCTAAGAAATAAGGCTTATAAATGTTTTGTAATATAAACTTCCATATACTATCTCGTCCACTTTCTTTCACCTTTTTTAATCCAAGATAAATCTGATAGTACCCCTCTAATAAAATCGTGTTTAATCCTAATGCTTTGTATTGTTTTTTTAGTATATTTTCAAAAGTTGAAATGCTTGCGATTTTATCATTTTTGGTTTGCTCAGCTAATTCTTCACATGCTTCTAAGGCATCGTCAAAAAGTTTAACCCCTTCCAAAACTTGAGTGTTCATTATATACTTATCCTTATCAATATGCATAACGAATTCGCCACCAAAAAGATTTTGTTCACCCTCAGGAGTAAGTAGAGTATTTGCTAAAATGATATTAATATGAATTGGCTTTTTGGCATTTTTAATATCTTGTCCTAAACCAATTAAAACAGTTGTTTTGGCAATCTGAACACTCAAAGGATGTATGTCAATTCCATAAATACAATTATTAATTTCTTCAGATGTGATTTTAGGGTTTAATTCTTTCAATCTATGGATAGATGCTCTTAAGAAAGAACCACTTCCACAACTAGGATCCAGAATCTTATCCGAAACTTTAAAGTTGAATTCGCCAACAACACGTTCACACAACCAATCTGGTGTATAATACTCCCCCAGTGCATGTCGAGTGTCTAAATCAATTAATTCTTGATATACACCCTTGAGAATATCTTCATCTACTTTGCTAAAATCAAAGTTTGATATTTCTTGAGTAATTAAACGAAATGTTTTCTTGAGTTGAGGATAATGATTTTCTCCATGCACCCAATGGTAAAAATCATTATCAACGAAATTACGAATATTGTGTTGATGAAAAATCGAACCGTTTAGTATCGATTTCATTTCTTCATCATCAATAAAATCATCATTACTTAAAACTTCATAGGCCAATACCTTTGCCAACATACTCAAGTATGTGTGTATTATGAATGCACTTTCTGTATCATCAAATGAGCCATATGCAATACTTAAAAATTTCCTCCATTGCTCATATGATACTTGCACATCACCGTGCTGTTTTGCATCTTTAAACACACTGCTTATCTGCCTGTAGCATTCTATAAAAGTGCTGCTTTTGTGACCGAAAGCATCTTCAATCCTCTTTAAAGTTGCCCTTAATTTTTCCTCCTTAAATAAAAACCGGTCTATCCAGTGATAAAATTCCTCTGCATTTTTCTCAGTCAAAATGAATGTAGAATCTTTATCTTCATTTAAAATCAACTCATGTTCCTTTAAATCATCAAGCTGATCCACTTGGCTTATATCTGGAGAATAAACCCTCCATACAAGGCAGTCGGTCGCAATTAAAGTGAAATTATATCCTTCCCCTGAATTAAACTGCCCCAATAAATATCCTGCTAATTGTTCCTTAGCGTGTTCACCGGTTTTTCTAAGGTCATTCTCAAATTCAATAATTACCTTGTTAAATAATGAATCTGCACTCCCTCTATGTAATCTGTCATTACGCGGAATATTTAATACTGACGCCTCAGATCCAGCACTTATTTTATCAATGATTTTTTGCGTTTTGACATCTGAAGGATATAGCCTATGAAGAAGATCTTTGAAGTGTTCTTTTTTGTTTAATTCCTTGCTAGCCTTGTTAATCTTACCAATATAATCGATAATAATCTGTTTTCTATTTTCTTCCATTTGATATTATAAAACTGAATCACTCTTAGAACGATTGCAAAATCTATGCGCAAGTTGCGCATTTTCAATTACAGTTTTTCCACCTTTTGAGAATGGAATTTTATGATCCACTTCAGAGTCTTCCAACATCAGGATTTGCTGTTTGCAAATTTGGCAAGTTGAATCTTGTTTGAACAATAATTTTTTGGTTTCATATTTGAATGCTCGTTGGCTATCTTCAACTTTTCCGATTATATCATCTAAAGATTGAAACCACATTTTGAATCTTGTTTGAACTTGATCTTTATCATTCGTTCTAACCGCAATGGATTGAAAAAATTTGTCATTTAAAATCAATTCGATCATTGCTTCCCTTATTCTGTCTGTATGGGGCGCAATGTCATGTTTTGTGTAATGTATGAATCCACACATTTGCACATCAAATAGAGCAGTATTAATCCCTTTAGTCCATTGTCCGTTTACTCCTTTACTTCCATCAATAACAAATCGCCTAAACGCATTTTCACCAAAAGTCATTTTCACCAATTCAACACAATGTTTAAATCTCTTCTTGTATTCTGTGTATTTCACATCGGATAATTTCTGATTATCTCTTAGCTCCTTATTCAAGAATTGCTTCATACTTGCAGAGTAGTTCAAATATGTTTTTTCAGAAAATGCAAAAAACCTTAAAAACATCCCTCGATAAATCATTCTTTTCTTATACCTATCATTTTTAACTAAAGAATGGAAGTCTGAATCATTCTCTAGTTCTGCCAACAATTTGATATAATTACCTCTGTATACCGAATTCCTTAATTCATCTTCATTTAGTTTAATTGATCCAGTATTCAGTCTTTCGAAAATCTCAAACTTGATATCTTCGGGTGATTCCTTTTTAATTAAAATCGTATGAATAGTAGTGGTTTTAATTTTTGTTTGTGCTTCTTTATCTAAATCAACAAATGCCTTGTTATTGAGTTCCTTTAAAACATTTAGTGATTTTAGTTTAAAAACTTGACTATCCGGTAAAACTCCTTCAATAAAGGATATGAATGATGTCAGTCTTTGTTGGCCATCAATAACACTATATGTACCGTCCACTTCTTCTGCCAAATAAACAACAGGAATGGGTACATCAATAAGTATTGATTCAATAAGTCGGCTTGCCAACTTAACGTCCATAACATACTTTCTTTGATAATCAGGTTGTAAAACTAAGTCTCCATCATGTTTCATTGATTGAAACTCTCTTAAACTAAAATCTTTTGCTTGCCAAATTATCTTTCTGGGCTCATCCACGGAAAGATTTAATTCTTCATCTTGATAAAATTCTTCTAAATCATGTTGATCTGCAGTATTATTCTCTGTTATATTTTCATTCATGGTAATAAATTAATTTTGTGGTAGTTAAAAGAATATAAAAATTCTTTGATTCACGAATATAAGAATTTTAGTTGTCAGCAAATTTTTGGATTTCCCATTATTTAATTAAATAATAATCCCCGTGAATCCACGAAGCAAATCGGTTCATCACGGGGATGCTTAGGTTTACATCAGCTACCCTCCATAATCACTCGAGTTCATCGATGTATTCTGATATATTCACTACGATACTTTTCTAATTACCTACTTTCCAATACAAAACCGACTAAAGATCGTCCCTAAAATATCGGTGTCCATTTCTATTTCGCCGGTGATGTTGCCCAACGAACGCATGGCGGAGCGGATGTCCATTGCAACTAAGTCTGCCGGGAGCTGATGGTGCAGGCCGTTCAACGCTGCGAATAAAGCCGTTTGTGTTTGTTCCAGCGCTTCCACATGCCGCACATTAGAAACGATCGTTTCTTGGTTCACATCAAAGTCCTGCTTTATTCGTTCACTCAGGGCATGGGTTAAGGCATTGATCCCCGCACCGGTTACGGCGCTAATCGCATAATCAACCGGTAAACTTACCGTATGCAGGTCCGTTTTATTGGCGACCCACAGAATTTCTTTCTCCGGATAGCTCACCCGCATGTCGTCTACCCACACGCGGTCTGCTTCCATTTGCGACGCGTTGTTCGCATCACTTAGGGCAAGTACCACCCGCGCTCGGGTTATTTTCTCTTGCGAACGGGCAATGCCCATTGCTTCTATTGTTTCTGAAGTTTCTCGAATCCCCGCGGTGTCCATTAAGCGGAAACGTATGCCATCGATGTTCAGCGTTTCTTCAATCACATCGCGGGTGGTCCCTGCGATTTCACTGACAATGGCACGTTCCTCACCCAATAAATAATTCAACAAAGAACTTTTTCCAGCATTCGGAGCTCCTACAATGGCAACCGGTACGCCTTCTTTCATGGCATTACCCAGCGTGAAACTGCTGATTAAGCGCTTCACTTTAGCTAAGACCTGTTGTACTAAATCAATTAATGCACTTCGATCCGCAAAAGCGACATCCTCTTCACCAAAATCCAATTCCAATTCAATGAGGCTGGCAAATTCTATTAATTTTTCACGAAGGGCACTCAATTCGTGCGAGAAGGTTCCCCTTAGTTGATTCAAAGCCATCGCATGCGCTTGCTGACTTTGAGAGGCGATGAGGTCTGCTATGGCTTCTGCTTGGGAAAGATCTAATTTCCCGTTTATAAAGGCACGTTGCGTGAATTCTCCTGGAGTAGCAAGACGAGCCCCTTCAGCAACCAGCGATTGTATGATGGTTTGTTGTATGTACGACGAACCGTGGCAATGAATTTCAAACGTCTCTTCGCCGGTGAAACTCTTTCCGTGGGCAAAGTAGGCAATTAATACTTCATCGATGGGCGTTAAACGGAGTTCAAAATCCCGAGAAACAGCATTAAATAAGGCGAAATGTACGGTGTGGCTTTCAACGGAACCTAAGTCCTTGCGCACATGAACTTGTGTAATCGTTTTTGCCTCAGGGCCAGAAAGCCGAATCACCGATAAGGCACCCGTCCCTCCCGTAGCTAAGGCAACAATCGTATCTTGATTCATGGTACAAAGGTACGAACTTCTATGGGTTTACCCACGGCGCTAAGGCCGCCTCCCACTCAATGGAGTCGTCGGTGAAATAAGTGGATTCTATTCCGTGTTGTTGTAAAAATTCTTGCGTACTCTCACCCTTGGCAATAACCTTAGCACCACGTGGAATGGTGTTTTGCACTAGAAAGGCTTCTGCGTTGCTCGGACTGGTAAAAATGTAAACCGCACAGTCTTCCACATCCCTTGGGTTCAGTATCGTTTTATAAACCGTAAGGCATTCGATTTGTGTTGGAGGGAATATCGATGAAATGCTTCCCAAGCTGCGAGACGAAACAGGAAACAATACCCGCCGTTCGCCAACCCATTGTTTGAAATCCAGGGCAGTTTGTGTTGGCTTACCGGGTGAATTCCCGCACCAGTCGATGGGATGTGTGCTATGTTTAGCTGTACCGATTGATACACAGGCCACCTTAGTTTCTGTAAGAATAAACTGTTTACCAAAAGTGTACGCTCTGGGGCTGCTGAAAAATACAATATCATACGGTCGAGTAGGGAGGCCATCTACCGCTGAAAAAGAAAGCAAGGATTGTTGTATCAGGTGAAACCCTAAGGAGATTGATGCGGCAACTAGGGGGTGATTAGCTTCTAATTCAGAAGAAATAAACACCTTCATTACAAGGCATGTAAGGTTTCAATAATTGAGGGAACAGGATTTTGATCCCCTTCCAACGGAAACTTTATAAGCATTGCAGCATCGTGTTTCGTTTTCGCATAGGAAACATGTACTACTTCACCATCATTGTATACTCCAAGTGGTAATTGGCATCCCCCTTCCATGTTTCTAAGCACTTCACGTTCTATATGGATGCAATGTTCGGTTGGTGCATAGTTTAGTTTTCTAACCCATTCATAGGTTTGGCTATCTCCTTCTCGCACTTGAAGACCAAGTACGCCTTGGGCCGGTGCTGGAACGAATTCTTTGGGGTTTAAGGTAAGGGTAACTAAATCGCTTGTGTCTAGGTTTAATCGAGATACCCCCGCTTTGGCTAATAAAATTGCATCGTATTGTCCGCTGCGCAGTTTTTCAATGCGGGTAGGAACATTGCCTCGTAACTCAACGATTTCTAAATCAGACCGGAAGTTACGCAGTATACTTTGTCTACGAGCCGAACTGGTCCCGATTCGAGCACCTGCTTTTAGTTGGAAGGTCTCTGAAGGATCGTGAGATTCCGCGCGCATCAGAAGGAGTTCACTTGGATCTTCTCGCTCTGATACAGCCGCAATTACTAATCCGTGAGGTGGGGTAGTTTCTAAATCTTTGTGTGAATGAACGGCTAAGTCTACGTCGCCACTGAGTAGGGCGGATTCTATTTCTTTTGTAAAGAACCCTTTTCCTTCGAGTTTATCAAAACTTAAATCCTGAATACGGTCCCCCTGGGTTTGTATGATTTGAATACTTACCGCACATCCGAGGGATTCCAACCTTGCTTTCACATGATTGGCTTGCCAAAGGGCTAAATCGCTTCCGCGTGTTCCGATCCGAATGTGAGGTTTATCCATGGTTAACAAGAATTTCTTTTGCCAATTTCATGGGCCCTGCGATATATTTTTTCTCTACATAACCGAGTACTTTTTCAAGCACTTCCCTTGACTGCGCGTCTAAGGAATTAATTTCATCTTTGAAGATTTCGTTTACTGCATCTGCCTTGATGCGTTTAATTTCTTCTGGTACTGCGCGCATGGCTAATTCCACGTGTCTAACTTGCAGCACCTGCTCAAATTCTTTTCGCGCTTTATCAAGGATCAGTTCCACATGCGCTAATTCTTTGGAACGTTCTTGCAGGTTTTCATGTGAAATCTGTTGTAAGAGGCTTACCGAGATGTGTTTAACAGGGTGCTTAGCAATGATTTCCGGATCTAAATCTTGTGGAATTGCAATATCAATCACTGTTTTTGGTCGTTGGTCTCCATGCAGTAGCTGCTCGTATAGCGCCGGGGTGATCACATGATGGTCGGCACCGGTACAGCTGATAATCACATCGAATCCACCTTGGTAAAGATGTAATTCTTGGAGCGGGTAGGCCAAGCCGCCTAATTCATTCGCAAGGGTACTTGCTTTTTCAAGGGTACGATTGAATATGGCAAAGTTCTTAAACCCATGTTTTTTAAGAAAACGTCCCATGGTGGTATTCGTAACTCCGGCACCGATTACTAAAAATCGAGCATCCAACGGGATTTGTAATCTTTTAAGTTGGTGATAAGCAAGCGAAACTACAGAAACTGGTTTTGTAGAAATGGAAGTTCTTGTATATACTTTTTTTGCCGTTTCAACCACGTGACGGTTTATGATTCGAAGCAAGTCTCCCGTGAGTCCGATGGATGCGCAATGCTCGTAGGCTTGACGAACTTGGGTAATAATTTCTCGTTCACCGATGATCATCGAATCGATGGAGGATGCCACGGACATGGCATGATCCACAGCATTCATGCCTTGATAATGTTCGAGTTTTATTACAAATGAGGTGAGGTCTTCTTCGCCAAGAGATGGATAAATTGCCCTTAAGAACTGGTGCATGAATTCTGTATCAACCACCCCCTTATATACAAAGCTGAATTCAACCCGGTTGCACGTAGAGAGCATAAGCAATTCTTCGATTTCAAAGCGTTCTTTTACCGGATTTAATCGAGTGTGTTGTTCGTCCAAAGCAACATGAAGTAGACCGATTTTAGTCACTTCAAAATTCCGATGCGTAAACGCGATGGTATGTAAATACTTCAACACCTCTTTCGCCATAACTCGTTTCTAGTGTGGCAAAATTCACGATTAACTAACTGTTAATTGTCATGAAATTGTCATGAAATAATAATTTAGAAACAATCCAAATTATTAGGCATTGTCTTGCTTATCCTGACACAGTTCCACCAAGATTTTGTCGCTGGATTTTGGATGTAGAAAGGCAATCATTTTATGGTCAGCCCCTGGTTTAGGGCTTTGATGAATTAATTCAAATCCTGAAGCAATTAATCGCTCGATTTCTGCTTGTATATTATCTGTTTCAAAGGCAACGTGATGAAATCCTTTGCCTTTCGTGGCAAGAAATTTCGCGATTGGGGAGTCCGGGTTTGTTGCTTCGAGTAATTCAATTTTATTGGGGCCAACCTGAAAAAAGGCGGTCATCACACCCTCGGAACCAACTGCTTCTTTTTTATAGCAAGGGGTATTGAGCAGCGCCTCATATAAAGGAATGCTTTCCGCCAAGCTATCAACAGCAATTCCTAGGTGTTCAATTCGCAGAAGCATCAGTATTTAATGAATTTTTCCGATTTGTTATCGTAGTTAATATTGTATATCCCATTGAGTAAATCCGTACAATCAACGGTATGAACGAATCCTTTTTTGAGCAGATTTCCGAAGGCATCATACAGCTCGTATTTGGTTTTGGTAAGCACGCCATCGGCTTTAAAGTACAAGTTGGACTTTACTTTTGAGGGCGATTTTTTAATGGATTTAGTGGTAGAGGTGAACCCAACCGATTTTGAATGACGTTTTACACCGGTATTGTCAATTTGGGCTACTCGCACTTTATTGTAACCGCTTGTTGGTATAATCTCGATGGCGTAATTATTGGATGATTTTGATCCTTTTCCAAGAACTTCTGCGGCAACGACCCATCGATCCCATTTATATTGTTCAACCAAATAGGTGAGTTTCCCAGATTCATTTTTTGTGGTCCAAGAAATTTTACCTTGAGCATTCGCGGTGATGGACACAACTTCAAAGGTGCTAAAGGGAAGCAATACTTCCGGGTTTACAAAGGAAGGCGTACAACCTTCACCGTGTTCCAGTTCAATGAACACCTCGTCTCCTTTTTTAAGACTAAATAAGGTGAGGTCAATTTCAAAATAATCGGTTTGGATAGACGCTGGGAGCACATTTCCATTCACCAATACGTTGTGGATGCAATAGCCATATCCATCATTTTTTATGGGATTGGAAACAAAGAGATTCATGCCTTCATAATAACCACTAACGGACAGAATTTGGCTGTTTCCGAAAAACGAAAAAAGTAAAAAAAGAATAACTGTCTGAATTTTATTTAAAATCATATATACAATATTAAAACCTTCCGCTTGATTTAACAACCATTGCCATAAAAATGTAATTTTGAACTATGGATTGGATACAAACAAATTTAGGCATTATTAAGGCCCTACACATCATATTTATGGTGAGTTGGTTTGCGGGTTTATTTTACATGGTACGTTTATTTATATATCATGTAGAAGCGAATAGTAAAGAGGAGCCTGAAAAATCAATTTTAGCGAATCAATTTTCAATCATGGAGCGCCGATTGTGGTGGGTGATTTCAACCCCAGCCATGGTGTTAACGGTGCTTTTAGGGGTGTTAATGATTGTTGGCTCCCCGCACTATTTGAAACAAGTATACATGCATTTAAAAATAGCCTTTGTAGGCTTATTGCTGGTGTATCATTTCATTTGTCAAAAAATATATTTCGACCTTAAAGCCGATCGATTTTTGTGGGGCTCTGGGGCCTTGCGGGTTTGGAATGAAGTGGCAACCTTACTCTTGGTGATCATTGTGTTTATCATTGTTTTAAAAGATTCGTTGAACTGGGTTTATGCCACCATTGGCTTTTTTGCAGTTGCCCTTTTATTGATGCTTGCCATAAAAATGTACCAAGCAATTCGGAAAAAGGAAGAGCATGGCAAACATTCGGAAGAAAAAGAAAATAAATAAGTGTGCTTAACAGAAAAGAATTTGTACCTTTGCGCCAATTTTTCAGGCCAATTTTAAAATGAGTCGAACTACCATTATACGTTTTTTAAGCATTGTAACATTCCTAGTGTTGGTTTCATTCGCAGGCAATGCGACGAAGGAAAAGAAATTTGATGTTACAGAAACCATAATGCACCATATTGGTGATGCGCACGAATGGCATTTATGGGGTGAAGGGCACAGTGGCACTTCAATTTATTTACCCGTTATTATCTATGACAACGAATTGAAAATTTTTAGTTCAAGTCATTTTTATCATGGCCAAATCATGCCAGTAGCGGATTCATTGAAGCCAACAGAGTATTTGTTGGGCGAGGGCGCTGCCGAAGGATATGCATTATTTCATGAAAAAATCTACAAGCTAAAAGCTGGGGCCTTACAATTCCATGGTGGGCATCCACACAATGCTATGCCGATAGACATCTCGATTACTAAAAACGTTTTATCCTTGTTTATTGGTGCGTTCATCTTATTGCTTGTTATGTTGAGCACGTCCTTATACTACAAGAAAAATGGCGCAGTAGCACCCAAAGGAATAGCAAAGTTTATTGAGCCTTTAATTGTTTACGTGCGAGATGAGATTGTAAAGCCAAACATTCATGGAGCCAAGCATGCGCGATACATTGGTTTTATTACGACGGTATTCTTTTTTATTTTGGTGAACAATTTACTTGGAATGATTCCTGTATTTCCAGGTGGAGCCAATTTGACCGGGAATATTTCAGTGACTTTGTTTTTAGCGGTTTGTACCTTGTTAGTTACCGTGTTTAGTGGAAACAAAAATTATTGGAAGCACATTTTTGCAACACCCGGGGTTCCGTGGGCTTTGTTGCCGATTATGATTCCAATTGAATTGGTTGGGATTTTTACCAAGCCTTTTGCCTTGATGATTCGTTTGTTCGCGAATATGACAGCAGGACACATCATTGTCTTGTCGCTTATTTCAATTATTTTCATAAATAAGTCTGAAGCTTGGGGCTTATTGTCTGTTCCCATGGCCTTATTCATCTCAGTATTAGAGATTTTAGTAGCATTTTTACAAGCGTATTTGTTTGCATCTTTATCGGCCTTGTTTATAGGAGCAGCGGTTGAAGAGGATCATCATTAATTTAGTAACCTTTTAATTTATATACAATGGCAGTATTTGGTAGTGTAGCAGCAATTGGCGCGGGATTAGCCGTGTTAGGAGCTGGAATGGGAATTGGCCGTATCGGTGGTTCTGCAGTAGAAGGGATTGCACGCAATCCTGAAGCTTCTGGAAAAATTCAAACCGCGATGATTATCGCAGCAGCCTTGATCGAAGGTGTTGCACTTTTCGGTGTGGTTGTGGGTATGCTTGGAGCGAACGGTTAGTCGTAAACTAATTAGTATCCCCGCGGTTGGCGGGGATACTTAATTTAAATTTTAAAAGGCAAAAAAAATATACAATGGATTTAGTAACACCAAGCTACGGATTATTATTTTGGACAGGAATTACCTTCTGTTTGCTATTGTTAATTCTAGCTAAATTTGTTTGGAAGCCTGTATTAAATGCAGTTAATGCACGCAGTCAAAAGATTGATGAGGCCTTATTAGAGGCAGAGAAGGCAAGACAAGAAATGAAGAGCCTTCATGCAGAGAATGAGCGAATCTTGAAAGAAGCAAGAGCTGAGCGCGATGCAATTCTTAAAGAAGCAAAAGAGGCCGGGGCAAAAATGATTGAAGAGGCGCGCGATAAGTCTAAAGTAGAAGGAGCTAAATTAATCGAAGCAGCGAAAGCGGCTATTGGAAGTGAACGTAACGCAGCAATTGCGGATATGAAAGCACAAATTGCTTCTTTTTCTGTTGACATCGCAGAGGCTATCGTTAAAGAGTCATTGGCTTCTGATGAAAAGCAAAAAGCACTGGCCAGTAAAATGGTAGAAGATATCAAATTGAATTAATCATGGCATCAACAAAATCAGCTGCACGATACGCGAAAGCTTTATTGGACCTTACCCTTGAAAACGGTTCGGTTGAGGCTGTGGAAAAAGATTTAATTCGTTTTGTACAGGTAGTAAAGGAGTCAAATGATTTTAGAATTTTTCTCAATTCACCCGTGGTTCGTGATGACAAGAAAATTGCTATTTATCAGCAGGTATTTGAAGGGTTTAACCCAGTTACCATGCAGTTCTTTGCACTGGTTACCAAGAATGGAAGAGAACAATTGCTACCGGAAATTGCCGCGCAATTTGAACGTCAACTGATGAAAAATCGTGGCATTGTGTCGGGATCTATTGTTAGTGCTACACCATTAACAGAAAAAACAAAACAAGAAATTTTGGATCGCATTGCTCCGGCATTTGAAGGGTCCTTACAGCTATCTGAATCCGTTGACTCCTCGTTATTAGGTGGTTTCGTGATTCGAATAGAAGATAAACAGATCGATGCATCTGTCGCAAATAAATTAAAAGAGTTAAGACAAGAATTAGTAAAATAAAGAACATTTAATTAATCAAAATGGCAGATTTAAAACCAGCAGAAATTTCGGCAATTTTAAGAGAACAATTGTCAGGTGTAAAAACTGAAGCTGAATTGCAAGAAGTAGGTACCGTATTACAAGTAGGAGACGGTATTGCACGGATTTTTGGACTCAATGGCGTTCAATACGGGGAATTAATTGAATTCGATGGGGGAATGCGAGGAATTGCACTAAACTTAGAAGAAGATAACGTTGGAGCGGTATTATTAGGTCGTTCTTCAGCAGTAAAAGAAGGCGATACCGTAAAACGTCTTGGACGAATTGCTTCAGTTCAAGTTGGTGATGGAATGGTTGGAAGGGTTGTTGATACCTTAGGAAATCCAATTGATGGAAAAGGACCAATTGCAGGTGAATTATTTGAAATGCCAATTGAGCGTAAAGCGCCGGGAGTTATCTTCCGTCAGCCGGTAAACGAGCCGCTACAAACAGGAATTAAAGCAATCGATGCCATGATTCCAATCGGACGAGGACAACGGGAGTTAATTATTGGTGACCGTCAAACAGGTAAAACTACCGTAGCGATTGACACCATCATTAATCAAAGAGAGTTTTACGACCGAGGCGAGCCTGTGTTCTGTATCTATGTCGCCATAGGTCAAAAAGGTTCTACAGTAGCTGGAATTGTTAAGAAATTAGAAGATGCAGGTGCGATGGCCTATACGGTTGTTGTAGCCGCAAATGCATCTGATCCTGCGCCAATGCAGTTTTATGCGCCAATGACAGGAGCTGCAATTGGTGAATATTTTAGAGATTTAGGTAAGCCCGCCTTGATTGTTTATGATGATTTGTCGAAACAAGCAGTTGCTTACCGTGAAGTATCCCTTCTTCTTCGTCGTCCTCCAGGTCGTGAAGCATACCCAGGGGATGTATTCTACTTACATTCAAGACTTTTAGAGCGTGCAGCAAAAGTTATTAAAGACGATACCATTGCCGCTCAAATGAACGATCTTCCTGAATCTTTGAAAGGAAAAGTAAAAGGAGGAGGTTCATTAACTGCATTACCAATCATTGAAACGCAAGCGGGTGACGTTTCGGCATATATCCCAACCAATGTAATCTCCATTACAGACGGACAGATTTTCTTGGAATCCGATTTGTTTAATGCCGGGGTTCGTCCAGCGATTAACGTGGGTATTTCTGTATCACGGGTTGGAGGTTCTGCTCAAATCAAATCCATGAAAAAAGTGGCAGGTACCTTAAAATTAGACCAAGCGCAATACCGTGAGTTAGAGGCGTTTTCTAAGTTCGGTTCAGATCTAGATGCAGCAACTAAAGCCGTACTAGACAAAGGAGCAAGAAACGTAGAGATTTTGAAACAACGCGAAGGAGATCCGTTCCCAGTTGAAAAACAAATTGCTATTATTTACATTGGAACCAAAGGATTAATGCAAAATGTTCCTGTAGCTAAAGTTAAAGAGTTCGAAATCGATTTCTTAACCTTCGTTGAAAGTCATCATCCAGAGGTGTTAGCAGCGCTTAAGGCGGGTCAATTCAACGATGAATTAACCGACGTTTTAACTAAATGTGCTAAAGACATCGCAGGAAAATACTAATCATCAGTTTTAATTGACATGGCAAACCTAAAGGAAATACGTAATCGAATAAGCTCAGTATCGTCAACCATGCAGATTACCTCTGCTATGAAGATGGTTTCTGCTGCGAAATTGAAGCGTGCTCAAGATGCCATTACACGATTACGTCCTTATGCATCTAAATTGCGATATATCCTTGAGAATGTAAGCAGCTCTTTGGATTTATCTGAGAATATGTATGCTGAGAATCGTGGCCAAGAGCGTGTATTAATTGTTGCAATTACGTCCAATCGAGGCCTTTGTGGAGGATTTAATAGCAACATTATTAAGCGTGTGAATTCCTTAATCAAGAATGATTTTGCGCAGAACAGTGTATCTGTAGTGTGTTTAGGGAAGAAAATTAAAGATGTAGTTAAGAAAACAGATGCATATTTTGTAAATGATACGCTTGCTCCTCTAGAAGATATCATGGCGAATCCAGCCTTTGACCGTACCGCTCAAATCGGTGAAGAATTAATGAGACTGTTTCGTTCAAAAGAGGTAGATAAAATTGTATTGGTTTATAATCGATTCTTAAACGCCGCAAATCAGTCAATTGAAGTGGAAGATTTTCTACCAATTGTACCAGGAGTTGGTATGGAGTCTGGACCAAGTGATTACATTTTTGAGCCGAATAAGGAAGATATTGTTTCAGAATTGATTCCGAAGTCCTTAAAGACTCAACTTTTTAAAGCCTTATTAGATTCAGTAGCTGCCGAACACGGCGCACGGATGACTGCAATGCATAAAGCCACAGATAATGCCTCAGATTTGAAGCGTTCGCTTACCTTGAGTTACAATAAGGCTCGACAAGCAGCAATTACCAATGAGATTTTAGAAATTGTTGGTGGTGCAGAAGCATTGAATGCGTAACTTTACTCAAAAGGCCTAGCCCATGAGTGATACCATAAAAGTTCTTATTGTTGATGACCACAAGCTTATCAGTGAAGCGTGGTCAAGCTTGTTAAAGGATGCGCCACAGATTGTGGTATGCGGTACAGCAGATTCTGAAGAAACTGCGTTTGATCAAGCATTTATTCATAAACCTGACATTGTCTTAATGGACATCAATTTGGGAAGCGGATCAGGGTTAACCGCTGCTTCTAAGATTTTAGACTCTATTCCCAAGACACGTGTGATTGGCTTATCACTTCATGACGACATTACCTATGTAAAAAAGTTTCTTTCCTTAGGAGCGAAAGGTTATTTAACTAAAAATACCAATAAAAGTGAGTTGATCAATGCGATTCATTCCGTATCTAGAGGGGAATTGTTCATTGCAGCAGAGATCAAAGACCGCTATTTTGCTTCGCTTTTAAACGTAGATGAGAGTGAGAAGAAAGAATTAACGATGAAAGAGATTGAAATCGTTAAACTCATTGCACAGGGACTAACTTCCAAAGAAATTGGTGATAAATTGTTTGTTTCGCATCGAACCATCGAAACGCACCGACATAATATTTTAAAGAAATTGGATTTACCTAATGCAGCACAATTGAGCAGTTGGGCAAAAGATAAAGGCTACGTATAAGCTTATCCAATCGTAGGGCCACCCTCGAACCCACGTTCACTAACCAAGGCACTCAAGTTTCCTTCACTATCTTCGGCCATTAAGAGCATTCCCATAGATTCTACACCGCGAATTTTTCGAGGGGCTAAGTTCATTAATACTACTACAGATTTCCCGGTAATTTCATCCGGCGTATAATGTTGGGCAATTCCTGAAACAATGGTTCGCTCATCGATTCCAGTATCTACCGTTAATACGAGTAGTTTATCGGCATTTTCCATTTTACGAGCGCTTAGCACTTTGCCTAAGCGGATATCCATTTTTGTAAAATCATCAAATTGTATCAATTCTTTCATGGCGGGGTAAGGGCTATTGGGGGTGGTTGTTTGTGTTAATTTAGCTTTTTCTTCAGTTACTAATTCATCACTGATTTTCTCAAATAAGATCTCCGCAGGATTTAATGTATGTCCTGCAGGGATAAACGGTAGCTTTGTGGTCCATTCATCCGCAGCTAAGTTGAGCATCTGATAAATCTTGTGTGAAGTCTGTGGCAGAAAGACTTGAGCCATTCGTGCTAATTCCCTGGTGATTTGCAGTGAGGTATTCAGAATGGTAGGAACGCGATCAGGGGCTGTTTTTACTTTTTTCCAAGGTTCTTCATCCGCAAGGTACTTATTTCCAAGGCGTGCAATGTTCATCATTTCTTGTTGGGCCTCACGAATTTTGTACCCATACATTAATGTTGAAATACGATCTTCTACTGCATGTAATTTTTCAAATAATGCGTGCTCAACTGGAGTTAATTCGCCGGCTTCCGGTACACGTCCTTCGTAATATTTATGGGTAAGAACAATAGTTCGATTGACAAAGTTTCCAAGAATATCTGCCAATTCAGAATTCACCCGAACTTGATAATCCGCCCATGTAAACTCCGAATCTTTGTTCTCTGGAGCAATTGAGGTAAGCACATACTTTAATTCGTCAATTTTATTGGGATAGGCATCCAAGTATTCATGCAACCATACCGCCCAATTGCGCGAAGTAGAGAATTTATCTCCTTCTAGGTTCAGAAATTCGTACGCCGGTACGTTATCAGGAAGGATAAGATCGCCATGCGCCTTGAGCAAAATTGGAAAAATTATCGCGTGAAATACAATGTTATCTTTTCCAATGAAGTGAACTAATTTGCGGCCTTCAGCCTCAGTTTTTCCCCAGTAGGTTCGCCAATCTTTTCCGTGTTGATCAGCCCAAGCTTGCGTTGCCGAAATGTATCCTATGGGAGCATCTAACCAAACGTAAAGCACTTTGCCTTCTGCGTTGGGTAAGGGCACTGGTACGCCCCAATCTAAATCACGCGTCATTGCCCGGGGTTTTAATCCCGCATTAATCCACGACATGCACTGACCGATAACTTGGTTTTTCCAGGCAGCAGGATTATGTTGTTGAACACCATCTAATTTCCCTTGCTGTATCCATTCCGTTAACCATTCCTCATGGTTGTTCATCGGTAAATACCAATGAGACGTTTCTTTTAAAATGGGTGTGGAACCAGAAAGCGTAGAAATCGGATTGATGAGGTCGGTGGGACTTAAATCAGAACCACATTTTTCGCATTGGTCGCCGTAGGCGGCAGGGTGCTGGCATTTCGGACAGGTTCCGGTAATGTATCGATCGGCAAGAAATTGATGAAAAGATTCATCATAGTACTGCATGGAAGTTTCCTGAGTAAAGGCGTTTTTTTCGTGTAAGGTTTTGAAAAAATCAGAGGAGACCTTGTGGTGAAGTGGACTGCTTGTGCGGTGATAAATATCAAAGGAAATCCCAAAGCGCTGAAATGCGTCTTGAATTTGGTGATGATATTTATCGACGATTTCTTGAGGGCTTATGCCTTCTTTTTTTGCACGAAGGGTAATGGCTGCACCGTGTTCATCGCTTCCGCAAATGAATAAAACATCGTCTTTTTTTAAACGTAAAAAGCGAACAAAAAGATCTGCGGGTAAATATACCCCAGCCACGTGTCCTAAATGAAGGGGTCCGTTGGCATAGGGAAGTGCGGCGGTAACGGTGAAAGCCTGTTTCTTCATACTGCAAAGATACCCAAAGGAGGACATAAAAAAAGGGGCCGAAGCCCCTTTCCCATAAAAACTATAGTCGATTATTTCTTAACTACGTTAAATTGTGCAGTTTTTCCGTTTTCAAGCGTAACGTTGAAAATGTACATTCCGTTTGTTAATCCTTCCAATGAATAGTTAGAAGTACCATTCACTAAATTGATTGCACGAGTAGAAACGATTTTACCTGCAATATCAGTTACCACTACTTGAGCAGCACCTTCACCTTCGATAGTTAAATCGATGTTGTTTGCAGTTGGGTTTGGATAAGCCATCCCATTTACTGTTGACGCTTCATCTAATCCAATGCTATTTGCATCAATAACGCGAAGAACAAGGGCATTAGGAACATCAGCACCAAATCCAGCAGCAAAATATGTACCATCGCTTTCAATTGGCGACATTGGTTGTGCATAGTAATTGTAGTTCCAGGTGTGGTCTCTTGAACTTTCAAATCCTAGATAAACATCAAGATTTACAGTTTGAGCACATGCTAAGTACCGTACATTATCTTCTAAGACAACAGCTTGATCGAAGGCACCATACACTAAATCACCTTGAAGATCACTTGGATAGTAATAGAATCCTCCAGCAACTTGATTTAAGGTTGTAAAACCGAAGTTAGCATCGTTTAAGTCAACAAAGTTGTCTTCCCATTTGTACAAGGTAAGGGCAATTTCTTCACCGTCTAAGGTTACACCAGATGCAGCCAAGGTTGTTGCTGAGAAATGAAGCCCGGTAGCAGCGATTCGACTTGCGTTGGCATCTTTTAATACGGTACAAATTGAATATGTTGCATTATTTGTACTTGGGCGGTAATGCGCAGTAGGTACTGCATTTCCAGTAGCAACGTCAACGTTAGCAAATGTGTATAATGAATCCTGGATTACGAAATCATAACTTGCTGTATTATCAGATGGATCATCATCTGCTGTTCCGTTATCTAGTGCGATTGTATAGGTTAAGGTATAGCGACCCATTGGGTAAGATGCCAAAGAGAATTGAGGCAATGCATTTGCTTGTGTTGGATCTACATCTACACTGTCCGCCGCATTGATATTTAATCCGTTTACTGTGTTGTTATAAACAACGTTTCCACTTGGATCTGTAACGGTTGCGTTTAACGATACATTCGCTTGCGCTTGGTTACCAAAGTTGTAAATACGTGTTCCTAAGTCAAAGTTGAATTCTGAGCCATTCTGAGCCAAGAACGATACAACACCACCTTGTTTTGGGATAAGGGTAGTTGAGGTAGTCATTCCTGCGTCGTTTGGATTAAGACCAATTTTGTTTCCAAGGAACATTACTACTGGTCCGTTTGCCATTTCTTGGATGATGTTCATTCCGTCTGTAAAGTCAAGCATTACTACAGGGATGGTGACATTTGCTCCGGCAGCACCAGGACCCATGTTAATCCATTCACCTGGGTTACGATTAACAACAATTACACCCACAGCTCCAGCATTTTGCGCATTAATCGCCTTAGTTCCAAATTCACAGGTATTTCTGAAAACTACCGCAATTTTACCAGTAAGGTCATTAATAAGCGGATTACATCCTTCTTGTGAAATGGGATTCCCTTGAGGATTGGTACCTGGTGTACCATCTTCAACCAACATTAGGGTATCTTCAACCCAGGTGTTAGGGATTAAAAAATCTGGAGTGCCCCAGCCCCCAGCAGGATCTGCCCAAGTAAAGGTATAATTTCCAGTAATTGCTGCTGGAGAAATTCCCTTACAAATTACTTGAGAAGACGCATAAGCAACGAAAAAGAGCGCGCTTACGGAAAGTAACAGTTTTTTCATAGGTATAACAATTTAAAATTTACGTCGTGAATGTAGTAAATATTCCGAATGTAAACAAACTGTTAAGTTGAAAAAACCTACTTAACGAAGTAAATTATTGAATATATAAGTGCGGCTAATGCACCGCTTACAGGAATAGTTAAAATCCAAGCCCACAATAGGTTAATGGTAACACCCCAACGTACGGCACTTAAGCGACGCGTTGCTCCAACACCAATGATTGAACCCGTGATGGTGTGCGTAGTCGAAACAGGAATTCCAAAGTTCGAAACTGTAAATAGCGTCAAAGCTCCAGCGGTTTCAGCACAAACACCCTCTAATGGCGTAACTTTGGTGATTCTAGACCCCATGGTTTTTACAATTTTCCAACCGCCCATTAAGGTGCCTAGCCCAATCATCAGATAACATCCGAAAGCAATCCAAAACGGCATGGTGTCAGAATGAACTTTGGTTTTAATTTTATACCCGCTCTTTAGTTCTCCATTTGGATTTACAACACTGCTAAACAAACCAGCATGAGCATATTTTAGGTTAAGTGTCTTATCATTAAAAATGGTGTCTTTCGTTTTAGCATCGCACAGCGATTTTCCAGTTAAATAGACCTCCAGTTTAGTAAGTGAGGTATCAATGGCCTCAAAGGTTGGTAGTCCTTTCATTCCCTCAGCAACTAACTTCCCTTTTTTATCATACAAAACCGTACCTTCTGCATCAACAATTTCTTTATGATTAAGGTAATACAAGTTGGAATCGATCACCGCATATTCTGGTTTAAATTTTTCTAATTTTCCTTCTTCGTTGTGATATTCTACTTGCACCAATTCTGTGATTGCGAATTGTTTACCAATTAAATCTTCCTTACCGTCTTTTCTGGCCATGTTTCCATAAACCAATAAAGCCGCACAAATAATCCCCATGACTTTTTGAGAATCTGCGCCCCCGTGGCCCAAGGAAAATGCGGCTGAAGATAAAAGTTGCAGTTTTTTGTGCATTCCTGCTTCACGCAGTGCAGAAGGTCTATTTCTAAAAACAATATACTGGTAGGTGTATACGAGAATGAACACGAGTATCATCCCTGCAACGATATACAACATGATGGGTTTTACATCTAAATACTCAATCATGTACAACATAGCAAATACTGTGATCGCGGTTAAACTAAGTATCACAAGCATTTTATACCAAAAATTTCTAGCAATGGTAACAACAGTAATGAGGTATGATATTATCCCACCAATAATTGGTGCAAGAAAAATAAAGAATATAACGGTTAATATTTCTTTTCCAGCAATCACACCAAACCCTTCCCAAAGTGATCCTTTGGCAATGGCAACGTGAGTAACCGCTGCTCCTGCAAATCCGCCAATCAGTGTGTGCGAAGAAGAGGAGGGAATCCCAAGCCACCAAGTGAGTAAGTTCCATGCGGTAGCGGCCAATAAACCTGCTAATATTACCCACAAATCAATTGCGGTATTATCTACAGTTTTGGCTACAGTATTACCAACGCTCATGTCAAACACCCAAAACGCTAGCACGTTAAAAAATGCAGCCCATATGACGGCCTGAAAAGGGGTTAACACTTTTGTGGAAACAACGGTAGCAATGGAATTTGCCGCATCGTGAAACCCATTGACGAGGTCAAATAGTAACGCAATGCCAATAACGACTAGAAGAAGTGTAAACATGAGAAAGGCTTATTTTATAAAAAAATTAGGCGAATTTTACTACAATGGATTCAATGACATTCCCGGCATCTTCACATTTATCCGTTGCCGTTTCCAAGACCATATATAATTCGCGACGCTTAATTAATTCTTTGGCGTCCACATCGGATTCAAATAATCGCTCGATGCTCATATCGAAAATGTTGTCTGCATTATTTTCTACACTATTAATTTTAATAACACATTCAATGATTTTTTGCGTGTTCTTTAGGTTGCGGAGTTCCATCACGGCTTGTTTCAACGCAATAACTGCCTCTCGAATTGCTTCTGCACTTTTTTGAATCCCTTGATCTTGTAGCGGATCAATTTTGTAGAAGTTTATTTTTTTACCCGCGGCAAAAATATAGTCTGCCACATCATCCAAAGCACTGGCAAGGCTGTGAATATCTTCGCGGTCAAATGGGGTAATAAAGTTTCGTCCAAGTTCTACGAAAATAGTATGTGTAATATCGTCGTTTTGATGTTCAATATCATGCATTTCTTTAATCAAAACTTCTCTTTTGTTGTAATCTGGCTCATGCACAACTTGAACTAATTTCTCTGAAATTAACTGAAGGTTGTCGCTTGCCTTTTCAAACAACTCATAAAACACTTTATCCTTCGGTAAGAAATAACTTAAAAAACCTGCCATAATTCAATTTTTTTTTGTCAAATGTATTAAGCTCTGCTGAAAATATATCTGTTAGGCACCAATGTTAACTTAATGGTAACATACTAGAAAGGCAGTTTTCTTTTTGAATTCAATGAAAAATAAGTTCAATTTATATGATAGGCGCTTCTATTAAATGCTGTAATGTTAAGTTAATGTTAACGGTATTAAGATTGAGTTAAAGATAGAATAAGATAAAATTAAATTAATGTTAAGCGTTTAGCTTTGCCGAAAAAAAAACAAAATGAAAGTATTATATTTTATGGTGTTCTTGCTGTTAGCATTCAGGGTTTCAGCCCAAACAACCAAAGACTCAACCCAAAAATCAGAAAAGTGGTATGAGAAAATTCAGATTCGCGGGTACGCTCAAGTCCGATACAATGGCTTACTTCAGACAAATGAAGACCTAGAATGTGAACAATGTGATAGAAGCTGGGGTGGGGATAACGATTTTTTTATCCGTCGGATGCGACTAATCTTTTATGGACAGCTTTCTTCCAGGGTTTATTTTTATGTTCAGCCGGATTTTGCAAGTTCATCAAGTGCAACATCACTGCATTTCGGTCAGTTGCGAGATGCATATTTTGATGTGGGTATTGATGAAAAAAGTCAATTTCGTTTTCGAATAGGACAATCAAAGGTTCCTTATGGGTTTGAGAACATGCAGTCTTCTCAAAATCGAATACCTCTTGATCGAGCGGATGCATTAAATTCAGCGGTATCCAATGAACGGGATTTGGGTTTGTTTTTATATTGGGCACCAACCAATAAACGAAAGTTATTCTCAAGTCTTGTTAGCTCGGGCTTGAAGGGTTCTGGAGATTATGGTGTCTTTGGCCTTGGGGTTTACAACGGACAAACCGCAAACCGCCCTGAATTAAATGCTAATAAACATATTGTTACACGGTTTAGCTATCCATTCGAAGTTAAGAAACAAATTCTTGAATTAGGAGTGCAGGCTTATACCGGTAAAGTTACCCTGGCCTCTACCTCTTCAGGTGTAAATTATGCTGAAGATAAACTTTATGACGATCAACGCGTGGCGGGCACCTTTGTTCTTTATCCAAAACCGTTCGGAATATTAGCGGAGTACACCGTAGGAAGAGGGCCTCAATTCGATAAAACCTTGGATTCTATTACTACCCAACGTTTACATGGTGGATATGTGACTGCTTCATATAAATTGGAATTTAAAAATAATACGCTGATTCCGTTTGTACGTTACCAAGTATATCATGGTGGGAAGAAACATGAATTGGATGCGCGTAGTTATGATGTACAGGATTTAGAGATTGGAGCTGAATGGCAAATGACAAAGTATTTTGAATTGGTGGTGATGTATACTATGTCGTCTAGACGATTCGAAGATTTTGTGAACCAGGATAATTACCAACGAGGAAATTTACTTCGAATTCAAGCACAAGTCAACTTTTAAGTTAGATTGGTATAAAAGCAAAAAAGGGGCCTCGGCCCCTTTTTTATTTAGTCTATTTTTTTTACTTCGCTGCCTCAAATTTTGCTGCAACCAATTCCCAATTAATTACATTGAAAAATGCTTCGATGTAATCTGGACGTCTGTTTTGATAATGCAAATAGTACGCGTGTTCCCAAACATCTAAGGCAAGAATTGGCGTGCCTTGACATCCTTCACCCATCAAGGGATTGTCTTGATTTGCTGTTGAACATACTTCGAGTTTTCCGTTACTTACGCACAACCAGGCCCACCCTGAACCAAAGCGCGTTGCCGCTGCTTTTGTAAACGTGTCTTTGAATCCTTCAAACGAACCAAAGGCCTCATCGATTGCAGTGGCTAATTCACCACTTGGGTTGCCGCCTCCAGTGGGACTCATAATTTCCCAAAACAAATTGTGGTTCCAAAATCCACCGCCGTTGTTACGCACCGCTGGTTTATCCTTACAATTGGATAGGATCTCTTCGATTGTTGCATGCTCCATATCGGTTCCGGCAATCGCATTGTTTAAGTTGGTTGTATACGCTTGATGATGTTTTGAATGGTGGATTTCCATAGTACGCGCATCAATGTGCGGTTCAAGCGCATTATAAGCATAGGGTAATTTAGGGAGTTCAAAAGCCATGAGTTTATATTTTAATGATTTCTACAAAGTTACAAATAAGTGAACCGTTTTGTTTACCAAATCTACAAAAGTCCTTTTGCCTTGAGCGTAAGATACTTATTAATTACAGCGGTAGATAATTCCTCCGGTTTTGTTAAAATCGTTTGAATCCCCATCGTATTTAATTGTTTAGCCATTTTCTCCTTTTCAATTAACATCTTACTCGCTAAGATTCCTTGATAAAATTGACGTTGGTTATTAGGACTTAAGGTTGAAAACTGTTCAAGCTCCTCGTTCTTGAACATGACCACCACCAACAAGTTTCTTTTCTTTAACTGAAGCAAATAAGGA
This sequence comes from Bacteroidota bacterium, assembly GCA_041191025.1. Classification (GTDB taxonomy): domain Bacteria; phylum Bacteroidota; class Bacteroidia; order Flavobacteriales_D; family Crocinitomicaceae; genus UBA952. The sequence continues at coordinate 335,000 of JBEEPQ010000004.1, forward strand.
AGTGAACGCTGTAAGGTAAACGGGTTTTCGAAATTTGTAAATAATAAAAGTAAGGAACGGGTTCTTACTTTATCATTCACATGCTGTTGCAATAGTTCGAAGTTTGAATCTTGAAAGGTGGTTTTTTGTGCATAAAGCACTTCTAATATTTTCTTCAATTGAATGCGCTTATTTGACGCACTCAGCGTTGCTCCAAGTTTATCCGAAAAGGTAAACAGTCCGATTTTATCACTCTTGTGCAAACAAATGTTGGACAATACCAAGGTTGAATTAATGGCGTAGTCTAGCATGCTTAAGCCCATTGATTCCATTTGCATAATTCGGCCCTTGTCAATAATACAATATACATTCTGTGATTTCTCCTCCTGGTACTGGTTAACCATTAGTTCATTTTTCCTGCTAGTCGCTTTCCAATTGATGCTTTTAATTTCATCACCGGGAACGTAATTCCGAATTTGCTCAAACTCTCTTGACATGCCAATTTTTCGTACACGCTTAATCCCGGATTGAATTTTGTTTTGCTGAAAAAGCATTTGTTCGTAGCGCTTCATTTGCAAGATCGATGGGTAAACATGAATCGGTGCAGCATGTGAAATTATACTCCGGCGATCTATCAAACCGAAAATCGACTTTGTGAAAACGTAGGTATCCGAGAACCCATAAACTCCTCGTTTTTTTGGGATGTATTCATAAGAAATCTCTAGGCTTTCTAGGGGATTTAATGAGGCATTATAATGCATCGTTCGTTCTTGCATATCCACGGGATACCCTTCGTTAACCGTAAACCAGACCTTGGTTTTTCCTACATTAGACAAGGTTAATTTAATTGGATTCCGATCGCCTAAACTTAGCTTTTCTTGATACTCTTTCACATAACGTACGGGTTTTACCACCACAAACAAAAAGAGTAAATCACAGATAAATAATAGCCCAATACCATAAAATGAAATGGCGGATAACCAAATTATTTGGCGAGAAACATATCCCATCGCCGTGATGATGATGGCAATACCAAACAATAAGAAAAACCGATTACTCAGGCTAATTTGACGCATCTAACTTATCTTGGTATTTCGATTTCTGCAAGTATTTGACGAATTACTTCTTCTGTGGTGATTCCTTCCATCTCAGCTTCAGGAGTTAAGATTATACGGTGAGTAAGTACCGGCAGCGCAATGTATTGAATATCCTCTGGCGTTATGAAATCCCTACCACGCAATGCGGCCAGCGCTTTTCCTGCCCTTAACATCGAGAGCGACGCGCGCGGTGAGGCCCCTAAATAGAGTTTGGCGTGACTTCTTGTTCGGTGTGTTATGGCGGCGATATAGTTGATTAAGCTCGCTTCAACAACCATTTCCTGCATCAATGTATGTACGCGCTTAATGTCTTCACTTGAAAACAATGGTGTAATACGTTCCATATCAATTGGTCCATTTGCCGCCTTATATCGGGTTAAAATATGTGCCTCCTCTTCTAAACTTGGATAGTCCATTTTAATCTTAAAAATAAACCGGTCCAATTGAGCTTCTGGAAGGCTATAGGTACCTTCCTGTTCAATAGGGTTTTGTGTTGCGATTACTAAAAATGGAAACTCCATTGGGTATTGAACACCATCAAAAGTAATTTGACGTTCTTCCATCACTTCAAACAAGGCAGCTTGTGTTTTAGCAGGCGCACGGTTTATCTCATCGATTAAAACGATGTTCGAGAATATCGGTCCTTTATTAAAAATGAATCGCCCTTCTTTCATATTAAAAACACTGGTTCCAATGACGTCAGACGGCATTAAATCAGGGGTGAATTGGATTCTTGAAAAGTCTACCTTCATCAATCGAGCGATTAATTTCGCACTTAAGGTTTTTGCTACCCCAGGAACTCCTTCAAGCAATACATGCCCATTGGCAAAGACCCCTGCTAAAATAAGTTCAACAATATGCTCTTGTCCGATTACATGCTTGCCGATTTCAGCCCGAAGTTCGTTAACTTTTTGTGCAATCCATAATAATTCCGAATTGTTTCGTTCGAAACTAAGTTTATCCGTTGGTTGTTGTTCTTCCATGATGTTTTTGTTTTATATAAGTGACTAATTCTGAATAAGCATACCGAGAAGAATCCCACCGTGGAATACTGAGGCTACGGTGCGCTTTGGTGCTGTAAAATTCAAGTTCATTGTGCTGTTCATTGTAGCTGATTACGCAAGGAACGCGTTGTCCGAGTAATGGCAAATAATAAGTAGTTTTTGAATCTTCGATGCGGATTAACGGTGTTCGGAACCTCAAAATTCCAAGGCCGATGAGTATGCCGCCAATAACGGCAATGCCCGGACCTATAGGATTGGAATGCGCAGCACTGTAAAACCCAAAGAACACAAAGATTACTCCAATCATAAATACAAAGAAACTAATGGTGGCATTGCGATTGACAACTATTGGGAATTGTTTGGGGTTTTCTAAACTTTTTATAATTCCTGCCTTGGATAAGAAACTATGTGTGTTTCTTGCTGTTAAATAGACATGCGCCATGTCAACCTGATCGCTCGGAGCACTAATCAAGTTCAATGTCTCGTGAATTATTTGGTTCTCTAAGCCAGTCTTTTCCTTCAAGACACGAAGTTTATCCTCATTGGATAATTTGCTTAAATCGGTGTAGAATGCGCGGAGAATTGCGTGGAAGAATTGTTGTTTGACCAGGTTAAACGCGACTGAAGGGGATTCGTGCGACTGATAAATCGATGAAATTGTTTGTATATAGGTGGCGGTTAACTTACTTGGTGCATCCGGGAGTGGAATAATGGCTCGTTTCCGTTTACCTGCAAAAAACGCGAATAAAATTAATCCGATCAATAAGGCAAATGTGGCATGTTTTAAGGCGGGATGTTCATTAATCAGCTTAAGTAACGAATCTTTATCTTCTTGGACTGAATCCTCCCAATTGTATTCTGTTTGCCATTTTAATGTAGCATAACTAAGAAATAATACCCGATCATAGGATTTCAGCTTGCTAATTAGAAATTCCGCGTGCGCTTCCCCGGCAGGACTTAACAATTGGTAATTTACAATAGCCTTCGGGTAAAAGCCCATTAATACCTGTCCTTTTCCAACCGGAAATGTTGTTTCAACTACTAGGCCATTATTGCTGCTGAGTACTGGTTTATTACAGGGTTGCATTCCGAAGGTTCTAGCCGAAATCGTATCAGCTTGGTAAAGGTGATATAAGTTATAGGCTTTATTGCGGGTTTTTAATGGAATTACCCGATCATAGGCATAACTAATGTTTCCCGCTAGATTTAGGCTGTCATAAACCCATTGATATGTTTTATTCGAAAATAACATTAACCCATCACCTTGTTTAACTCGGGTTATGATGTTCTGAAATTGGGAAGGCTTTAAAGTGACTGTATCTCCGATCATCACATAGAGTGTGCGTTGATTCGTGCTTAATAAGGTATCTAATCTATTTTCATTTGATACGTGTTGAATCTTAGATTTGGTCACGGACTTTTGCAACAGCATGTTGAAATAATACAAGCCATAGGGGTCTTTACTATCAAACTCATATTTGGTATACCAATCTGAACTTTTATAACCAGAAGCAGTTCCGTCGCCCTGTCCTTGGATTAAAAATATTAACCCTCCTCCCAGGATGAAGACCACAGCAATCCCAATAAAAAGCAAGCGTTTATTCATGTGCTTTTAAGGTGTTAAGAAAGCTTTTCAATGTAGGTTCAACTTCATTGAATCGGGAGTTATCAATTTCATATTCACCATACCAAATCACATCAAACACATGAATACAGGATTGAAATTCGGATCGGAAATTCGGGTTTTTTAACCCAATGAGGTATTCATGGTTGGTTTTTTCACGTGTCCATTTAATTTGATTAAGCCGAATTAATTCTTTTAGAATAAGGGTGAAATAAATTCGTACCGCTTCTCTGTATTTTTCCTTAGAAATGGCTTGCTCTAAGCGTTTTTCTAAATCAGATACAGGAACAATTTCAGGATTCCAATACTCATCATATCGCTTAAAATTAGGTAAGGATTTACCTGAATTTTTCACAATCAAATAAAAGATGATGAATAATCCCAATGCTACGACAATAAAAAGTAAAACATTTAAAACCCATGGTGGCATGGTCCCGGGCTTTGCGATGTCTGGCTCGTCAAAATCCGGTCCATCGATGCTGGGCATTTCTGGAAGTTCCGGTTCTTTTAGTAAGTTCTTCTCTCGAATTTGTTTTTTGGCTAAATGCTGTTGATATTTTTCGTGATAATGCGCTAAAATACTGTCAGAATACGCTTGTTTATTTTCAATTACATAGTCATCGGTATTGTCGAATGATTGAATAATTCCTCCTGGACTGTTATTCCATTCTTTTCTTAAATGATCGTTGCCTTGCTTGGGATAGCTCGTGTTTTTCAACTCCTGCTTTAAGGGGTTTTGCGCAAGGCTTAAACCAACGCTAAGAGATATAAGTAAATTCAATAGGTGAGCTCTCATTTGCCTTGAATTTCTATATATTCTTTTAATCGACTGCGCTCACCATAATGCATTCCCTCTTTTTTTAGGTTTACTGCTTCTCGTTTTTCAAGCATTGAAAAATAGGATAAGGAAAGCAATACAAACCAAAAAACTAGGGTAAATAATAAAACAACAAGGTAAACGATTTCCCTAAATAAATTAGTCCAATACACACTGTTTAATCCGGCATTATCTAGAAATGGCGTTGTTCCATTAACGATGAGGTCTAAAAGATCAGGCACTTCATTTTGAATACTATATACCCCGGAAATTGGCTGACAAATAGCTGCAACAGTAAGAATCCCCATACTCATCAATCCAACTAAGGTAAAATAGGATTTTGCGCTGTATCGCAGTCCTTTTTTGATTGCTTGAGAAATCGCCTGATCTGGATATGCTATGGAAACAGGGAGATAAAGTAGAAAAGGATAGGCCAGTAGCGTGGGTAATAAGATATACCACGGAAAAATAAAAATCGGGAACAATAAAAGTATAAACATAACAAATACCCGCAGGAACATGTGCCTTGCATAGCGTGGCCAAGACAAGGAACATAATCCCGCTTTGATTAATAAACTGTGATAAGTAACTAAAAAGATAAAGGATATGAGTGCAACCCAAAGTAGGCAGATCAGTATGTCTACAGATGTACTGAAAGCGTATCCGAGCATAAACGAAAGGTGACTTGCCCAATCAAACCAGTAAACAAAGGTTAAATCCTCAGGGAAAAGCAAGGCACGAAAAAGAATTAAGCCAAGGCCAATTGGCATTACAACCTTAAAAATGGGTTTCATGGTGGTTCCTAAGGTTTGAAAATACAATACAATGCCTTGCCGATAAACTTGCCAAACAGACCGAACGCTTAATAAATCAATGGTTTCTGGATGCGGTTGTTTAAAATTGGTTTCTTCAAATAAGCGTGTTGGATAACGTTGGGCTTGATATATAGGAAGAAAAATATATAAAAATCCAATTAAAAAGAATGAACCAAGAATAATGGTCCATTTTGAGGCATCCGGTAAGGTATCGTAATTTCGGGTAACATAACTTTCTAAGTATCCTGCGAGCACGATAAATGGCAAAATGCTCAACATGATTTTAGCACCACGTGCAAAACTTGCTTTAAAGGCCTGTATTCGCGAAAAACTCCCAGGAAACAGCCATCCAGAACCTGCGGTAATCCCAGCGCCTGCAGCGAGTGCGATGCTTGAAATTTCAAATGCGCCATGGATCCAAATCCCTAAGAAACTCGTGATTAAAAGGCCCTTTTTTAAAAACATATGTTGGAATGCCCCAAGCATGACCCCATTGCCGAAAAGGAAAAACTGCGTGCCAAGCGTGAAGAATATTCCTGCAAAAAAGGTTAGGATTGAAACCATCAGGTTGTTCCCCGTGATTTGAATGAACATCATAAAGGAACTGCTTCCTTCATAAACACCCAAGGGATTTCCTTTTTCGATGTTTTCCATGGTCATTTCTACGTATCCTTCACCCAATACCGTAGCCGTAAATTCCGGGTATACACTGCTCGATATCCAACCAAGGGCGATGTAGGCCAAAAAGCTAAGCAAGGCGAATCCCATATAGTTTTTCGACCGATATAATTCCAAGGGGAGCTCAATCGTCCAAAAGTCTACCACGTTTTTAAATGAAAACTTTTGATATTTATTTACCCCAATAAAGACCCGTTGTGCAAGTTGATTGAGATAAACCCTGATGGTTCTTCGTTTATAATACGTTTGTGCAAATCCCAAGTCATCCGTAATATCTAAATACAAATTACTTAAAGCTTCCGGGTCGCTCGAAAGATCCTTTTGCATCGATTCGAATCGTTGCCATTTTTCTTTATTTTTCCCGATAAACTTAGATTCTTTCAAAGCGCCCTAAAGGTACACTTTTACACTTAAATGTTACCTTTAATGCATGCAAGATTTCTTAAAAAAGGGCATCTAAGGAGTTGAATGCCGAATATTGAGCTACTGAGACTTGGAAGTGAACGAGAATTCAAAAAATTATTTGAATTGCAGGCACCGCGTATTCTGAATACCGCATTGTATCTTCTTGGGAATCGTCAAGACGCCGAAGATGTGACACAAGAAGTATTTAAATCGATCGTGGTTGGAGTGGCCGGGTTTAAGGCTGAATCAAGCATTCAAACATGGGTGTATCGTATTACCCTAAACAAGTGCAATGAGTTTTTACGTACCAAAAATCGTAAGAAAAGAAAAGGGGTAATGCTTAGCCTCTTTGACTCGCAACCTATAATTACCGAGGAATCACCCGAGTTGATTCATATCCTAAAGGAAGCGGAATGGCAAATTTGGCAACAAATACAAGGCCTGCCAGAAAAACAACGGATTGCCATGACCTTATTTGCTATGGAGGACCTAAGCTATCAAGAAATTGCCGATGTGATGAAGGTTTCAGTATCGGCTATCGAATCGCTCCTGTTTCGAGCAAGAACACAACTTAAAAAATATAAACCACATGAAAGCTGATCTTACCTTATTGAAAACACGCATCCCGGTTAGTGATGAACTGAGGGCCCGCTGCCTTGAGCGCCAATCCAGCATCAAGCCTGCGCGCCCCAATTGGCTAGTGGCGGCTTCCTTTTTAGTGCTTATTTCATTAAATGTTGCTGCTTGCTTGTTCGTCATAAAACAACAGCAAGGAACACGTGTAAGCTATCTTAACAATTTCGAATCGTATGAATAATTCTTGGAAAAACTGGGCTTTAATCCTGTTGGTAGGACTGAATGTCGTGCTAATTTTTTTATTGGTAACCCACAAACCACCCCATCCTCCGAGGCTCGCACAGGAGATGGCTTTGAGCAAGAAAAAAGCGAAGGCACTTGAAGCGCTAGAAACCCCATTTCTAATAGAGCGAAAAAATGAGTTGAACGAGTTGCGGAACCTGGAGCATCAGTTTATTCAATCTGCCATGAAGGGAGATACGCTCAAAATAAACGAACTGTTTGAATCGATTATTCTAAAGAAAAACAAGGATTTAATGCGAATGTACAGCTATTTTAGTGAATTAGGAGTGTTACTAAATACCAAAGAACAAGAGGATGTCCTTAAATTAATTGGTAATTTCGACCGTAAACCACGGCCTTAATGCTTCGATTCTTTTTATTCTTTTTTCTTTTTCCTTCGCTAGCTTTCTGCCAAATGACACTGATGCCACAGGTTGGTTCTGAGCGATTTGAATTGCACCAATTATATTCAATTTCGAATGGGGATTCAATTCGTATCGATCAGTTTAAGTGGTATATGAGCACTGCACTGGGAGAGGTTCATTTGGTGGATGCCTCTGAACCAAGCACCTATGCCTTACCCTTTTCAAGCAATGCCATTCAAATGGGGTTGGATAGCACCGCGAACACGGCCGGAAGATTTGATGGCGCATACGACCCCTTGCTCGGTATGTATTGGGCTTGGAATACAGGGTATATTCATCTGAAGTTGGTAGGGTGCCTTGTCCAAAAAGGGAATCAATTCCCCTTTGAATATCACATTGGCGGATATAAAGCGCCGTTTGAAACCTTTTTGCCGATTAAAATACCTGCAGGAACCAACAAGATACCCCTGCATTTGGAACGCTTCTTTGTAGCCCTACCCATTACAAGAACGCCAAACATTATGTTGCCTGGAGCAGCAGCACAACAAATTTTTCACGCGTTTAGTACGGTCTTCGAATGAAAACTTGGGGATTTCTTTGGATTGTTTGCCTTGGCTTAATTTCCCTGATGGTACTGCCAGAAGACGGCTTGTTTTATCGTCCGGAACATTGGCCAGCACCTCAATATTCATTTGAAAAAAATCCGCTTACAACTGATGGTTTTTCCTTAGGTCGAACCCTGTTTTACGACCCCATCCTCTCCACAGATTCAACCGTATCCTGTGCTTCTTGTCATTTTCAATATACCGCCTTTGCCCATGTGGATCACCCCACGAGCCATGGGGTAGCGTCGAGGATTGGAAAACGCAATGCGCCCGGTTTAATGAATTTGGCGTGGTATCCAAGCTTTCATTGGGACGGTGGTGTACTCGACCTCAATGGCCAAGCCATAAATCCAATGACCCATCCGGATGAAATGGGCTCGAGCTTGGAAGAGATTCTTAATAAATTAAACCGTGACTCGTGGTATCGTGCGCAGTTTAAGAAGGTGTTCGGAGTGGAACGGATTAAAACCAGTCAGTTGTTGAACGCTTTAGCACAATTTACTGTTTCCTTGGTTTCGGCGAATAGCAAGTATGATAGCGTCATGCGCAAGGAGGCGAAATTCACTGTAAAAGAAAAAAAGGGGTATAAACTGTTTCAAAGGCACTGCAATCAATGCCATACCGAACCCTTATTTACGAATTTTAAATTCGAAGCGAATGGCATCGGACCCCACCCCCAATTGTTGGATTCAGGAAGGGCACTTATTACGGGAAAAGCTTCAGACGCTTATTTATTCCGTGTGCCAACCCTTAGAAATATTGAGCATAGTTTTCCATACATGCACGATGGGCGCATTTCTAAATTAAAAGAGGTGATCAAGCACTACGCTTCTCAATCCAGCTGGGTTAAACCTATCAGTAAGACCTTTAATGATCCGAGCATGTTACAGACCGATGAAGAACAAAAAGACCTGTTGTCTTTTTTGAAAACACTCACCGATAAATCCTTTTTATTCAACCCCTCGTATCGGTATACCAACAAAAATTAAAAAAATGTTTAATAAATTTTAACAAAGATTAAACAAAAATAAGTTCTCCTTGTTTTACAAATAATTACAACCTGGAGGAACCCGAAAATCCATAGTCAGAGTAGGGGAAAACTAATATTTTTTATATGTACTTATCTATTACTGCATCAGAATTGTTTGATGCCAGCCAAGGCTTCGGAATCGGCCAAGCCACGGCTTTTACGTTTTTTGTAGGAACTATGGCCATGATGGCAGCTTCTGCATTTTTCTTTTTTGAAATCAGAAATGTCGGTGAGAAGTGGAGAACTTCGGTCCTTGTTTCTGGTATAATCACGTTTATTGCAGCAGTGCATTACTATTACATGCGTGATTGGTTCTTGAATACAGGAACATCTCCAACATTTTTCCGCTATGTGGATTGGTTGTTGACGGTTCCATTAATGTGCGTTGAGTTTTATTTGATTACCAAGAAAGCAGGTGCTAAACCAGCCTTACTTTGGAAATTAATCTTAGCCTCAGTAGTTATGTTGGTTACTGGATTCTTCGGAGAGTCTACAGACCGCGACAACAGCGTACTTTGGGGTGTTCTTTCTGGTGCTGCTTACTTCTACATTGCTTACCTTGTATGGTTCGGAGAAGTGGCAAGTTTGGCACAAACAGCAGGTCCTTCAGTGGCTAAAGCAACCAGAATTTTAGCTTGGTTTGTTTTGGTAGGTTGGGCTATTTATCCATTAGGATACATCATTGGTACTCCAGGTGGTTTATTTGGTGCGTTCGGTAGCGAATTGAACAATCCGTGGATGGATGTTGTTTACAACATTGGTGATGCGGTAAATAAAATTGGTTTTGGATTAGTCATTTACACATTGGCAAAGTCTGATTCAAATCAATAGTTTCATAATAGTTAGGTTTAGTTAAGGGGGAGCAATCCCCCTTTTCTTTTTTAGGCTTCATGGCACAAGTATTCTTACCTTTAGGCAACTAAGACCTTGTATACTAAACCTTTATTATGAAAAAATCGACCTTTTTATTTATTTTTCTACTCGCTTTTGGTGCAACGGCGCAATTAAACCCTGCAATTACCAACTGGTTAATAAATACCGACGGTACCACAGGGCGCCATTATGTTCAAGGAAATTCCACGCCAATTGTTGATGCGGTGTTAGCCAATGTGCAACAAGTGCAATATTCAACCAATTGGGTGTATGTGTCTACTACAGGAGTACCTTCTTATATTACCGGTCCGTTTTTGGATGGCAATCCATCACTTACCACCAATCAAAATGCAATTTTTAAAATCTCTTTAAATCCTACCATGAATGCGGGTGCAGGTACAGCGACCACGGGAGGAAATATCGGAATTTTCATTAACGGAACGGCCATGTTCGATTACCGCGATGGCGTAGCCTGGAATACCAACACCAATTCCCTGTGTGGCGGATTACCGGGTATGTCTCCTTGTCCTGGCGGACCTGGAGCAACTCAATCTTGGAATCGCGATGCGGTAGTAGCAGAAAAAGGAGGATTCGATTGTTCCAAAGGGCATCCAGCCAACGGAAATTATCACCACCATCAAAACCCAAGCGCCTTTGATTTAGATCTCAACGTAATCTCTAATGTGTGTACCTTATATGATGCGGAAGGACTTTATTCCATCGACTCTACGGTGCATTCGCCATTGATTGGCTTTGCCTATGATGGCTACCCTGTGTATGGAGCATATGGGTACAAAAATGCGGACGGAACAGGAGGTATAACCCGCATCAAGTCGGGGTATCAATACCGTAACATTTCTACCCGTACGGTTTGGGCAGACGGCACCGATGTACCGGATGGACCTGCTGTATCTGTTACCTATCCCTTGGGTTATTTCCGCGAAGATTATGAATTCGTGAGCCATCCGGGTGCGGCAGATTACCTAGATGTTCACAACGGACGGTTTTGCGTTACGCCAGAATATCCAAATGGCATTTATTGTTATTTTGCCACGGTAGACGCCGATTGGAATTCAGCCTATCCGTATTTAATCGGGCCAACCTATTATGGGGTGGTTACAGGCGCGAAAGTGAATTCCGTTACGGAAAGCACTACCGTATACAATCCAGCCAATAACGTGGCAGAAAATCAAATTTCAGCCTTAAAGGTGTTCCCCAATCCTTCGAACGACCTAATTATTGTTCAGGCCATCGGCTTAGTGCAAAACGATTTAGTGCTTACACTTACGGACATTCAAGGAAAACGTATTGCTACGCAGGAAATTTTAGCCGGTTCTACCATGGCCTTCTTTGATGTAAGCACCTTGTATGCAGGAACGTATTTCATTAGCTACACGGACGCTAACGGTAAACAAAGCAAAGCGGTAATTATTAACTAATTCGTTCATACCCTGCCGTGCTTTTCGTAATTTTACGGCATGCAAGAACGTCCACTTTCCGATTGGTTGCCCTTATCACTCAAAGAAGCTGAAAAGCGTGGGTGGGATGCCTTTGATGTTATTTTAATTTCTGGTGATGCCTACGTTGACCATCCTTCCTTTGGAACAGCAGTAATTGGTCGCATCATTGAAGACGAAGGGTTTCGTATTGGTATCATTGCTCAACCGAATTGGCGAGACGATTTGCGTGATTTCAAAAAACTTGGCAAACCAAAATATTTCTTTGGGGTTACTGCCGGTTGTATGGATTCCATGGTGAATCATTACACTGCAGGTAAACGCTTGCGTTCTACGGATGCTTACACTCCGGGCGGCGTAGCTGGATTTCGGCCCGATTATGCCAGTACCGTGTATTCTAACATCTTAAAAGAACTTTTTCCGGATGTACCCGTGTTGTTGGGAGGGATTGAAGCCTCTTTGCGGCGGGTAACGCATTACGACTATTGGGCAGATAAGCTCTTTCCATCGATTCTAGTAGACAGTAAAGCAGATGCCTTAGTCTATGGCATGGGGGAACAGCCCTTGCGTACCTTCCTTAAGCTTTTGAAAAAAGGAGTTCCCTTCGAACAAATTCGAACCTTGCCCCAAATTGCCTATGTGCATAACAAGGAAGAAGACGTACTAAAAAATAAACACTGGGAAACAGTTTCTTTGGCAAGCCACGAAGAATGCTTGAAAGACAAGGTGGCCTATGCCGCCAATTTTAAAATTGTTGAGGTAGAATCCAATAAACTCAGTGCCAATCGTATTTTGCAAGAAGTGGGGGATCAACGCCTGGTGGTGAATCCGCCCTATCCCACCATGACTGAAAACGAAATCGATGCTTCGTTTGAATTGCCCTACACGCGCTTACCCCATCCAAAGTATAAGAAGCGTGGGACAATCCCCGCCTATGAAATGATCAAGTTTTCCTTGAACATTCACCGCGGATGTTTTGGGGGCTGCAGTTTTTGTACGATTTCTGCGCATCAAGGCAAATTCATTGCCTCGCGCAGCGAGGGTTCCATTATGAAGGAATTAGAGGAAATTGCAGCACACCCTGATTTTAAAGGGTATTTATCGGATGTGGGCGGTCCTTCGGCCAACATGTATAAAATGAAAGGCAAAGACGAGAGCATTTGTGCCCGTTGTGTAGCGCCAAGTTGCATCCATCCTGTGATTTGCAATAACTTGGATACCTCCCATAAACCCATGACCGAGTTGTATCGTAAGATTGATGCCCATCCGAAAATTAAAAAGGCCTTTGTGGGGTCTGGAATCCGTTATGACTTATTAGTAGATGATTTTAACAAGAACAACGAAGACGGAAACCACGACGAATACTTGGAGCAGGTAGTTACGCGTCACGTGAGTGGACGCTTGAAGGTGGCTCCGGAACATACGGCCGACAATACCTTGCGCATAATGCGGAAGCCCTCGTTCAAGTATTTTCACAAGTTCAAAGAAAAGTATGAGGCTATTTCGGCCAAACACCAATTGAATCAACCCTTAATCCCTTATTTCATCTCCTCGCATCCGGGGTGTGAGGAAACGGACATGGCAGAATTAGCGGCCGAAACCAAGGACATGGGCTTTAAATTGGAGCAAGTGCAGGATTTTACCCCTACACCGATGACCGTGGCTGAGGTAATTTATTATACGGGCTTACATCCGTACACTTTAAAACCTGTATTCACGGCAAAATCACCGGAGGAGAAAAAGAACCAGAATCGTTATTTTTTCTGGTACAAGCGCGAAAATCAAGAATGGATTTCAAGCCGATTAAAACGCGCCGGTCGCGCGGATTTAAGCCAGAAATTAGTGGAACGCCCACAAGAAAAACAACTTCCTCCTTGGTTAGCTAAGCGCAGGGGGCGGTAATGCAGAAAAAGCGCTGAATGTGCCTTTGGTTCATTGAAAGCGGCCCTTCGACAGGCTCAGGGACCGCTAAAACTGAATAAAATTAGGGGAGGTGCGCTCCCTGAGCCTGTCGAAGGGCGCACCCCTAGAAAATCGAGAATTACTTCAACGTTCAGTTTTCAGGAGTGTAGCGCCAACCATTAAACCCGCACCCGGGAAGCAATCTGATAATAAAAATTCCTCAAAGTAAAATAATTACTTATCTTTGACGTTACTAACGCAAAGCGTTATTAATGATCAAAAGTTTTGGCGATAAAGAATGTGAAAAAATTTGGAATGGTAACCCTTCAAGAAAATTGCCCGTTGAAATTCAAGAGGTAGCGCGAAGAAAATTAAGAATGATAAACAACGCACAAGATATTGTTGATCTTCGCATTCCACCATCTAACCGACTGGAAAAACTAAAAGGTGATTTGCATGAATACTTCAGTATTCGGATTAACAATCAATGGCGAATCATCTTTAAGTGGGTCAGCAATGATGCATATGAAACAAAAATTGTAGATTACCATTAACTAGGTAGATATGGAAAAGCTAAAAAATATACATCCGGGTGAAATCTTGTTAGAGGAATTCTTAATTCCAATGCAGATTTCTGCCTATCGATTGGCAAAGGAAACGTTCCTTCCTCAAACCCGTATTTCGGAGATAATCAAGGGTAAGCGAAGAATTACAGCGGATACGGCCATTCGGTTTGCAAAATTCTTCAACACCAGTGCAAAATTTTGGATGGGTCTTCAAGATGATTATGATTTGGAAGAAGAACGAAATCAAAAAAATCAAGAGTTTAATAATATAAAACCAGTCGTTGGGAAAGCGGCGTAAGAAAAATCCCTGTTGCTCGGGATTTCAAATCCCGAGCAACAGAATGATTACGCGTTTACTAAGAAGGTTGAGGCTTTTCTTACCACGCCATCCCATAAGTGAATTCGCATGCGCAAGGCCTCCTCAGCTACTTGTGTTGCTTCTTCCCATTTGGTGGGGTCCCCTTCGCAAACTTCATCCATTAATTTCAAGGAAAGTGGCCCATGGTCTTCGCCGTCTACTTCAATGTGGCGCTCTAAATAAAACAGAAAATCATTTAGGGTTGACGGATGATTAGCCTTTAATTCTTTCACCATTTCAATAAACATTTCCGGAATTAAATCCTCACGGCCAAAGGTAAATACAGAGGCGATTTCATGGATTTTTCCGCGTTGAATGATCGAAAAAGTAAAGCGAACAAAAGCCTTCGTTTCCGGATTAATTGCACACGCATCTAGGGCTTCCTCAATAGGTACTTGGTTTGAAATCAATTCAATGAATCGACCCATTTCTTGGGTATTCGCTCCCATGGATTGCATCGCCTGTAAATACATCTCAAAATGGCTCATGGTCTTGCCGTTTGCATCAAAATCACTCTCTTCGCCAACGACAATTTCATTGATAAACCGACGTGTTTCTTTATTTTTTGTAGGCATCCAAGGTACTTGCACGCAAGTAAGGTGTTGCTGTAGACTTTTGAGCAAACTCATAAAATCCCATACGGCAAAGACATGTTCTTCCGTAAAGGCCTTCAATTCTTCTTCTGTAGCAATTTGCCGGTATACTGGGTGGTCAATTAACTGGGCACGCAAGGGTGCAATTCGATCTTGTAAGTGATCAATGTTCATTTGGGAGTAAATTAATTCCTAATTCGGTTAATTGAGTAGGTTCTAGCATGGACGGCGCGTCGATCATTGTATCTCTGCCGCTGTTGTTTTTTGGGAAGGCAATGAAATCACGAATGGATTCTTCACCCGACATGGTCGCTACTAAACGGTCTAAGCCAAAGGCGAGTCCACCATGCGGGGGCGCTCCGTATTCAAAGGCACCCATTAAGAATCCGAATTGCTCTTGGGCTTGCTCCGGAGTAAATCCAAGCAAGGCGAACATCTTTTCTTGTAAGGTGCGGTCATGAATTCGAATGGATCCTCCACCTAATTCTACACCATTCATAGCCAAGTCATAAGCATTCGCGCGAATGGCTCCTGGATTAGAATCCATGATTGCAATGTCTTCGGGTTTCGGTGATGTAAAGGGGTGATGCATCGCAAAATACCTTCCGGACGCTTCGTCTTTTTCTAACAAGGGGAAATCCAATACCCAAACCGGACAAAATTCGCCTGTTTTTCGAAGTCCTTGTTGTTGCGCTACATGAAGGCGAAGTTCATTCATTTGTTTTTGCGTTTTGGCTAATTCCCCACTCAATATCAATAACAAATCACCGGCGCTAATGTTGTGTTCGCTTGCCAAGGCTTGAAAGTCCGCTTCGCTGTAGAATTTATCTACCGAAGACTTGATGCTGCCGTCTGCATTGTATTTTACATACACTAAGCCTTTGGCACCAATTTGTGGTCGCTTCACCCATTCAGTGAGTTCATCCAGTTGCTTGCGGGTGTATTCTGCTGCGCCTTCTACCACAATACCGATAACCGTTTCTGCCTGATCAAAGATGGCAAAGCCTTTGCCTTGAAGCGCGTGCAAGTAATTGAATTTCATACCGAAACGCAAGTCCGGTTTATCTGATCCGTAGCTATGAATGGCTTCGTCATACGTCATTCTTGGGAATGCTTCGTTAAACTCGATACCTTTTACCGCGGCAAACAGGTGTTTAATTAAGCCTTCGAAAACCTGTAAAATGTCTTCTTGCTCCACAAAGGCCATCTCGCAATCGATTTGCGTGAATTCCGGTTGACGGTCTGCACGTAAATCCTCATCTCGGAAACATTTCACGATTTGATAGTAGCGATCCAGTCCAGAAACCATGAGCAATTGCTTGAAGGTTTGTGGGGATTGGGGAAGGGCATAAAACTGACCGGGATTCATACGGCTAGGCACCACAAAATCGCGGGCACCTTCCGGAGTAGATTTAATTAACACCGGCGTTTCTACATCCATAAAACCGAGTTGATCAAGATACTTCCGAGTTTCTAGTGCTACCTTATTGCGAAGGATGAGTTTTTGCTGCACCGGCGTGCGGCGCAAGTCTAAATAACGGTATTGCATACGCAGTTCATCGCCACCGTCGGTTTGATCTTCAATGGTGAATGGTGGCGTTTTGGATGCATTGAGTACGCGAAACGAAGACACCTCGATTTCAATATGCCCGGTGGCTAGGTGTTGATTTTTACTGGAGCGTTCAATTACGGTTCCAACCGCTTGAATTACAAATTCTCGTCCAAGTTTTCTGGCCTCAAGACAAAGCGATTGATCTTTTTCAAGATTAAAAGCCAACTGGGTGATGCCATACCGGTCTCTCAGGTCGATGAAGGTCATGCCCCCTAAATCCCTTGATTTTTGTACCCATCCACTGAGTGTAACTTCTTTTCCTATGTGCTCGGCTCTTAATTCACCGCAGGTATGCGTTCGAAACATTATTTTTTTTCTGCAAAGTTAAAAATAAGTTAGGATGATTTTTTGCTGAAATTGAATTGAATGTTCGAGGGCTATATGTGTTTGATAAACAAGAAGTTATTAATTGTAATTGCGTGAGGGTTACTTAATTTATTTCGGTAACTTAAGATTATAAAACAATTCACGTATGATTTTAGCAAATACCGACGGCATTTCGTCATTCTTCATGATTTTTGTGGGTTTAATTGTGATTTTTGGAATTGCATTTTTGGTGAGTAAAAAGGCCAAATAAGCATTAAAATCGTATTATTTCCATCAGTTTTGAGCGGTGATCTAAACGAATGACGGAACTTAAAGTCTGGTTTCCCGCCTGATAAATAATTTGTATTTCTTTTATTAGTTGGCCATTGGTATAATACTTTATAGCCTCAACTTCTAGATTGGATTGGTATGAGATTTCTAATTCTTCCAAGCGTTCGCCATCTCGAGTTTTTTTATGGGTAAGTTTCGAATCCTCATCATACGTATACCAGGTTGTGACGGTATCTTGGCTGAGATAATCTATGGATTCTTCACAGGTTAGGTTGTTTAACACGTCATAGGTTTTACGGACGGTTTTATAAGGATTTCCTCCCTGATATGAAATGGTAGTCAGGTGATCAGTTCCTAGGATTTCATCCACATACGAAAGGGAATTGGTTTGAATTTCTTCTCCTGTCGACAGGAGTCCTATGCGTTCTTCGGTGTGACGAAGCTTATCGTTTGAATAGGTAAAGAATTGTATGGAGTAATCTTTTTTTCTAAGGGCCTTTATTTCAGTTAATCGAGCATTCGAATATTGAAAATGGTAGCGTATAGAATCGATGAATGCAAGATGTGGGCGATACGAAAGCATGGAAGTTGTTTGTCCCAACGAATCAAACCGATACCGAACAAACCCTCTTGTTTTTAGGATCATTTCTCCTGGGAGTTTGGTATAGATTGTCCCGTACAATTCGGTTAATTGTGCGTTTTTAATGTATTGGGAATTCAAAAAGGGCAGGTTGTCAAACGCATGAATAGGCTCATTAACCAACTGACTCAATGCCCCAGAGGTACTTATTAAATAAGAAACAATCGCTATGCTAATGCGCCTAATAAGGAAGACCAACTGCAGTGCGTGTTTAAAAAGGCAGGTAATGAGTCAATAGCGATTCGTTCTTGAACCATGGTATCTCGATTTCGTATGGTTACTGTATTTGACTCGAGGGTTTCGTGGTCTACAGTAATCGCAAACGGAGTTCCAATGGCATCTTGACGGCGGTAGCGCTTTCCAATAGAATCTTTTTCGTCGTATTGAATGGTGTAATCTAATTGCAACATGCGCATAATTTCTTGCGCTTTTTCGGGCAACCCGTCTTTTTTAATCAGGGGCAGTACCGCAATTTTATAGGGCGCCAAGGCCGCTGGAATTTTTAACACGGTGCGTTCAGAGCCGTCCTCAAGTTTTTCCTCGGTATAAGAAGCACTTAACACAGAAAGGAACATTCGGTCCAATCCAACGGATGTTTCAATAACGAATGGAACATAACTTTCATTCGTAGACGGATCGAAATACTGTAGTTTTTTTCCTGAATGGATTTCATGTTGTTTAAGATCGAAATCCGTTCGTGAGTGAATTCCTTCAAGTTCCTTAAATCCCATTGGGAAATTAAATTCGATGTCACAAGCCGCATTGGCATAGTGCGCCAATTTAATGTGGTCATGGAACCGGTAGTTTTTCTCTCCTAAACCTAGGTTTAAATGCCATCTTTTTCTTACTTCTTTCCAATGTTCATACCAGCTAAGTTCCTCACCCGGTTTAACAAAAAACTGCATTTCCATCTGTTCGAATTCACGCATCCTAAAAATAAATTGGCGTGCTACGATTTCATTTCGGAAAGCCTTTCCAATTTGTGCAATGCCAAACGGGATCTTCATTCTTCCTGATTTTTGAACATTTAAAAAGTTCACAAAAATTCCTTGTGCCGTTTCTGGTCGCAAGTAAATGGTGGAAGATTCTCCGGCAACAGAACCCAGCGAGGTAGAGAACATTAAATTGAATTGCCGAACTTCGGTCCAGTTTTTTGATCCGGAAATCGGGCAAACAATTTCGAGATCTATAATGAGTTGGCGTAAGTCCTCCAAGTTACTTTCATTAAGCGCGGTTTTCATGCGCTCTTGCACTTGAGCTTGTTTTTCTTTGATACGCAGGACGTTTGGGTTGGTCGCAATAAACTGTTCCTTGTCGAAACTGTCCCCAAAGCGTTTTTCTCCCTTTTCAACTTCTTTTTGAATTTTCTGAGTTTGCTTTTCAAGGTATTCTTCTAATAAGACATCCGCACGGTAGCGTTTTTTTGAATCTTTGTTATCGATTAATGGGTCATTAAACGCATCAACATGTCCGGATGCTTTCCATGTGGTTGGATGCATAAAAATTGCGGAATCAATACCCACGATGTTGCTATTCAGTTGAGTCATAGCTTTCCACCAATACGTCTTGATGTTATTTTTTAATTCAGCGCCAAGTTGCCCGTAATCATAAGTAGCAGCTAGGCCGTCATATATTTCTGAAGAGGGGAAAACATACCCGTACTCTTTACAATGCGATATGATTTCTTTTAGTAAATCCTTTTGTTCCATATTGCAAAGATAAGTTCATTATATGCAGCGGATATTAATCGGGTTTAACTTTATTTACATTCAATTGTCAAGTAAGGGGAATTGATTAGCTTTGATTATGAAATTTTATCTAGATCGAGATTGGTTCATCGATACCACAGCATTTATTGATCTTTCTATTGGTGTTTCCGCTCATGGAGTCCGCGCATGGTATTTGAATAGTCCGCGCATTACACCGGTGATGGAAAATGGATTTGTTGGCAGCGTGGCTGAGGGTGGTGCCGTTAATTTTAGAGATATTTATTTCAATCCGCACGGTCATGGTACCCATACTGAATCACATGGGCATATTTCTAAGGAGATTTTTCCAGTTTCCGCTTGTTTTGACCAGTTTTTCTTCGATGCCCAGCTGCTTACTGTAAGGCCTATGATTATTGAAGGAGATCGGGTGATTACCGCGGAACAATTGGCTAATCTTACAGCGTGTGAAGCCTTGGTTATTCGAACGGAGCCAAACGATCTCAATAAACTCACTGTTAACTACTCGGATACGAATCCTACATATATGGATGTGGCGTGTGTGGAGGTATTGAATAAGTTGGGGGTAAAACACCTCTTGGTAGATATTCCTTCGGTTGACAAGGAAATAGACGGAGGCGCCTTAGCTTTTCATCATGCATTTTGGAATGTACCCGAACAGCCGATAACAAACCGAACGATAACCGAATTGATTTACGTTCCGAATGAGGCGGAAGATGGGCCCTACATCCTGGAATTGCAGCTATCAAATTTTGATAATGATGCGGCACCAAGCAGGCCGTTGTTGTATAAAAAAAGAAAGGAAGCCTAAGCTTCCCTTCTATCGTAGTAGGCATAATGCCTGAGTGGTCTAAAAAAACAGGGGCTTCTATAACTAAACCGAGTGCGAAAAAACTTTTGACTAGAAACTTTTCTGCCTCTCCAAGCAGTAACTCGATTTAAGAAGCCACCTGTATCTCTCCTTATTTCTACAACCAATTTAATTGAAAGATTTTGGTGTCTTTTGTTAAATGACTATTCGGTATGTATATTCGACTATATCTAAGGTTTTATTGAATATTAATATCACTACGTAGTTCTACGTAGGAGGTTTTATGTAACAAATGGTATTTTCTTCCGTAAATGCGTTAAACTGTTGCAAATGCGTGGATTCCATCCCACCTTTGAATGGTAATAACAAAACAACCAGCTATGAAAACACTTATTTTAACCTTAGTCTTAGCCTTTTCTTCGGTAGCCTATGTAAGAGCAAACCAAGAAATTCCCGTAAAGTTAGATGATGATAAAGTGCAAGTGGTTTGTAATGCCTCTACAGGCAACGCAACCATTATATGGAGTGATGCTCGGATTGAATTCATTGAAATTGTTGCATCGAATGGACAATTTATGCCGACCATCCCGGTATCCGATGCCAAATCATTACATATGAATGATTTAATGAATGGCACATATACCCTGGTTTTCAAATCGGCTACAGAAGAGTTGTACACGAAAGTCATCGAAGTGGCAAGATAAAATACTTGGAAAAGAACCTGTTCTTTCCTTATTTCAGAAATCCCTAAACTGTTTTAGGGATTTTTTGTTTTATATACTTGGAAGCAATACCTCTTTTGTGGTATTTTTGCATGCACTATTTAAAATAAATCTAAATAAGATGATAACCGTTACAGATCAGGCCAAGAAGCAAGCCCTTCGCTTGATGGAAGATGAAGGGAAGGATGGTTTTTTTATTCGCGTTGGGGTTTCCGGTGGAGGATGTTCGGGGTTAATGTATCAACTTACCTTTGATAATCAGGAAACTGAGCAAGATTCTTCATTTGAGAACAATGGAATTAAGGTGGTAGTAGACCGTAAGAGTTACCTCTATCTAATTGGTACTACGCTTGATTTTTCCGGCGGACTAAACGGGAAAGGTTTTGTGTTTAATAATCCAAACGCTGATCGTACCTGTGGATGCGGTGAGTCTTTTTCCGTGTAATTATGGCTGGATATACTGAAAACGAATTAGCCAAAGATTTAGCAGATAAAGAATATCAATATGGTTTTGTTTCCGATATTGATTCGGATGTTGTTCCAGCAGGATTAACCGAACAAATCATTCATCTCATTTCATCAAAAAAAAATGAACCTTCTTGGTTGTTGGATTATCGCTTGAAAGCCTTTGAAGTGTGGAAAACCATGAAGGAACCTGATTGGGCTCATGTAAGTTATAAGAAACCAGATTTTCAAGCCATTTCTTATTATGCGGCCCCCAAACAAACCAAGAAATACGAATCTTGGGATGATGTGGATCCTGAAATGAAAGAAACCATGTCAAAACTGGGTATTTCATTGGAAGAGCAGCAACGCTTAACCGGAGTAGCAGTAGATTTTGTAATGGATTCTGTATCTGTGGGCACCTCCTTTAAAGCTAAACTCGCTGAGTTAGGTATTATTTTTTGTTCCTTTTCAGAGGCTGTTCAAGAACACCCGGATTTAGTCAAACAACATTTAGGAACCGTGGTTCCAACAACCGATAATTTTTACGCCGCATTGAATTCAGCCGTTTTCTCTGATGGGTCTTTTTGTTATATCCCAAAAGGAGTGCGCTGTCCCATGGAATTGTCTACCTATTTTCGAATCAATGCCGGGGGCACAGGTCAATTTGAGCGTACCTTAGTCATCGCGGATGAGTCATCCTATGTTTCCTATTTAGAAGGGTGTACAGCCCCTCAGCGGGATGAAAACCAACTCCATGCCGCGGTTGTAGAATTAATCGCATTGAACAATGCAGAAATTAAATATTCAACCGTTCAAAATTGGTATCCTGGAGATAAGGACGGAAAAGGCGGGGTATTTAATTTTGTTACGAAACGTGGCCTGTGTGAAGCACACGCGAAAATTTCATGGACACAAGTAGAAACCGGTTCCGCCGTAACGTGGAAATATCCTTCATGTATTCTGAAAGGGGATTATTCGGTAGGGGAGTTCTTTTCTGTTGCGGTGACGAATAATTTTCAACAAGCCGATACAGGTACCAAAATGATCCACCTGGGTAAACATACCAAAAGCACCATTATATCTAAAGGTATTTCAGCCGGACAGTCCCAAAATTCCTATCGAGGTCTTGTTCAGATACACAAACAAGCGGATCATGCAAGGAATTTCTCTCAATGTGATTCCTTATTGATGGGCAGTATATGTGGTGCACATACTTTTCCATATATAGAATGTAAAAATGCTTCAGCACAAATTGAACACGAGGCAACCACCTCGAAAATCGGAGAGGATCAATTATTCTATTGTCAGCAACGAGGGATTTCGGAAGAAAAAGCCATTAGCTTGATCGTTAATGGATATTGTAAAGAGGTGCTCAATCAATTACCGATGGAATTTGCGGTTGAGGCACAAAAGTTATTGAGTATTAGTTTAGAAGGAAGTGTTGGATAGAATTGAAAAGCATATGTTGAAAATAACAGATTTACATGCGTCCATTAATGGGACAGAAATTTTAAAAGGCTTGAGCCTTGAAATAAATGCGGGAGAGGTTCATGCGATTATGGGACCAAATGGCGCTGGAAAAAGTACCTTGGCGAGTGTGCTTGCGGGTAAGGAAGATTATGAAGTTACTTCCGGAACAATTACGTTTGAAGACCAAGATTTGCTTGAGTTATCGATTGAAGAGCGAGCACGAGAAGGCCTGTTCTTAGCATTTCAATACCCGGTAGAAATTCCTGGCGTTTCGAATGTGAATTTTTTGAAAACAGCCATTAATGAAATTCGTAAACATAAGGGATTAGCCGCGCTTTCAGCTAAAGACTTTTTAAGTTTAGTAAAAGAAAAATCAGCCTTGGTAGAACTTGATGCATCCTTGGCTTCTCGGGCAGTGAACGAAGGGTTTTCTGGCGGTGAGAAAAAGCGCAATGAGATTTTTCAAATGGCTATGCTTGAGCCTAAATTAGCGGTTCTGGATGAAACCGATTCAGGCTTGGATATTGATGCCCTTCGGATCGTAGCCGGTGGGGTAAATGCCTTAAAATCTAAGGAAAATGCCACCCTTGTAATTACCCACTATCAGCGTCTATTGGATTATATTATCCCTGATTTCGTTCACGTCCTTTACGATGGAAAAATTGTAAAAACTGGCGGAAAGGAATTAGCGTTAGAATTGGAAGAAAAAGGATACGATTGGATTAAATCAGCGGAGTAATGAGTGGTACATTAATCGATTTTTGTAAGCAACTTGAGCCAACACAACTCAAGCTCCCGACCGCACTTTTACAGGCAGCAAGGGACGGGGTTGAATTCCAACATCATTTTCCAACAACACGGGACGAGGCTTGGAAATATACCCGGCTTGGTCGAGTGGCGGCACTGAAATTAAGCCCCGTAAAAATTAATCAAAGCGCAAACCTGCTTCCTTCTTCCGACACGATTGATATTATTTTTGAAAACGAAACGTGGCATTGTGCTGAACCAATCACGGGATTACATATTGATTTTTCCGGTGCGCTTGATAATACCGCATGGAATGCCTGCTCGATACAGGGGCATGTACAACATATCAATGCATTAACTGCACAAGGTGGAGTAGCCATACGCGTTGATGCCAACACTAAAATTACCAAGCCAATACGTATAATTCACCGCATTCAAGGTGAACATACCGGTTTGATTTTACATCATCAACTCGTTTTGGGTAATCACGCCAGTGCTCAATTAGAGGTGTTCTTTGAGGGGACGAGCCAAGATACATATGCCAATGTGCTTTTCGATTTCTTTATTGGAGCAGGGGCGGATCTCCATGCAGACATGTTACAACAAACCAATGGAACACATTACGGGTTCCATACCCAACGGATCTACCAACAAAAAGATAGTACGTTTGCCTTACAAACCCTTACAGCAAATACCCATTTTACGCGCAATGACGTGGAGGTATTTTCCCAAGAAGAAGGCACGCATACACAACTGTACGGCGCATTCATTGGCCGAGAAAATAACCACATTGACAACCACACCTATGTGCATCATACCGCTCCGAATTGCACATCGGATGAGAATTATAAAGGCGTACTTTCAGATAAAGCCACCGGGGTTTTCAATGGGAAAGTGAAGGTGTATCAAGACGCGCAGAAAATCAACGCATACCAATCCAATAAGAACATTCTAATATCGGATTCAGCGACAATAAATGCTAAACCGGAACTGGAAATTTATGCGGATGATGTTAAATGTTCTCACGGTTCAACCACCGGACAACTGGATCAACAAGCCTTGTTTTTCTTGAGGGCTCGGGGAATTAGTGAATCTAAAGCTACCGATATGCTCATCAAGGGATTTATGGCTGAAATCGTTGGTGCCGTTAAGTCTAGCCACATTCAAGAGGCATTACATACCTTGTTAGATTAAGATCAGATTACTTACCTTCGTAAGAAATCTATGCTATGAAAATTTTATTGGTATGTTTCGGCTTCGTATGGAGTTCCTTTTGTTTTAGTCAACACGATAAAGCCTTTGTTATTTATAATGCCAAAGGGAAGGCTGTTAAGTACAAAGACCTCAAATCGAAAAGTTTAGCAGGTAATTTGGTGCTTTTTGGTGAATATCATGACAATCCCATTGTGCATTGGTTGCAGTTGGAATTAACGCAGGATGCCTTCGATCAACACGGAGCTAATCTAATGCTTGGGTTTGAAATGTTTGAGCAAGACCAGCAAGCCGTTTTATCGCGCTACCTGAACGGAGGATTCCCGGAAAAGTCGTTGAAAGATTCACTGCGCCTGTGGCCTAATTATGAAACGGATTACGCGCCCCTAATCGAATTCGCAAAAACAAATAAGCTTCCCTGCATCGCTGATAACATTCAACGAAAATATGCGAGTTTGATGTTTAAAAAAGGACGTTCAGCCTTCGATACCCTGTCTCCACTTATTTTAAGCCAAATGGCAGATCCCTTCTTTGAATTAGATACGAATCTTTCGCAGTATAAGTCCTTAAGAGAAATGGCTTCTCACATGCCTTCGGGTTCAAAAGGAAGTTACATGGTAGAAAGTCAGGCATTTAAGGATGCGACCATGGCTAAGTTTATTTTAGCCAATCTAAAGCCTGCTACTTTTTTCATGCATTACAACGGGGCGTATCACAGTGATTTTTACCAAGGAATCATGTGGTATTTGTTGAAGGCAAAACCGGAGTTGCGCATTACCACGATTTCTACGGTAACCCAAACCGATATCAATGCCTTAGAAAAAGAACATTTGGGTAAGGCTGATTTTAT
Source organism: Bacteroidota bacterium (assembly GCA_041191025.1). Lineage (GTDB taxonomy): Bacteria > Bacteroidota > Bacteroidia > Flavobacteriales_D > Crocinitomicaceae > UBA952. The sequence goes on from JBEEPQ010000004.1 coordinate 360,861, forward strand.
CATTTGTGTTCCCGAACAAATGACTCGAACGCATTAATTGTATAATCTAATCCTGCAATAAATGGCCTTAAGTTAAGACAAGCTTGCCAATTTTTGCAAGGTAGAAGGGATATTTCCCACGAATAGGGTTTCTTGAAGTTGATACATCGCTGAATTGATGGGGGAAACGATAAACGTAAAATCCGGATTAATTAGTTCGAGCGCACGATACGAACCTTTTGTCAATTGAGGAGCGCTTGAGGCCTTGCACTCAATGGCAATTACCTTGTTGTTTAATTCCAAGACCAAGTCGATTTCATCTCCTGTCGCCGTTCGGAAAAAATATGCCGGGCAATTAAAATTAGCCAACAATTGCTCTATCACTAAACCTTCCCACGAAGCGCCAAAAATGGGGTGACCAAAAAGGGCTTCCATATGTTCTATGCGTAACAATTGATGTAAAATACCACTATCTCGCACATAAATTTTAGGCGATTTGACCATACGTTTTTTTACATTCATTTCATACGGAGGTATGGATCGTAAAACAAAAGTTTGTTCAAAAATATCAATGTATTTACGAATCGTAGGATGTGTCAAATCCATGGAGCTAGCGAGTTTACTCAAGTTTAATGTTTGTCCATGATTATGAGCACATATTGTTAGGAAGCGACGTAGTTTCATCCCAGGAATATCAATTCCAAGCTGAGGAATATCACGTTCTACATACGTTTTGATGTAATTTTCCCTCCAAATAGTGCTAAATTCATCATTTTCGGCTAAAAGACTGTTGGGAAAGCCTCCTCGATTCCAAAAAATAGGTAAAGGTGTTTCTGGAACCTCATTCATTAAAAAAGGGGTCAAATTAAGAAATCCTATTCTTCCTGCCAAGGACTCTGAACTTTTCTGAATTAAATCACGAGAAGCGGAGCCCAGTAAAATGAACTTACCATTTAGTCTATTTTCATCAACTATGCTTCTCAAGCTACCAAATAACTCAGGAACCAATTGTATTTCATCCAAACAAATTACTTTTTCTTCATGAGCTTTGAAAAATAAACGAGGATCCATAAGCTTGTTTAGGTCTTCCTGATTCTGAAGGTCGAGGTAAATTCCATGTTGAGTCTCTGAAATCAAGCGCTTCACGACGGTTGATTTTCCGCATTGACGGGGACCCAAAATAGCTACAATCGGAAAGATTTGTAGGTATTTTTGAATTTCATCTTCTATTCTTCTGTGAATATACATCTCTTTATAGCTTGAATGTGAATCACAAAGATACGAAACCTTATTTTTTTGTGCAAATTGAAACTATCGCTTTCAATTTACACGTTTTTATACGTAATTCGGCGGGGGTTAATTTCATTGAATCCATGAGAAATATCGCTCAGCAACACCAGGTTATTTATTCCCCCGCTTCCCTTTACTGTACTCTAAAGTATGTTAAAATGACGGCGTTCCTATGAATTTCAATTTTGCAGGAATTGAATAACCGAACCGAAGTATTCCTGAGTAGTAATTATCTTCAAAGATATTGGAGGAAAGCAGGGAGTATGTTGTTCCAATGGATGTGCCAATGAAGCACTTGTTATTGAAGTTGTATTGATAGAAAAGTCCAACATTGTGATTCGAGGTAGAAGTAATCCCAAGGTTATGTTTTTTTAGACCTAAGGTTAAGCTCACGAAGAAATTATGCGATTTTTCGACCACTGTGTTGCTATAAAAGATGGCTGGTGTAAGCGAAATATGTTTGGCTGAGTCCAGATCGAAGCGATATGCAAAATGGGTTGAAAGAGAAAAGGGGGTTACGTACGAATATGGAAATCTAGTTATTTTCGAACGAAATAGGTTGTTTCCAGCGATTCCTAATGTCCAATTTTTATGCAGCAAGGACATTCCAATATTCATGTTATAGGAAGGTGGATTCCAAAAAAACTGATAATAAAAAGGGGGTGTAGTAGTTTCAACATAGGTTAGATTATTCCTGCTAACGCTTGCGCTGAGGCCACTGTTTAAGGTGAGTTTTCGGCTGATTTTGGTGGTATGTGCAGCACTTATGCTGGCGCCAACAGTTTTCCAATCCATAATTTGCCCATACCCATTGTTGAGACCAAACGAAAAGGAACCGACGCGTTGCCTAAATGCAAAGAAATTGTTGAATAATGGAGTAAATGACGGGCCGCTGTTTAAATCGGTAATCGAACTGGTATTACTCACATAGAGCTTTTTTTCAGCGAATGCGGATGGATTGCTTGAAATGAAATAATCTTCTATGGCATATTTATTTTGGGCATAACCATTCAAGAAACATATAAAAAGGATAAGGGAAATTATAATTCGCATTAGATTGGGTTTTGTACTTAGACAAATGCCAAGCGATTAAAGTTACTTTTATTAAAAAAGAACAATAAGTAAGTCAGCAGTTTATGCTGGAACGTTGAACAGCCAGGGTACACATATCTCTTAAATACATGGTGGGATCGTAAAACGCTATTTAATTCCTCGCTTCTTTTTGATGTTCTCGTAAGCGTCTTGTATTTGTTGGAATTTTTCTTTGGCGCCTTTTTGGTATTCCTCTCCCATTTGAGCTACTTTATCCGGGTGGAAGGCAATGGCCATTTTACGGTAGGCACGTTTTACGTCTTCATCACTGGCAGAGGCTTCAATCCCCAAAATTTTGTAATCCGAATCCGCACTGCGATAGAACATATTTTTGACACTTTCAAATTCCATAGCTGGAATCCCTAGTTTATTGGCTAATTGTTCAATGATTTTCAGTTCACTATCATCCACATGCCCATCTGCTTTGGCCACTTGGAAGAGGTAATGTACCATTTGAATCCGTCCATCTACTGAAATTCTGTTCCGGATATCATTGCAAATGTCAGAGATTGGAATCTGTCCGTTATCTAAGAAATGCTTGAGTACTTGTAAGTGTTCCCGAGTGAATTGATTCCCAAATTGGGCAGTGAAAAAACTCTTGACGTAATCCAATTCCGCACGTTTTACAGAACCGTCTGCCTTCATAACTACCGCAGATAAGGCCATTAACATCGTGGGGAAATCGTATTGCGTTGCGCGTTGACGGTAATACTCAAAGCCGCTGCCTGAACTTTGTTGTGCTTGGGATTTGGTTTGATTCCCCCTACTCAGGAAATCAATAATGCTACCGATTACAAAACCGATAATGCCGTATTTAACTCTTCCAGTAAGAACGAGGAATCCAACCCCTAAAAACCACTTGTACAATTTCGTATTTTAATGCAAACTTACTAAGATTCTACCATACCGCTCACAGAACGTTGGATGAATTCGGTAAGTGCTTCACCTTTTAACAAGCCTTGAGATAACATGGCTAAGTCTACTAACTGTTTCACAGTTTCTTGCTGTCTAGCGCTTTTCATCTTCAATACTTTGCTCATTACCGGGTGATTTCCATTCACAACGAGTTGATACATTTCAGGAAAGGCACCATAAAAGCCCCCACCACCCATGCGTTGCTGTTCCATCATTCGACGAATAAACTCAGGTTGTGTTATCAGAATTGGCGCATCCTGTTCAGGCATTGATTCCAATTGCACCGTAAATTTCTCTTTGTTAACTGCGCCTTCAAACAAAGGTTTTAGTTTTTCCTCTTCGGCAGCACTTAATTTAGAAGGTATTTCCTCGCCTTTGTCAATCAGTTTATCTAAACTATCTGAATCCACTCTGCTGAATCGAACCTTCTCATTGCCTTGTTCCAGTTTTTGAATCCAATGCGAGGCCAAGGGTCCTTCTAAAATCAATACATCATATCCGCGGTCAGCCGCTTGTTTCACATAGGAGAATTGTCCTTCAGCATCAGAAGTGTAGAGCATAATAGTTTCTTCACTTTTATTAGTTTGATTGGCTTTTACCTTCTCAAGGTATTCTTCCATGGTAAAATATGCACCGCTTGTGTTTTTCAGTAAAGCAAAGGATTTTGCTTTTTCTGCAAACTTCTCATCCGACAACATTCCGTATTGAACAAAAATGTATAGGTCATTCCATTTTTCCTCAAAATCTTTACGGTCCTTATTGAACATCTCTGCCAATTTATCCGCAACTTTTTTGGTGATGTGCGCAGATATTTTTTTCACATTGGAGTCGCTCTGTAAATAAGAACGTGAAACATTCAATGGAATATCTGGGGAATCAATTACCCCGTGAAGTAGGGTTAAAAATTCAGGTACTATTTCTTCTACACTGTCCGTAATAAATACCTGATTGCTATAGAGGTTGATTTTGTTTCGCTGAACTTCTACATTTTCTTTAATCTTAGGGAAGTAAAGAATCCCGGTTAAATTGAACGGATAATCAACATTTAAGTGAATGTTAAACAAGGGCGCATCAAAGGTAGAAGGGTAAAGTTCACGATAGAACGATTGATAATCCTCATCACTCAATGAAGCCGGTGACACGGTCCATGCCGGTTTTACATTATTCACTTGGTTCGGCACTTCAATGGCCACGCGTTTCACATTTCCCTTGTCATCTTTTTCTCCTTCTGGAGAATCAATATATTCTGTTTTAGTGCCAAAAAATACGGGAATAGGAAGAAATTTACAGTATTTGGAAAGGATTCCCTGAATTCTATTTTTATCATTAAACTCTAGGGCATCTTCATTGATGTATAAGATGATATCGGTTCCTCGTTCCGTTTTTTCGATTTCTGTTATGGTAAATTCAGGAGAGCCATTACTTTCCCATTGCACCGCTTGTGCACCTTCGTGTCTCGATAAGGTTTGGATTTGTACCCGTTCTGCTACCATAAAGGCGGAATAAAATCCTAATCCAAAATGACCAATGATTTGTTCAGCGCCCTCTTTGCCTTTGTATTGGTTTACAAATTCTTCGGCCCCAGAAAAGGCAATTTCGTTGATGTATTTATCGATTTCTTCTTCGGTCATGCCGATCCCATGGTCTCTGATGGTTAATGTTTTGGCTTCACGGTCCAATAGCACTTCCACTTTCAATTCACCGAGTTCACCTTTATATTCACCATTAGTAGCCAAAACCTTTAGTTTTTGAGAGGCATCTACTGCGTTAGAGACAAGCTCTCGAAGGAAAATTTCATGATCCGAGTAAAGAAACTTTTTAATGATTGGAAATATATTTTCCGTTTGAACATTAATTTGACCTGTTTTCATGTGTTTAATTTTTTAGACGTATCACTCTTTTCAATTTACATACCAAAGCGCTCAAGGTGACACTTTGGCATAATTAACGGATATTCAAGCCTTGCTTTCCAATAAAACTGACATATTTTGGTACTTTTGTCGCTGTGATGTTTGCCTTATCTTTCGGCCTTGGAGCACTGGTTTTTGGTGGCTTTATTTTTATTTCACCTTGGTTTAAGGGCTTGTCGGTATGGACTTTACTTTGCTCCTGGGGTATAAAGGGTTTAGCGGCAATAATTCTTCTTTATGTATACACGAGTGTATATCCTTCACGAAATGAGGCAGATATATTTAAGTATTATGATGATGGGATTATTTTGAGTGAAATTGCCGCTGAGCAACCCGCTGCATTCACGCGGATTATGCTTGGTACCTGGAATGAAAATGATATGGTTTATTTAAATCGCTTAAACTACTGGTTTCGTTCTTACGACCATGGCATTGCGAATGATAATCGTGTGGTTATTCGAGTGAATGCATTATCGAATTTGCTCACTCGCGGATCTTACGGACTTAATCTCGTCATATTTTTAGCCTTATCTTGGCTCGGTTCATACTGGTTGTTTCGCTTGTTCATGGAGCTTTCCAACTCAAAAATTACTTCGTTTATGGCTGCATTCCTATTGCCTTCAGCCATGTTTTGGAGCAGTGGTATTCTAAAGGAAGCCTTGTTGTTTTTTGCGCTTGGTGGGTTTCTTTACAGCTTGTTTCAGTTGTATCAGCGGGTTAGATTGGGATTTTTGTTATTGGGCATGCTGAGCCTATTCATGTTGTCGTTTTTAAAGATTTATATTTTGATTGCCTTACTTCCCTTGGTTGTGATCACTTGGATCTGGGCGCGAACAAAGTCCTGGCGTATCCTATGCATTTGCGTCATTGGCTTCCTTAGCTTGTTTATGTTATGCCATGTGCTGTTTTTTCCCGAATGGAGTATGCTTTCAACCCTTCAAGGAAAACAATTTGATTTCATTCAAATGGCCAATGCAGTAAATGCAGGAAGTATTGTGCCTATTATTCCTATGGATGGACGATGGACAACGGTCTTAGCCCTGATTCCGTTGGGTATTTGGAACGTTTTAGTTTATCCGAGCATTAGCATGTTAAAAAATGTACAGTCCTTATTGGCTTTTACCGAAAACATAGTGATTTTAATAGTCTTACTTGGTGCGTTGTTGCGCTTAAGGGATATATCCTGGAAGCTGGATTGGCGTTTTCCAATGTTGGTTTTTAGTTTGGCTGTAATTTCCCTTGTAGGGATGACTGCACCGGTTGTTGGCGCGATGGTACGATACAAAGCGCCGGTTCTACCTTTTTTATGGATGAGTTTATCGCATTATCAAGTACCCTATGTTAAACGTTTGTTCACTTCAAATAAAATGTATCAATGGTTAAATACGCACTTATAACAGGCGCATCGTCAGGGTTTGGCGCTGCAATAGCTTCTAGCTTAGCAAAGGAAGGATATGGATTGATTTTAACGGCAAGACGCTTGGACCGTTTGATTGCACTCAAAGAAACGCTCTCCAAGGAATCGCCAGACATCATCATTGGCAAGCTGGATGTGCGTGACCGTGCAGCAGTTAATCAGTGGGTAGATGCGTTGGGGGATCATGTTAAGCAAAACCTAAGCATATTAATTAATAATGCGGGACTTGCTGCTGGAAGATCCACTATAGATCAAGGCCTCGCTTCGGATTGGGAACAAATGATTGATACAAATCTTACGGGCTTATTATATGTTAGTCAAGCTGTGATTCCATTATTAAAAGCTCGCAAGGAGGGATTGATCATAAATATTACCAGCATTGCTGGAAAAGAAGCCTATCCTCAAGGCAATGTATATTGTGCCACTAAGGCGGCTGTGGATCAACTTACAAAAGGTATGCGTATGGACCTGCTTCCGTTTGGGATTAGGGTGAGTTCCATTGCTCCAGGAGCTGCTGAAACTGAATTTTCGTTGGTTCGATTTAAGGGGGATGTAGATCAAGCCTCGGCCGTTTATCAAGGGTTTACACCTTTAGATGCCAAAGACATTGCTGATACGGTTCAATTTATTGTAACCCGTCCTCCCCATGTTTCTATCCATGATTTAGTAATTATGCCCTCCGCCCAAGCTTCTGCGACACTCTTTAAGAAAGATTAAGGAAGGAAAAGCAAGGTATTTTTTCCTTCAAGTGTAAGCACTACGAATCCATGCACGTAGATGTTTAATCGATTGCTGGATTCCAAGTGTATCGTTCTGCCCTGTATATCAGATAACTTGAACTGATTAAAAGGCATTGGAATAATCAACTCGGTATATCCTTCCTCCAAATGAGGGATAAGTTGAAAGGGAGCCATAGGTTCTGTGGGCTTGACTGATGCGGTCGGCTCAACGAATTGTGAGAAATCAAATTGAAAAAGTTTAGGGGCAATGGTGATTACAGAGGCTACTTTTTCTGAACTTATGTATCCCTTGTTCGAGGCGTTTAATGCGATCCCTTCGGTTTGCGCTAAGTTTAGTACGTTACCGACCTCTATCCTCCGTCGGTTTCCTGAAAATAAGTCTTGGTTTTGATAATCCCACAAACACCATACAAAGCTTGTGTAGAAATTACTTCCGTTGTTTTTATATCCGAGTAAATAACTTCGATGTGCTATGGTGTCTGTACAGGCATCTGTAATTAATCCGTCCACGTTGAAACTATCTATTAATTGCGCTGCAATGGTATCGGTCCAAAACGTTGGAAGGCGATATCTTCGAGTCTGTAGATCTTCCCAATTTTTTGAAAAGAGTGTAATTGAATCCGCATCCGCAACGATGGCTTCACAATCGTAGTTGTTAGCATTCGGTAGTGAGGTGAATTGCGTTTGGTCTGACCAATAAAAAGCCAGTTTTTCTGCTTGGATTGTATCTAAGGTTAAGTCCGATTTAAGGAAACGATAGAGGCATAGGTCATGCCGATTACCATTGTTATTTCCTACATCTCCAACAAATACATGGGTAGAATTTGAAGTAATTGCTTCCCAATCTACATTGGTTGCTCCGGAAATCACAATCGTTCGAAGTACCGTACCTAAGGTGTCAAGTTCGTAAATTACGGCCCCTGAACCAGAATCATTAAAGGTATAAAGAAGGGTTCCTACACGAATTAGCCCCGAGTTTTCTTGAAGCACATCGCTCAGATTATTAATTAAACTTAGGGTGTAATTTGTCGGGGAATAGATACAGCTCCCATCGTTAATTGAGGCGTTTACATCATAATTTGTTGCTTGTGGGTCGGTGCAGCCCCACTGAGAAAAATAGGAGAAGGGTAGCGAAAAAAGTGCGATTAAAAGAGTTTTGTATCCCATGATTCAGCATCTTTTGCAGTAATTAATTCGGAATCTAAGAGAAAATCAACGGTCGGTTGAATTGCAGCACCAAGATCGATCGATTCCGTATTCCAAGTGGTTTCACTTAGCCATTGTTTAACCTCTGGTATACTCAAATGGTACCTCCATGCGATTGCCTCCGCAGTTTGTGTATCAGCACTAATGGCTGCGGCTTGCTTTTTAACGATGGCTATGATTTGATGAATCACTTCCGAATCTTTTTGCAGTAATTCTTCCCTGCATGCGATAACAAAACAAGGCCAAGGGGTATCCACCTGTCCGATGCGCTGACAGCTCCCTTTATCTACAAACGGTTGAGTAGTATACTTTTCCCAAAGAAAGTAATCGGCTTCGTTGTTTTCCAAGGCCCAAATTCCACCATAAACATCCCCGATTACATTAAATTGAAGGCTTTCTTTCCCCCATTGTTCCTTTTGGGCAAGTACGTACGACATCAAGTGCGAACCCGATCCGTAGCGTGAAATAGCAAATCGGTGATCCTTTGAACTTGCTTGTGCCCTTTGTTGCGTGGGTACATGAATACCCCATTGTAACGGTGATTTTACATAAAGGTCCACAATCTTCGCTCGCGTTCCCTGTAAAATAGCTTTGCTAATACCTTCTGTTAGTAAAACAGCAATGTCTAAGCTTCCTGTTTCTAATCCCTTGATCATTTGTCCGGTTCCTCCGGTCATATCAGACCAATGGAGCGAAACATTTAAGGAGTCAAACGCTTTCTCTTCAATGGCTACTCGCCAAGGATAGTTAAAGTGTTCCGGTACACCACCAATTTTAAACTTTTTCATCGAGTTCGTTAAATTGTTTTTCAAACAAGGTTTTATAAGCACCTTCCACGGACAATAAGGAAGCGTGCGTACCAGTTTGAATGATTTGGCCTTTTTCCATTACATGGATTTGATCGGCTTGTTGAATTGTTGATAATCGATGCGCTATGATAATGGATGTTCTATTTTTTGTTACTTCAGCAATGGCCTTTTGAATTAGAATTTCTGATTCACTGTCAATACTCGACGTTGCTTCATCGAGGATTAAAATCATAGGTTCATAGACCATGGCACGAATAAACGCAAGCAACTGCCGTTGTCCCACCGAAAGCACTCCGCCTCGTTCACCAATCACATGGTCGTAGTCTTGAGGGATTTTCATAATAAAATCATGTGCTCCGATTTGCTTAGCTGCTTGTATTACTTGTTCTCTTGATATCGCTTGATTTCCGAGCGTTATATTGTTATGAATAGTATCTGAAAAAAGAAATACGTCTTGTAATACAAACCCGATATGCTTATTTATTTCACTTCGATTTAATTGACTCAAGTCAATTCCGTTAATGGTAATTTTCCCGGCATTAATCTCATAAAAACGTCCAATTAAGTTAATAATGGTAGTTTTACCTGATCCGGTAGCGCCAACAAATGCTGTAGTTTTTCCAGCAGGAATTAATAAGTTAAACGATGAAAGTAAGGGGTTGTCGGAGGTATATGAAAAAGATACGTTGTGGAATTCAATATCCCCATTGCTAAAGGTTGTTGGATGTTCCTCATTGGGTTCAACCTCTTCTTCTTCATCTAAAATTTCGAATAAACGTTCTGCTCTAACAACCCCTCGTTGGAAAATATTAAACTTATCCGCTAACTGTCGGATGGGCCTATAAAGTTGATTGATCCATAAGGTAAACGCAATGATTTCACCGTATAATTGTGTTAATTGTTGTTGGCTTTTACCTTCAACCATCATCGCTCCCCAAACCAATAAAAACGCTATGGATAAGGAGCTTAACAGTTCAACGACCGGAAAAAATATCGAATTTGCCCATACGGCACTGATGTGTGCATCCCTATGTTTTTCATTAATTGATTTGAAAGCCAAGGATTCTTTTTCCTCATGCGCAAAGAGTTGAATTAAACTCATACCCATGAGGTGTTCTTGCACGAAGGTGTTTAATCGAGAGACCTGTGTACGCTCGCTTTGAAACGATTTTTTCATCGCTTTGGCGAAAATTCGAGTAGCGAAAATCAGGATGGGAATAGGGATTAACGTTAATAAACTTAAGCGCCAATCCACCCAAAACATAAAGCCAAGAATTGCGATGAGGGAAAGTAAATCTCCAAAGATTTCCATTAACCCTGCCGAAAACACTTCAGAAATTGATTCAACATCAGATACCACACGGGTTACTAAAGAGCCAACAGGCGTCTTGTCAAAATACCGCGTTTTGAACGATAATACTTTATTAAAAACTCGGGTTCTTAGGTCACGAATTACGGATTGAGCTAGTAAATTAGAGGTGTATGCAGAAGCCCAAGTTACAACGGTTTCAATGAGAAGTATGCTTAATACACCAAGCAAGGCAAGCATCAATTTGGATGCATTTTGTTCCTTAACTATAAATTGGTCAACTGCTTTTCCAATGAGGTATGGCCTTAAAGGACCTAACACAGAAAGTGTGATCACTGCGAATAAGGCGACGAAGAACAACTTTTTGTAAGGTCTTACGAATGCAATAAGTCGAAAAAATGAATTCGCGGACAACCTTTGTTTCATAGTACAAAAGTACCGAAAACCAACTGTAAATTTATCGAATAGGCACGCCTCGGGAACTTAATTGTACATTTTTTGAACTTTTTTCTAGTCCAAAAGTAAATTTAGTTCCAACCCCAACGGTACTCCGCATGGTAATGTTTTGGCCGTGGAGTTCAAGAATATGTTTAACAATGGACAACCCAAGTCCAGTTCCCCCTTCATGGCGGTTTCTACTTTTTTCTACTCGATAAAATCGTTCAAATAAGCGCGGCCAATGCTTTGGGTCTATTCCAATGCCGTTGTCTTTGATTTCTATTAGGATTTGGTTGTCTATGGGTTCTAGTGTAATGATAGTAGATCCATTTTCATTTCCATATAAAATGGAATTTTTCACAAGATTTGTGAAGACTTGTCCGATTTTATTTCGGTCGCCAAGCACGAAGATGTTTGAGTAATCTCTTTTAAAACTCAATTGAATTTTTTTCTCTTTTGCAAGAAATTCCAACGAATCAAACGTTTCCTTAATAATTTCCACGAGATCAAAGGGGCGCTTATCAATGGTGAGTTCAGGGTTTTCTAGTCGTGTAATTGCATCCAAATCTTCAAGTAACTGGATCATTCTGTCACTTGCTTTTGATGCGCGTTTTAGAAAATTCAAGGCATTTTCTTGGTCGTCAATTGCCCCATCAATCAGCGTATCTAAATACCCTTGAATTGCAAATACGGGTGTTTTTAACTCATGGGCAAGGTTGCCAATAAATTCCTTTCGAAAGGAATCTTGAGATTTTAGCTGTAAAATTTCTTTCGTCCGGTGTTTAGAAACTTGGTTGACTTGTTGTTCTGCTTCATCTATTATTTCATTCAACCGTTGCGCTTTTATTATGGGAGGATTTTGAAGGTTTTTAAAAAGGTGATTGAGTCGGTTTTGTAAGAAAATTTTTATTCCGAAATAAAGCACTAGAAAGGTAATTACTCCCAAAAAAAGCGATAGTACGAGTGCAGAAATAACAGGGCTAAACGGAAGATTGAGGCTGGCCACCTCAAACCAAAAAGCCAAAAGTGCCACAAGGGCACTAGTTAAGGCAAGTAAATACTCTGGTTTTAACTTTTTCATTTTCGGTTAAACGTATATCCAACCCCTTTAATGGTACGAATATACGATTCTCCTAGCTTTTCACGCAGTTTTCTGATGTGTACATCAATTGTTCGCTCACCAACGATGGTTTCGTTTCCCCAAACAATGGTAAGTATCTGCTCGCGATTAAAGACTTTGCCTGGACGGCTTGCTAATAATTCTAATAATTCGAATTCTTTTTTCGGAAGTTGAAGTTCCTTATTGTTAACCACAACTACGAATTTTTCTCTGTCAATTACGATTCCCGCTGATTCATGCTCCTCTTCTGTTGTTCGTTCAGGGTTTATTCTTCGCAGTAACGATTCTATTTTACTAATTAGTAATCGAGGTCTTATAGGTTTACTTATATAATCATCTGCTCCGGCTTCAAATCCTGCGATTTGGGCATAATCTTCCGATCTTGCCGTCAAAAAAGCAATGATTGGCTGGGCAAGTTGCAAGTCTTTTCTAATGATTTGGCATGCTTCAATCCCATCCATTTGTGGCATCATCACATCCATTAAAATTAAGGATGGACTTAATTGGTGCGCTAATTTCACTGCTTCCTCTCCATGGCTTGCAGTAAATACACGATATCCTTCTTTTCGAACAGTATATGATAGGAATTCTAGGATGTCTGGCTCGTCATCAACTATAAGTATGGTATGTCCTTTACTGTTTTCCATGGTAAAAAAAAGAGGGGGCTTCACAGCCCCCTAATTAATACTAGTTGTTTACGATTAACTTGCGTACGCTAGTACCCTTATTTGTAGAAACTACTACTGTGTACATTCCGTTAGCAACTTGGTTTAAGTTAATGGTTGCTTCAGTAGCATTTAATACAGTTCTACCAAACGCATCGATAACTGTTACTAATTCTAAAGACGCACCAGTTAATGCTACATTGAATGAAGTTGTAGCAGGATTCGGTACCAAGTTTAATTCAACTCCTGGTAATTCATCTAAACTTACTGCGATATTTACAGTAAATGTGGTTACATCACTGCAGTTGCCATTGGTAGCTGTAAGTGTTACTGTGTAAGATCCATTCGCAGCATACGCATGTAATGGAGCAGCTGCACTTGAGTTGGTCATGTCACCAAAATCCCAAGAGTATGAAGTAGCTCCTGTAGAAGTATTTGCAAATGTAGCAACGTTTCCATTGGTTGTAAACGAACCAGCAGCTGTAGGGTTAGCGTTGAAGGTAATGCTTGTTGGTGTAGATGTTCCAACACCATTACATGCATTTGCATTCGTTGTAGTAACAGTAATTCCCGGTGTAGTTGAAGTAACCGAAATCGTTTGAGTAGTGGCTCCTGTCGACCATAAGTAAGAATCAGAGGCAGATGCTGTTAAGGTTACAGTATCCCCGTCACATGCTTCAACTGCTGATGCTTGGATCGTAGGAACTGGTGCGTTACTTACACTTACGATGGTTGGTAATGAAGTAGAAGTACAACCGTTAGCGTCTGTATGAGTTACCGTGTAAGCACCTGTAGCATTTACGGAAATTGTAGCTGTATTTGCATTCGTTGACCAAACGTTTCCATTGTTGTAAGATGAAGTTAAGTTAACTGAGCTTCCTGAACACAATGAAGTAGAACCACTTGCAGTAATTACTGGTGTAGCTGGACTTGCATTAATGGTAACAGTAATCATAACACGTGGGCTTTCATCACCTGCGGCATTTTTTTGACTCACATAAAAGTTGAACGTTCCTGCATTTGATGTAGATGGAACAGGAGCGGTTGTTGATCCAACACCACCTGTAGCTGCTGCATACCAGTATAACGTGTTTCCACCGATAGCAGTAGCGTTTAATGCAGCTGCTGTAGCACCTTGACAATATGTAAGGTTAGCAACACCTGGAGCAGCTACTGAAAAGAATTTTGGATGGGTAAAAGTTGCGCCGTTAGCAGCAACAGAACCTGCATTCAAACGCGCATCTGGAGTTACACCAAGCGGTGTAAATAAATTAACCCAGTTAATTAGAGCAATAGTTTCCGTAGAATCATTTCCATCTGGAGTCCAGAAAGACTGATAGAATGCTGGCGTTACACCGGAAGAAAGAATTGTGTTTGTACCGTTTGTGAAGTTGGTTAAACTGTTGTTAGAAAATACTAATGAATCTCCGTTAACATTAGCAACAACTGCTGTACCTTCAATAGATAATCCTTTTTCCCAACCAACTACTAAAGAGTTGAAACAAGATGTAGCTGTATTTCTTCGTAAACGGAATGCTTTTTCAAATTTCTCACCAACAGGCAAGGTAATACTTCCGTTTCCTTTTGGTCCAACAAGTGTCATATTCGAAAAAATCGGACGAGTTTTAGGTTGTGCAGTAGAACCTGTAGCGTCGTTATCAGATTCAAAGCAGTTAGAATCTCCAGCAGCATCTGATAAATCTTTATCGCGAATTGATAAACCGAATTGGATTTTTCCTCTGTAACCAAAGTCAGTATCGAAATCATCATCTAAACCTCTATAGGCAATTAAATATTTGCAATTAACTGTGCCACCAAACCACTCGAATGAGTCGTCGCCACAAAAAGATACTTGACAGTGATTCACTGTTGTTCCAGAACCTACAGAACCAAAGGTAATTCCGTTAATTTCTTTGTTTGGCTCTAATGGAATACCAGCGAATTCTACGCGAACGTATTGCAATACCCCTGAGTTATCCGTATCAAAGTTACCACCGTGTTGCGTATCGGTTGTTGGTGGAATTCCTTCAATGTTTACAACGCCACCCGGTTGGTTATTTTTAGCCAATCCGAGGATTACTAAACCACCCCAATCACCTTCATTTCGGTTACCGATTGCTTCATTCGATGTAAAAACAATTGGGTTTGCAGCAGTGCCTGCCGCGTTAATTTTAGCTCCGCGTGTAATAATCAATGTAGCCTGTGTTAATTTATCTCCGCGGATGATGGTACCCGGTTGAATAGTTAAGGTAGCGTTGTTTTTTACATACACTTTGTTTTGCAACAAAATAACTCCACTCCATGTAGTGTTTGTGGTAATGTCAGCTGAAACTGTAGTAACCGTTGCAGGATATACCGTATTTTCAGGGTCAAAGTTAGACCATCCGCTAGCCCAGTTTGTTGCTGGAGTACCGTCAGTAACAGGGAAGGCTCCTTGATAGGTTGTCGGAGTCCAGAATGCATCTTGTGCCGATGCGGTGAATAATGCGCTCACTAAAGCAATAGATAAATAGAACTTTTTCATTGTTTAAAATTTTAGACAAAGTTCCGATGTCGAGGCGCTTATTGTGTTATGACCAACTTAAATCGTGTTTATTAAATTGTTAAGCGAAGGTTTCGATAACGCTATGAATGTTACGCTTAAAAATTGTATTTCAAGGAAAGTGATACGGTTTGACCAAATGTTACATTTTGCCATTCATTGTCACCCTCATCGAATTTCTGATTTTTGTTTAGGTCTTGAAAGAATACCAACTCGTTAGCCAGAGCATCCTTAACATTCAAACGCATTTCAAATTTGTCTCCGAAATTACGCGTTAACTGGAAGTCAACCAGGTTTCGTCCGTTTTCCCATACACTTGGTTCTTGCTCGTTCCCAACAATATAAATGCGTTGACCTACTCGGTTATATGCGGCACTAAATGCCCATTTCTTGTCTTGCGATTGGTAATAAACACCGGCATTAATAATATACGGGGATTGTCCTTGCAATGGTCTGCCTTCGGGATATTCATTTTGTCCGAATAACGAATCACCTAATTCAACTCGTGATCGAATTAATGAAGCATTGATGTTCATGGATAATTGATCCCACAATTTGTGATTTTCTTTTTTGCTTAAAAAACCAAGGTTGAATCGATATTCGATTTCCCCTCCAAAGGTGGTTACACCTGGTACGTTGGTATAATATAATTCTGGAGCGCCAGAAGTCCCCGTACGGTTTACTAATTCAATCGGGTTGGTAAAGTCTTTATAGAATCCTGAAATATTAAAGTTTTGACCATTTCCAATTAAATACTCATATCGCAAATCATAGTTCATGATGGTAGCACGCTGTAAATTTGGGTCACCTGAAATAATATTGTCAATCACGAAGTTGTAAAAGGTAAATGGCGCTAATTCGCGGAATTCAGGACGTGAAACTGTTCTGTAGCTACTGGCACGGATATTCATGCGAGGTGTTAGTGATACAATAAGATTTGCAGATGGGAGAAGGTCAACTACTGTTGTAACGATACTTATATCGTTATTAGAACCAAATTCTATGTAATTAAATGCTTGTCGGTAAGATTCCACCCTCAAGCCACCGTTCAAACGGATTTTTTGTTTCCATTTTCCATCTATTTGCACGTATCCTGCATTCAAGAATGAGCTTGCTTGGTAACTGTCGTCAACATTAGTGGCTTCATCTAACTTAAATCCACCGCGACCATTCGCCATTAATCCGAGATTTTCATCATTAAAAATGGAAGAAGGGGAGGCAAGTAATAAGGAATCATAAAAATTCACACCTCCGCCGTTGTATTTTGAAAAACCAAAGTTTTTCGCTTGAAAATCGCGGTCTCTATATTGATGCATTGCTCCAACTTTAAGGTTAATATTGAATGAATCAACTTGGAATCGTTTTTCAACATCATAAATAGCGCTGTATATGGATTCATTGGCATCTGACCAGAACATATTTCCGGCAGCTGTAGGAATGGTACCGTTATTCTGAACTACGGCAATGTATTGCTCATTCGGATCCTCTTCATTCAGGCTATATTTTCGGTGGATAACACGGCGTAATGCAGGAATAACTCTGTCAACATTACTATATCCAAGGTTCCAATTGAAGACTAATTTTTCATTGTCATGCGTTCCATACAATTGGCTCGAAAGTGCTTTATTTTGTGTATACCAAAAGTTAGTAGCTTTTTCCCATTGTCGAGGGTCATTATCCATTTCACGAACCCCATTTCGCACATTAATTTTATCTTCAGCACTTACGCTGTACAAATTTTTGAACTGAATATTGCTTTTTGGCGTAAAGGAATATTTAAGATTCAACATTCCCGTATTGAGTACATTTTGTGTAAATACGGAGTCGCGCAATTCCATCCGTTGTACTACACCTGTAGCTGATTCTTCGAATTCACGACGTGTATTTAAAGAGAACGTTTGATTGTTTTGATAACTGTAAGCAGCCACATAGCCCAAGCTTTGTTTGTTTTTAAAATCAAAGGTTTTCCCTAAACTGTATTGAATGCTTGAGTTTGGCATGGCTGTACGTTGTTCAGGTGCCCAATTGTAATTCATTTTTTGAGCCCATCGCGCACGCTCATGAACATCTAAGGCCGCATATTCAGCAGAACCAGGTATTCCTGTTGGTAGTAAACGGTCTTTTCCACCAAAACCTAAAACATCCAACTTGCTGTCGCCGCTTCGATAGAAATTTCTGAATGTAGATATCGCGTTATACCCAGTTGAAATAGAAAGTGAATTAATCGGCTTGTCACTCGGCTCGACCGTAGTAATATTAATTATTCCACCAGCAAATTCTCCGGGCATGGAAGGAGATGCTGTTTTTACGACACTAATGCTGCTTAACACATTGGATGGGAAAATATCAAAGGAGAACGCTTTTCGGTCTGATTCTGAACTGGGTAAACTGGCTCCATTCAAAAAGGCATAATTGTATCGGTCAGATAATCCACGAATGACAATGAATTTATTATCTTGGATACTTGCTCCAGAGATACGTTTCATTACATCCGAAACTTTGGAATCATTATTCTTTTTAATGTCTTCAGCACTAATTCCGTTGGATACAACACCAAGGTTGTGCTGAACTCTTATGAGTTCTACTACACCATCTTTTTTTACTTTACGAGTAACAACTACTGGACCTTTAACCAAGTCCGCAGCTTCCATAGCAATAGTAAGCTCTTTGACTTCATTATCACCAAGAGTGACATCGCTTAACACATAAACATTAAATGTAGATGCTTTAATTTCGAGGGTATATTTTCCTTTAGGTATTCCAGATAACTCAAAAACGCCATTAGCATCTGATAAACAGCGTTTTTCAGAGCCGATCAACGTGATTTTAGCATTTTCTACCGGATCACTATTGCTTCCATCTTTCACAATACCCTTTACTGTGGACTGTGCATATTGAGTGCTGTATACCCCTAACAAAAACAATAAAACAAATGAAAAACGTACCATTCTTTGCAAATTTTATGCAAAGTTCGTCCTGTTATCTCACGTGCGGATTAAGCCAATATTAAGTAAATATTAACATTGTCAAGGTTATTCAAAAACAACCTTCATTTCAACCCTTCTGTTTTTTGCTCTTCCTTCCGTGGTACTGTTGTCTGCAATCGGTTTGGTTTCACCATAATAATTAATTACGAAGCGCGTCGCATCAATCCCTTTGGAAACTAAATAGTTCTTAACGGCCTCTGCACGTTTTTTAGATAAAACAAGATTTGATTCATCGTCACCGGCATTATCCGTGTGTCCAGAAATCTCCAATTTCCAGGTCGGTTTTTTAATTAATACGCCCGCTAATTCATCCAATGAGGTGAACGATCCGGCAAGAATTACGTCCTTCGCAACTTCAAATTCTAAATTATCAAAGGCAGTTTTTAACACTTCAATTACTTCCTTCTCAATTACAGGGCATCCCTTGTTACTTTTTGGTCCAGGCGTGTTCGGACAATCATCGTCCTTGTCTAACAATCCATCCGAATCGGAATCTTTGTATGGGCAACCCCCATTCTCTTTAGGTCCTGCTAATTGTGGACAGCCGTCATTCTTATCAAGTAAACCATCTCCGTCTGTATCTGGCCACGGGCAACCTCGATTTTCCATTGGTCCTGACACCAGTGGACAATCATCAATGTAATCAAATAAACCATCTTTATCGGAGTCTGGACAACCTTTGTTTTCTAGAGGACCAAAGTTATCCGGGCATAAATCTTCTAGGTCTGTAATGCTGTCATGGTCACGATCGGGACAGCCCTTCATATATAATTCACCAGCAATTGTTGGACATTGATCTTTGGAGTCTATGATTTTATCTCCATCCGTATCTGGGCACCCTTTAAATTCAGGTAATCCTGCGATCTCAGGGCAATCATCCAATTTATCAATAATTTTATCTCCATCACGATCTGGACAACCGTTGAATTCTGCCGTGCCAGGTTCATTGATACACTCGTCTTTTAAATCTTGAATTCCATCTCCATCGGTATCAGGACATCCTTTAAAGGCCCATACACCGGGGGTCTCTCTACAATCATCCATTTTATTTGACACCTTGTCTTTATCGTCATCTTTCACCTCACCATATAAAATGGGAAGACGTAGCCCAGCAAAAAGTTCAAGTCCTTTGACTTTTCCTTTGGCAAGTAAGGGGCGGTAATCCGTAACTCCCACGGTAAGTGGACCAAGTCGTGTTGCAATCCCTGCTCTGAAACCGCTGTATTTATTATAGGATAATGGGAGGTGAAGTCCAATGCCAGCAATATCAAAACTAGGCGTAATACTGAATTGGTTGGCTACTTTTACTTTAGAATCCGTTTTCTTACCGATGAGGTTAATCATGGAGGTGGCATTAACATAGAATCCTTTCCAAATGTGGTAATCTACCTGAATGCTGAAGGCGCTTGGAGTTCTCATGTAAAAGGTAGATGAGGTGTCTTGTTGAGCAATCCAATCTTGTCCAGGATTTTGAATTAAGGAGTCAATTACTTGGTCGAACTCTTTCAAATCCGTAGCGGATTGAAAAACTGTGAGATCAAATGGGCTGGTTGAATTTACTGTAAAATTTCTGCTTAGTCCTCCTTTGGTGAAACGCATTCCACCCAAATCTAAAAGTGATGCACCAACGCGAAGTTTGTATTTATTTTTATGGCGCGCCCAAATGCCGGTTTCACCATCCATATCGTACTGATAGTCCTCATAATTCCCGCGCCATTCATAAACTGCACCAAGGTCTATTCCAAGGCCCCAATTTGAATTCCTTTTTAAGATATCCATGGCTGTGATATCGGGTGAATTAATATACTCATCAAGATTCCCTGAATATCCGTAATTGAAGTCCCCCTTCAAAAGAAACGAAGTGTCAGAATTTTTTAGGTTGTATTCAAAGTTATTGGTATAAAAATAGGCGGCGGTGTTTCCACTTAGCAGCTTAATAGACCCACCAACTTTAACAAAGTGTTCTTTATTATCAAGGACTACTTGCCCGTAATTGAACCCATATTCATTCCAGGTGAGGTGGTTTAGGTTGATTAATTCCTCATTCAATTTTTGGTTCCATAAAAGCGAGTAATCTAAGCCATTTTCCGCAAGTACTGCCAATTTTGGATCCATGTTGTCGATGTTTGTAATCGAACGCACCCTACCAAATAACCCAACAGCGATTTTGGGATTAATGTGAAAGTTAAGATTGAGTAAATCAATTTGGGTATTGCTATATACACCAAGAACTTTTTTCGTTTCAGCTGAGTAATTTCGAACGATAAATCTGTCCATAAATGTGGAGTCTGGACTCGCCCAGGCATCATAGATGATATTGTCACCAAAAGATTTTTTCCACCAGTAGCCGCCGTTACCTTGAGCACTTCTCATTGCTTTTGCATCGAAATATCCGAAGTTCTGATAAGTACTGTTGTTTAATCCAACGATATTAAGATCAAAAACAAATCGACCATCTACAAAACTTGCTGGTTGCAATTGTGTTCCCATGCTCCCTGCATAGTTGCTTGTTGAGACACCTAAGTATTGTTGAGAAAGAAAATAGCCTGAAATAAGCAAGTTTAAGGCGAGTGTAAGGTATAGTTTCATAGTAGCGTTTGTTTAAATCTAATAATTAAATTGAATAATGAAGTCATTGAGATACGTTGTAATGGATGATCCGCGTAAACCCAACGGGGTAAGTTGAATTGTGCGCTGTCCAGGTCGTTCTTCTTCATCAAGCAAATTACCTTGAAAATCCCAAAAATATAGTTTGTTTTCTAAGGCATCTCTTACGATAAATAGCGATTCAACATTTTGCGGCAAAATGAGCTCTGAAATTTCCGAGTGATTAATGGCTTTATTCCATCTAACCTTTCCTTTTACAGTTAGAACAATAGACTTCCCATCATGAAATAGCTGACCTATATCTTGTCCTAATTTAACTTCCCCACTAAATTTCCAATATGAAGGAACCTGTATATTTATTGTTTTTGATCCGATTACTTCTTGCATCCCATTCGGTCCGCGCTGAATAAAACCACTACGTGTAAAAGAAATAAAATCGGCGCTGTTTGCTTTAATTGTTTGTCGTTTACCCGTTGTATAATCTATGTTGAGTAATTGATTATTAGTCTTTATGCCAATCGTTAATTTCCCTGATGTTGAAATAATGTTCCAAGCGGCAATCTTGTCCATGATTACAAATCGTTTAAGTTGTTTTCCAGAGCTTGTTGCATAGAAATAAATCCCTTCTTTTCCTTGAATCCCAAATGCAGCTTGTTTGTTTACGATACATTGAATTGGGTCTCCTTCAAAAACCCCGTTGATTTCATACTGTGGGCGGCCCATTTTATCTATAATTTCTAGGTGATTTTCATGTGGAAGTAAGATGAACTCATTTTCGAGATTATTTGTCGCTAATGATTTTGGTTGATTTGATAAGCTCGATTTAAGGGGTTTTCTCCATTTTAAACTCCCGTTTTTATACCCAATAAGTTCTTTGTCCACCTCCATAATCACATTGCCTCTGCCTGATAAGGCGCAAAAGGATAAAACTGGTAGGCCGGGATTCATGGTAAAATAATTTTTAGTCTCTTCGATTTGTTCGCTTGATTTTTGAGAACCAAGAACTTCTATTTTGGTTTCAACAAGCCTGTTTTCCACCCAACTTATACTGCTTGAATTGCGGGAACTCAAGCTTCGTTGGGAAACTGTTTTAGGCAAGGGCGCTTTAAATAATGTGATGTTATCCATTGAGGTGTTCAGGGATTTTCGCATTTCTAATTCAAGCAATACCGCGTCCAAGGCGGATTCATCCGTTGTAAGAAATCCAAACCCATCAACACTGTACGCCAAGATATTTTTTGGCTTTATTATGCCTTCTCCCTCGAGGGTTAAATTGAACGATTTACAAATCGGGAAATTCGTAAAGCTTGCTCTTTCTTGGTTGTTTTCCAACTTATGAAAAAAGTCATTTAAATATTCGCTTAGCGTTACCTCTTGTTTCATATCGAAAATAAACACTGGCTTTTGGTTCACTTCAATTATTATTACCCCATTCTTGACTAGGTTCTTAATCGGACTCCGTCTAAATTCCGAGTCTGTTTCGAGTAGGTAATTCCGTTCATAAAATTGATACGATTTGGTTTCTTTTGGAATTAAACTCCCAAACAAGCTTAAATCATCAATCAATATTTTTTTTTGCCGCTTGAAATCTGAACTTGTATAGCTGATTTTATAGTCAGATTTGACATAAACATCACGCGTTTTATTTAAGGAATCAAGTAAATAGACAATACTATAAGTCGATTGTGGGTCTATACGCCAAGGGGAATATGATTTCTCCTCGTATAAATCTATATCGTAATAATATAAGATAAGTTCATTCCCTTTGAACTTCCCTAAATATTTACCAAACTGAAATGTATTCGGTCCGGTAAGGTCAAAGGAGTAAATTCCACGTTCAAACGTGTTTTTCACGCGTTTAATTGACCATTTTTCTTGGGTTTGAAGAACTAGTATATTCCGCTTTTTACTGATAAAAGCGGAGGAAAGATCTTTGATGTTGGGCATCAATGAAGTAAACACATCAATATTTTTCTGATTACAATCAACTTCTAGGTTTTCGAGCTCAAAGTCTTTTGGGTGGTGAAGGGCGATTATTAATTCATCCGCTTTCGGATTAAAAAGAGACAAATAAGATTGTTCTTCAGATGAATCTATAAGAGAGTAAAAGGCAAAACTCGACCAACCAACAAGTATTAAAAGGAATACAACTAAAAGTACTTTTCTTAACATAAAGCAAATCTAAATGTAAACATCCACCGAAAAATAAGAGCCGAATAATCTAATGAACATTAAGGTGTTTATCTTCAAATAAACAAGGTGGTTTGCGCCATTTGGCGAACAACACCGAATGTTTTTCTATGCATTTCGCAAAATCCATGTTGTTGAATCGCTAATACATGTGTTTTTGTTGGATATCCTTTGTTTACATTCCATCCATAAATAGGAAATTGTTCATGTGCTTTTTCCATGAAGGTATCTCGCGCGGTTTTGGCTAAGATAGATGCAGCGGCAATGGACTGGTAAAGACCGTCTCCTTTTATGATGCACTCATTAGAAATATCACGATATGGTTTGAATTTATTCCCGTCTATAAGGACATGCTCTGGGCGAATACTCAATCCATCAAGTGCTAAATGCATTCCCAAAATACTTGCATTTAAAATGTTGATTTCATCGATTTTGTTTTCATCAACATAAGCAATATGGTAGGCTAGGGCTTCTGATTTTATTATTTCTGCTAATGCTTCACGTTGTTTTTCATTTAGTCGTTTGGAATCATTAAGCCCAGGAATCGGATTCCGTAAAATTACAGCAGCGGCCACTACGGGTCCAGCTAAGCAACCTCGTCCCGCTTCATCACAACCGGCCTCGTGTGTAAGTCCAGATTTTGAAAAAAGCAAGCCGTTGTTTTTTATACGTTCCATTTTTGCTAAATTCGCAATAAAATAATTATCATGCGAACTATTTTCCTTGCGATTTTTGTGACCATTGGTTTGTCTAGCATTGCGCAGCAAATCACAGTAAGTTCCAAATTAACGGCATCTGAAATCACTAAAGAGGCAAAAACGGGGCATTTTCAATGGTTTTTTCCAGCCCAAACAACCGCCGAGGGAATTCAAAATACGACGAAGTATTACACAAGTTTCTTTACTTATACGTATGACGCCACCACGCAAAAAGTAGATGTATATCCAGTAGTAGATTCAGATGAAGTTAGACGAATCATGTTGCGCTTTCTTGGGGCAAATCAAGTAAATAAAATAGTTGTTGGTGAGGAGTCTTACGAGTTGTATTCCTTTTATGAGAAGTTTATGAAAATCAAAAGCGAATAATATGAAGGCAGTAAGTTTTATTTTTTTATTCGGTATATTAATAAGTTGTGCTAGCTTAAAAAATGAATATGGTATAGTCAAGGTTGATGAAACAGCTGCGATAAGCGTAGCTGAATTAGTGAGTCGAATGGATAAATCAAAAGAACCGCAAACCGTCACGATAAAGTCACCTCTTTCTGCCGTTTGCCAAAATGCGGGATGTTGGGTGCAGGTCCCTAAACCAGACGGAAAACCGCTTATGGTGCGATTTAAAAATCACTTTACTATTCCACCCGCAACGCCATTGGGTACTGAATCATATATTCATGGGGTGGCTTATTGGGATACGGTTTCAGTAAAGATGCTCCGTCATTTTGCGGAGGACGCTGGAAAATCACCAGAGGAAATAAACCAGATTACCCAACCAGAATTCAAGTTGAATTTCGAAGGAGACGGGATTAAGTTGGTTTCCAAAAAAGAAAAAAATAAATAACGCCAGCGGATATCGCGGTGATAGATAATCCGCACATCCAATGTGAGGCAAGAAACCACGCCATTAAGTTGATCGGAATAAGTAAGAGAGCCAAGAGGTGAAATTTCCCTTGATTTCCTTTGTCATTTAAATTCATAAACACGATTCGGCGTTATTAAATAATCTAACGGAATATCTGTTTTTTCAGCTGGAATAGCAGGGATTGGTTCAAAGAAATTCAATCCAATTTTAATAACATTTGGTCTACACAAGGCTAAATATCGGTCATAAAACCCCTTTCCATATCCCAATCGATTTCCTTGAACATCGGCTTGTAATAGGGGGATAAATATTACATCTAATTCAATTGGATTAATTGGTTTTTTTTTAGGAATGGGTTCGGGTATATGATATGAATTTAATACCAATATATCACCCGGTTCAAATGGGACAAGTTGCATAGAACCATCCAAGAAGTTACTCACTGGTACAAACAATTGATTATGCATTGCAAGCTGTTTCAATATAGATTCAGTATGCACTTCGTGCTGAGTTTCTATGCTTAAAAAACAGGATATTTGCTTGTCCTGAAAACTAAAGTATGCACTTACTTGTTTAGCAATCTGTATCGAATAGTATTCTAAGTCATCAGCGCTAAGTCCCTTACGTTGGATTTTTGCTTCTTGTCTTAGGTTATGTTTTGATATGGGAAGGTTCACAGGCGTGATTTAAATTAATACATTTGATGCATCAAATTATACAGATGAAGGCTAAAATTACTTACTTTTTATGGATGCTCATTTTTCCCTTGAATTTCTTTGCGCAGAAAGAGGAAGTAGAATTTACTGATGAGCCTTTTCAGCCTAAAACATTTTCTTCAACTCGAATCATCTGTGGCCATTCTGTAGAGACCTTGCCCGCGCGAACAATGGATTTTAGAATCGAGCATCGCTTTGGTGATATGTTTGGAACTAATGGCGGTGTGCAGAATATGTTTGGGTTCGATAATTTAGCTGATATTCGTATCGCCCTCGAGTACGGTATTACTAATGAGTTAATGATTGGATTTGGTCGTGCCAAGGGAACAGGCTCGCCGTATCGGTCCCTGTT
This sequence comes from Bacteroidota bacterium, assembly GCA_041191025.1. Classification (GTDB taxonomy): domain Bacteria; phylum Bacteroidota; class Bacteroidia; order Flavobacteriales_D; family Crocinitomicaceae; genus UBA952. Next base: position 386,723 of record JBEEPQ010000004.1, read on the forward strand.
AGATGGTTTTGTTAAGTATCGAATTTTGAAACAAAGTAAAAAAAGTCCAATTTCCCTCACTGGAATTGCTGGTTCAACCTTTACTTATATGACTGCTTCGACAGATATTTCACAAGTAAATCATTTTCCCAAGGTAAGTCATCGTTTTGCTTATTTTACACAGTTAAATATAGCACGGCGATTTGGCGACAGATTATCTATAGCTCTTATGCCAACCTTGGTACACAGTAACTATGTAGCAGCAAATGATCAAAATGATTTATTTTCGGTAGGAGCGGCAGCACGATTCAAATTAACTGGAAGTTTTGCTTTAATTGCTGAGTATTATCATCCTTTTGCCTCCAAGGGATTGCGCCCAAATGACTTGTATAAAAAAAGTCTAGGCATCGCACTAGAGTGGTATACGTTTGGCCACAGCTTTACCATAAATTTAACGAATGCGCAAGGCATTGGTGAGACCCAGTTTATTCCATACACTACTTCCGACTGGTTAAAAGGTCAATTTAGGCTTGGTTTTTGCGTTGGCAGGAAATTTACATTTGAAAACAAATAATTAATTACACATGAAAAAAGCAATATTACCCATCGTTTATTTCGGTTTATTAATCGCATCAACATCAATGGCAGTTGCGCCAACAGGCGACTTCGAAGTGGCTGAAGGTCATTCGATTGCCTTTAAGAGCGACCATCCTTCAGGGAAGTTTACCGATATTAGTGGGGATGTAACCTATTCATCCGGTTCGCCTACAGATGCCACGTTTAATTTAAAAATTCCGGTGAATACGATAAGTACAGGGAATGGCATGATGAACAAAAAAGCCCTCACCAAGGAGTGGTTTGAAGAAGAAACCTACCCGAATATTAAATTTAAATCTTCCAGCGTCACTAAAGACGAAAATGGAGATTTACAAATAAAAGGAGACTTAACCATAAAAGGTACGTCGAAAGAGTATACCATCCCAGCTAAAGTTTCGGGAAGTTCATCGAAGTACACATTTAAAGGAACATTTTACGTTAACCGAATAGATTTTAAGGTAGGTAAGAAAAGTGAAACAGTTCCTGATAAAATGAAGATTGTGTACGAATTGCCAGTTAGTAAAAAAACAGACAAATGAGAAAGTTCATGATTCATGGCTTAATGGTAGCCGCTACATCCTCGTTAGTTGGAGGGTTGTACCTCCATTATTTTTATGCATTGGAATTGGATGAGAGCTATAAGGTTTTGCCTATTTGGAAGGTGGTTTCTATTTACATCGCTTTGTCTTTGTTCTTGTCATTAGTATTAATGATTGCTAGCAGAATTTTAAAAAAATGGGGCGTAATTGTATTAAATACAGTATTAACCATGGCTTCAGTTGCGAGCATTGCTCTTCCTATTACCTATATTAATCAGGAAATTGATACAACCTTTATTGCTGTTGCCGCCATTCCTGTACATTTCATTATGCCAATCATTTGGTTGGCATTGCAGCCTTTAACGTTTAGTTCAAGTCATGAAGCTTAACTACACACTCCGTTTAATTGCGTTTTTATGCGTCGCTGTGTTACTTACAAATTGCACAAAAGACAAGGTAACTGTTGTTATTCCTCCGGATTGTCCAGATACGGTTTCATTTAATGCCGAAATTCTGCCGTTGATTCAAAATAATTGTTCTGGATGCCATAGTTCTGGGAATGGTACAGGGTATACCCTAACCAATTTTACAAATATTAGCACCTCTGCGGATGCGATTCTTGGATCTATGCACGGTGCGGGGTATCAATTGATGCCTCAAGGAGGTCCTGCATTACCCGATTCTTTGATTCAAAAAGTAGAATGTTGGATTTACCAAGGAAAAAAAAATAACTAATTTAGTCATTAACTAAAATTTCAAAAAGATGCGTATTGTTTTGATTTTACCGGTAGCTGCATTATTAATGTCCGGTTTTGCCTATTTTTCCGTTGATGCTTCGCAGCATGGATTCCTTCGGTCTCCTTCAAATGGTGGTGGCGCTTCTCCTGGTATGACGGGGGCTCCCAACGAAAGTAATTGTACACAATGCCATTCAGGTTCTGTTCAGAACGGTGACACGGAGAACTTGTTAACTATATTAAGTGGCGCAACCCCTGTAAGTACGTATGTGCCGGGCCAGCAGTATACAGTTAATCTATCAATGTCATCTAACCCTGCAAAGCGAGGATTTCAGTCTACTGCATTAACAGCAACAAATACCATGGCCGGCGGATTTACAGGGCAAGCAGGAAATACTTCAATTAATGGAGGCGCAAAGAAATATGCAAATCACACCTCCGGAAGTAATACAAGCGTTAACGCACCATCTTGGTCATGGACATGGACAGCTCCAGCAGCCGGTGCGGGCCCGGTTACTTTTTATGTTGCGACCAATAAAACAAATAACAACGGCAACGATAATGGAGATATGATTTATTTATCCCAGCATGTTATTCAGGAAGAGTCGGGTAATGGGGTTTTGGAAGGAGACGAGCAAGTATTACAGCTTGTTCAAATAACAAGTGAACGCATAACGTTCAAGGCACCTAAAAACGTTGGACAAGTTAATGGAATAACGATATTCAATGCAACTGGTAAAATGGTATGTTCTATACCATACCTAAAAGTAAATAATAATGAGATCGTGATTGAACGCACTTCATATATTGAATCTGGATTGTTTTTCATTTCAATGAGCATCAACAATTCACTCTACACCAAAAAGATTGTATTACAATAGGGTGTAATCGGTCCTTTCTAATTTAAAAGTTTCTGATTTAAGTATTTCATTTGCAGGGGGTTTCGACTCCCTGCATTTTTTTTGTAACCTTTTTAAATCAATTCGCGTTAAAAAAACCTCAAATTTTGTGTGCTAAAATTTGGTGAATGCAAAAGAGTGTGTATCTTTGCACCCCGCAATTGAGAAAAACATCGCAAACGAGTGAGGTTAATTGAGGAGAGAAAAAAAGAAAAAAATATTTTTTAGTTTTTTCTTGGAGAATAAAAAAGAGTTTGTATCTTTGCACCCCGCTAAACAAGATTAGAGGGTTTTTGAAAAGCAGAATAAGTTTAGAAAGTTATCTGCAGCGAATGAAGTTCATTGACGTATTGAGAAACAAGGAAACAGCGTTTTAAAGAATAAAACGACATCTCGAGCTCTTACAAATTCAAAGTTATTATACAACGGAGAGTTTGATCCTGGCTCAGGATGAACGCTAGCGGCAGGCCTAACACATGCAAGTCGAGGGGCAGCACAGATTAGTTTACTAATTGGGTGGCGACCGGCGCACGGGTGCGTAACGCGTATGCAACCTACCCTGTACTGGGGGATAGCCCGGAGAAATTCGGATTAATACCCCATAGTATTATGTAACCGCATGGTTGTATAATTAAAGATTACGGTACAGGATGGGCATGCGTCCTATTAGCTAGATGGTGAGGTAACGGCTCACCATGGCTACGATAGGTAGGGGGCCTGAGAGGGTGATCCCCCACACTGGTACTGAGACACGGACCAGACTCCTACGGGAGGCAGCAGTGAGGAATATTGGTCAATGGGCGCAAGCCTGAACCAGCCATGCCGCGTGCAGGAAGAAGGTCCTATGGATTGTAAACTGCTTTTATTTGGGAATAAACCTCTGGTCGTGCACCGGAGCTGAAGGTACCAAATGAATAAGCACCGGCTAACTCCGTGCCAGCAGCCGCGGTAATACGGAGGGTGCAAGCGTTATCCGGAATCATTGGGTTTAAAGGGTCCGCAGGCGGACTTATAAGTCAGTGGTGAAAGCCTACAGCTTAACTGTAGAACTGCCATTGATACTGTAAGTCTTGAATTCGGTCGAAGTGGGCGGAATGTGTAGTGTAGCGGTGAAATGCTTAGATATTACACAGAACACCGATAGCGAAGGCAGCTCACTAGGCCTGGATTGACGCTCAGGGACGAAAGCGTGGGGATCAAACAGGATTAGATACCCTGGTAGTCCACGCCGTAAACTATGATTACTCGTTTTCGGCGATATACTGTCGGAGACTAAGCGAAAGTGATAAGTAATCCACCTGGGGAGTACGATCGCAAGGTTGAAACTCAAAGGAATTGACGGGGGCCCGCACAAGCGGTGGAGC
>JBEEPQ010000005.1:0-301056 GCA_041191025.1 Bacteroidota bacterium
TGTCGGGATTACGAGCAAGCTCGTGTTCCGGGAATGGGGCTCAATCCAAGCATAAAGCCCACCTTGTTGCACAAGGCTCGGACTTTTTTGTTTAATCCCTCACTCAAGCTAGCTTGGTTCGGTACTACAAATGAATATTGTCGGGATTACGAGCAAGCTCGTGTTCCGGGAATGGGGCTCAATCCAAGCATAAAGCCCACCTTGTTGCACAAGGCTCGGACTTTTTTGTTTAATCCCTCACTCAAGCTAGCTTGGTTCGGTACTAAACAAAAAAGTCCACTTCGTTCGAAGTGGACTTTTTTTGTGATCCCGCTGGGATTCGAACCCAGGGCCCATACATTAAAAGTGTATTGCTCTACCAGCTGAGCTACGGAATCGCTGATTTGAGGGTGCAAATATACCAAAAATATTCTTCTAGCAATCCTTTATTCGGTATTTTTGAGAAATATAGTTAAAAAAAAGAGTGAGTTTACAGAAACATTTGTGTTTATTGGGTTTTATGGGTTCTGGTAAATCTACCGTTGGACAATCATTGGCTCAGCGTTTAGGGATTTCTTGGGTGGATAGTGATTATTGGATTGAAGAGAAACATGGGCGGTCAATCTCGGATATTGTAAGCGAGAAGGGTTGGCCTGCATTTCGCGCCATGGAACGTGAATTCACATTTGAAATGAATGAACGAGCACCCATGGTTATTTCGTGCGGAGGCGGGTTTCCCTTGGATCATGATAATTGGCAATGGATTTCGAACAATTGTACCTCGATTTATTTGCGCGTCGATAAGGATGTCTTGCTGAATCGTCTTATTAATGAGACCTCTAGTCGTCCGCTATTGAAGGATATGAGTCGTGCTGAGCTTTTACAATTTATTGATGAAAAACTTACGGAACGAATGCCTGTTTATACGAAGTCGGATTGGATCATTGATGCGAATGGCACGGTTCAGGAAACAATCCAGCGAATCCAGGAACTAATATAAATCTCGACGATAACCCAACTGGAATAAGAAATTCAAACGCGAGTAGGTATGGCTGTTCTCTCCCGCACTGTTATTCGCTAAATTCAATACGGAATACGTTCCGGTAATATCAAAAAACAGTGTACCCCTAACCGGGATCGTGTATTTAAAACCACCTTGTATACCTAATGCTAAATAATAGATGCTTCCTTTGGTAGGATTCGCGTTTGGAAGTGAATACAAGCCTTCCCATTCGTACTGTTTCGTGTAATCAAATTTCGAGAATTTAGCACTAGTCGTATTTATTCCGATGCCAAATACACTACCACCATAAAGCGCAAAACCATTGTCGTAATCATTTAACATGTACGATCTTGTGCCACCCTCAACATAAAATGTGTGAGATTTGATGTTGTAAGGAACAGAAAGCGTGTAGGGGGTTGTTGTTACATCATTTGCCGTCATGTTCGCATAGCGGGTTGTGCTGTCCTGATTAGGTAAAAATGCAGAAGCACGAATGAAAAAAGTTAAGTCGCTTGATCTTGGTAGTTCAAGTCCTAGGTTAAACCCGAACGATTTCCGTTGCGTACCAACGCCATTTAAAATGCCCGTACCCGCTGAAATGCTCATTTGAGCAATCGTGTTAGAAACGAAACCTAAAAGAAGAACAAATAGCGTAAATTTCATAGTCCGTAAAATTAACTTCAATTAAAACAAATGTAGTTCAGTAAGCGCTATTTAACAAGTTAAATCAACTTTAAGTTTTGTTAATGAATCTAAATTTATTGAATTGTTTTTTATAACTTCGTTGACGTATGAAGCGTCAGATTGCTTTTTCTTTAGTTCTCGCTACCCTTTCGTTTATTGCAACAAAAGCAATTGAATCGTTTGGGGTAGACCAGTATTACAGATTTCAAGCAACCCATTTTCAAAAAGAAAGTGGTTATTTTGATTTGCAACACCCGTCAAGCATTCAATTTTTACCCACTGGCTTGCTGCCGTTTAGTGAGATTACTAGCCTAGATAGCATGCATTTAATGGCCATGCAAGGAAAAGGCGGGAATTCCTTGGTGCTCTTAAATACAGATTCAACGTCATTTTCATTGGTAAGCCCATTAACTTCAGATATAACACTTTCCTCGTTTGTTCAGGTAGATAGCCTTTTGTACTTGTTTGATGAGAAAATGGATGTTTTTGTTTCTACTTTCCCTTATGATTCTTCATCAACCCGTAAACTTTCAAATACTCGTCCGAATTTTACAAGTACCTCTGCTTGTTTTCATAAGACCACACATCGTATTTATTTTAACCCAGAGGTTGAAAACCCAACAGCGAATAGACTAAGATCAGTATATACCTTCAACGTCAATAAGAACCGCTTTACATCTGCTCCTTTGTTTTCTTTTGATGTGGATGAAATTGAACGATTTGCTGCGGAGAATGGTATCCGAATCCATGCAAATCGAATTACTGAATTAAATGATACGGTTCATGGGCTCACTATAATTCCAAATGCAATTGCAGTGCATCCAAAAACTAACGAGGTCTATATCTTATCAGGTACCGATCGGTCTTTAATTGTTTTTGATCAATTCGGAGTAGTTAAAAATTATTCAGAATTAGATGCCAGTTTGTTTCCTAATCCAACCGGATTAACCTTCGCTCAAAATGGAGATTTATTAATCTCGAATGAGGATTTAATCAAGAATTCAATCGTCCGAATTTCTTGGAACAAGCTTTGGCAATCCAAAGGTGGGAAAGGATTGGTCTTCGGACGTTAATCCATTATATAAAGTCTTCCCAAAGGTCCTTCGCAAAATAATAGGTCTAGTGCAGATAAGTTATTCGAGAATGGCTTATTGTAACTAAACACCTGCTGATATTCTTTAAACGGCCCACGACTCAACCAGTTCTTATGTCTTAAGTCTTGTTCGGCATATGGAATAAACGCTGTTGATTGCTTAAGGGATACCGGTAAATCCCATGCGTCAATTAGAAATTTTAAAATCTGTAGGTTAAGTTCCCAGAGTGACTTTGGATGCGCTAGTAATATTGTCTCAATCTCAAGGTGATAGGCTTCAAAATAAGGAGACTTTCCATAGGCGGATTTTATAGCTCTCCAATGTTTAATTTGCCAAGAACTGTCGCTGCTAATGTTGATTTCACCAATGCACTGTTTGGTGTCACTGTGCGCTATGGGTACAGTTAACCGGTGAATTCCTTCCGCCGTAAGGATTTCACATCGATTTCGAATGCTTTGTTTTATCCAATGTTCGTGCTGATCAATCACCACGGATCTGTGCCTACAAAGTTCCCGAACATAATGGATGCTGGGAAAATACGCCGTAGGGAAAATCATCTAGGCCAAATACTTGAAAATAGCAATCAATGCACCAATTCCTAAGGCAAAGCCTATGAGTTGGAGTACACTAAATGAACCTTCTTGGCTTACATTTTTAAGAATTCGTTCCATTCGGAACCCTTTATATGGACTTTTAGATAACCAAACGAGGGAGGCTCTTCCAACAATATGGTCTTCTGGTACAAATCCCCAAACCCTTGAGTCTGCAGAATTATAACGATTATCCCCCATCATCCAATAGTAATCCATTCCAAAGGTATAGGTGCTCGCTTTTTTATCGTCGATAAGAATCGTTCCGTCTTTCTTTTCCACCAAGGTATGACCCTCATAGGCCGTAATAATCCGTCGATACCATGCAATGTTTTTAGCACTTATGCTTACGGTAGTTCCCTTTTTCGGCACGCGAAATTCTTGAAAATCAGTCATTGTATTGTTTACATAGAAGTCTTTAGGGAAACACTCGAGGTTCTCAATAAGTTCCTCTGGACTTGGTTTGCGTTTTTCAACGGTATACGAAGGGCGATCGATATGCACACTGAATTCAGCATTTGGATACACTTTTTGAATATTCCTTTTTTCGAGTGGTGAAATATTCAAGACATATGGATTGGTAGAATCTCCTTCTTCGTAATCGTAACGCGATGCATCAGGTGCATTTTCCAGTCCGAATCGTTCGAACATTTCTTGTGCACTGAAGGTAGCCGTTTTCTTGCTTACATCCCATTTGAATGCCATGTTGTCAAAGATCTTGGCAGGTTTCCCATTGCGGTATACCGTTGCATTCTCAATTTTAATAACATCTCCGGGTGTACCAATACATCGCTTAATGTAATTCTCCCGTTTATCCACAGGCCGGTATATTAATCCGTCATGCGTCATTCCTTCCGCGTTTTCTGCAGAGTAAATTGGAAAAAGTCCATTCTTTAAGTTTTCTCGCGCTATATTACGCCAATAATCAATGTTGTCAATAAAAGAAAGGAATTTAATAGAATCAGCGGCATTTACTGCATTACCTAATAAATTGTTTTTAATTCTAAATTGCCAAATTGCTTCGTTATTAATGATTCCATGATAGTCATGACCCATAAGTCCATTTGGAATCCTTGGATCATACACAGCGGTGTCTCCTGATGGGTAATTAAACACTACAATGTCGTAGGGTTTGATTTTTCCAAAGCCTGGTAAGCGGAAATACGATCCTTTTTCTATGGTTAAATACGAAGGGATGTTTACCCATGGAACGTTGTTGTGTACCAATGGATAGGAGAGAGGGGTAATCGGAACTTTTGGTCCAAAGGCTAATTTATTTACAAATAAGAAGTCGCCTACCAGCATGGTTTTCTCCATTGATCCGGTTGGAATTTGAAAGGGTTCAAATACATAGGTTCGGATAACTGTAGCAGCAATTAAGGCAAAGAGCAACGAATCTCCCCATTCTTTAACCCCTGTTTTACTTCCCGGTTTTCTACTTGAAATGAGGGAAAATAAGAGTTCTAGCGCGTGACCAAGGACAGGAAGACACATAAAAAGTACCAGGTGATCTCCCCATTTTCTTGCTTCGAGTTCTTTGGCATTATTCCAATTGGTTTCAGGTACTTGCACTGCTTTTTCATCAGACGCCAATCGGTGCATTAGGATATAAGGGAAGAAGATTCCTTGAAGGGTATCCATTAACGAGAACCGACCAAATCGACGGATTAAACTCACGTTGGCAACCATCATCATTACTAAATGAACCCCTGGAATGAGCATGAGGATCGTCCAAAATGGTTTTTTATTCGTGTGCTTGAACACCAAGAAATAATTGTACAACGGAATATATGCATTAGATGAACGGATGCCCATCTTTTGAAATTGTTTACCCCATTGTCCAAGGAAGGGATTAATCAAGATAAGAAGGTAGAAATAGATAAAACTCATAGCGTTATTTTAAATTTAAAACATCTTTCATGGTAAAAACACCTTGTTTTCCAAGTAAAAACTCAGCGGCCAAGATTGCACCGAGCGCAAAGCCTTTACGTGAATGTGCTTCGTGGCTAAGTGTAATGGTATCAATGGTGGATGTAGCGAACACTTCATGGGTGCCAGGAACATCCGGTTCCCGATGGGCAACAATAGCAATTTGATTGGATAAAACCTGGTCCCCAAGTTTCCATTCATTGTAGTTGGTATTGTTCGCGATTATTCCTTCAGCAAGTGTTACGGCGGTTCCGCTGGGGGCATCTAATTTTTGTAAGTGATGCGTCTCTTCAATGCGTAAGGTGTACTGCGCTTGTGATTCAATCAGTTGAGCAAGCTTTTCCGTTAATTGTTGGAAAATATTTACTCCAACGCTAAAATTTGAGGCATACAATAAACTTCCTTGAGTCTGGGAAACAAGATCAAAAATTTCCTCTTGTGATTTACTCCAAGCGGTGGTTCCAACTACGATAGGTAATTTTTGTCCGATTGCTTTTTTAATGTGTTCAACCACCGTATCAGGACGTGTAAATTCGATAGCTACGTCCGCAGTACATTCTTCATTCCCCTTAAACGGTTTTTGAGAATTATAAATGGATACAATTTCATGACCACGCGATATTGCTATGCGTTCTATGATTTTACCCATTTTACCGTATCCGATTAGCGCGATTTTCATGGCCTTATTTTAATGTGATTTTTGCGGTCAATCCAACTGCAGATGTCTGTAGAAAGGAAGGACGAATTAACAAGCTTAAATCTTTTGATACATCAAAGCTAAGAAAATGTGCTTCTACTGCTGCGTCAAGAATCTGAATGGCATATACCGCTCCGATGCCTAAAATAGATAGGTCCCGTAAACGCGCATATTGATCGTAAAGTGAAACGAGTGCAAGGTTATCATAATCGACCCAGAGTGGATTGACGGCACCTCCAATTTGACGTTGGTTGTATTCTGTTTTAATGCTTTGTACTAGGAGTTGATTTTGAATTAAAAGGTAGGTTGTTCCACCAATTCCAGCTGCAATAAGGGGTACTTTCCAAAATGCATTTTTTCTTCCGCTTGTATGAATGCTGTTGAATACTTGTCCTCCTCCGGGAATACATGCAGACAATAAAGCGGCTTTTTTGTAAGGAATTACACTGTCCTTGAGTTGCTTTTGACCATTAATCAATACTATATGTATTGAAAATACAATAACGCTCAGGAGCAATTTCATGAATTTCCTAGGGTTTCTAAGAGCATGTTCAATTGTTCCATGGAGTTGAAAGAAAGGGTGATTTTCCCTTTTCCTTGCGCATCTTGGTTCACTTGTACCTTTAATCCAAGTTTCGCTTTGAGTTGGTTCTCTATGGATCGAACTACGGCTGATTTTGGGCTTGATTTAGTGGCAGGTGATTTGGGTTTACTGCTGCTTGGTTTTCCCCATTGTTCTACCTCTCGTACACTCAGTTGATTTAGTTTAATGGCCTCGAATGCTTTTAGCTGTTCCGATTCATTGGATATACTGAGCAAGGCCCGGGCATGTCCCATAGTTAATTCATTGTCTCGCACGGCTGCTTGTATTGCTGCAGGAAGCTTTAGTAACCTTAGGTGATTTGCTATGTCAGAACGCGATTTAGAAATTTTCTGACCCAATTCAGATTGGGTATACTTGCATTCTTCAATTAATCGATGGTAGGATAACCCGATTTCTATCGCATTTAAGTTCTCTCGTTGTATGTTTTCAACCAAGGCCATTTCCAGCATAGACTGGTCATTGGCTACGCGAATGTAAGCTGGTACGGCAGTTAATCCTGCGATTTGAGAAGCGCGAAGCCTTCGTTCACCCGAAATTAGCTGATATTTGTTCGGACTTATTTGTCGCAGGGTTAAGGGCTGAATAATTCCCAAGGCTTTAATGGAAGCCGCTAATTCTTCCAATGCCTCGGATTCAAAATGCGTGCGGGGATTGAAGGGGTTAGCCTCAATACATGCAATTTCAACCATGGTTGTCCCACCAATTCCTGGTTCATTGGTAGAAAGTAAGGCACCTAATCCACGGCCAAGAGGTAAGCCTTTTTTATTGTTAGAAGTCATTTTCTGAGTCAAAATCGATTTGTTTATCTGAATTACCCATTTTGGTGAGGTTGTTTTTCTGAAGTATTTCTCGCGCTAAATTCAGGTAATTAACTGCGCCTTTAGAAGCAGCATCATGCATAATCACAGGAATTCCATGACTTGTTGATTCGGATAAGGTAGTATTTCTATGAATGATAGTATCAAAAACTAAGCTTTGAAAATGCGTTTTAACTTCGTCAACTACTTGGTTGGCAAGACGAAGTCGAGTATCGTACATGGTCAGCAGCATCCCTTCAATTTCTAAGTTTGGATTCAAGCGTCCCTGAACGATTTTTATAGTATTGATTAATTTGCTCAATCCTTCCAATGCGAAATATTCACATTGAACCGGAATTAAAACAGAATCTGCCGCTACTAAGGAGTTAACTGTGATTAATCCAAGGGAGGGTGAGCAGTCAATCAGAATTACGTCATACGAATCGATCACTTCTTCCAGTGCTTTTTTGAGCAAGTATTCGCGGTCTTCAAGATTAATCATCTCTAATTCAGCACCTACTAGATCGATGTGTGAGGGCAATAAATAAAGATTCGGGGTATTTGTCTCTAAGATGAGAGATGCTGTTGGAACCCCATTAACTAAACAATCGTAAATGTTGTTCACATTCTTTGGGTCGAACCCTAATCCAGAAGTCGAATTGGCTTGAGGGTCCGCATCAATAAGTAATGTTTTATATTCTAAAACACCTAAGCATCCGCCCAGATTTATGGATGTGGTCGTTTTTCCTACGCCTCCTTTTTGGTTTGCAATTGCAATGGTTTTTGCCATACCACAAAAATAGTCATTCACCCATGCTTCTGCAAGTTCGAATTCTATCATAATTCGCCTTTTTATCAACCATTTTCATTATTTTTGTTAAATCACAAAGGGTAATGTCTAAGAACACACACATTCGTATTGGTCGGTCAAAAAGCAATCATGTAATTTTAGATCATGATCAAATTGCTTTAGAACATTTGGAATTATTTGCCGATTCTGAGGGCAATGTGTTTATTACCGATTTAGGTTCTCCTCAGGGAACAAAGGTAAATGGAGAGGTATTAAAGGGATTTACTCAATTAAAAGATGCCGATGAGGTAGTGCTAGGAGGGAAGGTAAAATTTAACTGGAAGAAATACCGTGTTTTTGAAAATCCTACGCCAAAAGAACCGGTTAAAAAACCTAGAATTGAAATCCAATCAGAGCCCAAAAAACCTAAGAAACGCGCCGAAGTTCAAGCCGTCTTGGATGTAGAGATGCGAAGCTTATACATCATTTATGGGATCATTGCATTATTAATTCTAGTGATTTATCTAATTAATTAATACAGCGTTTAGTTATATTTAAAAAAAAATCGTAATATTGCACCCCCAAAGTGGTGAATTTAATATAAGAATCATGAACTTAATCAGTGAAATTCAAAAAGAAGTAATTACGTTGAATGAACTTCCTTCATTCAATTCTGGAGATACAGTTTCAGTAAGCTACAAAATTAAGGAAGGGAACAAAGAGCGTACTCAGCAGTTTCAAGGCGTTGTTTTGCAACGAAGAGGTGCAGGAGCAACAGAAACATTTACTGTACGTAAAATGTCTGGTAACGTAGGAGTTGAGCGTATTTTCCCAATCAATTCACCGTTCATTGAAGGCATTTCAATTATCAAACGAGGAGATGTTCGTCGCGCACGAATTTTCTACTTCAGAGAACGAACTGGTAAGTCTGCTAGAATTCGTGAGAAAAAGAAATTCACGAAAGAAGCTTAATAATCAAAGCATACATTATTCAAAGGGCCGAAAGGCCCTTTTTTTATTCACTCAACAGAAGGAATTCTGTTCTTCTATTTTTTGCGCGATTCGCATCACTGTTGTTGGGGAACTTAGGTTGTTTTTCTCCAAATCCTTTACTCGATAAACGTTCTTTCTCAACGCCCTCTTCAATTAGATAATCCATTACCGCTTTTGCTCTGGATTCCGATAGCGCAAGGTTCTTATTGTCATCGCCAAGATCATCTGTGTGCCCTTGGATCGCAATCTTAAGTGAGGCGTTTTCTGTTAAATATTCAGCAAATCGTTTTAAAATTAATTTCGTAGTGTTCGTTAATTCATACGAATCGGTCCCATACAAAATATCTTTAATATTATATGTTTTACCTGCCTTTAATGCTTCTGAAGTCATATTCACTGTAAGACTATTAGTTGTCATTTGTTCTTTGGTAATAACAGATGAATTAAAGGCCGTCCCTTCTTTTTTTAACGTTACCGTAATCGGTTCGCTCGAGTTTACTTTTACAACCGCGGCATACTTTCCATCTTCCTCATTTACGTTGAGCACCATTTTTTCTCCATTGCTGCCATAAGCGATTTCAATTTTCCCATCAACCACTGGTTGATTTTTATCATCGGTGAGTTGTCCTTTCAAGATTACTACAGACTTCGGTTGGGCTTTGAGGTAAAGGTCGAATCCATAAATGTTCCAGTTTCCTTTTTGATAACTGGAGTAATATGCAACATCACCTTTCGCTGAAACAAATATTCCTAATTCATCTCCTGACGTATTAATGGGATACCCTATGTTTTCAGGTTTACTCCACCCTTGATCGGTTTTTCTAATGTAGAATATATCCAAGCCCCCAACGCCTGGTCGTTCTTCGCTCGATTCGGAGACAAAATACAAGGTTTCACCGTCTTGATGAAAGAACGGACTTTTATCTTTTCCAGCGGTATTGATTTCGTTGAATGGCTTTCCTTCCGACCAAGTTCCATCATCTTGTTTTATGGCAATGTAAATGTCGTTGTTTCTAGATCCTTTTCTTAAGGTTGCGTAGAACAATGTTTTTCCATCCGGAGAGAGGGAGGGTTGTGCTTCCCAACCGTCTTTCGTATTAATGCCCGCCCCCATATTCACAAGGGGAGTCCATTGAAAGTCATTGCCGCCTTTTCCCGTTCTTTTGTAGGTGGTAGTAAATAGGTCACAGTTCAGGTAGGTTTGATTATAAACAAGTTCTTTTTTACAGGCACAGATAACCATTTCTTTATTGTCTGCCGACAAGGATGCAGTACCATAATTGAAAAATGAACCATCGTTAAACGGAGCAGGAACCGGCGAACCGTAGTTGAACACATTTTCGGTAGGGGTAAGGCGCTCAGAGACTGTGAATTCCTCCACAATATTATCCGAGATGTCGCCTAGGTTTTTACGATTAATTTTTCGCGTAAAAAACATTAAGTCATTGTCTGGAGAAATCATTGGGAAGTATTCATCCAATTCCGAGCTCACTTGTTCAATTAATACGGGTTCAAAAGGTACCGGATTGTCAATGAAAATTCTTGATCGTTGATATTTTTCTACAAATGCACTTGCTGTTTTCTTTTTCTCCGCGTGGTCTGACGAAAGCTTCGTAAAATCATCCTCTGGAAATGCGAGTAATTCAGTCAGGTAAGGAATGGCTTTTTCGGTTTCACCTTTTGCTACCAGCATGGACGCAAGGTTATAGAGTATTTCTTCGTGAAATGTTGGACATTTTTTGTAGGCAGAAGAATAAAGTATGAATGCTTGAGCCTCATATGTTGCTGCCTCTGTTGCTTTTTTGGAGTCCTTACTCAATTTACCTGCCTGTGCGTAGGCTTTTTGAGCCATGATAAAAGAGATTTCAGCGTTCGTTGGGTATTTAGAATTAAGTTCTTGAAATAATTGATTGGCTTTGCTCATATCCTGCTCATCACGCAAAGGCTGTAAGGCTTTAATCAATTTCTTATCCGTAGTAACGCAAGGATCAGTTTGTCCGAAACAGTAAAAAGATAAGACCGGAATCAAAAGGAAGGGTATTGTTTTAATCATAGGCATAGTTAAACCATTCCTTTTAAGTACAAACCCTCGCAAAGGTTACATTAAATCACACCTTTTTTAAGCCTTCGATGCACTTTTCGATGGCTATGGAATCAATGTCTAAATGTGTAACAAAGCGAATCATTCCGGGTCCAAAGGCAATACAAAGTATTCCTTGATCTTTCAGGCTGTGGATAATTTCATCCCGTCGTGTAGGTTCTCTTAAGACAGCGACCACGATATTGGTTTCAACCGGGAAAATATCTTTTACCCAATCCAATTGAGTTAGAACGTCTGATAGCTGTTTTGCATGCATGTGGTCTATAGTCAATCGTTCAACATGGTGCGTTAAGGCATACATTCCGCCAGCGGCTATAATTCCTGCTTGCCTCATGCCACCGCCTAGTACTTTTCGAATACGTCTCGCTTTATTAATGAATTCAGTTGAGCCTATGAGTAGGGATCCAATTGGCGCACCGAGTCCTTTCGATAAACAAATGGAGATGCTGTTAAAAACTTGCGCATATGTCCCTGGATCCATTTGATTTACGGCCAGCGCATTGAATAATCTGGCGCCATCCAGGTGAAGCGGAAGTTTATTTGTTTGACAAAAGTCAGCTATACGCAGGATTTCTTGGTAATCATACACTGACCCTCCGCCTCGGTTTGATGTGTCTTCAAGGGAAACGAGTTGAGTTAAGGGAAGATGAATATCCTGTGGGTTATTTAATGCATTTGGTAAATCCAAGGCGTTTATTTTTCCAAGATTTCCGCGAAGTAATTTCATTGAACATTGACTATTGC
Organism: Bacteroidota bacterium; assembly: GCA_041191025.1. Lineage (GTDB taxonomy): Bacteria > Bacteroidota > Bacteroidia > Flavobacteriales_D > Crocinitomicaceae > UBA952. The sequence goes on from JBEEPQ010000005.1 coordinate 12,006, forward strand.
GAGCAATACCGCCGCCTTCATATTTATAAATGTGGCTTTCTTCATGACAAATCACTTCACCTCCAGGGGTAGTATGTGCCATGATGGCAATTTGATTTGTTTGTGTCCCCGACGAACAAAATAAAGCTGCTTCCTTATTAAATAACTTTGCGGAATATTGTTCGAGCTCAATTACACTTGGGTCTTCGTTAAATACATCGTCTCCAACGGGGGCAGATGCCATGTATTCGCGCATAGCTTGGGTGGGCTTTGTCACGGTATCACTTCTTAAATCAATCATTCGATGTATCTTTGGATTAAAATGTAAAAGTAATGTTTTGGATAATTCCTTTGGTGGCCTTTCTCGCATCCATTCTCACATTTTTTTCGGGTTTTGGTTTGGGTACCTTGCTTATGGCGGCAATGATTTGGTATTATCCACCTGAATTAGCAATTGCGCTAACTGGTTTTGTCCATTTTGTTAATTCGGCTTTGAAATCGGCATTAAATCGCTCCGTTAATTGGAAGATTGTGTTAGTTTTTGGTCTTCCTTCCTTACTTGCGGCGGTAATTGGTTCTGTTTTATTAACCGCGTTAAGCAACAAAACCTTGATTCTTTTTGATTTGACGGAAACGCTATTAACACGACCGGTTAGCCTATTGAAGTTTATTATTGGTTTCTTTATGATGTCTTTTAGTATACTCGAATTAACACTAAAAGGAAAGTCCAGTGCGCTGCCCTTGTGGCTTGGTGGAGCCCTTTCTGGTTTTATGGGGGGCTTAAGTGGTCATCAAGGTGCCTTACGAAGTGTATTCTTAATGAATCGAGTAGGGGAAGTCAGTGCGTTTGTATCAACGGCCGCCTTTATTGGTTTGATGACAGATGTCTCAAGAAATTCCATTTATTTGGTGAGTCTAAATTGGGGAACTGTTGATATAACACAACTTGTTTTGACGGTTATTGCTGCCGCAGCGGGCGTTCTTATCGGAACACGTTTACTAAAGAAAATAACCTTCGGTTTTATTCAAACCGTGGTGTCAATTGGTCTTTTTCTCTTGGGAAGTGCGACAATCACCGGACTCATTTAAGCCTTGTCCTTTTTTCTCCGTTCCTTTTGTTTCTTCCGTTTATTTTTCTTTTCGGTTTTAGGAGAAATGTCATTGGGGTCATCGTCTTCAGTTATACCGCTTGATTTTTCTGTTTTATTAATATCAAACAGTACTTTTTTATCGCCGTACTCATCGATTTCCATCTCGTATTGCTTAACACCTTTCTTGTCATAAATGGTTTGGTGGATGGTTTTACCCTTCTCATCATTCTCTAAATGTTCTCCAACCGCAAGGTCCTTTTTGAAGGAACTTTTAGCAAGGATCAGCCCTTCTTCATTATACGTAATAAAATCTCCATCTTTTTGATCCATGGTCCACGTTGCTATTCCAGCCTCTTTACCATTGCTGTAGAAATACGTTTGCTTGCCGTTTTTCTTGCCTTCCTTGTAACTTAAACTCACTTCCACTTTACCTTCCACGTTAAAGGTGATGTGTGTCCCGTCTAATACACCATTTTTATAGGTTAAAATCTTGGATCGTTTTCCGTCAGGATAGTACTCACGTTGAATGCCCTCTCTAATATCATTTCGGAAATTCATAAACAGGACGGTATCACCATTTCGATTAAATTCTTTTGAGACGCCATTCAGTTTTCCATTGAGATAGGTTTCCTCTTTGTTTAACTGTCCTGTAGAATCATAGAAGAATTGTTGAGGGCCATTTTTAATCCCAATAATATGTTTTTCAATGGCTTTTACGCATCCTGAAGTGTAGTAGGATGTATCTGACCCATCTCTCTTTCCGTTAATGCACGTAATTTCAGTTAATACGAATCCACCCCGGTTCCATGTTTGACCAGTTCCATTGAACGGTGTATACCAATCTTTCGTTAGGACATAGGTATTAATTTCTTGATCAAATGATACTTGATCGTAAAGGTTTAAATATTTCTTTGGTTCAGCTTTCTTTTTTACATTACCGCAAGGACTTTTTACTTGGCTATTCGCTGCACTAAAAAGTACAATTAAGAGAAGTGTTAAGTGATTTTTCATGATTTCAACAAGGTTAACGCGTCCTTCATTTGTTGTGGTATTTCAATCGTTTTTTGCTTGTTGCTGTTAAAACAAACCAATTTACTTGATCCTGTCGCACACAAGGTCTTACCTACAAATACCTGATAGGCTAAGGTAAAACTCTTCGTACCTATTTCGGTTACAGAAACTGTTATTTTGGGGCGGTCGTGCAAGTGAATGGAACTTAAATAGGTGGCTTCGTTAGTTACTAATACAACACCTTGTTCCATCCAATCCCATGCTGTGCCGAGGAGTGGGTGAAAATAATGAATCCTAGCCATTTCGAAATAACTGAAATAAGTTACATTATTTACATGACCCAAGAAATCAATGTCAGCAAATCTTACTTGTACTTCGAAGGGATTAATTTCTATCAAGTTGTTGGAATTGAGAATTATTACTTTTGAATTCAGGTACTATTTCCTTCATAGTGGCCACCCGTTGCATGATGTTTTTTGGTTGTTCTAATAGCGAGCTAACTTGTTGTTCAAATGTTGCCGAGATTGCTCTTGTTTTTGCTATTAAAATCTTCGGATGGTGGGTTGGTAATGTGGTTTCATTGTCGGCTAATAGTTCTTCATATAGTTTCTCTCCTGGGCGTAATCCTGTTATTTTAATCTCAATGTCTTTATTTGGCTCAAGACCGTTCAAGAGGATCATTTTAGTAGCCAGGTCAATGATACGTACCGATTCCCCCATATCGAATACAAAGATTTCTCCACCATTTCCCATAGAAAATGCTTCTAATACCAATTGGCAAGCTTCAGGAATAGTCATGAAATACCTAGTAATCCGTTCGTCGGTTACTTTAATAGGGCCTCCTTCTTCGATCTGCCGCTGAAATAGTGGGATAACTGAACCGTTTGAACCCAATACATTTCCAAACCGGGTGGTAATAAATTTGGTGATTCCACGATCATTGGTGTCTTGAACTATCATTTCGGCAATTCGCTTACTTGCGCCCATGATGTTAGTGGGATTCACTGCTTTGTCGGTTGAAACAAATATAAATTTCTCAATTTGGAATTGTATAGCGCATTCAGTAAGATTTTTTGTTCCTTTAATGTTGGTAGTGATTGCCTCTTGAGGATTTTCTTCCATCAGGGGAACATGTTTATACGCTGCTGCATGAAAGACAATGTCTGGTTTATGTGTTTCAAAGAGCTCAAGTAATGCCGTTTTGTTTCTGATATCTCCCACACAATAATGAATGTGCTTTGCTTGTTCGTTAGAAATCAGCATTTGCTGTAAATCATATAACGCAGATTCTGCTTGATCAATTAGAATGATTTTACGTACAGCATATTTGATGACTTCTTGCGTAATTCCACTACCAATCGATCCCGCCGCTCCAGTGATGAGGATTGTTTTGTTATTTAATTCCGCGGATAAGCGCTCATGGTTTAGCTGAATATGTGCCCTTCCTAATAGCTCTGAAATATCAACTTTTCCTATTTTTTTTGGCGTCAGTTCGCCATTTACCCAAGTGTTGGGGTCTTGAACCCGTTGGATTTTTACTTGCTTGGAAAGACAGACATCTACTAAGGTCCGAAGTAATTCTGGCTTTGGTTTTCTTATAGCAACAATGACTTTCTCAATGTTCATTTCAGTTAACAGTCGCTCCAATTGCTCGGCATCGTAGACTTTGATTCCGTCGATCCGATTACCAACTAACGACGGATTATTATCGATAAATCCAATCACCTTTTGTTGTATTCGGTTATCGTTTTCAATAGTGCGTTTGGCAATGTTTCCCATTGCTCCAGCGCCATAAATAAATACGCGTTCACTGATTTCTACCGATTTTACCGTTTCGATGTACCATAATTTAATAACAAAGCGACTTCCAATTAAAAACATTAAACTAATTATAAACTCCATCAGTAATATGGAGCTCGGAAACAAGTACGTGGTATCCCAAGTTATTGAACGAACTGCGCTGATAATTATAAAGAGTATTGTAGAGGTGAGGTTTGCTTTTAAAATGCGCTGCGAGTCTTGAGTAGAGGTGTATCGAACTAGTCCTTTATGTATACCAAAGGCATAAAAAACAAGTCCTTTAATTAGTAAATACGTGAGAAATTCAGGCCAGTGCAACAGCCATTCATTCTTCATGGCATAGAGGTTTGTGTTTAAGTCAAACCGGATAAAATAAGCAAGGAGTAAAGAAAAAATAGAAACGAATAAATCAATTACGATGATGATCCAACGCGGTGTTGCCGTTTTTAGTTTTAACATGAATCCAAAGGTAAAAAAAAAGACCGCGTTTGCGGTCTTTTCAATTATTTAGTCTTGCTTAATGCAATCTGATCACGTTCATTTTAAAGTCGCTAAGGACTTCTTTAATGTAGCCGTCTTTCATCGAAACAAAAACTGCTAAGGCTTGATTAGAGTCGCTGTAGCAATTTCCAGCCTTCGTTTCACCTGCTTCTAAGTTAAATGTAAATGTATATTCAGGATTATCACATGTTCTGCAGTTTCCTCCGTCGGTGTCATAATACATGTCTTCTCTAACTTTAAGTGCTGCAGAATTCGCATTCGAATTGGTAATGCTAAGAATTTTGAAGGTCATGATTTCATTACGACTTTCGTTTTTGCACTCAGTTAACTGAGCGCTAATGCTTACGCCGTTTTCATTGTATAATGTCTCTGGATTTCCTACCGCAGTGGATGTTATTTTCTGTCCAAATGAAGTAAATGAAATGATTGCAAAGAATCCGATTAAAGAAATACGTAACATAAGTATTGTTTTAGTTAAATTTATACAGGTTCAAGACGACAACTCTTGCAAAGTTGTTGCTTTGAACGCTTAAAATTATTCAATATTTTTGAAAATATAAAAAATGATTGAAATAGAACGGAAATTTTTAATAAAAGAGCATAGTGTATTGCTTGCCAAACTAATCAATGGCAATCAAATTCGCCAGGGATATTTATTTACAGAAAACGCTAAATCATGCAGGGTTCGTGTGAAGGGGGCAAGAGGTTTTTTAACCTTGAAGTTTGGAACGGATCTGTTGTCGCGTACTGAGTTTGAGTATGAAATTCCGTTTGAAGAGGCGTGTGAGTTACTTTCTCAATGCGATAAAGTTTTACAAAAAACAAGGTATGAAATCCCCGTGGGTAATCACGTTTGGGAAATTGATGTATTTAGTGGGGCTTTAGACGGACTTATACTTGCTGAAATTGAGTTGTCTGATGCTGATGAAACCATTCAGCTTCCTTCATGGGTAGGGGAGGAAGTAACACATGACCCAAGTTACCTCAATGTAAATTTAATTAATCGACTGTAGTCAAATTCGTTCCGGTGCAGTTGAAACACAATCTACTACGGTACCCCCGATTTCAACCTTGAAATAACTTATAAAATCTGCAGCATCTGTAATTTCGAATGGCATTTCAGTGTGCTCAACCAATTGATTGAACTCGTGTATGGTTATTTTTTTCATGTATTTTTTGATAACCGTTTCCTCATCCCAAATGTCCTCATCAATTAAATAAATCGTAGGCTCATGGAATGCAATGAAATCTTTGTCTTCAACTAACGGACCTACAAGTTTCCAGAATTTCTCAGTTGGATGGACGTACAAGAATGCACGATTAAGTGTTTTCATAAGGTTTTTACTTCGTGTTTTTTTGCGGTATTCTCCATCTACACAGCTTACCTTTTGCTTGCTCAATAATGAGTATGGTGCTGTCTTTTGGATTGGAGTATTTTTGATAAGTAATCCATTTTTTTACGTCTAATTTAGATGCAGAATTTACTTGTATTATAGAAGTTTTATTAATCAATATTAGCATGTTCTCTGAGGAAATTTCTCTTCTTCCAAACCACGTAATTTGTTTTTCGTCAGGTCCAAAATGGTCGAGCCAATTAAATAAGGCATTTTTACGTGCCAATGTATCTTTAAACTTCCACTCACCAACAAAGGTTTTACCTGAACTGTTTATCAAGTTAAAATGCGTGTTATTTGGTTCCTTCCCATTGCTAAAGCGATCAAGAAAGTGTAGGCGCTGATCTAACTGAATGGAGTCAAACACCAACCCAACACTGTCATTTATGTATCTTGTTAAATAAGGTAGCAGGGTATCTTGGTTCGTACGCGAGGTGATTTCTTTTTTTTTGTAATCTGGACGTATGTCTTCGAATGCTTTGACCTTGTCCTTTGATTGGTTTGAACAGCTAACGCTTAAAGAACCAATAATCAAAAGTGTAATGTAAAAAAGAGACGTATGATTCGCTTTCATGTTTCAATTACAATTTTAACGATTTCTTAGAAATTTTAGGGGCACATTGCTTATTTTTGTAAAAAAAAAGACGACATGAAAACATTTGTATTATATGCATCTATTCTTTTGTTACTCTCCGCGTGTGCTACGCAAGTTCCATACACCAACATGATTCGTGATGAGTTTTCGTTGGATTCTGAAGAGAAAATGGGGAAAGTACAATTCTATATTTCTCATACTATTGTAATGGACGAGGAAGTTAAAAATGAGAACTCTACAACCACTGCCAACGGAACCCTAATTAACAGTTCTTCTACCAAAAAGGAATCTGTTATAATTCAAGCAGGAACTCCGTGTGTTTTTGATTCGTATGGTCCAAAAGGAGAAATGTATATTCGATTTGAAACAGGTGAAGGTAAAATATTAAAATTTTCTTCTAAAAATGAATCCAATCGTCGTTATTATTTTGATGTTGATTGGAATCAAGCGGGGGGTCCTAAAATTAAATATGGTGATGTTACCTATAAAATTGATGTACTTCGAGGAAGCCCAAGGTCTGCTTACATTAAAGTAGCAAAAAAGAAACTCGAAAAAGTAAAAAGAAAAGACCGTTTCGTTCGAGGAATGAAAGTCTAATAAAATAATTACCAGCCATTCAATAGAATGGCTTTTTAATGTTCATTTATGAGAAAAATCACTGCAGTATTGCTTTTATGGCATGTTTTTGCATTCGCACAGAAAAAAACTGAAATTAAAGAAGTAAATAAGCTCAATTTTGATGCCGGAACGGTCTCTGCCTTGAGTTTTCGTCTGGTTGGTCCCGCGCTTACATCAGGCAGGGTTGCAGATATCGCTGTACACCCCACCAATAAGGATTTATGGTATATCGCTGCAGCCAGTGGAGGTGTATGGATTACCAAAAATCATGGCATAACCTTTCAACCGATTTTCGATGGTTATGGCAGTTATTCTATTGGTTGCGTTGAACTCGCTCCTTCAAATCCAAGTACTGTTTGGGTAGGTTCTGGAGAAAACAACAATCAACGTTCTGTGAGCTATGGCGACGGGGTTTATAAATCTGTGGATGGCGGTAAGTCGTTTACTAACATGGGTCTTAAACAATCAGAGCACATTGGAAGTATTGTCATTCACCCAGCGAACGAAAATGTATTATGGGTTGCTGCGTATGGACCTCTTTGGAGTAAAGGAGGAGAACGCGGCGTTTATAAGTCTGTTGATGGCGGTAAAACATGGAAAAGAACGCTATTTGTTTCTGATGATACAGGAATTGCGGAAGTAGTTATTGATCCAAGTAATCCAGAAATTCTCTATGCCTCTGCACATCAACGTAGAAGACATGAATGGACGTATATTGGCGGAGGACCTGAATCTACGCTTTACAAATCCACAGACGGTGGAGAAACTTGGCGTGAAATTGCTGCTGGATTACCAAAATCAGACATGGGTAGAATTGGTCTTGCTGTTTCTCCTGCTGATCCGAATTGGGTATATGCTATTGTTGAAGGACGTTACGATAAGGGTGGTGTTTTTCTAAGTACCAATAAAGGGGAATCTTGGGCAAAGCAAGGAGGCTTTTCAACCAGTGGAAATTACTATCAGGAAATCTTTTGTGACCCATTAAATAAACGTAAAGTATTTGCGATGGACACATACATGCATCACACGGAAGATGCAGGTGTTACCTTTAAGCCTACGGGTGAATCACACAAGCACGTGGATAATCACGTTATTTGGATTGACCCATCAAATACAGACCATTGGTTGGTCGGATGCGACGGTGGGGTTTATGAAACCTATAGTCACGCCAAGGAATGGCGATTTTTTGATAATCTACCTATTACGCAATTTTATAAAGTAACCACAGACAATGATTATCCATTTTATAACATTTACGGAGGCACGCAAGATAATAATTCCATGGGTGGTCCTTCCGGTACAACGAATGTTAGTGGGATATTAAATACGGATTGGTTTATTACGAATGGGGGAGATGGATTTGAGTCGGCAACAGATTGGAGCAATCCAAACATTACCTATGCGCAAGCGCAGTACGGTTGGTTAGTACGTTACGACAAGCAAAGTGGAGAAAAAGTTCCGATTCAACCGATGCCTGCTAAAGGGCAACCCGGGTATCGTTGGAACTGGGATGCGCCGTTGCTCGTCTCTAAACATGATGCATCTACCTTATATTTCGCTGCGAATAAGGTATTTAAGTCCACCAATAAAGGAGATGATTGGACGGAAATTTCACCGGATTTATCACGACAATTGGATCGCAATAAAGTAGCTGTTATGGGACAGGTTTGGAGCATTGATGCTGTCATGAAGAATGCATCCACTACCGTGTATGGTAATGTTGTCGCATTGGACGAATCTCCAATAAAGAAAGGTGTGCTTTATGCGGGAACAGACGATGGACTAATTCAAGTTTCACAAAATGAGGGTAAGGATTGGAAAAAGATTGATGCCATTCCAGGGGTTCCGGCTCAAACCCGAGTGAATATGTTAACTGCATCACGATTTAACGATCAAGTGGTATATGCTGCGTTTAATAATCAACGCAATGGGGATTTTAAACCGTATTTATTTAAGTCAGCAGATCGTGGTACAACTTGGACTTCTATTTCAGGTAATTTACCGGATCGAGGAACCGTATATTGCATTAAGCAAGATTTTAAAACTCCGAATTTACTCTTTGTTGGAACCGAGTTTGGAGCATATTTCACCACCGACGAAGGACAACATTGGACCAAACTAAGTGGTTTACCAACCATTGCGGTGTATGATTTAGAAATACAAGAGCGTGAATGTGATTTGGTTGCGGCAACGTTTGGTCGCGGGTTTTATGTATTGGACAACTACAGTCCACTAAGGGGTTTAACCACTGAGGTACTAAATAAAAAAGCACACCTGTTTGACACAGAGGATGCCTTGTTGTATGTTCCCGCAGATCCTCTTGGACTGGAAGGAACTGGTTTCCAAGGACATAACATGTGGGCATCAGAGAATCCTTCCTTTGGTGCCGTATTCAACTTTTACATGAAAGATGATATTCAATCGCTGAAAAGTAAACGTCAAGAAAAAGAGAAGGCGCTTGAAAAGGATAAAAAAGACGTGAGTTACCCAACGATGAATGAATTGCGTGCAGAGATTCAGGAAACACAAGCAACGTGCGTTTGGGCAATTTCGAATGATGCAGGTAAAGAGATTAAGCGTTTTACTACAACGCCTGCTAAGGGAATTTCTCGCGTTACTTGGAATTTGAGAAGTAATCCAACAACTACAGTGAATGGCGGTAATAATGGATTTTTAGTTCCTGCTGGAAAGTATTCGCTGGAAGTTTATTTAATAAGTAATAAAGGAATAGACACCTTGGTGAAGCAGCACATATTTAATGTGAAGGCATTGGACAATCAAACGTTAATTGCAAAGAATCCTGAAGAACTCAATGCATTCAGAAAAGAGGTGGCAGAAGTGAGCAGAAAAGTAAGTGGCATAGGAGAAATCATACAGGAATTTGTTACGCAGCTTGGATTAGTGGAAACCGCATTGTTGAATTATCCGAATACCGATGTTCGTTTGTTAAAAGAAGTAAAGGCCTTGAGTCTTGGTTTGGATTCTTGTAAGCTTATCATGTATGGCGATGAATTATTAACTAAACATGAATTTGAATCAGCACCGAGTATGACAGGACGGTTAGGTATGGTGGAGTATATGTTGTATGACAATACTTCGGGCGTAACCAATACGCATCGTTCGAATTTGACTGCAGTGAAGGAAGAGTTTACCGTTGTTTCATCCCGGATTAAACAAATGCTTACCACGTTTTATGGTATAGAAGAGCAATTAGCATTAGTTCCAATTCCGTATACAAAATCACGAGGCCTGCTTTGGAAGGAGAATTAAAGTGATCGAGTAAATCATTCATTATTTCAGGTAATTAGTTAGGAGATATGTTATGTAGCGGATAGTTTTCCGTAGTACTGCCTCTATTCCTAAATTACATGTCGAAACAATTTTTTTTATCCTTAAATCGGGAGCTATTGCTTAATGGCTATAATCTTCGCCTTAAATTAACCAAAGAAGAGGAACGCATATTAAATTATCGCAATGGAATTCGTGCAGCCATCAAGAGTGAAACGAACCTTTCTGAAGAACCATTTTTTGTTCAATTACAATCGATGTATGAGGTGTCAAAAATCCCGTTATTAAGTTCATCAACGTCCTTTGAACTTTATAAAAGATATTCAAGGAATAAGGTGGTGTTTTTATGTTTGATTTATCTTTCGAAGAAACTGGGAGCCTCAAAACTTGTTGATTCACCCGTTTATTGGGATTTGGTGATACAGCACATAAATTTAAATGCAAAAGATACATTTGAAAGTAAAAAACCAGCCTTAAATCTGCTTGTTTCGTTATCTAGAAAACTGTTGAATAATGAAAATGCTGAGCGATTTATTATTCTTTTCAAGTTTATTTTAAATAATACAACCGATGGTATTTATGCGTGTTTGCAGCGTTATGAGTTAGGGGTAAATATACGAGGTCACCAAGTTAACTGGGCTGAGCCTATTGAGATTAAAAAGCTCTTTCATCTGTTTACTTATTTACAGAAACAAAACGCATCACCAGCGACATTTGAGTTTTTATGTATAGAATTAGTTCCTCACGTAAATGAAAAGTTGTTTGTGGAGGAAGGTGAACTGTTCGTTGACTTCATAATACAACTCTATGAGTATATTACAATTGAACGTTTATTTACCTTGAATTTTCAATCGTTAACTACGTTGTACTCCATCTACCGTTTAAACCCATCCATATTTGAAAAAGTTGATTATGAAGTAATTAATGAAAAATTTGAGGATAAATGGCAGGGTAAAGCACTTGACTTTTATAGGTTCCATGTGTTTTCATCCATCCTCATTGAAGACCTTTTTAGATCTTGGGGAATATCAATTTATTTTACGTGTAATTTCATTAGCGGAAAGCTTTCTTACAGCGAAGAACAGTGGCTTAATGAATTAATCCGTGGAGGTAATTTAGTGTATACGAAAGATTTACCTTTTACTGTCTCAAAAAAATTGGCTCATGTCTTTAATACCTTGCCTGGTTCATTTGATGATTCTTCGATTCAGGGAACGGTAACGGATGGATTAATAAAAACGGCCTTATTTGAACACACAGGGGACTTGAATTACGTTTTATATGTGCATCGTTTTATCCGTAATGTTGACGAAAGCGAATTTTGGATTAAAACAGCCATGTTTTTGTATCGGCAAGGACTTCGTGTTGAAACAGGAGGAATAGGAGAGCTCTTTGATTACATTCGCTATCAGGTGTTTACCTTAAATCGGACGATTGATTTCTCAAAAAAGAAACTTCGGAATTTACAGCAGGATGTCGAAGCATGGCATGTTGAATTGAATAACGCGAGACGCTATGGGCATCAGGGGTTGGTTAAACTTCCGGATTACGGAATTAGAACCTATTCGTATGAAAAACAAGGTAAACAATATATAATCAAGCAGTTAAAAACAAATAAAGAATTAATTGAAGAAGGGGCAGCCTTAAAACATTGTGTTGGTCTTTATACATCACATTGCTTGCAGAATGGTTCGTTTATTTTTTCTTTGAGGGAATTAAAGGTAAATGAGAAAGAAGAAACAGAGGAGATACGGTGTGTAACGATTGAATTAAATCGCAATCGAATAATTCAGAAAAAAGGACAATATAATAGATCTTGTAAGGCTTTCGAACTTGCAATTATATCCGCATGGATGAGAGAACATAAAATTGCATGTTAGTCACGAACCTAGGATAATCTGCCAAATGATATAAGTGCAGTACGTTAATGTTATACCGAGCAAAATCGCCATACTCAAGCGATAGATCAGCTGTTTTCGAGACCCGATGATTGGCAGCAATTTTTCTTCAACGGTTTTGGTTTGATTGCTTGAGATTAAGGTAACAGTAATCCAAGTTAGTGTGGTAAGTATGGTCACGACTAAAATTCTTGATTCTTCCAAAGGAAATTGCCTTAATGGACTGTTTTCATGTAGATATGGATAAGCCAAGGTGAAGACTCCGGAACTCAACATAGCAGTTAATTGAGACCAGGCATTGATTCTAAACCATATCCACCGCAGTATAAACAAGGGGGCAACACCGGCAGAAATTGAAAATGTAATTTTAATTAAGTCCAATAAGTTCGATACATTAAGTGCCACAAGTACGGATAACAAGCTTAATGCAAGCATCATAACTATGGAAAAAGCACGATGTTCCTTTTGCTTCTTGTTTGGATTTAACCATCCGTTCCATGCATCAATGACTAAAAAGGAAGCTCCCCAATTCAGTAGTGATTCGGCAGTGGTTATAAACATGGCAAAGAATCCTAAAAAAACGATGTCTTTACTATAAGAGGGTAACAGATTAAAAAGGGAACTAACATAGGCGAGTTCACCCGGCATGCTATGTTTTGAATAACCCAGTAAAGCAACTACATGAATTACCATAAAAAAACTAAGTAAAAAGGAGATTAGGATCGGTGTGAGTCCTGCCTTTATGGCGTCTTTTGGGGTTTTTACTGCGGTGAATCGCGAGGTTTCAGCTCCTCCACCATCGAATAGGTAACAGCTCCACCATTGCACGCCAAGGTAAATAAACATGGAAAACCATGCCGATGAATCAGTAGGGAATAAGCTCCGTTTGGCTGGGTGATCTACCAAAAATTTCATCCAATCCTTTTCAAAAATAAATGCCTTACCAACAAAGAAAACAACTGCGAAAAAACTAATAATAAATAGGATGGTGTGTAAAACATCCAGTTTGAGTTTAATATCAAATACATTCTTGATTGCAAATAACAGCATGATTCCACCCCCAATACAGGTGCTTTGGAATGGCGAAAGTCCATAAAAAACCTGAATTACTCGAGCAAATCCAATTAAATGAAAACTCACTGCCAAGGTCACAACCAATCCACCCACATATAGCGCTCGAAATCGGTGTAGCCATGCGCCTGCTTTACCAGGAAATCGAAATAATATGAATTGATTGTCTGTAGATAAGTTAAGTTTATGCCAAAGCGGTGCAAACACAAGCGGTACTACAAAAACGCCAAGATTACCGGCCCAAACCATCCACATACCTTGCATTCCGTGCTCGGAAATAATTCCCGAAATTAATTGTCCTTGATCAACAGATAGGTACAACATGTATAAGGATAGTCCTGAAATCCACCAAGTTACTTTTTGGTTGGATTTAAAAATTGATCCTTTTACCTTTTTCCATTGAAAGAAGGTGATGCTAATCACAAGTACTATATATATAGAAATAAGTAACATTATAAGGTGCTTGGCATTGTATAATACAAATTACCAAAATTTATGAGATACAAGGGTAAAATGTGTTTTTACTCAAATTTAACCTTTTGTGACCCCAATTGTCTGTTTAAATTTATTATTTTGCATAAACTGAGATTCTAACCTTTACAAACTATTCAATGCCAAAACCTAAGTTCCGTATTTCACAAGCCGTATTAAATGCGCTTAAAATGAAATTGGAAGATGCCTTAAGTTATCGGATTCAGACCAAACCAGATTGTAAGCAAGCATCCCTATTTATTACTGAAAAGACGGGAAAGAAGATTTCGGAAAGTACTATATATAGGCTTTTTCTATGGGAAAACAACATCAATTCACCATACCTACAAACTTTAGAAATTATAGCTGATTTTATTGGATACCCCTCTTGGCTTGAGTTAGAGGGTCACCTGCATGAGCTTTGTAAATTTAGAGTAAAGAGTGGAGTATTTGCTGATTCATTTGATTCCGAGCCCTATAGTATATTGTATCACTGCATTCAAATGAAATCATTTGATGCCTTGCGAAGTTTTTTCAATCAATTCCCTTTGGATGTTTCTTTTGAAAAGAAATTAATCTTGGGAGAAGAAATTTATGCAGCCTTATACCGAAATCCAGCATCGACGAATGACTTTTATAAAGAATTCTACGCGGTCCCTATCGTAAGAGAATCCTTTTTTGAATACTTCGCAGACCCGCAGTTTAAACTGGAGCATTACGAAGAGGGATTAAATCTATACCTTCAAAACATTCGTCCGGATGAATCACTGCAATATTTACAAGATTATATCTTCGCCAATTGTTTATTGTTAAGGCACTATTTCTTTTCTAAGAAGTTTAGTTCATTGGATAAAATAGGTGAAAGGCTTTATGTACAGTTAAGCGTGAACCAAGATTTGCTCAACCAAATCCACGTATATCCACACATAAGATATCGTAGTTATTATTTGTTTTACAGATATTTTCATGTGGGCTTTGATGAAAATTACTGGCAATGGTTGGTTCAATATGCCATACAATTAGCCCATAAACAAGTAGGTTGGGAACGAAAAATAATAATCCACACCGTACTGGATGCTTTACTATTTGATGAAGAGCATCTTAATTTAACCTACGAGCAGTTTAGTAATGAATTTACAGAGCTATTTAGCTTGATTCCTCCACATTTGAATCAGCGACCAGTTCAACAGCGCATACGGTTTTTTGATACGAATGCAGCGCAACTTTTTGATTAGTTGGGGTTGCTAATCCGACTAACCATTACGAATACGCCAAAACCGGCACCAAGAGATAATAAAACATTTACTATAAGTAAGGCCCATTGTCCATGCTCAAATAACTGAACATTCTCGGCAGAGAAGGTACTAAAGGTACTGAATCCTCCGCAAAAGCCAACGCCAATCAAGGGGAGTAGCCAGGACGGTTTGTCTCCTGATTTAAGGTATACTGCCAATAAAGCGAGAATTGCAGTTGCGAGGACATTACTTATTAAGGTAGACCATGGAAAGTATTTAGAAATCACCAATTGCTGAGAAATAAAATAGCGCAATACACTTCCTATTCCACCACCAATAAATACAAGCATCCAATTCATATCGATACCAATTTTTGTGAAATTACTCGAATACCCCATCCAACGAATACGCCAAACAATATGCCTGCAAGTATATCACTTGGATAATGAACGCCGAGGTACATACGGCTATAGCAAACCAGGATTCCTATTCCGAGTAGTATATAGTTCCAATACCTGCGCTTTTCATTAAACCACGGATAAATAAAGTATATGAATCCAGCTAAATTCGCTGCGTGAGAGGAAAAGAACCCATATTGTCCACCTCGATAAAATTCACCGGGACATTCTTCGTAAAGATGTACTTTCGGTCCAATCGTTATGTGATGGGAAGGCCTGTAGCGCTTGACGCCTTCTTTAAAGACCTGTGTTGAAACAATGTCTGTAATGCTAAGTGTAACTAACATAAATCCCAATAAAATTAAGGATTTTTTAAGCGAGTAGTCTTTGATGAGAAAATATAGGGTTATCACATAAAACGGAACTAAACTGATGGCTTTACTTAGGTTCCAACAAATGAAGTCGAATAGGGGGGAGTGCCATCCATTGATAAGGAGTAAAAGTTCTTGATCTATATGCTCAAGCCATTCTATCATTCAGTCAGTGCTTTCCAAACCATATCTTTCAATTCAGACAATCCCGTTTGAGCTACTGCAGAGATAAAGCAAACAGGTAGATCTTTCGGGAGTAATTTTGTCATTTGCTTCATCATTAGCTCATCCAACATGTCACTTTTGGTAATGGCTAGCATGCGCGTCTTATGCACTAATTCCGGATTATACGTTTTCAGTTCCTTCAATAAGACCTTATATTCTTTTTTAATGTCGTCACTATCTGCTGGAATCATGAATAGCAACACAGAATTTCGCTCAATATGTCTAAGGAATCGCAATCCGAGGCCCTTGCCTTCATGCGCCCCCTCAATAATTCCTGGAATGTCTGCCATCACAAACGATCGATGGTCGCGGTATGATACAATGCCCAAATTTGGTCTTAGTGTGGTAAATGGATAATCCCCAATTTCCGGTTTAGCTGCAGAAAGTACGGATAGTAAGGTGCTTTTACCAGCATTTGGAAATCCAACCAATCCAACATCGGCTAGTATTTTTAATTCTAAGATCTTCCATCCTTCCATGCCGGGTTCGCCTGGTTGTGCAAATCTAGGCGTTTGATTGGTTGGTGATTTAAAGTGGTTATTTCCGAGTCCGCCACGACCGCCGCGTTCAATGATTCGTTCTTCACCGTCCTCAGTGATTTCAAACAATACTTCGCCCGTTTCTGCATCTTTGGCTATCGTTCCCAGTGGGACTTCTATATAACTATCTTTCCCTTGTGCGCCCGTTTTTAATTGCCCAGAACCGTGAACCCCATGGTCCGCCTTGATGTGCTTGTTGTATTTTAGATGGAGTAGGGTCCAAAGTTGTTTGTTCCCTCGAACAATAATATGTCCTCCTCGTCCGCCATCACCACCGTCAGGCCCTCCTTTAGGGATATATTTTTCTCTTCTAAAATGGGTTGAACCGCCTCCGCCGTTACCTGATTTAGTATGGATTTTAACGTAATCAACGAAATTGTCTGAAGCCATTATTTTTTTGAATCAATTGCGGAATACAGCCGCTCTGTTATGGAATCTATTGTGCCGATTCCATCAATTGCCATGTATTTATTTTGTGCTGCATAGAATTCCTTAACAGGTGCAGTTTCACGGTTGTATACAGCAATTCGGTTAGCAATTATTTCAGGGTCGGCATCATCTGCTCGACCACTGCTTAGTGCACGATTTGTTAATCGAGCTTTAAGTTCTTCTTCTTCAACCTCTAATCCTAACATTACAGTGATTGAGGTGTTTAGTTCCTTTAACAAGATGTCAAGGGCTTGGGCTTGCGGATTCGTTCTAGGAAATCCATCGAAAATAAAACCCTTAGGTTCCGTTTGTTTCAACACCTCGTCTTTCAACATGTCGATTGTAACTTCGTCAGGAACAAGGTGTCCTTGATCCATAAAAGTCCGTGCAAGTTTACCTAATTCCGTTTCATTTTTCAAATGGTAACGAAAGATATCTCCTGTAGATAAATGAACTAATCCATAGCGTTCGATGAGTCGTTCGGATTGTGTGCCTTTTCCTGCCCCCGGAGGGCCAAATAATACAATATTTAACATAGGTCTCTAAGATTTCACTTGGTAAATGGCTGGTAAGTTTCTTCCGTATTGATCGTAGTCTAAGCCATATCCGACAACGAATTTATTTGGAATTTCAAACCCAAAATATTTTGGTGGATGCTGACCTCTGTACGCCTCTTTTTTGAATAAGGTAGCGCAGACTTCAATGGAGGAAGGTTCTTGAATCGTAAGTAGTTTGATTACTTTATCTATCGTGATTCCGGTATCAACAATGTCTTCAATAATGATAACATGACGGTCTTTTATTACACTTGTTAATCCTATTAATTCATCTACGCGTCCAGTAGATTCTGTTCCGGCGTAAGAACTAACCTTCATAAAGGAAATTTCACAAGGAAGTGTGATTCCTTTCATTAAATCGGATGTAAACATAAAGGCACCATTTAACACAGAAAGGAAGATTAGATCTTTCCCTTCGTAGTCTGTATTAATTCGCTGCGCTAAGATATCAACGGCCTCCTGAATATCCGTTTGACTCAAATATGGAATGAACGTTTTATCGTGTATTTGAATATGTTCCATGATGTAATTATTGCAAAGGTACGAAAAAAGCAAAAACCAAGATAGGATAACAAGCGCTTGAATGGCTATCTTTGTGATAAATTGGGTGTTTAGTATGAATAAAAAGATTGGCTTACTAGGTGGCGGACAATTAGGTCGAATGTTGATTCAGGAAGCGATTGACTTGGATATTGAAATTCACTGCTTAGAAAATGATATAAACGCACCTTGCGCCAAAATTGCCCATGGATTTACTAAAGGTTCTATTACCGATAAGCAAACGGTACTTGATTTCGGATCAGCGTTCGACTTAATTACCGTTGAAATTGAAAATGTGTCGATTGAAGCGCTTTATGAATTGGAAGCACTTGGGAAAAAGGTTTATCCGCACCCTCGGGTGCTGGAATTAATTCGAGATAAGGGGTTACAAAAAGAATTTTATAAGACGCATCAAATTCCAACCGCTGATTTTCAGTTAATAACAGATTCAAATGAACTGAAAGCTCCAATGGAGTTTCCGTTTGTACAAAAAATGCGAGTTGGTGGGTATGATGGGAAAGGGGTGAAAATTATCCGTTCTCAATTGGATTGGGATAAGCGGTTTACAGCCCCCTCTGTAATTGAAGCGATGATACCCTTCGAAAAAGAATTATCTGTGATTGTTGCACGAAATGAAGCTGGTGAAGTAAAAACGTTTGATGCGGTGGAATGTGAATTCAATGCAGAAGCAAATTTGGTAGAGTTTCAGTTCTCTCCAGCAGCAATTTCTAAAGAGATTGAAGCTAAGGCGCAGGAAATCGCGAAGGATGTGATTTCAAGGTTAAACATGGTGGGCTTGTTGGCAGTTGAATTCTTTCTTACTAAAGCCGGGGAATTGTTGGTTAATGAAATCGCTCCACGTCCGCACAATTCCGGACATCATACCATTGAGTGTTGCTACACCTCGCAGTTTGCTCAGCACTTAAGGTCAATTTTGAATTTGCCGTTAGGAGATACAGGCTTGATTATTCCCGGAGCCATGCTAAATATCTTAGGTTCAACTGGGCATGAAGGACCTGCAGTGTATGAAGGGCTCGAAGATGTATTATCCCTATCCGGAGTTTATGTGCATTTGTATGGTAAATCACATACCAAAGCATTTCGTAAAATGGGACATGTGACCCTGTTGGGTAAGGATTTACAAGAGATTAAAGCCAAGGTGGAGGTAGTCAAAAATAAGGTGAAATGTGTTTCCAAATAAAAGCTTTTATTCCTAGGTGCGCCCTTCGACAAGCTCAGGGGCCGCACATATATGTAACTTTATTGAATTAAGTGACTTCCTTCTAGATTAAGCGGTTCCTTAGCTTGTCGAAGGGCAAATCATAAGAAATTATTAATATCCAAATCCAACCATTCTAAGGAGGAATTACAGAAAATATCTTCGATCTGGGTTTTCGAAAGGTCGCTTTCTTCAATGAATTTACCGATCTCTAAATCACCAAGCGGAAATGGATAATCCGAACCAAGGCACACCCGTTTTGATCCCTGCATATTCAAAATATATTTCAAAGCATCTATGTCATGCGTAATGCTATCAACCCAAAATTTACCTACATATTCCCTTGGATTCACTTGATTGTCTATTGCGACCAAATCTGGCCGGCAATTGAATCCATGTTCAATGCGCCCGAGTGTTGGTAAAAACGATCCGCCGGCGTGTGAAAAACATACGCGTAACTTGGGTAAGCGCTCAAGTACCCCGCCAAATATCATGGAGCATGCCGCTCTAGAGGTTTCAGCAGGCATCCCAACTAACCAGGGCAGCCAATATTTTTTCATGCTGTCAAATCCCATCATCTGCCATGGGTGAATCATGACGGCTAGGCCAAGCCGACTACAGGCTTCAAATATGGGGAAAAATTCGTCTTCACTCAGATTCTTGTCGTTGATGTTAGATCCGATTTGAATTCCAACCAACCCAATAGATTTAATCCGTTCTAATTCTTTAATGGCCTCCTCGGTATCTTGCATGGGGATGGTTGCTAAGCCAATGTAATGTTTGGGATATTGTTGAACCAATTCAGCAATATGGTCGTTTAAAAAGCGTGATAACTCTGCACAATCCTTAGGGTTAGCCCAATACGAGAACATTACCGGAATAGTACAAACCACTTGCACTTGCGTGTTAAATTGTTCGTATTCTTTAATCCGTAACGATTCATCCCAACAATTTTCTACAATCCTGCGAAAGAAGTTTCCGCCCTGCATCATGTTTGCTGAGCCATCAGAATTTGATTCCAAATGAATGAATTTCCCATATCCGAATTTTTCTGTCCAATTGGGCATCGTTTTCGGGAGAATATGCGTGTGCATGTCTATTTTCAACATGGTGCGAAGTTACTAATTTTCACCAATCTAGGCGCATGATGTAGTCGTCCATAACGAAGCCATTTCCAATATCGAAGACCGCCTCTTCGTCGATGTACATTCCTTTTTTATGGTAAAAATGACGGGCTGGATTTATCTTGTTCACTTGGAGTATGAGGTGCTTGCAATGTTGATTCTTACTGGCTGTGACTACGGCATTAAATAATTCGCCGCCAACACCCGAATGTTGTATTTCTGGTAATACGTAAAGTTTATGTAGTTTACTAAAATCTAAGCGCGGAAAGTGCACCTGATACCCTGCGTATCCAATAGGTTTTCCATCGAGTTCTGCGATTAAAAAAACATGTCCATCGCTTAGGTTTTGTTCGAGTGCTTCCTGTGAATACATGGTATTTAGCATGTATTTAATTTGTTCCTGTGTGATAATTTCTTTGTACGCAGTTGGCCAAATTTGGGCGGAAAGCGCCGTTACGAGATGTAATTCTGAACGACCAATGCTACGAATCGTGAGGGACATTAATTAGCTTTTATGAAAGATGCTGATTGCATTTGTCCGTTAATGGTCAGTTGCAAGGTGTATTGACCAGGTTTCAGATGCTTAACTGACAAAAATTCATCTTGAATGGGAAGCACAATACACTTGCCTTGAGCATCAACCACCGTGCATTCTTTGGGTAATTCATCCACTAAGGTAAAATGTAATCGCTCAATAACCGGATTCGGATACACATTCCAAGCATTTTCTAAGCTGTTCTCTGGGACCTCAACTAAGGCCAAGGCCTCTTGAACGGCAGCATAGGAATTTAATTTCCCCATACCCCACAAAGGACTGCCTAAGGCAGGAATAACTCCCGTGAAATTATCTGTGCGAGCCGTTTCTTTTATAAGTTGTTTGACTTGAGCCGCAGAAAGCCACGGATTAGCTTCAAGAATTAAGGCACAAACCCCAGCAACCACAGGACCAGACATGGAAGTTCCTGAGAACTTTGCATAATCATAGGTTTTATTGTTGAAACTAACGGAGGCAATCGTTGTATATGCTGCATCTGTATAGGAGGAAATAGCACTGCAAATCGATACGCCCGGCGCTGCAATGTCAGGTTTCATAACCCCGTCATAGCGTGGACCATGACTTGAAAAACTGGCTAATCCACCGCCAACACTTGCCCCACCTGGGGTTAGATACGACGGAGCATAGGCAGCAACACTAATCACATCGTCGGAACATGAAGGTTCGGAAATCCCGTGGTCTGCATCTCCCGGTGTTGTTCCCGTTCCGGAATAAGAGAATGGCATGCCCCAGTTTCCAACGTCGGTGGTTAATTCGGTGACATTCCAATAGTTAACTGTTCCGTCGATCGCAGTCGATTTAAGTAGGATTTTTAATGCAGTATTCGTGCATTTCACACGCAAGCGCATTTGAGGTTTTTGATTTAATGGATGGGCTGAATCTGCTGCAATGTTGTAAAAAATCGTATCTGTTCCCGTTACTAAGAAGGTGTCAATGTACGTATTGGTGAGGTTTGTACTATAGAACGGAGATTCAACAAGGGTTGTATTGCTTGCGTTTTTCACAACAATTCCATTCGAGAAGGAATGTCCTACCTCTCCCCAGGCATGGATGCTTTGACCCCACATGTTTGCATTTGCGGCATAGGAATAAAAATCAACTTTTGAATTCAGTTGATCGTTGTTAAAGGTTTTTTTAAGGTGAAAATTTACGTTCCCGTTATTCCCGGCAGAATTAACAAACACAACGCCAAGGTCTGAGTATGCGGTAATCGCTTGACTTAGCAAAGAATTCCCGTCCAAGGTACCAAAGTGATATAAGCCCCAACTCATATTAATTACCAGTCGTTTTCCGGCAGCTTGGGATTTTTGATACATCCATTCCCACGCATCCAACACGGCACCTTCATCTACTAAAAATGTAACGAACAGAAAATTCGCATCATAAGCAACACCACGGAATACTGTTCCTGCACCACAACCGCCTGCAATAGAGGCGACATGCGTTCCATGTGTACTGTAACTGTAAATATTTGCAGTATCACTTCCTGCGGCTAAGAGCGAATTGGCTCCAACATATTCGGTTCCATAATTAAATCCTTGCGGATGAGGTCCACTGGTTTTAAACTGATCCCAGGCTGCAATGATGCGGGTTTGGTTTAAGGTACTGTCGTAAAAAGCAGGGTGGGTGTAATCGAAACCCCAATCTGTTACCCCGATGTATACATTTTTACCTTTAAACCCTTGAGGTAATCCAATGCCTTGCTGCACACTATCTGCTCGAACGTCATGCACTGCTTTGTCCAATTGATGGTTCACTTTTCCTGCTAATTCAAGGTAATCTACACCTTGTAAGGAGGATACATAGTCACTTGCTTCAATGGGCACTTTGATACTCACAATATTTCGGATCGGATTCCCGACGATATAGTTCGATTTCGTAAGGCTAAGCTTGTCAAATTCAGGATTAATCTTAGCTAAAAATGAAACGTAAAAACGGTTGTTTATTAAGTTGATGGGGTAGGATGATAGAGTAGAGCTATCCAGTATTCCGTCTTTGAAGTCATTGGAAATGATGCCTATTTCGTTTTTATCAGCAAGGGACATTCTGTTTTGCCCGTGAATCGGAAATAAACAAAACAATAGCAACAAAACAACAAACCAAACTCTCAACATCTCTCAAAAATAAGGATTTGATTTGAATCCAAGCCGTTAAATGCCAGGGATTTTGTATTGATTATTAACGAGATCGTGTTGAATTAACGCGTTTCGAATAAGGATTCTTTGGTTTTTCTCACTTTTTTTAATGCGATATAGGGGTCATCTGCGTGTCGATATCCAATAGGACAAAGCAAGGATGCACTTAATCCATCCTTGGACAAATCTAACAGCTTATCGAGGGCTTCCCTGTCGAATCCTTCCATGGGTGTGGCATCTATTCTTAAAAGAGCACAACTTAACAACACTTGTCCGAGTGCAATGTACGTTTGTTTTCCAGTCCATTGTTTGACCTGGTCAGCACCCATGTTTGCAATCGAAGATTTTACATGCGTGCCAAATCCTTGTAATTTTTCGAGGGGTAAATTTCTAGTATGAGCCATTAATTCAACATGTTGATCCACATCTGCTGGTGTTATCGTTGCGTAATGACAAAAAACCAACAAATGCGAAGCATCCACCACTTGCGCCTGATTCCAAGCTATTGGTTTGATTTGTTCCCTTAGTTCCTTTGTTTCTATAAGCAATACCTTGATTGGTTGCAGGCCATAGGAAGAAGGGGTGAGTTGAATGGAATCGAGGATGGTGTTTAGGTCCGAAGAGGATATGTGTTTTTCAGCATCAAACTTCTTACAGGCATAGCGCCATTCGAGTGCTTCTATTAATTGCTTATTCATCATGATGATTAAAATTGCATGGGTACTTCAATGAGCAGCAGTCGACCTTGTTCGCTTGCTTGAATTTCTACGCTGGTGGTTTCCCACACCCCAAGGGCATCACGAAACCCAAGGGTTTGCTCAGCGATTACCTTTTCTCCTTCGATGTTCATTAAGTAAACGCCATTTCCAGGATGCTTAAACGAATAAGTTTGCGTGGTGTTGGGCGACATGTCGATCATGTGTATCCATGCGGTTTGGTGTATCCACAGCCCTTCATCGTCTGGGTTCGGAGAGACGAGCTGTAGGAACTCATCTTTCATGTCCAAGTTATTATATCCCAATTGCTGATATCTGGGCGTTACTTCCTGTTGGTTTGGAAAGATCCAAAGTTGAAACAAGTTGATTTCTTCTATTTGACTTGCATTAAATTCACTGTGGTAAATTCCGGTGCCAGCGCTCATTACTTGTACTTCTCCGGCATGAACCACTTCTGAAAAGCCCATGCTGTCCTCATGTTTTAAAGAACCCTTTAAGGGAATGGTTATAATTTCCATGTTGTCGTGGGGGTGCTTCCCAAAACCCATTCCCGGTGCTACGATATCGTCGTTAAGTACACGCAACGCGCCGAAGTGCATGCGGTATCGATTAAACCAAGAGGAAAAACTGAATGAATGTTTAGCTTTTAGCCATCCGTGATCAGCAAACCCTCGCGTAGAGGCGGCGTGAAATTCTTGTTGCATAGTCCTATTTTGAACACAAAAGTACCAAGATTGTTCGTTTTCCTTCGATTGCTCGCTTTTCAATAACGTATGTTAATATCATTTGAGTTTAGCATTGCTAGGTAACGGATTTTTCTGCGAACTTCGTTACTATGGTATTAAGTAGATTTTGGCTCATTATTTTTATCTCCTCCTTAGTTTTTATCCTAGTTGGAGTTTCGTTCAATCAGCAATATAGCATTGATTCAGTAATCAATGGAAAAAAAGATGATCCTGTTTTAATTGGTGAAAAGTATTTGTTTCAATTGCCCAAAGCCCTCAAGGATACGCTGAAAACCAGTCCCGAAGGAACCGTCGTTTTCAATGTAAATGAGTTAGATGCCGATACTACCTATGTGAATTCAGAGGGTCAAGTACGAATTTATAGCGGCGTCCAAAAAACAGATGGATTGCTTCCTACAGCGAAGTCGACCATCCTAGATATCATTCTTCCCTTGCTTGCTTATTTAGCATTTTTTGCTGGCTTAATGCAGTTACTTATTGACTCAGGAGCTGCGGAAGGCTTGGCTAAATGGTTGAGTCCCTTCTTTGTTAAGGTATTCCCTTCGGTACCTAAGAACCATCCGAGTATTTCGTATATGACCTTAAATTTCGCGGCTAATTTTCTTGGACTCGATTCTGCGGCCACACCCTTTGGGCTTAAAGCGATGGAAAGTTTACAGGAGATCAACCCAGATAAAGACAGGGCGAGTGATGCACAGATTATGTTTCTTTGCTTGCATGCAGCGGGCTTAACCTTGATTCCAACGTCGATCATAGGTTATCGGGCGGCTGAACACGCAACCAATCCAGCCGACGTCATGTTGCCATGTATCATTACCTCATTTATTGGAACCATTGCGGCCTTAATAATTGTAGGAATTCGTCAACGGGTTAATTTATTGAGTGGATTACTCATTGCGGTTGTCTTTAGTATCATTGCGGCGATGTTGGGTCTGCTTTTTTACATTGGTTCCCTAGATTTAATGGCGAAAAACCATTTTACGTCAAACTTTTCGGGGGTATTGCTTATTGGTATTATCCTCTTAACCTTGGGGTTTGCGTTTTGGAAGGAGAAACGTTTTGCAGCGAATAATACTACGGTATTTGATTCCTTTGTAACGGGTGCCAAAAATGGGATGAATACGGCGGTGACGATTTTTCCATATGTGTTAGGAATGTTGGTGGCCATTTCAGTCTTCAGAAATAGTGGGATGTTCGAATTGCTTAGTCAAGGGATTACATGGGTCTTCTCGCAAGTTGGCTTATCCAAAGAAATTACCGATTCGCTTCCTGTGGCTATGTTACGTCCGTTTAGTAGTGGCGGTTCACGTGGATTCATGCTGGATGCCATGCGTGTTTATGGACCGGATTCCTTTACTGGACGTTTAAGTTGTATTTTCCAATGCAGCGCGGAAACTACCTTTTATGTGGTTGCTGTTTATTTTGGTGCCATCAAGGTAAAGAATACAAGGTATACCCTGTCTACCATGTTGTTAGTGGATTTAGTGTGTGTAATCGCCGCGATTTTAGTGGCCAGTTGGTTCTTTTAGTTATGTGGAATTGGTTTAAGAAAAATAAGGATACGGACAAGGAGATTGTACCTGAAATGAAAGCAGTTCCGCTAAAGCCAATCAATTATCCAGCATCAATTATATTGTTGTGGATAAAAGCAATTGACGGCGACAAAGTGGTTCAGTTGTGGTTGCGTGAAAATGGATATGAAGCCTTATTTCATGCTACCAATGCGATATACCTCATTCAAGATTCCAGGGATTGGTTAATGGAAAATGGTTATGCGCACTTGATGGCCATGATTAATGCGTCAGAAGGATTGGTGCAAGCACAACAGTGGTTGATGGCTCACAAGATGGAATTATTGTTTCATATTGGCCGTGCGGTGGATCACGAGAACGACAGTTGGGAATGGCTCGGTAAACACGCTACACCGGATCTATTCATGTTGGCCAAGTCAATACAATACATCAAGGACAAAATTGAAGAGAATCATGGGGATATTCATTCGTTTGGGAAAGATTTATAACCCATAAAAAAAGCCCGCCGAAGCGAGCTTTAATTCTATTATTCTTCTTAATGTTTATTTCTTAATCTCCCGATAATAATTTCTTTTACCTGTTCTATAATCCCTTCTTGTAAATGGCTCCATACCGCACCCGCAATCTTCAGGCATTGGGGTATTATGAGTAACATGATTTAAATCAATGTGAGGTTTTATTTTTGATTCAAAATAGTTTAAATCGAAATTTGCATTTTCCCAATAAAAGCCATAGTCAGTATCTTGTTTTTTGTTGTAAATTAAATTTTTTTGAATAATATCTAATGCCAATTCTTTTGGAATAATATTATTAAAATTACACAAATCGGGCCATGAATTTCTGGAGAATTCTCTTAAAATAAAATATTGATTATTATATAATGGTTCAAAATCTGGTTCAAAATCTGGTTCAAAATCAAATTCTTCATTTGGAATTATTGAATCCGTTACATTCATTAATACTATTGAATCGGTTTCAATCTTTAAAGTAGAATCAACCTCACCAATTTCAATTTTGTAACCTAATTCTGAATCCCTTAAATATTTATCGTATAACCACTGGTAAAGTTTCTTGCAATACTTTATCTTATGTGCTTCTTTCCTGCTTCTTTTATCATAAGTTTTGGAATAAGCGGACTCCTCTTTTTGTTTTCTTTTTTTTGAATAAACACTTTCGGTGAACGGTTCAAATGAAAAGGAATCACCATTAAAAGTTAGCAGATGATTGGATTTTTTCTTGGTAATAATTTTTAAGTCATGCAAATCAATACTTTCAATCACTGATTTTTCTTCATGGGATTTTTGAGACTTTTTATCCCAAGGTGACTGAACATAAAATCCTTGCCATGAATTACTTTCCTTTTTTAAAATTAACGGTTGCCAACGTATCATTTCTGTTTCTGTGTAGACATGGGTAGTTTCATTGTGATCAGTTTTTATTATGATGAACTTTTTATTTATAACCAGATAATTATCTATCTTTTTAACTACCAAGTTATTTGATAGCGCCGCTGACGAAGAAAAATAAGTTGTATTATTTCTGTCTTTTAACTTGATCTCGATATCATCGTTGCTAACTTTCAATTCAATTTCATTAAGACTAGATTTTCGTGATAATGTATCAATATCAAATAGTTTTTCCATTGCTGAAATTGCCATAAGAAAAGCGGAAGAGTCAGTTTTAGTAAGGATTTTATTAAATTGATTATTGGTGAAGTTACCCTGTATTTCATTTGGGAAACCACTTAAATTTTCACCGAGTATTGGTTGTGGGCTTTCAAAATATACTTCTTTGCAACTGAAGAGAATTAATAGATTCGTTGCCAGAATTAACGTTTTTACGTTGCTTTTTAAGGTTGAATTAAATCGAGCCATCAAAATCATTATTATGTGTTAAAACAAATGTAATTAAATAAAAAATAAAAAATGACAAATAAGTAATTAATTTTTTACTGATGAATTCGTCATTTTGTGTCAATGGCAAAGGCACAACTCAAAGACCAAAAATTATTACGATCTACAGTAGATGGATTAAAGGTCTTGAGGAAGCAACGAAATTTAACGCAAGAAGATTTTTATAATGATACGGGCATTCACATTTCTAGAGTTGAAACAGGCCGTGTGAATGTTACCCTGAGTACATTAAAGACAATCTTAGATTATTACCAAGTTCCTTTAAGTGAATTTTTTCAAAGTATAAATTTATAACCCATAAAAAAAGCCCGCCGAAGCGAGCTTTAATTCTTTCAAAAGGGTTTCTTAGATTTTAGAAACTTTTCCTTTTAATAATTTACCTGAAACTGTCATTACACTGTAATGATAAATTCCGTTTGGTAAGTTTGTAATGTCAACGGTTGTTGTAGTTGCACTCAAGGCTAACTTACCATCCATTCCGTAGATTTCTACACCTGAAATCGCTTCTGAAGCATCAAAGGTTAACGCACCATTTGTTGGATTAGGGTATACATTTACTGATGCAGCCAACTCAATTACGTTCGCACCTCCAGCAATTGATACGTTGTCTAACCACAAGGTGCTGTTAGGAATACCATTTCCAGTTCCAAATGCTGCACCGATAGATGATGTTGCTAGTACAATTACACTATTCGCAGTTCCCATTCCACCAGGAATCGGGTCCATTGGAATAGAAGCTGTTTGCCAGCCGTTTGAATTTCCTGCAAACGCCCCAATTGCTTGAAATAATACCACGTCATCGTTTGGACCTGCACCCATCGTATCACTAAACTGACAAGCAACGATTGCCGTATCTCCCGCTGAAACGATGTGGTTATAAGCGAAATTTAAGGTTAGCGACCCTGCATTTGGCCAAGAACCAGTAACTACTTGTTGCATTATTCCTGCGATAGTATCCGATGGCCATTGCAATAAGGCTGCGGTTCCTGCATCGACAATGGTTTGCAATTTAGCAGATTGTGCTCCTGCATAGGCATTCGCCGTTTCCATGGTGTACAAACCAATTCCCCATCCTGGACAATCTGTTGCAACACCCGGAAGTAGTGGAGAAGCGGCTTGTTCAAAGTCCCCATTGGTAAGAACTTGTGCATTCATTGAAGCAATAGAAGCTCCGAAAACTAAACTAAGTAATAATTTTTTCATACGATTGATTTTTTATGATTTAATCAAAGGTAGTGAATTCCATAATTTACAAGGTTATTCACTAGGTTCTTATTAAAGGCATCTTGTTAAAAACGCTTATTGAGCTATAATCTGAACATCCACGCGTCGGTTTGATTTTCGACCATCCGCGTTGTTATTCGTTGCAACCGGTTTCCCTTCACCGTGATGCTGGATAATTATTCGTTCTGCTGCAATACCATTCATTACTAAGAAATCCCGTACTGCATTTACCCGGTTCTTTGACAAGCCCACATTATAAGCTTCAGAACCTACCGCATCCGTGTGGCCTTCTAAAGAGAGTTTATACGTAGGATTCATTTCAAGCAAGTTTACTATGCTTTCTAATTCCCCAAAGCTTTCTTTCTTGACCAATGATTTATCGAATTCAAACAAGATTGTTTTAGAAACGGCACCAACATTATCAGGTGTTTTCGAGGGTTCGATCGGTTTATCTACATAGATCGTATCTACGAAGCGCTCGGTTTGGGTAATGAACACGGTGTCAATTCGTTCAATGGTTTTGATTATAGTGTCCATTTTTGTCTTAACAACCTTCGTTCGTTCGGGACGACAAATCGTCATTTTCAACATCACTTCATGAGAACCGCTGCTGTACGAAGCAATGTTCGCAAGCGGTGCTTCGTAGGCATACCCAAAAAAGAACTTTTCTTTTACTGTGATCCCTGCACGAGCAACTAAGCCAACCTGAGATCGAAATCCAGCCCCAAAATAAACAAATGACTTGTAGTTTGCATCGATATTCAGGTCCGCTTGCATCACATTGTTTATGCTTCTTAACAAAACATTCGGTCGGATTTCCCAAGTATTATTCAATGGGATGTCATAACCTGAACCCATCATATAGTGGGCTCGCTGCACATAACCGGGGAGGTTCGTATATCCAAAATTGGAATAGGTTTTCAGGAGTTGTTTTACACTTCCAAAGACATAAAATCCACCTAATTTATATGCGATACCGATATCTGAACTTATCGCTCCTGCGCTTTGGTTTCCACCGTTCACGATGGGGTCAAGTAAATCGAAGGCCACCGCATTGCTTGGATTTACACGATAATTGTTGTACCCCAAGGATAAGCCTAAGCGAAGGGATTGTTGACCGGAATAGAAACCATAGGAAACATTTCCAAGCGCAGACACTTGTTGCAACATACCGATTTTATCCAACATAAATTGTCCGCCCACACCCCAATGGTTTCCAAGGCGGGTGGAAACGGTCAAGTGATTGGTAATCGGTGCCCCTTCCAGTTTTACCCATTGGTTGTGATGCGACATGCTGATTTCAGTACAATTGCTTGTTCCTGAAAGCGCCGGATTGATTAAAAACAAATTATACCCATACAAATAGGATTGCGGAACTTGTTGTGCTGATACCATCCCAGTAAAAGCAAACACAAAAGCGAGGATGAGTTTATTTTTCATGGGTTATTTTTTAAGTCGTAATAAGTTAATCGCTCCGTTGTAGCTTTTTTCCCCACATTCGATTGAATAGAAATAAACACCATCAGGGAGTGGTTCGTTATTTTTTGTTCCGTCCCATTCATTTTGGTAATCAATGGTTTCATAAAGTGGCTGACCCCAGCGGTTGTATATTTTCACGGTACAGCCTGATATTTGGTTTGGATTGTCGATCTTCCATGTATCGTTTTGACCATCCCCATTGGGTGTGAGAATATTTGCGATTTCAAAATCTCCGGAACAGGTTGTTACAGCTAATTCAAGGATTACCAAGGAATCACAACCGGATGCAGTGCTCAAGGAATCCACATAAATACCACTTTCAGTTAAGGACGATCCGTTGAATGCGTAGCTTTCCCCTTCACAAATGGTTGCATTCACATTCGTGGTTAGTGGGGGATCAATATACAAGGCTAAAATGACAACAGAATCGCATCCGCCAGTAGCACTTAAGGTATCAGTAAAAATTCCTTCTGCACTGAGGAGTGTTCCATTGAAATTATAACTTGATCCCGAACAAATGTTTTGATTTACAATGGTAGTAAGGGTTGGGCTGTATTGAAGATTTGTTAAGATTACACTATCACATCCGTTCACCGAATTCAAGGTGTCTAAATAAGCACCCGGCAAATTGTAGGTATTTCCGTTAATGGTATAACTTCCACCCGAGCAAATGCTAATGGATTGCTGTGTTAAGGGAATTGGCTGTAAAAACGAAAGTTGTGTAATGATCACACTGTCGCACCCCAAAGGCGTTAAGAGTGAATCAATGTAGGTGCCTGCTTGAGTTTGTGCCGCGCCTTGTAGGACTACACTTGTTCCTGCACAAGCCGTTAAGTTGGCATTTACAGTTACTGGTAAACATGGGGTTGCACAACCTGAAGCATCAAAGGTGTATGATTGGGTGCAGGCTCCATCTCCGATTTGAACCGTGTAGGTTCCGGCAATGGCTCCGGTGTAGCTTAACACTTGGTTTTGATTAACTGTTCCTGCTTGAGCAATGACTCCTAAGGGATTCGTAATGGTATACGAATAAGGCATACCACTAAATGCATTCATGCCTCCTGCTGCAGAAAATGTCACGGTACAGGTATTGTTATTGTAGCTGAAGTTCGCAGTAAGCGATTGTAAATAAACCACCGGTATTCCATTTTCGACGGTAGCCGTTCGGCAGTTGAATGTACCCCACGATGCAGGTTGATCAGCCGCAGGGGAGAGGTAATAAAGTGTGTTGAATTGAGGATTTCCAAAGCTACCGTTTCCATTTCCGTTGTTTACAAATACGCCATTCCCTTGAATAGAATCAATGTAAGTAAATCCGGAATTCATAACGGGAATAGGCACTGGATTGGTTTGGTGAAGCACATAGCCCGGAGTTATACAGCTTGGGAAAGATGCGGTGGATTGTCCGATCCCATTCAATAAAATTCCGGGAGTAATGGTATCCCCGTAACAGACATACAAGGTGTCGCCCAAATTCACATCAGAATATCCTCCGTTTGAGCTGTTTGCAAAAATATCTCCAGCATCGCTTGTTAATTCTTTGATGTATTCAATGATGTATTGGCCTTCATCGCCTGGGGATCCGCCGTCAATTTGTATGGCATATACTTTTCCTGAATCCAAACAACATAAGGTTTCTTGGTGGCCGTTGTAATTTGCGGTACCTGAAACCAAGGGTGTAATAGAAGGGGTGTAACGCGTACCGTCAACGGTGTAGGTTGCTGGTCCGAGCCCTCCGTAACAATTCGTTCCATTCAATAATTCAAATACATTGAAGCGCAATAAATTCATTCCGATGTAGGCACGAATACTCAATTCCACAGCGCCTGATGGTGGTCCAACGAAATAATGCCATACCGTTTGATCGGCACGATTCGCTTGGTTCGGGTGGAGTGGGGGTTCGCCTGCTAAATATTCTCTACAGGCCAAAACGTTCGACCCTGCTACTGCTTGAAACGTTGGGTTAGTGCCTGCTGGAATTACCGGGACTTCATACAAGGTGTCTAACAAGGTCAGGCAAAGAATGTCATTTCCGGGCGCATTGTTGGAAGGGTCGCTTACGCTTGGGTCAAATACCCAAGAATTTATGTTTTGAGCACTTAATGGTGTAATCGCATCAGACGGGTCAATCATCCCGAAGTATTTGTAGCCTGGTTCAAGACAGGTTCCGTTAACAATTGCAGACGGGTCGCCACCGAGGAAGCTGTTTGTTCCTCCTTCATCGGAGGCAATGTACTTTAAATTAGAACAAAGAAAATCATTCGGAACACCAGGTCCGAAGGCTTTGTCATAACCAAATAAGGCGGCGCTTTCGCCATAGAGGGCACTTTGATAGTCTCCTTCAAAGGTAATTCGACCAGAATTCGGGGCCACAAAGTTCAACCAAACACTTTCATTCATGGATGGATTTCCAAGTCCAATGTGCGGGTAATCGTATGCGTGATATTCCGTTGGATTCGAAGAAGTATGTTGTTGTCCCGTTTCACCGGCCGCATTTCCGCCGTCTAGGGCGCAACCAAACGCGAGGTTGGTTGTAGGCGCATTGTTATTTGCTGAAGAAATCGCATTGGTGCCGAAGTTAACGGTATTAGAAAGGCACGGGATGTCTTCCAAGTTTGGTGCACCGCCACCCAGGCCATCAACACGCAGTTGGTAGTACCCGTGTTCATTTGGGCCATCGGCAGTGAATTGAATGTAATAGGTTTGTCCAGGTATTAGTTTTTGATAGGAAATAAAGGGGATGGGGTCGCAGGCATCAAACACGATTTCAGCTTCTGGATCAATGCCCAATAAGTCTATACCATCTGAGAAATCAATGTGGGAGAGGTATTCAAACTTGTTTTTAACGGTTTGACCGGTAACTACATGAACACCGTCGGTACAATTCATTCCATCGGCTGCATGATAAATTTGGAAATAGGTTCCGATATCTGTACCTCCCAAGTCACTGGTTATATTAACGCTTCCGGTGGCAGGGGCAACAAATTTTGCCCAAAGGGATCCTGCATTTTGTACATCCTGTGCGGCGGGTTCATTGGGCTCTAGGGTGGCGTTACAAAACCCAAAGGTATAGGTGGTGTTCAAGGTTAATTGCTGAGCCGCACAAATATTGTCTTGCATATAATTGACCACCAAGGGAAGGCGCTCTACTTGCAAATTGATGGTATAAACTTGCGCGCATCCTCCGTCTTGGCTAGCTGCGGTAAATGAATAATTTAAAATACCAACCGCTGCTGGAACTGGCATGGTAACATTTTGAAGACCGGTTTGACCGTCAGTTAATCCAAGTACGTCATAATTTCCGGCGTCATCGTTTTCGTAAGCTTCCCATGCGAGGTTTATGCTTGTTGGAACATCATTAACGCAGAGGTAGTTGTGATTAAAGAACAATCCGTTGTTTGGGGAAAATGTTCCTCCGGGTGTGGACATCGTGTAAGGTCCGTTGTCGTTGTTTTTGTATCCGTAATTAAAACCGAAGATACCAAACAGTGCTGGGTTATTATTGGTTAAACCGAGGGTGTTGTCGGTACCTGTAAATTCCCAAACAAAATCAGAATTCCCAAGAAACAAGCCATCGCAATCCACATTGGAAAGTGTTTGTACGCTAAGTACACGCACTTGAACAATCGCTTGGGATAAAAAGAGTGTTGGTAGTAGGATGAGTGAGAGTAGTAAGTTCTTCATAGGCTAATTAATCGATAAGCAAGGTACAAAAAAAATGTTAAAATGCTGTGTTTTGTCCTTGATAGCCATGAGGTCAAGCTAGGTGATGATGCGTTCGAGTTTACCTTTTCGTTTAACGATGTTTTTATAATCCCATTGAATTATAATTGCCTTTTGAAGCCACTGAGTTAATGCGTTTGGGTCAACTTCGGATATATCAGTATAAAAAATGGAAGCGTCTTTAAATTTGTTCCCCCGCACATTTAGCGCCTCTTCCTCGAAATCAGCTCCGCTCCAAAACATCAGTCGAATTCCTTTTTTTTGTTTACTGAACCCTACAATGGGATTGCCTTGGATGAACCAAACGGGGTGACGGTGCCAAATTTTAGATTCGGCCATGGGTAATTCGCGATTCATGATTTCAAGCAGGAATTCACAAATTGTTCGATCCGTTTCAGATAGATTGCTTAAGTATGCTTGAATGGTGGGGGGATTAAATGTCATTGAGTTGCGCAACTGAAGTTTTATCCAATGCTAGTTTTAAAGCGGTGTCTAGATTTCTATACCAATCAATGTGTTTCGACCAAGTCCCACAGCCACCGGGTCCTCCAGGTCCAGGACATTGTGTGTCCTCCCATGTTTTAGAACAAGCTGGGCATTTTCCTGAAGTTTCAAAGGTATTCCATTCATGTCCACAGGTACAACACTAATGTGGGCCTCCGTCTGGTTCCCATTCACATGTGGGACAAGCGATTTTAATTTGCATGATTATTAATTTAAATGAATCTATGAGGATTAACGTTTTGCAGCTAAGCGGGCGTTAAATGTCGCTAAGGTTATGTTATGGGCTTTGCTAATTAGCAAAATATCCCAAAATGAATTGATTTTCATTAAAGGAGCAATTTTTTAATTCGAAAGATTTAGTATCTTTTGAAAAGTAACAACTCGTATTATTATTAATAGAACAATTATTTATGTATACTACAGACTTGTCTATGTTAAATAAATAATCATCTTCATACTCTCCTAGCTCAACACAAGGGAGACAGAAAGATTCGACATTCTGTGACACTTGATTTTGAAGCGTTTCATATTTTAATTTATTATGCTCAGAATCACAATAGCCTTTATTATTTTCGATTATACATTCAGTAAATAGTATATTGAGACAATTTGTAATTCTTAGAATTGATGAGGAGGAATTCTCTGAAATTTTGCATTGAGCAAATGTTAAATCTAAACAGTCTGAAAGATTTATTAAATCAAATTCTTTATTATCAATGAACTCACAGTTATTGAACTTAATTTTTTCACAATTTTTCAACGTCATAATACTAAAGGAACACCCTTTAATAATTGTATTGTCACAATTCAAATTTTTGACTTTTTCAGCGGTTATTCCCTCAATTCCACTACCGAACAAAACCGAATTTTTGATACTAATATTTTTTGAATCAGAAAAATTTAGCACTCCTCCAGTGCATTCTCCTTTTTCTGGTCCATGTCCCGCATCAATATTTTCTAATAACACGTCACTACAATTATTGAATACTAATACGTCACCATAAACTGGTTTTGTAATAATTTTTACGGGTTTTAGACCTAAACCTATGATTTTGAGATTAGATACGTTAAAAATAACCAACTCGTGCCCGTCAAACTCTTCATCAAATCTGTAGTTGCTTCCTGATTTGCTTGAAGAAATATCTGAGAGAAATATAGTATTTCCTTCTAATTCTATTGTTTTATTGGAACCAATTGCCTCCACAAATTCCAATGCGTTATTGACCTTAATTACAGTTGAAGACTGACAAAATGAAGAGATCGAACTAAAGATTATCAAAAAATTAAAAATTAGTTTTTTCATTGACCATAATATTTTGCATGCAGGCAATCGGCCCACTTTTTCACAAGAACCTGACTCCGAAGATAAAATATTCTTTTTACAAACAAAACGATGATTTCTATTTCCATTGCGTTTTTTGGAATCCTTTAACGCAAATAGACTTTACTTATTGAAACGCTATATAAACACGGTTAGCTCTTGTCTTCAACCTTCCCCAGTTCAAACTTTTTACTACAAAATCAAGGTTATACTTCCCGTTACTCGGTGACCAATGTTCTCGTTGTCGATCCAATCAATGATGTACGTATACACCCCCATCTGACATTTGTTTCCGTTATAGGTTCCATCCCACGGATCACCCGTTGACGTGAAGATACGCTCTCCCCAACGGTTGTATATGGTATAGGAATATGACTTTACGTTTTGTAGAATTGGGTACCATAAGTCATTCGTTCCATCGGCATCTGGTGTAAAGGAATTCGGTGCGTATATCGTCAGCATCGAACAATCTAAGAATAACAAATCTAAGGTTACCGTAGAATCACAGCCGTTATCTGCCACCAAGGGGAGGGTATAGGTCCCCGATGTATTTATGGTATCTATGCCGAAAATGTACGGCGTTCCCAAACATACGGTATCCATGATGCTGGTTTCATATGCTGCATTCAAGAATAAACTTAAGACGTTGATTGAATCACAGCCGTTTACCGTGGTGGTGGTATCAAAATAAACGCCCTCCTGCGTATAGGTGTTTCCATTAAAGGTATATGATGTCCCTTGGCATAAGTGTACTTCTTGATTTACGACCACAGGAGTGATAACAAAGATGCTGGTGGTTACGATACTGTCACACCCATGAATGCTTTGAATCGTATCTTGGTATTGACCATTTTCGGTGTACTCATTTCCATTAAAGGAAAATACATCGCCTTGACACAAGGTGGTATTTTGAAACCCATAACTTGGATTCGGGTGAAAATTGAGTGTGCTTAAGACCACAGAGTCGCAACCCATAACGGAAATTAAGGAATCCGTGTAGGTTCCTGTGAGGTTCTGCATCGCTCCGCCCAACAATATACTGTCTCCTTGACAGATCGTTACCGTAACGGGAACAGTAACCGGTACACACGGATTTTGACAACCCGTGGCATCGATGCTTAAGGTTAAGGGACACGGCTCATCTGGAATCGTTATTGTGTAGGTTCCTTGAATTGACGCAACATAGGAAACGGACTGTCCTTGTACTACATTTCCTGATTGAACCGGCGCACCCAACGGATTTGTTATCGAATATTCATACCCTTGATTCAAATAACCAGATACCCCTCCGTTTAATGAAAAACTTAAGGTGCAATTGCTGTTATCGTATGAACTGGATGCCGCTAAAGGCGATAGGAATACTACGGGAACGCCTTCTTCTACCGTGGTGGTTTGGCAGCTGAAATTACCCCAGGCGTTGGGTAAGTCCCCCGCAGGAGAGAGGTAATATACGGTATTGTAAACTGGGTTGCCAAAGGAACCGCTCCCGTTGCCGCTGTGCACGAAACTGCCGTTTGACTGCAAGGAGTCAATGAATGTAAAGCCTGAATTATATACTGGATCAGGTACCGTGGGGTAACTGTGCAAGACATAACCTGGAGATAAGCACCCCGGAAGTTGTTGCGTAGAATTTCCAATTCCGTCGAGCATGATGTTCGGTTGAAGCGTATTTCCGTAACACACCAGGACCGTATCTCCAAGCAATACATTGGTATATTCACCATTGCTTACTGTGACTTCAATATCTCCAGCATCCGCCTCGATTTCATGCACATAATCAATGATGTATTGTCCTTCATCACCCGGCGACCCTCCATCCAATTGAATGGCATATACGGTCCCGGAATCTAAACAACACATAGATACTTGCATTCCATTTTGCGTTGCAGCACCACTTACCACTGGCGTAATTACTGGATCGTAGCGCGTTCCATTGGTGGTAAATGTAGCTGGGGCAAGCCCTCCATAGCAGCTAGTTCCATTCAACAGTTCATAAATATTGAAGCGCAATAAGTTCATACCAATATACGCACGTAAACTAATTTCAACCGCTCCAGAGGCCGGTGCCACAAAGTAATGCCAGACGGTTTGGTTCGCACAATTGGACGGGTTCGGATCAATATTTGGTTCACCCGCTAAGTATTCTTGACAGGCCAGCACATTCGAACCTGCTACCGCTTGAAACGGAGGAGTTACTCCCGCAGGAATTACAGGGACTTGATATAAGGGGTTTTGCATGGTAAGGCAAAGGATATCATTCCCCGGCGGGTTTTGACTTGGATCCACTACACTGGGGTCGTGTACCCATGTTTTTATGGATTGTGAACTTAGGGGTGTAATGGCATCGGAAGGATCCACCATACCAAAATATTTATAGCCAGGTTCTAAACACGGAGCAAGAATTAAGGCGTTAGGGTCACCGCCTAGAAATCCATTGGTTCCTCCTTCATCGGAATCGATAAATTTGAGGTTAGAGCATAAATAATCCCCGGGAACGCCCGGTGCAAACGACGTATCGAAGCCGAATAGGGCAGCGCTTTCGCCATAAAGGGCACTTTGATAATCTGCTTCAAAGGATATGCGGCCTTGCTGCGGAGCAATAAAGTTCAACCAAACACTTTCATTCATCACAGGATTTCCTACGGCAGCATGGGGATAGTCATAGGCATGGTATTGGTTCGGATTCGAACTGCTGTGCGCTTGTCCTGTTTCTGCTGCATTATTCCCACCGTCAAAGGCACAACCAAAATTTAAGGTAATTGTTGCTGGACTGTTTTGTCCCGAAGAAATCGCGGCTGTTCCATAAGGCACGGTAGTGGATAAACAGGGAATATCTTCTAGATTAGGTGCGCCTCCACCCAAACCATTTACTCGGAGCTGAAAATATCCGTTGTCATTGACTTGGTCTGATGTAAATTGAATATAATACGTTTCACCAGGAATTAACTTTTGATAGGAAATCAAAGGAATGGGGTCGCACGCATTCAGGGTGATTTCAGCCTCGGGGTCGATCCCAAGTAGGTCTACGCCATCAGAAAAGTCTACGTTCGAAAGGTATTCAAATTTATTTTTAATCAGTGCGCCTGTCACCGCATGAATCCCATCGGTACAATTACCTTGGTCAGCCGCATGATAAATTTGAAAATAGGTTCCAATTTGAGTTCCAGCCAAATCCGAGGTGATTTCTACACTGCCGGAAGGCGGAGCTACAAATTTAGACCATAGTGAACCCGCATTTTGTACGTCATTTGCAGCGGGTTCGTTTGGTTCTAGCGTCCCAGGACACCAACCGAAGGTGTAGGTAGTGTTCAGTGTTAAGCTGTTTGCGTTGCAGATATTATCTTGCATGTAATTCACCACAATGGGAATTCGGTCCACCCGCAAATTCACGGTGTAGTTTTGATTGCATCCGGGATCTACGGAATTTGCCGTGAACGTATAAAACAAAGATCCCGCTGCGGCAGGAACTGGCATCGCTACATTTTGCAGGTTGGTTTGACCGTCATTCAACCCCAAAACATCATAATTACCAACATCATCGTTTTCGTATGCTTCCCAAGCTAAATTAATGGTAGTTGGGACATTGGTTGGACAGAGGTAGTCGTGATCGAAGAAAAGGCCATTACTTGGCGAAAAATTCCCGCTCGGGGTGCTCATCGTATAGGGCCCGTTGTCGTTGTTTTTATAGGCATAATTAAAGCCAAAAATCCCGAAAAGGGCAGGATTATTATTGGAATATCCAACAGTGTTATCCGTTCCGGTAAATTCCCATACAAAGTCTGAATTCCCAAAGAAAAGCCCATCACAATCTTGAAAAACACCAACTTGAACGGAAAGTACTGTAACTCGAATAGTCGCTTGGCTCCACACAGAAAGTGTCGCGCAACATGCAAAAAGTAGAGGTAGTAATCTTAGGTTAGGCATACATCCATTCGCTTACTCAAAGGAGCATCGAAACTGGATTTTCCATGTAGTTTTTGAATGTTTGTAAGAACGCTGAACCGCTTGCACCGTCTACTACGCGATGGTCACAAGATAAGGTTACTTTCATTACATTGCCTGGGACAACTTGCCCATTCTTTACTACAGGAACTTCCTTAATGCCTCCTACAGCTAAAATACAACTATCAGGTGGATTAACAATAGCAGTAAAGGACTCAATTCCAAACATACCAAGATTTGAGATGGTAAAGGTATTTCCTTCCCAATCTGCAGGCTGTAGTTTTTTCTCTTTAGCTCGACCTGCAAAATCTTTAACTTCTGAAGAGATTTGCATGAATCCTTTTGTGTCCGCAAAGCGAACAACAGGAACCAGTAAGCCATCTTCTACAGCAACAGCTACACCTATGTTAACGTGTTGGTTTCTGCGGATGAAGTCGCCCATCCAAGAAGAGTTTACGGTTGGATGCTTTCTTAGAGATAGAGCCACCGCTTTTACTACGATATCATTGAATGAAATCTTGTATCCCTCTGTGGCGTTGACTGAAGTACGAAAAGCCATGGCATTATCCATGTCGATATCCAAGGTAAGATAAAAATGCGGTGCAGTAAATTTACTTTCTGCAAGTCTACGAGCAATAGTTTTTCTCATTTGAGAAATAGGCTCATCCGTATACGTTTCGGTAGTTAATCCACCTGAATTACCTGCGGATGCAGAACCACCGTTTGGATGTGGCATGTAGTGATCCACATCGCGTTTTACGATTCTACCATTTTCTCCAGAACCTGCAACATATTGTAAATCAATCCCTTTCTCCTCTGCCAGTTTTTTAGCGAGCGGTGAAGCGTAAACACGGTCGTTATTTACGGCTGGTTTAGGGGTGGTTTTTGGTGCACTAACAGGTGCAGCAGCCGGGGTTGGTGTAGCTTTTGGCGCAGGGGTTTCAACCACTGGAGCAGGCTTAACTTCTTCTGTTTTCGCTGGCTCTGCGGACGGAGCTGCATTCAGTATAGAAGAAATGTCTTCACCGGCTTGACCAATAATAGCTAATAAGGCGTTAACTGGAGCCGCCTTGCCTGTTTCTACCCCAATGTGCAATAACACACCGTCATAGAACGATTCAAATTCCATGGTGGCTTTATCGGTTTCGATTTCTGCCAATAACTCGCCGGATTTCACAGCATCGCCCACGTTTTTTAACCAAGATGCCACAACTCCTTCGGTCATGGTATCACTTAATTTGGGCATGTAAATTACTTCAGCCATTGCTTGTAATATTAATATTCTTTAATGTATGGATAATCTGCTTGAACATAAACGTCCTTGTAAAGTTCTTCTGCCTCCGGATAAGGTGAGTTTTCAGCGAAAGTAACGCTTTCGTCTACTTCGTTTTTCACCCATGCATCGATGTCCGACAGTTCTTTTTCGGAAAGCCATTTATTTGATTTAATCACGGACAACACATGGTCGATCGGGTCTTGTTCCATCCAATCATTTACCTCGTCTTTAGTACGGTACTTTTGTGGATCCGACATTGAGTGTCCTTTGTAACGGTATGTTCGAATGTCGAGTAGGGTAGGACCATCCCCACGACGTGCTCTGTTTGCCGCCTCTTCGATGGCATTATGCACATCCTCTGGTCGCATCCCGTTAACAATTTTTGAAGGCATTTCATACGAAAGACCAATTTTAGAAAGATCGGTAACGTTGGTGGTACGTTCAACGCTTGTTCCCATAGCGTAGTTGTTGTTTTCAATGATATAAATCACTGGAAGTTTCCACATCATTGCCATGTTGAAGGTTTCATGAAGTGCACCTTGTCTAACCGCACCGTCACCCATAGAAACGATAGCGACATTTTCTGTACCGTTATATTGTTCTGCGAAAGCAACCCCAGTTCCCATTGGGATTTGAGCTCCGACAATACCATGGCCACCCATGAAGTTTTTCTCCTTGTCAAAAAAGTGCATAGAGCCTCCTTTTCCTTTGGAACACCCTGTGATTCGCCCGTACAATTCAGCCATCAACACGCGTGGGTCAGTACCCAATGCAATCGGATGCGCATGGTCACGGTATGCGGTCATATGCTTGTCTGTTGGTCGTACCGCACTGGCAGTACCAACCGCAATGGCTTCTTGTCCAATGTAAAGGTGGCAAAACCCACCAAATTTCTGTTGAATATACAACTGACCTGTTTTTTCTTCAAAACGTCGAATGAGTAACATATCCTTGTACCATTTGACATATGTTTCTTTCCCGAATTTACCTTCGGAACTCTTTGCGGTAGCTGCTTTTTTAGTGCTTGACTTGATGGCCATATTTCAACAAATTTTTACAAATATATAAAGGATTCCGAATATCTTAATGTCAATTATACACTAAGCTTCCTCGAATGATCTTTTTCTTGCCCTAATAATCAAAATTATACCGGCTAAAATTAGAGGAACGCTTAACCATTGTCCGGTATTTAACCCCGTACTT
Source organism: Bacteroidota bacterium (assembly GCA_041191025.1). Lineage (GTDB taxonomy): Bacteria > Bacteroidota > Bacteroidia > Flavobacteriales_D > Crocinitomicaceae > UBA952. The sequence goes on from JBEEPQ010000005.1 coordinate 54,630, forward strand.
ACATCGACCATTGAATCGTTATCGGTCTGGCTCTCTTTTAAAAATTCAATTAGGAAACGGAATCCGAAAATTAGGATTAGGAAGGTTCCAAATACCAAGCCTTGCTTTTTCCATCCTTGTTTTTTCCAAAAAAGGAACATGAGTATTGCGAACGATAGAAAATAGGCAAGTGATTCATAGAGGTTTGCCGGGTGACGTACTGGGATTTCGGCCCATTCACATAGATATTGACCGTCTATCACATTCATACAATCATGGTGTAAAAATCGAAAACCCCAAGGAACATCGGTTACATACCCGACCATTTCATGGTTGACTAAATTTCCGAGTCTTATGAATGCTCCTGCAATCGCGATTGGAGCTGCAATTCGGTCCAACATCCACAGGTATGGTTTGTGAATTACTTTATTAGAAAAATACCATAAGGCTAAGAGAATTACCACTGCGGCGCCGTGGCTTGCTAAACCACCTTCCCAAATTTTAAAGATTTCTTCGGGATGAGAAAAATATCCTTCGGGACCCCAATACGGGCCATAAAAAAATACATGCCCAAGGCGCGCTCCAATAACGGTCGCAGGAACCATGTACATCACTAATTTATCAAGTAAATCATTGGCGATGTTTTCTTGTTTGAACATCTTTCGAATCACGAAATATCCGAGAATCATTCCCGAAACGAAGAGTAGGCCATACCAATTTGGTGTGCGGAATCCTGGGATTATTTCAGCGTCGAACGACCAATTAATGAAAAGAAGCAAGTTCATGAATGCGAATTTGTATCAAAGATAACTCAATTACCTGTTTATTTTAAGCTTATTTGGCTCGAATCTCCCTTTTTTAAATATGAGATTACTTTGAGTTAATTTTTTACGAAGTTCTTTTTGTTCCGCTTCTGGTAAATGTGTGATGCTCTTGCATTCATCGGAACAACAATTCTCCATAATAGACTTGCAGTTGTCACATTGTATAAATAATAAATGACAGCCCTCGAATGCACAATTTGTATGTTCATCGCATGGCGCACCGCATTGATGACAAGAACTAATGATGTCTTCTGTAATTCGTTCTCCCCTGCGTTCATCAAAGACGAAATTCTTGCCTAAGAATTTATTTTCCAATCCTTGGGTTTTGCATTCGTTAGCGTATTTAATAATTCCACCGTCCAATTGATACACATTATCAAAACCACGGTGTTTAAACCAAGCGGATGCCTTTTCGCACCGAATTCCACCGGTACAATACATGATTACTTTTTTGTCCTCGTTTCCTTTAAGGATTTCTTCTTCGATTACTGGCAATGAATCACGGAACGTGTCTACATCAGGTAAGATGGCATCTTTAAAGTGTCCGACTTCATGTTCGTAGTGATTTCTAAAATCCACCAGTAAGCAATCTGATTCAGAGGTTAATTTATTGAATTCCTCCGCATTTAAGTGTTGTCCTTTATTAGTAACATCAAAGGTTTCATCATTCAGTCCATCTGCAAGGATTTTATCTCGGACCTTGATCTTTAGTTTTAAAAACGGAAATTCTGCTCCTTCTTCTTCCACCGCAACATTTAACCGAATTCCATTTAAGAAATCAATCGAATAGAGATTTTCTTTGAACGCATCAAAATGTGTATTCGGTACGGCAATTTGGGCATTGATTCCTTCATGAGCCACATAAATTCTACCGATCACATCAAGTGAATCCAACAGGACATAGAATTCATTTCGAAAGGTGTGAGGATCTTGGATTTTAGCGTAGGTGTAGAACGATACCGTAACATAGGTGTGCCCTTTCTCGCGAAGTTGTTTTTCCAATTCCTCCTTGTTGTATTTATTCCACAGTTGCATGCTATGATAAATTAAAGGATAGGCAAAGGTAGTAAAGTTCAATAATATTTTTAAAAAAAAAAGGGCTTCCGACCCCTTTGATCGTTATCGATCTATGGTTAAATCTTACCTTTTAAACTCATCCAACCACCACCGTTGTGAACTTCTTTAAAGCCACTAGAAAGAAGTATGGACTTGGCTGATCCGCTGCGCATTCCGGATGCACAACATGTGATAATTACCTTGTCTTTTGGGATTTTACTTACGTTTTGTTGAAGGCTTTGAAGTGGAAAGTTCTTGGAACCTTTAATGTGACCGCCAGCATATTCACCAGGCGTTCGAACATCTAAAATAATCGCGCCATCCTTGACCAGTTGTGCGAAATCTGCACTTTTTCCGAACAGTGTACTAAATAATCCCATCTTATTTGTTTAATTGGTGATTTACTTCCATCCATCCGCCTCCATTTTCGCAATCCACGCCCAAGGATTTGAAGTAGTGCGCTGCTTGTCCGCTTCTTCCACCGGATGCACAACAAAAAATGATGGGCGTTTTCATTTGTTTGATTTCATCTACATGGTCCATTATTTCTTGCAATGGAATGTTTACTGAATGGGCCACATGGCCACCACTAAATTCTGCTCGTGTTCTTACATCTACGATTGTTCCGCTAAATTCACTCATGACTTTTTTGTTATTAAATCTTTAATTAAATTACTTCCTAACAAAAACATAAACCCAAAATACAAGGTCGAGCGCCAAGGGTTTCCGGTAATTGCGCACCCTTTTATACACCCATAATACGTGTAATAAAGGTATCCGACCACCATTCCCAATAACGTCATTCCAAGGTAAAATAGTTTTGTTTTCATTATGCTGCAAAGGTACATTGAGTAGTTGTGTTAATATGTATCCTAAGTTACATTTTCATTTTATACTCAATAAAGGCTACCTTTGACCCAATGAAACATATTGAAATTAAACACATTGAAACAGCCCTTGATTGGGTTGATGAGGCTACAGACGAGCAATTAGAGGAAGGAATTACCGCATTTTCAGAGAAGCAACCAGTTCTCTTGGATTATGTCTTAGCTGCACCGTCAGAATACGAAAACGAAACATTAGAGGGCTATTTACTCTATTATTTTTGGGTAATTATCGAGTCATTTAATCAAGCGGGATTAACACCTGTTGAGATTACCGAAGAAATGATTGAGGCATTTCAACCGGAATTCTCTACCATGCTTGACGCATACTTTGAGCAAGATGATGAAGAGTCAGAACAAATGCTGGAAGACTTTTGTGATCAACCTGAATTAACTCGTTTCATGGCCATGGAGGTATCTACCGACGACGAAGATGGGACCTCTATGGATGACGAAACAGCAACGCAATTGTTTATTGTAACTGCTGCTATGATTACCCTATTGAATCGCGCTTCTCAGGCTTAATTTTTGATTAGGCGAAGTGTAACTGATTGAGAAGCTTTAGTTACTCGGATCAAATACATACTCGCACGTAGAGAACTCAAATCCAATTGGATAGGTTCTACTGACTCTACAACTACTGGGAATGCTTCTTCGTAAACAAGTTTACCGCTGAGGTCGAACACTTCGATTTGTGTTCCGGCATTACCCGTTAACATATTGTCTATAGCAATTGTAATTTCCCCATTGGAAGGATTTGGATAAAGCCAAGCAAAAGCGCCGTCTGGCAACACAGGACAAGGGCCAAATGCACGACCTGGCGATCCGCCTTCACACCCTTGGAACCAATTCGAAGCAAGGGCTTGATTGGCATTTGCTTCTAAATATTCAAAGGTGAAATCACTGTTAAACGGAGCCTGTGGCCACGCGATTGTGGTATCAAAAACGACACTTTGAAGTAAGGTTCCGTTGATATCATATAATCTTAATGCATCATTATTCGAAATGCCATAAGGTAATTGATACAAGGCTTTGCCCTCAAAATTCGGATGTCGCTCAGTAAATAGCAAGGAATCTTTCACAATAACTGCGTATTCACCAGGGTTTAGTTGTAATCCTGTAAGCGAAAAGCTATTATTTTGTTTCTCGTCTTTAAGCGTATATCCTGAAAAGTTAATTACGTTATCTGTATTGTTTTTCAATTCAATCCAATCTTCAGCATTATGCGCTATGGTTTGTTTACCAAGGTTGAATTCACTAAAAATCACAGGTTCATCGCAAGGGAAATAGGCTTCACCCGGTGAGCCTGCAATACATCCACAAAACCATGATAGCGAATCCAGACTAATGGATGTCGTGTATTTGTTTTCTAAGGTTCTTCCGAACCCATCAGCACAACGAGGGAAAGGAGCGTCATTTGAAAATTGCATAGCAAGTAAGGTATCGCTGTTTGGGCGGAAAATGTAAATAGAATCCATGCTGTTTTCAAAACCAAAACGGAGGTTGCCCACTACGTTATTAACTGTTGGATAAACGGAATGGAATAGTTGCGTGTCCTGCGCTACTACCAAATAGCCTCCGGCAGGTATTTTTAACCCATCGCTGAATGAATAACTGTTGTAGAAGTCATCACTTTTCAAAGACCATCCCGTAAGGTTTACCTCGGTATTTCCATAATTATGCAACTCAATCCAGTTTCCTCCATCCAAGCTAGCATCTGGACGATAATTTATTTCTGAAATCGTGAGCGAGGAATTGGATGCGGCCCCCGTGAAAACGGCAGTAAAATAATCATCTGTAGCGATGTTAACCGACACGGATTCTTGGTTTAATAGATTAGCTGGAAGGTTGATGTTGTATTCCCAATGATCAAAAGTGTATCCTGGATTTGCTACCGCTGTAATTTTAACCGGGTTCCCATTGAAGTAAACTCCTGTCCAGGGTAAGGAATCTGGAACAATTGTGCTGATTTTGATGTAGCCCGCATCGGCAGGAATTGTATTCAAGGTAACATTAACCTTGTTTTGTAGGTTGTAATAATTCAACATTTGGTTCCGTACCGCATTGTTTCTGTTATTAAATTGTCCTAAAATAACATCTCTATTGTAGGTGTAATTGTTCATGCCTCCGGGTACATCCCCTGTCCAAAGCGCAAAATGACGTGGCATTTCTGGGAGTAGCTCTTGATACATTTGATTGATTATCGGGGTGTATGTATTTTGATGTAGCGTTGTATTCATTAAATCCGCATACCGGTTGATGAAGTAATTTCTATAGGTGCTATCCTGCATTAAATTGCTATGTATCTCATAGTAATTATTTGGTTGAATGGCGTATTGAAACCAATCAAACATGTTTGCATTATAATCTGTCCATCCGCCAAGCCCCCATTCCACATCTTGTAAGAAAAATCGCCATTTATTATCCGTACTTCGTGTTCTTGCGATTTTCATATTATTGTAAATCCAATCGGTATTTCCATACCACAATTCAGCGGCAATGTAATCCGTGTAGTTTTTCAAATCTAGACGCTTGTCGCATTCACTTAAATAGTTTGGATTGGTCTTATCTGCCGTGGTGATAAAATTGATCATATTGAAAAAGGAACTATCAGAACCTTTAACTGTTCGCAAGGTGCTGCCATACCAATAGCTCACTGAAAGCAAGTCGAGGCTGTCTACGTGATTACCGTAGTTCTCGTTGAAATACGTCTCATTTGCTTTTTCTCGAAGCTCATAAACGCCAAAGAATTGGCCATTTAAAAACACATTGGCTGGACGATACGCTTGCGAGTTCGCATATGATTTACGCATGACGCGCATGAAAGTGGCATCGCGTTGGTGGTATTGATTCCAGAAATTACTTCCATTTCGTATATAAATTGCTTGTAAATCATTAACATACGGTTTTTCTGGGAATAGGGGGTAGTGAATATTTTCTCCGGTTCCAAACGTTGTATTTGCCGGTTCAACGGTAACACTATGTTGAGGGTTTGAGCGACTGCCTCCAGCGCCACCATCCGGTTTAACAGACGCTTTGCTTTCAAATTGTTTAATGCCATCTGGAGTGAAATACTCAATATTACATTGGCGTTTCCAATCGGTCCACCAATTATCGAAAATACCGTTGGCACCATACAAATCATCGTCATCTATTGTTAGGGAAACGATGGGAATGGTTGAACTTTCATTAATCAAATAAGTTTCCGCTTCAATAGGACTCATATATCGATTGGTACCATTTGGAAAACATCGAACTTTTAATACCGCATTGGCAGAAATAGTAATCGGACCGCTGACTACAGTGGAGGTTCCATCCGGGTCTTGCCCATTCAGTGTATATCTTACAATGCCGCCTTGCGTAGAATTATTAATCACATTTACAGTAATTGTATTGGGATACATCCCACCGACTAAATCGAGTGATGGTTGCTCTTCATATCCATTGAAAGATAACGCCACATTATTCGTGGAGTTAGGGGTTGGCGTAGGGAAGATAAACCAGGAATTATTCCCATCATTCTTTTTACCTACAGACATATTGGGTTCAAGATCTGGAACATAAAGACTATCTAGTATTATTCCATTCACATCACTCAAATAAATCGTTTCACCGAGGGTTGCAATCGAAAAGTTTGTTTCAATGGTTCCTGCTTGTGGCGAATTGAAAAATGGATGAATATACCCTCCGAATTGTTGTTGCGGTGAGGCTAATCCAAACGTAAGGAACGGTCGGCATGTTAAATCAGAACTTGCTGGAGAGGAATTGTGGATTTCAACGGCAAGTACATTCATGCCATTTTGTAGTAAATTGCTAATAACACTCATATCCAAATCATAACTGCTAAGATTGCCCCCTTGATATAGTTGGGCTTCATGATCTGCAGCTAATTCATCAAAGTTAGGTGGGGTTCCAACTAAGCCATCTCTTGCAATTTCAACGCCGTTCAAATACGCTACAAACCCATCGTCATAGTCGATGTCAAGCATAGTTTTAACTATATCATTGAAATTAGTAATATTAAAACTAATTCGTGCATAGACAGTAGTTGCTGGTCCGGTGATGTCTGTGCTATCGTCTCCGTCTCCATAACCGACGCTCATTTTTCCTTGACTCCAACCGGAGGCATCGTATGAGTTGGTGTACCAATTGGGGATAGCTGCGTTGGGTATAGCATAAGACCATAACGCTTCATAGGTTATTGGACTTTCGAAATGATTAACGAGGTAGGTAGAGCCCTTACTGTTGGCAAGAATCGTGGTGAATCCATTCGCAGGGATACTAATTGGAGGGAATGCCCACTGGTTTAGGTTTGTCCGCTTATCTGACAAGTAAAAACCCTGCAAATTTTGAGATGTAGCACTTGAGTTGTAGATTTCAATCCAATCAGGTGAGCTCCCATTCGCTAAGACATAGTTTGTGCCATTGGCATTACTGGCCTCATTGATAAAGAGTTGAGCATTATATAAATTACAAATAACACAAGCGAAAAGAAAGGGTAATATTTTATTCATTACCTCAAAGTTAAGGATTTAACCCCAAAATAGCTATCCGAAGCCGATTGAGAATCCTAAAGCGGCAAGGCAGAGGAGTAAACCGATGGTTTTTTGTGTCGTAAATTTCTCTTTGAAAAGACTAAAACCAAGAATTGCTGAAATAATTACCACACCAACATTAGCGATGGAAAGAATCTGATGTGGGTCTAAGTCGTGTGTATTATATGATTTTACTAATAAATAGATGGAGAAATAATTCGGAATCCCCAAGATAATTCCCCCAAACCAACTTTTTCGATCGAAGTTTATCTTTCCTTGGACACGCTTAATGATGAGGTAGCCAAGTCCCATGATACCGGCCATTAAAAAACCAAGTGCTGCAAAAACGCCGTCGTGAAAACCATTGGGTAGCCATCTAGCATTTGTAAAATATAATACTAAGTCAAGTCCGGCACTTCCAAAAAATAAAACTAAAAGCATCCATAGGTAGCCGTTTGATTGGTTGTTGTCCGGTTTCGAAAATGAAACAAGAAATACGCCTATTATGGCTGCAACTAAGGGAATAATATTTGTCCATGACAACGGGGTGTGATTAATAAATAACACCAAGATAACGGAAAGAGCCATTGACATTTTTACAGAAATCGAAGTGGTTGAAACTCCATTCTTCTGCGAGCTCAGGCCCATGAGAATGAAAAGCGAAATAAATAAAATACCGCACAACAGAGCGAAGGGCATTCCGATTTCTAAGGCGTCGCTTGCAGGGATGTAGTCATGAAAAAGAAATATTCCACATGCAAAGGCAACGAAATAGTTCGCGATCACAGCTTGTAAAGTATCTATTTTCCAAGCCGGAAAGGATCTAAAAAGAACAAAAATCAAACTTGAGGCTAGAACACTAAGGAATAAATCCATTATTTTCTTTGGTAATAGTAAATAGTATCTGTTGGTCCGAAAGGGTGTGAGCGAATCGGTGTTTTTGTTAGAACAGGCGCACGCATACCTTCTTTAAATTGTGTTGAGCTTACAATAACCCTCGCCTCATCCCACACATTATCAATAATAAAGTATTGTAAGGTACGGCTTCCTCCTTCCACCAAAACACTTAGAATATTGCGTTTGTATAATTCCTCAAGAATTAGTTTAGTTGATGTTTCTGCAATTTTAATCCATTCCGTCTGACCTTCAACTGCATTTTTTACGCGATTAAAAACCAGGGTAGGTGCTTCATTTGAAAATACCCCAACGTCTTTGGATAATTTAAGATTGCTGTCAATGACAATGCGTGTTGGATTCGTACCACTAAATTCTCGAACCGTCAATGAAGGATTGTCATTCAGTATGGTGTTTCTTCCCACCAAGATGCCCTGCTCTTCTGAACGCCATTTATGCACTAAAACTTTAGTTTCAGGACTAGAAATCCAATGGATACCGACTTCATCTTCTTCTCGGTTTCGATCTAAAAATCCATCTTGAGTTTGCGCCCATTTAAGAATTACATACGGTCGACGCTTTTCGTGAAACGTGAAAAAACGTTTGTTTAAGGCCCTGCATTCATCTTCTAAGACACCTTCCAACACTTCAATGCCTTCGCGCTTTAACCGGTCAATGCCCTTTCCGGCAACGGAAGGATTTGTATCTCGACTTCCTATGACAACTCGCCGCGGTTTTAAAGCAAGGATTGCCAAGGTGCAAGGTGGGGTTTTTCCAAAATGCGTACAGGGTTCTAAGGATACATAAACGGTGGATCCTTGAATTGCGGAATCGTCTCCCACATTACGTATTGCATTTATCTCCGCATGTGGTCCACCAAAAATCTCATGATAGCCTTCGCCAATAATAAGACCATCCTTCACGATTACACAACCAACCATTGGGTTCGGTGCCACCTTTCCCTGACCTTGATAGGCTAAATCTATGCAACGTTGTATATACTGTTCGTCTTCAGTCACCCCACAAAGTTAATCAAAGCAAGCACATATGCTACACGCATTAAGGTGCTCCCGCTTTAATTTCATACCTTTGCAACCATGTCGCATAAATCAGGTTTTGTAAATATAGTTGGAAGTCCGAATGTTGGTAAATCAACCTTAATGAATCAATTGGTTGGTGAAAAGCTTTCCATTGTTACTTCAAAGGCACAGACAACGCGTCATCGGATCCTAGGGATTGTGAATGACGAAGACCATCAAATTGTGTTTTCTGATACCCCAGGTGTGGTGAATGTATCTTACAAACTTCATGAGAACATGATGGAATACGTTTCGGTTTCGCTTCAAGATGCTGATGTATTGCTTTTTGTCACCGACACCGTTGAACAAAAAATGAATCATGAGGCTACACTCGAACGAATTAAAAAGTTGAATGTTCCGGTTCTGTGTTTAATCAATAAGGTGGATAAGTCGCATCAAGAAAAGGTGGCGGAGCGCATTGAATACTGGAAAAATGAAATTCCAAATGCAGAGGTTTATCCCATTTCTGCCTTGCACAATTTTAACATCGACATCGTTTGGGAACGAATACTAACGTTGATTCCTGAAAATCCACCGTATTACGATAAAGATGAGTTATCTGATCGACCGATGCGTTTTTTTGTATCTGAAATCATACGGGAGAAGATTTTTAATTTCTGTCAAAAAGAAATTCCCTACAGTACACAAATTGAAATCGAAATGTATGAAGATACGGTTCACCTCATTCGGATTCGAGCCATTATCATCGTAGAACGAGATTCTCAAAAGGGAATAATCATTGGTAAAGGAGGTGAGATGTTAAAGAAAATTGGACGTCAAGCAAGAATAGACATTCAAAAATTCTTAGATAAGAAAGTGTTTCTAGAGACCTTTGTGAAAGTGGATAAAGATTGGAGGTCCTCAGAAGCTAAATTGAAAAAATACGGATATTAATGAGCAACATTATTGCAATTGTCGGCCGGCCTAATGTCGGAAAATCAACTTTGTTTAATCGCTTAACAGAATCGCGTGATGCGATTGTGAAAGAGGTGAGTGGGGTAACGCGAGACCGAATTTACGGTAAAGGGGAGTGGAATGGGTATAAATTTTCGGTGATTGATACCGGTGGATATGCCGCAACTAAAGAGGATATTTTTGAAGGAGAAATAAGGAAACAGGTAGAGTTGGCCATCGATGAAGCGAAGGTTATTCTGTTCATGGTCGATGTAATGACAGGAATTGTTGAGATGGACTTATTGGTGGCTGAATTACTTCGCAAGAGTAAAAAGAAAATTCTAGTTGTTGCGAATAAGGTAGATACCAACGACCGCATTGGGATGTCCGCAGAATTTTATTCCTTTGGACTTGGAGATGTATTTGATTTGAGTGCTGCGAATGGTGGTGGAACAGGAGATTTACTCGATGAAGTGGTTACGTTTTTAGATAAGGAAGATGATGCGATTTTAGAGCAGGATGATCTGCCTCGTATCGCTATTGTTGGCCGTCCGAATGTTGGAAAGTCATCCATGATTAACGCCTTAACTAATTCAGAGCGTAACATTGTAACGGACATCTCAGGTACTACAAGAGATTCAATTCATACAAGGTATCGTGCTTTTGGGCATGATTTTCTTCTAATTGACACGGCAGGGATACGAAAAAAGGCTAAGGTCACGGAAGATATTGAATATTATTCTGTTCTTCGTTCCGTTCGTACCATTGAAAATTCAGATGTCTGTCTTCTAATGATTGACGCGTCCGAAGGCCTTCAAAAACAGGATTTGGCAATTTTTTACATGATAGAGAAAAACTCTAAAGGGGTTGTAGTGTTGGTGAATAAATGGGATCTTGTAGAGAAAGATCATACGACTATGAAAGCGTTTGAAGAGAATTTACGTAATCAGTTGGCACCGTTTAATGATGTTCCAATAATCTTCACCTCTACCATTACAAAACAACGTATTCATAAGGCCATTGAGACTTGTATGGAGGTGTTTGCAAATCGAACAAAGAAAATCCCAACTTCCAAGTTAAATGAGGTTATGTTAGAAATAATTCTGGATAACCCACCTCCAGCTGTAAAAGGAAAATACGTTAAAATTAAGTTTGTTCAGCAATTGCCAACGCACGCTCCCGCCTTTGCTTTTTTCTGTAATTTACCTCAATATGTTAATGATTCGTATAGCCGATTCATTGAGAACCGTTTACGAGAGCAGTTTAATTTTACAGGAGTTCCAATTAAGATTTTCTTTAGAAAGAAATAAATCGAGCCTATCTTTTAGAAGAAGATAGAATAGCTTTAAATTATTAGGTATAAAAAAAGCATCAGTAACTGATGCTTTTTTTATACGCTGAAGTTTAGTTTATCTAAGTACGTTGACCGTTCCGCTAACCACTTTCTTCTCGTCCGTTTCTTTATTGGAATATTTGATTACCCAAGTATAGCCACCTGCTTGAACCTTTCTTCCGTCTGTTCCGTAAGTCCCGTCCCATCGGCCTTCGGCGCTATTACTTTCCCAAATCAATTCACCCCAACGATTGAAAATCTTAAGGTTGAAGTTGTACGGGTCAAAGCCAGTAGTAAATACTGGGAACCACGTTTGGTTATGCTCATCTTGATCCGGAGTGAACGTATTTGGTACATAATAAATCGGATCAGAGATAACCGGTAAGGATAATTCGTACGTTGTAGCACAACCTAGGGCTGTACTTGCAGTTAAGCTAACCAACATATTTTCAGTAATTCCATTGTAGAAATGTGGTTCTTCGAATACAGTTGAAGTTTGACCGTCACCGTATTCCCACACGTAACTAATCGCTCCGAGTGTAGTATTGGTGAAATTGATCGTTTCTGACGTGGAGGATAGTACATTTGGATTTGCCGTAAATGTAGTGTTTGGATAGTTTTCCATGCAGATATAGTCTGTATAGGTTGTTGTTTCCAAACATCCCTGCAGGTTATATTGTAGGGTGATTGTATGACATCCGGCTGCAGTGAACATGTAGTCTGTACTTGGTGTGGTGCCGATGGTGGTTCCATTCCAAGTGTAAACATAACTTGCTCCAGGTACGGGTACTGTGCTAAAACTAACCATTAATGGGTTGCATCCGGTCAACGTATCTGCTTCAAATACTGGAGGTACTGAAGGTACAACTATAACATTCATTGATATTGAATCAGCACATTGGTTTGGATTTGGTGTAAAATCGAATGTGAATGTTCCCGGTGTCGAACTGTCAATTGTCGGCGGATTCCAACTTCCTACGATTCCTGGGTTGTTATTGGAAACCAATGGGAATACCGGTGGAACATCTCCCTGACAAACCAAAGGCATTTGGGTGAATTGTGGGATGTTCAGTGGGTCAATGGTAATGTACATAGATGCAGAATCAGCACATTGAAACGGGTTTGGCGTAAAGTTGTAGAATACGGTTCCCGGGATATTGGTGTTGATTACAGATGGATTCCAAGATCCTAAAATTGGAACTGCATTCGTTGAACTAGCTGGAAGGGTAACACCTTGCGTGAATTGACATAGAGGTCCGATCTGTTGGAAGGTAGGTTCTGTGTAGTTTAAAACCGTAATATCCATTGTTGTGGCTACTGCACATTGTCCAGCCGTTGGAGTAAAGGTGTAGGTATACAATCCTGCAGATGCTGTTGTGATTGTAGGAGGAGCCCATGTCCCGGTATACGGTGTAGGGTTTGTAGAAGGATTTGGCAAGGCTGGTGGTGCACTATTGATACACAACGGCATGATTTGGGTGAACGAAGGCGTTTCATTTGGAAGAATCGTAATGTTCATGGTTGCCGTATTGGCACAAAACTGAGGTGCCGGGGTAAATACATATGGATAGGTTCCTGGCGCAGCAGAGGAGATTACCGGAGGAGACCAAGTACCAGTTAGTGCAGGGACGTTATTTGAAGAGGCAGGTAAGCCGGGTACCGAACCGTTGTGACAAATTGGAGCAATTTGAGTAAAGGCAGGATTTATTGGTGTATTTACGATAACTAATGTAGTAGCTGTACCGTTACAGTTCGGTGTAGTATAGTTGAGCGTATAAACTCCACTGTCCAATGGTGTTGCGTTCGGAATCGTTGGGTTTTGAAGATTTGAAGTAAACCCATTAGGCCCGGTCCAAGAATACGTTGTTGCTCCATTGGAAGCGGTTAATGTGATGGTTTGACCCGCACAATAGGGACCGCCATTAGTTGCCGTTACGTTGATTCCTCCCGCTTGGAAATTAATGGTTACATATCCATGATTGGTATTGTTTGCAGCTAAACAAGTTCCTCCAGGAGGTACTAAAGATGATCCTGCACCACCTCCACCGCCACCATTAGCGCCAGTACAGCAACCATCGTTACCTCCACCGCCGCCGCCGTAGAATCCACCGCCGCCGCCGCCGCCAGATGCAGTTTGCCAAAGTCCAGCTTGTCCTCCGTTACCTAGTGTTCCAGGAGAACCCCCAGGAGGTGTACCAGCCCATGGAGTACCGCCAGCGCCACCAGCAACTTGCGTTCCGCCTTGCCCTCCTTGTCCGTACGTGTTACATCCTGCAGCACCGTTATTACAGTTTGCGGCGCCTCCACATACAGGGGAAGAACCACCGCTTCTTCCGCCACCACCACCGGCAACTATAACACGATTTGCTAAGGCTGTTCCGCCAATTCGTATATCACTGGCGCCACCGCCACCCCATGAGCCATAGGCTACATTACCATTGGTTGAGGCAAAACCTGTTCCGCCTCCATTCCATCCGCCAGAAGCCGCTCCTTGCGTTCCCATTCCACCACAATAAATATTCAAGATTTGGCCCGGTGTTACATTTAGCGGTGCAGATATCCGTGCACCACTTCCTCCATTCGCACCTCCTCCTTTGGCTCCTGCAACAATTACGTTGATCGTAAATACACAGGGTGGTACAGTCCATGTTTGCATGGCCCCGGTGTAGTTAAATGTTATTGTGGATGCTTGTCCGTGTACGTTTCCAAATCCTAAAGATAAAACAAGGAATGGTAATATGGCGAGTAAAAATCTTCTCATAATCTGTTTAGGTAAGTCAAATTTAATAACAAATTCTTAATAACCTGTTATCTTGTCACTTCGTCTGCTGATAAACTAACTTCATGCGGTTCAATAACAGGGAATTTTATTCAATTTTTTGTTTTGAATACGAATTCGATGGGTATACGTTCTGGTACTTGGTTGGTTGCCAATTGCGTTGTTGTTTAATGTAAATTTTAGCATAGCTATGGCATATCATATATAAATTGGAGGTTAATTATTTCGGTTAAGGCTAATTCTTTTGGATAATTAAATTATATTTATCTGACAAATTACAAGAAATGAGTTTAATTCCTTTCACAGGTCCATGGACCCGAAGTGAGGCAGCACATCTACTTCGAAGAACATTGTTTGGTCCCACCCATCAGCAAATCACAGCGATTACGAATATGACCATGACGGATGCAGTGAATCAATTGTTAACGGTTGGACCCCTTAATCCACCCTTGGCATATGATGCAGGTGAAACCGTAGTTGCTCAAGGGCAAACTTGGGTGAGTTCTTTATATCCGGCGAATCCCGTTAGTAACCAATTGTGCGAAATGGCACGAGTCAAATCACTTACCGCTTGGTTAATGCAAAACATGAATTATCAAGCGCTGGATCTTAGTCAAAAGATGTTTTTCTTTTGGCATAATCATTTTGGAGCAGCATTTTCTTCTGATGCTCGAGAGACGTATACCTACATGGAGCTGCTTCGAACTAATTCATTAGGTAATGTAAAGCAATTAGTAAAAGACGTAACCCTCAATCCTGCCATGTTGTTGTTTCTCAATGGAAATACGAATTCAGTTCAGCACCCCAATGAGAATTATGCACGAGAATTGCTGGAATTATTCACGATTGGAAAAGGAGATCAAATTGCGGCCGGGGACTATTCAAATTATACAGAATTGGATGTTGCTTCGGGTGCTAAAATTCTAAGTGGATATGTGGTTCAAGGCATTCGAAGTTCTACCTTAACTGCCGCTCAAACCTTATTCCTTAATCCGTTACACGACACAAGTACCAAAACCTTATCATATCATTTTGGAAATGCCACAGTAAGCAATGCCGGGGCACAAGAATATGCTAATTACATTGATATCATTTTTCAACAACCACAAGTCGCTACCTTCCTTTGTACCGAATTGTACCGGTTTTTTGTTAATTATGACATAACAATTGATGTAGAAACCAATGTGATTCCTGAATTAGCTCAAACACTGATTTCTAATAATTACGATATTCTTCCGGTGCTTCAAGAATTGTTCACCAGTCAGCATTTTTACGATGTAGCTTTGCTTGGCAGCATTATTCGGAGCCCCTTAGAAACGGTGTTTAGCATGTTGAATTCAACAGAAACCCAAATCAACGTAGATTTAGCAACAGACTATAACCTTTACCTCAACATATATTACGCTGCTGCGAACATGGGCCTTGATTTTATTAATCCTACAAGTGTCGCTGGATGGGAGGCTTTTTATTTAAGTCCCGCCTATTCTCGCCTTTGGATAAATTCCACTACCATTAAATTTCGATTTGATATCGCTACAGGCCTCTGCATTTATGGAATTCCTATTAATGGGTATACCTTGAAAGTTGATACCATTCCATTTTTGAATAATTTAAGTCTCCCGTCGAGTGCAATACAAGTGATTGATGATATCTGTGAATTATTCATTGCGAAACCAGTGGACGCGACAACTCATGCGGACTTAGTCAATTTGTTAACGAATAACTTACCTACATTCGAATGGACCTTACAATATAATGAATACTTGAATGACCCTACTAATCCGACCTTTGTAGACCCCGTTCGTTATCGAGTTCAGTTGGTGCTCGACCGTATATTCAAGTTACCTCAGTATCAAATGATTTAATGCCAACCTCATGAAAAGAAGACAGTTTATTAAAAATGTAGCGCTAAGCTCAGCTAGTTTACCTTTCGTTTCGAATGGTTTTGGAATGCAGGCCTTGAGTCAAAAGTTGTTTAATTTCTCTACAGGTGCAGAAGATCGAGTGCTCGTGATGATTCGATTGAACGGAGGAAATGATGGCTTAAATACGGTAATTCCGTTGGATCAATATGCCAACTTAATGATTCATCGATCAGAGATTATCATTCCTCAGAATCAAATTTTATCGGTAACTCCAGAAGTAGGATTTCATCCCCAAATGCAAGGAATGAAAGGGCTCTTTGATCAAGGAAAATTGAGTGTAGTGCAAAATGTGGGCTACCCCGAACAAAATAGATCCCACTTTCGATCTATGGATATTTGGACCTCAGGATCTCTTGATGTGAGTGAAACGCGTGGTTGGTTAGGACGATATTTTGATTCCTACAATCCGAATTATCCAACAGGTTATCCAAATGTAACGTATCCGGATCCGTTTGCCATCAGCATGGGGTCGGAGGTTACCGCAACGTGTCAAGGAATTGCTGCTAATTTTTCTCATGCAGTCTCTAATCCAAACAATGCTGTGAATTTATATCAAGGTGGCTTTGTAAATGACGGCTCCTATTATGGAGAGCATGTAGAGTTTGTGGGGACGATTATCGAACAAACTAATAGTTTTGGTCAGGTGATAAATGCTGCTGCTCAGGCAGGCAATAATTTATCAGGCATGTATGACCCAACAAATACCTTAGCAACCCAGCTCAAGTATGTTGCTCAAATGATTTCTGGGGGATTAAAAACTAAAGTGTATGTAGTCTCCTTAGGTGGCTTTGATACCCACGATAACCAGGCGGATGCCACCAATTTACAAGCAGGTGCGCATCGGGGATTGCTGAAAACTGTTTCTGACGCCATTGCAGCGTTTCAAGATGATCTTCAATTACTAGGACTTGAGCAACGTGTAGTTGGAATGACGTTTTCAGAGTTCGGACGTCAAATTGAATCTAATGCGAGTTTAGGAACAGATCACGGGGATGCGGCGCCATTGTTTTTATTTGGAACATGCATTCAATCCGGTATCATCGGTCCAAATCCAACGATTGCTAGCTCCTTGCCTGATCAAGCGGGTATTGCTATGCAAATTGATTTCAGGGATGTTTACGCATCGATTTTACGTGATTGGTTTCAGGTACCAACCAATGAGGTGCAACAGTTGTTCGCTCACCAAGTTCAGTTCTATTCCTTGGCAGGAACGTGTAACGTAAGTTTGGAAGAACAAGCACTAGCGAATGGCTCCATGCTCATTTATCCAAATCCAACACCAAGTAATGTTCATGTAAAGGTGAATTTGGAGGAGGGGAGAACGATGGGTGAACTGCGCGATGCGAATGGAGCTACTGTTAAAACGTATTTCGATCAAAATTTCTCGAGTGGTGTTCACACCATTTTCTGTGATATGGATGGTTTAGCCTCCGGTACGTATTTCTTAGTTATTCGGAATAATGAAAAAACCTTGTTGGAAAAGGTCGTAAAAATGAAGTAACTAGCGAAGTAAGTTAAGGGTTCCCGTAATCTGTTGTTTTTCGGTATTCGTTTTGGTGGCAAAGGTGATTTCCCAAGTATATATTCCTTCCTGTGCATGGAAATCCTTTCCATAAACGCCATCCCATCCTGTTTCATAATTAAATGATTCCCAAATTAATTCTCCCCATCGATCGTAAATAGTTAAGTGGTAATCATACGGATCAAACCCGCTGGTAAAGATCGGTTTCCATTGCTGGTTGAATTGGTCTTGATCAGGTGTAAAGGTATTTGGGACATAGTAAATTAACGGTTCTTGATACCCGATAAATTGGGTGAGTGAATCGATGCAACCTGAGGGCGAACTTGCAATGAGCGTTACAAAATAACCACCTGTGGTATTGGTATATGTATGCGTTCCTTCCGGTTGATTGCTGCTGTTCCCATCGCCGTATAGCCATACATAGGAGCTTGCTCCTTGCGTACCATTGTTAAAACTAACCAATTCTGAAGGTGAAGTAAATTCTCCGGGAACAAACGAAAATCCAACCACAGGAGTAGCTTCTACACACAAATAATCACTCAATAGCGCAGAGGCTGCGCAACCGCTGATGTCTACTTGTAATTCCACATCATAACATCCAACATTCGGTAAATTGTATGAAATACTCGTTGTATTTCCTGCTTGCTGACCATTGATTTGCCAAAGGTAGGTAGCCCCATTCACTGCAGGCGTGGATAATGTACCTTGTAATGGCGAACAACCCAGTAAATTGTCAGCACTAAAGGAAACCCCGGGGTTATCTGATATTTGTACAGTTAGCGAAGCTGAGTCTGCGCATTGACCAGGTGTTGGATTGAATGTGTAGTTAAAACTTCCGAGTTGTTGCGTGTTAACGGCTAATGGGTTCCAGGTCCCTTGAATCGCATTCGTTGAACTCGCTGGAAGCATTGGTGCTGGAATTAATCCTAAGCAGTATGGCCCCATGGCATTGAAATTTGGCTCAACCAAGGGCGTAACGGTTAGAATGCAAGAGTCAGAATCCTGACAGCCATTTAAGTTGGCATTCACCACGTAGGTAATATTTTGCGTACTGTTACTCGTATTATTGATAATTTGATTGATGCTTCCGCCAGCACCAGGGTTCGCACCAGTCAGGTTGGGGTTTGCCGATGGGGTATAGCTAAAGGTAGCTCCGGCTGGTGATGAGGTAATGTTTTGGATGAAATTAGCTCCGCTGCAAATCGTGTCAACGGCAGCAATAATTACTTGAACCGGTGGGTTCACGGTTACATTGACAAAATCCAAGGATTGACAACCCGTATTGTCGAGACCATTTAAGATGGCAACATAAGTGCCCGCATTGGGATAGGTTATGGTGTGTGATCCCACACCAACAGCTGAACTTGGTGAAGCATTTGGTGTAAAATTCCAGTTGTATATTGCGCAATTTTGTGAACTTGTCCCATTAAATACTACCGAATCTCCTGTACAAATAGTTAAGTTGCTCGATGTGATTTGTGGTACAGGTCCAGCGAAGGTTCCTCCATTTGGATTGTTATTATTGAATGTTAAAGTAAAGCCTGTGTTTGCAGAGAAATTATTTACGAGTAGGGCGTAACTTGTTCCCGGTGTCATGGTAATGCTTTGTATGTAGGCATTAAATCCTGCTTGGCACCCGGGCCATTCGTTCTGATCCACTTCCGCTAAACTCATTCCAGTGGATCCCGTTGCATTGAGGCAAGAGCTCGAACAACAACGAACGGGGGTTCTCGCTCCGCACGGATTGCTTGTGTTCAGTTGATAAAAAATAAAGTCGATATCGTCCATTGGATTTACAGGGGTGATATCAAAGGTGAGTGGTCCTCCGGTTCCACAGGTCCAATAAAACCATGAAGAATTGGATTCATCGGGTCCGGGCATGTCAAGGCAGGTACCTGGTTCGGGTTCATCGTTGTTTAATCCGCCCCCACCAAGGGTTCCTACACTCACAGGATTTTGGTTGCATAAAAAGGCAGCGCCACCGCAATCAGCACCGGGATTCGTTGTTGGAGTATAACTGTTGATGCAGAGCTCAAAGCTTCCTTCGTTTGCTTGAGGAGTTGAAACACGTATATAATAGGTGTTACCTGGGACTAGTGCCCCTTCATAAATTTGAGAAGTACCAAAACCCGGAGTTCCATTTGAACAATTTAGTTCATTCATTAAGCCCCCGCAGATTCCATCATATAGGGCAATTCTAGGTTGAGACATGGTTCCGCCACCGCCAATTCCACTTGCCGAAATCAATACATCCGTCCCCAGTGCGGTAAATGAAAACCAAACGTCCTCTGTGGCATTCGCGGGCCAACACGTTGGTAATCCATAGGTTCCAGGGGTTGATCCTACGTTTGTGAAAACCCCATTCCCTGAGCAATAATTTTGCACATTATTTATTGGTGTAGCGGTACCACAATCGTCTCCCTGTGCCCAAAATGACCACGGTAAAACTAGAAAACAGATAAATCGAAGTAGTTTAAGCATTGGTTAGGTAGACGAAATTTAATCAATTTCGTTGGCTTTCAGTGAATTACAATTTAATTTTTAATTGCCTCCACACGCTTTTGCCGCTGCATTGGGTTTTCTTTTGGTTGATTTTGCTTGAATAATTGATACCTCGAGGGTTGGATTTCTGTTGGCCAAGCATTGTTATTCAAATCAACATCTGCAGTTTCAAGGAATGGATCCAAGCGAATCTCTTTCACTTCTTTATCAAAAATAAACACCTTCGATACCTTATCTTCATATTGGCGCCATATTTCTACGGGTATACGTATAACCTCGGTGCTGTCATCCGTAAAGGTGAATCTTAGTATAAGTGGCATCACCAAGCCACCTACATTTTCAAAATGGACTTCATAGAAATGTTTTCCAGCATTGAGAAGGGCTAAATCCTTTTCGCTGGTTTTCTGCTTAAACTCTTCGTATTCCTTTTTATCGAGTGCATCAACTAAATAAATGTTCCGTTTAGCATAATAATCATCGATTAAAGAATCCTGCTCGTTGATGGTTTCTTTGATGGCGGTTTCATTTCTCGTAACACCAATGTGAATGTCTTTATTGTCGTTTTGTTCCTTCAAGAAGCCTTTTTCAAGCGTGGGATTTTGACTGTTTAATTGAAACCATTTGACTTCCTTAATGGCAATGTCAACCGGTTCTGTCCCATAGAACCATCCCCTCCAAAACCAATCTAAATCAACCGCAGATGCATCTTCCATGCTTCTGAAAAAGTCCGCAGGGCTTGGATGTTTGAATTTCCATCGTTCACAATAGGTTTTAAAGGCGTAATCAAATAATTCTCTACCCATGATGGTTTCGCGAAGAATGTTTAATCCCGTTGCTGGTTTTCCATACGCATTGTTACCAAATTGAAAAATGGATTCTGAATTAGTCATGATGGGAGAAATGAATTTTTGATCTCCACGCATGTAATCTGCAATTAGGTGTGCTGGTCCTCTTCTAGAGGGATATCCTCTTTCCCATTCTTGTTCTGTTAAATACTGAACAAAGGTGTTTAATCCTTCATCCATCCATGTCCATTGGCGTTCATCGGAATTGATGATCATTGGAAAAAAGTTGTGACCTACCTCATGGATAATTACGCCCCACATGCCATATTTTTCGCCTTCCGAATAGGTGCCGTCTTCTTCTGGTCTTCCACCGTTAAAACAGATCATCGGGTATTCCATTCCGATCCATTTGGAATGAACTGAAATAGCCACAGGATAGGGGTAATCAACGGTATACTTTGAGTAGGTTTTTATCGTGTGCGCTACGAGTTTAGTGCTATATCGTTCCCAAAGTGGGTTTCCTTCTTTCGGATAAAACGACATGCAAAGAATGTTTTTTCCGCCTACCGTAACGTTTTGCGCATCCCAAATGAATTTGCGCGAACTGGCAAAAGCGAAATCGCGAACGTTCGTCGCTTTAAATCGCCATGTTTTGGTGTTTGATTTCTTTTCTTTTTCTGCAGCTTCTGCTTCCGCTTGTGTGACAATTAGCACGGGTGTGTTCGCTTTTTTTGCTTGTTCCATGCGTTTTCTTTGCGTTGCGGTAAGCACATCCGCTCCGTTTTGAAGTTCTCCCGTAGCCGCAATGATATGATCTGAAGGCACGGTGATGCTTACGTCATAATTACCAAAAGGCAAGGTAAACTCACCTCGACCAAGAAACTGCTTGTTTTGCCAACCAGTTACGTCGCTGTAAACACACATGCGCGGAAAGAACTGAGCCAGCGTGTACAAATAGTTTTTATCCTTTTCAAAGTATTCGTAGCCTGATCGACCACCCACCGCCATGCGGTCATTGATGTTATACCACCATTTTACTGTGAAACTAATGCTGCTTTTTGGTGCAAGTGGTGTTGCTAAATCTATGCGCAACATGGTTTTATTGATGAAATAACTCATGGGTTGACCCGAAGTGGAAGAGATACTCTCCACTTTAAATCCTCCATCGTAATGGAAAAAGCGTTTTTGGATGTCGCCTATGGATTTAAAATCTTCCATTTTTTCAACCTCAATCAGCTTGGTGTCTGAATGCTCATCGTAGATGTTTTGGTCTAACTGAAGCCATAAATAGGGGAGGGCATCCGGGGAATTGTTGGTATAGGTAATGGTCTCGGTACCACTTAATTTCTGCTTGGAATCATCTAAGACCAAATTCATTTTATAGTCTGCTTGCTGCTGAAAATATGCATGACCCGGAGCACCAGCGGCATTTCTATATTCGTTCGGCGTAGGAAGCTCCATATCAAGTTGAGCAAACTTTTTTTGCGCAAATGACGCGGAAGCAATAGCAATTGAGAAAAGGCAAAGTATATGTTTCATCATGGGGTTACGGGGATTTCTTTAGTGTAATCAGTAGCAAGGTAGGAAACCGTGTGATGCCTACCTTTTTTTAAGTAATCTAATTTGTTTTGTTGATCAGGAAAATAAGCGGTAAGCAGCGGAAAGGCAAAGGTAAGAGTGCCAGGTTCGGCGATTACCTCCGACGATAAATAGAAGTTAAGATCACCGTTAATATCAAGCGCATGCCCATCCACTTTGAAGTAAACTGCTTGGTTATTTTGATACAGCGTAAACCCGGCACAGACCATGAGTTCTAATTCCGTGCGTAAACTATCGGTCTTAAGGATGTGGTCCATGCTTAAGGTTTTGCCATGTTTCTTTGAAAGAATATACGCTAAATCATGTGCAGTAACCCTAAGTGTTGCTTGGAACTGTTGCTCTGAAGGATAATACTCTAATTCGATAAAGGCAAGGTGGTACTCATGCGCTTGGATTGATCCAAAAATGGAAAGCAGTACGAAGAAGAGTAGGGCCTTTAATTTCATGGGCTTTAAAATTACTATATTTGACCCAATGTCACAACGATTTTACTACCTGATTTTATCTTGTCTTTTTCTATGCGCTTCTTGCGCTGAGGAAAAGGTTGACGAGGGCTTGAGAGCCGGCGATTTGCTTTTCCAGGATCTGGATTGTGGTCCAATGTGTAATGCGATTGAAACGGTAACCGAAGGGGTGAACGGCATGGATTTTTCTCATTGTGCTATGGTAATCGAAGAACATGATTCCTTGAAAGTTATCGAAGCGATTGGATCTTCAGTGCAGGTTACGAGTTTGAAAGATTTTAAGCAACGTAGTAATAAAATTGTGGCGGCTAGGTTAAAAAAAGCGAATGAAAGCATAATCAAACGGGCTGTTTCTTATGCAAAATCACTCAAGGGCAAACCTTACGATGAGGTGTTTCTTTTGAATAACGACCGGTATTATTGCAGCGAATTGTTGTATGAATCGTTTAAAGTAGCGAACCATGGAAAACCGATTTTTGAATTGGCGCCAATGACCTTTATGGACCCTGCTACCAAGACGTATTATCCGGTATGGGTGGACTATTATCATGAATTGAATTGTCCAATTCCTGAAGGAAAACCTGGGTTGAATCCAGGATCGATTTCTAGAAGTCCTGTTCTAGAGCTTTTAGATTTTTCACTTTAAGTACGAATTTTAATAATTTATTAATAAATCACACGAGTTTTTTATTTTTCTTTGGGTTAAACTTATTACCATGAAAAAATTCATTCTTGTATTTTCTTTTTTCTTCGTACTTAACAACGGGATAATTGCTCAATGCCAGCCCCCTTCCTCGGTTGCTTCAACCCCAAACATGATTTACTATGCGGGAGGTTCTTGCATGTTCTATGATTCTTTGTGCAATTTGTTGCTTTCCGTTCCTGCAGTAGAGGCTTCCTGGTCTTGTTCTCCAGCAACTGCAAAATGGGTCGTGGTATCCCCATCCAACGGCGGTTATTATGAATTTCCGAATTATTCCAACAACAACCCACAGATTAATTTTGATCAATACATGCGTCCCTTTTGGAGTGCTGATACCATCTATAACGAACTTATTTTCCTAAACGGGGCAGGTACTTCTGCAAAATTAATGTTCACCCCAACGCAAATTTTATCGGTAAAAAACTATAACCAAACGATTACGTACACCCAAGGTACGGATTACACCTTGAACGGTAATACGCTTACCCAATTGAATCCGGCCATGTCATCATCGGTTTCTCTGACTGTTGGCAGTGGATTGCAAAACAAGCAACATACTTCATGGATAAATGTTACATACAAACCTAGTAGAAGCGATTGGTCTATTAGTAATAATTTCACGTATCGAGGGTCGCAGCTTCCCAAAACCATGGCCAAGTTAAACAGCGGACAACCTGTGAAAATGCAAGCCATTGGCATGTCCATCACCGCCGGATTGAACGTGAGTGGTTTTGCAGGAGATCCCAACAACTTTACGCCAACGTTCCCTTATATGCACAGCTATATCGACATGCTTGGCCAACGTTTAAATCAAGTATTTCCCGGACCTATTACCATCTACAACAGCTCTTGTGGAGGCAAAATGGCGGCATGGGTTGATACGTATTGCCCGGCACTGGTAAATCCGAATAATCCTGATTTAGTATTCATTGATATGGGGATGAATGACATTTGGGGAACTAGCGCAGTGGCTTTCAAAAACAGCATTCAATCGGCCATGAATAAAATGAAACAGCATAATCCCAATGTAGAATTTGTGCTTATAGGTAATATGCTCCCGGATGTATCAGGTATGGGAGCTCCTGCGAATGGTGCGGTAGATATGTATGGATTTCGAACGCAGTATTTGAATATGGATACCGTAGGGGTGGTGTTTTTTGATATGACTTCCATTAGCGACAGCATATACGACCGTAAAGGAGCATACCAATGCACGGCAAATTCCCTGCATCCGAACGATTATCTTGCGCGTTGGTATGCCCAAGGTTTGTTTCAAATGTTCAACAACACTAACGTAAGCGGTATACCTAGTACATTGAACCTGGACGCTGTAACGTATTTTCCGAATCCTAGCGAAGGAGTATTGATGGTTGATTTAGGTTTTTCACCAACAGCTCCCGTTGATGTAACGGTATTCGATCTATTGGGACAGGTTGTTTATGAGGGAAAACAATTCCAGCAAAAGCAGCAATTTGATTTTTCGAGGCTCCCAAAAGGAAATTATAATATGCAATTAGGTAAATCTTCCAAGAAGCAACAAGTTTCATTCATAATTAAATAGCTATGAAATTATTCACTCCGATTTTGTGTTGCTTGGTGCTTGTAACGGCAAGAGCAACCACCTATTACGTTTCTCCCAGTGGCTCGAATACCAACGGCCTCTCTCCAGCAACAGCGTGGACAAGTTTGACAAGTGTGAATAATTTTACCTTCAGTGCGGGTGATTCCATATTATTTAAAGGAAATACAACGTTCAGTGGCTATTTAGAAATCACGCAACAGGATGCGAATAATTTTAACCTCCCGTTGTATTTCGGAAGTTTCGATCAAGGGGTCGCTACGATTCTCACGCCGAATACTCTAAATTGCGGTTTTAAGGCAACCAATGTACAAGGTGTTCGACTTGAAAACCTCATTTTTCAAGGACCGGGCGCGCAAACCGCATCGAATAAAGACGGGGTCTTGTTTTATACGAATTTAGCAAGCGGATACCTAAAGAATATTCGATTGAAAAATGTCAATGTCAATGGCTTTGGTTTTTGTGGGATTCGCTTTTATTCGGAATGGTCTGCCAATGTAAACTCTGGATACAGAAATGTGCTGATCGATAGCTGTGTCGTGCACGATTGCCGCGAAAATGGCATTGTGAGTATTGCTTATGATGATCAAAATTATACTACCTATCAACATTACGGGTTTCAAATAAAAAAATGCCGTATATATAATATCACTGGATATTCGGCGAATAGCCACAAAGGAAGCGGAATTGTACTTTCACAAATTGATTCCGTGTTAATCGAGCGTTGTGAGGTCTTCAATAACGGCGCGTTGAATACGGCTTGCGGTGGACCAGGAGGAATATGGGTGTATGCTGCCAATGGGGTTACCATCCAACATAACGAAAGCCACCATAATAAATCAGGATCAGGGAACGGTTGTGATGGTCTTGGCTTTGACCTAGACGGAGGAACGACCAATTCATTAGTCCAATATAATTACTCGCATGACAACGACGGTGCGGGGTATTTACTCGGTAATTTCCCTGGAGCAAGGCCATGGGGAAACAATGTGGTGAGGTATAATTACAGCGTGAACGATGCAAGAACCAACAATAGTCCAGTTACGCTTTTTACGGCACCCGGCACCCAATGGAACGGTTTGCGGTTTCATAATAATACGGTGGTTGTGACCAATAGTCCGAATAACAACTATCCTAGTTTTTCGGCCTTTCAAATGACCGATTATGGAACACAAATGACGGGTGTAGAGTGTTATAACAATATTTTTTTAACTCAAGGACTGCCGGTGATTGACGTGCCTGCCACCTTTACAAATCAAAATCCGGCCTTTATTGGTAATTTATATTGGGCCGGAGGAGGTGCTACGACGTTTGTATACGGAAACACCTACAATTCATTAAGCAGCTTCCGAAGTGCAGGGGTAAATTGTGAGCATATTCAAAATACGAATTACGGGTTCGAAGCAGATCCACTATTGCCCAATATTTTATCTCCGGCACCAACGCTTTATCCTCAAGTGACAGAGATGCTTTCGTCGTATGCTATTATCAATACCTCTCCAATGATGAATGCAGCGGTTAATATGTCGGCGTTGTTTGGATTCGGTAATGGATCAAAAGATTATTATGGAAATATGGTGCCGAACAGCCAAGCTCCCGAAATCGGTGCAGAGGAAGGGTATTTTATCAATGTGGGATTACCGGGCTTGGCCCCAAGCGATGGGATTCGTTTGGTGCAGAATCCAGTGGTTTCAACCGTCAGGCTACACGTGGATTCCAAATGGTATGGAAGCGATTATGCGGTTTTAGATGTTTTAGGCAACGAGGTAGCAAAAGGAATGTTGCAAGGTGAGGATGAAGAAATCGATGTCTCTGAATTTTCAGATGGTATGTATTTTATTGCGGTAAAACGGCATTCTTTTGGTTTAAAGTTTATTAAGGATTGATATAACCTTCGTATAATGAGTTAGCGTCACAAGAAATCAGGTCTCTCAGGTGGCACTTTACTTTTGATTTCCTACCTTTGAGCGTATGAGACGATTGATGTTTTTGCGTGGTAAATTAAAAGGCCTGTTTTTCTTTTTTCATGGCCATCGCTTTTTTTCCGCCCATTTGTTTTCTTTTATTGGTTCAATGGCTTCCTTGTCAAAATGGATTCAGCGACATAAAGCACTGGGACATAATGATTTTTATTCCTTTAAATTCGACTACTCCCGTAGAGAACAACTCTTTGAATATGTGATCAAGCAAGAAGGCTTAGATAGCCCCATTGATTATTTAGAATTCGGAGTTTCTAAAGGGGATTCCTTCAAGTGGTGGACTGCACGAATTACTGATCCCGCAGCACGTTTTTATGGATTCGATACCTTCACCGGACTTCCAGAGGATTGGGGGCCGTTCAAAAAAGGAGATATGAGTTCAGGAGAGTCTTTGCCTGAAATTAATGATACACGATACCAGTTTTATCAAGGTTTATTTCAGCAAACGCTACTTCCGTTTCTTGTCAATTTTGACCCTTCGAGAAAAAAAGTGATTCATATGGATGCTGATTTATATACGGCAACCTTGTATGTGCTCACCTTGATTACGCCGTACTTACGTCCAGGCGATGTAATCTTTTTTGATGAATTTAATGTTCCTCAGCATGAGTATAAAGCGTTTACCGAATGGGCGAGTGCCTTTTATATAAAATATGAAGTGTTGGGTGCCGTGAATAACTATTATCAAATCGCCGTAAAAATTAAAGAATGAGAAAATTATTATCCCTGTTAGTATTAGGAGCATTATTAGTCGCATGTGAACAGAAAATGGATGCTTGTGAGTGTGGTAAGAAGATGATTGATAAAGATTCCAAAGAAGCGATGGATTGTAATGATTATTGGCGTTCTCTTGATTTGAAAGAACAAGAAGTGTTCATGGAAAAGGCCATGAAATGCTATGCCAACGAAAGTCTTGGAACCGATATGAAATAAAAAAGTCTCCCGAAGGAGACTTTTAACAAACAACAACAACTAAACATTCCTTCCAATGTTAACGAAGGAATACCTCTCTACCGCACGGCAGTTGTTCGTCCGCGGAAGAAATATCATTCCTCCGCATGAGTGGCTTGAGTTTAAGGGCTTCCTGCTGGGCAAGTTCCCGCACACTCATTGATTGCTTTAACACAATCGATTTTTTATTTTTTGATTTAATGCGCCGAGGATCTAAGTAAATGATGTCCCCTTCGTTTAGCATATCCTTTTCTTTAAACGACTCGTTATAATGATGCAACTGAGAGAGCTTAATCCCAGTTTGCTTTGAGATTTTATAATAAGAATCTGTTTTGCCAGCAATCACGTAACGAACTCTGTTTTCATGAATAAGTATTCGAATACTCTCCTGCTTAATTGCCTTGGCGGGTTGGATCGGTTCTGCGAGGATCCTTCCAGTGTTCAGTGCAATAAGGGTGAGTAATGCGATGCGTTTCATATGGTCCTCTAACGAATTGTCTGTTTCAAGGTTTCATTATTTGATTTTTTATAACAAAAACAGCCAATTTGTCCTTTGTATTAGGGGGTAAGATGTCAAAATGACGTGTTTCTTGGGATGGTTTGTGATTTGAGAACTATTTCGAAACAAAAATTAAAACCGAAATGGAT
Organism: Bacteroidota bacterium; assembly: GCA_041191025.1. GTDB lineage: Bacteria > Bacteroidota > Bacteroidia > Flavobacteriales_D > Crocinitomicaceae > UBA952. The sequence goes on from JBEEPQ010000005.1 coordinate 83,544, forward strand.
TTAACTAAATTAACGTCCTTGGCTCAAGAGGCTATACAGAAAGCACAGGAATTAGCTCAAGAAAACCAGCACCAAGTATTAGATACTGGACACATGCTAATGGGACTTCTAACGGTAGACAAGGAGGTTGTACCGAGGTTGTTGGATAAGCAGGGTGTGAATCAGTCCGTGTTTCGTGCAGCAGTTAATGCTGTGGTTTCAGGGTATCCGAGGGTTCAAGGCGGTGAGCTGCATATTTCTAATGCGCTTTCTGCTGTCCTTAAAAAAGGTCTTAGTGACCTGGATGCTTGGGGAGATTCTTATTTGGCTGTTGATGCCTTGTTTTATTACGTGTGTCAATCCAAAGATTCCTTATCTCAATTAGTGAAAGATTCAGGGATTAATATTAATCAATTAAAAAAAGACATTATGGAAATGAGAAATGGCGAAAAAGTACAGAGTTCCAGTCAGGAAAACACCTATCAATCCTTAGAGAAATATGCGAAGAACTTGAATGAAATGGCTGCTAAAGGAAAACTTGATCCGGTAATTGGCCGCGACGAGGAGATTCGACGCGTGTTACAGATTTTAACCCGGAGAACCAAGAACAACCCGATCTTAATCGGAGAACCAGGGGTTGGTAAAACGGCCATTGCTGAGGGCTTGGCCCATCGAATCATAAGTGGGGATGTGCCTGAGAATTTAAAAACAAAGGTGGTTTACTCCTTAGACATGGGTTCGTTAATTGCTGGAGCAAAATACAAAGGAGAATTTGAGGAACGCTTGAAGGCTGTAGTCAAGGAAGTGATTAATTCGGATGGTGAAATCATTTTATTCATCGATGAAATCCACACCTTGGTTGGCGCGGGTGGCGGGGAAGGAGCCATGGATGCAGCAAATATTTTGAAACCGGCCTTGGCGCGCGGTGAATTGCGTGCGGTAGGAGCTACAACCCTTAATGAGTACCAAAAGTACTTTGAAAAAGATAAGGCCCTCGTGCGACGCTTTCAAACTGTGCTCGTAGATGAGCCCGATACGGAAGATGCCATCGCTATTCTACGTGGAATTAAAGAGAAATATGAAAATCACCACAAGGTAATCATTAAAGATGCAGCCATAATTGCCGCAGTAGAGTTATCGCAGCGGTATATTTCTGACCGTCACCTTCCGGATAAAGCAATCGATTTAATCGATGAAGCCGCATCAAAACTTCGCATGGAGATCAATTCCAAACCGGAGGAATTGGATGAAATCGAGCGTAAAATCATGCAACTTGAAATTGAACGTGAAGCCCTAAAGCGTGAAAACAATACCGCAAAATTGGAAGCCGTTGAAAAAGACTTGGCCAATTTCAATGAAAAACGACAAGGCTTGACTTCCAAATGGCAAACCGAGAAACAAATGTTAGAGTCTATTCAACATTCAAAAGAAGAAATTGAATTATTGAAATATGAGGCCGATGCCGCGGAGCGAGCCGGAGATTATGGTAAAGTGGCTGAAATCCGATACGGTAAAATTCAAGAGGCTGAGCGGAAGTTAGAGGATTCCAAGAAAACGTTGAGTGAAATTCAATCGGTATCTAAAATGATTAAGGAAGAAGTCGACACCGAAGAAATTGCTGAGGTAGTTTCTAAATGGACAGGAATTCCAGTACAGAAAATGGTGGAAAGTGAAGTAAGTAAATTACTCAGGTTGGAGGATGAGCTTAAGAAACGCGTGGTTGGACAAGAAGAAGCCATTGAGGCCTTGTCGGATGCGGTACGACGATCCAGGGCAGGTCTGCAAGATGCGAGGCGTCCGATTGGTTCATTTATATTTCTAGGAACTACCGGTGTTGGAAAAACGGAATTGGCCAAAGCCTTAGCTGAGTTTTTATTCAACGACGAAAACGCCATGACACGCATCGACATGAGTGAATACCAAGAAAAGCACAGCGTAAGTCGCTTGGTGGGCGCGCCTCCAGGGTATGTGGGCTATGATGAAGGTGGTCAGCTTACGGAAGCCGTTCGCAGAAGACCCTATTCCATTGTATTGTTGGATGAAATTGAGAAGGCTCACCCGGATGTGTTTAATGTGCTCTTACAGGTGCTTGATGATGGCCGCCTAACCGATAACAAAGGGAGACTTGTGAACTTTAAGAATACCATTATTATTATGACTTCCAATATGGGTTCGCATATATTGCAAGAAGCCTTTGAAAACGCTAAGGAATCAGATTATCCGCGTTTAGCAGAAAAGGCTAAAGTGCAGGTTTTGGAATTATTAAAACAAACGATTCGTCCTGAATTCTTGAATCGGATTGATGAAACCTTGTTATTCTTGCCACTAACCCGTTCGAATCTTAAAGATATTGTTCAAATTCAATTGGGTAACCTGAAGGCTCAACTCAAGGAGAAAGGAATTAAATTATTCATCGCCCCTGATGCGTTCGATTATATTGTGGAATTAGGCTATGATCCGTTCTTTGGAGCACGTCCTGTGAAGCGAGTAATTCAAAAAGAAGTACTGAATAGCTTGTCGAAGGCCTTACTTGCTAAGACGGTAGATATGACGCAAACGGTGGTTATGGACATGTTTGAAGGACAAATCGTGTTCAGAAAGCCGGTATTGGCAGAAGAAGAAATCGCGTAACCGTTCCACGGGATTTGAAATCCCGTGGAACGGTTACGCTCGTGATTTCAACAGAGTTACTCGGGATTTCAACAAAGTTCCACGGGATTTCAACAGAGTTACTCGGGATTTCAAATCCCGTGGAACTTTGTTTTAACATTTTTCTACATCCCTTGGTAAATTCATTTCGTAACTATTTTTTATATTTGCAATATATAAATATAAAATAAAAATATGTCAACCTTCACCAGTTCACTTCCAGAAGATCTCCTGCAGGCGCTCGCACTCAAGGCCAAGGAGCTATCGGTTCCCAAAAACACGCTAATAGAACGGGCTCTTCGCATCTATCTTGAGCAGTTGAATCGGGCGGCTTATCTTAAATCCTACAAGCAAATGGCAGCTGATACCGATCTCCAAATGCTCGCTGAAGAAGGCATGGCGGATTACTTTACACAGTTGGAGGAAGAATGAAGCAGGGCGAAATTTGGTATGCCGACTTGAATCCGGTAAAAGGAAGTGAGCAAGCCGGATTTAGGCCAGTGATTATCGTCAGTGGGAATTTGCTAAATCAACACGCGAACGTGGTTATTTGTATTCCTTTAACCACGCAAATAAAAAACTACCATGGAAATCTCGTGTTGGATCCATCGCCCACGAATGGACTCTCAGCAAAATCAGAGGGGTTAACCTTACACGTCCGGTCTATCTCCAAGGCGAGATTGGTACAACGGTTGGGTAATATTTCTAAAACCGAGTTGAAGCAAATCCATACGTGCTTAAATGAAATTTTGACGTACTGAACGTCGTTCCACGGGATTTCAAATCCCGTGGAACGGGTACGCTCGGGATTTCAACTGAGTTCCACAGGATTTCAAATCCCGTGGAACCGGGTATAAAAAAAGCGGCCTCGGCCGCTTTTCAATTATAATCTCAATCCTAGTATCGGTAATGATCCGTTTTGAATGGACCTTTAACATCAACACCGATGTAATCTGCCTGTTCTGCAGATAATTCTTCCAATTCTACACCGATTTTAGATAAATGTAAACGCGCTACTTTCTCATCCAAATGTTTTGGTAAAGTGTATACGTCATTTTCGTATTTATCTGAATTATGCCATAACTCAAGTTGAGCTAAGGTTTGATTCGTGAATGAATTCGACATTACAAACGAAGGGTGACCGGTAGCACACCCTAAATTCACCAAACGACCTTCCGCCAATACAATGATGTCGTTTCCATTCACATTGTACAAATCTACTTGAGGTTTGATTTCCATTTTCGTTGCACCGTATTTGCTGTTCAACCACGCCATATCGATTTCATTATCGAAATGTCCGATGTTACACACGATGGCTTTGTCTTTCATTGCTTCGAAATGCTTTCCAGTTACAATGGATTTGTTTCCAGTAGCCGTAACAATAATGTCAGCTAGTCCAATCACAGTGTCTAAGCGTTTTACTTCGAATCCATCCATTGCTGCTTGAAGTGCACAAATCGGGTCGATTTCCGTTACGATTACACGAGCGCCAGAACCTTGCAGCGAAGCAGCCGATCCTTTACCTACATCACCGTATCCACAAACAACGGCAACTTTACCGGCCATCATCACATCTGTTGCACGACGAATCGCATCCACTAAGGATTCTTTACATCCGTATTTGTTATCAAATTTTGATTTAGTTACGGAATCATTCACGTTAATGGCTGGCATCACCAAGGTACCATTTTTCTTACGCTCATATAAGCGGTGAACTCCGGTAGTAGTTTCTTCAGACAATCCTTTGATTGCATCCGTAAGTTCTGGGTAACGATCGAAGACCATGTTGGTTAAATCGCCACCATCATCTAAGATCATGTTGAGCGCTTGTCCACCTTCAAAAGCAAACAAGGTTTGTTCGATACACCAATCAAATTCTTCTTCGTTCATTCCTTTCCATGCATATACTGGAATTCCTGCGGCTGCAATTGCCGCTGCGGCGTGGTCTTGCGTAGAGAAAATGTTACAAGATGACCAAGTAACTTCTGCACCTAATTCTACTAAGGTTTCGATGAGTACAGCGGTTTGAATGGTCATGTGTAAGCATCCTGCGATACGAGCACCTGCCAACGGTTTTGATGCACCATATTCCGCTCTAAGCGCCATTAAACCTGGCATTTCTGCTTCGGCTAATTTTATTTCTTTACGTCCCCATTCTGCGAGGGAGATGTCTTTAACTTTGTAGTTCAGTTTTTCTGTGGTATTATTCATTGTATTGTTTTTCAGTGCAAAAATAGTGATAAATCAAGGAATTCAAACTAAATCCCCATTTCCTTTAATTGATGTTTAAGGGCTTTGATAAATAAAGGGTGATCGTTATTGCTTGGGACCAAATCTACGGTTTCCCCGCCGTGTTCTTCAAATATTTCTTGGTACTCGCTTCCAATCTCAATTAAGGTTTCCAAGCAATCCGCAACGAAAGCAGGACTAAAAACCAAAAGGCGTTTGGCTCCTTTTTTGGCGTGTTCTTCCACGATTTTATCAGAGAAAGGCTCCAGCCATTTCTTGTCGAGACGGGATTGAAAACATACTGTGTATTGATCTTCTTTAAGGCCTAGTTTTTCTACGATTAGTCGAGTGGTCGCGAAGCACGTTGCTTTATAGCACATTTTGTTTTTGTCGTTAAGCTCGGTCTCACAAGGCTGATCTCCACAGAGGTCGGTGCCTTCATACACCTTATCTACTTGACGTTCAGGCAGGCCGTGGTACGAAAAGAGGATGTGGTCATACGAGTTAAGGTCAAATGCTTTGGTGTTCTCTACAATATTTTCAATATAATAGGGGTTGTCATAGAATTGTCCTGCCACGGCAACTTCTGGAATAACCCACCACGAAGAAATGATCCGCATGGCTTTTTCGATTGCGGAACCGGAAGAGGCACTCGCATATTGCGGAAATAATGGGAATAGTACAATCTTGTCGTAGTTGGCGAGTCGAATGCGTTCAAGTACGGAATCCAGCGACGGATTTTGGTAGCGCATAGCGAATTCTACCGTAACTTCATCGGGGTTGTATTCTTCTTGAAGCAGCTTGCTTACGTTTTGGGTGTAGGTGAGTAGGGGGGAAACGCCATGCCCAAGTTCCCATAATTCCTTGTATATCTTGGCAGATTTCGGCGCTCTAAACGGCACAATAATTCCATTTACCAGAATTTTTCGCGCAAGCCACGGAATATCAATTACCCGAGGATCGTTCAAAAATTCGGAGAGGTAGCGTCGAACATCGGAGGTTCTAGGGCTGTCCGGCGTGCCAAGTTGGATTAGGAGAACACAGGTCTTTTTCATGGGGTTGAAACAATTCGCAGTTTGGAAAGTTCAAAGGTAGGGAAAACCGATGATTCTTAAAGAACTTCTTACTTTTGTGTCATGATTGAATCGAGGAGAATATTTGATTTACGGAACCAAACCGAATTTCAGGCCTTGGCGGTGGATATTGCCCAATTTCAATTGGAACATTGCGCGATATACCGCGACTTTGCGCGCTTAATGAAGGTAGATCAAGTAACCCGCTTTGAGGAGATTCCTTTTCTTCCGATTCGATTTTTCAAAGAATACGATGTAGTTTCTGAAGCAGTTCCTACCGAACCCTTGATCTTTTTAAGCAGTGGAACGGGCGAGCAGGGTAGAAGTAAGCACGTTGTAACTAAACCGGCGCTTTATGAGCAAAGTTATTCTCGTGGGTTTGAAGCCTATTTCGGTAGTCCAAAGGATTGGGTAATCTTGGCCCTGTTGCCGAATTATTTGGAACAAGGGTCCTCTGGCTTAGTGTATATGATGGACGGTTTAATCCAGCAAACGGAACATGAGTTGTCGGGATTTGTATTGAACGAAATGGAACAAATTCATGCGCGCTATCAAGCGGCCATTGCTTCGGGTAGAAAGTGCATGTTGTTTGGGGTTTCTTATGCCTTGTTGGATTTGGCCGAGCAGGGAAAAGATTTTTCTAAGGCCGTGGTGGTAGAAACGGGAGGCATGAAAGGACGAAGACAGGAGCTAACAAAATCCGAGTTGCACGATGCTTTGAGACAGGGCTTACAAACTTCCGATATTCATTCCGAATATGGCATGACCGAATTGCTTTCTCAGGGGTATTGCGGACCCGATTTAATCTTTAGCACGCCGGCATGGATGCAGGTGCAATTGCGTGACGTGAGTGATCCCATGGCTCAGGTTCCAGCGGGGCAACGCGGGGCAATTAATATCATCGATTTAGCCAACTTAAACAGCTGCAGCTTCATCGCCACCGACGACATTGGTCGAATAGTTCCTGGAGGATTCACTCTCGAAGGCCGCGTAAATCAATCCGACATACGCGGGTGTAATCAGATGGTGGGGTAGGGATGTGCTTGCTTCTGGGTGTTTGGGTCCCTGAGTAGCTTGTGATGAGCTGGATTCCCCTGAGTTTATCGAAGGGTCGAATCATGTCGAAGGGCCGCACCCGGGAATGTTGGAATTTCCTATGATTCCAGCGGAATCATATACAATAACAGAATCAAATCACATCACATGAAACATGCGACCACATACGGGTCTAATATCGTCTTAGGGGCTATTAAACCAACAACATAGGATTCCTATCGAATCAGGGGATAATTCATCATCGAAGCGCATTTACCATGAAATTACAACTTTACCATTGGCCCCCGAACCTGGGTTGTTGTTATAACCTACGCCCCCACCGCCCCCACCACCTGGAAAGCCACCATTAATATTACCAGTACCGCCACTTCCACCATTTCCACCACTTCCACCTGTAACCCCATTCGAACTACCCCCAGGGCTATTGGAAACGGCAACACAAGTTCCCCCAGCAACTGTAACTGATGCACCATTGAAAACATTATAATTTGAATTTGTCCCTGCGCTACCTCCATTTGCAATTAAATTTATTGCTCCACCAATAACGCTCGAATTTGTTCCATTAGCTGAAGGCCCTCCACCGGCACCAACAACGATTGTTAAAGATTGCCCGGGATTTACCGAATAACATTGACTACCAAAGGCGCCTCCTGAAGCACCACCGCCACTCCAACAATTGGAAGAATTATAACAACTCTGAAACCCACCACCGCCACCGGCTCCCCAAATATCAATACAAATGCTTTCAGCGCATGAGGGCACATTAAAGGTGTATGTGCCTGGAGATGAATACGTTATTGAGCTATAATTTGAGGGTGTGTAAATTTTTGCGATCGACTCTATTTTCCATACGTTACCGGCTGGCACTGTTTGAGGCGAAGTACTGCTAATATTTAATACTTGAGAAAATTCGAGCGTTGAATTTAAAGTATCCACATGAAATTCTATAAGTGATATTTTAGAAACATTTGAACCAACAGCCAGTGTCTGACCTGAATTTAATCAATAGGGCAAATGCAAACCAAATACTTCATCCATATCCGCAATAACTTCGATATTATCAATTTTGATTTTGGGTTTGCATTGACTTAATGCAAAGTTGGTTGAAAGAGAAAAAACAATAAGAAGATAAAATACCTTAGTTAAAGAAATCTTCTTTTTTAGAATTTTGTGAGCCATAATTGATATTAGTTATTTTGTAAATAATCTTTCTAATTCCTTCCATTGTTCATCAAACGTCATTCCTTTAAAAAGTGGCTCAAACCATTGGTGTTGGGCATCGTTTTTACATTCACATTCGCGCATTTGGAAGATAGGGTACTTGTATGCTTGTTTTTCTTTTTTCGCAAAATTCCTTTCACGATTTACGAGTGCAAACCATAAATCCCATTCATCTTTCGACATTTCTGCACCAAGTATTAAAATTGGGTTGTCTGTTAATTGACTGTACCAAGAGGATTTTTCTTTTTGGTTGTCTGATTTAGAATAATTTCTAAGTCTTTCAACGGTTTGAATTCGTTTGGAATACTCTCTTATTCCGAGTGTTAAATTCTCTTTGTCATGCAAAGAACCGTGTGGATGCCAAAATCGAATACTTCCGTTTTTCGGAAATAAAACTTCCCAATACGGAATTTTAAGATCTTCGTTATTTGTTGATGAAAACTTTGAATGATTGCATATTGGTTCTTTAGTTTTTGCAACTTCGCAGCAAATAACTTCTGCAGTAGTGTCAAAGTTTAATGAGATAACATCAGAAACTATTTTAGGATTAAAAATTCCTTTTGGATATTTCCTTTTAGAAAATTTAAGGGCTTTATTCTGAGCACACGACAAGTCAAAGCAAATTTCTTGAGAAGTAGATTTTTCCATTTTATTCGCAGCCTTATTTAGAGCTTTTTCATTTTCTTGTTTTCCCGTTCGTTGAACTATCAACTGTTCATAATCAAGGGGGTAAAACCCAGTTATCTTTAGATCAGAATCATACTGATTTAATAATTCCTCCCAATTGCTAAGTATTGAATTGTTACCTAGTGCTTGTCGGTGAAATCCTGAACCCAAAATAATCGTAAATTTAATATCGGGGTCTTTTAATAAAGATTTGAATTTGGGATTGGTCATTTTGTTTAGCTAAGGGTTGACGACAATGGTAACGGTGCATACTTTTTGTTGTACAGAACTTCCAGCAAATCCTGTTACCGTATATATCCCAGGTTGCGAAAATGAAATAACTTGGTTAATTGAATTGCTTCCACCATTGGTACATGAGTAACTATGAACCGTAGTTTGTGGTGGATTATTAAAACCACTATTCGCACAACTCATATATTGTGCCGAGCTACATTTATAACTATCCATCGATATCTGTTGATTTACAACAGAGTATATTACTCCGTTGACCATAAGCGGGCTCGTTAAATCTTGACCGCCAGCAGGCCCGCAATAATTACAATTTAACCCTGCAGGTGAATTCAAAATAAAACTCACTTGATTCCCATAAGCCGTCCCACTGCTATTTGTTGCAAAGGCTCGAACATAATAGGTGGTATTACCAGAAAGTCCTGTTATAGTATCGTTGAAACTTCCTAATCCAGATCCAATGATTAAACTACTATTCGCTAATGTAGGGTTCGGAGTTGTTGACCAACACACTCCACGTTGTGTTACGGGTGCACCACCATCATTCGTAACGTTGCCACCTACTATGGCAGAATTAAATGTAATACTTGATGCATTCAATGTACTCAATGTAGGTAAGGCTGCTCCTGTAGTAAATACCAATTGATTTCCATAAGCGGTCCCACCGGCATTGGTTGCGTAGGCTCGAACATAATAGGTGGTGCCAGGTGAAAGATTAATTAAATTTAAGGAAGTATTCCCGTTTAAATTACCATTTGCATTTATTGAATCTAAAAGTGTTGGATTTGGATTTATGCTCCAACAAATTCCAGAGCTCGTAATTGCATTTCCTCCATTTGCCACAATATTTACGCCTGATGTAGCTGTATATCCTAAAATATTCGTCACAACATTAGTTGTTACTTGAGGCAAACACGGTCCCCATTGTGGTGCATTGTAACAAAAAGTCAACGTTTGTCCGGTTATTCCAGGTGCAAGATTCACCCAAGCACTTCCATTCCAATATAACATTTGTCCTTGTGCATTGCCATTGGGAATAGCCCCTCCCGCACCATTACACACAAAGGTGGTTTGGGCGGCATTGATTTCAGCCAAATCCAGTACCCCATTATTGTTGGCATCTAATCCGGTTTCTACTTTGGTTCCTCCGGCAACGCAATTCGCACCAGCTGGTTCTGCGGTAGTTTTTACCAGTGCGTTAAGACCGTTGCTCCCGTTTGTTCCGTTAGTTCCATTCGTTCCTGCTACCCCTTGAATACCTTGAGGTCCGGCTACGCCGGCAGGGCCGGTTGCACCCGTCGCACCCGTTGGCCCTGTTGGCCCTGTTGGCCCTATCGGACCTGCAATACCTTGCGCACCTTGAACGCCATTACACACAAAGGTGGTTTGCGCGGCATTGATTTCAGCTAAATCCAGTATCCCATTATTGTTGGCATCTAATCCCGTTTCTACTTTGGTTCCTCCGGCAACGCAATTCGCTCCGGCAGGTTCTACGGTAGTTTTTACCAGTGCGTTAAGACCGTTGCTCCCGTTTGTTCCGTTAGTTCCATTTGTTCCCGCTACTCCTTGAATTCCTTGAGGTCCAGTTGCCCCAACCGGACCGGCAACTCCTGCCGGACCTTGAGGGCCAGTCGCACCTGTTGGCCCCACCAATGAAACTCCTGCCGGCCACGTGCCGTTGGCTTTCGGGCCGAATAAGGTATTGGAAGCGGTATTGATGTAAAAATCTCCATTTACCCCAGTTCCAGCGGTAGGATTGGTGTTACCGTTTAAAACCGCGGTGCCGTTGGTGCCTGCTATTCCTTGAATGCCTTGAGGTCCGGCAACTCCTGCCGGACCGGTTGCTCCAACCGGACCTACTGCTCCTTGCGGGCCGGTGGCTCCAATTGGCCCAGTTGCACCTGTAGCACCAGTAGCACCCACTGCGCCGGCCACACCCTGCGGTCCGGTGATGTTAGTAATTAATACCCATGTGGTACTGTTGCTTTTATTATACACATTTCCGGTGGCAGTATCGAGGTAATAATCCCCAACGGTCCCGGAATTACTTGCTGGTGCGCCAATTCCATAACTCCATTGGTTAACTAAATTTCCGGAGGATTTTGCATACAATGCAAAGGGAACACTCATCATTTGTTGTGTGCCATAGGGCATATATATGGCAGGGTTTGGAAAACCCGAAAAAGCGACTCCTAAATCTAAAAAGTAAGGTCCATTACCCCAATTGATGTTTGCGAAAGGACTCCCGCTTAGAAATGTCCCTGTTCCAATCACGAAATTCACTAAGCCCCATTGGTCAGTAGTTACATTGTGTCGTTCAGAGAAGATCACCGTTCCAGTGGCTGTGGTTTGACGAATGCTGGCACGAACTGCAATCGGTGTGTTCGTTACCAAGGTCCCGTCACTTTTTCGTATAACTGCTTGATAGTTAATTCCATTGGGTGCACCCGCTTGTGCAAAAGCAAGACTACCAATAAGCAAGGTGACTGATGCTAATAAGATGCTGAACAAACTTTGAGTCTTCATGAGTGCTTAGGATTTAATCAATTTAACTTGGTGAATGAATTCACCGGTAATTTGGTAGATGTTTAAGAAATAGGTTCCTGGGGCCAAGCCGGTGGAATAATCCGCCTTGTGGCGAGTTCCGTGCATGAATTCTTCGTGCACGAGCTTTCCGTTGGCATCTATGAGTTGCAATTTCAAGTCTTGGTCTTCGTATGCTGCGGGCGCCTCGATAATGGAATATTGGTCGAACGGGTTGGGGTAGATGTTAAATACAGGATCGGCGGGCATGATGGCGGAGGTACCCGGCGCAATGGGAATTAAAGCATCCGGTTGCTGAAACCCATTCATGAATCGATACATGGTGTAGCCAATCGGCGTTCCCACATAAATGAAAGGTTCCCCTAAGGTGTAGGACATCGAATAGTTTGGTTGTCCGAAAGTATACGGAGGTAATTTTTTTGCTAGTCTACCCGCTGAGGCGATCACGCGTCGCTTATCAATTTGGGCTTTTACCGATAGGAAACTTAAGAAGAAGAGAAAGAGAATAATTCCTTTTTGGGATATTCCTGTGAATGTATTTAAATAGCTTCTTCTCATTCGGTGAATTCTTTTAACAAATATAGGGACTAAGTTACATAATTGTATAATTAATGTAATATATAATATACGATATTGCATTGAATTTTGTTGTATGATTCACCGTGGCGAAATCGTGGAACAAGCCGTTCGATCTTCCGGGCACAACCTGAGTAGCTTAGCTAAGCGGTTGGGGAAAAGCAGGAAGTGGTTATATGATGCCTTTGAGAATCCAATGCTCAGTTTGGAATACACGATTGAAATAGGGAAATTAATACACTATGATTTTTCCGATCACATTCCCGAATTACGTCGAACTTATGTATCAAATGAAGAATCCTCAAGTTTAAATGAGCCTTCATGGAAAGATAAATACATCGCACTCTTGGAAGAACACCAACGATTGTTAGCTCGTCTCTTAGCGCTTCAGGAAGAGAAATAAATTCATTTTAGAAATCTGTCGTTTCTGTTCCGCGGGATTTGAAATCCCGCGGAACAGGGGAAGTTGTGCAATTTCAAAATACATACCCGTGTAATTTCAAAATACATACCTGTGCAATTTCAAAATGCATACCCGTGTAATTTCAAAATTAATTGTATATTTGTTTAATAATTACAAGGGTTATGGATAGGGTTAGGATTATTAAAAAATCGATGGATATTTATTTAAAAAAGTATCCCGTGCTGGTACTTACAGGGCCTCGTCAATCTGGGAAAACTACCTTCCTGAAAAATCAGTTTTCGGATTACGCGTATGTTAACTTGGAGAACTTAGATCTTCGAAAATATGCATTAAACGACCCGAACGCATTTTTAACCGAATTTCAAGGAAAGGTGATTTTAGATGAAGTGCAGCGCGTACCGGAATTATTCTCCTATATCCAAACCAAAGTAGATGAGGATCGCTTAATGGGGCAATATATTTTATCGGGTTCTCAGAATTTTCATTTAATGAGAAACATTACGCAGAGTTTGGCTGGGCGTGTGGCGCTCTTTAAACTGCTGCCCTTCGATTTAGAAGAAATGCAGGACGCCGCATGGTTAGCTGATGACTATGCCGTGAATTTACAGCGTGGGTTTTATCCCGCCCTATATGACCGGGATATTCCTTCTAAGGCGTTTTATTCAAACTACCTGCAAACCTATGTTGAGCGAGATCTGTCAGACCTAATTCAGGTTAAAGACCTCAAACAGTTTAGAAATTTTATTGGCTTGTGTGCTGCACGAGCAGGGCAATTACTTAATTTAAATTCATTAGCCAATGAATGTGGTATTTCTCAACCCACAGCCAAAGCATGGATTTCGGTGTTGGAAACTAGCTATATTGTCTATCAGCTTCAACCCTTGCATTCCAATTTTAATAAGCGCATTACCAAAAGTTCAAAGCTCTATTTTTACGATACCGGCTTGCTTTGTTTTTTACTCAAAATCAACGATGCGGCCAGCGTGAAAACGAGCAGCATCAAAGGTTCGCTTTTTGAGAATTTTGTAATCAATGAATTCTTGAAACAAAACTATCACCACAACCTCATGCAAGATTTCTGGTTTTGGAGGGATGCAGTTGGTCATGAAGTGGATTTAATCTGGCAGGATTCAGATAAACTTAATGTGGTAGAGATAAAAGCAAGTGAAACGATTATGCCCAATATGTTCAAGGGCTTGGAGTACTTCGATAAATTAGCTTCAGATCGCATAGCAAGTAAAACGCTCGTGCATACAGGCACCTTCAATCAACATCGAACGGCTGCACGCGTTCAAAGCTGGAATGATTACAGCCAACGATTTGTGATGGGTGAGTAATATACCTAGGTGCGGAATTAATTCCGCACCTAGGCATATTAGAACCACATTTCAAAAAAATAGTACCTTCGTCTTATGACTGCACAAGAAATTACCATTTTGGTTAGCATAGGCCTCGCAGCGGGAGTCCTTAGTGGATTTGTTGGGGTAGGCGGTGGAATAGTTATCGTTCCTGCCTTGGTTTATGCACTCGGATTTACCCAGCACCAAGCCCAAGGTACCAGTCTTTTTGTGTTGGCTATGCCGGTGGTGATTCTAGCCGTAATGAATTACGCAAAATCAGGAAACGTACATTGGAAATTCGGATTAGTAATCGCTGCCACCTTTGTGATTGGCGGGTTCATCGGATCGAAACTTTCACTTAAATTGCCCGATGCCTGGGTTAAAATTATTTTCGGCCTAATCATGGCTTATGTATCATTTCGCCTGTTGCTTACGGGTTACCAAAGTTTAACGCAGCATGACTCCTAAGCAGATTAGTGAAGCGGTGAGCGCTATTTTTGACCGCGTTCACGGGTATCGGACCTATATGCACCGATATCCCGAACTTTCTTTTCAAGAGCATAATACCATGTTGTTCGTATCTGAAACGCTTTCTAAGCTTGGGATTCGCCATGACAAGGGTGTTGGAAAGACCGGGGTGGTAGCGTATATTGAGGCCCCGAATTCGACTCGCTGGATTGGCTTACGCTCCGATTTGGATGCACTTCCCATTCAAGAAGAAAATGAGGTGGAATATAAATCCCTGGTTCCAGGTGTAATGCACGCTTGCGGACATGATGCGCATACCGCCATCTTATTGGGAACGGCAGAGCTTCTTCATAAGTACAGGGAATCCTTGCCCTGTTCTGTGAAATTAATTTTTCAACCCGGGGAGGAAATGGCCCCAGGAGGCGCTAATTACATGATAGATGCGGGTGTGCTGGAAGATCCAAAGCCTGAATATTTAGTCGCCCTTCATGTGTATCCAGAAATGACGGTAGGTAAGGTGGGTGTGCGTTCCGGTCTGTACATGGCTTCAAGCGATGAAATTCATTTGCAATTCATCGGAGTAGGTGGTCACGGTGCCTTGCCTGCGAATTGCGTGAATCCACTGTCTATGGCCGCTGAAGTGATTTTGAACGCGCAAAAAATCATTGACGAATTTCATCCAGAAGGAGTTCCTACGGTGTTGAGTTTTGGTCGAATTGAAGGACTCGGATCTACCAACGTGATTCCTTCTGAATGCACCTTGAAAGGAACCTTACGTACGATGGATGAGGCATGGCGCGCGGAGTTTTTTGAGCGTTTTACGCGCTTTGTGAATGAAGTCGCTACACGTTATGGGGGGAGTGTTGAGTTTGAACGTGCCCCGGGATATCCATTTTTGAAGAATGATCCACACGTGACAAAAGGTGTTCAGCAATCACTTAAATTGCAATTAGGAGAAGCGCATGTCGAAGACTTGCCTTTACGAATGACAGCCGAAGATTTTGCCTTCTACAGCCACAAAGTTCCTGTTTGCTTTTTCCGTCTTGGGGTTGGCGATCCGGCTAAAACCATGAATTACGGGGTGCATCACCCAAAGTTTGATATTCATGCTGATGCCTTACGCGTTGGGGTAGAGGCCATGCTTTCCATTGTATTTAATGGTTAAATAGCTATTAACTTTTCACGAATTCATCTTGCTTTAGTTTTTTCTCCATATCTTGGGTGTACAATTTGTTCCCATGGCCTCATTAGCTCCCATTACCGGTACCCTTGGAAAGCAGCGCGCAGCGCACCTCCTTCGTCGAGCAACGATGGGACCAAGACTGCAAGATATTACTGCGTTTTCGAGCCTAACGGCACAAGCGGCCTTTAATGCCTTGGTTCAAAATGATCCGATTCCTGCCTTTCCAAAAGACCCCAATACGGGAACAGATTGGATTTATCCGAATGTTCCGGATCCAACTCAAATTAATGATATTTGGTCGGATTTAACCAAGTGCTGGTGGCTGAGCAACGTTAAGAATTCAGGTCCAAACTTAACGGAACGTATGCTTTGGTTTTACCATACACACATTCCGGTTATTATGACTCGGATTTCTTGGAATCCACAGTTCGCGATCGATTACCTTCGCTTGTTAAGGCATTATTCCTTAGGGAATTACAAAGACTTAGTTAAAGCGATTTGTATAGATAATGCGATGCTTGTTCATTTAGACGGGAACCTGAATGTTAAAAGCGCGCCCCAAGAGAATTTTGGCCGTGAATTGTTAGAGCTTTTCACAGTGGGTAAAGGGCCTGAAGTAGCCTTAGGAGATTATACTAATTTTACTGAACAAGATGTAAAAGCCCTAACTAAAGTCTTGACAGGATGGGGAATTGATACCACCTTTCAAACCGTGGACCCCATTACAGGGATTCCAACCGGTCAAGTAAAGGCAGATAATAATGGAAATGCTTCGCAGCATGATGTGACTGGAAAGCAGTTTTCACCAGTCTTTAACAATCAAACCATTCAGACTCCAAACGTGGCTAATTGGACATGTCCTACCGCCTCCGTGTATACTGAATTAACGGCTGCGATTGACATGGTATTTTCTTCCGTGAATACAGCAAAGCACATTGTGCGTAGACTATATCGTCAGTTTGTATATTTTGAAATAACTCCAACCATTGAAACTGATATTATTGAGCCCTTGGCAACTACCTTAATGGCTAATAACTATGACTTAATGAGTGTGTTAGAGGTGTTGCTTCAAAGTGAACATTTCTATGACTTGGATTCTCCTCCAACCAGTGATAACAGCATGGGAGCCATCATTAAATCACCCTTAGATTTAACCTTAGGAGCCATACGCTTTTTTGAATTGAATGGACCAAATCCAACAACTAACTTGACCCAGCACTATTCACTTTACGGGCAGTTATTACAACAGTTGAGTTTGCAAGGATTGGAGCTGTTTGAGCCGGTAGATGTTGCCGGTTATGATCCTTATTTTCAAGTTCCTTCGTTCCATCGGTACTGGATTTCTGCCAATTACCTAGCGAATCGATACAAGTTTGCTGAGTTGTTAATCAATGGCTTTTCAAGTGGTGGGACCTCATTGCTCAAATTAGATGTCCTTCCCTTTGTGGAGGCGAATGCCACACAAGTATCTGACCCAACTGTTTTGGTTCAAGACCTCGTAGAATGGCTCATTCCGATCACTATTGATCAAGCCCGCTTTGATTATTTCAAGGATGAAATTCTATTAAACAATGGAGCTATTGATTGGACAACAGAATGGACCTCTTACCAATCGACTTCAAATAACACAGTGGTTAAAGCGCAATTAGAGCTTTTGGTTAAGTCCATGATGCAATCCCCAGAATATCAACTATTTTAACTCGAAGCCGATGAAAAGAAGAGATTTTATGAAGCTGTCTTCCCTCGTGAGTTCGGGAATGTTGATGAAGTTTAATGGAGTTCCCTTGTATGCATTTGAAGGCGATAGTTTACTTCATAAGATTGCTAAGAATAGCTTGAATGACAAGGTGTTAGTGTTGATAGAAATGCATGGAGGTAACGATGGATTAAATACCGTTATCCCCATAAATCAATACGGGCAATATTACAATCACCGGGCGAACATTGCGATACCAGAAAATGGCCTTCGGAAGTTTATTACCTTAGATTCTACCTTGCCAGATAACCGTCAAGTTGGGTTGCATCCCGACATGACCGCAGCTAAAGCCATGTACGACCAAGGGAATTTTGCGGTCATTCAGAATGTTTCCTACGAGAACATGAACGGTTCACATTTTCGAAGCCGCGACGTGTGGATGATGGGAGGCGGGTACAACGATTATTATAATTCTGGATGGATGGGACGCTATTTGGATTATACCTATCCAGGTTATCCCGACAATTATCCAAGTCCTCAAATTCCTGATCCTTTAGCCATTGAAATGGGGACTGCCGTTTCTTTAGCTTTTCATAGAGAACAGGGGATTCCGGCCGGTTTGAGTATTCAAGATCCAGTAGCGTTCTATAACTTGATTAACAGTGTAGGAATTGACCCGCCACTCAATATTCCCGATACGCATGCTGGGGATGAAATTGAATACATCATGCAAATTGAGAAACAAGCGAATAGCTATGCGGAACGCTTAAAAGATGTGTTCGAGGCAGGGACCAATTCAAATGTGGTATACCCGGATTTATATCCATACATTGCACCAGCCTCATCAAAACATAACCCCTTGGCACCTCAATTACAGGTGATTTCCAGGTTGTTAAGTGGGGGAATCGGAACTAAAATATTTATTTGTCGCATTGGAGGGTTTGATTCTCATGCAAATCAGGTAGTGAACAATAATCCAACCATGGGTTCACACGCCGCCTTGTTATACCACATTTCATCAGCCATGAAGGCCTTTTATGATGATTTGCAAAATATGGGACTCGCAGACCGTGTGCTTTCCATGACCTTTTCCGAATTCGGACGACGGGTGCAATCCAACGCAAGTTACGGAACGGATCACGGGAATGCAGCCCCAATGTTGGTTTTTGGAACCTGTATCAATCCCGGAGTTTATGGGATTAACCCGGATTTAGCGAATCTACAATATGGAAACATACCCATGGAATTTGATTACCGTCAAGTATTTACTTCGGTAGTTAAAGATTGGTTTAATGCACCAGATCAAGCCCTTCAAGAGGTTCATTTTGAGCAATTTGTAGACACAAGAATTGATTATGTACGCTGTAAAGAGTTGAGTACAACAGAGCTTTTCCAACAGAACCTTTCCTTGAATTGTTACCCAAATCCTACCAATCAAGAATTATTCATTGACTACACCTTAAAACAAGAAGTGAATCTTAAAATAGAATTATTTGATTTAACGGGCCGATCTTTAGGAGCTATTGACGATGCGCCAAATACCCCCGGGTCTCACAGCGTAATGTTTAATTTTGGTCAGGTGATTAGCGGCACCTACTTAGTTCGAATGTATGCCAATGATGCCGTATTAACCCGAAAAGTTATTTTATCTAAGTCATGATGAAGGGATGGATTGTTGGTCTAATAATGCTTGCTCTTACGATTCAAGTAAATGGGCAAAGTAGAAGACATCAGTACCGCAAGGATCGTTATTTCTTTGGGGTAACGATGGGCTCGGGATTTACTCAGCCGATAGTGCGCGAACGATTTAGCTTGATGGAAGTAACGCCACAATCTGCTAAGGAGGATTTTAATAAGAAATATGGAAACCTCTTTCAACACGGTGGAGGAATTTATGGCTTACATTTTTCTTTTGCCTTTACCAAGTTGTTTTCAGTAGTGAGCCAGCCTTGCTTTCAAACCCAACGGTACAACTACATGAACAACTACCATTGGTCTGACACCATCACAGGTGGCGAGGTATATAAGGAGTTTTTACATCGACAAAAAATCAGCAACATCCGTATTCCAATCCTTGCGCGCATGGATTTTTCCGCACGTAGATGGTCTCCGTTCATACAAGCAGGCTTATCTGCAGACATCGCATATTTTGCTAGCAAACAGATTTATACAGATAATAAAGTCGATCGTTCCGTTGACCGTAAAACAGCCGTTTCATCCAATGTGGCTGAAATGACCCAGCATTTGAATCGCTTCAACGTGTATGCGGTTGGTGGAGCTGGTATATCTTATTACCGTGAACAATTCGCACTTTCCTTATCTGGTAATGTCCGCTATGGCCTGCGAACAACGATTGATCCCTTGGAACGATATGCTGATTATACCGGGATGGCTGCTGAGTACTTAGATGTACAAGATAAATTCAATTTGTTAAACATGGATATCATGCTAACGCTCATGGTCCCGATTCATAAAAAATGGTAGCATGAAACAAATTGCTTTACTGTGCGGGTTTGCCTTTCTTTTCCTAATTGCATCTTGCGAGAAAAAAGATACATCTTCCTTGCCCTTCGTGAAAATCTATGACGATCAAAATGGCAACCGTTCGTTTACCCCCTTGTCAATAATAAAATCCACCCAAGATCATGGGTATATTGTATTGAGCGCATTTGATGGATGGAAGATTCAGCTCATGAAGATTGATAAAGACGGAGTATTTAAATGGAATTTGGAGCTGCCTGATACCTATGTGAATGCCGTTCCCTCTTTGGTTAATATTGATGAGCAGCTGTATCTAGTTTGTATGGATCCAATTGAATTAAATACGCGCATTTTAAGAATAGATGAAACGAATCATTCCGTGGTCCAGGTGTCGACCTTGGAAGAAGTGAGTTATCCGGTTCATGCGTATCACAATGGAGATCACCTTTACCTCATGAGTTGTCCCTTATCCTCCCAAATGATGGGGATCCATGAGGTGAGCACCGCCTTGGATACTGTGATTCGCGTTGGAGCCTTGACGATTGGAATGAACGTGGATGAACAGCTGCTAAAGCATGCAATGCACACCGGAAAACAATGGCCATTTTTCATAAAGTCCACGCCGGAAAAAGATCGGTTTGTGGTAAATGGGTTTTACAATTACTCTTTTTCTACAGTGTTTTTAGATAATAATCTGCTGTTTACTGGGGTATACAACGGAGCCGCATTGGATGGAGGGATAAATCAAGTGGAACCGCTAGGAGCCGGTGAATATGCATTGTCCCGTATTTCAGGGGAATACGTGTTTTTTAATCCTAAACTTAGCTTGAATCCATCCGCGGTAGAGATGTCCACGTCACTTGAGGCGCAAGGAGATTCTGAATTAAACCATGAAACCCCTGTTTTGATTAAAGAACTAACGATTAAAGGGGCTAAATACCGGGCATTTCTTGCGTCAACGCGAAGCAATCAATTATCCTTGAAACTCTATGACGAAACCGGTAAAAAAGTAGCAGGAACTTACATTAGCAAAAACATTCCAATAAAGGCATGTGACCTCATTCAAACACCTTATGGAGAATTACTAATTTTAACTCAAGTTAGAGTCATGGGAAGCTATAACCGCATTGGAACCATCAAACTTTCGAAAGCAAACTTAGAGGACCTTGTTACTGTAGAATAAGAGAACGATATGAGAAAAATACTTTTCTTTTTTTGTTTAGTGTTTGTGCTTTCTTGTAACAAGGAGCGAAGATTAAACAAGGATTTGCAAGGGACTTGGGAAGTGGATATGGTTAAGTTGCAGGATGCCGATGGATTTTCTTTCTTCGACTATAATCCTACGGGTAACTTGAGTATTTCAGAAACCAGCGTGCAAGGAGAAATAACTTCCATGTTTCAATCCTTTCAAGGTTCCGTTTCAGATACCTTGGCTCTTCAGGGAAGCTATCTATTAAAACTCAATGAGTCTGAATTGAATTGGGTTCAAACTCCCGACACGATTAAAAACCGCATTTTCGTGATTACTAATAAAAATTTAGAAATTGAACATTATGATGCGCAAGCACAACAGCGCTTACGGTATGTATTTGTTAAACGAAAATAAGTTGAATGCAATGAATTGGTCGACAATGAATGAGGTTTCATGGGTAAAGTTGGGGTTGGGGATTTTATTTTTGGGGTGTTTGACCGCTATGCCTTATGGTTACTTTCAATTTGTCCGCTTGGTTGGGATGCTCGGTTTCGCATATCTAGCGTATACAGAGAAAGATAATTCGAATAAAATAATGTTCTTTTTCTTTATCTGTTCGGCTGTCTTAATCAATCCAATGTTCAAGATTTCACTCGGAAGATCGCTGTGGAATGTGGTGGATATAATTTGGGCCGCTTTGTTACTTTGGGATGTTTATAATACCCATAGGAAATAACTTTAGCTACAAAAACCCTAACTCGAGCTTTGCTTCTTCAGACATCATGTCCTTGTCCCAAGGCGGATCAAATACAATATGCACCCTACAATCTGTAATGGCTTCCATCGCTTTTACTTTATCTTCAACCTCTTTGGGTAGGGATTCAGCCACTGGACAATTGGGTGAGGTTAAGGTCATATCAATATCAACCTCATTCGTATCGGATATTCGGATTTCGTAAATCAATCCCAATTCAAATACATCCACCGGAATTTCGGGGTCGTAGATGGTTTTTAATACGGTTACGATTTCGTTTTCTAGTTCAATCATGATGTTAGTTGCTTCAATCCGTCGCTTTTCAATCGGTTGATCATACCTACAAGTCCATTTGCGCGGGTAGGCGATAGGTGTTCTTGCAGTCCGATTTTTCCGATAAAGTATAACTCACTTTTAACAATGTCTTCGGGTGTTTGGTTCGATAATACACGAATTAATAAACTAATAATCCCTTTTGTTATAATGGCATCTGAATCTGCGGTAAATACTAAGTGCTTATCCAGCATTTCTGAAGCTACCCAAACCCGAGATTGACATCCATGAATCAAGCGATCCTCGGTTTTTTTGTCATCCGTAATGAGTGGGAGTTCCTTGCCTAAGTCGATGATATACTCGTATTTTTCCATCCAATCATCAAACATTGCAAATTCTTCAATGATTTCGTCTTGAATTTGGTTGATGGATTTACTCATGATAATAAAAGGATTGATCGTTGTAAGGCAACAATAAACTGATCTATTTCTTCGGTGGTGTTGTAAAATGCCAAGGAGGCTCTTACGGTTCCTGGAATATTAAATTGTTTCATTAAAGGTTGCGTGCAATGGTGTCCTGTACGCACTGCTATACCCTGTTTGTCGAGTAAGGTTCCTAAATCGAATGGGTGTAAATCTCCGATTAGGAACGAAAGCGTACTGCAGGTTTCAGGTGCTTCTCCGATGAATCGAATGCTTGGAATTTCTCTCATTCGCGCCCTTAAATAAGTCCCTAAGGCATGTTCATGTTGAAAGGCGCCTTGTAAATCAATAGAAGATAAATAATCGAAGGCGGCACCCAAAGCAATGGCTCCGCTAATATTCGGTGTCCCAGCTTCAAATTTTAAGGGCAAGCCGTTGTAGGTGGTTTTCTCGAAACTCACCTGATCGATCATGTCTCCACCGCCTTGATACGGGGGAAGTTCATCTAATACGGCCTTTTTACCATAAAGAATTCCAATTCCGGTTGGACCAAACACTTTATGGCCTGAGAAGGTTAAGAAATCACACCCTAAGGATTGAACGTCTATGGGTAAGTGCTGAATGCTTTGTGCGGCATCAAGTAAAACTTTTGCACCAAGGGCATGCGCTTTTTGAATCAGTTGCTCTACAGGATTAATGGTCCCGAGTGTATTCGAAATATGAATGATACTCAATAATTTCGTTCGTTCACTTAGTAATCCTTCAAAGGCTTCTAAGTCCAAGGTTCCAGCGGGCGTTACAGGGATAACTTTTAATACCGTTCCCTTTCGTTCACAAAGCATCTGCCAAGGAACAATGTTTGAGTGGTGCTCCATGCCCGAAATAAGAATTTCATCCCCTGGTTTGAGCGTTTCTCCCAAGCTAAATGCAACTGTATTGATGGAGTCCGTGGTTCCTTTGGTAAATATGATTTCTTGGCTGTGTTCCGCATTGATATAGCGTGCTATCGTGGTTCTTGCCTGTTCATACGCATTGGTAGCTTGGTCACTCAAGAAATGGACGCCTCGGTGGACGTTTGCATTTTCGTGTGTATAATACCTTGAAATTCGCTCAATTACAGCATTTGGTTTCTGAGAAGTTGCACCGTTATCAAAGTAAATCAGGGGTTTTCCATGAACTGATTCATTCAAAATTGGAAAGTCTGCTCTGATTTCATTTACATTAAATGCGCTCATGGTACAAAGTTACAATAATCCCTTATTTTGAACCAATCTAAAATAGCGAAAGTTACTTGGGTTGAAGTTCAATAAACGGAATGAGCATTTCTTCCATAGATATTCCTCCATGTTGGAACGTATTGCCGTAATGATTTACAAAATGATTGTAATTATTCGGGTAAACAAAGAAATCTGACTCCCTGGCGAATACATATTCATTAGAGAGTTTGATTTGAGGTAAGAAGGCCTCTGTAGGTTTATTAACTACGAATACTTCTTTTGAATCATAACTCAATCCACGGCCCACTTTGTACCGAAGGTTTGTGTTCGTTGAGCGTTCTCCAACGATTTTTATGGGCTTGTTCACTTTTACTGTCCCGTGGTCTGTGGTGATGATTAGATGCGCTCCGATTTCTCTAAATTTCAATATCAGCTCTTGAAGCGGTGAATGTTCAAACCACGATTTTGTAAGTGAACGATAAGCGGCCTCATCACTGGCTAATTCACGGATCATTTCCATTTCGGTACGGGCATGAGAAAGCATATCCACGAAATTGTAGACCACAAAATTCACATCGTTATCCTTGATTTGGTTAAATTGTTCATTCAATTTTTTACCGGCTTCTAGGTTCGTGATTTTGTGATAACTCCACTTGCATTGTTTACTTAGTCGCTTCAATTGTTGCTCTAGTAATTCTTTTTCAAATTGATTTTTACTTCCTTCGTCTTCCTCATAGCGCCAATATTGCGGGAATTTCTTTTCAATCTCAGATGGAAGTAATCCGGCAAAAAATGCGTTTCGTGCGTAATGCGTGGCGGTGGGTAAAATCGAGTAAATCACATACTCTTCCTCCTTTTGATAGGATTTAGAAATTAGGGGTTCTAGAATTTTCCATTGGTCGTACCGTAAGTTATCGATCACCAATACAGCCAATTTTTCCTTGCCTATTTTTGGTAGTACCCGTGTACGAATCATGTTGTGCAACATGTATGGCATGTCCTCGGTACCGTTCAACCAATCAAGGTAATTGTCTTCTATAAAATCGCAAAACAGCTGATTCGCTTCTTTTTTCTGCATGTCGAAGATTTCCTTCATGGCTTTGTCTTCCGCTTGCTCTAATTCCAACTCCCAATACACCAATTTACGATACATTTCTGTCCATTCATTGGCGTCCATTCGGTTGTTTAATTGCATTCCAAGTTGACGGAATTCTTGTTGGTAGTTGACGTTTGTTTTTTGCGCTACGAGTTGAGTTTGTTGAAGGATTTTCTTGAGACTGAGCAATATTTGATTCGGATTAACGGGCTTAATTAGATAATCCGCGATCTTACTTCCAATGGCCTCTTCCATGATGAACTCTTCTTCGCTTTTTGTAATCATGACCACGGGAACTAGGGGATTGATTTCTTTTATTTTGGATAATGCTTCAAGTCCACTGATTCCTGGCATGTTCTCATCTAAGAAAATGACATCATACGCGTTCTCTTCTGCTTTGTCAATGGCATCGGTGCCGTTAGTTACCCGGTCTACCGAATATCCTTTGGATTCCAAAAATAAGATGTGAGGTTTTAATAGTTCGATTTCGTCGTCAGCCCAAAGTATTTTACCCATTGCGTATATTTAAGTAAGTTTGCAGTATTAATTGTAAAAATAAGCAATTGCCAACTTTTTCTCATCCTTCTAATAAAAAGAAAATCATTAATGATCCTGTCTACGGATTTATAGCGGTTCCGGATGAATTGATTTTCGATGTGCTGAATCACCCGTACATGCAGCGACTTCGTCGAATTATGCAATTAGGTCTTTCACACTTGGTTTATCCAGGGGCTCAGCATACACGGTATACCCATGTGCTCGGGGCAATGCACTTGATGGGCTTGGCGGTTTCAGTACTTCGTCGGAAAGGAAATGAGATTACAGAAGATGAAGAACGTGCCGTTAAATTGGCTATTCTTTTACACGACATCGGACATGGTCCGTTCAGTCACGCCTTAGAATACGATATTGTAAACGGAGTAACCCATGAAGATTTGAGTGGCTTGTTTATAGATCGCTTGTCTAAAGAATTTGGAGATGATTTAGGGAGGGCCAACTTGATTTTCAAAAATGAATACACAAAACCCTATTTACATCAGTTGGTTTCGAGTCAGTTGGATATGGATCGCTTAGATTATCTGAATCGCGATAGTTTTTACAGTGGGGTGAGTGAAGGAATTATCGGTTCAGATCGTTTGATTGAAATGCTTGCCGTACATGAAGGTAATCTGGTGCTGGAAGAAAAGGCGATTTATTCGGTAGAAAAGTTTATTGTTGCTCGACGTTTAATGTATTGGCAAGTATACCTTCACAAAACCGTGGTGGCGGCGGAGCATATGTTAATCCATGCCCTACGAAGAGCGAAGCACTTGACTAAACAAGGAGCACCGCTTTTTGCATCTCCGGCCTTGAACTTGTTCCTGCAAAGGGATGTAACATTGAATGATTTTAAATCTGACCCTCAATATTTAGATGCCTTTGCGCAATTGGATGATTATGACATTTGGGGGGCTATTAAAGTATGGCAGCATCACGAGGACCGAATTTTGTCGCTCTTGTGTAGCGGTTTAGTGAATCGAAACCTTTTTAAGATTGAAATTTCAAAACAACCCTTTCCTGTTGACCGAATTTCCCTTGAGAAGGAATTGGTTCGCAATCACTTCAAGGTTGATTCGGAAGGGTTAGATGATTTAGTATACCATGATTTATTGATGAATAAAGCCTATACCAACGATAAGCAAAACATTAATTTATTAATGAAAAACGGGGAGGTAATTGATTTGGCAAAAGCGTCAGACAACCTGAATATTTCAGCTTTAGCGCATCCGGTAGAGAAATATTTCCTGTGCTATCCGCAGCATCATTGACGACCAAGCTTCCCTGCTTTCCAGTCCTGAACTAACTTAGCCCATGCATATGGATTGAATAAATTGTTGGCGGGTAGTTGACCGTTGGTATATAGTTTGGTTAGGCGTTGATTTTGAGCATAGCCATAAGCCAAGGAAGCATCATTGTTCATTTTTGCAGCAACAAAAGCCAGGGATTCACCCGATAATTCCCGTTGTGCTCTTCGCATGGCGTCATCATAGGGTTTCATTTCAACAAAATATCGAGCAAATTCATCCCGAGAAGGCCACGGATGCACAACTACTTCCGGCATATTCAGGGTATCAGCTTGCATCATATGAACGATGCTGTAACGATTATCAACTAGGGTATCCGGAATGATGTAGGTTGAACTGGAATACCCATAGAAATTAAAAACAAGCGTGTCGCCAGGAAATGAAACCATAGTAAAAAAACCGTAATAATCTGAAATTACTCCTTTTCTAATTGAGCGATTCCAAACGGTAGTGTAGGGCAGGGGTTCGAGGTTGTCTTCAGCAATGATTACACCTGAAATTTGTAGTATTTTTGAAGTGTCAACCACCGTGCGTTGCGCCTGAAAAGAATGGCATAACAGGGTTAAAAGGAAAAAAGGTAGCCATTTCATAGAGTACAAGATTAGTGAAAAAACGGCAGGAAATCGGTCATTTTAATTTAATTAACATTTCAAGGGGATTTCACTAAAAAAATCCCCTGAAATTTCTTATTTTTGCGAGAATTTATTGCTTTAGATTCACACATGTCATTGAATAATCTCACCCAAATTACTGAAGGCTTCACCTATGATGATGTCTTGTTGGTTCCTGCATTTTCTCAGGTTTTGCCTCGCGAGGTCGTGCTGCAAAGTCGTTTTTCAAGAAATATAGTTGTTAACTCCCCTGTAGTATCTTCAGCTATGGATACTGTGACTGAGCACCGATTGGCCATTGCGATTGCCCAACAAGGAGGTATTGGTGTAGTGCACAAAAACATGAGTATTACGGAACAAGCGATTGAGGTGAGGAAAGTTAAGCGCTCAGAAAGTGGGATGATCATTGATCCCATAACCTTATCGGAATCAGCTACCGTAGGTGATGCTTTAGCTTTGATGAAGGAGAATAGCATTGGGGGCATTCCAGTAGTAGATGAAATTAGATGTTTAAAAGGAATTGTAACAAACCGTGATTTGCGTTTCGAACGTGAGTTATCAAAGCCAATCGCAGAGGTTATGACTTCAACGAATTTAATCACCACCAAAGACGGGACGGATTTAGCTACGGCTGAAACCATCCTTCAGCAAAATAGAATTGAGAAGTTGCCTGTGGTCGATTTGGAAGGTAGATTAATCGGGTTAATAACATACCGTGACATTATTAAAGTAAAAGAACACCCCCTTTCGTGTAAAGATAATTTAGGTCGACTTAGAGTCGCTGCCGCCGTTGGAATCGCAGACGAAACCATGGATCGCGTAAAAGCACTAGTTGAAGCAGGAGTAGATGCAATCGTTATTGATACGGCGCATGCGCACACGATCGGTGTAGTAAAACAATTGAAAGATATTAAATCGCTTTATCCGACCTTAGAGGTTGTTGTAGGAAATATTGCCACGGCTGATGCGGCAAGATTTTTAGTTGAGGCTGGAGCCGATGCGGTGAAAGTTGGGATTGGTCCAGGATCTATTTGTACTACCCGCGTTATTGCAGGCGTTGGTGTTCCACAGTTAACCGCAATCAATGAGGTTGCTAAGGCTATTGAAGGCACCGGTGTTCCTGTTATCGCTGACGGTGGAATCCGCTACACTGGGGATATTGTAAAAGCCATTGCTGCCGGTGCAGATAGTGTGATGCTTGGTGGAATGTTTGCCGGGGTAGAAGAATCTCCAGGTGAAACCATTATTTATGAAGGACGGAAATTTAAAACCTACCGAGGAATGGGTTCACTCGAAGCCATGCAGAAAGGATCGAAAGATCGATATTTCCAAGCCGGTGAAGAGGATATGAAAAAATTAGTTCCAGAAGGGATTTCTGGTCGGGTTCCTTTTAAAGGACAATTGCTCGAGGTAATGTATCAAATTACCGGTGGACTTCGTGCAGGAATGGGGTATTGCGGTGCAAGAACCATTGCTGATTTAAAAGGTGCTCGTTTCGTTAGAATCACATCGGCTGGTGTGCGAGAATCTCACCCGCACGACGTAACCATAACACGTGAAGCACCAAATTATAGTTTAAAATAAACAGTTAAAGACATATGAAAAGAGTACTATTTGCCATCTTAACGCTTATCTTTTCCGTGGCCTACGGTCAAAAAGATCCGATTATCCTTAAGGTCAATGGAGAAAAAATAACTAAAAGTGAATTCTTGCAGATTTATTTGAAAAATAATCCGAATCCAAAATACGACCAGGCATCGATGGATGAGTACATGGATTTATTCAAGAAGTTTAAATTGAAAGTGATTGAAGCAGAAGCCTTAGGTTATGACACGATTCCGAAGCTTAAGCGTGAGTTTGAAGGATATAAGCGACAATTAGCGATTCCTTATTTGATAGATTCAGCTCAAAACGATAGCCTAGTGCGCGAAGCCTATTTTCGAACAGTGAATGAGGTGCGTTGTTCTCATATCTTGGTTAAATTAGATCCATCGGCAACGCCGGCAGATACGCTTGCGGCATACAACCGTATTCTTGCGCTTAAAGCTCGAATTGATAAAGGGGAAGATTTTGCATCAGTAGCCAAAATGAAGAACGGTTCAGATGATCCATCTGCGGCTACTAATGGTGGAGATTTAGGATATTTTACCGCATTTCAAATGGTGTATCCGTTTGAGGATATGGCATACAAAACAGCAGTTGGAAGTGTTTCGGCCCCATTTCGAACACGTTTTGGCTACCACATCCTTAAAACTACGGGCCTTCGTCCGTCACGCGGTTCCATTAAAACAGCACACTTAATGATCAGTGTGGCTAAAGATGCCGATCAAGCAACAAAGGAAAATGCAAAGAAAAAAGTAGACGAAATTTATCAAAAGTTGACGGATGGCGCCAAATGGGAAGAAATGGTAGCTATGTATTCGGATGATCCAGGAACAAGTAAAAAAGGAGGAGAGCTTCCGATGTTTGGTTCAGGTACAACGCAACGTATGGTCCCAGAATTTGAAGAGGCTGCTTTTGCTATCAAAGCAGATGGTGAGTTTAGCGCTCCGGTAAAAACAAACTACGGATATCATATCATTAAGCGTCTTGAGCGCAAGGATGTTGCCGGCTTTGAAACCATGAAGAAGGAACTTCAAACCAAGGTGAATAAAGATGAGCGTTCCAAGAAAACCCAAGATTCTTTCGTTAGAAAACTTAAGGCAAAGTATAAATACACTGCTGGACCAAAAGAAAATTTAGCGTGGTTTGAAGCGAATTTAGATTCAACATACTTCATGGGGAAATGGAATGCTAAAGAATTGAAATCGAATAAAACCTTGTTTACTTTGGACGGTGTTGATTTTGGTCAGCAAAAGTTTGCCAGATACTTAGAGAAAAATTATCGGGCACTCAAAAAGGATGAATCTAAAATGACCGTTGCTTCTCAATATAGAAATTGGGAGAAAGCAGCAATCTTAGAGTACGAAGAATTATTGCTGCCAGCGAAATACCCGGATTACAAAGCCCTTATTAATGAATATCATGATGGAATTTTATTATATGAAGTTATGTCGGATAAAGTGTGGAATAAAGCAGTAAAAGATACAGCAGGTTTACGCGCCTATTTCCTTGTGAATCGAGATAAGTACATGTGGCCAGCGCGTTTAGAGGCTACGGTTTATGAGTGTTTAAGCCTTGGTGTAGCCAATGAGGTAGCTTCGATGATTGTGAATGATACCATTACTTCGAAACATGTAATCGAGAAGGTAAATAAGGACACTGAATTGAATTTGAAAGTGAAAATGAACAAGTTTGATCCAGAAACCACTGCGTTTCTTAAAGGTAAATCCCTCAGCATGGGCGTAAATAAAACCTATGAGTTTGAAGGTAAATTGTATGTGGTGAAAGTTACCAATATGCTTCCCGTAATGAAGAAAGAATTTAGTGAAGCTAAAGGTACCGCAACATCGGATTATCAAAACTTCTTGGAAAAAAATTGGTTGGATAGCTTAACATCTAAGTACAAAGTTAAAGTCAATAAAAAAGTGCTCTATAACCTCGGTAAATAATGAGAGTAAATTTCCTTTTATTGTCTCTGTGTTTCGCTGGATTGCTTGATGCACAACCCATCGTCTTGGATAAAATTGCTGCACAAGTCGGTGACAATATCATTTTACTTTCTGACTTGAAAATTCAAGAAATGCAAGCCAAAGAGGCAAAGATTGAAATTGATAGCACCTTTGATTGCCGCATGCTTGAAGAATTAATGATTGAGCAGGTCCTAGTGAATCAAGCGAAACTCGACAGTATAATTATTCCTGATGAACAAGTGGATGCCGATATGGA
This sequence comes from Bacteroidota bacterium, assembly GCA_041191025.1. Taxonomy (GTDB): domain Bacteria; phylum Bacteroidota; class Bacteroidia; order Flavobacteriales_D; family Crocinitomicaceae; genus UBA952. Next base: position 114,615 of record JBEEPQ010000005.1, read on the forward strand.
GAATCGCTTGCGTCTAATTCAGCAACAAATGGGAGGACGACAAAAACTCGAGGAGTTTTATGGCATGACCTACAGTGAAATCAAGGACAAGTTTCGAGAGTCAATCCGTTCTAAAATGCTGGCAGATGAAATGCGTAATACCATTACCATGGGCTTAAGCGTAACGCCTAAAGAAGTAACTTCTTTTTTTAATGCCTTACCAGCAGATAGTATTCCATTCATAAACATGCAACTTGGATTTCAGCAAATTGTGATTTACCCAGAAATCACCAAAGAGGATAAAAAAACTGCCTATGAGAAGTTAGTTGGTTTAAGAAATGAAATCGTCGTTTCAGGTAAATCGTTTGAATCCATCGCTCGCTTGTATTCAATGGATCCAGGGAGTGCGCCGATGGGTGGAAAAATTGCCGCAACAAAAGGTATGATGGTCCCACAATTTGAGTCTACGGTCTTTAAATTGAAACCCAATGAGATTTCTGAAATTATTGAAACAGAGTTTGGGTACCATATTATAAAATTACTTTCCCGTGCCGGAGAAGATTTCGTGTGTTTACACATTTTAATTCGTCCGGAATTTAGTATCAAAGCGGTGAACCTTGCCTCTCAACGCATGGATTCCTGTTATCGAATGCTTAAAATGAATGAATTGACATGGGAGCAAGCGGTAGCACGTTTTTCAAATGATGCGTCTACAAAACAAAATAAAGGAATCATTACTAATCCGAAGAATGCCTCGCAAATGTGGGATATGAGTGATTTGAATGAAATTGATCAGCAAATCTATCTGCTTACGGATGCCATGGAAGAGGGGGATGTGACCCAGCCAAATTTGTATATGGATTTCATGACGCGTGAACAAGGAATTCGTATTGTTCGATTGATGAAACGTGTTCCGGCACACAAGGCGAATCTGAATGACGATTATGCCTTGATTAAACAAGCTGCAGAAAGCGATAAGCGTACTCGAATTATAAATAAATGGGTTGATTCCAAGCTCGGTAATGCATACATTCGTATCGATTCAGAATATCTTGCATGTCCTTTTCTACATCAATGGGTAAATAACTAATACTATGAATGATTCAGAGAAATTGATCGCCTTAAGTGCGAGTTATAAAAAGCTTAAAGAGGAAATCCATAAGGTTATTGTTGGACAAGAAGAGGTTGTTGATCAAGTGTTGATTTCGATGTTTTCAGGCGGACATTGCTTGCTTATTGGGGTTCCAGGATTGGCGAAAACCTTATTGGTTAATACCATTTCAAGTGCATTGGGTATTGGTTTTAATCGAATCCAATTCACACCCGATTTGATGCCCTCTGATATTGTAGGTTCTGAAATTTTAGACGAATCTCGGAATTTTAAGTTTATACAAGGCCCGCTCTTTACCAACATGGTGCTTGCCGATGAAATTAACCGAACTCCTCCTAAAACCCAGTCTGCCTTGCTTGAGGCCATGCAGGAACGTAAAGTAACTGCTGCAGGAACGAGCTATGTATTGCCTAAGCCATTTTTTGTTTTAGCTACGCAAAATCCGATTGAACAAGAAGGAACCTATCCCTTGCCTGAAGCACAATTAGACCGATTTATGTTCAACGTATGGGTTGATTATCCACTGTATGAAGATGAATTGACGATTGTGAAAGCCACTACTTCGGATTTAAAGATTGAAGTGAATTCGGTGATTTCCGGAGAAGAAATTTTGGATTATCAAGCCTTAATTCGACGTATTCCTGTGGCTGATAATGTCTTGGAGTATGCGGTTCAATTAGTCGCTAAAACGCGTGCAAATTCTCCGTTTGTTCATGAGCTAACCAAAAAATATATCACCTGGGGAGCTGGCCCACGAGCATCGCAATACCTGATCCTTGGAGCCAAATGTCATGCAGCCTTACACGGTAAATTTTCGCCAGACATTGAGGATGTTAAAGCAGTTGCGGCTCCGATTCTTCGTCACCGTTTGGTTCGGAATTACAAGGCCGAAGCCGATGGGTTTACCATGGATAAAATCATCGCTTCCTTGCTCTAATTCACTTTTCAACAACCCACATTATTTTGTTGAAAAGAAAGGTCCCAACTTTTAGGTGACCCGAATCGAATCCCCTACATTCGCTTAAAAGCAATTAGAACATGTTCGAGGACGATGATGATGCACAATTTGATGGTCAACTGGAAGGGGATTTAGCACTGTTCGAATCTTTTTTATCTGGCAATACCCTTGGGTTTATAGACAGTGATCGCATGGAAGCGATTATAGATCACTATTTTGCTGAAGGAGACTTTAAAAAAGCCAAAAGAGCGGCAGAAATGGCCGACATCAACTTTAGCTATAATCCAGTATTTAAATTAAGAATTTCTCAAGCCCTTAGTGGATTGAAATCTTTCAATGAAGCCTTGTCATTACTAGCCACCCTAGAACAAACTGGCTTGCCTCAATTCGAAGTATGGGTTACTTACGGTACAATCTTCAGTCAAATGGAGGATTATACTTCAGCGGTACATTATTTATCAATGGCTCTTCCTTTAGCGGATAAGGAGGATCAAATTGAAATCTATCTTGACATTTCATTTGCCTACCAAAAAATGAAAGATATGGATGGGAGCATTGAAGTACTCACCAAAGGACTTACAGTAAATCCAACTTCAGAATCTTTGTTGTATGAGCTTGGTTTTACTTATGACCGCGTTGGTAGATATCAGGATTCAATTGATACCTATTTAAAGTATATCGAAGAAAATCCCTACGCAAACATGGCGTGGTACAATCTTGGAAACGCCTATTCCAAAGTAGATAATTTTGAAAAAGCGATTTGGGCGTACGACTATTCTATTTTGATTTTTGATGAATTCGCACCGGCTCATTTTAATATGGGAAATGCGTATTTGTCCTTAGGTAAATATCATCAAGCCATTGAACGTTTTAAAACAGTGTTGAGTTTAGAAGGTGATGACCCCATGGCTTTGTGTTATTTGGGAGAGGCACACGAACAGTTAAAAGAATACGATATTGCCTTAAATTATTACCGCCTGAGTTTAGAATTCGACCCTAACATTTATGAAGCATGGCTCGGTATTGGAATAATTACTGATATACAAGGTAAAACGAAAGAAGCGATTGGAATTATTCACAAAGCCTTGGATTGTGACCCGATAAATGCCTCAATTAATTTGGTACTTGCAAATGCATACCATAAAATCGATGATTTTGACCAAGCACGTTTTTACTTTTCTCAAGCCTTAGAATTGGATTGGGAAGATGAAGAAATCTTGCGTGATTATATCTTTTTCCTGTTGGGACAGCATCCCATAGAAGCACTTGAACTTCTTGAAGATTTTCAGATGGAACTTGAGCATAATCCCGAATATTTGCTTTTGTTTACACATACCTTAGTTCATTTGAATCGAATGCCGGAAGCGCTTATGCTTTTTTCATCCCTTGTCGCAGTAGATAAAACACAAGCATCCTTAATTCTTGAGTGGAATCCCGCCCTTCAATATCACAAAGATTTTGTAACTTTGCTGCATGAGTAATTTTACACTTCCGTTTATACCGGAACGTCCGCAAAAACCTCGTAACGAGGGGGTTACTATGATGATGGACAAAGGGATGGGCCTCCGTGAAACAGAACATTTTATTGAAGCATCCGCTCACTTAACCGATTTAGTGAAATTCGGTTTCGGAACATCCTATGTGACTAATAACCTAGAAGATAAAATCAAATTGTATAAAGAGGCTGGGATTCGACCATACCTCGGAGGGACCTTGTTTGAGGCGTTTTATGCCCGTGGCTGTGTGGATGATTACCAACGCTTGCTTGATCGCTTGGATTTGGATTTAGTTGAAATTTCAGATGGTTCGATTATTATCCCGCACAAAGAAAAGTGCAAGCTGATTAAATCAATGGCTAAATCACGGACGGTTTTGTCTGAAGTTGGATCAAAAGATTCTGGGATAATTGTCTCCCCGTTCAAATGGGTGAGTTGGATGAAAGCTGAATTGGATGCAGGTTCTTGGAAGGTAATTGCTGAAGGACGCGAAGCCGGAAATGTGGGTGTATTTCGTCCGAATGGAACGGCACATACTTTACTTATTAATCACATCATTGCGCGCATTGATCCTTCACAAATTCTATGGGAAGCCCCACAAAAAAATCAACAGGTGTGGTTCATTAAATTGTTTGGTGCGAATGTAAATCTTGGAAATATTGCTCCAAATGACATGATTCCACTCGAATGCCTGCGCTTGGGATTGAGAGGCGATACGTTTTTCGATTTTCTACCACAAGATTATGCCGATCGCTTGAAACAAGTGAATGACGAGAATGAGGTGGTCGATGAGACCGAAGAATAACCCACTGTGTTTGCACTCAAATCTGAATACAAGCTGCATGAAGGTCCCGTATATGGGGTAGCAATTTCTGAAAATATTGCATTTACAGCCTCGGCCGATAAAACTGTTAAATCGATAGACCTTTTAACAGGTATAATTCAACCCTTTACGGTACGAAGTGAGGTTTCTCCCATTTCATTATGGGCCATTTCACCGGAATTGTTAGCCATTGGCTATTTAAATGGCGAATTGTATTTAGTTAATCCCCATACTCGGAAGATCCTGTTTGAGCATTCTTTTACAGGGGAAGGAGTTTTTTCCATGTATTCATTCAATGATTCGGAATTGTATATCGGACTTGGTTCTGGTCGCTTAGCCATTTTAGATTTCGTCAGCTTGGACTGGATCTACTTAGAACAAATCAGTACAGATAAAATTCGTGCAATCGTTTACGATACCAACACACATTGCTGCTATATTGGTGCTAAAGATGGCGAACTAATTGCTTTTGATGTAAAAGACTATTGCGTCAATGATCGATGGCATGCCCATGATGGTGGAGTTAATTCTTTATGCATCACTTCATCACATCTGTTAATTTCAGGAGGAAAGGATGGTCATATTCGGGTATGGAAAAATAAGGAATGCGTAAATTCTATTCCAGCGCATCGCGGCGTGGTTTACGGATTAATTGAAGTAGGGGCTTACATTGTTTCATGCAGCAGAGATAAATCTGTCAAGGTGTGGGAAATGGAATCACTGAAACCAGTTCAAAAAATAACCTTTCATCGACAATCAGTAAACCAAATAGCGCAACAAAATGCACATTCTTTCGTTACTGCTTCCGACGATCACAGAATCGCACATTGGGAATATGCGGAATAAGTTGATTTTATTGGTTTTTTTACTTCTTGGGTTACGTCATGTAGGGGCCCAACAAGCAACTTTTTTATCGCAGTCAGAATTAGGATTTTCCTTAGGTCAAATGTATTACATCGGTGATTTGAACCCCTTTATGCCCTTTAATAACAGTCAATGGGCATTTAGCTTCATGTACCGGTATAACTTACATTCTCGAATGGCCTTAAGGTTATCTTATTTACAGGGAAGCGTTGAGGCCGATGATAAGAATTCAATGAATTCAATCTTGGTTAATCGAAACCTTAATTTTCATTCGGATATTAAAGAACTCGCTGCCGGTATTGAATTCTATTTTGCACCCTTTTATTTTGGTAGAAAAAATGGTCAAAAGCAAATCCAAGGAACGGCCTACTTTTTAACGCAAATCGGTGGGTTCTATATGAATCCAAAAACCAGCTTCAACGGAGAAGAAATTGAATTGAGGCCATTGGGTACGGAAGGACAAGGAACGGTATTAAACAAAAAAGGAACCTACAGCAATTTTCAATTGTGCGTTCCACTAGGCATCGGTGCAAAAGCCCAAATTGGAAAACGAGTGACCTTCAATGTGGATTTAGGCATACGTAAAACGTTTACAGACTATATGGATGATGTAAAATCAGCTACCTATGTTGATCCTTCGGTACTGGCGCAGTATTCCGGTGAAACAGCTGCTGCTTTATCCAATCAAAGCCTTGATGGTGCTCGTAATGGATATCGCGGAAATCCAACCACTAAAGACTGGTATGTGTATGCCGGTGGCATGGTAAGCGTACGTTTAGGACGTGGACGAAAGTGTTTTAAGCTTCGTTAGAAATATCGTTGTTCCAGAAGATAGCCTTGAACATAATCAAAGACTCCCTCTTTTAACGAATGAAATGCTTGGGAATACCCGGCTTCATGTAATTTATCCATGCTCGCACAAGTATAGTATTGGTAGGTGTCGCGGATATCTATGGGCGTATCAATGAATGAAATCTTAGGATCCTTTCCCATCGCTTCAAAGGTATATCGAGCCAAATCAATAAATGGATTGGCTACCCCAGAACCCAAGTTGTAAATCGCAGAATTCGGCTTTTGCTCTAGTAAAAATTCAATCACACACACAACATCCTTAACATACACAAAATCCCTGGATTGATAACCATCAGCAACATCCGCTTTGTGTGATCTGAAAAGACTCATAGAGCCCGTGGCTTGAATTTGATTGAATGTATGCATTACTACCGACGCCATTCTTCCTTTATGGTATTCATTGGGACCGTAAACGTTAAAGAATTTCAATCCAGCCCAAAAGGGTGGAGTTTTTTCTTGTGCTAACACCCATAAATCAAAATCCTGCTTGGATTGTCCATAGGGATTCATCGGTTTCAAGGATGGGATTAAGGCATGGTCATCCACATATCCGTGTTCACCATTTCCATAAGTGGCTGCAGAAGATGCGTAAATCATTGGAATTTGATGTTCAGTGCAAAGTTCCCATATATGTATTGAATAGCGTAGGTTCAAATGATCAAGAACTGCCAAGTTTTGTTCTGTGGTGTTGGTACGAGCTCCTATGTGAAGAACAGCATCAACGTGCGTGGCATTTGCACTAAACCAGGCTAAAAACACTTCGCGATCTATGAATTCTACCCCCGTGGTATGAATAAAATTTGTTTGTTTGTTTTCAATGGTAAAGTCATCAACCGCAATAATGTGGTGCGTGTTTTTACGCGCGTATTCAGCAAGTAGACATGAACCAATAAATCCGGCTGCACCTGTAATTACAAGGATTGGTTTTTGATCCGGGTTAACCATGGGTGCTTTGGTTGAAATTAAAATAATCCGTGTATTTCACCATCAATTGAGTTGATGATTCTTCCAAGGTCTTCTTGGCTTTCAGTGAAGTTATTGTTGTCAATATCAATGATCAGTAACTTGCCTTTATCGTACGTTGAAATCCATGCTTCGTAGCGCTCATTCAAGCGTTTCAAGTAATCCAATCGGATGCTTTCCTCATAGTCTCTACCACGTTTTTGGATATGACTAACCAAGGTTGGAATGCTAGCACGTAAATAAATCAATAAATCAGGCGCTTTAACAAACGAATCCATGAGGTTAAACAAGGAGAAATAGTTCTCGAAATCCCGGGTAGTCATTAGCCCCATAGAATGTAAATTCGGTGCAAAAATATACGCGTCTTCGTAAATCGTTCGGTCTTGGATTACGGTTTTTTCTTGGGAGTGAATGTCCTGAATTTGAGAAAATCTACTATTCAAGAAGTACACTTGCAAGTTGAACGACCACCGTTGCATGTCTTCGTAAAAGTCATTTAAGTACGGATTTTGTTCTACGTCCTCAAAATGAGTCTCCCATCCGTAATGTTTTGAAAGCATGTTGGTTAGTGTGGTTTTTCCAGCACCAATATTTCCGGCGATTGCAATATGCATTGATTTAATTTTAAGGGACTAAATTACAAAATTCGGATTGAAATTTCGTGTGAATCAAGGCTGAATTATAAACACATTTAGTTCGCTTGATGTACGTGCAATTATCTGATTTCCAGATACATATAGTTCTCGTATGTTTTCAGTTGTGAATATTTTATAAACTTCATTCACGCCTTCGAATAAATCACGGTAATACAACAAGTTCTCATTGACAAAGAAAAATCCATCGGCATAAGGGATCATAGCTTGATTCGTTTCAGATGCACAACGAACCACATTCATAAAGTCATCCATTAGACAAATTTTACCATCCGATGAACTGATCCAGAGGCCATATTCATTTTCATTTAAGGTGATTTCACCCGATATCCCTAAAATTCCTTGAAGGTTATCTACCCGCTGAATTTCTTTTTTACTTACAAAATTAAAGAGCACGAGGCTACTGTTTAATTCATCGTACATCCAAAGCATGTCTGCGCGTTTACTCGTGGCAAGTGCCGCCACATTGAGTAGTCCAAGTTCATCTAAATTTAAGCACGTTCCATTTTCGCTCAAGGTGTTATCAAGAAAACAGAGTTGTTGCTGACTTTTTGAAAAAACGGCGATTTTCAACGAGTTAATCGATTCAATATCGTCGATGCTTTGCCACTTTTTGATACTTTGTTTAATCGGAGTGGAATAGTTGCTGAATTTGCTAATTTCATCTTTGTTCACAAAATATACGTTCTGTTGCCCATCGAGAAAGGTTGCGCTGGTTCCCTCAGGAATATTTATGGTACGTTTCAATTCAATATGAACGGAGGAGTTTTGACTCCATGTATTACATGCGCCAAATAGAAATAATAGGAGGTAAATCTTATGCTTCAAATTGAATAAGTTCATCAAGGTACGTACGGGAATTCATTACCCGTGGAATTTTATGTTGTCCTCCGAATTTACCATTTTTTTTCATCCATGCGAAGAATGTACCTGGGGCTAACACCGTTATTTTTAGTGGAAGCATGTTGAGGTTATTTGCACGCTTCGTATCGTAATCTGAATTCACTTTACGCATGCAGTGGTCTAATTGCATGATGGCATCAGAACTCAACTCCATTTCGGAAGGGATTTCGATAGCCCATTCATGTCCTCCTATTCCTTGTTTAAATTCAAAATATGGAGCAACGGTATAGTTGCTGATTTCAATGTTCTGCAAGGCTGACCACTCGCTAATTGCTTGCTCCACGTGCATCACTACCGCTTTTTCACCGAAGGCATTGATGTAATGCGCAGTCCTTCCACTTACTTTAAATCGATAGGGTAAAAGCGATGTAAAGGTAATAGTATCTCCAATAATATAGCGCCAAAGTCCTGCACTGGTGGAGATTACCAATGCGTATTCAACATCTAATGAAACTTGATCAAGGGTTAATACATGGGGTGATTCCAGCCCTTTGAATGATTCCATCGGGATGAATTCATAGTACACCTGAGCGTCGGTTAGCAAGAGCAATCCATCCGTATTTAATTCATCTTGTAATCCAAAATATCCTTCGGACGCATTATAAGATTCCACGAAATTCATGGAAGGATTTCCTATTAAGTGGTCTAATTGTTTCTGGTACGGTGCAAGGCTCATGCCTCCATGGATATAGAGTTCTAGATTTGGCCAAACTTCATTAAGGGTTTTCTTTCCGGAATGCTTCAATACAATTTTAGCAAATGTGGTAATCCAACTAGGTACTCCTGCAATGATGGCAACATCCTCATTCATACTGGCTTCAGCCATGAGCAGGAGTTTTTCTTCCCAATCGGCGTGCAATACGATTTGTTTTTCAGGAACCCTACGGAATTCAGTCCAAATGGGTAAGTTATCAATGATTATCGCTGAAAGGTCAGCCACAATGGCATGCTGATCAATGTTTTGAAGGCTGTTACTCCCGCCAAGGATTAAATGTTTTTTAGAGTATAATTTACGGTTGGGTACATTTTGATGATAGCACGCTAAGAGATCTTTTCCACCTGCATAATGGGTGTGTTCAAGACTATCTTTGGTTACAGGCAGGGTTTTAACACGTTTTCCCGTGGTGCCAGAACTTTTAGCAAACCATTTGGTGTATCCTGGCCAAAGTACATCTTTCGCCCCATGAATCGCTTGTTGAATATACGGTTCAAGGGTATCGTAATCTTGCAAAGGAACCTGTTGTTGGAAATGCTTAATAGATTCTATCTGTTCGAATCCATGGATTTTACCGAAGTTGGTGTGTTGACCAGCATCCAAGAGTGCTTTCAGGACTTTCACCTGCGATTCGTTAGGGAAGTCACGATACAGTTCGATTCGCTTTAAGCGGTACCGAATATATGTAGAGAAAAGGGCGTCAACCAACATGGCAAGGCCCCAAATTTAATTAACCGAAGATTAGGATTGATCCAATAACCACAAGTAAAAAAATGGTGTAAATGGTTGCAACAGCTGCTGTACTTTCTTCAAAAAATCTACCTGACATATGCTAAAGTTTTTTCAAAGGTAAACATAAATTTTAATCTCGGTTGCCCAACAAGCGCAACAAGGTCAAAAATAAATTCACAAATAAGATATACAACTGCATTCCACCAATTAAGGCAAGCTTGTTTCTAGTTTCTTCAGAGAATTCTGGAGATTGGGCCACCATTTTTAATTGTTGCATTTGGTATGCGATCAACCCTGTAAAAACAAAAACTCCAACGATTGTAATTACCCAATCCATCTCGCCACTCCCGATGAACATGTTGAGTACACTCGCCAGAATCATCCCTATTAAAACCATATACAATAAGCTTCCAAATTTTGTAAGATCAGTTTTGGTGGTGTATCCTAAGATCGCCATACCTGCAAAAGCACCGGCTGTAACAAAGAACGTAAAGGCAATCGCTTGAGTAGAATAGGCTAGGAAAATTACACTTAAGGTACTTCCCATACTTGCTGAGTAGGCTACAAAAAGCGCCAATAAAATCGCCATGGATAAGCGTTGAAAACCCCATTGAATTACCATGGATATAACTAATGGTGCAAAGAGTAAGACATAAAATAAGATGGAAGTCTTGCCATCGCTGGTCATAAACAATTGATCGAATAGTACTTTGTTTGTACCCACGGCATAGGCGATAACTCCGGATACTGCCATGGCAATAAACATGTAGCTGTAGACCGAGCGAATAAAATTACTTGCTATACTCGCTTCGTAGGTGTTGTTTGAATAATCCGTCATTTTTAATGTAGTTTACTTTGTATCAAATTTATAAATTCTTTTCTAGTTGAATCATTCGACAAGAAAATTCCTGTAAAAGCGCTGGTAGTTGTCGCTGAATTTTGTTTTTCTACACCCCGCATCTGCATACACATGTGAGCACATTCAATAACAATGGCTACGCCTTTGGGTGCAAGCGTACGCTGAATACAATCTCTGATTTCAATGGTTAAGCGTTCTTGTACTTGTAGTCGTCTGGCATACGCATCTACAACCCGTGGGATTTTACTCAACCCCACAATTTTTCCATCAGGAATATAGGCGATGTGTGCTTTTCCGAAAAAAGGTAACATGTGGTGCTCACACAAAGAATATACGTCGATGTCCTTTACTAGCACCATTTCGGAGTAGGCTTCATGAAAAATGGCTTCTTCCACTAACTCGTCCGGATTTAAATCGTAGCCATGCGTTAAAAACTGCATGGATTTAGCCACGCGTTCAGGTGTTTTGATCAATCCTTCTCGGTTTGGATTCTCTCCCAGCCCTTCAATGATTGCTTTGTAGTGCTGTTCTAATTCTTCTTGTTTCAACATGTATTGTGCTATGTGGATGAGTTAAAAAGGTTCTTTACCGCCGAAATATTCCACAAAATTGTTCTCGGTTTCTACTAATTTTAGTTTGGCTAATGCAGCGCCATATCCCGCAATAATTGGTTCAAGAATTTGCCAAATTGCGATGATAACATTTTCAGTTGAGGTCATAATACCATCCAGAAATGGTACATCTAAATTTAAGTTTTTGTGATCAAGTTTTTCGGTTACTTCCTTTTTAATGATCGCACTTAAATCCTTTAAATTCATCACAAAGCCTGATTCAGGGTCTGGTGTGCCGCTTACTGTAACGTATAAAACAAAGTTATGACCATGCCAATTTTTATTAGCACAGCGTCCAAATACTTCATTGTTTTTCTCTTCACTCCAGTTCGGTTGCCATAGCTTATGTGCCGCATTAAATGTCTCACGGCGAGTGATATACACCTTATTCATTTACCAATGTTTTTTCTATTGTTACTTTGACCGTTTCATCCAAGGTAAGTTGTTCAATTTGTACCGCGACTAATTGATTCACCAAGTGAACATTAAACGGAGCTTCTACTTTAATATAATTTTCTGTGAAACCATACATTTTACCCTCATCTTCTTCGTGCTCGAATAATACCGTTTTCTGAAGTCCTAATTGACTGTGATAAAACTGTTTTTTCTTTCGGGCGCTCAATAAATGCAGTTGTTTGCTTCGTTCTTTTCGTATGTGCATTGGAACTGGCTCCCCCAATTTAATTGCGGTGGTATTGGCGCGTTCAGAATAAGTGAATACATGCAAGTACGAAACATCAAGCGTTTGTAAAAAGTCGACCGTTTCTTGAAAGTCTTCCTCTGTTTCTCCCGGAAAACCAACAATTACATCCACTCCAATACAACACGATGGATTTAAGCGTTTAATTTGTTCAACGCGGTCTTGAAACACCGAGCGCTCATATTTTCTTCGCATCAATTTCAAGATGCGGCCACTTCCGGATTGCAGTGGAATGTGAAAGTGGGGCATGAATCGCTTGCTTTGGCTTAAACAAAAATCGATGATTTCATTACTTAGTAAGTTTGGCTCAATGGATGAAATCCGAAAGCGATCGATCCCTTCAAGGGTATCTAATTCTTGAATTAGTTGGAAAAAATTTTCGTCTCCTCCTTGACCAAAATCACCAATATTTACGCCGGTCAAAACCACTTCTCGAACCGGAGTATCTACTAATTTTTTTGCTTCTTTGATAGTTTCTGCAATCGTTGCATTTCTACTTTTTCCTCGGGCCAATGGGATGGTACAAAAGGTACAGAAGTAATCACATCCGTCTTGTATTTTTAAAAAACTACGGGTGCGATCTCCCGCACTAAAAGAAGGGTTGAACGTTAAGGCATGCTTTATGGATTCATGTTTGACCACTTGCGTTTCTTTCTCAATGTTAGCCTCAACTTCTTCCAGTAATTTGAATTTTTCGTTCGCACCGAGCACCATATTTACCCCCGGAATCTTTGCAATTTCTTCAGGTTTTAATTGGGCATAACATCCAACGATGGCTACATACCCATTTGGATTGATTTCCTTCGCTTTACGAACCAATTGCTTGCATTTCTTGTCGGCATTTTCTGTAACCGAGCATGTATTAATTACAAATACATCCGGTTCCGCATCAAAGTCAACCCGGGCATAGCCTGCTTCTTCAAAACTTCGCGCAAGCGTGGATGATTCGGAGAAATTGAGTTTACAACCGAGCGTATAAAACGAAACCTTTCGTTGAAATTGCATGTGCAAAAGTAAGGTAAAATCACTGTTTTATGCTAACCAAGCACATTCCTTTTATTGCTAATTTTGTCAAAACTTCTTGCATGCGAATCTTTAATAACGTCCTTGAGACCATTGGGAATACCCCGCTTATCAAAATAAACAAACTGACCAAGGATATTCCAGCCCTTGTGTTAGCTAAGGTTGAAACAACGAATCCAGGGAATTCTGTAAAGGATCGAATGGCAGTTAAAATGATTGAAGATGCAGAGAAAGCTGGAATTTTAAAGCCTGGCGGAACTGTAATTGAAGGTACCTCCGGAAATACGGGTATGGGCTTAGCCTTGGCCTGTATCATTAAAGGATATAAGCTAATTTGTGTATTGAACGATAAACAATCCAAAGAAAAAATGGATATCCTTCGCGCAGTAGGCGCTGAGGTAGTGGTATGTCCTACGGCCGTTGAACCAACTGACCCACGTTCCTATTATTCAGTTTCTCGACGTTTAGCTCAGGAAATCCCGAACTCTTGGTATGTGAATCAATACGATAATTTATCCAATCGCACCGCGCATTACGAGCAAACAGGACCCGAAATTTGGGAACAAACCGATGGAAAAATCACCCATTTTATCGTTGGAGTAGGAACGGGGGGAACCATTTCTGGGGTAGGTAAATACTTGAAAGAGAAGAATCCCAACATTAAGATTTGGGGAATCGACACCTACGGCTCGGTGTTTAAGAAGTATAAAGAAACGGGAATATTTGACGAAAATGAAATCTATCCCTACATCACCGAAGGAATCGGAGAAGATATTTTACCAGCCAATGTGGATTTTGATGTCATCGACCATTTTGAAAAAGTGACCGATAAAGATGCGGCCGTTTATACCCGAAGGTTGGCGCGAGAGGAAGGGATTTTCGTAGGGAATTCTGCAGGAGCTGCCATCAAAGGTTTGCTACAGATGGGAGAACAACTGACCAAAGACGATGTAGTCGTAGTGTTGTTTCACGACCACGGTAGCCGTTATGTTGGGAAAATGTTCAACGACGATTGGATGCGGGAGCGCGGATTTTTAGAAGAGGAAATGCTAACCGCTGGTGATTTGGTAGCCAAACATAAAGACAAGCCCTTAGTAACCGTTTATGCGGAGGAATTGGTTTCTCACGCCATCGCAAAAATGCGCACCTATGGGATTTCGCAAATTCCAGTATTAAAGGATGGGAAAATTGTGGGTTCTATTGAAGATAGTCACATGTATCAGGTGTTGGTTGATGATCCCGCACTCCGAGACGCACCAATTTCATCCATTATGAGGGTTGCATTTCCAGTGGTTAACCACAATACCCCCGTGGAAGAACTTTGTAAATTAATCAACAAAGATACACCTGCCGTTTTGGTTGAATTAGCCGACGGTAAGTCGCATATTGTAACGCGATACGACATCATTTCAGCGATGGCCTAATGCCTGAATTTAAGGATCAATTGGGTAATATCGTTTCGATTCAAAAGAATCCACAACGGATTATTTCATTGGTTCCTTCCATTACTGAATTCCTTTATGCCTTAGGGCTAGGCGATCGGGTAGTGGCAATCACTAAGTTCTGTATTTATCCCGACGAATGGTACGTATCAAAGCCTCGGATTGGGGGAACGAAAACGCCTGATATTGATAAGATTAGGGCACTCAAGCCGGATTTAATTATTGGGAATAAAGAAGAAAACCGAAAAGAAGACATTGCGGCACTGGGTGAATTTGCCCCGGTTTGGATGAGCGATGTGAATTCCATTCAAGACATGTATTCCATGTTGACCTCACTGGGCGAAATCTTAGAGTTGGAGGAAGAATCATTGGGATGGATTACCCGGTGGAAGACCTATTTTGAGGAAAATAAAACCAAAGGTCAAGGTAAAAAGGCGCTTTATTTTATCTGGAAAGATCCGGAAATGGTCGTGGGTAAAGGCACCTACATCGATGCGTATATGAAAGCGATTGGTTACGCGAATTGTGTTGAAATGGGGAGATACCCTATGCTGAGCGATCTGGATGAGGTCAGTCCCGACGTGGTTTTATTGAGTACGGAACCCTTTCCATTCAAGGAAACGGATTTCGGGTATTTTCAAGAACGCTTTCCAAAGGCACGGATTGAACTCGTTTCCGGGGAAGAATTTTCATGGTATGGGGTCCGAAATGTTATCTAAGCAACCCATACTGTTTTATGATGGCGATTGTCCCTTGTGCAATCGGGTAGTGACCTTTATCTTAACCCATGAGAAAGATTCCAAGATTTTATTTTCGGCCTTGGATACAGCAGCAGCTAACGAATTTCTTAGTAAGCATCCGTCATATAAGAGGGAAGATGATACCGTATATTTTTTCGATGGAAATCAGCTGTACAGTAAATCCACGGCGGTCTTGAAGCTGTTGCCTTTTTTAAAGGGATACGTGTTCGTTCTGCGTTTGGGATGGCTGTTCCCAAAGGGGCTTCGAGATAAGATGTATGACGAAGTCGCCAAGCGAAGGCAACGGATTTTTAAGGAATGTATAGTTGATGTTCGCTTGTCTAAACGCTTATTGCAGTCCTAACTGCCGCTCAATCCCGTCTATAAAGGCATGAATCACTTTAATGTGAATTTCCTGGGCACGGTCCGCGTATTCACTGTGTGGTGCACGAATCTCCAGGTCGGCCAGCGAAGCCAATTTTCCGCCGTCTTTACCGCTTAAGATGATTGTTTTCATTCCTTTTTCTTTGGCGGCCATCACGGCATGAATCACATTTTTTGAATTTCCTGAGGTTGATATGCCTAACAATACATCACCCTCATTTCCTAGGCCCTCGATAAAGCGAGAAAAAACGAAATCATAGCCATAGTCATTCGCGACACAACTTAAATGGGATGGATCGGAAATGGAGATCGCAGCCAAACCTTTTCGATTGTTGCGGTATCTTCCGCTCAATTCTTCGGCAAAGTGCATCGCATCACACATGGAGCCACCGTTACCGCACGAAATGATTTTTCCCCCGTGTAGAATTGCTTGACTCATCCACTGAATTGCTTGTTCAATTTTCTTGAAATTTTCTTCGGTTTGGAATTGTTTGAGTACTGATTCAGCTTCTTGGAAATGGGATGCGATTGAGGAAACGGACATGTTTTTTTTTTTTCAAATGTAAGAAATTATAAGACGTTAGGATAATTGGACTTTAGGACATCAGGAGATCGGGACTTTAGGATTTAAGGATGCAAATACCTGGAAAGCGGCCCTTCGATATGATTCGACAGGCTCATCACAAGCTCAGGGACCGCTTTAACTCAAAAAAAAAATACATCTAGTGTGGTACCTGAGTCCGCAGATGCGGATCGAAGGGCGCACCCATAGAAATTCAATAATCACCGAAACGCTCAATTTTCAGGATTGAAGCCCGCCGAAATTTTTGCCACTTGCACGCACCCTGAGTAGTCCGAAGGACGTATCGAAGGGTGCGCAATATATTAAAGTCTTGGTGACTTTTGGACTTTAGGACATCAGGACATCAGGACATCAGGACTTTTGGATTTAAGGATGCAAGTACCTGGAAAGCGGCCCTTCGATATGATTCGACAGGCTCATCACAAGCTCAGGGACCGCTTTAACTCAAAAAAAATACATCTATTGCGGTACATGAGTCCGCCGAGGCAGATCGAAAGGCGCACCCATAGAAATTCAATAATCACCGAAACGCTCAATTTTCAGGATTGAAGCCCGCCGAAATTTTTGCCACTTGCACGCACCCTGAGTAGTCCGAAGGACGTATCGAAGGGTGCGCAATATCTTAAAGTCTTAATGACTTTTGGACTTTAGGATTTTAGGACTTTAAGACATCGGGACTTTAATTCTCCTAATGTCTAAACGTCTTATGGTCTAAACATCCAAATGTCTTATCGTCTTAACGTCTAAATGTCCAAATTCCTTACCTTTGACCTATGCGTTCCTATCATAATAAAGTAGTATGGATTACTGGAGCCTCTTCGGGAATCGGAGAAGCCATGGCCCGTGAATTCGCGAATCAGGGGGCTATCTTAGTCCTTGCAGCGCGAAATGTCCAGAAGTTGAATGAAATCAAAGACACCTTGCCAAATGCAGAAGTTCACACCGTGATATCCTTAGATTTAACAGATCTTTCGAATGTGGATGCCTTGGTTTCATCTGTAATTGATCAAGTAGGAAGGGTGGATGTATTGGTGAATAATGGGGGAATCAGCCAGCGTTCGCTCGTGGGGGAAACGCCTTTGGAGGTGGACCGTAAAATCATGGAGGTCAATTTCTTTGGCGCTGTCGGATTAACCAAGGCTTTGCTTCCGACACTGCGCGCTTCAGCGGGACAAATCATTGTAATCAGTAGCATTTCAGGAAAGTTCGGATTTTTCCTTCGTTCGGCTTATGCTGCTTCCAAACATGCCTTGCATGGCTTTTTTGAAAGTTTGGCCTTAGAAGAAGCGTCCCACGGAATCACAGTAACCATGGTCTGCCCAGGAAAAATAAATACCCCCATATCGATGAGTGCGCTCAATGCGCAAGGGGAGACGCACAATGAAATGGACCATAATCAGGAAACAGGCATGCCGGCCGAGGTGTGTGCTCGTCAAATCGTCCGTGCAGCAAGTAAGAATAAACCGGAGGTGCTCATTGGGAATAAAGAAATCATTGCAGTGTACCTAAAACGTTTCGTTCCCTGCATTTTTCGGCGAGTAATCGCCAAGCAGAAGGCGACGTAAATTTAACTGTTCCGAAGGATTTCAAATCCCGTGGAGCGGGAGGGCCAAAATCTTCGTTAAAACCTTTGAATCAATATCATGTATTCCCTCATAGGCATGTACCTTGAATCCAAGATCCAAATAGCTGTTTTTGAGTGCATCTGCGTCCGAGCCTTGGTAATATTCGTCTTGGTTTGCTAGGACGAAATGCATCGAATGATTGGAGGTAAAGGTGCCACGCTCAATGTCTGGTGGAAATACCGCAGCCCAAAGGATTAATCGGTCGAACTGTTTTGGATTTTGCTGATACCACCGCGCTGCCGTCGCTGCGCCTTGAGAAAAACCTAAGAGTGTAATCGAATCTGGGGTATAATGTTCTTTCAATTCATCTATCAGGGCATTCAGCCAATGCACGTTATCCGCAATATCCATTTCCCGCGCTTCCTTCGTCATCCAACTGGCACCAACCCGTCCGCTCGAACCCTTCAAATAAAATCGGTGCGGTCCTTCCGGACAAACTATCAAATACTCTGAGGATAAGGCTTCAAATTTTCGTAAGAAATACTTGACTAACTGACCATAGCCGTGAAGGGCGATAATCATTTTTGGCGCCCTTACGTTTGACTGTGGTGCTTGAATTTCATAGCGATAGGTTTTCAAGGACATTAAGGTGTGTTCCATGGTTCGAAAATAAGGATTAAATTTACGGGTCGTGAAAAAAATAGGTTTGATCGGGTTGGTTTTGTTGTTTTGCCAGTTGGTGCTGGTTGGACCCTTATTTCTATTGCAACAAATGCGATGGAAGGAGCACATGATGGCTGAAATCAAACAAAATTTAACTGATTTTCAAGCAGAGGAACTTTATTTTTCAGACACACAATACGCTAAGCTTCGCTGGCATGAAGGTAAAAGAGAGTTTTCGCTTTCGGGTAAATTCTATGATGTCATAGAAATTAAAACTGTCTACGGAGGAAAGGTAATTAAATGCGTGAATGATAAAGAAGAGGAGTTACTGGTTAAGCGCTACATTAATTCGGGTAAAGGGCAATCGAATCCCTTACATCACGCAGTCAAAAGTTTGATACATTTCATGAATTTTGAGCCTGCGGAACAACAAATTAATGTAAGCTGTGCTGTGGTTCGTCGCCTTGAATTACATGAATCGCGATACTTATTTTCGCTTAAGGAATCAAGCGCTAATATCACTTGTCCGCCTCCCAATTTCTCTTAATTAATTTCTGTCAACCTACACAGGTTTATTATTAATTAAAGAAATTTATCATGAAAAAATTAGTTAAAGCCCTCTTATTGGGGCTCGGGCTTATGACCCTAAATGGTGCGTTATTTGCACAAAAATTATATATCTATGATCAGAACACAAACCTTCCGTTAAGTGAAGCACAGGTTAAAAGTTGTGATGGTCAAACCAAGTTAAATCAAACAGGAATCGAAGGGTTCGTAACCATGACTCAATATGCTTCGTGTTACCTCATCGAGGCGGAAGGATATCTAGCTAGAACGGTAGGTTCTGATGAAATCAAAGCAAATTCGGGGAAAATACCCATGTTTCCTAACCAACATTCTGTTGATGAGGTTGTGGTTTCAGCAAGTAAATTCAATGAGAAACGAAAAGACTTGGCCCAGAAAGTACAGGTTATTTCAAAACAAGAATTGGCGTTGATGAATCAAACGTCCACTGCCGATGTCTTGGCGAATTCCGGGAATGTCTTTGTGCAAAAAAGTCAATTGGGCGGTGGGAGTCCAATCATTCGTGGCTTTGAAACCAATAAAGTTCTTCTTGTTGTAGACGGTGTACGATTAAACAATGCCATTTATCGTGGAGGACATCTACAGAACGTAATTACCATGGACAATGGGGTGATGGATCGGGTAGAGGTGGTGTTCGGACCGGGCGCTGTAGTGTATGGATCGGATGCCATTGGGGGCGTGATGCACTTTACTACCAAGAATCCTACCTTGAGCACAACCGATAAAACGTTAATTAAAGCGAGTGCTTTCACCCGTTACATGAGTGCGGTAAATGGGTATGCAGCGCATGCTGATGTTTCTATGGGGACAAAACGTTTGGGTTCATTAACCTCGTTTACATATTCCAACTTTGGTGATTTGCGTCAAGGGTCCCGCAGAAATGATTTCGTTGGAAGTTTTGGGGCGCGGCCATGGTATGTGGAACGCATTAATGGCGTGGATTCCATGATCATGAATTCGGATACAAACCTTCAAGTTGGATCGGCCTATACACAATATGATGTGTTACAGAAATTCACCTTAAAACAAAAGGAAGGGGTTCTGCATAAATTGAATCTACAGCTATCAAATTCCAATAACATAGATCGTTACGACCGCTTAACGCAAACCAGTAATGGCAACCCAAAATTCGCCGAATGGTATTATGGACCTCAATTTCGATTGATGGGTGCTTATACCTTGGAATTAAGTAATACAACGAAAATGTATGATGCGGCTCGCATGACGCTCGGTTATCAAGCCATTGAAGAGAGCCGTATGGACCGCCGTTTTAAGAAGAATTTCTTGAATCACCGAATAGAGAATTTAGACATCCTTACACTAAATGCGGATTTCACAAAGAAGAAAGGAGATCATGAATTCCGCTATGGAGTAGATGCATGGCACAATCAGGTGAAATCTACAGCTTTTCAAAAAGATATTGTTGCTGATACGATCGCTCCGCTAGATACACGTTATCCAGACGGGGGATCTAATATGATGTCTGCTGCAGTTTACGCAACTCATACCTGGGAGATTTCTGATAAATTGATCTTGAACGACGGACTTCGTGCATCCTATGTGCGTTTGAATTCCAACTTTGTTGACAAAACATTTTTCCCATTCCCATTTGATGATATTGCTCAACAGCATTTAGCGCTCAACGGGAATCTTGGATTGATTTATATGCCGAATAAGTTTTGGAGAATGTCCATAAGCGGATCAACAGCGTTCCGTGCACCGAACGTAGATGATTTATCGAAAGTCTTTGAAAGCGTGCAAGGGTCTGTGTTGGTGCCTAACCCTAATTTAAAGGCAGAATATGCCTACAATGGAGAGTTTGGTATTAGTCGAGTGCTTTCCGAAGGGTTAAGCATTCAAGCCACCGGATATTATACCTTACTTACTAATGCGCTTACAGTGGGGGTCGGAACGTTTAATGGTTCAGATTCGGTAGTTTATGATGGACAACTGAGTCAGGTGATGACAACCACCAACTCAGGGAGAGCCTATGTTTATGGATTTGAGGCGATGTTGTCGGGCAAGCTAAACGATCACCTGAGTATGATAGCCACGGTGAATTATACGAAAGGAAGAAATGTAACGGATAGCATTCCTTTGGATCATATTCCACCAGTTTTTGGCAAGGTATCGATGGTATATACCTTGGGTAAGTTGCGAACGGAATTATTCGTAAACTATTCCGGTTGGAAACGTTTAGCAGATTACAATATGGTTGGAGAAGATAACTTCGCGTATGCTACACCTTACGGCATGCCTTCATGGGCTACAGTAAACGCGCGCGTGAATTATAATTTCTCTCGTCAGTTGTCGCTTCAGGTAGCCTGTGAGAACATATTGGACCAGAATTATAGAAATTACGCTTCAAACATTTCTGCGCCCGGTCGAAACTTCATTGTTACGCTTCGCGGGAATTTTTAATATGCTAAAAACTGATGCAATAACTGGGTGCGGGTTTAAACCCGCACCCAGTTATTTAGTTATCTATTTAATTGCTTAATTCTAAATCGCTTGATTTTTCGTTTTGTTTTCTGAAGAATTATTTATACATTTAATGCATTCAAATACAAAATATGTATAATAAAATTCACCGGGATATAACCGAAATATTGAGGGTATACGCTAAGTCATTTCGTTCAGTATTGATTGTAGGTCCGAGGCAATCGGGCAAAACAACCTTGGCGAAGCAGGCCTTTTCTGAGAAAGCGTATGTTTCTCTTGAAAATCCCGATGAATACGAATTAGCCAACCAAGATCCTCGTGCTTTTTTGAATCGATTTACAAAGGGAGCTATTTTGGATGAGGTTCAACGCGCACCAAGATTATTGAATTATTTACAGGAAGTATTGGATGTCCAAGATGAAGACGGTTTATTTATTTTAACCGGCAGTAATAATATTTTATTACAAGAACAAATTACTCAGTCCTTGGCAGGTCGCATTGGTATCCTTGATTTGTTGCCTTTAAGTTATCATGAACTGCCTGAAAAGTTTCGGTCGGTAGATTTGATGGACCTCATTGTACGTGGTTCTTATCCGGAGGTAATTGTAAAATCTCGTAATCCTTCGGTTTGGTATGCCTCATATATTCGTACTTATGTGGAGCGTGATGTTCGACAAATAAAGCAAATAGAAGATGTTTTACTCTTTCAAAAATTCTTACGTTTGTGCGCAGGAAGAGTTGGTCAACAGTTAAATCTTGCTTCGATTAGCAATGCGTGCGGTGTTAACGTAAGAACGGCCCAATCATGGCTATCAATCCTTGAAAGTACGTATGTTGTACGCTTACTTCAGCCATTTTATGAGAACTACAACAAGCGAATTGTTAAATCACCGAAACTTTATTTTTACGATACGGGTTTAGCCTGTGCGCTTATGAATATTAAAACGAGTGATGAATTAAGGTTGTCTCATTTTCGTGGAGCACTCGTAGAGAATTATATTTTTGCGGAATGTTTGAAACGGAGTTTAAATTCTCAATCGGGTGAGCAATTCTTTTATTGGCGCGATAACAACGGGGTAGAGGTTGACTTAATCATAATGAATGGCACGACGCTACTGCCTATTGAAATCAAATCAGCACAAACATATAATAAAGAATTTTCCTCGAATTTGAAAAAATTCATGGCCTACTCAGGAAATGAAAAAGGCCTTGTTCTATATGATGGGGCCCAGGAATTTGAGGGAACAGACCGTGTACAGGTTGCAAATTGGGCCAATTTTCTCATTTAGGGTCCATCATTCGATTCAAACATTTCTGCGCCCGGTCGAAACTTCATTGTTACGCTTCGCTGGAATTTTTAGTGGGGTAAAAACTGGGTACAATAACTGGGTAAAATAACTGGGTGCGGGTTTAAACCCGCACCCAGTTATTTAGTTATCTATTTAATTGTTTTATTCTAATTCGCTTGATTTTCCGTTTGATTTTCTCGAATAATGTTAATGAATCATCGATTCGGATTTCGTTAAACGGGCGTTTTATTCGTAAAACAAACCATTGGTATTCGTCGTGATGCCAAAGGCCATATTTCTGATAAGTCATTAATTCTAAGCCCGCATCGTCCAGTTGTTGAATTAAGGAGGCAAACGGAACCGGTTGGTCTATCACTTGCAAGGAATCTGCCTCTAAGGCGATGTCATGTGCAATATAGTCTGGGTTTGGTAGGTTAATTACGAAGTGTGAGTTAAGACCCATAACCCGGGAGATCCGTCTGAATAAGGCCGCATGTAATTCAAGCGGAATATGTTCAAGTACATCAATTAAGGTAATGAAATCCGGCGTATTTAATTGGGTTTCGAAGGTTGTAATGTCTTGCGTACTGAAGGTAATGTTGGCTGCGCCAAATTTCGCTTTTCCAAATTCAATAGATGCCGCGCTAATATCGATTGCATGAATTTCCCCTTGGTTCACGGTTTGTTTTAAGAGCGAAGTCATCATTCCAATGCCACAACCCAACTCGAGTACTTTACTATGAGCATTTAAACCAAGTCCAAGAAGGCGCTCATAAACGCCATAAATTCGGTCGTTGATCCCTGTGTTCGCTTGTTCGACAACATATTCATCGTAAAATTCCGAAACCTCAGAAACTGTATTTTTCATCGTATAAATCTAATCGTTAAGGGGTATTTTCCGACCTGTCCATTATATGCTTTAATAGCTGCAAGAATAATGAACACGACATACGCAATGCTGAATCCCGCGGCAAACAGTAGGATGGTGACTATACCCATCGCAGAAAACGCTGCTTGACCCTGGTCGGTCGATGTATTGGTAAATAAGGTCATTACCACAGCAACGATCCCGAGGGTAAAAACAATTCCGACAAGGAAGGTCGTCAACATGAAATTCATAATTTGTTTCCCATTTTCATGGATGACGCTGCTATCTTTTTTGAATTGCTGCCACATGACGATTGGCATAATAATTCCAGCTAAAGGAAAAACACTGGAGGCAAATTGACTTAAGTGCATGAGCATACAAAACGAATTGAGATCCATGTTCCATGGTCGGATATCTTCTTTTGATTCTTGGTCTAATAACATCGTTAAGGTGTATTTTTTTTCGTTACGTATTTTTGTTGCGCGGGTAAGTAAAAGAACTCGTACAATACCTTTGGATCTTTTGTGAGTATTGGTTTAGCCACATTGAAATTTGTGGTGGTGTCGGCGAGGCTTATGTTGGCTTGATACACTAGAATATTTTTCCTTGGATTCATTGCGGTAGCAATATATGCGAAGGAGAACGCTTTGGCGCTTGGCGTTCCTAATTCATCAAAGATTGGCCATTCGAAATATCGAGCTGGCGTATGATTTTCCACCGTGAAAAATGCGCGATATGCCGAATTTCGGATTCGATAGGTAATTAAGACATCATTATATTCGGTCGATGTAATTGGTTCAAATGAAATTTCCAATGGGAGATATGGTGAAGAGGGTACAGCAATCGCTGGGGAAATCAAATCCAATCCGCCATCATAATAAAAAATGTAGTTGTAATTACCCACATAGCCGATCTCTGCAAGTTTTGCTGCATTGGGTGATTGCTTTGCCTTTTCTAAGGCGTAATTAAATCGATTTACCGTAATGATGGCATCTTCTGTATCATCCCCATCCAAATTTTGCTTGTAAATTGTGAGGCCGTAACGTTCTGTTCCCGCAATGTTTAATTGGGCTTCTACATGACGTACCGCTCTGCTTTTCAAATCGCCGCCTTCATGGGCTGTGGGTTCTTTTGGTAATGCAGGATCATCCATGACCTCCTCATTTCCACAGGAGAACATCATGGTACTAAGCGTAAGGATTGCGAGGAGAGCTTTCATTTTGCTAACAATTCATGAACTAAGGTTAGTGCTTTTTCAAGTTGTGTTTCTCGTGTGAGTAGACCCGTATCAAAAAGTATGGCATCTTCCGCTTGCTTTAAGGGTCCAATACTGCGCGTTGTATCGATTTCATCCCTCGAGGCAAGGTTGGCTTTAACTGCTTCCAAGGTAATATCGGGCATATTCTTTTGCATTTCTATAAACCTCCGATGTGCACGTATATCAAGGTCAGCAGTAACGAATATTTTTAAATCGGCTTCAGGAAAAACCACCGTACCAATATCTCTTCCGTCCATTACAATGCCTCCGTTTGTTCCCATTTGACGTTGTAAATCCACCAGTTTAGCACGGACCTCAGGAATCACGGCAACAAGGGAAACAAGCGCGGATATTTCGCTGCTTCGAATGGGGTCATTTATGTTCACGCCATTCAAAAGTAAGGGGCGGTCGTTTCCAACAATCGGATCTCCAAACATTAAATGGACCTCGTCTAGTCGCTTGATAAGCGCCTCTTCATGAATCGAATCATTGGTATATAACCCATTGATGACTGTAAAATAGGCGACACCTCGATACATGGCACCGGTATCTATAAATACGTAACCTAACGCGTCAGCTAAGGCTTTAGCTAAAGTGCTTTTTCCACTGGAGGCATAGCCATCGATTGCTATAATTAATTTACGCTCGTTCTGCATGAACGTCAAAAATACTTATTTGAGCTCAAATAAGCGGATAATAACCCATTGTTCTTGGTTGGATTATTCGCGTACGAAACGGATGATCTCTGCACGTTGTTGGTTATATACTCCAATAAAGTAACTTCCAGCAGCCAACTTGTGTGACATCTCAATGGTGTTTTTTGCTACGCCATTTACAGCACCCAATTGGAAGCTTGATACCAGTTTGCCATCCGTCGTGAATAACTTACAATCTACCACATCTCCGATTACACCTTGAATTTCCAATTCAAACACCCCTTGATTTGGATTTGGATATAGTAAACTAACCTCAAATCCATCTTCATCTTCCAAGCCTTGAGTTTCTTCTACAGTCACTTGAATCGTTCCAATGCACCCATTCACATCTTTTACAGATACAGTATAAGTTCCTGGCGCTAAATTGCTGAATAACACCCCGGAGTAAAAATTAATTCCATTGATGCTGTAAGTGTATGGCATGTTACCACCTGTAGCGCTTACAGTTACTGTTCCATTCGAACCGGTTGATGGAGTTGACACAGCCGAAGCAACGATTTGCGTTGGTTCTACTACGGTTGTTTGGAATGTTTGAACACAACCATTGGCGTCTTGAACACCAACCGTATAGGTTCCGGCACTTAGATTGCTAAAGGTACTTGCATTTCCAAAGGCTCCGCCATTGATGTTATAGGTAAGCGCTCCGGTACCACCTGCAGCTGATGCCATCACACTGCCATTTGTTTCTCCGAAACAAGTAATAGCGGTAGGAACTGCATTTAATGAAATAGCTGACGGTTCAGTAATCGTGGCAGAAACTGTGCCTACACAACCGTTTGCATCTTTTGCATATAAAGTGTAGGTGCCTGCTGATAATCCGTTAAACGCATTTGACGCTTGATACGTAACCCCATTTTGTGAATAGGTATAAGCTGCTTGTCCACCTGATGCACTTATTTGAATGCTTCCGTTGCTTTGTCCGTTACACAGTATTTGTGTTGGGGTAGCGGTTGCAGTAATACTAACCGGTGGATTCAAGGTAAATGTTCCTTGACCTGCGCACGCATTCGCATCGTTTACCGTGTAATTGATTATACCAGCTGGTAGATTTGAAAACACGCCATTTCCTTGTGCAGCCCCTCCATTGATTGAGTAGGTATATGGTCCAGTGCCTCCTGTAGCTGTAAGTGTAATTTGACCGTTACTTCCTGTACAACTTGGTATGTTATTAATTGTATATGCTACATTGAGTAGATTACCTCCAATCGTTAATGTCATGGTATAGGCATCGTTGCATGTGTTTTCATCGGGTGAAATTCCATTTACACCGGATGTTGATATAACCACGGTGTTATTCCCCGAAACTAATCCCGAAACCGTCACGAAAATAGTGTCTATTGAATTCAATGCATTCAATTGGTTTGAGTTGTATGATACACTCGTAGGTGCACCATTTCCAACTTGCCAGGTGAAGGTTCCTGAGGTAATCGGAGAAGACCCTAAATTTTGAATAACTACTCCGAGCTGGGTGGTCGCTCCGCACAATGTAGCTGGATTAACTACATAGGCATTCGTTACACTGGCGTCGTTTGCATCCGGGTTCATTTTTATAGCAGCCACACGCGAACGGGTAGAATTCGCATCTCTGTAGACACCGGTATAATAGAAGGTCTCCCCGTCAAAATCATCAATCGCCATGTGGTGATAATCTCCCCATCGCGTATCGCTTGTTTTTGAAGATGCTCCGGCAATTATCGTAGTTTCTGCCATAGTCATTTGTCCAAGAGGATCACACGGCTTTCTTCCAGTCATTTTAATGGATGGGAAGTCGCCCGCTGTATTGCTTGAAGTAGAATAAGCCATAATAATATTTCCGTGCTTATCGATGTTTATGGCTGGCATAAATCGGTTTGTTGTCCCCGGCGCGTATGTGCCCTCTTGATACAAGGTCCAGTTGGCTGCAATACTGCCACTTGGTCGACGAAGTTCGCACCATCGTACACCTGAACGGTCACTGCCATTTACATCGGTTGATAAACATGCAAGAATCGTTTGATGGTCATTAAATACGCGCATTGGCGACTTGAACATAACCGTTTCGCGAAGTGGGTCAAGTTTTACGGTAGTTCCAGGCTGTGGTATACAGGTAAAACTCGTTAGACCACACAACTTTGAAT
Organism: Bacteroidota bacterium; assembly: GCA_041191025.1. Classification (GTDB taxonomy): domain Bacteria; phylum Bacteroidota; class Bacteroidia; order Flavobacteriales_D; family Crocinitomicaceae; genus UBA952. The sequence continues at coordinate 142,509 of JBEEPQ010000005.1, forward strand.
CGATTTCAGCAATGGAAATGTCTTGGATTTTTGCAACGGTAGCCGTGGTATTGTTCCAATTGATGGTCATTTCCCATAATTCAATCCAATCGTTGGTCGGACTATCCGGAGAACCATTGGAGTGCGATTCATCGTCTCGGTGACGAATAAATAAAGGTTTCATACCAGCAGGTGCCGCAAGGTCGCCCTCAATATCAACTGGCGTGATGGATTGAAAACCAAAACCATTTAGCGCATATCCAATAGGAATCCCAATGAACGGAGAGGCTGCCCCCGTTAATAAGCTACTTAGTTTCATGGCATAAATGCGTGGAGGTCCGCCCTCGTTGGTAGAAACTAAAAATGCATCTGAGGTAGGAGAGAAGCCCCATTTTGGATAGTCAGGAAATGAAGGGCAAGTGAATTGGTAGGTGTGATATGCACCTTGTGGATTACTCGTTTGAGAAACGTGCAAAAGCAATTTGTTCCCAGAATTGGAAAACTCCATTAAAAACCAACGACGAGCAGGTTTGTAATAAAGCACTATAGGGTCTCCTAACCCTGCAGGACCGCCAAGGGATTGCATGGTTAGAGAGCTTGCGATGGTTGCGCCGGTAAGTTTGTTAAATATACGGTAAACCGCCCCGCCCCCGGAGTTGGTTGATGCAATAGCAACTAAACTGTCTGCGTCCACAGTTGGGTCGGGAGGCGACATGTTTTGACCAAGTCCATTTCCTTGCCATACGACGGTAGCGCTTGCCGTTTTTTCGGTTGATTCATGTTGTTGCCAAACCCAGTCCGGATTGTGCGTTTGTGATTGGTCTACGATGACTTCCTCACGACCTTTAAAGTTTGGTTTAATAATCACGGTATTTGGCTGTGCATCTTTTGGACTAACCGGTACCAAATGGCTTACGGTTGGAGTGAAGTTGCCATAAAATTCAGATTGTTGAGCCATAAGTTGCATTGGAACCAATGGCAGAAGTAGGAGTAAAAGTTTTTTCATATTTTGATTTAGCGGTGGAAAGATAGCGTAAATTTGTTTGAAATTCGCATTCGTTGAAAACTCTAAATGCGTTGTTAATTTCTAAATAATATGCGATTTAAAATATTAATATCTCCAGCTAAGAATTTAAGAAAAAATGTCTTTAATGACCATGATCGACTGAGTGTTCCGCAGTTTTTAGCAGAGGCCAAATTAGTGCATCGTTCCCTAGCGAAATGCACCCATGGAGAACTGGTTGAACTAATGAGTATTTCGGCTAAATTGGCGAGTGAGTCCAAACAAATGATAAAGCTATGGGATCATAATTTCTTATATCGAGCGGTAGAAATGTTTGACGGTGAAGTATACCGCGGTTTAGCCATTGATACCCTTGCAGATGAGTTTAATGACGTGCTATCAGATCGTTTAAGAATCCTTTCTGGATTATACGGGATTTTAAATCCGAATGATTTAGTGGCTCCTTATCGTTTGGAAATGAAGACTAAATTACCCGTAAAGAAAGCAGAGAATTTATATCAGTTTTGGGGAGAAAAGATCGCTAAGCATTTAAAAAAGGATACGGATGTTTTAGTGAATTTAGCGTCAGATGAATACAGTAAAGTAGTGCTGCCGTTTTGGGATAAAGATAAGGTGATAACTCCGGTGTTTATGGAGGAGAACGAGGGTAACCCTAAGGTGGTAATGATGTATGCCAAGAACGCGCGTGGAAAGATGGCTCGATTTATTATTGAACATCGGATTGAGAATCTTTCAGATTTGCAAGGATTTGATTTGGATGGGTACAGGTTTGATAAAGAACGCTCGGTAGAAAATCGCTTGGTATTTCTGCGCTAAAGCTAATTCGCCTTTATCGATAAATTATTCACTTCGATTTTTAATTGGATTGTTATGTAATGCGTTTTGCGCCGTTCTTAGTGACCTAATTTTAAACAGATATGCGAATGATTTGGATTAATAAAGTTAAAGAGGAGTATGGTTGGATGGGAAATATGGCTCCGTATCCAATCACGTTTGAAGGAAAGATTTGGCGAACAAGTGAGGCCTTGTTTCAGGGAATGCGGTTTGATGATGAGGAAATAAAAGAAATAATAAGGAAAGAAAAGTCACCGATGGGTGCAAAAATGAAGGCAAAAAAATATTCGGATCAAATGGTAGTAGTTCCGATGTCGGAATTAGATGTAGAGCAAATGAAAAAATGTGTTAGGATGAAATTTGATCAACACCCCGCGTTAAAAAAAAAGTTGTTGGATACGGTAGGGGCATATATTTGTGAGGATATAGGAAATAGAAAGGGAGAAAGACATAAGTTTTGGGGAGTAAAAAAGATAAGTGAGAATGAAGGAGATGGTCAGAATATGATGGGGAGAATTTTAATGGAGTTGAGGGAGGAGTTGTTGAGAGGGTAAAAAGTTGTCTTTTGTTTTTAGAATATGTAGTAGTATATTTAACCTTTAAAATTAAAGTATGATTGTTGTTGTTAGAATTCATGACTGCCTGGCAGCTGGGGGTGATATCCAGGCTTGTTCCTATCGAGCATGGAAAATGGGTAGATTATTAAATGATACTGCATTTCGAAATCGGATGAGATTTCTGGTAGCAATGAATGGACCTCATGTAGTTGGAGTTTTTTGTATTCGTGCAGTTGCACCCGACGTTTTGCCGAGAAGAGTAAAATTCGACATCGATGCGACCGCAGTAAATTGTGCACAAGGAATTGAGGATCTTATTCGAAGTTATTCGCAATTGTCAAACAAGTTGAAGCATCAAGGGACAAGGTATTTGTTGGAAGAAGACTTTCAACAGGTTGGAATCCACATACCGGATTTTGATTGTTGTCAATTCGACGAAGTTTATTTGGCGCAAACAGCTGAAATTCCGATCATTGAAGGAAGACCTGCTGAATTTTAATGACTTCTTGGTAACGATTACTATATTTGCGAAAACGATTTTTTGAGCATATAAATTGATTAATAACTATTTATAAAAAATAAAATGACTAAGGGTAACCAGACGTTGTGAAGAGGAGCTCATACCACTGGAGAGCTCCATTTTTAGTAAACACTTTTGTCCGACTTTTTACAGTGTTATCCCAAAATTAAAGCTATTCAACCAACAATCCAATTACATAATACCCCCAAACCAAGAACATCAAACTCACCAATGCGAAGTTCATCAGTACAGCGAGCAAAAATCCAATGAAGGTTCCAAATGCTGCTTTTAACGCCCTGCCTTGGTCTTTGTAATCCATGTAGAGTTCTCCAATATAAGCGCCTACGAATGGACCAATTAAAAATCCGAATGGTATAGGCACAATGATTCCGATAATCATCCCAACATAGGACCCACGAACCCCGTATTTAGAACCTTTGAAAATCTTCGTTCCGTATGCTGGAATAATCCATTCTAATAGCAAACTTAATCCGGCAATGACACCCGTGACAATTACTACCCATAATGGAAGTTGAATGTTATTAACAAAGTAACTAAGTAGTATTGCTACCCATGCTAAAGGTGGTCCGCTTAATCCCGGTACAAAAGCCCCAACATAGCCAAGAATAATGAAAATTAGGGAGAGAATGAGTAATAGGTACTCCATTAATACAGGTTGAATGCGTCCGACTTTTTAAGGATTTCCCAGGTATGATCTGAAAGTAATTTAACTGTCGCTAAGTACACTAAACTGGTTTTGCTTCTGCCCCAATCTTCAGGTGCTACCAAGGATAACAAATACTCCGATTCCTTTTGATACAAATGATAAGTGTGGTGAATCAAGGGTTCAAACTTTAGATTACACCGATAAATCATTTCAGAAATTTCCTTTCGCTCTTGAATGCTTTTCGCTTGAACTGCCAATAGTTGAATTTGATCGTAGATTTGCTTGAGTTGCACATCCGTTTGGTACTCCATTGCCCGAAGTGCCCGACTTTTTAGTTTACCTTCATCTTCCGGTTTGATAGGCATGCTGCCCGCGTGATGCGCATAGGGAAGAAGCCCAGGATTCTCGGCGATTTTCTCCGGATCAATCGGGTTAATAAACGGTTCGTTCTGCTCACTCATTTAATACGATTTTACTCAATTTTTCTCCTACCAATGAACCAATAGCAACACCCATTCCACCCATTCTCACCCCAACAACCGTGTGCTTGTCAATGCGTTTTATGAGGGGTTTCTTCGATGTTCCAAGACCCATGGTTCCTGCCCATTGGTATGCTATATCAAACGATTTACCGGGGATAATGTTCGTTTGGAGTAAGGAAATAAGGTGGTTTTGAATGCGCGCAGTGGGTTCCATTGAGAGGGTTTGCTCTCCGGTGAAATCCAGGTTTCTTCCGCCACCAATGAGTATTCGATTTCCAATGTTCCTGAAATAGTAATATCCTTCATCAAAATGAAAGGTTCCATTAATGGCTAGGTCGTCTATTGGCGTAGTTACCAATACTTGAGCTCGAGCGGGAGTTACATCTAAGGGCAATAGGTTTGCCGCAAAGCCATTGGTGCAGACAACAACTTGATTTGCATGTAAGGTGCCAAATGGGGTGAGCAGTTCGCCCGAATCAATAGATTGAACAGGCGTTCCATACAAGAATTTAATTCCTGCTGCAATGCAAGATGCATGCAATGAATCAATTAATTGATCGGTTTGTATACTGCCTTCTAAGCGGTTTTTAAATGCAAACTTAAACCCCTGTATTCCCGATTTTTCAAGCATTTCATGGTCTTCAGCATAACACGATGCTTGCCCTGTGATTTTTTGAATATTATCGTTTAAATACGCTAAAAAGTCGGTGGATAAGTGTTCGTTTTTATCTAATAAATCCCAGGATCCACATGCTTCATATCCCATGCGCGCTGCCGGGACAAGTTCCAGTAGACGTTTTAACCCGTCGTAACGCATTGCAACGGTTTCCCATACCTCTTCTTCACTAATGCTTGCTAAATCGGAGTAGATTTCGGAAGGACTACCAAAACAGGCAAACCCCGCATTTTTTGTACTGGCACCCGTGGGTAAATATCCACGTTCTAACACAACAACTCGCAAGGATGAGTTGGCGCGTTTCAAGGCCAAAGCACAGGTCATACCGACAATTCCAGCGCCTATAATCGCAACATCGATATGCTCCGTATAGGCACGCTTTTCCCAGAAACTTAAGGCCGTATAATTAAGCATTTTATTTTCTCGCTTTATTTGTCGAAATTTGTAAGACTAAGGTACAATATTGTTACTAATGAATTTGATTTTCGTTTGAAACACATGAGATTTTATACGGCATTACTTTTTCTGATTCTTGGGTTTGGTTCCTTCGCGCAGCAGTTTAAGGCAATTTTGTCTGGAGAAACTAATGAGGAGAATAAACGCATAATTTCAGGCGCTTCCATTTACTTAATTCAAAATCAACAAACCTTAGGTTCCACTTTGAGCGATGAGAAAGGGGAGTATTTGTTATCCGCCTATGTTTCTAAAAAAGAACCCTTAGTGATTCAATGCGCTAAACCAGGATTTCTAACACGAAAAGTTGTTGTTGATCTTAAGGATTTAGTGCTTCCGAAGAAAACTTCGGAAATAATTATTCGACTTTCAGATTCAATCAATTTCAATTTGATGCCCATAAATCCCATCGTTACATTTAATGTAGGTGATCGGGATTATGCTGAAAAGTTGACATGGAAAGAAAATGAGTTGAAGTGTGTAACGGATTTGGCATATAAAAAGAACTACGCTGATTCGTTACGCAAGCGAATAACAGATGAAGAAGGAAGACAACTTATTGCTATTTTCAAGCGAAAAAGTACTGATTTTGAGCAGGTTAAAAATTACACCATGGCGATTCAATACTTGGATTCAGCGGCAAAAAAGGCAACTGCTTACCAATTAATGGATACCACCATTGACCGTAAAAAGCAAACCTTGCAAGCAGCACAAATAGCTCAATTAAAGGAAATTAAGAAGCAACGCACCATTGATTCCTTATTCAATGCAGGAGATTCTTTACTGACCTTATTGAAATGGAACGATGCGAAAATTCCATACAATGCGGTGTTGAAATTAGATCCTAATTCAATTAAAGCAAAGAATAAATTATCGGCTATTGCCGGTTTGAAAACGGAAGAGGACAATAAAAAGAAAGAACTGCTTACATTTTGGAGAAACAAGATTGCGGGTAATAATCTGGCATTAAAGAACAAAAAGTACAAAGAGGCCATTAGCGCACACCAGAAAAATTATACCTTGACCAAAATACCTCAAGCCTTAAAAGATGGCATTAAAGTTACCATTGATTCAATCACCGTGTTGTTGGGTGCTCAAAATTTAGAAGGAGAAATTACTGCAGCTATTGGTTCAGTTAAAAAATTAGTAAGTGCTAAAGGGAGTGCTCCAGGATTCGAGGCTTCGGTTCAAAAAGCACAAGGCTTAATTGGTAATCTCGGTGACGAAAAGAAAAAAAATGACTTCAATACCTCACTGGACAAGTTAATTACCGATGGAATTGATGCTGATATAAGAAAAGCATACGCAATGCACTCCAATGGTAAGACAGAATACGACAACGCGATAACAGAATACGAAAAGATTAAGCGTTCCATGGGATTAATTAGTGACATGGTTAAACGCAATAAGGCGATAACCGATGTGGATACAAGAATCGCTGATGCTAGAAAAAACAAGCGCGATGATGAGGCGAAATATCAAAACGCCTTGCGTATTGTAAAGGATAACCTGGATTCTGTTACATTTAATTCCTTGGACAAGGTCGGGTATACTGCTCGACTCGCAAAAGTAAAAGGTGCGTTGACTACAGAACCGCTTAAATCCAAAGCAAAACAAGCGGATATTATCGCCTTAAATTCCAGGTATACCAAAGTCAATGCATATTTTGTAGACAACAAAAAGGAGGTTCCTAAACTTGTACTGAAAGATTCTCTTGCGGCCCTATCAGCAGCCAACTTATTGCTAACCCGTGCCGGAAGTAACGAATTAGGTAATATCGAAATAAACTACCTTAAAACGGTCATCGATCAATTGAATCAAAAAATTAAACCCGTAAAAAACACACCCGTTTCAAGTGTTCGTGGTACTGTGGTGAGTGCGCCTGCTGGAGCTACTTTGGTATTAAATGTTTCGGATGCTAAAGACGAAATGGAGTTTACTAGAACCGCCAATGAATTAAAGGTTGATGCTGCTTGGGATGGATTAAAAGAATCGGTTGATCGTACAAACTTGGAAACTGGAAAGCGAGAAGATCAGCGCAGTTTGAATCAACAACGGAGCTTAGAGCAATCTGCTGACGAACGGGATGTAATGGGTGCTCAAGAGGCGGGAAATAACAAAGTGCGTGAGTCTGCACAAGTAGCTGCTACAGATCGGGTAGGGTATGAAATAAATGCGCAGAATAAGCAAAACCTTGAAGCGGTAAATCAGCGTGGAACAATTCAGGATGCCAACAAGGATTCTATTGATGTTCATGTAGCTAAACAGGTTGAACAAAACAATGCATCACGCGTTTCGAACGAACAATACATGGATCAGGCAAAAGATACACGTGATGTAATCAATAAGACCCTAACGGAGCAGAATTTACGTAATGTGGAGGCGCAACAAGGTGTGGTGTCATCCTTTGAAACCTCTAAAAGCCAACAAGATGTAGCTGCCTTGGAACAGACGGAAACGGCGAAATTGGCGCAAGCCCTAAAGGCGGATTATGTGGACAATCGCACGAATCAAGCGAACTATTTGAAGGACGAGGCAGGAAATTGTTTTACTTGGAATAAAATGACGGAGTTGGTATACAAGTCTGTGAATGAGCTTGGTTTCACAACGCGCATCATTACCCGAAGAATTGTTGTGAATGCCAACGGATATGGTGTAATTTATGAAATGACAACAGACGATCGAGGAATTCATGCCTTTACCCTGAACGGACAAGCCATTCCTGAATCGTTTTGGCTACAGCATTCTACCGGCGAAACTGCCTTTAGTGAGGGTGGTCCAATTACCCCCAATTGTAAGTAGTTAAAAACAGGTTGTCAGTAAATCTTGCGCTTTCAGCGCTCAGCAAGCTATTTCTACTGTAGCTTTACAATAAAAAATGAACATTCATTTTATTGCAATCGGTGGGAGTGCTATGCATAATTTAGCTATTGCGCTCAACAGAAAAGGTAACAAGGTAAGCGGATCTGATGATGAAATTCTTGATCCATCCAAGTCAAGGCTTGCAAAAGAAGGAATTCTGCCAAAGACAGAAGGTTGGTTCCCAGACAAAATCACACGTGAACTTGATGCGATTATTCTTGGAATGCATGCCCGGGAAGATAATCCAGAGCTATTAAAAGCGAAGGAATTAGGAATTCCTGTCTATTCCTACCCTGAGTATTTGTACGAGGCAAGTAAGGATAAAATACGGGTTGTAATCGGTGGGAGTCATGGAAAAACAACCATCACATCGATGATTTTACACGCGGCAAAATCCTTGAATTTTCCCTTGGATTATATGGTTGGAGCACAATTAGAAGGCTACGATTGCATGGTTCGGCTTACAGATTCCGCTAAATTTATGATTTTAGAAGGCGATGAATACCTAAGTTCTCCGATCGACCGCCGTCCTAAATTTCATTTATATAAACCGAACATCGCCTTACTGAGCGGCATTGCATGGGATCACATTAATGTGTTTCCAACCTTTGATAATTATGTGGATCAATTTCGGATTTTTATTCAGTCCATTGAACCCAACGGAAGTTTGATTTTTAACGCGGGTGATAAAGAAATTGTTGGATTGGCTGAAGAACCTCATACGATTAAATCAACCCGAGCGATTCCATATGACACCCCTTCCTTTGAGGTGACCCCAGAAGGGACGAGCCTAAGGTATGAGGGGAAGGTTTATCCCTTACAGATTTTTGGCGACCATAACTTACAGAATTTAATGGGTGCTATGAGGGTCTCAGAACAAATGGGAATCAAGGCGCATGATTTTTTCACAGCCATGTCCGATTTCACAGGTGCAGGAAAGCGCTTGCAGAAAGTGGTAGAAAATACTTCATTCGTCATGTTTAAGGATTTCGCACATTCTCCATCCAAATTAAAAGCCACCACAGCTGCGGTGAAGCAGCAATATCCAACAAAGAAGCTCATTGCATGCATGGAACTTCATACCTTCTCTTCGCTGAAAAAGGAATTTTTACCGCATTATAAAGATGCTATGCGTGCTGCTGATTTTCCATTAGTTTACTTCAATCCCCAAGTCGTAGCTCATAAAAAATTGGAACTTATCAGTAAAGAAGATGTTTCGCAGGGATTTGGTGGAGGTGTTTTTGTAGCCAATCAAACGCAGGAAGTGTTGGATTTTATTTCAAGTAAGATTCAGGCACAGTGCGTATTGCTTATGATGTCTTCAGGGAATTTTGATGGAGTTGATTTTGAAAGTCTCGGTGTTCAACTCATGGAATCAATCGATTCTTCGAAATAACAACCTACGATAAATAATGGCTATCAAAATGCTATTAAAAAGCGTATAAAGGGTCATTCCTAACAGTGCAATTATAAAGGTAAAACTTGCGCTTGCAATCATTTTAGCTTGTTGCAAACTCATTTTGGTGATTTCCTTATCCGACTTATTGGCTAGTTCAGTATTCTTAGCGCGAATCTTTTCAATATTCTTTGGGTCTTCTAGTAATTCTTTTGCCTGATCAACTTGGTATTGATTATATTCTGGATGAATTTTCGCATAAAAGAGGTAGATGAAACCACTAACAATTAGGGTGTAAATCATCCCTGTACCTATGCCTTTTTTCATGTCTTGAAGAAAATTGGCTTGATTTACTTCTTTGCGCTTTAAGAAATACAATGAAAACGAGATGGAAAGCGTAAGCAGTAACATATTTATTAATACAAATACTTGAACACTACCAAAGGTAAACAACCCTAAAATAAAAGCCATCTGCTTAATAAGAACCCATAGCAAGGCAAGCCCAATCGGAATAAAATAAATGCGATTCATTAGCTGTTCATTGAAACCAAAAACTCTTCATTCGATAGCGTGTTCTCCATGTGAGATTTTAAGAATTCCATGGCTTCTACCGGATTCATATCGGCAATAAACTTACGAATTAACCATACCCGCTGAAGGACATCTTTTCCTACCAATAAATCTTCTCTTCGCGTACCTGATGCTGTAATATCAATCGCAGGGTAAATTCTACGGTTAGAGATTTTACGGTCTAACTGAAGTTCCATGTTACCTGTACCCTTGAATTCCTCGAAAATAACCTCGTCCATTTTTGATCCTGTTTCAGTTAACGCCGTTGCAAGGATGGATAAAGAACCTCCGTTTTCAATTTTTCTAGCAGAACCAAAGAAGCGCTTAGGTTTATGTAACGCGTTCGCATCTACCCCTCCAGAAAGTACTTTTCCGGATGCAGGAGATACTGTATTGTATGCGCGAGCGAGGCGCGTAATGGAATCTAACAAAATGCACACATCATGGCCACATTCAACCATGCGTTTTGCTTTTTCAAGCACCATGTTAGCAACTTTTACGTGACGTTCAGCAGGCTCATCAAAGGTTGAGGCAATAACTTCTGCTTTAACACTTCGCGCCATGTCTGTAACCTCTTCAGGACGTTCATCAATCAACAATACAATTAAATAGGTTTCCGGATGATTTGCTGCAATAGCATTGGCAACATCCTTGAGTAACATCGTTTTTCCTGTTTTTGGCTGAGCCACAATCATTCCACGCTGTCCTTTACCGATTGGAGCAAACAAGTCCATTACTCGGGTGGAGAGCGTTTCTTGTGCATGTCCCGTTAATTTGAATTTTTCGTCCGGAAATAAAGGGGTTAAATATTGAAATGGAACCCGGTCACGAATGTACGATGGATCACGTCCGTTGATTGATTCTACTTTAACTAATGGAAAGTATTTTTCACCTTCTCTTGGTGGACGTATCGTACCTTTTACGGTATCTCCAGTTTTCAAACCAAATAACTTGATTTGATTTTGACTTACGTAAATATCATCCGGTGAAGGTAAGTAGTTATAATCCGAAGATCTCAAAAATCCATACCCATCTTGAATTACTTCAAGCACACCCTCTGCCGTCACTATACCCACTAGGTCATATAAATCCTCTTTCGGTTTAACGGGTTCTGGTGTTTCCCCTTCATTGGTACTTGTATGTTGCTGAGGCTGGTATGGTTTGCGATCGCGGTGTTGCTGATGCTGATGCTGTGGTTTACGCTCTGTCCTAACAGGTGCATTGCTCGGGGTTTCCTTAGGGGTCTCCTCAGAAATTGGTTCTACTGCTGCGCTTGGGGCCGACTCGTTTGAATCGAAGGGCAGGGTAGGAGCTGCTTCTTCTTTTTCCAATTTAGGTTTTCTGGGACGGGTTTTGCTTCGTTCAACCGGTGCTGTTTCTTCAGGAGCTGTTGGAGCAGGTGTATCTTCTGATTTACCACTTAATGCGCTTATTAATTCTGCTTTTTTAAGGGTTTGTGCGTTTGGAACACCAAATGTTTCAGCAATTACACGTAAATCATTTAAACTTTTCCCTGATAATTCTTTAATATCCATAAAGGTTGTGATGTGTGAAAAAAACGCGAATAATGCGTAAGAGAGAATTCGAATGCAAGTTTATTAAAAAAAAAGGACATTAACATCAGGGATACCGATTTATCATGTTTTTCTTTTTTTCTTTTTTGCTGCAGGAAATAATATGTTATTGAGAATCAACCGATAGCCCGGTGAATTCGGATGTAAATTTAAATCGGTTGGAGGATCGCCAACAAAGTGCTGATAATCTTCTGGGTCATGTCCGCCATAGAATGTCCACATGCCTTGACCGTATTCACCGTGCAAATATCGAGCAGTGCCAATGGATTTTGTTTCCCCCATAATTAAGACATTCGGTTTTACAAATTCCTTGTGAAAATCGGTGGATTGCCCCATAAATCCTTTGATCGTTGAGGTATGGCATTGAGTGAGCATGGTAGGAACAACATCCCATTTTGCGGAATATTCGAACAAAGTAAAATAATCTTCTTGCTCTCGGATGGTTGAATTATTGCGCAAGTTGGAAGCATCCAAATTCGAATACTCATAGAAATAGGGGTCGCGATTCAATGTGAAATTTTGAAAGGCTAGGGATTTGGTGAAGTCGAGTTTGTTTTGTGCGTTTGGATCCGCCGCGTCACCGTCGTAAATATTCTCGCAAATGTCAACGCCATTCGCGCTTAATGCGATATCATAGCTGTCCGTTCCACTGCACATGGTGAACAAAAATCCACCTCCCATGACGAAATTCTTAATGTTTTGAGCTACCGCTAATTTCAGTTGAGAAACCTTTTTAAAGCCAAGCATGCGTGCATTGGATTCCGCCACCTTAACTTGTTCTTTATACCAGGGTTGAAAAGAGGCGGAGCTGTAGAATTTCCCGTACTGACCAGTGAAATCCTCATGGTGAAGGTGCAACCAATCGTATTTAGGCAGAAGCCCCATTACAATCGCAGAATCATATATTTTATCGTATTTGATCTCAGCATATTCTAGGACCATGGTTACGGCATCATCCCAAGGTTGCTTATTCGGTGGCGTGTATACCGCTATTTTGGGAGCTTTTTCAAGCTGAATCACCTCCATATTAACCTCTGGATTGGAGATTTCTGTTTTTACCGCACTGACTTGACCATCCGTCAATACTTGGTATTTTACCCCACGAATTTTTAGTTCCCGTTCAATTTCCTGTAAATGAGGCATCAAAAAGGAACCGCCTTTATAGTTTAAGAGCCATTCAATTACAACACCGTTATCTAAACACCAATAGGCAATCCCATAAGCTTTTAAGTGATTACTCTGCCCGTTATCCATGGGCACCAATAATTGGGTAGCTCCAAGCCTAAGGCTCAGTACAATGAATAAAAGAAAAAAGCTTATTTTTTTTATCATTAGAATGGAACTGTTTGGTCTCCGTCAAAATTAAAATCTTTATCGGATTGATTCATCTTGCTTTGGATTGTAATGGTATTTGAATCTTGATTAAAACTTGAAAGTGCAGAAGAGTTACTTTCACCAAAATCGCCTATCGAAGATGCATCATTCATGTTTTCAAAGCGGGCATATTTTGCTTCGAAGCGCATACGAACCGTATCTGTTTTACCATTTCTGTGTTTAGCAATGATGAATTCTGCCATATCTTGTGTTGAATTCCCATGATCATCCTTATAGATTTTGTAGTACTCTGGACGATATAAGAACGACACGATATCTGCATCTTGTTCAATCGCACCCGACTCCCGTAAATCCGAAAGCATCGGTTTTTTGTCTCCCGCCCGCTGTTCAACGGAACGACTTAACTGTGCCAAAGCGATGATTGGAATGTTTAATTCTTTCGCAATTTCTTTGATAGATCGAGATATCGTAGAGATTTCTTGCTCACGGTTTCCATTATTCCTACCGTCTTTAGCCGACATTAACTGTAAGTAATCAATGATGACTAATTCAATGTTGTGTTGAGCTTTCAGTCGACGGCACTTGGCACGGAAATCAAAAATGCTTAGTCCTGGCGAATCATCGATGAAAATTGGCGCTGTGGTTAACTTAGGAATTCGAGCATGCAATTGATGAAATTCATGGTCAGCCAAATCACCTTTTCTCAGTTTTTCAGAGTCGATTTTAGCTTCTCCGGCAATCAAACGTTTAACCAATTGAACAGAGGACATTTCCAAGGAAAATATCGCAACACCTTTTCCATGTTCTACCGCTGTATTTCTAGCTGCAGATAATACAAATGCTGTCTTTCCCATACCCGGACGAGCAGCAACAACAATCATATCTGAACGCTGCCACCCCGAAGTGATTTTATCCAATTCAATGAATCCTGATGGTATTCCAGATACACCATCACCTGCAGCTCGGGCTTTTTCAATCTCCTCAATGGCGTCTTTAACAACACTCGACATCGCATTAACCTGTTTGGTCATGTTGTTTTCTCCGATCTGAAACAGTCCAGTTTCGGCCTTGTTTAATAAATCAAACACGTCAACGGTATCATCAAATGCATCTTTTAAAATGTCAGAACTTACGCGAATTAGTTCGCGTTTAATGAATTTCTCAGCGATAATTCTTGCGTGATATTGAATGTGAGCCGATGAAGCTACACGATTCGTTAACTGTGAAACATATCCCACGCCACCTGCAGCAGTTAGTTCCCCATTCTTTGCTAAACGCTCTGTAACGGTCACCAAATCCACTGGATTCGTAGAAGCAAATAAATCTCGAATCGCTTTAAAAATATACTGGTGTTTCGGATCGTAAAAACTCTGTTCATTCAAAATATCAATGGTATCGTTCACGGCATTTCGTTCCAACATCATCGCCCCTAATACCACTTGTTCCAATTCGATGGCTTGCGGTGGGATACGCCCCATTTCATTGGTGAATGCGGTCGCGACTTTTGCGCGTGTACTCGGCTTACGCGATGTATCCTGTGGTTCCATGATAAAATATATTGAGTGAAATTTACAGCGGTTAGGCAGACATCAAATGTACTAAAAAGCACCGATTTTTGTATGCGTTGTTTATAACTATTTTAAGCCTTTTTTAGCTGCTGCGGTACCAACAGTTTGCGTAATATAATCTACTTCTTTTTTAGGGTTTCTGGCTGGACTATAAGCCCGTCCGTAGAAAATAATTTGCAAATGAAGTTTGTTCCATGATGCTTTCGGAAACAAGGTTTTGGCATCACGCTCCGTTTGAACTACACTTTTACCTGAAGTTAAGCCCCACCGTGTAAGTAAGCGATGAATGTGCGTGTCTACTGGAAACGCAGGAACGCCAAAGGCTTGTGACATGACCACAGAGGCGGTTTTATGTCCAACACCCGGTAAGGCTTCCAATGCTTCAAAAGCATTCGGTACGATACCCTCATGATGTTCAAGAAGCAATTCCGATAAGCGATGAATCGCCTTTGATTTGGCTGGAGATAAGCCACAAGGACGAATAATTTCTTTAATTTCTTCAATGGAAAGCTTTACCATTTCTTGCGGTGTTTTTGCCTTCGCAAATAGATGAGGAGTGATTTTATTTACGCGTTCATCCGTGCATTGTGCGGAAAGCAGTACTGCAATCAGTAAGGTATAAGGATCGGAATGATCCAAAGGAACAGGGGTTTCGGGAAATAACCGCTCCAATTCGGTTAGAATATACTGTGCTTTTTCTTTTTTTGTCATGGCCAATTCCCTAGGCTAATGATAGAGATTATGCGAAAATTACTAATAAAAAATAAGGCCATTGTCGACCCAACAATAAAAAAACTAAACCATGATCCTAATACTTGAATGGTGGTACGTTTTCGGTAAAACATTAAGGTTATGGGCACCAAAAGAAATGCATATAGAAGCCATCGAATCCAATAAAAAGTAAAATGCACTTGGATAGCGGTTGTTCCTCGATCCGTTGTGTGAATTATCTCTTTTGTTAGCCTGCAAATTGCGGTTTCATGAATGACCACCTTGGGGTAACTTTCAAAGGTAGATGGTTGATAATCGGCTACAAAATAAGATCCCGCTGTTCCCGTGACGATTTCGTTAACAAAGTGATCACTAACGCTCTGATATCTTGTCCTGTTATAGGAAGTAACTTTGTCCGCTATCTGATGCACTGGGAGAAATTCATCCGATATAAGACAAATCAAGGTTAAACTCGCCACTATCCCCATGAGGATTTTAAGTTTCATTTTAGGTCCTTGAATAAAGGTATCGTAAAATGCATTCAGTTCACGCTCTTGCTCTTTTCGCATGTGCTCATAGCGTTCCCAAGCTTTTCTATGAAATTCTCGATGCTGGGCGGCATGACTGGATGAGTTACTCGTAGTTTTTTGTTTAATATAAGCTCCGAAATCTTTTTTCAGTATGCGTTCATATGCGTCGAGTAGTTGCTGGAAAATTACGGTGGCATCCGCGCTTGGATTCTTGTCCGGATGATATTGCTTGGCTAATTCCCTGAACCTTCGCTTTACCTCCGCATCTGTTGCTGTGGGCTCAAGACCCAAAATTTTATAATACGGTGCTCCAGACATACCTTGTTGATTCGTCTATCATCCCTTTTCTATCAAGCTTTTCCCCTGCATTTCGCTTTAACCGTTCTATTACCATATATTTTCTCGGTATTTCTTGCGGTTCGATCGATGGTATGCTTTTAAACTGAGCAATAGAAACTTCATTTGTTCCGTCTGTTAGTATTAAGCCAATTCCTTGTCCGTAGATGGAATCATCAAAAGGTACAATCATGTAATCGCCTTGTAATGCATCTTTGAGTTTGTGTTCAAGTATTTCAGGATGAATTTTTTTACCACCAGAATTAATTACAAAATCCATCCGCCCCTTATATCTAAAAGATTGTGGGCTTAAAAGTTCTACGCAATCGGTCGTGAGTAGGTATCCTTGTTTAAAGTCTCTACAGGCTATTACGAGCTGTGAATCTTGGGTCTTAAATGAAATTCCGTCTAATGCTTGGTAAGGGGCTTCTTCGTCGCTCGTTATTTTTCTTAGCGCAACATGCGATGCAGTCTCAGTCATGCCATAGCTTTGATACGCATTTTTCCAATAGGCTTGGATTGCTTGGTGTTGAGTACTAGATAGTGGCGCGCCACCGATTAATACGGTCGTATCGCGTTGGCTTTGTGCACCGCAAGTTATAAACGCCATCGCTTGAATAGGTACCAGCGCAACGAAATCTAAGGGCGTTTGAACGAATTCGAGGGGGTTTTTGCAAATAGGTAAGACGTGCAATTCCATGTGTGCCAGCAAGGCGCGTATGACCATTAATTTTCCTCCAATGGTTTGGGTAGAAAGGGCCAGGCCTGCTTTCATTCCAGCCCGTAAACCAAGGTGTTTAATGGTGCGTTCTGCAGAATGCTCAACGAGTTTCTTCGCTAATTGTATAGGTTTCGGATTCCCAGTAGATCCTGAGGTGGTACACAGAATATAATCTGAACTATTTTCCCATTCTTGGATGAACGATTTGATCTCTTCGATCCGCGATAAATCATGATAAACCAATTCCATATCAAAATTCAATGTCTAAATTAAATCGATTTTTGAGGGTATGGATGTTCGGATTTTTGCGCGCTAAGGCTTGATACTTATCTTTTCCTGTTACCGGTTTTTGTTCGGATTCAGCGACCTCTGTTACTAATAGTTTCACTTCAATGAATCCGTTTTTTAGTTCAGTTTTTAAAAAATCAACAAATTCCTGAAGAATCGGGGTTATGTAAGCTACTTGGACTTCATTATCAACAATCAAGGTGATGGTTTCGTCATTAAGTTTGGGATCGCGTTTAATCAATGCATGATAAAACGTTTCTTTCCCAAGTCCTTTAAGGATGTGAGCATACCTGCGCGTGCAAGAAATCATGGCATCCGCGCTGAATTGATTCCTGGGTTTATCCTCTTCCGGCACCACTTGTTTCATGCGATGCTCAGCCAATTGGGCTTTTATGCTTAGGGTACTTTCGGATAAACTACCTGTAGGTTTTTCAAGCGTGTTTGGTTTTTTTTCCAGTTCAACTTTGGGTAAACTAAGCGATGGTTTTACTTGCTTCTCTTGACTCTGCTGTGGACGTAACGATTGTTTAGCAAAGGGAAGGATACTAATTGGATCCGTTAAGGATTTTTTTTTTCAGCCTCTTGTTGTAAAGAACCTAACTCCATCAGGGTGACTTCGACCAGAAGTCGCTGATTTTTCGACGCCTTGTAAGCTACATCTGCCTTACTTAAGGTAAATAGAGCACGTGTAAGTTGGATTTTTTCCCATGCTCCGGCTTGTTCTTTAAATCGATCTTTAATTTGATCGGTTAATTCCATGAGCGGTAAGGTTCTAATGTCTTGCGCCATTAACAGGTTGCGAAAATGATCGGCTAAGCCAATAATGAACTGATGTCCGTCAAAGCCCTTTTCAATAATGTCATTCAACGTTAAAATTGATCCGGCAATGTCCTCTTTTTTAAGGTAGTCTACGATTTTAAAATAATAGTCGTAATCTAATACGTGAAGATTGGTTAGTACCGTTTGGTAGGTGATGTTTCCATTACTGAACGTGACCAATTGATCAAAAATAGATAAGGCATCACGCAAGGCGCCGTCTGCTTTTGTTGCAATGAGGTGTAAACCTTCGGGTTCTGCGCTAACGTTTTCTTTTTCTGCAATGTTGGTCAGGTGAGCCGCAATGTCTTTCACACTGATTCGACTAAAATCAAAGATTTGACATCTTGAAAGGATGGTTGGAATTATCTTATGCTTTTCCGTAGTGGCTAAAATGAAAATCGCATGAGCAGGTGGTTCTTCAAGCGTCTTAAGAAAGGCATTAAATGCCTGTGAAGTAAGCATGTGAACCTCATCTATAATATAGACCTTGTAGTTTCCAAGTTGTGGCGCTATGCGTACTTGTTCAATTAATCCTCGAATGTCATCCACGGAATTGTTCGAAGCCGCATCTAATTCATAAATATTCAGTGAATTCCCTGAGTTAAATGAAACGCAAGAGTCGCAAACGTCACAAGCTTCAAGTTGCGGGGTTCGGTTAAAACAATTAATGGTTTTTGCTAGGATACGGGCAGTGGTAGTTTTACCCACACCGCGTGATCCACAAAACAAAAAGGCTTGGGCTAAGTGACCAGTTAATATGGCGTTGCGTAAAGTTCCTGTAATAGCCCCTTGGCCTACTACCGTTTCAAAGGTTTGCGGACGATACTTCCTTGCTGAAACAACAAACTCGCTCATACCACAAATGTAACGGATTCTATGTTAAAACGCAGTGGATAATTCGCGTTGTTGATAATTTTTATCTTAATTCCGGATAAAGTGCCCGCGGATGGTTTTCCCTTGGGCATACACTTCGATAAAGAAGGCACCAGAATAGCTAGAAACATCGATGAAATTTCCTGTGAAATTCACCTCGTGAAATACTTCAACCCCCTGCGCATTTATAATACGTAGTTCAATTGGAGAAGAAAAATTATCCTTGAAAAATAAGAGATTCGATGTGGGGTTGGGATAGGTGAGCAATCCATATTCTTCAGAAATTACAGATATACTATTTTGTTGAGTTAAGGCATTCCATTTATTTAAATAAATCTTAAGGGTTCCTGATCGAACATCTCCCCAAACCGCATAACAGGTATCGCCTGCATATATTACACTCATGAAGTCGTTTCCGCTTTCTTCTAAAATGGTGTCGTGTGCTGCGGCTTGACTTGAAATGGGATAATCTGGCCCGATAGATACAGCGCCATAGGGTTTCGTTGCTGCATATATTTCGCTGGCTTGTTCATACCCGTCGCCGGGTGCGTTCCGACGGTCTCGCCATGTGATTACTAAATCCCCTGATTCGTTAAAATCTCCCCAGAGTAAGTCTTGTACGCGGTTATTTCCAATGGGATCTTGGTTTACTTTCTGCATTGTTCCCCATGTGCTGCCGCCATCTGTTGTTTCCATCAGGTACACATCGGACTGGTCATTTTGCCCACTTAAAAAACAGTACGCCAAATGCCCCGTATGCGCAGGGTCTGCAATGAGTTTGCCGGCTCGTTTAAATAAACTATTACTTACCCCCACATTGAGTCCTTGATATAGGATTTCGTGAGTCATTGTTGTTCCAAGATTGGTTGAACTCGCTAAAACTTGTCGCGGATAAACGGATTGAGAAACCACATAGGATGGATAAACGGCATAAAATGTTCCCGTGCCATCGATGGCTGGAGTGGGCATGGGCTGCGTAATACTGGTTCCCGCCAAATAATTCACGGTATCCATTACGCGTGGATTCATAAAGCTCTGACCTCCGTCGATGCTTACACATACATACGGATTATACGGAGGGGAAATGAGTGCCGGTTGGTCTGCATTCATCGTGGTTACGTAAATCGGTGCGAGCGGAGCATTCCCGGATTGGTCTACCACCATCCACGGTCGATCAATGCACAGTTTATTCGGACAATCTGTTATATTAATAACCTCCACCGCATTACCCCACGACATGCCGCCATCGGTTGATTTTCGAACCACCACTTGACCTTGAGTGAATCCTACATTATCATAATCTATATAGCACATAAAGGCATTGCCTAGGTGATCAAATCCAAGACTTACATCGGCAGATGAGTTTCCGGGTGCGAGGTGTGCTTGAAAAATTGGTGCACTCCAGGTTGTACCCCCATTGGTGGAATAGGCGGATTTAATGACTATTTTTTGACCAAATTGAAAACCCATCCATGCCGCGATAAGGTGTTGTGGATTGCTCGGGTTCATCGCGATTGACGGCTCTCCTTCGAAGTAGTTCCCAGAAGATACGAGTACGTTTTGACCAAGGACTGCTGAATAAAGTAAACAAAGGCAACAACAGACTAAGGTCTTCATTAGTTCCTGCGAATTGGTGTTAGACTATACCCTTGGGCACGTAAAAGTTCCAAGACACCCTTTGGTCCGGGAAGATGGCCTGCGCCAACGGCAATGAAGGTATTTTCGCGCTCAATTTGATCTGTAATAACCGGAATCCATTGGGTATTTCGTTTGTTCAAAAAGTTCTCAACGAAATTTGGAAATCCTTCGGATTCAGTGATGATGTCGATGTAAAGTGCATCTATGGATTCACTCAAATAGTTTGATAACATGGCATCATAGCCTTGTGTTTGGTTCATCCCATCGATTAGCATGCGCACTTGGTCTTCCAAAGAAACCGTATTAATGGTTTGCATTTGTACTTGAATGGATTCTAATCCCATCGTTTTTTTACTTCCTTTCTTTGCCATTTCACCAAATTCTAATTCATAGGATTTAGTATCTTCTAAAGATTCTTGAAGCATTACACTTGAAAAGAAAAATGGCTTTAAGCGACTATACCGTTTGAACTTCTTTTTACTCATGTGCATGGAATCCAATGCATACGAATAAATCAATCGGTATTGCGCATCGGTGCAAATGTCACGAAGGGTCTTGCCTTCAGGGAGAATGGTCTCTTTGGCTAACTCAATTTTCTGGGCAAGGTCCATGTTCAAATCAACTTCCATGGCAATCATGCGTGACTTATTAAAGGCAGCAGTTAAGGTAGAGTCGATGTTAAACTGCTCTCTGGGCATCAAGTGAATGGTGCCGAAAATATAGGATGTATGTTGGCCGTCTTTACTTTTTATTTCATAAAGTAATTGACTATTCGAAAGGAATGAGGCAAGTAAAGAAACGAGAAGTACGGCTGTTTTCATTTCTTTTTTATTCGAAATCTTTCAAATCCACTGCACCATTGATTTCTGTTGCATCTAAACTGATGTTTAGTGTCATAGGGCCGACATTCAATATCGTTTTATGTGGCATGAGTACCCCGTTTACGGATTTGTAATCAGCGTATTCGATTACGGTAGTAGAAGATTCACCATCTTGGTTCATTACCTTAACTGTTTTAGCTTTAAGGAAGGTAGACTTATCGTAGTAATGATAGACTTCACCGCTAGTTCCAAATGCGATTTTAACCACGTAATATGGCGTGCCATTTTCAGATTCAATCCCAATTACTTCTGGTTTATAATTAGAAACGGTATTGATCCAATTCAATTCTGGAATTACACCTTGTTCCATCAAGGCAATAGCAACCTCTTCACTGGTCATTTCTTTTTTTCCTGTTTGCATATTGAAGCTGTACCCGCTTTTACCGTCAAAGTATTGTTTCTGTGCAATCATACCATTGAATTCCATTTTATCTGCTTGTATTCCCTTGGTTGTAAAATATGAAGTACTGCTTAAAGGAAATGGAATTTTATCTGATTTCAAGGTGGATTTCTGAACCATCGATTTGATTTTACTTACGGTTTTCGTGGCTGCCTTCAACGAAGAAGCTTGTGTTAAACTTAAGGTTACCTTGGTAAGCAAGTCATTGATCGCAAGGTCAGAGGGGATTTTATCTTTTTTCACATCACCGAATTCATCAAGTTTTGTGACCTGACCATCAGAATCAAAGCGTTTAATTTTTTCTAATACGGCTTCATTTCCTACCACAATGATGTTATAGTTGTTGGCTTTTATATATTTCGAAGCAACTGTTTTTAGATCCGCCGGTGTTATGGCGTCTAACTGCTGCAAATACGTTTTGTAATAATCTGCAGGTAGTCCATACCGTTGAATGTTATAGGCGAAACGTGCAATGGTTTGTGGACGCTCTAACGAACGCGCAAAGCTTCCGTTCTTAGTTGCTTTGGTAAGATCAAGTTCATCGGATTTAATATCGTCTGCCAATAAGCGATTTAATTCGTTTACTATTTCCGTAATGGCAGAGTCTGTAACATCATTTCTGAAATTACCGGTAACGGATATCCAGCCCACGTTGTTTAGAATATTTAAGCCGGAGTAGCATCCATAAGTAAAGGCTTTGTCTTCACGTAAATTCTGCATAAGTCGTGTTCCAAAACCACCGCCACCAAAGACATCATTTAATACGGTCATTTTTAAATTATCTGGATTCCCCATACGCATTGGGATGGGAAACGTAACTTGAATTACGGATTGAACAGCACCTGGTTTGTTTACAAAATACACCTGATTTCCATCCGTTTTGTTTGGATCTTTAAATTGAGGTTGCGCTGGAGCATTTCCATTCCAAGAACCAAAGTATTTTTCGATGTAAGCGTCAGCTTCTGCGCGCGTAATGTCTCCAACGATTACTAAATAGGCACCTTGAGGCGTAAAATGTTGCTTGTAATATCCTTTGATGTCGTCCAGTGTAATTGCTTCAAGCGTTTTAAATGTCATAACCTCACCGTACGGATGATTTGGGAAATTAACTTTAGCCGTAGCATTATTTGCCATGCCTTGTCCTTCGGATTTTAAAGAAACCAAGCCGGATTTAAATTGATCCACAATCCGCGAGTATTCAGATTCAGGAAAAGACGCATTCAAGGTAATGTCCGCCATTAATCCCATTCCTTTGTCAAGGTGTTTTGTTAGGGTTGAAAGATAAACGTTGGTTGCACTGGCATTTATGGTTGCACCAATAAAATCGATTTCTTTATCCAATTGATCTTTTGATCGATTTTGCGTGCCAGACATGATTAATGAACCGGTTAATTCATTTAAGCCGGCTTTGTCTCCTTCCAATCCTGGGGTATAGCCCAGTGTCAGGTCGAACGATACTTTAGGTAGTTTGTGGTCTTCCGATAGAATGACCACCATTCCGTTTTTGGTGGTCCATACCGCTGATTCCTTAAGTTGAATCGGCGTTGGGGTAGCCGCTTTGGGCATGATTGAACGATCAATTTGTGCGTATATGCTGCTGAACGCGAACGCAACGAGGAGTGATAAGGTATATTTCATGATTATTTTTCAGTTGGTAAGTAATATAAAATAACACGTGCATTGTCTGTTAGATAGGTGTTTGCCACGCGTTGAATGTCTTCTTTTGTGACCTTGCGATACATATCAAGCATTTGATTTGTGCGCGCCGCCGTTCCGTAGTATACATAGTTATCCGCCAAGCTTTCTGCAATGCCGGCTACCGATGAGGTAGATTCAACCACTTGTTTTTCGAATTTATTCAACACCGATTGATATTCTTCATCTGAAATCAATTGATCTTTCATGGCTCTGATTTCAATGTCGAACGCCGCTTGAATATCATTCAATGAAACCCCTTCTTTAGCCAAGGCTAAGAAGATATTCATTCCGCCATCTTCTAATCCATAATTAAATGAGCTCGCGTAGGTAGCGATTTGTTTTTTCTCAATTAGGTTTTTATTGATGCGAGAACTGTTTCCACCAGAAAGAATTTCATTCATAAATTCCAGTGCGTAGCTGTCTGCATTTTTTTGATCAGGAATTTTATATCCCATAAAAATCCCAGGTAACTGAATGTTGTCGTAAATGGTGTCGGTTATAACACCACGAATTGGCTCCTTATCTTTCTGGGTTCTTCGCACCACGATTGGAGTCGCCTTTAATTTGTTTAACACGGCAATCGCTGCCTTATCTTTTGTTTTATTAATGTCTTTTACATCAAACTTACTTTTATCAATGCCATATTTTGCAACGAACTTTTCCGAACTTAAGCTAAGCACATCACGGTATAAGTTGATTGCTTGGCCACTTGGAATAGATCCGAAATACTGCTCAATCCATAGTTTGGTTTTTTCAATTGGAATATCACCTGCAATGGAGATGGTAGCATTGTTTGGTACATAAAAATCTTGGTAAAACTGTACGTAATCTGCTTCTACTGCTGCATCTAAGTGCTCCATAGAACCGATAGGAACCCAGCGATATGGATGACTCGGGAAGGCTCGTTTGAACATTTCTGAAATAAAACTTGCATAAGGCTGATTGTCTACACGCTGACGTTTTTCTTCTTTGACTACACTGCGTTGTGTTTCGATACCTACGTTTTCAACCTTGGCATGCAACATACGCTCACTTTCTAACCAAAGACCTAATTCTAATTGGTTTGAAGGTAAGATTTCATAATAGTAGGTTCGGTCTTGAGACGTATTTGCGTTTAAGGTACCTCCGTTTTTTTCCACCAATTTAGAATATTCACCTCGTCCAATGTTTTGAGATCCTTCAAAGAGTAAGTGTTCAAAGAAATGGGCAAAGCCGGTGCGTTCGGTGTTCTCGTTTTTAGATCCAACATGATAGAGTACGGAAACAGCTACAATTGGCGTGCTATGTTCTTCATGTAAGATTACGTGAATACCATTAGGCAAATCGTATTCGATGTAATTAATTTTACTTTGTGCAAATCCCGTATTCAAAAGGATCAGTGCAAGTAGTGTAATAAAAATGTACTTCATAGATAAATTTTTGAAGCGCTAATTTACAACAAAGTAGGCAATCCGAATGATGTCGGTTGAAATTTAATCACCATCAAGAAATTGGCCTAAAAATTGCCTACCTTTGAACCATGCAGCGAATATTACCCTTGGTGTTCTTGGTGTTCTCCATTGCTTACGGACAAACAGTAGTACCGTTTAGGGATTTTAATAATTTTTTCTTGAGTTATGAGAATGGTGGCTTTAAAACCATCGAAATTCAACCGGTAAAAGATTACCAAGCAGGAGACGAATTGGTAGCCTATATTGATACCCGTGGAAATTTGAGGCTCTATGATGGAAGACAACGCAAGGATATTACGAACCTAAATGTTGAATATCAAGTTTCAGATCATTTGTTGGGTTATATGATTGGCCCAACCTTAAATATGTGGGATAAGGGTCGTCTACAAACCTTAACTTATTTTGGTCGGAAGTTCTTAGTGAAAGATTCCTTGATTGTTTATGAAGATACGCGATTCAATACCTTAAATGTGTATTGGAAAAAAAATACCATGAGCCTCGCTACAATCATTGGAGAGTTGTCAATTCCAACAACGGTAGGAGAGAATATCTTGGTGTTCAAAGACAATGGGAATTTGTTTAAAGTATTTCAAGATGGAATGATCTATGAAATTTGTGCGTGGAACGGAACAATTGATTTTCAATTGGGTACGGATATCATTTGTTTTAATGATCCAACCACTAGAACCTTTGTCGCATTTGAGCATGGAGAGTTCATTGACGTGGAGAATCAGTTTATGAGAAAGTATAAAGCGGGTAGAGGCTTTATCGTTTATGAAGACTTGAATTCCAACCTGTGGTTATATAAAAATGGAGAAAAGACCTTACTAACCAATTTTATCTCGTCCTTTTGGGATGTTAAAGATGATGTAGTGATATGGGGGGAGAATAATTACCTATTCACGTATGTCAACGATGAAAAAATTCAAGTGGCTAATTTTATTCCGAATACCTGGGAAATTAAAAACAATACCATTGCGTATCGGAATATAATGGGAGGTGTATCTGCCATGGTCAATGGGGTAAATCATGAAATAACGCTCTTAGCCGATTCGGAGTTCAAAATTTATGGAAATTCAGTCTTGGTTAAATTATTCAATAATTCGCATCTCGTTTTGTCTGATGGAAAGGTTATTTCGAATTAATAGCGCCCTAAAATTTCTTATTCTTTTTCTATGCACTTCGATGTCTGCGGTAGCTCAGGTGCCTGCCTTTGATAAACTTGAACAGTTGTACGATCAAGGAAGGTATCAGCTTGTTTATAGGAAATCTGTCCGTTTATTGAACAAACCTGAATACGACTATTCGCTATTGCCAGCGTATTATAAAGCGATTGCTGCCTTGCAGTTGTTGCGCAGTGAGGGTTGGAGAACCAAGCATTCAGAAACAATTGATTTGTCTTTTGACTTTTTAAAGGAACTTGGGAAAACGGAAAAAGGCACTAAGTTGAAAGTTAATCATGGTCAAGAATTAGTGTCGCTACAAGCGGATTTAAACGATTGGATTGGAGAAATGTCGCGGGATAAGGAGAACAAGCTGGTTCGAATATATAGCCCGAGTATTTGTGCATTGAATGCAATGTTACGCACGGAGACAACTGAACTTTCTGGTACAGCTTGGGAGGCTCCTGTGGGCTTACTCGGAAAGGAACAAGCTGTTGCCATGATAGCGTATGCGCAAGATTTCATCGGAACACCTTATGTTTGGGCAGGTGAAGCTCCAGGAGGTTTTGATTGCAGTGGCTTTACTTCGTATGTTTTCGCGCAGCAAGGAAAAAAAATACCCAGGGTTTCTCGGGATCAATATGCCTCTTCAGTAAAAGTTGATGCAAAGGATGCGTGTATTGGTGATTTAGTCTTCTTTGGACAAGAAGGGGTTGTTAGTCATGTTGGAATTTTAGTTAATGAGTTGGGTAAACCCAAGCGTATGATTCATTCCAGCAGCAGTAAGGGGGTAATGTTTCAAGACATCGATAATTCGAAGTATTATTCTACTCGAGTTATTGGATATGGGAGGTACTAGCGCTGTCTTTTTTCTTTGTATCCTAAAATCAAAACCGTAATCAGTATTAATCCGGTGATAATGCTTAATGGGATAACCCAACGAACCAGCTCGTTTACATTGCTTAATATGGCCAAGGTAGTGTACACCCAAAGCACAGAAATGGAGCTAACCCCAAGGATTCTAAATCGATATTGATTAGTCCATATTACATCAAAGGTATTAATGTAAAGTTGGTTAAAGATTGGAATGCTAAACCATGTCCATCGTGATTCCAAAGAATCGGGTACCGCATTAAAGTAAATAATTAAAAAAGCCGTTAAGGCAAAATTGATCACAGAGAGCCATTCCGCTTTGGTGGACCTTGATTTGATCAATAAGTGTATACCACTGGTGAAAAAAGGCGGCAACAAAAAGAAAACCCAGCGATAGGCATAAACGCTAGTAAATGAAATCGCTTGGTATAAAAAGAATAAAAAAAACAGTGTATTCAATACAAAGACCAAGAGCCAAAAATTGTATTTGATACGTTCTAGCATGATATTCTTCGACTTAATTCCGTTGCACAAACTAATTGCCAAAGGGCACGAGCACCGACATTAGCGTCCCAGTCTCCGCTGCTTCCTGGTGAAACTTCATTTAAATCAAAACCAATAATTCTACGACCAGACTCAACTATTTTAAACATCAAAAAACTAAGTTGTTCTAAGGTAAATCCTCCTGCTACTGGAGTTCCCGTATTTGGACACAGGTTCGGGATTAACCCATCAATATCGAAGGAAATGTATACGTCGTTAGAAAGGGACTCGATAATCTCTTCGCACTGGGCATTCCATGTTTTACCCATAAATGCTTCTTCTTTCAAGTTCCAGTCAAAAAAGGTAGTGATTTTTGGATGTGTCAGGGATAGTTGATGTTCATCCGAAGATAAATCCCGAATCCCAACTTGAACCAACTGGTTTAAATTACTGCAGGATTCAACTACGTTATACATTATACTGGCATGCGATTGTTCGAATCCTTCATAGGCCTCTCGTAAATCTGCATGCGCATCAATTTGTAGGATGCTAAATGAACTGTAGTGCGCATTGAGTGCCTGAATCAAACCAAGCGGTGTAGAATGCTCACCTCCCAAAACTGCGCAAATTTTACCGGATTGAATGAGGGCTTCAACCCGAGATTTTAGGTTTGTGCTTAACGCTGTATGTGCTTCGTTAATTTCCGAAATTATTTCTTTGTGCTTTTCCTTAGCTGAATCTTCACCAAGCTGTTCGAGGTCTAAAAAATATTCACTGGATCTATCATTCAGTGAATCGTTAATTGCTTTCCACTCCTCAGAGATTGGCGTTAAAAACACCTTCGTTTCATATGCGTTCTTTAGTTTAGGATGAAAGAAGTCTAGTTGTGTGGATGCATCTAATATAGCTTGTGGCCCATTGCTCGTTCCTTTGCCATAGGATGCGGTTGCATCCCACGGAATGGGAATGATAATAAGATCAGCCTCTTCTTCGGTACATGGAAATCCGAAAATATTTCCATTTGCTACACCAACACCGTTCGGATCAAAACTCATTTGCTTGTATTTTTTAAATGATAGGCTTCAACACTCGCTCGAACGGATTTGAATTCACTCAATAAAGCATCCGCTTCTGCCTCAGTAACAGGGATTTCATCACATACCATGCGAATGGCACGTTGTACTAGTTTTTCATTACTTAATTGCATATCCACCATTTTGTTTCCTTTGACATGCCCGAGTTTAATCATAAGGGCAGTAGAGATCATGTTGAGTACCAATTTTTGAGCAGTACCGGATTTCATGCGCGTACTTCCTGTAACAAATTCAGGTCCAACTACAGGAACCATAGGAAAGGCAGATTCACTGGCTAAAGGCGAGCCTGGATTGCAGGTGATGCCTCCGGTCAATATTCCTTTTTGGTTCGCGGTGCGAATTGCGCCCATTACGTAAGGCGTTGTACCCGAGGCAGCAATTCCAACGAGGGTGTCTAATTCATTGATTTCATGATTCATGAGATCAATCCATCCTTGTTTTTCATCGTCCTCTGCAAATTCGACTGCTTTACGTATGGCAAGATCACCTCCGGCAATTAATCCAATCACTACACCATGGTCAACTCCGAAGGTTGGCGGACATTCACTCGCGTCAACAATTCCTAAACGACCACTGGTTCCTGCTCCTAAATAAAAGAGCCGTCCACCTTTTGACATGCGCAGATGACATGCATCAACAAAGGCTTCAATCTGTGGGATGATAAGTTGAATCGCCGCCGCAACTTTAGCATCCTCTGAATTGATGCCGTTGAGAAGCGCGAGCGTGGATAGCGATTCTAGGTTGTCGTGGTCCGAGGTGCTTTCCGTTATTCGTATCATGTTAAATAGGCATAATGTTCTTCCGAAACTAAATCCACTTCTACACGGTTTTTAAGTGTAGTAGATAAGCTTAAACCAACAAAATCTGCTTTTATTGGGTATCTACGGTGTTGTCGATCTACTAGCACCAAAGTTTTAATGGAGTGGGTTGCCTGTTGCAAGAATTTAATTAATGCATATTGCATGGTTTTCCCTGAATTGATTACATCATCCACTAATACGATGTAACCATGCTTTAAATCGGCTTCGGGAATAGAAAGACCAATTGGGCTTGCCCATGGTTCATCTTTGTTGATTTCAATTTCAAACAGCTGTGTATTTAGCCCGCCGTAGGAGTCAATAACCGATTTAAGCTGCGTTGCAAGTAAAAATCCATTACCCTGAATGCCTCCTATGAAGATTTTTTCCTGTTCTGTACATTGCTCCAAAATCTGGTAGGCGAGACGGGTAATCTTTTGATGTATTTCTTGGTGTTTTAGAATTACCTGCATGGTCAAATTTTCTATGCAAATATACGCTTAATTCGCAAGTGCTTTCAATAGGTGATGAATTGTGTACACTTTCCTTACCTTCGCTTTGTGAAAATGGTAGAAACGGCTACATATTGGTTGAAATTCATGTCATTCAGACGGGTTATGAACTTCGTGGGATTAGTTTTAAGTTATTATACGTCTCGAATTATAAAAAAAAGTATACCCCTTGGCTTACCCTTTCATGTGAGTATGGAGCCAACCACGGCCTGTAATTTGGGTTGTCCGGAATGTCCAAGTGGCTTGAAAAAATTTACGCGACCAACTGGTAAGATGGAATTGGTCCGCCATGAAAAATGGTTGAAAGAGCTTTCGAAAACAGTGTTTTACGTCACCTATTATTTTCAGGGAGAACCTTTCTTAAATCCTCGATTTTTGGAAATGATAAAAGCTGCAAAACGTTACCGAATGTTTACCGCAACCTCAACCAATGCACATTTTATTACCCAAGAGAACGCGGAGGAAGTAGTCAGAAGTGGATTAGATCAATTGATAATTTCAGTGGACGGGGTTACGCAAGAAGTTTATGAGCAATATCGAGTGCACGGCGATTTAGAAAAAGTTTGGAGAGCTACTGAAGCCTTGGTTAAAGCAAAACAAAAGCTCAATTCGAGCACCCCTAAATTAATATTTCAATGCCTTGCAGTTAGGCCGAATGAACACGAAATCCCCTTCGTATTTGAAAAGGCTAAGACGCTGGGAGTAGATGAGGTGCGTATTAAATCAGCACAGTTATACGATTTCAAATATGGGAATCCGCTGATGCCTAACAAGGAGGAATACAGCAGGTATAAGCGAACAAGACAAGGTGAATTTGTTTTGAAAAATACAGGGGGTAATCACTGCTGGCGCATGTGGACGGGAAGTGTAGTGACCTGGGATGGCAAGGTGGTTCCGTGTTGCTTCGATAAGGATGCTGCTCACGCTATGGGGGAATTAACTAAAGATTCTTTTCACAAGATTTGGGTGAATCCTAGATATCAAGCATTTAGGTCTAGTATATTGAAAAACCGACAAGGAATCGATATATGTCAAAATTGTTCAGAGGGTTCTAAGGTTTGGCTCTAGTGACTTTAAAAGGTTAAAAAATTCTTTTCAATTTTCAATTTGAAAAAAAAAATTATATTTGGCCAAACCTTTAAACTAAATTATTATGAAAATCGGTATTAAACACCAAGAGAGTTACTCGCGTGGCTCGTTAATTCTTCGCTCCCTATTTGGAGGCCTGTACATTGCATTGCCTCACGGGTTTTTGTTAATTTTTATGTCAATCGCTTCATCCTTTGTTGGCATTATTAATTTTTGGTCCATTCTGATCACTGGGAAAATGATTCGCTCTATGTTCGATTTTCAGTTGAATTTAATGCGTTGGTCACTCCGGGTTAATGCGCGCCTCATGAATTTGAGTGATGGTTATCCTGCATTCGGAATGACGCATAATGATGCGGATGTTGTATTGGATATTGATTACCCAGAGACATCAAACCGTGTATCTGTTCTATTGAGAGCAATGTTTGGTATTTGGTATGTTTTAATTCCACATGCATTTCTTTTGTTCTTTTTACAAATAGGGGTAATGTTCGTTAGAGTGATTGCATTTTGGGCTGTTTTGTTCACGGGTAAATATCCGGAAGGAATGCATGCATACATGGTTGGAGTAATTCGTTGGAATATACGAGTTAGTGCATTTATGTCTTATTTAACAGATACATATCCACCATTCTCTCGCTCAGGAAATGAGCCAGAGTTTACTGCAACTAGCGCTCCTGATTTGTTAGACTAAATACAATATTTAATAGTTAAAATGCCCTTCGGGGCATTTTTTTTTCGAATGAAACGTAATTATTATCTCTTTTACGGGTTGTTATTTTTCCTTGCGATTTTTTATGCTTTTGTAAATCCATTTGAGCGTAATACTAACCTTCCGGGCTGTTTCATTTATGAGCATACTGGTATATTTTGTCCAGGGTGCGGTTTACAACGTGCATTGCACGCTTTTTTTACAGGAAAAATTATGTTGGCATTTAGAATGAATTTATTAATAACTATTGCCCTCATCATTTTATGCATCGATTTTATCTTATTGATTTTTGATATAGAAAAATTAAGGATAGTCCCAAGGGTTATAAACAGTCATGTAGGCCTAATGATGCTAGTGATTATCTTAGTTTTGTTTTTGGTTTTTAGAAATATTAACTCCGAATATTTAATTTTTCTAAAACCCTCTTTATAAATTGTAGCTAATCATCTTGTGATTCAATAATAAATCTATACCTTTGCGTCGTCTTACAAAAAGTTTGTAGGCTACATAAAAATTATTTTAATCAATATTGGCATGTATTTAGATTCAACCAAGAAAAAAGAAATTTTCAGTAAATTCGGGGGTTCCGAAACAAATACTGGATCTGTGGAAGGACAAATTGCTTTGTTTTCTTTCCGAATTAGTCACTTAACAGAACACTTAAAGAAAAATCGTAAAGATTACGGTACGCAACGTGCACTGCAGTTGTTAGTTGGTAAGCGAAGAAGTCTTTTAGATTATCTTAAGAGAAATGATATTGAAAAATACCGTGCGTTGATTAAGGAGTTAGGTCTTCGTCGTTAATCACAGGGATTTAAATTTTATTGGAGAGGGGACGTTCGGCTATGTCGAGGTTCCCTTTTTTTGTGTTAAGACATAAGGATAGTAAGACATTGAGACATATAGACATATAGAGGTTGTAATGTAGAAAAATAGTTAATCAATTGATAAAGAAGCATAATTTTAAACAATTGTTAGTTTGGAAGGAATCTATGGATTTGGTCAAACATGTTTATCGGTTAACCGCTGCATTGCCTGAAAAGGAACGTTTCACACTGGTAAGCCAAATGAATAGATCGGTTATTTCTATTCCTTCTAATATTGCAGAAGGATCAGGAAGGTCAACTGAACGTGAATTTATTCGATATTTGGAAATAGCTATTTCATCTAGTTATGAATTAGAAACCCAATTACTGCTAATAAAAGAATTATATGCCTTTGATGTTGACGAGGTGTTATTGAAACTTGATCAAATCCAACTTAAAATTCGTGCATTGCGAAAGAAACTTTTATCTGATGAATCAAATCGAGTTAAATTATAATTTCACAATCTCCAAAAGTCCAAAAGTCTAAATGTCTAAATGTCCAAAAGTCTAAATGTCTAAGAGTCTAAATTTCTAAAAGTCTAAATGTCCAAATAAGTAAATAAATAATCATGAATATAGGTTTAAAAAAATCCATCAATACGGGTGGAAAAGAAATCAGTGTCGAAACTGGTAAATTAGCAAAACAAGCAGATGGTTCTGTTGTTGTTCGCATGGGAGACACCATGCTTTTAGCCACAGTGGTTGCGGCTCCTGAAGCTAAAGAAGGGGTAGATTTTCTTCCGCTTACTGTTGATTATCGTGAGAAATATGCTGCTGCGGGTAGATTCCCAGGTGGTTTCTTTCGTCGCGAAGCGCGTCCATCGGAAAGTGAAATTTTAGTAATGCGTTTAGTAGACCGTGCATTACGTCCACTTTTCCCAGATGATTATCATGCAGAAGTGCAATTAATGATTCAATTGTTGTCCTACGATGGTCAAAATAATCCGGATGCATTGTGCGGTTTTGCTGCATCAGCGGCAATTGCAGTATCTAACATTCCGTTTAACGGACCAATGTCTGAAGTTCGTGTTGCCCGAGTGAACGGTGAGTATATCATCAACCCTACTAAAGACGAAATGCAAGGTGCTGATATGGATGTAATGATTGCCGGTACTGAAAAAGACATCAATATGTTGGAAGGCGAGATGAAAGAAGTATCAGAAGAAGATTTAGTAGAAGTAATTAAAATTGCGCATGCTGCCATCAAGGAGCAATGTGCTTTTCAAGTTGCTTTAGGTACTGAAATCGCAAGCGCTCATCCAAAGCGTGTTTATTCTCATGAAGTTCATAACGATGAGGTAAAAGCACGCGTGTATGAATTAGGAATGGAAAAATGTAAGGATGTTGCACGTATGGGCTTGGCGAATAAAGCAAAACGTACTGAATTATTCGATGAGATCAAAGCAGAGATTAAAGCATCTTATTCTGAAGAAGAATTAGCAGAAATAGGAAAATTCATTGGTGTATATTTTTCTGAAGTTAAAAAGAAAGCCGTTCGTTGGGTAATGCTTAACGAGCGCAAACGATTAGACGGACGAGGATTCGATGAAATCCGCCCAATTTGGTCTGAAATCGATTACTTACCAAATGTTCACGGTTCTGCTGTGTTTACTCGAGGGGAGACACAATCACTTACAACACTTACCTTAGGTGGTAAAATGGACGAGCAGTTAATTGATGGTGCTACCTTCCGTGGTACTGAGAAATTCATGCTTCATTATAATTTCCCTCCATTCTCAACTGGAGAAGCAAAACCACTTCGTGGAACTTCTCGTCGAGAAATTGGTCATGGTAACCTTGCACTCCGTGCCTTGAAGCCTGTATTACCTGCGGATAATCCGTATACGATTCGTATTGTTTCTGACATCCTTGAGTCAAATGGATCTTCTTCCATGGCAACGGTTTGTGCGGGTACATTAGCACTTATGGACGGTGGGGTTAAAATTACTGCACCCGTTTCAGGAATTGCAATGGGCCTTGTAGCTGATGAAGGTAAATTCGCCGTGTTGTCTGATATCTTAGGAGATGAAGACCACTTAGGGGATATGGACTTTAAAGTAACGGGTACCGCAAAAGGAATCACAGCGTGTCAAATGGACATTAAAGTGGATGGCTTACCTTATGAAGTGTTAATTCAGGCTTTGCATCAAGCGAGAGCAGGACGTTTACACATCTTAAACAAGATAACTGAAACTATTGCTGAGCCACGTGAAAATTACAAAGCATCTACGCCTCGCATCGAGGGAATCATCATTCCAAATGAAATGATCGGTGCGGTAATCGGACCAGGTGGTAAAATTATCCAAGGACTTCAAAAAGAAACAGGAACTACAATCACGATTGAGGAATTACCGAACGGTGAAGGTTCAGTTCAAATTTTATCGAATGATGGTCCTAGCATGGAAGAAGCACTTCGACGAGTTAAGTTAATCGCCTTTCCACCGCAAGTGGAAGATGGTGCTACTTATGAAGGAAAAATCAAATCCATTAAGGAGTTTGGTTGCTTCGTAGAGATCATTCCAGGTACCGATGGATTAATTCATATTTCTGAATTCTCATGGGAAAAAGTCGCTAAAATGGAGGATGTATGTAAAGAGGGAGAAATCCTAACATTCAAAGTGATGGGCAAAGATCCAAAAACTAAAAAATGGAAATTATCACGTAAAGTGTTACTTCCAAAACCAGAGAATAATTAATTACTTAAAAGGGGAGATTTTTTCTCCCTTTTTAATGAAGATATAATGCTATTTAATAAATAGAGATTAACTTTGAATTATAATAATTTACCAATGAAAAAAATACTACTATTAATCGCTTCGGTTGTTGTTTCAACGGGTTTTGCTCAACCCTTCGAATCCTTTAATTTTCTTGGAGCTGTGAATGCCAATGGTTGGGCCACGCATTCAGGTGCAACGCCTGGTCAAGTACAAACAATAAGTACTCCGTCAAATAACGGCAGTAGCTTGTCATTTGCTAATTTAGAGGCATCTGTAGGGAATCGTGTACAACTAACGGCAGGAAATACGGAAGATGTAAATAAAGCCGCAGCTAATCTTGGCACTAGTGCTTATTTTTCTTTTCTCTTGAATGTTCCAAGTACCACAGGTTTGCATATTAATGCAAATGCAGGAGATTATTTTACTGGATTTGGTGCTACGTCTGGAGCTTCAGTTACCTCAATAGCGGCCAGGGTTTTTATAAAGGCTGGGTCAACACCAAATACCTTTGTGTTAGGATTAACCAATAACAGCGGAACCGGAACTAATACTACCTGGAATCCAACGGATTACCCTTGCGGGACAACAGTTTTTGTAGTGGTGAAATTGAATATTTCCGCTGCGCCTATTGCTGCATCCATGTGGGTAAACCCTACACCCGGAACGCCAGAGCCTGCGGCAACAATTCTTAATTCCTCTGGTGCGAACCCTCTTGCTGCGCTAGCCTCTGTTTATTTAAGACAAGGTGGAACCGCTGCTACAGGAACAGGAACCTTGGAGATCGATGAGTTTCGTGTTGGAACTACTTGGACTTCAGTAACTCCGTGCGCAGCTCCTACTACATATTACCAGGATTTAGACGGTGACTCATTTGGTAATCCAAACACAACCGTTCTTGCATGTTTTGCCCAGCCAGGCTTGGTGTTGAACAATCAAGATTGTAATGATAATAATGCCGCAATCAATCCAAACACCGTTTGGTATGCGGATGCAGATGGTGATGGGTTTGGAAATGTTGCAGTAACACAAACCGCGTGTATTCAACCGAATGGGTATGTTGCAAACAATACCGATTGTAACGATAACAATGCGCTAGCAAATGTTGTAACCACTTGGTACGCGGATGTTGATGGTGATGGTTATGGAAATGCGGCATCCTCACTTCAGAATTGTGGTCAGCCTGCAGGTTATGTAGCAAACAGTACCGATTGTGATGATGCGTCCGCGGCGATTAATCCTGCCGCAGTTGAGATTTACAATGGCATTGATGATAACTGTAATAATTCAGTAGATGAAGGATTTACCCCGGTACCGTATTATATAGACAATGATGGAGACGGAGTAGGAGGGAATACCTTCGTTTTAGGCGTTACTTCGCCGGGACCAAATTATGTATTGATCACCGGAGATTGTAATGACAACAACGCTGTTATGTATCCAGGGAACACAGAAACGTGTGATAACCTCGATAATGATTGTGATGCATCAATTGATGAAGGCTTGATTTTCCTGACCTATTTTCAAGATTCAGATGGAGATACGTATGGCAACCTTTCAGTAACCCTTTCTGCGTGCAGCGCTCCTCAAGGGTATGTCTTAAATAGCACGGATTGTAATGATCAAAACAGCGCCATCAATCCAGGGGCTCTTGATATTCCAGGGAATGGAATTGATGAAGATTGCAGTGGCTTAGACGCACCGATTGTCGCGGCACAATTGGGTATATATGAGTTTACTCAACCTTCTGGGTGTCCGGTATTAGCTAATACTGTTACTACACAGCCTACAAATGCAAGCTTCTCGATTTATACCAATGTGGGAGGAAGCTGCACGGCTGCTGCCAATGTTTTTAATAACAATACTTGGAATACAGGTGCAGTTGTAGATCCTTCAAACTATAATGAATTTTCTATACAAGCAGATAGTTGCTTTGGCTTAACATTAACGAAATTGACATTTACCAATAAAGTAAGTAACGTCAATACCATTCCTACATGGCATTTGAGATCTAGCTTAGATAATTTTGCAGCAGATATTGCTTCGGATTCAATCACAACCAATGCCGTTTTAAATGATACGGTCCTACTTGGTGCTGCGTTTTCTAATGTGAATCAAGTTACGTTTAGATTTTACATTACTGGTATTTCAAGCTCGGGAGCTACTTGGAGAAATGACAATGTGAGTCTATGGGGCTTCATTAATTCAGTGCAACCACAAACGTTTTATGCGGATACTGATGGTGATGGGTTTGGTGATGCTGCCAATACCTTGCTTTCTTGTACCTTACCTGCAGGGTATACGACAAATAATACGGATTGTGATGATTCAAATGCACAAATCAACCCGAACACGATTTGGTACTTAGATACTGATCAAGATGGTTATGGTGATCCAATGAACTTTACTACCTCATGTCTAACTCCTCCCGGAACCGTGTTGAATGGAGACGATTGCGATGATACCAACGCTCAATTGAATTTGTTAGATATGTATTATGTGGATGCCGATGGCGATGGATTTGGGGATGAGGCTACCGGTGTTGAAACCTGTGCTCAACCGGCAAATACCGTAACAATAGGTGGTGATTGTGATGATTCGAATGATCAAATTTATCCTGGTGCGGTTGAAATTTGTGATAATGAAGATAACAACTGCGATGGTAATACGGATGAAGGATTGCCTTCAATTACCTATTACGAAGACCTTGATGAAGATGGTTTTGGTTCAAATGTGTCTTTAGTTTCTTGCGATAGCCTTGGAGCTGGTTATTCGTTAACTAGTGGAGATTGCGATGATGCAAACGACCAAGTGTATCCAGGTGCAACCGAAGTGTTGGATAATGGAATCGATGAAAACTGTGATGGATTTGATAATTATGCTGGTCTAACTAATGAATCAGTTCTTTCCATGGAATTAACACCAAATCCTTCCGAAGGTGATGTAACCATTATAGTGTCAAATAATGAGCAATTTGAGTTAACAATTTGCGATGTTACCGGCAAACTTGTCCTTTCCTTAAAGAACATAGCGAATGGTGCCTCGGTATCTACTCGCTCATGGGCACCCGGAACTTATTTTGTAACATTACGTCAGAATCAACAACAAATCGTTTCAAAATTAATGGTGAAATAGATTGATTTTACCAGTAGTCATTAAAGCCGTCCTAGGACGGCTTTTTTTTGTTTTATGAAACCCGTTCGGAATTCACTAATTTTATATCAGTTTGTAACTACTCATGGATCAATACGTCATAAATTAAATTCTTTTTATGCTAAAAAAAATACTTTTATTTTCACTAATCGCGTTGATTGGAAAAGCCTCCGCGCAATACTGGCAACAACAGGTTGATTATCGCATTGACGTCAAGTTGGACGACAAAACCCATCGGCTTTACGGCGAAATTGCCTTTGATTATCTAAACAATTCTCCAAGTACCTTGGATTCCTTGTACATCCACGTATGGCCGAATGCCTATAAAAATGGAAATAGTGCGTTGGCCGAACAGTTGGAAGGAGAAGGTAAGAAATTATCCACTATCGATAGCGCCAAACTAGGTGGTATTTCTGCGTTAGAATTTAAAATTAATGGCAGTACCGTATCCTGGTCATTTCATCCGGATCATGAAGATATCGTACTAATCAAATTAGCACAACCCTTAGCCCCTGGAGAACGGCTTACCCTTACCACACCATTTATCGTTAAAATCCCTTCGGGTTCTATTTCTCGGTTAGGTCATATCGGACAATCCTATCAAATTACCCAATGGTATCCTAAACCTGCGGTATTCGATCACAAAGGATGGCATCCAATTCCCTATTTAAATCAAGGAGAGTTTTATTCTGAATACGGTTCATTCGATGTATCGATTACTGTACCTAAGAACTATGTAGTCGGAGCTACCGGAGAGCTTCAGAATTCAACAGAGGCTTCCTTTCTAGATTCCTTAGCGCAAGATACAAAAACACGAATCTCTGAAATTATTGCCTTGCCATCCGGAAATTTAAGGGATTCATTTCCGCCTTCTGCTTCCGAATGGAAAACACTTCGCTATATTCAAGATAAGGTCCATGATTTTGCGTGGTTTGCGGACAAACGATACAAGGTTTTAAAAGGATCGGTGAAGTTACCTGAATCGGGTCGAACTGTTACTACTTGGGCCCTGTTTACTCCGGCCAATGCCTTAAATTGGCAAAATGCGATTGAATATATTAATGACGGTACCTATTACTATTCAAAATGGAATGGGGATTATCCATATTCTGCCGTAACTGCTGTAGATGGAACAATTAGCGCCGGGGGTGGAATGGAATATCCAATGATAACGGTTATTGGTAACGCAAGCTCTGCAAGAGAATTGGAGGTAGTGATTGTACACGAGGTCGGTCACAATTGGTTTTATGGTATTCTAGGATCCAATGAGCGCCAACACGGTTGGATGGATGAAGGAATGAATACCGCCAATGAAATGCGCTATGTTGCCACCAAATATCCAGATAATCAAGACCTATCCGACATGGTGTTAGGAGGGAAGCTGCATTTGAATGACCTGGATCACCACGACATGGGAGATATTTTTTACCGGCTTTTGGCAGTGCTTGATGCAGACCAACCCATTGAAACGCATTCAGCGGAGTTCAGTTCTGCAAATTACGGGGCTATTATGTATCAAAAAACAGGGTTGATTTTTCAGTATTTAAGAAGTTATTTAGGTGATGATCTCTATGATCAATGCATGCATCGCTATTATGATTTATATCAATTTAAACATCCATACCCTGAGGATATGCAGCGCGTTGTGGAAGGCGTGTCTGGACGTAAACTGGATTGGTTGTTTGGGGATTTAATTCAAACAACGAACATTATTGATTATAAAATCAAAAAAGCTCAGCGCGTTGAACCGATGAATACCTTTACCGTAAAGGTTAAGAATAAAGGCAGTGTGGCAGGTCCGATCGGTGTTTCAGCCATAGATAAAGAGGGCACGATTTTAGAAACGCAATGGACAAACCCTGCCGATAAACGCTCAACCTTAATTTTCAATGGTAATCCAGCCATCACGGAATTTGCCATTGACCCGAATCGAAATATCCCAGAATTAAACCGCTCAAACAATCGGATCTTAGTCAATAAGGCCTTGTTTAAAAAGCATGAACCACTTACCCTCGAATTTATGTTTGGTGATCATGAAGCCAACAAAACCAATGTGTTTTGGACCCCGATGATGGCCTTTAATCATTCTGATCGTACGATGCTTGGCGTGGCGGTGCATAACTTCGGTCTTCCCTTCAAACCGGTTCAATATTTCATTGCACCGATGTTTTCTTTTGGAAGAAAAACCGTTGGAGGTGTGGCCGAAATAAGCAAAACATGTTTTCCTTCCTACGGTGCGAGATCAATCAAGACTGGTATTAGTATTAAATCGTTTGGTCTTGATGATGATCCCAACGGACAAAGACAGTCTTTTTATTTCGCTGCAACACCTTACCTCAAGATTAATTTAGCTCCAGATACAAGACATAAAGGGTATGCGAATGACCTTACCTTTAAAGCGCTAATTCGTAGGGATGTGTTTTCTAACGATATGAGTACAGAATATGGCGCTAAAATTAATCAATCCATGCAGTGGAATAAGCGCAAGTTCTCCTATGAAAGCCAAATGCAATTAGAGGGAGTGATTGGTTACCAAGACCTAGTGTTCGACCAAGCAAATGTTATTCGAATTTCTACAACTCAACAGGTCAAAATAAATTATTTGGATCGGAAGATGACTCGTGAGATAAAATTAAGGATATACGGTGGATTTAACTTGGCGTACAATCCAGGTTCATCCTATTATAATGCGATGGGACGATATTCCATTTCAATGTTTGGATCAGCTGGATATCAAGATGTTTTCGCGGAAAATTATTTCTTAAACCGAGCCACAGTTTACGGTGCACAGTACACAGACGACATGGGAGGATTTAGAACTGGAAGTAATAATTTACGAATGTCTAATTTTTGGGCTAGTACAATGAATGCAACCGTACAACTTCCGATTCAACCCAATATGTTCGTAGCCTTTGCTGATTTTGGAGTATACGACAATGGAGTAGGTGTGGCTGCACTGTATAATGCGGGATTAGGAATTAATTTGGGTGATATTGTCGGCGTTTATTTCCCTTTAGTACAATCTGTGAATATGGGAGATTTGTATCAGAATTATAAAACCTCGATAAGACTTACGCTGCGTTTTAATCCATTCAATTTACCCTATAAACTGAGTACCTTACTTAAATAATTAATACCTAAGAAATCATGACAGATACAAAAATCCCTTTTTCTCGTATTTTTTGGCCAACCTTAGTGGCCATAGGCATTGCATTATCGCTTGGCTTGGTGTTTTTCTTTTTAATTTTAGGAGGCATTATAGGTTCATTTTCGGAATTTGGTCCAGAACCCTATGCGATTGAAAATAAATCGATATTACATGTAACACTTAAGGGTACGATTCAAGAGAAAACCAATTCAGAATTCGACCCAAGTTCTTTTCAATTTAATGAGTCTGTTGGATTATCGGATGTCTTGTTTGCATTGGAAAAAGCAAAATCAGATGATCAAATCAAAGGGATTTATATCGACATCGACGAGTTGAATTGTGGCATTTCTACCGCTAGAACCATTCGTCAGGCCTTAGAAGATTTTAAAAAATCATCGGATAAATTTGTAGTTGCTTATTTCCAAGGAGAAGCAATATCTCAAAAGGAATATTATATCGGTTCTGTTGCTGATCAATGTTATGCCTTTCCCACGTCTTCTTTCATGCTTACCGGCTTAGGGTCTGAAGCGGTTTTTTTCAAAAAGTTATTGGATAAGTTAGATGTGGAAGTTCAGGTAATTCGTGGACAAAATAATGATTTTAAAAGTGCCGTAGAACCTTTTTTCTTAACCGGATTAAGTGATTCAGCACGCCTGCAAAATCAAGTTCTTATGAATGGAATTTGGAATGAATTGGCTGCTGATATTTCTGTCAGTAGAAACATTAAAACTTCAGAATTTAATTCATGGATTAATAACATGGAAGTGGTTAATCCTAACCAAGCGCTTGCGCACAAGCTCGTTGATGGATTATTATACAAAGATGAATTAATGGATAAACTCGCTAAAAAATCGGGGCTGTCTAAGGGGGCTAAAATTAAGTGGGCTGAATTCAACGACTATGCGCAAAATGCGTTTTATGAAAATCAAGTGTTAATTCAAGCAGAAACTGCAAGTGTTGCTGTTATTCTTGCTGAAGGTGAAGTTGCTGTGGATGGAGATGGTGTAAGTAGCAAAAAGCTGTGTCGCCTATTTGAAAAAGTGCGTAACGACGATGATATCAAAGCAGTTGTTTTTCGGATTAATAGTCCGGGAGGAAGTGCACTCGCGAGTGAAGAAATTTGGCGCGAAGTAATGCTTACGCAAAAAAAGAAGAAAGTATATGTTTCCATGGGTGATGTGGCGGCTTCAGGTGGATATTACATTGCAACACCCGCAGATCGTATTTTCGCAGAACCAACTACAATTACCGGATCGATTGGTGTGTTTGGGATGATTCCATAT
This sequence comes from Bacteroidota bacterium, assembly GCA_041191025.1. GTDB lineage: Bacteria > Bacteroidota > Bacteroidia > Flavobacteriales_D > Crocinitomicaceae > UBA952. The sequence continues at coordinate 185,239 of JBEEPQ010000005.1, forward strand.
ACAGGAAAGATGCTTGAAAATAAACTGGGTATAACCTTTGATCGGGTACAAACCCATAACCATTCCGTGATGTCAACTAACCGTAAATTAACCCCAGAGGAACTAGCAATGGTCCAAAACGAGGTGAATGGAATTTATTCCCAATTTATGAATCGTGTGGCAAAAGGCAGATCGTTATCTGTTGCTAGAGTCAATCAAATCGCACGTGGAAGGGTATGGACAGGTAAAGATGCCTTATCCATTGGGTTGGTAGATGAATTAGGTTCCTTAACTGATGTGATTAATTTTGCTAAGCGTGAGATTAAAGATAAAGATGCTAAAGTAATTTACTATCCCAAAGTTAAAGAGGATAAGTTTAGTGCAATTATTAAAATGATTGAACAGGAGAATGAAGAGGAGGAGAGTCGTTTGCATCTAAAAAAATCATCCTTGCCGAATGAATTACTTGAACAGTATGAACGCATTAAAGCAATTGAATCAAAAATGGGTATACAAATGCGTATGCCTTATGACTTGGTCTTCAGTTTTTAATGAGTTAAATGTATGAATGAAAAAGGGGGCCGAGGCCCCCTTTTTTGATTTAGTTAACTACGTGTTTTATTAACCTTCGTTCGTAATTATCGTCAATCAATTCAATCATATACACTCCAGGTGTCAGTTGCTCTTTGATGATGAAGAGATTTGCTCCAAGGCTTAACGGCACTGTTTCTCGATATATGATTTTACCATTGATATCTCGAATGCTAATGTTCCCGTCACCGCTCGTGTTGAACTGTTTCCAATAAATTGAAAATGATTCGCTGCTTGGATTAGGGAAGGAAGTGATTTCCTGTTGCGTCGTTTCACAATCGCTGTACAAGGTGCTCAATAATTCTTCGCTTCCATCCGTGTCAACTTGGAATAAACGATAATATTGGTTGGATCGAGATGTTGAATTCAAGTATTCGTACCATTGAATTGTCGTACTGTTACCTATGGCATCGATATACCCTAAAATTGTCCAATCATAACCTGTTTTGGATTCCTCAATTCTAAAGTAGTCGTTATTATGCTCTGTTGCTGTTGACCATTTAATTCGAACTCCTTGGTCTTCACAGGCAGTGGTCATACCTTCAAATTCCACCGGAAGCGCTTGGGAGTTAGGCGTTCCAATATTGAACCAGCTGAATCCTTGAACTGCAGTACTGGAAATCAAGAAGGATAATGGATTTGCTCCTCCATTGATTGGGGTGTGAGTCCCACAGCTCTGCCAGCTCGTATGGTGCTGACCTGCCGTGTTTGATCCAGCACTTTTAATGATGCGACAAATCTGCGGTGTCTGCATGCCCGTAATGTTATTCGCAAATAACGTGATGCTATATGGTACCATATTGATGGTGGAAGTATAGTCATTGTTAGTAGGAACAACATTCCAATAGCCATCCGCAGCATAGTTTTGAATAAGTGAATTAGATGCCCATAAAGGAAGCCCGTTGTATAACACATTACCTCCAGTAAGTGGCGAACCACTCACATAGTGCACCGTCAAAAACTGATTGGTTCCAGGGCTTGTAGCAAAACTAAATTCCGCATATCGATTGTAGGTCGCCGTTCCAACCGGGAACATTCCTGCAGCCCCAGCAGTTGCGGCATTGGCAAAGAAACGCTTGAATGGACCTACAATGGTACCGTTATTCCATACTAATCTCCCTGGTGTTGTACTGTTAAGACCAAGTGTTAATAATTGATTCGTACTAGTGAATATGTTACCTTGTTGCATATACAGTGAATCTGAAACAACCACGCCAGTCTGTAAGGTTAGGGTTCCACCAGCAGATTTGTTTACTGTCATTTTTGCAAATTGAATTGACCCAGTTCCACTTATTGTAGCAACATTTGATCCAATAAATTGAACCATTCCTCCTGTTGCACTTAAGGTTCCGTTGTTAACAAAGTCTCCATTTATTAAAATGGTTCCGCCAGATTGAGTGAATTGTGATCCCGTTTCTAAGATGATGTCATCAATCGTAGCGCTTCCTGTTGAAAACGTTGGTTGGCTTAATATACAACTGCCGTTGGCCGGTACTATGGTGGTATGTTGACTACTTGGTAAAGAACCCGCTGGAACGAGTGTTGTTCCATTGTAACCATACCAATTGGCTAAGGTTCCCCATTGCGTAGAGCTTTGACCATTCCACACATAAGAGTTTACGGTTAATGGGGTTAAAACATTAACGTTAGCAGGGGAGAGGGTTACCACATTGGATGGGGTGACACAGGCTCCTGTAACCATGGCTCGGATGTATTTAACTCCCGACATTATACCTATTGAATTGGCTGGTAATGTAGCAGCAGTTTGTCCTGTAATGTTTGTAAATGTAATGTTATCATTACTTGTCTGCCATTGAATCGTTCCGCTGTTTCCAGTTAATTGAATCGGATTTGGCAGTAATCCAGGGCAAACAGTTTGGTTTGCACTGGCGGTACCTCCGGTGATCACTGTAGCAGTTACAGCAGTCCGTGTGGCAGACTCACACCCAGTAACCGTATTTACAATACTTGTAAAATACGTTGTTGTCGCATTGATTGAAGGAGTAGTATAACCAATCGTATTTGAAGCCAATAAGTTTCCTCCTGTAGAAGCATCGTACCAATTTAAAGAAAATCCACCTGATGAAGAACCAGTAAATGTGACAGTTCCAGGCCCGCATCTAGAAGCATTATTAGCAACTGCTGCTGCAGGTAGGGTAAAGGTACCGTTCGAAGTAAAGGTATGAATAGTGAAACCACCAACTTGAGTAATCGTTCCACCAGTCGCTACCGGTGTACCGGCATATTTAACCACCACAATTCCTGGACCTCCGCTTTCTGTAGCGAAAGAACCTGCAACAACTTTACATTGTCCACCTCCGCCATAGGAAGCTTGTCCACCACCCAATCCGTTGGTTCCATGAATATTTTGCGCACCTGAGGTACAGTTGCCAGGAACTGGATTGGCACCGAGTCCACCTCCGCCGCCGCCTCCTGAATACCAAACAGAAGTTCCTGTTATTGAATTTTGAATTCCATTCCCTCCATTTCCTGGAGTGTAGGGTCTAGTTGTACAACCACCACAACTTGATGAAGTACCATTTGAACCAGCGCCACCGGCACCACCACCACCACCACCAGATACTTCTCCACCTCCTCCACATCTTGAATTTCCTCCATTAAATCCTTGTCCTGCAGTTCCGGTACCACCAAATCCGGTATTAGCTGAACTCGACTGGTTTGCACCTCCTCCTCCAGATCCACCATTATACCCATTTTGTGGCCCGCCTCCGTAGCTTCCACCGCCACCTCCTCCGATCGCAATATGCGTACTTCCAAAAGAGGAATTAGTTCCACTCAATGCATGTACTCCCGTTCCGGCATTGTCATATCCTGCCGCGCCTCCAACTCCCACGGTAATAGGAATAGCAGAACCTCCTGAGACATTAAAGGACGGTACGCTAATGTAGCCGCCACCGCCGCCGCCGCCGCCACGTAGAGATCCTGCACCACCACCACCACCAACAACAAGAAGCTCTACCGTCAATGAACCACTTGATGCATTAGGTAAGGCATTCACGGTTGCAGTTACCGATCCTCTTGGTGTCGACGTACAGCCATTGCCAGTTACATCAAAATAATAAGTTGTGCTTGTATTGATTGTTGGGGAAGTGTATGTACTTCCTGTAGCTAGAGCCACACCTCCTGTTGCCGCACTATACCAATTGATGGTTCCAGTTGATGTTCCAGATAACGTACTCGTTCCGGATCCACAAATTGATGTTGCCGTCACATTACTTATCGCTGGGGAGCTTATAACATTCACAGTAACGATTGGTCCATTCATGTTTCCACAGGCTCCACCAGACAAGGTTGCTCGATAGAATCGTTTTGCATTGAGTGTGCCCATTTGACCGCTCGTTAAGGTTGCATTCGTTGCTCCTACAATGTTGGTGAAGTTCACACTGTCTGTTGACACTTCCCATTGAATATTACCCAAGGCACCTGTAATGGTAATGTTTGCAGGACTTAATCCTGCACAAATACTTTGATTTGCAGATACCGTTGGTGGATTGTTAATGGTCGCATTCACTGCTAATCGAGCACTTGAAATACACCCAGTAACCACGTCCCGAACCTCTGCATAATAGGTTGTAGTGGTATTGAGTACCGGAGTGGTGTAATTTGCTTGGCCTGTCGCTAATATATTTCCACCTGTTGCTGCGTCGTACCAATCAATGGTATAATTACCACTTAATGTTCCAGTTAAGGTTAATGCCGCTGGTCCACATGAAGAGGCATCAGCAACAGCTACGGTTGTTCCGTTGTATACAAAAGAGCCGTTACTGTTAAACCGGTGAATCGTATAACCGTTTGCTTGCGTAATCGTACCTCCAGTTCCGTTAGGAGTACCTAAATAACGAACAATTATTACACCTGAACCACCCGCTTTTCCTTGGTTGCTACCATCAGCAACTCCGCCTGCACCACCACCACCACCGGTATTGGCTGCACCTGCAATAGCTGGGGCGGTTGCCCCACTTCCTCGTCCTCCATTTCCACCGCCTCCAATGCCTCCAATTCCTGTTCCTGCCCCACTGTGGCTTCCACCGCCACCGCCACCGCCATAGTAGGCTGTTGTACCAGTAATAGACGATGCAATACCTGGGCCACCATTACCTGCTGGACCAACGGTTCCTACACCCGCTGCGCCACCGCCGCCGCCGCCGCCAGCACTTGTAGATCCGGAGACCCCATTGTTTCCGCCGTTAAAACCACCGGTTGTACCCGCGCCACCGGTATTGATTCCTGAAGCATTATGTCCACCGCCACCTCCATTAGCTCCGGGTCTTCCATTCGCTTGTTTGGAGCCACCACCACCACCACCAATAGATGATATTGCTGTTGGGAAATTTAGCGTACTTGTACCGCCATCTGAGGCCTGACCTCCAACCACCGTTGAATTGGCTCCACCTGCTCCAATTGTTACTGAATATGTTCCTGCATTTAAACTGACGGTTCCAGTTTTCACTTGACCGCCGCCGCCGCCGCCAGCACCGTCATGACCGCCACCTCCGCCGCCGCCAACAACAAGGTATTCTACTTGACCAGTTCCTAGCACAGCTGTTGGGGGTATTGGGTTTATTGTAGCGGTTAAGCTTGCTCGTGGGGTAGAAGTACACCCGTTACCTGTTACATCATAGAAGTATGAAGTTGAGGCACTGATCGATGGGGTAGTAAAGGTTGTTCCGGTACCAAGTGAAGTACCGCCTGTAATCGCTGCGTACCAATTAATGGTCCCTGTTGAATTCGCGGTTAAAGTGATTGTTCCAGGACCACAATTAGTTGTTGTACTTGTACTTGTGACTGCCGGTGCGTAAATAACGTTTACTGTTACAATATCTGAATTCATGGTACCACACAACCCTCCCGATAGCGCAGCGCGATAAAAGCGTTTTGCGGTTAAAGCACCCATTTGCACACTGGTTAATGTAGCGGAGGTGGCACCTGCAATATTGCTAAAGTTCACGCTATCGCTTGAAACTTGCCATTGAATGGTACCCGAACTTCCTGAAATAGTAATATTGGTTGGTGTGCTACCTGAACAAATACTTTGATTAGCACTCATGGTAGGTGCGCTGTAAATATTTGCATTAACCGCTATGCGTGTTGCAGAAATACACCCGGTTGTGGTATTTCTGACAGTTACATAATAGGTGGCAGAAGTATTAATTAAAGGCGTCGTGTAGGAATTAGCCCCACTGGCTAATAAGTTCCCTCCTGTTGCCGCATCATACCAATCTAAGGTAAAACCAGGAGCTGGAGTTCCTACAATGGTAAATGCCATTGGGCTGCATGAATACACGTGTGGGACACTCGCAGTTGGAGAACCAGTAAACGCAAACGTTCCGTTGCTTGTATATGTATGAATGGTATTTCCACCCACTTGCGTAATGGTACCTCCAGTAGCAATAGGAGTTCCAGGATAGCTTATGATTACTATTCCTGAACCACCATTACCGCCGTTACCATCGATATTACTAGCGCCTCCACCACCACCGCCGCCGCCGGTATTTGGCGTTCCTGCTACCCCATGAACACTACTTGAATTGTTTCCTCCTGCACCACCTCCTCCGATTCCTCCAGCCATGGATGTGGCTGAATTACCAGTTCCACCGCCGCCACCGCCGCCGTAATAAACGGTGCTTCCACTAATATTAAAGGCTAATCCATCTCCTCCTGCAGAAGAAGCACTTCCGGTTGTATTTGCACCTGCTGCCGCAGCACCTCCACCACCGGCGCCATTTCCATGGCAACACCCGGCACCATTATTTTGATTTCCTCCTTTATTTCCTTGGCCAGCCGTACCGTTTCCTCCTACGGTTCCGTTAGAGCCGCCGCCGCCTGAACCTCCTGGCTTACCCACTTGGCCATTATTTCCACCTCCACCTCCACCAATGGCAGTTAATGAAGAAAATACACTGTTTGCACCACTCACGCTATTACCAACTCCACCGGCACCAACAGTTACCGGATAGGAACCTTGGTTTATATTAAATGAGCTATTATAGATTACTCCACCGGCACCTCCGCCTCCCGCATGTCGTAAGCCCCCTGAACCGCCTCCAGCAACTACCAATACTTGTGCATTGATTTGTGCAGGCGCATTTCCTGCGGCTGCAGGTATGGCACTTAGCGAAATTATTACATCATCGATTGAGGTACAGCCACCGTTTGTAATTGTCCAACGTAAGGTGTAGGTATTACCTGAAACGCCATTGAAATTGGATGTTGGAGATGACGGCGTCGTGATGCTTCCCCCTGCGCCAGAAATAATTGTCCAAAGTCCATTGCCTACTGAGGGAGTGTTTGCCGCTAAGGTAACTGATGTTAGGCCACACGTTGGATTTCCGGTTTGATCTGGACCAGCATCGGAAACCGTTGTAGGGGCATTGATATTAATTGCACCGGAAACATTTGATTTTGCATCTGGACTACATGAACCACTAACAATACAATAATAATACATGGTCCCAACAGTTGCGCTTGGCGGAGTGAATGTTGATGAATTGGCCCCGTTAATTGCTGTTCCTGTGGTGTTATTATTAACAGAGTTTTCATACCATTGGTAGGTGATTCCACCACCGGTAGCAACAATTGAAAGGGTGTTTGGCGTACCGTTTTGACAAATATTTTGAATGGTCGTCGAAGGTTGTGTGGTTATCAATGGAACTGCAGTTACTGTTACCGTTTGTGTTGCCGTAGCGTTTGGACATCCTCCTGTCCCAGTTAGGGTATAGGTAATGGTTGCGGTTCCAGAAGCATTAGCCACGGCAGTCACAAGTCCTGTTGAAGAATTCACGGTTGCAATTCCTGTTGCACTTGAAGTCCATGCGCCTCCAGAGGTACCACTTGCTGTAAACTGGGAAGTTTGATTCGAGCAGATGGCTTGGGTTCCACTTACAGTACCTGGAGTTTGTGGGTTAGTTACAGTAACGTTTCTTGTGGAGGTGGCGTTATTACATCCGCCGGTTCCTGTTATGGTGTAAGTCATAGTTGCCGTTCCGGCGGCTACAGGGCTTATGGCACCGGAGGCAGGATTGATAGTCGCCACATTTACATCGCTTGATGTCCAAGTTCCTCCCGCATTACCGTTTGATGTGAACGTTACTGAACCGGTAAGGCAGATGGCTTGTGTACCTGCTAGGGTGCCAGCATTTGGTGCGGTTGTTACCGTTACCGTTCTCGTCGTGTTGACGGCAGGACAACCTCCAGTTGCAGCAATAGTAAATGTAATCGTAGCTGTTCCGCCGGAAACGCCTGTTACCACGCCTGTACCAGCATTAACCGTTGCAATACCCGTAGCATTAGATGTGAAAGTACCTGATCCAGAGGCACCACTTACAACAAACGTTGTAGTTTGAGCCGAACAAATAATTTGGTTTCCACTTAAGCTACCAGCATTTGAAGGATTCGTGATGGTTATCGTTCGTGTATTACTAACGTTGTTGCACCCACCCGTTCCAGTAACCGTATAGGTCATGGTTGCTGTACCAGCAGAAACAGGACTAATTACGCCTGAGGCAGGATTGATTGTCGCTACATTAACATCACTCGATGACCAAGTTCCGCCGGCATTTCCATTGGTTGTAAATGTTGACGTTCCTGATAAACAAACAGCTTGGGTTCCATTCAATGTTCCTGCATTAGGAGCTGCGGTTACCGTAACGGTTCGTGTGCTACTCACAGCGGAGCAACTTCCGGAAGCTGCAATGGTATAAGTGATTGTAGCAGTTCCTGCAGAAACCCCAGTTACAACGCCTGTACTAGCATTAACAGTGGCTATTCCAGTTGCGCTTGAACTCCAAGTTCCGCCGGCATCGCCGTCTGTAACGAAGGACGTGGTACCTGAAACACATATCGCCTGATTTCCGCTGAGCGTCCCAGCATTTGGAGCGGCAGTAACGGTAACATTAGATGAAACGGGAGCTGAAGAGCATCCTTGAGGACTTGTTACCACTAACGAATAGGTGCCATTCGCAGTTGCGCTTATTGAGCTGGTGGTTTCTCCATTTGGAGACCATAGGTAGGTGTTTCCAGTAACCCCACCAACGGGTGAGGTAGATGGGACTTGCCATGTTGGGCCTGCTATTAACGTTCCATTGAAATTATTTCCAGTAGCGTCTGAAGCTACAGTTCCAGTAGTTTCATCCATTTTGAAATAGGCTCTTAAACCGGTAGCGTTGACGGGAACATTACTGTACATGCTTTCTTGAATTTGTGTTTGCGTTCTTGCAACATTCCAAATTCTTAATTCATCCATCAAGCCACTTATCATTTCATTGGTTCCATCCCAGCGTTTGCCTAAAAACCATATTTCAGAACCTGTAGGTAGAGGTAAACTGGTATTGAAAGATCCATTTAAAACTCCATTAACATAGACTCTAATGGCTGTTTGATCATAAGTTGCGGCAATGTGAGTCCAGGTGTTAATCGGAATTGCGGTTGAGGAGGCTTGAATCCATGAACCGTTGAAAAATCCTGCGATAACGTTCGATCCACTGCGATACATGCAAAAGGTGATTTTCCCGTCGCCATTAAAAGCTTCACCAATTAGCATCGGGTTTCCGCTATTCGCATTTGTAAAGTTGAACCATCCTTCCAGGGTGGCGCTATTGGTATTGAATGATGCGTTAAGGGATGCAGGTACCGTAACATATCTCGTTACATTTGAATTGCCTAAATTCAAGGCATTACCCCCCGGATTCGTTGAAAGATAACGTGGTGATCCACAACCCGATTGTGTAATTGTTGGCGAAGGAATCGAATTAATTGTGGCGGTAACTGCTAATCTTGGATTAGAAGTACACCCATTATCTGTTAAGTCAACATAATATGTTGTGGTGGTGCTGATGGTAGGAGTGGTGTAACTGCTATTGTTGCCTAAACTCACACCACCGGTTAGTGCTGCATACCAGCTAAATGTACCACTTGCTGCTGTAGCATTTAAAGAAAGTGATCCAGGACCGCAGTTTGTAGCTCCTTGGGTTGAGCTGATTACTGGAAGTGGAGTAATTGTAACAGTAACCGTATTGCTGATTTCAGCATTGCATCCGCCGTTGGTAACGATGGCTCGATAATAACGAGTAGCGGATAATGCACCCATTTGACCTGAAGTGAGGGTAGCTGAGGTGGCTCCTGCGATGTTTGTAAACGTCGCGTTATCCGAAGACCATTGCCATTGCACTGACCCGGTATGACCACTTAATGTTAGATTCGTAGGCGTTGATCCGGCACATATGGTTTGGTCTCCACTAGCGGTTCCTGCAACTGTTGGGTTTGAAACGATAATGGCGCCACTAATCGTACTGGTTACCGGTCCTACAGCATCGGTACAAATTACATAGTAATATGTGGTTCCTGCAACATTAGATGGTGGTAAATAGCTAGTGTTTGTTTCCCCGACGATTGCTGTACCCCCAACAGTACTTGAAGTTGCATTACTATACCATTGATAAGTTATAGGATTTGGACTCGACGCACTCACCGTAAGCAGAGTTGTTGTACCGTTGATGCATAAATTCTGAATGGAAGTCGATGGTTGGGAATTAATATTTGGTCCATTTATCACAGCAACAAAAGGTGCTTGAACGAATAATTGAAAATATTGATTTGCGGCGATATTGCCAAGATCACTCTTGATTTGTTGAGAATTATCAAATGGAATCCAATGAACACCTGCACCCACACAAGCAGTGTGAATTATTCGTTGGTGAAGAGCTATATTGGTTGTTGCATTACATCCACCTGCAGAAAAGGTTGCCCCTAGGGTGTTTGTTCCTGACCAGGTTTGAAAACTATTATCATTCGAACCCTTGTGTAATGCTTGATTATTTACAATTCTGGATAAAATTGTACCATTTGTATTTTGAACGTCTAATGCTCCTGTACTGACGCGAATTCTGGCTTTGTTCGCCGAACCAAATTTTAATAGAACAGCTGGAGTCAAAATCCCTCGAGTTGATATGTCTAAGTTTGAACCCTGAGGTAGGGATCCAATTGCCCCCCCAAAATCAATAGCAACTTGCACCCAACCGCCAGCTAATACATGAGTGCTAAATATCGTTCCTGTTAGGTTAAAGTGATATATTCCATCTGTTGTTACATTTTGAGCCTGTCCAAGCGATGTAAACGGGTTGCCGGCAGAACCTGTTTGTGCAACAGAAGAAAAACTGAAACAAAATAAAAATAATAGGATGTTCGCGTAGATTATTTTCATAGGTATAATTTGATGCAAATATATTGAGTGTAAATTCCTTTGCAGAACTTGAAAATAGCATTCATTAGATTTAGTAAAAATTTACATAATTTAGTAACTGAATATTTAAACAAAATTTATGTTATTTACTGTGGTTATTCATTCGATTTCTATGCTAATGGCGGTCATTATTACACTGCTTTTAATTTTGAATATTCGAAGAAATCCTTATATAAATGGGTTCATTTTACTTATAATTATTTCGAATTTAATACGTATTCCTTTTTATCTGACCTATTCATTAGGTTGGCAGAACTTATTCACGGATGTACCTAAACCATTTAATATTCTTTTTCTAACCAACACACTTTTCTTTTATCAATATATTCGGTTGATGCTCCAAAATTCACGGGTTAATTTTCGTTCATTGGTAATTCCTTTGATGATTCCATTCGTGCTTTTCTTGCTAAATTTATTGATTCCAAAGGATTCCTTATCACAAATTATTTTACGAGGAATTAATTTCCCAGTGATAATTTCTTATGTACTATTTTTTATTTTTTTATCTTACAAGGAATTAAACCATGGTTTATGGGCTAAGACGAAAAGGGAGTTTCGCTTTTCCAATTTTAAGTTGATTAGAAATTGGTTAACTGCGTTGTTTATATTGTTTGTTCTATTGGCGATTCGTTTAATAGGTTCGTATACCTATGAGTTATTGACACAGCGTATGTTTGTCAATATGGCTTTTCAGCCACTGCATTCTGTACTTTGGATTATTGTGTATGTCGTGTTTTTTCTGAATCCTGAAATTTTATACGGTCTCCAACGAGTTCAAATTCTACCAAATGAAATGGCTAGTGAGATGGAGCAAATAATTAAACCGGATTTCAAATGGCGTACCTTGCCAAAACCGATTAAGAATAAAATGGATGCCCAATTGTCAATTAAAATGGATCAAAAAATCAATGAAATTATTAAGAAGTTAGAATCTAAAACCTCATTAAGGATTATTGTTAAAGACCCGAACATAAATCTTGATAGCCTTTCTGAAAAACTGAATATACCTAAAAGTCATCTTCAATTCGTTTTCAGGTATTACGCCGACTTTACCTTTGTTGCATATCGTTCTAAAATCCGTGTTTTTCACGCCATTGCAAAAATGCAAGATGACTTCTTGTCGAAAAACACTATGGATGCCCTAGCGCGAGAATGCGGTTTTTCTTCCTATAACCCATTTTATGCTGCATTCAAAGCAGAAATGGGGGCTGGACCAAGTGAAGTACTTGCAAAAATAAAGCCGTAAGTTGATTTATTACGCATTAACGCGATAGAATTAAAATGGGTGCACAAATGCGGATGCCTTATGATTTGGTCTTCCGTTTTTAAGGAATTGAAAGTATGAATAATCCCTTTTATACAGCTTTTAAATCAGAAATGGGTGTTGGGCCAAGGGAGGTACTCGCCGAACTAAAGCAGGGTTTGAATCAGTACCAATAGCTCCGATTCCAACGATTGTCCATGGTCTTTTGCATACCATCCATGCAGTGACTCATGAAGAACCTTTAGTTCAACTCCTTCTGCTTTCAATTCATTAAATAAGCGTTGTGCCGCCTCGGTGCGAGGACCCCAAACGAACAAATCGCTTCCGTGATCATCGCGTACAATGACTTTCGGAATTCCTTTTCCACCATTGGTTAAATAGTGGTCGATTAAGGTGCCTTGGTCACGGAGTTCTAATGTATACCTTGCGTTAGGTATTTTCTCAATTAATTTTAAAATCAGGGGCACACTCTGTGCGGCATCACCACACCAAGGTTCGGTAATAATAATCCAATGGGATTTCTTTTTTACATTGCTCGCAAGGTCAATAAAAGCCTGTGATGGCGAAAAGGTCTTGGTTATTCGATTAAATCGCGTGAGGTTTAGAGATATGTATGATGCATATTCATCCGGATAAATTCCACCGTTCAAAGACTTTTCCCAATGCAATAAATAATCTGTGAGTTGCATAATATTATAGTGTTGGGAAAGCACCTGGATTGGCTTTCGACATTATCTCGTATACTTTTTCAACGATATCATCAATGCTTGGTTTTGAGAAATAATCACCGTCACTACCATAGGCAGGACGATGGTCTTTCGCGCTTAGCGTTTGTGGTGCTTCATCCAAGTGGTAATATCCCCCTTGTTCAACTAATATTTTTTCAAGAATGTAAGCCGTTGCTCCAGCAGAAACATCCTCATCTACAATTAACAAGCGATTTGTCCTTTGAAGTGATTTCACGATGTCATGCGATAAGTCAAACGGAAGTAAGGTCTGCACATCAAGTAGTTCTACCGAAATCCCTAATTCTTCCAAGACAGGTAACGCTTGTATGCAAAGATTCAGGGTGGATCCATAAGAAACTAAGGTTAAATCTAAACCTTCGCTTAGGCGCTCTACTTGACCAAGCGGAAGCTTAAACTCACCCAAATTAGTAGGCATTTTTTCTTTCGTTCGATATCCGTTAAGTGGTTCTATAACTAAAGCCGGTTCGTCTGCCTCCATTAAGGTGTTGTAAAATCCTGCTGCTTTGGTCATATTTCTTGGCACACACACATGCATTCCGCGCAATGAATTGATGATCATTCCCATAGGAGAACCGCTGTGCCAAACCCCTTCTAAGCGATGACCTCGTGTGCTGATAATAAGCGGCGCTTTTTGTCCTCCTTTGGTGCGATACTGAACCGTAGCCAAGTCATCAGATAAAATTTGAATTGCATATAATAAGTAATCCAAGTACTGAATCTCTGCAATCGGACGAAGTCCGCGCATGGCCATTCCAATGCCTTGACCAATGATAGTACATTCACGAATACCCGTATCGAATACCCGCAAATCACCGAAGGTTTCTTGTAAGCCTTCTAGGGATTGATTAACACCTCCGATTTTACCTGCATCCTCGCCAAACACAAGCAGGTTCGGGTATTTCTCCAACAACATGCGGTAATTTTCTCGTAAAATGATCCTGCCATCCTCCATGGGTGCATCAGAATCGTACGAAGGTTCAATCGACGGAATGTTTCCAATTTGTTTGTTGGATTCACTGTATAAGTAGGAAGAATAACGGTCGTAACTTTCATCTTTTTTCTTGCTCAACCATTGGCTAAGCACCGTTTTGTTTGTGGATTCTACACCTCTAAGGCTTCTGAGTGCCCTTCGTGCCAAGGAAAACACATCTTTTCGTTGAGGCTCGCGGTTTTTAATTAACGCGTCTAATTCTGCTTGAAATGAACTGCTTAAGGTGCCCTCTTGAATTAATCCACTTAAAATTCCTTCCAAGGATAAGGAGTCTTGTTTGATGTCTTCTGTAAATAACGCCCAAGCTTTGTTTTTCGATTCTTTAACTTCCTCTTTCGCTTGCTCGGATAACTGGTCAAGTTCTTCTAACGTTGCAAGTGCTGTTGGACCTTTGTCAAATGCAAGAATCCACTCCTTGAACTTGGCAATACAATCATGGGTTTTTTCCCACTCCATGCGCTCGGCACTTTTATATCGTTCATGTGATCCGGATGTGGAGTGGCCTTGAGGTTGATTAACTTCCTGTACGTGCACCAATACAGGGACATGTTCCGTGCGTGCTAGATTTACCGCTTTTTCGTAGGTCTGGCATAAATGCGCGTAATCCCATCCTTTGGTCGTTAGAATTTCAAATCCTGGATTTTCCGCTGTGCGTTGAAAACCTGCTAACGCTGCAGAAATACTGTTTTTTGTTGTCTGAAGTTCTCTAGGAACAGAAATACCATACCCGTCATCCCAAACGGACATCACCATTGGGACCTGTAAAACTCCCGCGGCATTTAAGGTCTCCCAAAAGGGTCCCTCTGAAGTGGAGGCATCACCAATAGAACCAAAAGCAACTTCGTTTCCTTGAATGGAAAATTTTTGGAACTCTTCCGTATGTAAGGCTGGATTATTTCTATATACTTTTGATGCCAGTGCCAAGCCTAATAACCTAGGCATTTGTCCTGCAGTTGGAGAGATATCAGCCGAACTGTTTTTTTGTTGGGTTAGGTTTTTCCATTGTCCATGTTCATCTAGATTTCTTGTTGCAAAATGTCCGCCCATTTGACGTCCCGCAGATTGAGGTTCAACAGCCACATCGGTATGGGCGTAAAGTCCTGAAAAGTATGCTTGGACACTTAGGGCGCCAATCGCCATCATCCAAGTTTGATCTCTGTAATATCCTGACCTGAAATCTCCTGGTTTAAAGTTTTTTGCGAGCGCTAATTGTGCTAATTCTTTACCGTCACCAAATATCCCAAATTTCGCCTTACCGGTGAGGACTTCCTTTCTTCCAAGAAGGGAGGCTTCTCTGGAAATACAAGCTAATTTATAATCCGAAAGCACTTCTTGCTTGAAGTCTTCGAATCCGAGGGTTGCTTCGTTGATGGACGACATAGTTCAAATTTGTGTGCAAATATAGCGATTTTGTCCACTTTTTTTAGCTAGTTGTGGCTAAGAATTTTGCATTTTTGCAGTATGAAAATTGAGTTATGCGTGGCCTCTGTTGATGCCTTATTGGCGGCTAAATCCTTGGGTGTAGATCGCATTGAACTTTGTGTAAACCTAGAACAAGGAGGATTAACGCCCTCCATAGGTTTTGTTCAGAAAGCGCAAGGCTTAGGCATCGAAACACATGTGTTAATTCGTCCCAGAAGTGGAGGATTTGTTTACAACGAACATGAAATAGAAATCATACTTGCGGATGTTATTGAATTTCAACGATTGAATGTGGATGGTTTAGTATTGGGAATGTTGACAGATACCATGCGTTTAAATCGTCCGGTGCTCGAACAAATTCGTAGCATCTTTAATAAATCCCTAACCTTTCATAGGGCGTTCGACGATTTAGTGGAATGGAAACAAGAACTGCAATGGTTGGTTGACACGGGGTATAATCGGGTATTGTCTTCTGGGCTATCAACCACGATTACGAATGGTGTACCTGTGTTAGCTGCCATGAAAAAAGAGGCAAAGGGACGCATTGAAATTATGCCGGGAGGAGGAATTAACCTCGCGAATTTACCGCAGATTATGGAGCACGTTGTACCTGATGCCGTCCATTTTTCAGCCACTGGAAAGCAATCCTTGGACCCTGATTCAATGTTCTCTGAAGAAGTGCTTATTTTTGACGAGCACAAGGCCAAACGGTTGATCGAAATGTGTCGAAATTTCAGCTAAATACTGACAGTAGATGCTTATAATTCACCCGAATCTGCCATTATGTCCTTTGTTTAGGCTATTGTCTTATATGGAATCTAATTTGTGTACCTAAACCCAAAGAAACTGAGATGAGTAAACGAAAAAATAATGCTATGGAAGATAATGCAGCGGAACAAGCGAATGTTAACGAAGAACAACAAGGTCATGAAACGGAGAATAATTCGAGCAATGACGCGAATAGTTCTTCCACAGAATCATCCCATGATTTTGAAGCGAAATTAAAGGAGCAAGAAGATAAATTCCTTCGACTTTATGCAGAGTTCGAAAATTATCGCAGACGTTCGTCGCGTGAAAAAGCGGAGTATTTGTCGGGTGCAAGTCGAGAAATGATAATGGCTATGCTTCCCATCTTGGATGATTTTGAGCGTGCCATAAAGAATAACGAACAGGTAACCGATGTAGCAATCTTGAAAGAAGGGTTTCAATTAATCTACACCAAATTAGGTCAGATTCTTGAGGCGAAAGGTTTAAAACCTATTGATGCAACGAATCAACCTTTTGACTACAATTTACATGAAGCCATTGCTAATGTTCCGGTTGAGGACGAAGCGTTGAAAGGTAAGGTTATCGATCAGGTTGAAAAAGGA
Source organism: Bacteroidota bacterium (assembly GCA_041191025.1). Taxonomy (GTDB): domain Bacteria; phylum Bacteroidota; class Bacteroidia; order Flavobacteriales_D; family Crocinitomicaceae; genus UBA952. Next base: position 201,863 of record JBEEPQ010000005.1, read on the forward strand.
TATTATTTAAATGAGAAAGTGATTCGCTTCGCAAAAGTAGCGGTCGGACAATAAAGTTATGAGTCAAAAAAGAGATTATTACGACGTTCTTGGCGTTTCTAAAAATGCCACGGAGGCCGAAATTAAAAGTGCCTATCGGAAACTTGCCTTAAAGTATCACCCGGATAAAAATCAGGACGACCCGTCGGCTGAAGATAAATTTAAAGAAGCGGCAGAAGCATACGAAATACTAAGTAATTCGGAAAAACGTGCAACCTACGATCGTTTTGGTCATGCGGGAATGGGACAGGGAGGTTTCAGTGGCGGTGGAATGAATATGGATGATATCTTTTCACAGTTTGGAGATATTTTCGGTAGTGCGTTTGGTGGCGGTAGTTTTGGTGGCAGCCGAAGTGGTAAACGCGTGGTGAAAGGCTCTAACCTCCGGGTTAAAATGAAGTTAACATTGGAGGAAATCGCAACAGGGGTTAAAAAGAAAATCAAGGTTAATAAATTAGTTCAGGCGGACGGGGTTACCTACAAAACGTGTTCTACATGTAAGGGCGCAGGAAGAATGACGCAAATGACCCAGACCTTCTTGGGTGCCATGCAGACGCAAACTACGTGTAATGTATGTCAAGGGGCTGGACAAATGATCGACCAAAAACCAAGCGATTCCGATCAGTATGGATTGCGCAAACAAGAAGAGGTCATTGAAATTGAAATTCCAGGTGGAGTAGAAGATGGGATGCAGCTTTCAGTCCGCGGTAAGGGGAATGCAGGGCCGTTCAATGGTGTGAATGGGGATCTAATTGTGGTGATTGAAGAGGCAGAACATGCTGAATTGAGAAGAGAAAATGAACACATCCATTTTGAAGCGGTGGTTACATTAACCGATGCGATTTTGGGAGCTTCCATAGAGATTCCTACAATTAATGGAAAAGTCAAAATTAAAATCGACCCAGGAACTCAGAGCGGAAAAGTACTTCGCTTGAAAGGAAAAGGGCTACCAAATATACAAGGATATGGAACGGGTGATCAGTTCGTTCACATGCATGTTTGGACGCCCACTAATTTATCGAAGGAAGAAAAAGAGTGGTTTGAAAAAAATAGAGAGAACGCTAACTTTAAACCCACAGAGCGTGAAAAGGAAGGAGGCTTCTTTAAACGCGTGAGAGATATGTTTTCATGAGAAAATTCGAGTCGTCTTGGGATAACGGAGATTTTAGTTTCACTAAGGTATTTCTTACCCTGCTGTTAGTATTCGGTGCCTTCATTCTTGGAAACATGCCGTTAATGCTACTTTATCCGTCCGATCGCGGGCAAACCATGGCCGATTTAGTCGCTTATTTTGGTTTCTCTTCCTTATTTCTCCTTCAAATGATTCCTTTTGTTTTGGGGCTATTGGGCTTGGTAACTAGTGCAAAATACGTACACAAAACTTCTCCATTAGCTTGGTTTACAAGTCGGAATAAAATTGACATCAATCGAATCGTTTTTTCATTTTTTTTATGGGCTTTACTGGTGATCATTCCAACTATAATTGATTGGTTACTTTTTCCTTCTACCTATACCGTTCAGTCGGATTTTTTGCCTTTTCTTGAAACATTTTTCCTTCTTGCTGTTTGTTTGCCATTTCAGGTCTTATTTGAGGAGTTGTTGTTTCGGGGATTTATCTTTCAAGGCTTAGCCAAACGCACGAAATCTGCCATCTTTGCGGTCATTGTCAGTGGAATTATGTTTGGAATGATGCATATTGGTAATCCAGAAGTCAGGAGCGAAGGGTTTGGATTGCTAGGAATCTACATCACCCTCGGGGTATCAATTTCACTAATGGCTTGGTTAGATCAAGGTATTGAAATCGCCTTCGGGTTTCATTTAGCGAATAATTTTATTACGGGCATATTGGTCACATCGGAAGATCAAGCCTTTCAAACCCATGCCTTGCTGAAAATGGAATCATTAAACCTAAGCTTTGGTTCCATTCTGATATTATTACTATCAATACTCATTTTTTTTGTGGTTTGCTACAAAAGATTTCATTGGGGGAGTTGGTTTTCACTTCGAAATAATCATTAGTTTCGTTAAATGATTGAGGTTAAGAACGTCAGTAAGTTTTACAGTCAAAAAAAGGCATTAGACGAAGTTAGCCTAAGCATAGAGGCCGGTAGGATTTTTGGATTGATCGGACCAAATGGAGCCGGGAAAACTACCTTAATTCGTATTTTAAATCAGATTATAGAGCCAAGTTCCGGTCAAGTTTTAATCGGTAATATTCCGTTAAACCCACTGCATGTAAAGGCCTTCGGATATTTACCTGAAGAACGTGGATTATATCGAGAAATGAAAGTCCTTGATCACTTGATATTTTTGGCCAGTATTCGGGGATTAAATCATAAAGACGCGCAAAAAGCAGCCGGACATTGGCTTGAAAAGTTTGAAATCGAACCATGGTCCAAAAAACGCATCGACTCCTTATCGAAAGGTATGGCTCAAAAAGTTCAATTCATCGGGAGCATTTTACATGACCCACAGGTAGTGATTTTAGATGAACCGTTAAGCGGCTTTGACCCCTTAAACATTCAATTGATTTTGAATGAAATAAAGGCGATGAAAGAAGCTGGAAAAACGATTATTTTTTCAACGCACAATATGAATAGTGTGGATGAAATTTGTGATGAAGTTGGACTAATTAATCATGGAAAATTGGTTGCACACGATAAGGTAAGCGCCTTAAAAACTCAACATAAAACAGGAGCCTTCAAGGTACGCTATAAAGGCAATCAGATTGCGTTTGCGAACGCGCTTTGGACAGGGTTTGAAATCGTTTCAACCGAAGAGATTGGCGATCAGTGGTTTCAGTCAGTGATTAGAAGCCGTCAAGGACAATCGTTTAATGACGTATTTTCCTCCTTGTCGTCTGCCCTAGAATTGCAACTAATCGAAGAACAACTCCCGGGAATGCAAGATGTTTTTCTTAAACTAGTAACCGATTCTACGCCATGAGAAATAGCATGTTAATTGCCTTTCGTGAATTGAAAGAACGCTGGGATAACAGGTCGTTTCGGGCAATGTTATTTCTAGGACCCTTGTTGATTATTTTAATGATTTATTTGGTGCTTGAATCTGGGAATCAAGGCGTAACGTCAATGAAGGTGCTAATTGCCGATCCAACCAATTTATTCGAGAATAAAATTGCCTCTAGGCCATCGGAATCTGTAACATACTATTTTTATGATGACTACATCGAATTTGAATCATTTAAAAATAGCCCAAAATTCAAGGAATTTGATGCCTTAATAGAAATCAATGAAAAGGTATTGATCAACAAAAAAGTGTTTCTTTTTCATCGCCAAGAACCCAATTTACAGCTCAAAATGAAGCTCAAGTTTGAAGTGGAACGCAGAATGGAAGAGGTGATGATAGAGCAGTTCACGACCCTTGGAGTTGATGATTTTCGTAAAATTAAACAACCCTTAAATATTGATTTTAGAAATGTGGATGATCCATATAATCAAGCGGATCAAGGCATCGCTTGGGTTGGTTACTCTTTGGGCTATCTGATGATTTTCTTTATTGCAATCTTTGGAACGAACATTACAAAAAGCATAAACCGTGAGAAAACAAACCGAATTTCTGAAGTAATTCTTGCGAGCGTTAAGGCGCGTGAATTGATGTTGGGAAAGATTTTCGGTAATTTAATCGCTTCGTTTTTACAGCTATTTATTTGGTTGCTGTTGGTAGGTATTGGATTGTGGGTTTTACAGGCATTTGTAATTCCAGAATTATTTACCCCGGAACATTTATCGGGAGTTCAAGTTTCCGATCAGCAACTTAAAGACCTAGGAATGCAGACCATATCTCAAGAAAACAACAACCTAGATCTAATCTATCACCGAATTAATTACCTATGGGTGCTTCCTAATTTTATTCTATTCTTTCTTGGAACATATTGGATCTTTGCGTCCTTCTTTACCATCATGGGGGCCATGAGTGGGGACGAGTCTGATGGGCAACAATTTTTAATTCCCATTTGGATTTTGTTGACCCTAACAATCTTTTCCGGTTATAATACCCTTTCCTATCCCGATTCAGGCCTTACCCACTTCTTTAGCTTTTTCCCATGGACTTCAGGTATGGTTTCCATGATTAAAATTACTGTGGGTGTTACCGTGACGGAATACTTAGGAATACTCTTTGCCTGGCTTATTCAAGTGTTGGTGGGGACAATGTTGATGCTCCTCGCTGCGCGTATTTTTAAACATGGCATTTTATCTTACAGCCACCGCTTGAGTGTCAAACTTTTCGTTGATTGGTTGAAGAAATAAACCCCTCGCATGATTGCCGCTGGAATTGATTTGGGAACAAACACCTTCGATCTACTGATCGTTGACGCATCAACCTCCGATTGGAAAATGTTGCATCAAGAGAAACAATGGGTAGGACTCGGGGTCGATTTTTATGAAACTTCCTGTATTTCAGATCGGGCAAAAACAGCCGCGACATCGTGTTTAACCCAATTTCTCAACACATGCAGCACTTTTCACGTGGATAGTCTCAAGGCCGTCGGAACAAGTGCCCTACGGGATGCCTTGAATGGAACAGAATTCGTGAAAGCCCTTCAGGATGAACTTAATGTCCCGGTTCAAATTATCACAGGTGAACGTGAAGCTGAATTGGTATTCCTCGGATTGAATTCTTTATCGAATTTTCCATCTAACGGATTGATTATGGATGTTGGGGGAGGAAGTACAGAATTGATAACCTTTCAAGATCGAATGATAAAGGGTTTGAATTCATTAAATATAGGTGTGACCAGGTTGCTGGCGCAAACAGACATTAATCGAGTGCTTACTCCCATGGATGTGGCTTCGTTCGAACGCTTGTTTAATGCGGAATTAAATGTTAGCCAATGTCATATTCCTGCACTTGTCGGGAGCGCAGGTCCGTTTGAAACCTTCTATCACTTAATAAACAAGGTTTCCTTACCCTTCCGGTCATGTTTTCAGCTTCCAATGGACGAGCTTTTTCCGCTCTTGGATCAATTAATTTACAGCACCTATCAGCAGCGGATTACTATGGATTCTGTTCCAGAATTGAGGAAAAAATACTTGCACTTAGCAGCTTTACAAATTAAATGGGTGATCCAAACGTTTTCTATTAATCAAGTTTTTGCAAGTTCTGCGGGCTTATCTGATGGACTTATTTCAGCTCAAATATTGTCCGAAAAGTCAAATTAATTCGTGGTTCCAACACCTTGGGTTCTTTCGGAATACAATGTTTGAATTCATGCTGTGTCTTTCCGTCCATTAGCAAGATAGAGCCATTGCCTAGGAGAATACTGTACTTCTCATTACCTGTATTTGACTTTAATTTAAAGGTTCGTTCTGCCCCAAAGCTAACGGAAGCTATTACCGGATTTTCACCCAGTTCTTTTTCGTTATCTGCATGCCAACCGTTAGAGTCCATTCCATTTCTATACAGATTAATTAATACCGAGTTATAGGGATAACCGGTTATTTCAATTACTCGCTGCAGTATTTCATTTAATGGTTCTGTAAAAGGATGAGCCTTCAATTCTTGTCCTGAGTACCGGTATGAAATTGGTTTTATGCAATGAAATGATTCCAGTCTAGGAGTTTGTATCTGTTTTCCGAACATATAAATTTTACCCTGTTGTAATGAAGGTAGCGTAGCAAAATGATCGAAATAGCGTTGACAGGCTTCTTCGCTAAATATCGAATCCCAATAATATAGTTGATTGCTAAGTGATGTCATATCTTTTTCATCGATTGAACAGCGGAAATTTACTATTTTTGAGGCATAATGTAACACTTTTTATGGGTAAAGACGATACAATTCTTGGATATAAATATGTTGATCTATTGCACTACTTGGCAGAGGTGGGATTAAACATACTTGTTGCTATACTCATCTTGATTATTGGGTTCTGGTTATCAAACCGTATCGGTAAAATGATCACTGGAATTATGAAACGCAGAAAAGTCGATGAGGGATTAACTTCATTTATTACCAGTGTTTCCATTATTTCATCAAAAATCCTGGTTGTTTTAAGTGCAATCAGTCAACTAGGAATCGCGATGACCTCTTTTGTTACGGTTTTAGGCGCTGCGGGTATCGCAATCGGTATGGCTTTTTCTGGTACCTTGAGCAATTTTGCAGGTGGAATTTTAATTCTAGTAATTAAACCATTTAAACTACATGATACCATTACTGCATTATTGGTAACCGGAGAAGTGACCGATATCCAGATTTTTAATACATACATTAAAACACCGGATAATAAAACAATCATACTACCTAATGGGCCGCTTATTAATGGGACAATTATTAATTTCACGAAAGAAGGCAAACGTAGGGTTGATATTATATTTCCATTAAAGTATGGTTCCGATATTTCGCTTGCCATGACCAAAATCCAAGAAGTTCTATCAGCGAACTCAAACATTCTAAAAGACCCCGCGCCATCGATTTATTTTTCAGAGTTGGAAGCTAAATCAGGTAAAATGAACGTGAATTGCTGGGTTAAAACAGCGGATTATGGTACAGTTCACAAGGCACTTACAAATGAATTTTTCCAATGGCTAGAACCGATAGAGGATTAGCGTTAATTGATCAATATTGCAGGCACAATGCCTTTGTTGATTTGTTGGGTTTTGAATTTTCAACGCACGAAGATGGTGTAGTAAGTTATTCGTTAAACATTCAGCCCAATCACTTAGCTACGCCCGGGTTTACGCACGGCGGAGTGCTTACCACTTTGTTGGATGCAACCATGGGAGCAGGTGCCTTAACGTTGGTCGCAGATGATGGTCAAGTCGTGTCCACAATCGAAATGCAAGTTAATTTTATACAGGCAGTAAACGTGAATGATGTAATAGTTTGCACGTCAAATGTAATCCGAAAAGGTAAAAAAGTTATCTTTATGGTCGCAGAGATTCGGAATAAGCAAAATCAATTGATTGCTGTGTCTAACGGCTCGTTCTATCCATTCGCTGCTGAAAAAGCAGGATATACATTAAATTAAATTATATAGCTATGTTAGTAACAATTCTCCTATTGATTTTTACGGTGGTTGTCTTACCAATCGTTTCGTTTTATTTCGGCACTCCACTTTCTCCAATGCAGCACAGTATTTTGGTAGATCACATGGTTTACGTGGTTGGGGCAGTTGTGGCATATTGTTTTCTCGTTGGAGAATTAACCCGCAATAATTCGCAGGTAGATAAACTGTGGAGTATTGTTCCAATCTATTATGTTTGGCACATGGCCGCAGTGGCAGGATTCCCTGATCGCATGGTGCTCATGGCAATCTTAGTTTCAATTTGGGGCATCCGCTTAACGTACAATTTCGCTCGAAGAGGTGCTTACACCTGGAGGTTTTGGGCAGGCGAAGAGGATTACCGTTGGGAAATTCTTAGAAAACGCCCAGGATTTTCAAATAAAATCGTTTGGGGACTTTTTAATTTCTTCTTTATTAGTGCGTATCAAAATGTGCTAATTTTCTTGTTTACCGTACCAATCGTTACTGCCGTAGGAAATAAACCACTCGGGATTTGGGATGCAATTCTCGCAGCAATTTATGTGCTTTTCGTAGCTGTAGAGTATGTGGCAGATCAACAACAGTGGGTGTTTCAGCAAGAAAAATACCGTCGTATCAATGCAGGTGAGCCCTTAGGTGAGTATGCACATGGCTTTGTGCGAACTGGACTTTGGGGCATGGTTCGTCATCCAAATTATGCCATGGAACAAAGTGTTTGGATTGTATTTTATTTCTTCTCCGTAGTAGCGACAGGTGAATGGATAAATTGGTCAATTGCCGGCTGCGTCCTGTTAGTGATTCTATTTAAAGGAAGTTCCGATTTTTCAGAGGAAATTTCAGCGGAAAAATATCCGGAGTATAAAGAATACCAAAAACGTGTACCGCGTTTTATTCCGTTTACCAAGTTTTAAGCGAAATTAATCGCTCCTTTATCGACTCTAAACGTTCGATTAACTCTTGTTGTTTCTTTTGTTTGTTATGCTCTGCAGAGGGTTTATTTAGCTTAAGCTGCGCTTTTGCTCCCTCTAAGGTGTATCCTTGTATTTTTACCAATTGATACACGTGATTTATAAATGCAATCTCTTTAATGCCATACATGCGATTACCTTTTGCATTTTTTTTACCTACTTGAAAATCAAATTCCTTTTCCCAAAAACGTAATAAGGATGCATTGACATCTAGCATTTTTGCTAACTCTCCAATAGAATAATATAGTTTCGTGAGTTTGGAAATATCAATTTCTGCCATGCCAAGGGGTAAAGTGTTTTCAAAAATAGTTATAATTTCGTAGGATGAGAGTTTCGCTCATTTTTTGTCTTTTTTTCCTTGGTAGTTATTCGGCTGGATTCGGACAAGTGATTAAGGACAGCCTTACGGTCGTTCCAACCGATAGTCTTGTTAAGCCACCGAAAGATTCAACCGTTGTTAATGATAAGGTGGCATCCATTATTTCGTTTGCTAAAACGTTTTTAGGGACCCCATATCATTGGGGCGGCACAACACCATCAGGCTTTGATTGCTCCGGTTTTATAAATTATATATTCGGTTCCTTCGGTTTTTCTTTAGTCAGAACAAGTTATAGCCTTGCGGAGTTAGGCGAAACAGTAACCTTGAGCGAAATACAACCCGGGGATTTGATGTTTTTTAGGGGGAGTAGCAATTCGGGTGGAGTGGGTCACGTTGGTATGGTGATTGAAGTTACCCCAGATGCCATTAATTTTATTCATTCCTCGACCAATAAAGGAGTGACAATTAATAATTTCAAGACAAGTAAGTATTATATTTCCCATTATGTGAAGTCTAAACGCCTAGATTACGGAGTTTCAAAACAAGTTAAAAAGAATTAAAATGAATTTTGATCGTAAAACATGGCTTTTTATCGTCTTATCCGGTTTGTTCATAACGAACGCGGTTACCGCAGAATTGATTAGCAATAAGTTGATTTCAATTCCGATTCAAGGCGATTTCTTGGGGCTTAAGTTTGGTCCATTTGTTACTGTGATTGGTATTTTACCCTGGCCTTTTGTGTTCTTACTCACAGACCTCTTAAACGAATTTTATGGGTACAAAACCGTGAGAAAGCTCTCATGGATTACTTCGGGTTTAATTTTATATTGTTTTCTAATTGTGGGTATTTCACTTCAAATTCCTGCAGTTGAATTGCCTGGCAGTTCACTGGCCGATGATGAGTCTTATACCATGGTTTTTGGTCAAGCCCAAATGGTTATCGTAGGAAGTATTATCGCATTTTTATTATCCCAGCTCATGGATGCTTATTTGTTTAGTTGGATTAAATCGAAAACAGGAGATAAATACATTTGGTTGCGCAGCACAGGAAGCACAGTGATTTCTCAATTAGTAGATTCCTATGTGGTGCTTTTTATTGGATTTGTTATCACAGGGAATATGAGTTTTCAAGATTATTTAGTAATCGCTCCAACAAATTATATCTTGAAGTTGTTAATTGGAGTAGCGTTAACGCCATTAATTTATGCAGGTCATTTCTCCGTTCGCAAATATCTTTCAAAAGCTTAAACAACTGTTTGTATGCGCCTTGGTTTTACAATTAAATGCCTGTTCATTTTCTCAATCTAATAACCCGATGGATTCAACTGAAGAACTCGAAAAATTTGGAGATAAACTTCTCCCTAAAAATGTTTGTCATGTAATCAAAGAAGGTGGAACAGAGCGTCCCTTTACTGGAAAATATGTGTACCACAAAGCCAATGGAACGTATTGTTGTATTGGCTGCGATGCACCTTTATTCTCAAGTACAACGAAGTTTGATTCTGGTTCCGGCTGGCCAAGTTTTTATGATGTTATTGAAAGTGGTTCTATTAAAGAAGTCAAAGATCTTTCCTATGGAATGGAACGGATTGAAATTCGCTGCGCAGCTTGTGATGCACACCTTGGACATGTATTTGAGGATGGTCCAAAACCCACAGGGTTAAGGTACTGTGTTAATTCTGTTTCCTTAGATTTTAAGCCAGTAGAGGATGGTGGTCAACAGGAGGAAATCACACTTGGGGCAGGATGCTTTTGGTGCGTAGAAACCTGTTTTCAAGAATTAGAAGGAGTTATTGAGGTCTATCCAGGATACGCTGGAGGGAAAACCCTGAATCCAAGCTACGAGCAAGTTTGCAGTGGGACAACAGGTCATGCCGAAGTTGCTCGAATTGTGTTTGATCCTAAAATGATCTCTGTAAATGAATTGCTTGAGTTGTTTTGGTGGATTCATGACCCTACGCAATTAAACCGACAAGGTAATGACATTGGAACACAATACCGCAGTGTAATTTTTTATCACAACGAAGCCCAAAAAGAAATTGCTACCACGTATCTAAAGAAGTTAGAAAAAGAAAAAGTTTGGGATAAACCTATTGTAACTGAAATTACCGAATTGAACAATTTTTATCGTGCAGAACAGTATCACCACGATTATTTTAATCAAAATCCAGAAAATCAGTATTGTCAGTTTGTAGTTAAACCCAAGGTGGAAAAATTCAGAAAAATCTTTAAAGAAAAACTGAAAAACAACTAGCGTACTAAGGTCACATGACCTACTTCCATGATTTTCTCGTCGTTGTTTAAGGTCTTGAAAACTATTTTCCAAGTATAAACACCATCCGGCGCTCTTCCGCCTTTTTTACCGGTAGAGCCATCCCAGCCAAATTTCACATTGCGCGTCTCGTAAATTAGTTCGCCCCAACGGTCGAAGATATACATCACAAACTCATATGGATCATATCCAGAAAAGAACACTGGTTTGAATGATTGGTTGAATTGATCCCCGTCAGGTGTGAACGTATTTGGTACCCAGTAAATTACCTCCTCGCCAGTACAATCTTCCAGTACTTCGATTAAAAGGGTGTCACTTCCAAGGCAACCTGCATTGTTTGTTCCGGTTACTATCAATTCATTGGTTCCAATACCTGGCATATAGGCCATTCCATTACCCACAGGAACATTCCAAACATATGAATTAGCCCCGGTTGCGTTAAGTTGAACCGCGTTCCCAAAACATACCACTTTGTCAGGGCCAGCATCAACTTCAGGGCTCTGTGATATCGTGATTAAAAAATTATCAATTCCAGGACATACCGCTGCCGGAGAGGTATAAGTCACTAAATAACTACCAATTGATGATGTTGATAAATCAATGTTCCCGGTAACGGGGTCAATGGTTATACCTGGACCTGCGCTTACTGTACCTCCCAAGGTTCCGCCAATGGTAGCAATTGGATTGGGATCGGTTAAACAATATACAGAATCAGGATATGTGATGGTTGCCGGTTCAGGGCCTGTGTAGTTTCCTGTGAACGGATAGGTACAGCCCGCATCGTCTGTAATGGTAAATCCAAACGGACCAGAAGCAGTAAGATTGTTCATTATGATATTACCGCCATTTGTCGTTGTGTTAACTGCAAATCCTGCACTGGCTGGGACAGGATTTGATCCTGTGAACTGCGTTCCATTTAACGAAGGCGATCCTCCAGAAACAGTTATTGTAGCCGTAGTGTTTGCACAGTTTGATGTATAGGTTGTGGTGACATCCGGTAAGTACTGAACCGCAATTGGATCACCAAGGTCATAACATTGCAAGGCAGGTAATACAACATAACTGTAGATTCCATTCACAATACTGTACATAGTAATCGGAACGAAATACACCGTATTATCTGTAAAAGTTCCTGCAGGGAATGAATTAATGAAAGATAAGTCATTTACATCGGTCAAGTTTCCATCATTGGTAACTACCCCAACAAAACATGGATCATCCGGAATGTCTAAGCCTTGTTGATTAGCTAGTACGGGCGTTAAGGCAACCGTTGGTGGACACGAATAGGCTAGCCAAACAATACCTGGGTCATACGGCGGTGCCGTAGGGTCATAATTCGGATCGTTTGGATTCGTCGCTCCAAGGATTTCAGCAGGAACACTGAAGTTATTATTCGTGGTAATACTGAACTGATCACCAAAGCAAACTTTGTTTATTGCAGGCATCCCTTGAAGTGTGGTTGTAAATGTTCCCATCATTGCATTGCAATTACATTGGGGAGGGGTAGGGTAGGTCAAGGTTGCTGTACAGCTGGGGTCAGCAGAAAACGTAGCAGTAACCACACAGGTATTACCGTTGGCCGTACCTGTTAAACTAAAGTTGGCTGAACCACCAAAAGGTGCATTGAACACTTGTGAGCCTCCACATGAGTTAGATAAGGTTAGGGTTCCTGATGCTGGCGCATTCGTGAAGTTAATTGTCCCTGTAATTGTATATTGATTGGTTGCCGGGTCACAGTTTGTAATGTTTCCTGTAAAGTTTCCAAATGAGCATGGCGTGGCATTGCAGGGCGCGGGTGCCGTATAGTTTTGAGAAGTATTACAATTGGCATTAGCAGAAAACACTGCCGTGACCAAACAATTAGCTCCATTGGCATTTAAACCCGTTAGGTTGTAATTAATTACAGTACCAAAAGGAGCATTAAACACTTGAGGTGCACCGCCGCAATTACTACTTATCGTTAAGGTTCCAGAATTTGGCGGGTTATTTATGTTTAAGGTGCCACTTACAGAATAGAGGTTATTGTTGCATGGGCCAGGAGTTGCTGTGAACCCTGTAACCCCACATACGAAAGAACAATCAGCCGAACCCGTTCCACCCGTTTGAGAAAAACTTATGGTACCAGGTTGATTGGCATAATTGGTTAGTAATAAAATGTAAAATTGACCTACTTGCGCATTTGGTATAACTGCAGTTTCTTGAGCTGCCGTAGAATAACTGCAATCTATTGGAGAACCAACAGGAAAAGTCCCGCCACCGCAACCCGCGGCTAAGGAGTTAAATGGACCCCACAAGGCAAAGTCTACATCAATCCCTGAACCAGCAGCCGTTTGCTGACTTATACTAATGGTCATTGGACCGTTTTGGTCGATTTCCATGAAGTACCAGACAGGATTCGGCGAGCTTCCTAGGCATCCAACAGAACCTAAATCTTGTACGTTAGTACTGTTTGGAAAAGAATAATTGGTTCCGGTGCAAAACGGATTCGCCTGGTTGCATTGTGCCTGTGAATTGACAAGTAATCCAAATAGAAAAAATAAGAGTAGGATATTCTTCAAGGCTTGGATTTTTGAGTTAGCCAAAGCCGCTTCTCTTCCGTAAGAAGCCGTTTATGTTTTTTCGCCCATTTGAGGACGATTTCTTTGTTATCATTGAAACTTAACTCGTTTTCGTATGCTGGGAAATCACGAGGGATTTTCCCCTTTTTAAAACAAGTTTGCAGCGTTTTGATGTCCAAAATATATCGATCTGCAGCCGGACTGCGATCACCGCTCATGCCAAAAATAACCGGTATTTCATCGTGTATTGTTGGTGTGGGGTTAATTAGATGAGTAGGTGTATTGAACCCTTTTATTTGATTAGTACTTTGTGCTTCTACATTGGAAAATGTTAGTAAAACAACAGTGAGAAGTGCTAATTTGAATTTCATTTCGGTTCCTTGACGTCAAATATAAGCAAAAGTTGCCATCTTTGACGAATTTAAAGCATCTATAAACAAAGAGTAATTAACACGATTTATTTGAAATCTTAATCTTTTGGTAATTCAAGGCGTAACATATCATTTTCCTGATCGTCAAATTGACATTACACCGGCGAGTTTTGAGAATAAAAAGCAGTTTGATGTTCACCAAACCTTTGTTGGTACATCTAGGCTTTATCAGGCTTCCGAAGATATCACAGCAAGTGATTTAGCATTGAACGCAGCAATTAAGTTGCTTGTGGATGCTGATCTTAATGACATCGATTTTTTAATTTTCTCTTCATTGACTTTGGATTATCACGCACCATCCACAGCAAGTATATTACATAAAAAACTGGGGTTAAAAGCCTCTTGTGGCGTTATGGATTTACCCCTTGGTTGTGCTGGTTTTACCATGGCACTGATGACGGCAAATGGCTTATTTAATACCATGAATCTTAACCGCGTCTTGGTATTATTGGGTGAAGTACCAACGCGTGCTGTTCATCCCGCAAACACTTCGATTAACTACGTTTTTGGTGATGCTGGTGCGGCGGTTATGTTGGGTAGATCAATGGATAAGCTGTGTTTTGAATTTGGAAATGATGGGGATGGTTTTTCGAGTCTGAATGTGTTAAGAGGTGGTGCTCGCTTCCCTATGGACATAGCCTATCTTGAGTCTAATCGGGATTACTCCTGGTTAAATCAATTTGGGGAAATGTCCATGGATGGTCATGGTATTTTAAAATTAAGTTTAACACACATTCCTCGTGCTGTATATTCACTGTTAGATAAATCCGATCTCACACTGGATCAAATTGATCATGTTATTTTTCATCAAGCCAGTAACATCGTTATTGATGCGCTGCAGCGGAAACTAAGTTTACCGAAAGAAAAGGTTGTTAATTACCTGGCGGATGGCGGAAATACCATCTCTTGCGGAATTCCTATCGCATGGGCTAAAGCACAAGCAGATAAGCGGTTTAAGGTAGGGGATACCATTATGGTTTTTGGTTTTGGTGTTGGTTTTTCTTGGTGCGGAAGTATTTTGAAGTATCATTAAGTAAAGGTTAACTATCTTTGGGTATGGAAATTAATGGATTTATTAACCACTTGACAGAAGAGTTTGAGGACCTGGGAGTCTTTGAATTAACACCTTCCACCGTTCTTAGAGATATTCCCGGTTGGAATAGCATGCATATTTTGCTTCTTGTGGCAATGATCGATTACCGTTATCAAGTGTTGTTATCGGGTGAACATTTGAAAATGGTGGTTTCTGTTAATGATTTATTTGAATTGGTGAAACAAAAGCAAGGTGAACACTGAAATTCATAATACACGGATTGATGCAGTGTATGCGGGGGTACCGGAACATGAAGTATTCACCTCGGATTATTCCCTGTTTTCTCCCGATGAAGCGCGCTTATTTACAAAAAATACCGGCATTCATTCCCGGCGTGTTGCTCCGGATGGTGTGACGTGTTCTGATTTGTGTCACATTGCCGCCGAAGCGCTGTTAAACGATTTTGATGTAGCACATGAAATCGATTTGCTTATTTTTGTTTCTCAATCTCCAGATTATTTTTTACCCGCTACTGCAATTCTCTTGCAAGAGCGATTAGGGTTAAGCGATGCGTGCATGGCCTTTGATATTAGTTTAGGTTGCTCGGGCTATGTGTATGGTTTACAGGTCGTTGGTCAGTTTATTCAGTCCGGTGCTGTACGGAAAGCTTTGCTTCTTGTCGGGGATAAATCAACGATTTCTACAGCCTTTCAAGATAAGAGTACCTATCCCTTGTTTGGCGATGCAGGTACTGCGACCTTACTCTCGTGTTCAACGGATTCCAAGCCCTGGTTTGTAAATACTGGCTCGGATGGCTCAGGAAAAAATTCCATCATCATTGAGGGCGGTCATTCAAGGAATCCCTACGGGACTTATTCGGATGAGCTATTCGATTATAATGGTAATATGCATTCAAAAAGCCATCTGCATTTGGAGGGCCTGGATGTGTTTAATTTTGCGTTACATCGCGTCCCGCAATCGATTCAAGAAACGCTTAATGCTGCAAAAAAATCAATAGATGATCTTGATTATCTTGTGCTGCATCAGGCGAATGGGTTGATTACAAAGACCTTAGCGAGAAAGCTTGGTGTGCCCTTAGCGCGCTGCTTAACTTCAATTGAGGAGTTTGGTAATACGAGTTCAGCTTCTATTCCCTTGACCCTAGCGTGTCATGGGGATGAATTATATGGACGTAAAGACTTATCGCTCATTTTGTCGGGTTTTGGGGTTGGTTTTTCATGGGCCTCACTTTTTTTAAGTACCGACTTTCCAAAAACAAAACTTATTACATATGCTTAAGCTATCAGAAAAAAGGGTTTTGGTTACCGGTGTTTCTTCGGCTATTGGTGCCGAAATCGCACGTACCATCCTTGGACTAGGTGGTACGGTAGTTGGGACCTATCGTACCTCGGACTCTGTCCTTTTGGAGCAGCTTTCAATGCAAGATGGTTTTGAATCGTTTCACTGGGATGTATTTACTGAACCTCAGTTTCTTGAGGGGCAGCAAGGGTTTGATGCATGGGTGCATTGTATTGGTGCTATTAACCCGCAGCCCATCAAATATTTAAACAAGGAAGGGAGTGAAGGGCTTTTTCAAGTGAATTATTTCTCGGCCTCACGCATGGCTTCGTTGCTACTGAAGCAAAACTTGCTTCTTCCAAAGGCTTCCGTTGTGTTTTTATCTTCTGTTTCAAGTCATTATCCGTATCGTGGAGGAGCTGCGTATGCTTCTTCTAAAGCGGCCTTAGAAACGTTTGCTAAAGCGCTTGCCTTGGAGTTGAGTTCGAAGCAAATTCGTGTAAATACCTTGGTATGTGGCTTAGTAAGGTCGCCGATGTTTGATGCATCAAAAGCCTCATATTCCACAACTGAAATTGAGGCCATGGAGGCTAGGTATCCATTGGGGATCGGAACTCCGTCGGACGTAGCAAAACCTTGTGCCTTTTTGTTGAGCGACTACGCCGCTTGGATTTCAGGTGCACAACTGCTGCTTGATGGCGGGTTAATGTTGAATGTTTAACTTTAACCAATGAACGATCAGGTTACCGTTGTTATACCAACCTTTAATAATGCCAAAGGCGCGATTGATTTAGTAAAGTTACTAGCGCTTCATTTTCCGGACTTACATCTCATTATTGTAGATGATGGGAGTGACGCCTCGCACTGGGATCAGCTCAAGGCTTTCTCTCAGGTTCCAAGGCTTAAAAAAATTCGCTTAGCGAAGAATTTTGGACAACATGCTGCCTTGTATGCAGGTATGTCACGGGTGAAAACCACGTACATGATAACTATGGATGATGATCATCAGAATTTGGCAACACAGATTCCAGCCTTATTGGCTACCTTATCAGCGGGAGGTTATGCAGTAGTTTACGGCTTATTTACTGCACGTCGCACATGGCTTAGGTCGGTATTGACGGCCACTTATCGTTCGTTTTCAAGTTTGGTGGGTGTGGGACATGGCAAGGGAAGTGGATTTCGCTTGTTGCGAAGTGATTTAGTTCAGGCGCTGAGTAAAAATGCAGGTGGGGTTCAGTTTTTGGACGAACGCATTCGGTGGTTTACTGATGAAATTGGTTTCGTATCACTAGATGTTAAAGTTGAGTCTTTTAAGTCTAGGTATTCCTTAGGTAAATTGCTCAGTTTAAGTATTGGGAAGTCCTTTTATGCCACGGATTTTCCCTTGAGGTTTATGGCGGTTTTTGGTGCCTTAATGGCCTTGGTTAACCTTGCAATTGGATCGTTCTTTTTATATAAAAAATTAATAGATAAGATTGAAGTTCCAGGGTTTACCTCATTGATTGTTAGCGTGTTGTTTTCTACTGGTTTATTGCTTTTTGGCTTAGGGATTCTTGCTACCTATTTGCGTCAAATTCTTCTTCGGGTGAATCACGCACCTACGTATCATATTCAAGAGATTTTAGAATGATATTGACTGGATTTGGGGTTGTCTTAAAGCGAATTACCAGGGACGATATTGAGCAAATTAGGTGTTGGAGAAATCAGGATTTCGTTAGGGATCAAATGTTTCATCGCGAATTGATAACGGAAATACAGCAAGAGGCTTGGTTCGATTCTGTAAACAACCGCTTTAATTATTACTTTGTAATTCATGTGGATGAGCTGCCAATTGGACTTATCTATGCCAAAGAAGTGAACCCTGAAACTATGGTTGGAGAGGGTGGGATTTTTATTGGAGAACAGGCATTTTTAACGTCCGATTCACCGGCCAGAGCCTCAATGCTCCTTTTGTATTTTTGCTTTAACAAATTGTTATTAAATAGTTCATTAATAAGGGTTAAGGAAAGTAATTTGGTTGCGATTCGGTACAATGAACTCCTTGGGTATGTGGTTCAACAACGGTCTGGAGAAGAAATTTTACTAAGCCTAACTAAGGAGGATTTTCATCGTTCAAATATGGTTTCACGCGTCCTTCGTTTATTGGAGACCGAGTCAATTCAATTAAGAGGCTTACCTTCTGAAAATAATTTGGAGCAACTCAATGCCTTGCTGGCATCAAATCGGTAAGCAGCGCTTTTCGAAAGCCTCATTCCAAGTGGATTGTGAAGCCAAGGAGAGAAGAAACGGGTCGTCCAAATTTGCTATCTTAAATTGACTGATCTCTTCAGCAGAGTAGCCCCATAAGGGGTTTGGGATGTCAAACATTAATACAATTCGATCTTCGCTGCTGTGATTCCAAGCGCTGTGTTCATAGGAGTCATCGAAAATAATCATTTTACCTGGTTGGTGATATTCTATCTGGTTTCCAACCCGAATTGCGCATGCATCGCCCTGCGGAACGATAAAGGGAAGGTGCCCTCGTAAAATCATTCGTGAATACCCTCGGTGGGGCATAATGGTCGTGTTCGGTTTCATGCGCGAAAAGTCACACGAGATCAGCTCGGGGATTGAATTAATAAGTGCTGCTGTGGTTGGGCAAAGTGTTTGATTGTACGGGTGATTCATTCCGAAAAACTTGAACGTAAACACATCCCATGCGGATTCTTGTTCACTTTGAACATACTGTGGGAAGGTCTTAAGCCAAGATTTTGGCGTGTTTAAGGTTAGTAACTCAGTAAGTTCCTTTGTTATTTGTTCGAAGGAATCCGTTAATGGGCTTAAAAATTCGAACGTACTGCTATCATAAAAAAAGCTTGGATTCTTTGAGTCCTTCATTGGGATAAAGATAGAATTTTTTTCAGTCAACTTCTCGTTGTAAATTTGACCTAATGATGCGCCAGCTCTTCCTTATAACTTTCTTGTTGGGTACAGCATATACCGTGCTGGGTCAAAAGGACAAGGTTTTGCGCGGATTTTCGGAATTAAACGCGAAGAATTATGGCTTAGCCTCGCAAATCTTTCAAGAGCTCAAAGACAAAAATTCAAGTATTTCGAACTACGGGATGGCACTTTTGTATGGTGAAACGCTTGATTTTAAACAAATAGATTCAGCTATCTTCTATACCAAAGAAGCCATTCAGTCATACGCAATAAATCTAGCTCATATTCAACGAAAGCAGCGAATAGCGTTAATCAATATGGGTTGGAATCTTGAAGAGATGAATCGATTACTTCAAGGGTTCTACAGTATGAAGTTTAGCGAATTGCAGAAATCGAATTCGATTGCTTCAATAAATCAGTTTTTATTGTTAGCGAAAGACTATGAGCTGATAGGTGATGTAATTGGCTTTCGAGACAGTTTGTGCTTGTTGGAGTGTGGTCAAAACCAGTTAGCATGCTTAATTCAACTAAAATTAATGTCCCCAAATTCAAGGTTTTACAATCAAATACAAGAGCAAATAGAAGAGCTCGGGTATAAACGTTGGGTAAAACATGGGAAAGAAGAAGAATTTTACACCTATGCCTTGTATCATCCTCGAAGTATATTTAAACCCCTAGCTGAGGATGAAATATATCAACTTTATATAACGAAAAACGACACGATAGCATTTAAGCGGTTTATTCAGTTGTATCCTAAAAATAAAAATCTCGATAAGATTTGGCGAGCATTTTATCAATTGAGCACGGGGAATTATGATCAAAATAAGATGCGGGATTTCATTGTTCGTTATCCCATGTATCCATACGCTGAAAATGTACGCGCAGAATTGGAACGTTTCGGTAAAGAATTGTACCCTTATGCGTCCCCTGATGGACTCATGGGCTACATGGATGAGCAGGGGATAGCGGTTATTCCTGCGGTTTATGATTGGGTAGGCGATTTTAAAGAAGGCTTAGCCGTAGTAATGAAAGAGTCATCTTACGGGGTGATAAATAAGCAAGGTCAATTGCATTTGCCTATTGCTTTTGAGTTTATCTCTGATTTCCATAACGGGTACGCAATTTATAGTCAGAATTCAACCTTTGGTGTGGTAAATCGCGCAGGGATCAAGGTGATTGATAATCAATTTAGTGATTTGGAATGGGCTTTTGGTGATTTGCTAGTTTATGAGAATGATGGCAAGAAAGGTGTAATGAATATCCAGGGTGAATTCCTCTCTCCTTTGATGTTCAACGAGGTGAATCCAGTGAACGAGATGTTGGCAATTGTAACGATTGATGGGCTATCTGGCGTCATAAACTCATCACTGATGAGGGTTATACCGATTGCCTATGAGCAAGTGATTCAAAATGAACATGGATTTATGGTGATCAACGGCGGCTTGCGTGGCATTTTTGATCCGTTTGGTAAAGTGTTGCTTCCAGTGGATTTTCATGAAATCGGGGAGCTTAGTCAGGGATTTAGGTTGCTTAGGAAAGGCAATGCTTTTAGTCACGTGAATTGCACCTCATGGCGCATTGCTGATTATTGGTATCCCACGTTTCCAGAAGCCATGCGTTGGTCGAAAATGATTAATGGACAATTTCTGATACTGAAAAATAAGAAGTACGTGTTTGTGGATACCTTACAGCGCATTACCAAATTATTTCCCCTGATTCAATTGAATACGGTGGATGTGGTACTTACAGGTATAAAGGAAAAAAATGGAAAGTTTGGTTTTTGGGAACGAAATGGAAAGGAATTGTCACCTTTTCTGTTCGATTACGTTGAACTTTTGAAAAATGGACAATATCTTGTGACACTCAACGGACAACAAGGAATTTATTCTAAGGCTGGTCAGCTCGTTCTTCCGTGTATTTATGACGATATTATCCTTTGGAATGAAAATAATTACTACGTGGTGCAAAAAGGGTCAAAAAAAGGTATTTTTACCATGGATGGTAAGGAAATTTTGCCTCTTGATTTTGATTGGGTTAAAAAATATAACACGCTGTGTTGGATGCTTAAAAAGGAAGGCGAACTCATGTATTTTTTTCCAACGAGTGCAAAATGGATTACACTAACTAGAAACTAAATGTCGAACAAAGAGCGTATTGTACTGTCTTTTATTCTCTCCATGGCATCCATCATTTTTCCTGTGATGGCTCTTGTGATTGTGAATAATGACAGGTATGTGCACGTAGAGCCATTTTTTACGCCAGACATCGAGTTGATCGAAACCGAACGAGAGATTTTAGTCGATCCCTCTGAGCTGTTTATTAATCAAAGTGACGAAGATCTCAAGAGTTTGGTACGTAATCAAGCGGATGAAAGACCCCTTTCTCGAGACGATTATTCACAAAATGAACCAACTGGAGATCCATATGAACGTATTAAGGCCTATGAGCAAGAGCTATTTTCAGAGGCTGGAGGAGATAAAGAGCGTGCTAAGTTGAAGACTGAAATGGACCAGCGGAAGCAACAACCCACCAAAACAGGAAATGGGAATAAGAATCCAGGAAAAACCGAAGCCAGCTCAAACAATCAGTATTCAGGCGATGTAATGGTTGAGTTTAAGCTTGAGGGCCGTTCTGCTTTTGAAAATAATTTATGGTATGTTCGGAATCCGGGGTACACCTGCGGGTATGGTTCTTCGGGTAAGGTAGTGGTTTCCATAAAAGTGGATAAAGGGGGCAAGGTAATAGATGCTCACTACGATGCCTCAAAAAGCAATGGTGCCAATGAGTGTATGATCGAGCAGGCAGTTCGTTATGCCAAAAAATCAAGATTTAATTTCAAGGATTCTTCTCCGGTGCAACAAAGCGGGGTAATCATTTATAAATTCGTTGCACAATAAAAAGATTAAATTTTAATCATTCGTATTGATTATTTTTTAATTTTGTGTAAAATCGTGTTTATGTTAATTGGAGAAAATATTAAAATTCTTAGGAAAAGAAAGGGTAAGTCGCAAGAGGAAGTTGCGCTTGCCTTGGGTTTAAATCGCTCAACCTATAGCGGGTATGAAAACAACATTGCTCAACCCAATCTTGAAAATGTGTTACAGATTAGCACATATTATGGCTTGTCTATCGAAGAGTTAATTACCAAAGATTTCTCTACTTTCAAAGAAGTAGATTGGCGCATACTGACGGAACGTGCAGAACACCGCATGAAAGGGTCTGAACTACGGATTTTAGCCTCAATTGTTAGCCTGAACAATGATGAACTGATTGAGGTTATACCAGAAAAAGCAAGTGCCGGTTATACCTCAGGTTTTGCTGACCCAGAATTTTTCACGGATTTTCCAACCCTGAGTTTGCCATTCCTTTCCAAAAATAAAAAGTATAGAGCCTTTCCAATTCAAGGGGATTCTATGCCGCCGGTAAGTCAAGGTTCAATTGTGGTTGGTGAGTTTATTCAAGACTGGACCGCAATGAAAAATGAAGAACAATATATCCTAGTTACAAAGTCTGAAGGGATAGTTTTTAAAACAGTTGGAAGGAGTCCGGAAAAGCCCGGTTTGCTAACCCTCATTTCAACCAATTTGAATTATCAACCGTATGAAATTCCTTTCTCAGAACTTTTAGAAGCATGGAAATTTGTCTGTTACATTAGCCGGGAATTACCTGAAATCGTTCCTGATGATCAAAGCATCTTAAATTCTATTCGCACCCTTCAAATGGATGTTAAGCAATTGCTTCATAGAAAATAAGTCCGTTAACGTTTACTTTTCCCCTTGATTTTACTACTTTTGTAGTCGATTATGGAAGGAATTATTAAAGTCACTTTACCCGATGGTTCACAACGTGAATATCCAATCGGAAGTACCGCATTAGATGTAGCTGTAAGTATTTCTGAAGGCTTAGCGAGGAATGTACTGGCAGCCAAAGTAAATGGTGCAGTTCAAGATGCAATGCAGGCCTTGCCAACGCAATGCGAGCTTCAATTGTTAACATGGAATGATACTGAAGGAAAATCTACCATGTGGCACTCTTCGGCACACCTCATGGCGGAGGCTTTGGAATTTCATTTCCCTGGCGTTAAATTAGCGATCGGTCCCGCAATAACTAATGGATTCTATTACGATGTAGATTTTTTAGAGTATTCCTTCACCGAAAAAGACTTGGAAAAGGTAGAGGCTAAAATGAAAGAGTTGGCCAAACAAAAGAATCCATACATCCGTCAAGAAGTTAGTAAACAAGATGCCTTGGCTTATTTTACCGAAAAACAAGATCCCTACAAACTGGAGTTGATTTCGGAATTAGAAGACGGAACAATTACGTTTTATACACAAGGTGGTTTTACCGATTTGTGTCGCGGTCCGCACATTCCAGACACTGGGCATATCAAAGCCGTTAAGTTGTTGTCAATTGCCGGTGCGTATTGGAGAGGTGACGAGAAAAATAAACAGCTTACTCGAATTTATGGGATTACCTTTCCAAAGAATGCTGAACTTGCTGAATACCTTGAGCGATTGGAGGAGGCTAAGAAAAGAGACCATAGAAAGCTTGGTAAGGAATTAGAATTGTTTACTTTTTCTCAAAAAGTTGGACAAGGATTGCCGATGTGGTTACCGAAAGGTGCGGCGTTAAGAGACCGCTTAGAGCAATTCTTGAAACGAGCACAAAAAGCTGCAGGATATCAGCAGGTGATTACACCGCATATAGGAAACAAAGCCTTGTATGTTACTTCTGGCCATTACGAAAAATACGGTGCAGACTCCTTTCAACCGATCCGAACTCCAGATCCTGATGAGGAATTCTATTTAAAACCAATGAATTGTCCGCACCATTGTGAAATTTTTAAATCCAAACCGCGGTCATACAAAGAATTACCCACACGTTTTGCTGAATTTGGTACCGTTTATCGATACGAGCAATCTGGTGAATTACACGGTTTAACCCGAGTTCGCGGTTTTACGCAAGACGATGCACACATTTTCTGTACGCCTGAGCAAGTGAAAGATGAATTCAAAAAAGTAATTGAAATCGTACTTTACGTGCTTAAAACCCTTGATTTCAACAATTTCAAAGCGCAGATTTCGCTAAGAGATCAAGAGAATCGAGCCAAGTATATTGGAAGCGAAGAGAATTGGGTTCGCGCAGAACAAGCGATTATCGAAGCAACGGAAGAAATGAATCTTTCTACGTTTGTTGCCTATGGTGAAGCTGCTTTTTATGGACCTAAATTGGATTTCATGGTGCAGGACGCCTTGGGTAGAGAATGGCAGCTAGGGACCATTCAGGTAGATTATAACCTCCCAGAACGTTTCGAATTGGAGTATATCGGTGCTGACAATCAAAAACACCGTCCGGTGATGATTCACCGCGCACCTTTTGGTTCGATGGAGCGCTTTGTCGCTGTGCTTATTGAGCACTGCGCAGGAGATTTCCCGCTTTGGTTAACTTCCGATCAATTTGTGATTCTTCCAGTGTCCGAGAAATATAACGACTATGCGCAAAAAGTTTTAGAATTGCTAAATAATTCCGATATTCGCGGACTCGTAGACGAGCGGAATGAAAAAGTAGGGAAGAAAATACGAGACGCAGAGTTAAGCAAATACCCATTTA
Organism: Bacteroidota bacterium; assembly: GCA_041191025.1. Lineage (GTDB taxonomy): Bacteria > Bacteroidota > Bacteroidia > Flavobacteriales_D > Crocinitomicaceae > UBA952. The sequence continues at coordinate 226,317 of JBEEPQ010000005.1, forward strand.
TGCTGATTGTTGGCGAGAAAGAGGCAGAATCAAATTCGATTTCTGTACGTCAACGTGGTAAAGGGGATCTAGGGGCGTTAAGTCCTGAATCATTTGCAGCGCTTGTGCAAAATGAAATGGAACGTGAATTAGCAAAGAATTAATAGGATATTTAAATCACTGAATGAGAAGAAATACAAGGCCGGTAAGAAAAGTTGAAGAAGCACAGCATCGAATCAACGATAAAATTACATCTGCTGAAATACGATTAGTTATTGAAGGACAAGAGCCTCAAGTAATTAAGTTATCCGCAGCCTTGGCTTTAGCCGATCAACAAGAATTGGATTTAGTTGAGATTTCTCCAAAAGCAGTGCCACCCGTTTGTAAAATCATGGACTATGCCAAGTTCATGTATACACAAAAACGGAAACAAAAAGAACTGAAGGCGAAGCAAAGTAAAATTGTAGTTAAGGAAATTCGTTTTGGTCCAAATACAGATGATCATGACTTTAACTTCAAATTAGCTCATGCGCGCAAGTTCTTAGAAGAAGGTAGTAAGGTTAAAGCTTATGTATTCTTCAGAGGTAGAACGATTGTATTTAAAGACCGGGGTGAGATTTTGTTATTGAAATTTGCTCAGGAACTAGCAGATGTTGGAATTGTAGAACAGCTGCCGAAATTGGAAGGAAAGAAGATGATCTTAATGATCAATTCGAAAAAGAAATAAAAAGTGCTAATAGTTAATGTTTAAATTGTATAACAATGCCTAAAATGAAAACAAAATCCAGTGCGAAGAAGCGATTCACGATTACTGGTAGTGGTAAAATTAAGCGTAAACACGCGTTTAAAAGCCACATTTTGACAAAAATGGCTACGAAACGCAAGCGTAATTTAACGCACGCTGGATTGGTTCATGAATCCGATGTAGCGAATGTTAAATTGCAACTTTGCATGAAATAGTTGTTGGTTTAATTAATGTTTAACCCGAAACCCAGAATCCAAGCCCACTGAAACAGCGTGGCTCTGTGTCTCAAAAAAAATTAAAGTATGCCTAGATCAGTAAATCACGTAGCATCAAGAGCTAAGAAAAAGAACTTGATGAAATTGGCCAAAGGTTATTATGGCCGTAGAAAAAATGTTTGGACCGTCGCTAAAAATGCAATCGAAAAAGGATTGTTATATGCGTACTCTGGACGTAAACAAAAGAAAAGAAATTATCGTTCACTTTGGATCGTGCGTATCAATGCCGGTGCTCGTCAACACGGAATGAGCTATTCTCACTTTATGGGATTAGTGAATAAAAGTGAAATGACGTTGAACCGCAAAGTACTCGCGGATTTGGCAATGAATCATCCAGCTGCATTTAAAGCAGTGGTTGATGCCGTGAAAAAGTAAATAAATCCTTTTAACTATTAGCAGAAGCCATTAGATTTCTAATGGCTTTTTTATTTTTGTATTATTAAAATGCACATGATACGAATCGGATTATTTGGTATAGGACACCTTGGTAAAATTCACTTGAAAATTTTAAAAGGACTTCCTCAATATTTCCATGTTGTTGGAATTCACGACATCGACCGAATTGCTGGTTTAGCGGTCCAAGAAGAGTTTGATGTTCCCTATTTTGAACATGCCGACGAACTCATTCAACTTGTTGATGCCTTGGATGTAGTAACGCCAACCCCTTTTCATTTTGATTTAGCGCGCAAGGCAATTCAACAAAATAAGCATGTGTTTATTGAGAAACCAGTCACGCAAACCTTACAAGAAAGTACCATACTCCTTGAACTGGCAGCCCAGAGTGATTCTTTAATCCAAGTAGGGCATGTGGAGCGTTTTAACCCGGCGTTTATAGCAGCCCAACCTTTGCTGCATCAACCAGACTTCATCGAAACACATCGTTTAGCACAATTTAATCCCCGTGGAACAGATGTCCCCGTGGTTTTAGATTTAATGATACATGACTTAGACATTATTTTGCACGTGGTGCAATCTCCAGTTAAACACATCTCGGCTTCTGGTGTTGCCGTTGTAAGCGAAAGCCATGATATAACCAATGCACGAATTGAGTTTGAAAATGGCACAGTAGCAAACCTTACCGCCAGTAGAATTTCACTCAAAAACATGCGTAAATCCCGATTCTTTCAGCGGGATGCTTACGTTGGAATAGATTTCTTAAATAAAAGCATAGAAGTAGTTCGCCTTGAAGGGCTTGAAGGACCTGCCGATCCGTACGATATGGTATTGGATTTGGGAAATGGAAAAGAACCTAAGAAATTATCTATTGATTCACCAAAGGTTTTTCCAACCAATGCGATAGAGGAAGAATTGAAGGAATTTGCATTGGGTGTTACCAAACAGACCAAGATTTCCGTGGATTTAAGAGCTGGACATGAGGCCTTAAGAGTAGCCTATCAAATTCTAGATTTAATTCAATAAAATAAAATGGAGTTTCCTACGTTTTTGCCACGCATGAATTTCAAAAACTTCGTTTTTGCCGGGTTGGTTCTCTTGCTTCAGGGTTGTGTTAAAAATAACCCAGATCCCTCGTGGTTATACATTGATAAGTGGTCCTTGGTGGCGAATCCTGAATTGAGCGGAGCGGAGGGAGAGTTGAGTCAATCCCTAACTGAAGCATGGGTTTACATCAATGATCAATGCGTAGGGGTTTTTGAGCTTCCTGTTAAAATTCCGCTATTGAAATCCGGAGCGGTAGACGTAAAAGTATACCCAGGTGTTCGAGTAAACGGGATTGCAGCAACAAAGAAAATTTATCCCTTTTGTTCGGTTTATAGTACCAATTTAACCCTAACTCAAAATCAAACCGTTTCCATAGCTCCGGTTACCAAATACGTTTCAAATGCCCAATTCATCATTGAAGACTTTGAAGGCGCAAATGTGATGCTCGAGAACGACCCCAATACCTCCATGGCTAGTTTTGTATTAGATAATACCGATTTACAACCATTTAATGGCAATACGTATGCGAAAGTTGACCTGAATTCAACTGATTCAATTTGGGTTGCATATACTACGTTTGGGTCATATCTTCCGAGGGGTAAAGAAGTTTACCTTGAAATAGATTACTATACCACCAACCGGGTAGTTACAAGCCTTCTGGCGATTTCTCCAAGTGGACTTAGAAAGAATCCAAATATACAGTTGAATAAATCGACCCCGGAAACTGTGAAATGGAAGAAAATGTATATAGAACTTCGAGAACTCATCGGTGCTTCAGAAGCAAGTGCCTATTTTGATCATGGGTTTGAAGCATGGAAAGAATCTTCACTTCCGAATACAGAAATTAGAATTGATAATATTAAGGTTGTCTACATGCCATGAAGCGATATTGGGCGTTGAGTTTGTTGGTGTTGGATGTCCTGGCTGCGATGCTCGCATGGTTCATTTTTTACGTGACACGGGCAACTTGGCTTGAGCACAAAATGTTTATTCCAAATGGTACCTTTTACCTAGGAATAAGCCTTATTCCCCTCGCATATGTGTTGCTTTATTATTTGCAAGGAACCTATCTCAATGTTAGAAGGCTGTACCGATTGAAAATCATCCAATTAACGGCCATTGCGGCTGTGATTGGTTCAATTTTAATCTTTTTCATTTTGTTATTGGATGATCACGTAATCAGTTATAGAGATTACTATTTTTCATTTGCTGTTCTTTTTATTAGCCATTTTTTCATTACCCTGATACCCCGATTGGCCCTAATTACTTTTATGATTAATCGCCTGAAGCGAGCCAATAATGGGTTTTCTACGGTAATCATAGGGGGAAGCGAGCGCGCACTGCATATTTTTAATGAGATTAACCACCAATCACGCAATGTAAATACGTTTATCGGGTATGTTAATGTTAACGGATCCGATCATGCCTTGTCAAGCGAAATGCCCTATCTAGGTCATGTCAATGCATTAGATGAAATTTTGTCTAATCATCAAATCGATGAAATTATCGTGGCTATTGAAAGTTCCGACCACGACCGCTTGCAAAAAATCCTTGTAAAAATAAATGATCTCCGAATCATCGTGAAAGTCCTTCCAGACATGTATGAGTTGTTAAGTGGATCCTTGAAAATGACCAATATTTATGGGGCACTTTTTGTTGAGCTAAATCGTGACGTTATGCCGCTTTGGCAACAAGCAATTAAACGATTCTTGGATATTTCACTGTCTATTATCGCAATTCTATTATTGCTTCCGATGTATTTAATTGCTGCCGTGTTGGTTAAGTTTAGTTCTCCTGGACCTATTTTCTTTCTTCAAGAACGCATCGGACTCAATAATAAACCCTTCCAAATTATTAAATTCCGTACGATGTATGTGAATTCTGAAGCAAATGGGCCGCAGTTATCCTCTTCTAATGATTCCCGAATTACACCCATTGGTCGTTTTATGAGAAAAACTAGGTTGGATGAATTTCCACAATTTATTAATGTTATTCTTGGGCACATGTCCTTGGTTGGACCCCGTCCTGAACGACAATTCTATATTGATCAAATCGTTCAGCATGAACCACAGTATGTGTTGCTGAATCGTGTTCGTCCTGGGATTACTTCTTGGGGTCAAGTAAAATATGGGTACGCAGAGAATGTGGAACAAATGCTTGATCGCATGAAGTATGATTTACTTTACATCAACAACCGAAGCATTGCCCTTGATTTAAAAATTCTGTTTTACACAGTGGCCATTGTAATCAAGGCTAAAGGGAAGTAATTATTCTACGACTACCTTATAGTTCCATATAGTTTTTTCTCCTTCGATGTGCAATAAATACCATCCCGCCGAAAGGGTAGAAGGAAGGTTTCCATGAAATTCGTTCTCAGCAGTTGCTTCCCATACCCGTTTACCTTTTCCATCAAATATGCTTAAGCTAGATTTTGGTAAATTCTTGATGTTAATGGTTCCGCCTGCTCGGAGCGGATTGGGGTATACGCTAGGAGCCTGTATGTTTTCAACCTCATTAATCCCAACAGAACTGCCTAAATTAATATTGTCTAAGTATAAGATATTACCCCAGTCGCCTTTGTTTCTAAACGCAACTTGTACGTTGTTTTGTCCGGCCCATGTTGCTAAATTCACCGTATCCGTTCGCCATTGAGTAGAAGTAGGAGCAAATTCAGATTGATTGTCAGGTGCCGTGGCAAGATTTTCTCCTCCTCGATAATACACGTATTGATAGCTTGCCCCACAGTCTGTTGAAACCCCAACATATAAGGAGTCAGAATATCCTGCACCCCAGCGACAATAAGCAACATCAAAGGTTAATAAGGGTTGGTTCACTAATTGAGCCCCATCGATATTGAAGATTAAATCGTCTAAACTCCCTTGAGAATCAATGTTGTAATTATCAAATTTCGCGGATTTCGACGAGTTTGAATAACCGCCTATCGTTGAGGAGTTACTCCAGGTTCCTCCGTTATCTTCGTTTTCAATACTCCATCCATTGGGTAAGAAATTTCCTTCAAATCCTTCCTGAACAATCCCAGGTAAGGTGTACTGCGTAACCGTTACAGAAAGTGTATCGCTGTCGGTTTGACCGTTTCCATCAGTTATAGTTAATATGGCTTGATGAGTCCCAATACCAAACAAAACGGCTGGATTTCTCATGGCAGAAGTGCTTGGCGATCCGGTAGGGAAACTCCAGTTCCATGTGGCATTTTGATGGTTTAACACGGAATGATCTTCGAAATAAAACGAATCACTTGCACAAATCACAGTTTGTGAAAGTTTATCGACCATAATTCTACAAATGGGGGCGTTCGGTGCCTCATTCAGGGCGCTTTCCCAGATTCCCTTTCCATATGAAGCCATGCGGATTTTACCATCTCGATAGAATGGACGTAAAATGTTTCCATTAATCTGAGTTGGGAGTCCTGCATTATCCAACAACCAGGAAGTAGTGGTATTTCTGTAATATACCGCTTTATTGGTTGCGCAATACACGCCACTGTTGGTGCCTCCAATGGTCAGAATACTCTGTACACTTTCGTTGTTGAGTACGTTGGTGCTTATGTTTGTAAACGAAATTCCGCCATCTGTACTTTCAAAGGTTTTATTTCCATTCGACCCACTCGGATAGGCAATGAATAAGTGATTGTCATTGGCGGGATCTAAGGTAAGCAGCATCCGTCGGCTATTTCCAGCAGGGATTGATAGTTGATTCCATGTGATTCCACCATCCGTAGATTTCCATAACTTACCTAGGTTCCCGGAGGCTGGTTGCTGATTCAGGTAAATGATGTTTGGATTTTCACTTCCGATCTCTATATACTTCACTTGATCTCCAGCGGCTGTCCCAAAGGAATACACTAAATTAAATGAAACCCCTCCATCATTGGTTTTCCAGAGTGAATTATCCTTTCCAAGGTAACCGATGCTGTAGCAATTGGGTTGAAATTCAAATTCGCTTGATTCTGCAGCCCAATAGCTTTCATTAGGTGACATGCCAAACGGAGCCCCTGTGATTGGATTTGCTAAGCTAGTTGGTAGTGTTTTTCCACCAATATCCGAATAATAGGTAATTCTGTTTCTTCCGGGATTAACATATCCCGTAGGGGCTTCACCACCTCCTAAATTCAAGAAATTGCCGGCGCCATAGTTTTCATGGTACCCTTGGTTTCCATTGTGATACAAGCCACCAACCAACACATCTTCATTCCATCCCGCACCAAACCCCCAAAAGTCTGAAGCGCGAACTCCCGACATCTTGAAATCGGGTTGGGTCGATAAAAAATCGGTCGATTTATAGATTCCACCATCGGTGGTAATCCATGTATTTCCATTCACCTGACGAAAATCTTGATTATCTACATGTAGAGAAAGTGGACCGCCAACGTATCCGGAGACACTTGTGTAACTTGCGCCACCGTCAATTGAGCGATACAAGTTGAGGCCACCTACCAAAATTTCATCTGCGTTGTTTGGATTGGCAAGTATGGCACAGTTATAAAATCCTTGATGATATAGCCATGTAGACGTGCCAATCGCTAAATTGGGATGTACTGCTGAATACGGTCCACCATCTTGTCCGTAGGCATTTACCCAAGAGTTTCCTGCATTGTCGCTTTTATAGATGCTGATAAATCCGTAGTCGTTAGCTTTCGCTTCGCCAATTAAATATACATAGATTCGATTCGGGTTGGCAGGGGTAAGGGCAATTCGGGCACCGCCATCGTTGCGCGCAGGATCTACTGAACTATACCAACCGTTGCTCTGTGTGGTCCATGTTGCACCAAAATCCGTAGATTTTAAAAATCCGCAAATATTCAAGTTGGGGTCGTGTTTTACAAGGTATTGTTCCTGTGCATTCAAGACATTCGGTTTAATGTCGTAACACGCATCACCCCATAATTGGGTCCAAGTTGTACCACCATCCGTAGATCGATGCAATCCTTTGTCTGATGCCACCAATACGATGTTTTCATTTCCTGGAACGATTAGAATTTCATTTACGCCAAACCCAGAATTAGGCAATACATTGGTCCATGTGGATCCGCCATTTAAGCTACGGTAAACCCCATTGTTTCCACCGGCAAAAAAGAGCAGGGGATTGGTAGGACTTACTTCTACGGCACTTACACCGCTCGAGAAATCTAATCCCATAGAAATACAGGTCCAGTTTTGTCCACCATCCGTACTTTTATAAACCTCTCCAGGTTCGGTACCGCAAATTACCGTATTCGGTGAGCCTGCACATTGATCTAAACTATAAATATTTGCTTGGTCGCCTCCTTGACCTCCGCCTTGTGAATAGGTAGTGATTGGTCCAACCACAGACCACGACGAAGATTTAATTATGCTCGGTTTTGGATTGGAATTAACTGCTTGTAAGACAATATATCCCGCATCATTCAGTTGGGTAGAGTAGGTACGCACCCAACGTTTGTAGTATTGGGTATGGTAGCTTTTTTCAAAGGGATGCGTTCGGTAATACGCATTGTACGCTGCACTTACTTCCAGCATGTTTGGATTGTCGCCATACATGAGTTGAGCCCATTGTGGTAAGGTTGAAATTTCCACAGCGGATGGTTTCTTCATGAGTTGGGCAATGCTTAAGGTAAAGCTGCAGATCAGTAGGGTGGTGAATACGAGGTGTTTCATCGGTATCGTTGATTAAATCGGTTTTCTTGTATGGTTCTTAATGCGTTTAAATCTTCCGGAATTTCACGTTTCCATCGCTTGTGCGACCACATCCATAGGGATGGATGAGAATTAATCGCAGTTTCCAAACGCTTAGTGTAAGCTTCCGTAAGCGTTCCAAAGGTAAGTGATTTTGGGGTTTCAGTTAAGAGTTCAAAGGTCAAGGAATAAAATCCTGGTTTTGTCATTGAAAGATTTATAAAGACCACTGCGGCATCGGTTTCATTCGCTAGCGCCTCGGTGCCAAAAGGTATGGCGGTTTGTTGATTAAGGAATTCCATCCAATAACTTTTGTTAGAGTCGCCCGGACTCTGATCCGCTAACATTAACAAAATAAAGGGCTGATTTTTTTCATTGAGCAAATGCTCCCTGTAGTTTTTACTGTGAATCACTTTAAGGCCAAACCGCTCGCGGCGTTCGGTGAGTTTTTGTTGCCAGAACGAAGCCGAAAGGGGCATGCCAAGACCAAATACATGCGACGGAAAATGAATCCCTAAGGAAGTGATGAGCCATTCCCAATTTCCATAATGCCCGCCAACCAAGAGAATATTCCTTCCCTTTGCCCGCAATTCATTAATTAATTCGGGATTCGTGTAGGTAATTCTTGACCTTAAGGCATCAGCCGAAAAACTCAGGTTTTTAACAGCCTCAATAAATACCGTGCTGAGATGCCAATAAAAGGCTTTAGCTTTTTCTTTGATTTGTGCTGGGGTTTCACTCGGAAAACTACGCGTAAGATTCAAAAACACCACCTTTTTTCGATAGCCAACTAATTGATATAATACGACAAATAAAAGTGGTCGCAGAACCATTAAACACTTAAGGGGCAATAAAGAAAAAGGAAATACGATGAGGGAGTAGAGAAGCCTATTCATTCGTACCGTATTTATCGTTCCATAATTGGTAGAGTTGCTTCGCAATTTCTTGTTCTTTTGCGCTGCTTCCCGCTTTAAAGAAATTACTTCCAGTGATAGCATCAGGTAGAAATTCTTGGACTACAAAATTTCCTGGGAAATCGTGGGCATATAAATAGCCTTCGCCATATCCTAATTCTTCCATCAACGCTGTGGGGGAATTGCGTAGGGGAAGAGGCACAGGTAAATCTCCGGTTTTAGCTACCAGTTCTTGCGCTCGATTAATGGCTTGATAGGCGGCGTTTCCTTTGGGCGAGGAGGCCAGATAAATCGTACACTGGGAGAGTACGATGCGTGATTCGGGCCAACCTAATTTTGATACGCTGTCAAAGGTGGTGTTTGCGATTAATAAGGCATTTGGATTAGCCAATCCAATATCTTCGGAAGCGATAATTAAGAGGCGACGAGCAATGAATTTGGGATCCTCTCCACCCGCAATCATTCGCGCTAACCAATACACTGCAGCGTTGGGGTCGCTGCCGCGAACCGATTTAATAAATGCAGAAATAATATCGTAATGCTGTTCGCCGTCTTTGTCATACCTTGACAGGCTTTGTTGCGCATTGGCAAACACGTACTCATTCGTGATGATTAAGGGTTGATTGGCAGGCGCACTTCCGACTAAAAGCTCAAATACATTAAGTAATTTTCGTGCATCACCCCCAGAAATAGCCAGTAAGGCTTCCGTTTCTTGTAACGTTATATCCTTGGACTTCAACCAAGAATCTTTGCTTAAGGCTCGAGTTAAGAGCAATTCCAAATCTACTTTGTTGTGACTTTGTAAGGTATATACCTGACAGCGGGAAAGTAGGGCAGCAATCACTTCGAACGATGGATTTTCTGTGGTGGCACCCATCAAGGTAACCGTTCCTTTTTCAACTGCTCCGAGCAAGGAATCTTGTTGTGCTTTTGAAAAGCGATGAATCTCATCAATAAATAACACCGCACCCCCTTGTTGAAACATTCCTCCTTTTTCCGCTTGCTGAATCACTTCACGGACTTCTTTAACGCCTGAAGAAATCGCCGAAAGTTTATAAAATGGTCTTTTTAAGTGTGTAGCAATTAAATTCGCAAGGGTCGTTTTACCAACACCTGGTGGTCCCCAAAAAATCATGGATGGAAGCACGCCAGCATCGATCGATTTACGCAAGGGGGCATCTGGACCGAGCAAATGAACCTGCCCGATATAGTCATCGAGTTGGAGCGGGCGCATGCGTTCTGCGAGGGGCGTATTCATGGGTTAAAGGTACAAAATCGCATAGAGACGAACAATTGTCTGGGCAATGTTATCTTTGTAGAAAAATATACCATATGAACATTCAATCAACGCTTATTCTTTGTTTACTGCTTTTGGTGGGATGTACGTCCTCGAATAAAAAGGCCAATAGAAAAGAGCAACAAAAGACCATTTCAAAAGGAGAATATGATTCCGATGATTTTCGATCGCTTTCTCCGGAACAGGAAAAAGAAATAAAAAAGCTTATACTTCTTTTCAAGAAGAATGAAATAGAAGAAATCGTTAAACGGATATCCTATCCACTCGTTAGAGATTATCCGATTCCTGCAATACAGAATGAGGAGGAGATGAAAACTTATTTTGATGAAGTCTTTGATGAGTCACTCAAAACTGAAATTGCTAAATCAACGCCAAGTGATTGGTCTCAAGTGGGATGGCGTGGTGTTATGTTGAATCAAGGGATAGTTTGGCTTAGTGACGATGCAACAAGCATTACGGGGATAAATTATCGATCTAAGAAAGCCGATGAGCGATATAGTAAGTTAGTCGAGGCTCAAAAAGCCGCAGTTCACACGTCAATTTCTGAATTTAAACGTCCGATCTTTTCCTCGATTACGGCAAGCTATATGATACGAATTGATGAAATAACAGAAGGTGTTTTTCGCTATGTATCTTGGAAAGTAGGACAAAAACAATCGGAGAAACCTGAGTTGGTTTTAAATAAAGGAAGGGTTGAATATTCTGGCTCTGGAGGAAATTGTGTATATATCTTTCGAAGTGGTAAATATATTTATCGAGTATTTCGAAATGTAATGGGTGAGGGTTATGATAAAGCTGTAACGCTTTCAGTTGAAAAAGAGGGTGTGGTTATCCTAAAGGATGATGGAGATTTGCTGAGTGAATCATTTTGATTCTAATCTAAACCATTCAGTTACCTTGGTTATACTATCCGAGGTAACAGCGTTAAGTCTTAGCGTAGATAACTACATTGGTATGTACAATTAATTTAATCTCAGTAAGAATTGGTTTAGCTGCAAGAGCTTTTGCTACACTTGCGAGAACTCTGGAGGCTGTTGTGTAAATAGAAGTATGCGAATGTTGAGAAATGAAGATTTGCTTCGATTAGGAAACAAACTTCTGAAATGAAAAAGAGTGGAAAAGTCGGATTTGGGTTATTCAAGAAAGATTAGGGTACAAAATGAAAATACATCTTTTTATTGAAATTTTAGCTAGGAATACTTTCTAGTAAAAATAGAATACGTTCTAGTTATAAATCTAATAAACTCACTCCTTTAATTCCATATAACACTAATATACAACGCTTTACACGGATAATAGGCGATTTGTTTTGAAAAAACGAAATATCGTAATGTAAAGATTCGTTAAGAATTAATCTAATTTCGTTTCGACGTCGACATCACATCAATGAGCAAAATCTTATAATTAACAAAATTAAATCTTTCGAAATGAAAAAAAATTACTTAATTAAATTTTTTTTTAGTCTGTATTGTAATTGGACAGGTTTCATGTAGTAAGTACAATGAAAACAAAAATCCTAAAGACACTGCGATTAAAACTACTAAATATGTTACATTGAAAAACGGAACAGATATTTCCGTATCTACAGATGGAAATGTATTAATTTTTAAAACTGTTGAAGATTATGAAAAAGCATTTCAAGCAGATGATAATTTAAACGATGAAGAGTTACGTACACAGCAAAACAACATTTATGAAATTATTCAAAATCTAAATTTTGATAAATTTCTAAACTCTACATGCTATCAAAATCTAATAAATTCGGTAGGCGAAGATGAATACCCTTTATTTGTATTTAAAATTCTTAACAAAGACGGAATTGTTCAAATTGGAAATTTTCTTTTTAAATTAGATTTTATTAATAGGAAAGCATATTCTCTACCAATAGAACAAAAAAATCAAAAATATAATGAATTAAAATTTGGACAATATGACCAAATAAATATAATTCAATATTCATGGGATAAAGAGGTAATATATGAAGCTCATGGAGTTGCATATAAGTTAGGTTGCAATGAGAATTCTGCTTCTGTAAGCGATGATACATTCCCTTTTACAGATTTGATAGAATGGGATTTTTTACTTAGCGGAAATATTTTTAATGGTCAATATAATGCGGCCATAACAAATAAAAAGTTCGATGGTGAATTAAAAGCGAAATATCGATGGACGCCAATCGGTTGGGATTTATATAGTAAAGTAATACTGCGTCAGAAAGAAAGAACACTTTCGGTAAATACAGCTAGTGAAATTTCTTGGTCCTCATCATGGTCAACAGCAAATATTCCTGTAAAATTAGAATGGCAACGCAGGTATAAATTAAAATGCAAGAATGATACCGGTTACCAATCACTCACAAATTATGGTACCGGTGTAGCTGTAGGCCAGTCCTGGCAAGGAATTAGAGCATGTCATAAGTATGTTTTAGGCGCAAGAGCATACGTAATGATAAATGGAAATTGGGAATATTTAAATTTTAATACTCCTTCAAAAAATGTTAATGGGACACTTTATCAAGTTCGAATAAACAGTGGATATTGATGAATTTTAAAACTTTTATTTTAATTAATCTAATTTTCGGGAGTAGCATTTGTTACTCCCAAAATTGGATTTTTAGAATTAAACCATTAATAGGATCTCCTATTATAAGCTTTCAAAAATTCAACTCCGTAATTTTTGATAATCAAATAATTTATTCGAATGGAAATAAACCAGCAAACTTTCTATTTTCTGATAATGCCAATATTCATCCAGCATTTAATATGGATCTTTACACAGAAATTTATCAATTAAATAAAAACATTTTAATAGGTGGTGGTTTTGGATTTTACAATGGTGGGCGCGTTTTTTTAAAAGTAGCAAGCGTTCAGAATAATTCGATTTACATAGCTGAAAATCAAATTATTTTGGGTAATGGAAACTACTTTGGGAGTTCAACAATTGGGTTCAATGACTTTAATTTTTACTTACTTGGTTCTTATGATCCAGATATAAAAATTAACTCTAATTCTCAGAACAGATCTTTGCTTTCGGTGGGGTTTGGTGTTACAAATAATAAAAAAAATGATCGGAGTTGGATAACTCCGATAGGTGTATTTGAGTTTGAGACCTTCAAAAGGCACACCCTGCTTCCTTTTTTACTTTTCCGTTACGAACTTGAATTAGTCAACAAAAATGGAAAAAACATATTTAACTGTTATTTGAATTATCAACAAGGAATTTACAATTTCGCCAAATTAACACTGACTGATGTTTATAACCTAGGTCCATTTTCTTCACAAATTGCTACATCTCGAGGAACGAGTATTGGCATTGGCCTTACAAAACCTATCAATTGCTCGAGAAATAAAAAGTAACATTTTGATGAAAAATTTTTGGACTTATTTTTTACTTTTTTTTGCAAATGTAAGCGTGGGTCAAAAATTTATTTTTGAACTCGAACCAGGACTTAAATTTGCCGGAATGAGTTTCCAAAAAAATAGTGGGAATATCAATGATGTAGTTCCATCAATTTACACTTTTCAAAATATTAATAGGGTAAATGCATTCCAAAATATTAAACACACAAACAAATTTGGATTAGAGCCTTTAATCAATTTGTCACTAATTAGAATTAATGATCGATGGAAATTAGGGATTGGTTTATCAAGTTATATTACTAAAAGTCAAATAAATCTCTCTTGCAAAGGTTACTCGTATCTTACTTATTTAGATTCCAATATCATTTATACTGAATACATTTCTAAACTGTTAATTGCTAGATATAATCAGTTTTATATTTATTCTACCTTAAATATCGGAAAATCAAGCTATTTGACAAATAATGTATCATTTGGATTTGGCATCAATAAACCTTCCATATTCAACACTAAGAATGAAAAGGAATATTATCAATCTTATATTTACAATCAGCAAGGGTATGTAAAATCCATTTCATTAAACAAGTCAGATATTTGGGGATATTGTCAACCTTTTATTTCCATTAAGTACGAGCTTGGTTTTCATAATAAAAAACATTTGTATGATTTTTTTACGTTCTTTGTAATGTATGTACAAGGGTTTTCATCGCAATATTCATTTCATTTAACTGCTCAAAACAATAATGGAAATTCAATCGATGTTACATCGATAAATAAAGGGTCAGGGTTACGAATAGGAATTTCAAAATCATTTGTTTTTGAAAAGAATTCACTTCCAAAATAAAATTCTGCAAACTATTTTTCTAATGTTAAACTAAGAATAATCAAGCAAATTAAAAATTATTTTGCATTAATCTGTATTGCTTCCTTAATTTCTTAGTAAGGAGTAAATCTTGTTTTTCAAGTTCAATTTCTTCGTTTGTTCTTGGTGTATATATATTATGAATTATACAAAGTCGAATGAGTTCATTTCCTGTTTTTACTTTAAACTTTTTCATGAGTTTTGTTCGAATGAGATCTAAGTTCTTCTTTGAGGTGAATACTGCATCCGCAATTTGTTGCCCTGTACAACCATCACAAATAAGTTGAAGAATTTTCAAATCACGTTGGTCTAAATTCAATTGCTTCATTCTGTTTTGAGTTTTTCGTTCAGATGCAACTGAGTTTATAATTGCGTCATTAATGAATTCATTGGTATAACTTCCTTTTTCATGAACGGTTATAATTGCTTTGACCATTTCTTTGGTTGAACATTCTTTCAGTAAGTATGCATTTGCACCTTTAGATAGTAACTCAAAAGCAATTTCTAAATCATCGTGCATGGTGAGCATAACTACTTTTACTGCAGATTCTAGTTTGTTTAGCTCGTTTATGGTTTCTATTCCGTTTAAAACGGGCATTTCGAGATCCAAGAGCACAATATCAATTGGATTGTCTTTCAATTGATCTAAAAAATCTTGACCATTCGCTACATCAAAGACCAATTCAAATTCTGGAATATCAGCCAACATTTTTGAAATGGCATTTCTTACAACTTCGTGATCTTCCACTAAGCCGATTTTGATTTTATTATTAACGTTTGACATATTAGATTGATTTATCTAAATTGGTAATAAGTTCAATTGTACCGTACGTTTTGTTACGTTTCAATACTAATTCACCTTTGATCACATTGAGTCGATAACGAATGTTTTCCAAGCCTAAACTATCCGAATCAGAAGATAAAAGTTGAAAATCACGTTGAGTTAAAGCAATTCCATTGTGTTTGATTTTTAACTTTAAGTATCCAGCATCAAATGTTAAAATCATTTCAATAGAACTTGGGTAACTGTGCTTTAATAAATTGGTAATCAGTTCGCTTGCTATGTAAAAATAATGTGTCATGATTAGATTGGAAATTACCAGGTCATCAGGTATATTAATATCAAATTTAAAGGAATCTATGAGGGAATCAGTTTTTTGTTTTGCCATTCTTTCAAGTGCTTTCACTAATCCGAATTTTAAGAGATAATGAGGTATTAAACCTTTTGTTATTTGACGTAAATGTTCAATACTTTGAGAAACATATTCTTTACTTAATGAAATTGAACTTATATCTATTTTCCCTGAAACTGCTTCATCCTCTAAATTTGAAAGATTCTTTTGAGCTAAAGACAAAAGCGCGCCAACATCGTCATGAAGCTGGCGCGCTATTTCACTTCGTTCTTTTTCCTGGGTAGTAATTGCTACTTCTAGTTTTTCAAGTTCCTTTTTCTCTTCGGTTTTTTTGATAAGTTTTTCGGAGAGTTCTTGTATTCGCTGGTTTTTTTTCACAAGCAATACTATACCCAAGCTCAATACAAAAGTGAAGAGCATACCAATTATTATAAAATATGCTAACTCTTGCGAACTGACCATATCATGAAAGAAATGTAAATATTTAATCCAATTACATTTAAGAAGAAAAGAGGATATACGATTTGCATAATTTGATCATTTATTCGGATTTTATATTCGATTATCGAGTAAATGAATGAAATCGAATGGAACACAAACATAGACTTAGCAATTAAGCGGTCAAAGCTTAACATTTCTTCTTGTTTGAAGAGTAATGTCAACATTAAAATGGTTGAAAATAAATTGTAAAAAACATAAGAAATTCCATTAGATGTAAAAAAAGCATTAAAAACGATCAAATCAAAAAACAATAACGCTATCGGAATTAAATAAAATAGAACTCTAATCTTATTTTGATTATGGGATGTAATCAAATAGTATGAAATAATCAATAAAAACTCAATTGTAACAGAAATGTTAAAAACAGGATAAACATTCAGATTAAAATTGAATTTTAAAATGTAAGATAGTATATCAGCCAAGAATCTAACTAAAAGCCAAGCAATAATTTGCAGATTAATTAATTTCGATTTAATCCTGAATATTATTGCTGCGCAAGTAGCTACGAAACCGCTACCAAATAAAAGAATTAAATATGTATAAAACGTATTCAAGAATTTAAAGCATTTGAATTCCCACAAATTGTAGGACAAGGAAAACTCCTATCAGCGATCAATCCATCAACCATATCATTTTGATCTGCACTGGCCCCGACTAGAACCAATGTGTTTTCATTTCTTTCATTCTTTGCAAAATAGAATCTTATTCCTTTGCATTCACTTTGATCTAAAATTGCCTTGATCTTTTCTTTGCCCATAAAGACACCAATCACCTCACCTGGTTGGATAGTATCTCTGTAGCGTTTTGTCATTTCTGACCCTTCTCTTAGTGTGATAAAATCACCTTCATTTCCATTAAAAGACATAATATAAATTTTAAAGTTAGACGACAAAATTAGAATTCTTTTTCGGGGCAAAATTGATGATCTTAAATCATTTTCTGTCCAAAATAGAAAAAATAGAATGATTTCTAGTTTTGATAGAATGTGTTCTTAATCTGATTGTCGTGGCTTGGAAAATTCGTGGTAAAAAGTTTGGTTTGCATAGTTACAATAGACTCAACGGAAGAAAATCAATGAGTTTAGAAAAAACGTAAACATAACTGATGAACCAATTATTTTAAGGGAATAACTTTTAACAACTTTCTCAACTAAAATTTATAGAAATGAAAAAATTCTGTCAAACTACCAGTCTATTTTTTATATTATTTTCCATGTTCACAATTTCAAAATCAATAGCACAAAATAATTTTGCCGGAGATTATATTGTAGTTCGATTAAATCATAAATTGCTAGATTTTGGTAAAATAGATAATCCAAATTTTGATAACCAGAACTTTATTAGTTATTTAAACGAACAGGGTAAACTGGAAATTGAAAAATCAATTGATTCAATAATAGACTTGAGATCTCTAAAACTGAAAAAAATATTTCCTAATCTTAAAACCAAGGACTCAATTTCGATATCAAGATTGGGCAACCAAGTTTCTATACCGCCATTTTGGGCAACTTTTAAAATTGAAGTACCTAAAAGCATTAATTATTGGTTTTTTTTCAGTTATTTGAAAACTAAATATCCTTTTGTAATTTATGTGGATCCGCCAATGGAGTTGTTTTTTGAAGACATACCTAACGATTCATTATTCCATTATCAGGAATCTTTATATGATTTTTCTAGTCCAAATATTGGTATTAACTTGGATAGTAATGCATGGAATATTGAAACCGGAAAAAGGTTTATTAAAGTTGGGGTTTTTGATTCTGGCATTGACTCAAGTCATGAGGATTTACAGGTACTTACAGGGCACGCATATTACGATGATTTTGTCATAGATTCTTTAGGAAATGGCTATTACTCTTTTGGACAAGATTTGAAAGGGCATGGGACGCTGGTTGCTGGAATAATTGGTGCTAAAAGAAATAATCACATTGGTATTGCTGGGATAGCAGGAGGAAATGGCATTGATACAACTGGAGTAAGTCTTCTTGATTTTAGCTTAGGAATAACTGCTGGAGGAACGCCAGAGAATTTTTCTCAAGCTATTATTGATGCAGCGCGTTCCGTTGGTTCATATTACAATTGGAATTTTAGTCCGAATCCAGGCTTAGTTCCTAATACCAATCCATATTGGAATCATACATCCGGATATGGTATCCATATTGGAAATCACAGCTATAGTTATAAGGTTTATACTTCTCCGAGATTTATCCCAACATGGGAAAATTTACCAGGAGACACTCTCACTTGGGAGCCAATTTTGGAAACACCCTTTTGTAATTTATGTCGGGAATCTTTTTTGTTTTCATTACAAAACGGTGTTGTCAATGTAGTTTCCCGAGGAAATAATTTGGATATGGATCCAACATTAGATCAATCTATGCCTAATAATAGATACCCACAGAAATTCGATGACTCTTGGATCATCACTGTTGGTGCATCAGGTACGGATGGAAAAAGATTGGTTGCTCCATTTAACACTGATGTTGGGGAAAATTATAAATCACCCATCGGACTAAATTTAGATATTATCGCACCGGGTTCTAGATCAAATGTGGTATCAACGCGAAGCTCCAATTTACCATACACAAATATTTATGGTTACTATAGAGTTTTTAATGGCACCTCTGCATCTGCTCCCCACGCTTCTGGTGTGGCGGCTTTATTACTGAGTCATTACAATAAGCCATGTTATTCAAATATTAATTTGGATCCATCCGATGTTGAATATATTTTACAAAAGTCAGCAACTGATGCGAATCCTTATGTTTCGGAAGAATATGATGACTCAACCGGATTTGGTAGGCTCAATGCACTTGAAGCGTTGAAAATGATCGATTTCCCAACCTTTCAAATTGTACACCCAAATGAACCCAGTACTTCTATTCATCTTGTAGAAATTGATACCATCTCATTGCATTTGAATAAGCCTTTAAATTCATTATATGGTGGCCCATTAGGATCTCAATTTCCATTGGAATTACAGAAAGATTATCAAGTTGAACGAAGAAAATATGTACTAGAATACGATATTACCCCTTATATCCTACCGAGTACTGAATTACTTGATACATGGATTAGACATAGTGAAACAAATTCTTTAGGATTTATCACAGATACAGTCGGAAGTTTAGAACTAATAGGTCTAACCGGTCAATACCATTGGATGCCACGTCCGGACACTTTCAGAATAGAGCCGTATTGCTTTATTGACACAATAATTAACAACTCTACTATTTTATTAAGTGGATATTATTATCATTTTATTAAAAAACATATCGGACAAATTGAAGATAATGAATTTTCTTCTTTTGATGTAGATTATTGGTATCCAATTGACCCAAATATAGATACCTTACATATGGCTTTTAGCCTCTATATAAAGGATACAACGATAGATCGTTATGATTTTCCGTGTTACGCAGAAAACCCGCCTTTAGACACTTTACTTAACGCAAACGAAATAATTACACCTGATTTTAAAATATTTCCAAATCCTTCAAAGGGAGAAATAAATATTATATTTGAGAATCAACATGAAGAAGGGGTCATAGAAGTTTTTAATATTTCCGGACAATTATTATTTTCGGAAAATATACAACCCGGAAACAAAATAAAGTCATTATACGCAACAAATATATCACCAGGCGTTTATCTTGTTAAATTTTCAGGACAGGATTCAAAAAGCATAACAAAAAAATGGATGAAATTATGAAAAATGTTATTCTAAACTTCACATTATTTATTTATAATTTCTTAATAGCACAAAGTTGGCATACCTTTCACACCAATGTATTTCACCCCTATTCTAATTGGACTTCTCACGGTTTTCCACACAAACAATTCAAGATTAATCCTTATGACAACTCCATCTGGTTTGCACATCAAACAAAAATATTTCGCTTGACAAGCGATGGTCAATTTACTGATTTTAATGCGAGCAACGAACCTATTTTACAAGGTTATTATGCGTTTGAAGACATCACATTTACACCTACTAGAACGGTACTAGTTGATCGTTATTTCGGTTTAGTCAATTACGATGGCACCAACTGGAGCACCATTCCAGATGGTGTAGATGGCGTTCAATTATCTTCAGATGACGATACGATATGGTGTGCAAGAATTAATGAATACTTCTTGGTAATTCATCCGCAAGGCTCACAGTTTGGTAATGTAAATTATTTAAGAAGAATCGAATCCAAAAACGGCAACCATTGGGCAACGGATGGCATCGAACAAGGCGCCTTGTTTCATTTTCAAAATGGATTATCAACCATGTACAACGCAGATACCATTCCCTTTATGCTGGATAACCAGACCCATCACTTGAAATTTTCTAAATACACAGACACCCTTTATAAATCGGGAAACCTTGGCATTTCTTTGGCAGTGGGTAATTCATTCGTTGATACGATAACGCCACATAACTCAATCAACATGCCCGCAGATCTCATTATTAAAGAGTTTGAAATAGACCAAAACCATAATATCTGGGCGGTTTTTGGCGAATTCGGCATTTTGAATCCACCGAAAAAAATCGGTTTTCTAAATCGCAGCCTCAAAACCTGGACAATTTATGATGATCAGAATACACCGATTGTATTTACTGATGGTGTTGGGATAGAACTAGATACCTTGGGGAATTTATGGGTAGTGAATAAACAATTACTCCATGTTTTCACAACCGGAATTGAACCTGCTTGGTTAGGAACTTCTGAATTGGCTAACGATAATTCCTCAATTGTAATATATCCAAACCCAACAAAAAATGAATTACATATTCAAAACAATGGGTTGAACGTCGAATTAATTGAAATACTTGACATCAACGGTAAAGTATTAATGAGTTTAACTTCTTTAGAAAATATTTCATTAGAAAATTTAGATGCCGGAATGTATTTTGTTCAAGTCAAATTCAATAAAGACAATTTGGTGCAACAAAAGCTAATTAAGGAATAATGATTTTAAGATTAAATTAATTATTCACTCTCCGTTGGCGAAAACACATCTAAAAATCTCCTAAGCGTTTTAATTTCTTGGCTGCTAGAATGTCTTTAAATCATGTTCGCTCAAATCCAATTACTTCATGTGATTCCAGGTCTTTCAGCTAGTAGTTAAAGTAAGGGAAATGGCGGACCCGTAATCCTTGGGTGGTATTTCGCCTCAAAACTATTCAGTTACCTTGGATATGCGATCCGAGGTCTTGTAATTCTTGTAATTGATACGTGTTAATTAGTGGGATTATGCGCCAATGCGCATGAACCCTTAAGGTGGTCTTGTAGGTTCACAGTATTTACAAAAAGATCGTGAACAATATGAAATTTCGCTTCAAGTATTTCAATAAACTGATTTGGTTAATATTTGTAACTAGTTTATATTTGTATCTAATTATTTTAAAATTATCATGGCAAAAAATACATTTAGTACAACTAACTCATTAAGAACAATTGAAGCCGCAATTATTGAAGCTAAAAGCTCAAAAACAGGCGCATCATTTTACTACGTTCTTTGGGGTTTGATTCTTTCTATTTATTTCATTATTCATTTCTTAATTATTATTAACTCCGATCTCAGAGGAACTATAATTGACACATTTAATTGGGTACTATTTCCAATTGGAGGGTTTTTATCATATTTAAATAAAAGTAAAGACCAAAAGAAAGAGACCAATGTTCCCCAACTTGAGAAAGTATATTTATTTGCATTCACTGGATTTGCATTTATGTATGCAATTCTCACTTTTGCTTCAACCTATTTATCTTCATCAATAGCAATTATGTTGTTTCCATTAATTATCGGTTCAACTATTTATGTTGTAGGGGGAATTTCTAAACATAAGATTTCAATATTTTGTGGGATTTTTAGTATGTTATTAACAGTTGTAAGTGTTTTGTCAAAACTCGAAATACAATTCTTAATTGCTTCAATAGCTTGTATTTCGTCATGTATCATTCCGGGTATCACAATGAGAAAAAGTAATGTTTAACGAACTCGATCCTTTACTACATTCTCAATTAAGATTAGCTGTAATATCCTTACTTATCGGATTAGAAGAAGCAGAGTTTGTTTATTTGAAAGAAAAAACAAAAGCTAGTGCAGGAAATTTGAGCCTCCAGATTGATAAACTTTGTTTAGCTGGATACATCAGTGTGAAAAAAGGTTTTAAGGGAAAGTACCCTGTAACTATCTGTAAAATAACTCCCAAAGGATTGAAAGCTTTTGAAGATTATGTTGCTACAATTAAAACCTATATCAAAATTTGACCAGCCTTATCTTTCATAACAACCTTTCTTTTTTTGCTTTTTTTCCGTTGTCAAAGCGAGCTTTACCAAGGTGCTAAAAGCATGTTAGATTTCACATGTTAATGGAGTACTCGCTTCGCTCGTGAACCCTTATGGGGTATGCTTCAAAACAAATTAAAAGCAAACTTGCTCCTATGTCGCAACCTTTCTTTTTTTGCTTTTTTTCCGTTGTCAAAGCGAGCTTTACCAAGGTGCTAAAAGCATGTTAGATTTCACATGTTAATGGAGTACTCGCTTCGCTCGTGAACCCTTAAGTGAGATGCTTCAAAACAAATTAAAAGCAAGCTTGCTCCTAAGTCGCAATCTTTCTTTTTTGCTTTTTTTCCGTTGTCAAAGCAAGCTTTACCAAGGTGCTAAAAGAATGATAGATTTCGTAAGTTAAGGGAGTACTCGCTTCGCTCGTGAACCCTTATGGGAGATGCTTCAAAACAAATTAAAAGCAACGATGCAAGCATCCTTATCTTTTTTTATTACCATTTTGCTCACCATTGCAAGCAATGATCGCTACTGGTAATAAAAAAAGCCAGCCTTTCGGCTAGCTTTTAATTTGTTTTGGCGGAGAGTGAGGGATTCGAACCCCCGGAACCTCGCGGTTCAACGGTTTTCAAGACCGCCGCAATCGACCACTCT
Source organism: Bacteroidota bacterium (assembly GCA_041191025.1). Lineage (GTDB taxonomy): Bacteria > Bacteroidota > Bacteroidia > Flavobacteriales_D > Crocinitomicaceae > UBA952. The sequence continues at coordinate 249,425 of JBEEPQ010000005.1, forward strand.
GCCAACTCTCCGCGGCAAAAGTAGTGATTGTTCGCATAATTACAAGTTTTATGGTAATAAAATTTTAATATTTCTATTTGATACACTGAACTTGAACAGTTGCTGACATTCCCTTATGAAATTCCCCTTCATTAATTTCTCGAATAACCTCTTGAATGGAAACTGAAGTGAATTCAGAAAAAGCGGCTTCTAATTCTTGCTTATCATATAGATATTCCATCGATTTCGGTCCACCGGTACCATACGTCAATTGGTCTTTTGTATAAACTTCCATTAGAAGTATTCCCCCAGGTTTTAAGCCGGCACTAATACGTTGGTACAACGATGCCCTTAAACCCTCGTTAAAATGGCCGAAAATCATTACAATTCCATCCCATGCTTCGTGTTCAATTTCATACAGACCGAGGTCTGCACATACGGTACAAACTGAAACCCCATGACTTTCTGATAATTGTTCTGTTTTCTTTAATCCGGATTCCGAAAAATCAACGCATGTTACATCAAAGCCTTGAGTGGCAAGATAAACGGCATTCCTTCCTTCTCCTTCAGCTAAGCACAAAATTCTTCCCCCCGGTTTAAGGGAGGAAGATGTTGCTCTTAAAAAATCGTTTGGTTGATCTCCATACATGAAGCCTGGTTCACCAAAGCGTTCATTCCAAAATGTTTTGTTCATGTTATAAAAGTGTGGTTGGGCAAATGTATTCAGTTTTTGGGATATTAGTTTTCAAAATATCCGTCATTCCTCCAATAACATCTACAAATTGTTCAATGCCACGAGATTTTAAAATGGAGGCAGCAATCATACTACGATAACCGCCCGCACAATGTAAGATAAAGGCCCGATCTGATGGGAATTCAGTGAATTTCTGGTTAATCTGATTTAAAGGGATATTCATTGCACCAACTACATGTTCCGATTCAAATTCACTTTGTTTACGGACGTCAATTACAATGGGTGACATTGCGTATCGTGTTTCAAATTCTTCGGCTGTAATTCTAGTAATCATGTCAATTTCCTTGGATGCTTTTTTCCACGTATCGAAGCCGTCTTTCAAGTAGCCTATGGTGTTGTCATATCCTACTCGAGCAAGACGAATTATCGATTCCTCTTCTCGTCCTGGTTCTGTAATAAGCAGTATTTCTTGTTTGATGTCTGTGATCATTTCACCTACCCACATCGCAAAGTTTCCGTCAATACCAATATTAATTGAATTGGGAATAAATCCTTTGGCAAACTCTTCTGCCGAACGTGTATCTATCATTAACGCACCCGTTTCATTGGCTGCCAATTCAAATGCTTCAGCACTTAATGGGGTGTTTCCGCGGTCAATGATCGTATCAAGTGACTCATATCCTTGAATGTTCATCAGTACATTCTTCGGGAAATACCCCGGAGGAGTAGTTAATCCAGTTAGCAGTTCTTTTTTAAATTCCTCCTTTGTCATGTCCGCACGCAAGGCATAGTTGGTTCTTTTTTGATTCCCTAAGGTATCAGTTGTTTCCTTGCTCATTTTTTTGCCGCATGCGCTTCCAGCACCGTGGTTCGGATACACAATTAAGTCATCGGACAATGGCATGATTTTATTTCTCAATGAATCGAATAAATAGCCTGCTAATTTATCTTCTGTAAGATCAGAAATAACATGTTGAGCTAAATCAGGACGACCAACGTCACCAATAAATAAGGTGTCACCGGTAATGATTCCGTGCGCTTTCCCTTGTTCATCAATTATTAAGTAGGTGGTGCTTTCCATGGTGTGACCCGGGGTGTGTAATACCTTGACCTGGCAGTTTCCAATATTAAATACCTGATTATCTTCGGCTACGATCGCTTCAAATCCTGGCTTAGCGGTTGGACCATAAACTATTTTGGCATCCGTTTTATTAGCTAAATCCAAATGACCCGAAACAAAATCTGCATGAAAATGTGTTTCAAAGACATACTTGATCGTTGCGTTGTTACTTAAAGCCTTGTCAATGTAGGGTTGAACCTCACGAAGTGGATCAAAAATTGCTGCTTCACCGTTTGATTCTAAGTAATATGCCGCGTGAGCAATGCACCCTGTGTAAATTTGTTCTAATTTCATAATGTCTGTTTTTATAGGATTAACAAGACAAAATTAATTGAGAGACAAGGAGTTTATTGTGATGTAAGTTACAGTTAAACCTGATTTATATCACATTATTTTAGTGCTTAATCGCAACTTTTATCGTGTTATTTGAAACTTTTATAAGATAATTTCCACTTGGGAGATTAGACGTTTTAATGTTACCCAAAAAATCTATTTTTCCTTTTTGTAATAATTTACCATCGATTGAAAATATAGTGTAGGGTTGATTTATATTTCCATCAATATGAAATTCCTCATCACACGGATTAGGTCCGAACTTCAGGATTTCTTCGCCCAATCCACCCAACATTTCCACACAAAAAGGTTCGTTCACCCAAGGTTCATTTGAATTAAGCGGATAAAACAATGGGGAAGGGGACGGGCCATTGGTCACCGTTGGAGTAAAGGTCGTTTTTATCGGGGCAATTTCATTTAATGGAAGTTCATTTTGGGGGTAGGTACAATATGTATAGAGTGCCTCTATAGAATCAACTTCCGAAATGGCATAATGTTTTTGGAGAATTACTTGAGATTTAATTCCATACAACGGACCAGCAGATAGTATTGTAATTGACGTATCTCCTTCCATCAGGGTTTGAATATTTCCATAATGCATTAAGGTTTGTGTAGGGAGTAGATTCATACTTTCAATTCGATGGGCATATGAGCCAAACCCGCTCCCACGCCAATACCAACAGGTGGCGCTGTCAATCACTGAAAGTGGTTTTGTCGCCAAGTCTTCTGGCATAGACATTCCTCCTTGATAAGTTTTCTGATCTATAACGGTTCCATTAAAATCCATTTTCATTACATCAACTGATTCCATCATGTGACCTCGATTCGCTAGAATTATGGCCCCATGTTGAGGTATTACCTGAATGAAATCTGGTTGTACGGTATGGTCGTATTTCGAACCCTCAATTATATTGCCCACGGTATCAATTTTCATTAATATACCCGAGAAATTTCCTAAATTAAAAATGTTTCCACATACAAAAAGTGATGAGTCCGCCAAACAAATATCATTCAACTGGAACCCATTCAAATTGGAATCATAGGATGTTGTCCAAAGTACATTACCCGATGCGGTTATTTTACTTAAGGAATTGCTTACACCACTGATTCCTGATGTCAATACGAAAAAAGAAGTGTCATTGATTCGTTCTATATCTCTTACCGTTGCATCCATCCCGGGATCTGAGATACTATGCGTTAAGGCCCATAGGGCTTGCCCTTGTTGATTAACAGCCATCGAAATCCCTTGCCAAATTTCAGAAGGGCCCACGGCTAACGAGATTTTACCACCAATTATCGCAAGGGTATCGTTAATCTTGGTAATTTGATTGAATTCAGAAAAACTTGATAATGCTCCTTGGCTTAAAAATGTTGCTTGAAACGCTTGTCCTTGAGGGGTGTGAACCGTTATAAATCCATTCGCAAAGGCTTGTGTCCCCACTACAAGATAATTCCCATTGCCCATTTGAACCACTGATTTAGCTTGAATATCATAGAGTTGACTAAACGTGCGGTTGACAAAAGACTGTGATTTGAAGAAAAAGGGAAGAAATCCTAGGACTAAGAGAAAAAATTTCATTTTTATTTCAAATGTAACTAAAAAGACAGACTCAAGTGCTCAACCTTTATACCTTTGGCTTGTTAAAAGAATATGGCAGTAATTGAAGTTTCCCATCTAGCCAAGAATTTTGGTTCCTTTCACGCAGTGAAAGATGTATCTTTTCATGTAAATGAAGGAGACGTATTTGGATTTTTAGGTCCAAACGGTGCCGGTAAAAGTACTACCATTCGTTGCTTGCTGTCCCTTATTCGTCCAACTGACGGGGAGATTAAGTTTTTTGGTAAATCCTTAAATCAAAATCGATCCGAAGTGTTAACACGGGTTGGGTGTATTATTGAAAAACCTGATTTTTACAAATACCTTTCTGCGCAACGTAACTTAGAAATTTTTGCCCGCATATCTGGGAAAGACATTACCAAACGTCAAATTCAAGAAATGATTGATTTTGTTGGGTTGAATGGACGGGAAGGGGATAAAGTTTCTGGGTTTTCACACGGCATGAAACAACGCTTAGGTATTGCTCAAACCTTATTGCATAATCCAGATGTTATCATTCTTGATGAACCAACTACGGGATTAGATCCTCAAGGAATTATTGAGGTTCGAAATTTAATTCTTCGCTTGCGAGATGAACAGAAGAAAACGGTCCTACTTTCTTCGCATCAATTGTCTGAAATAGAAATCATTGCGAATCGCATGGTAATAATAAATCAGGGTAAAACCATCGTAGAAGGTAATGTGCATGAATTGCTAGAAAAACAAAGCATGAATTTAGAGATTTCAGTAGCGAATCCAACGGTTTTTGTGGAAACGATTCAACGCGATTTTTCTTCACTTTCAGTACGTTTAGTCTATCAAGGTACCTACCATATTGAAATGGAAGAGGACATTCGCCAGCCACTGATTCAGCGACTTGTTGAGACCGGATGCGGTGTTAAGGCGGTAATTCCTAAGCGAAGTTTAGAAGATTTTTTCATTAAAATGACCGAGAAATAATGCTTTGGAAAAATACCATCAACGAATTACTCAAGATAGCTACTAAAATTAGAAGTTATATCGGAATAGGCGCATTAACGCTATTAATCCTGATTGTACTTTTTGCCATGATAGCCGATGGGAAATCTTACATTGGTTTTGTTACGGCTTCCTTTGAACAAACCTTAAGTTTTAATGGAAAAATTTTAAACGGTAATTTAATTGCCTTCATCATCATGCAGATGTTGATCGTGCATGTTCCCCTATTAATTTCATTAGTAACCGGTGATTTACTCTCTGGGGAAGAAGCCTCAGGTACGATTCGAATGCTGGCTACAAAACCCATTTCAAGAACAGGTATTGTCTTGTCTAAATGGATAGCAGCAACAATTTACACCTTGATTATGACCGTTTGGTTGGGCTTTTTGTCGCTTTTTGTTGCGAAATGGATGTTCGGTACCGGCGATTTGATTGTCTTGAATTCCAATGGCTTATTGATTCTTCCAGAAGCAGATTTAGCGTGGCGTTTTGCACTGGCACTTCTTATTGCATTTCTTGCGTTGTGGACCGTTGCTACCTTATCCCTTGCGTTTTCTGCCTTTGCAAAGAATAGCGTTGGACCGATAGTTTCCACCATGTCGGTTATCATTTTATTCACCATTATTGGCACCTTGGATGTTTCAGTGTTTGATTCGATTAAACCCTATATGTTTACTACGCACATGGCGGCTTGGCGTAGTGTGTTCGAAGATCCATATCCTACATCAGCCATTTGGGAATCGGTACTAATTTTAGTGGCTCACATTGCCGTGTTACTTGGCATCACCCTCTTTCGATTTAATAAAAAAGATATTACCTCATGAAATCAGTTTTACTTTTTGTTTTTATCCTTTCAGGGGGATTTGGATTCGGTCAAACCGCAGAAGAAATCCTTAAAGGGGTAATTGATAAAATCGACCTCGTTGAAGATTATCAAGCCGATGTTCAAATTAAAGCGGCCATTCCATTTATTAAAGTACCCATTGCAAAAGCCAAAATCTATTTTAAACAGAAGGATAAGTTTAAAGTGGAATCAAAGGGAATTGCCATCCTTCCTAAACAAGGAATGAGTGATTTAACTGGATTTCTATCCAATGAAAAAAAGTATAGTGCCGTATTGGGAGAGGCAAAAACAATTAATGAGCATAAAACACGCTTGATCTCAATCCTACCAACCGATGAAAACAGTGAGATAATTTTGGCGAAAGTGTACATCTCCACGTCGGAGGATTTAATTTATAGAACCGTACTAACCACCAAATCAAGTGGCACGGTCTCTATTGATTATGAATATAACCTGAATAAAAAGTATGGCCTACCCAATAAAATGACCTTTACGGTGGACATCAAAAAATTCAAAATGCCAAAGAGTGTAGCTTCGGATATTCGCAATAACGAAAAGCAAAAGAAATATAAAGACAATGAAAAAGGTACGATCGTGTTAACCTTTTCAAATTATCTGGTCAATAAAGGGATTTCAGACGACGTCTTTAAAAAAGACTAATAGATATTTACTTCGCGCTCCAAGCTCACCCCAAATTTTTCTTGGATATCTTTAATGATGCGTTGTGAAAGGTCATAAATTTCTTTTCCTGTCCCGCCACCATAATTCACTAATACTAGTGCTTGAAGTTCATGAACTCCAACATTGCCAAAGCGTTTACCTTTCCAGCCTGCTTGTTCGATTAACCAACCCGCAGCCAATTTCACATGGCCTTCGCCGGCCGGGTAGGAGGGAACACGCTCATAGCTTGATTGAATTGTTTGAAGAACCTCGTTAGAGACTACAGGGTTTTTGAAGAAACTGCCGGCATTCCCGAGTAATTTAGGGTCAGGTAGCTTTGATTGACGAATGCGAATTACTGCATTGCTAACATCTTTGATGCTAGGTGTAGTTATTCCCATTTCATTTAGTTCTGCCTCAATTACTCCGTAAGATGTATTAATGGTTGGATTTAGCGATAAGGTAAAAGCAACGCTACAAATGATATATTGATTTTTTAATTCATGCTTGAAAACGCTTTCTCGATATCCGAAGGCACAATCGGCTAAATAAAATCGCTTAACGTCACCCGTAGAAATTTCTACGGCATCTAGATAAGCAAAGGTGTCTTTAATTTCTACCCCATATGCGCCAATATTTTGCATGGGTGAGGCGCCTACACAGCCAGGAATTAAACTTAAATTTTCTAGCCCACCAAAGCCCTGATTAACGCAAGAGATAACGAAGTCATGCCAATTTTCTCCAGCACCCGCCTCAACTATTACATGCGTTTCAGTTCGTTCAATTTCCTTTACCCCCTTGATGCAGTTACGAACAAACAGCCCTTCAAAATCTTTCGTGAACAACATGTTGCTTCCTCCCCCTGAAATTAAAGTATCTGTATTTCGTATGGCGGGAAGGAGGTCAATTAATTCCTCAATACTTGAAAACGACGAAAATAATGCAGTGCGTACATCAATTCCAAAGGTGTTGAATGGTTTAAGGGATACGTCTTTTTGCATGTTCAAAACTAACAAAAAAGTGTAAGCTAACGGGTGAAAAATCCATAGTCGCCCGGGTGAATGGTATAAAACCAATCAAACCAATTTAAATGGTGACTAAAAATAAAGCCTCGACTGGCATGTTTTGGAACAAAGACTCGTCCACCTTTGGCCGGATATAAGCGTTCTAAGTTCTTAACAGGACCTTGTGGCGCAATACCGTCTTGAAAACAAATAATGTCGGCCTTAGGATCACCTAAATTACTTCCGTATTGCCAAACTTCTTGGAATTTATTCCAGTCGTAGCCCATAAAATCAGGGGTTTCTGGAGCAATTATTAAAATCTTCCCTAAATTATAAATAGAATCTACTTGCGTTAAAAATCCAAGAATGTAGGCATACCCCATGCTGTGGCAAACAATGTCGAGTGTGTCGTTGCGGGGATTTGACTTTAAGGAGTCTTTTGCAAATTGTAAAAAGTTTCTTCCGCAGATTTTCCCGTTTTCATAGCGCGTTAGAAATCCCTCGGGATTTGGCTTGGTATTTAATCCAAACCCTCGTTTACTTCGAAACCAGATTAAACGCGTAAAAACATACGAACAAGCAAAGCGGAATTTACTTCGGTGCGGGGAGGTTTTTAATGGATGATGTCCAGAGATATAAACTGGTGTTACAGGCAAAAAACGATTGATTATGGTATCGTCATAATTATACCAATAACTTTGTCGCTTTGTCGTAACTCCATTGTCTCTTGGAATCTTATCTTCTTTTGGTCCGAGGTACCCATTAGCAAAAATTAATATACGTTGCTGGGCATGGATTGACATTGTTGCACACAGCAGGAAAAATAGCAGTTTATTTCCCATATTGGTAGAAAATTCCTCCAGCAAAAGCAGTCCAATAACATCCGCGTTGACCCGCAGACTTCAAGCCCTCATTTACCCAAGAATTACACGTGTTTAACACGCTATATGCACCTTTTGCATCATAATATCGGTCGTAGTCGAAGGTGGTTCCTTTAACCTTGGAATGTAGCAATACCGGTTTATTATGTTTGAATTTAACGGTCCGTTTAATATAAGCACAAAGTCGTTTGTATTGATTTTCTGTAATTCTCAACTTAATAATCGGACGATCACTCGGGATTTCGTAATGGTAATACGCATGAATCGCTGCGCCACTTAAGCCAAACGCTCCACGAAAGGCGGTAGAAAAGGTTAAATCGCTAAAACTCGGTGTGGTTAGAAAAAATCGTTTATCGCCCATGCCAAGCCCAATCCAATGGAAAGTGGTATCGTAAACTTTGTTGTTTTCATATGGAAACATGGCGTCCCAATGTTGTATTTTGTGATGAACCGGGACAATGATGTCGGTATGTACACCGGATTGCATAAAGTAAATTGTTACTTTTCTTGGGTCTTTGGTAATTTCCTTTTCAACAGGGATTAAGGCGAGGAATACGCAAAGCAAAAAAAAAGAAATAATAACAAGCCCGATAAGTGACGAGCTGTATTTTAATATGGTGATTACCTTTTTCATGGCTCATCCGTTTTTTTTACGACCTGTCAACCAGGAAATGAGTATTGGACTAACTGAAATCAGAACGATTGCAATCGCCATCAAATCTACATGTTCTCTAATCCATTTAACTTCACCTAATAAATACCCTGCAATCATCATTGATCCCACCCAAAGTGCACCGCCTAAAAGGTCATAGCTAACGAACGTTCTGTATTTCATTTTGGCAACCCCCGCAGCAAACGGTGCGAACGTTCGGACAAAAGGAACAAATCGAGCCAAAATGATTGCCTTGGTTCCATGTTTCTCAAAAAACAAGGCAGTTTTATCTAAATATTCTTTTTTTACTAAGGGTTTTCCTCGAAAAGAAAATGAGAATACATTCAAACCAATTTTTCTTCCTACCCAATAATTTATGTTGTCTCCAAGAATTGCTGCAATAAACAATAAAGGAAGGAGAATCATGAGGTCGAGTTGTCCACTTTTACAAAATAACCCTGCAGTAAATAACAAGGAGTCTCCCGGTAAAAATGGAAAAGCAACTAATCCAGTTTCTATAAAAATTACAAGAAAAAGAATGATATATATTGCGGTCCCAAATTCTTGTACAAACCATGTAATATCTAATGCAAAAAGATGCTGTAAAATTTCTATCATGTTAATCGAGTTTGAGCGAAGGGTCAACTTCTTTTTGCCACCCTTGTATGCCCTGTTCAACAATTATTACCTCCACGAAGCCGAGTTCGGTTTCAATTAAATTCCCTGCAGCTTGGGCTCTTTTTCCGGATTGACATAACAATACCAAGGGAGTGCTTCGATCTTTTTCTTGAAGGAATTCGATTAGGGTTGCCATCGGAACATTATTGAATCCACAATTGACATGATGATATTCATACGGTTCACGAATATCAAGGGCAAGAACGGTTCCTTTTTCAAGGAGTTCTTTACATCGACTGGCATTCCAATATTTCATTCGACAAAAATAGAATTATTGATTGAATGTAGCATGAATGGCTTCAAGCAATTCAATCTTGCACCTTTCAAAAGGTTTGTGTTCTGTATTTATTTTCAACCAAGGGTTAACGGGTTCTTCGTATGGCTGATGAATTCCCGTGAAATTTCCCTCGTTCTGTTTTTGCTTATTCGAATAAAGCTGCTTGACATCACGTTGTTTACAGCCTTCAATAGAGCAGTCCACATGGATCAAAAAGCATCGATTTATTCCAATGACGTGTTTTATCATTGTTTGAATTTCATGAGTAGGTGAAATAAGGGCAGCCAACACATGGATTCCTTGTTCGTTTAGTATCCTGGCTATATTTGCAGCCCTCCGATTTTGTTCCATTCGGTCTTCTTCGGTGAATCCAAGGTCACTCGAGATGGTACGTCTAAGTTCATCCCCATCCAAAACAATTACCTTCTTTCCAGCTTGGGTTAATTCTTCAGTTAGCGCTTTAGAAAGTGTCGTCTTTCCCGCGCCAGATAATCCCGTAAACCAAAAGGTGTGTCCTTCTTCCATCATAACCAAAGGTAGGAACTTTTGTAAATTCTCCGCATGTGTAACACTTTGATTATCTTTGAAAAAAAATTAACTATGTTATTAAAAGATAAAGTTGTTATTATCACCGGGGCCTCAAGAGGCATCGGAAAGTCAATTGCACAAATGTGCGTTAATCACGGTGCAAAAGTGGCGTTTACTTACCTTTCTTCAGATGAAAAAGCACGTGCGCTAGAAGCAGAACTGACTTCGCAAGGTGGTGTGGCGGTTGGGTTTAAGTCCGACGCATCAAATTTTGACCAAGCCCATGAATTAGTTGATAAGGTGGTTGAGCAATTTGGAACGGTAGATGTCCTTGTAAATAATGCCGGAATCACACGCGATACACTGATGATGCGAATGACAGAGGAGCAATGGGATGAAGTAATCAATACGAATCTTAAATCTGCATTCAACCTAACCAAAGCGGTTATTAAACCGATGCTTAAGGCGCGTTCTGGTTCGATTATTAATATGAGTTCCGTGGTTGGTGTAAAAGGAAATGCTGGACAAGCAAATTACGCGGCTTCTAAAGCTGGTTTGATTGGTTTTACAAAATCGATTGCTGCCGAATTAGGGTCAAGAAATATCCGCTGCAATGCCATCGCACCAGGTTTCATCGAAACAGAAATGACGGAAGTACTTGATCCGACGGTGGTAGAGCAATGGAGAAATGCCATTCCCCTGAAAAGAGGTGGGAAACCAGAAGATGTTGCGAACGCTACCGTTTTCTTGGCTTCAGACATGTCTGCATATATTACCGGTCAAACACTCCACGTTTGCGGGGGTATGTTAATGTAATCCAATGCTAATTAGACCAAGAAGAAACCGAAAACATGCCGCCATACGCGATATGGTGCAAGAGAACTTTTTATCCGTAGAACATTTGATTTATCCGATGTTTCTCACGGATGGAACAGGAGTCAAAGAGGAAATATCCTCGTTGCCAAGAAATTACCGATGGTCCTTGGATTTAATGTTAAAGGAAATTGAATCTTCACTGGCCTTAGGTTTAAATAAATTTGTCCTGTTTCCAGCAGTTTCGGATGACTTAAAAGATAAAACAGCCACGTATAGTTACGCAGCAGAGAATTTCTATTTGCATGCGATCCATGCAATTAAAGAGCGATTTCCAGAGTCAATTTTAATGAGTGACGTGGCCATGGACCCTTACTCTTCCGATGGTCACGATGGTTTAGTTCAAGATGGGAAGATTTTGAATGATGAAACCTTGCCGATTTTAGCTAAAATGAGTATTGCTCAAGCGCAAGCAGGGATTGATATTATTGGTCCAAGCGATATGATGGATGGACGAGTAGGGTATATCCGTGAAGCATTAGATTTAGAGGGGTATACCGATACAAGCATCATGGCATACTCCGCTAAGTATGCAAGTGCTTTTTATGGTCCGTTCAGAGAAGCATTAAATTCTGCTCCGAAATCAGGAGATAAAAAAACATACCAAATGAATCCCGCAAATAAACGGGAAGCGTTACTAGAAGCATCCTTGGATATGGAAGAAGGCGCGGATTTTATCATGGTTAAGCCGGCATTATCATATTTGGATGTTATTCATTTACTTAAAGAACATAGCACGGTTCCAATTACTGCGTATAATGTGAGTGGTGAATGCGCCATGGTATATGCAGCGGCAGAAAAAGGTTGGATCAATTATGAAGCCATTGTCTCTGAAATTTTAATGAGTATGCGCAGGGCAGGAGCAGATGGAATTCTGACCTATTTCGCGAAAGATTTTGCAACCTTTACCCAAAAATAATGACTCAATTTGTATTGAATAATCAATGGGTTTCTCTGGAAGAATTGGAACGTGTATTGAAAAATTCGACAGAAGTTGTCCTCGGTCCTCAGGCTAAGTTAGCCATCGAAACAGGCTTTTCTTTTTTACAAGCCAAGGTTAAGGAAGAGGGCGCAATTTATTATGGAATAAATACTGGGTTTGGCTCGCTCTGTAATACCGTTATTTCAACGGAAGATTTGAATCAACTTCAAGTGAATTTAATCCGTTCTCATGCCTGTGGTGTCGGTGCTGAGGTTCCTACACACCTCGTAAAGCGGATGCTTTTGATTAAAGCAATTGCGCTGTCAAAAGGATTTTCTGGGGTACAACTTGCAACGGTTGAACGCCTTTTGTTCCTGTACAACAACAACCTGATTCCTGTAGTTTATGAACAAGGAAGTCTTGGTGCTTCTGGTGATTTGGCACCCTTGGCCCATCTCTGTTTACCACTCATCGGTGAAGGAGAGGTTCAGGTAAACGGAGAGCGCATACCAGGAAACAAACTCCATGCTAAATATGGTCTTGAACCGATAACCCTCCAAGCGAAGGAAGGCTTGGCCTTGTTGAATGGAACACAATTTATGAATGCCTATGGGACGTATGCAGTCAGTACGGGACATTCCTTATTAAAGGAAGGGCTTAAGATTGCAGCCTTGTCGTTAGAAGCCTATGACGGCAGACAGGAACCTTTTCAGGCAAATGTTAATGAACTACGGAAGCAACATGGACAGATTGAGGTAGCTACGACAATGCGCGGATTATTGAATAACTCAGCACGCATAAAAAATCATGTACAAGACCCTTATTCTTTCAGGTGTATTCCTCAAGTTCATGGGGCATCCATGGATACCTTGAATTTTGTTAAAACTACCTTTGAGAATGAATTGAATGCCGTGACAGACAATCCTACCTTGTTTCCCGAGGAAGATCAAATTGTTTCGGCAGGTAATTTTCATGGACAACCCTTGGCATTGGCTATGGATTTTCTGGCCATCGCTCTTGCTGAATTGGGCTCAATTTCGGAACGTAGAATCTACAAGTTGATTTCAGGAACGCGCGATTTACCTCCGTTTTTGGTGAAGCACGCCGGCTTGAATTCTGGGTTTATGATCGTTCAATATGCCGCAGCTGCCATTGTGAGTCAAAACAAACAGTTATGTACTCCAGCTAGTGTGGATACGATTGATTCCAGTAACGGACAAGAAGACCATGTGAGTATGGGTGCAAATGCCGCTACTAAACTATACCGAGTGCTTGACAATGTCATTTCTGTAGCAGCCATGGAGTGGTTAACAGCAGCGCAAGCCTATGGGTTCAGAGAAGGTTGGGGATTAACGAATGAGATCGATTCCTTGTATAAGCAATTGCGTTCTGAAATTTCCTTTATGGCAACCGACCGCTATCTGCATGAGGATATCATCTGCGCTCGAACCTTACTTGTTAATCGTCTTGACTAGTAATTCTTATCGTTTTACAAACGATTTTTTCAGTTGCTTTCCGTCCGTTTCGATGAGCATCAAATAGGATCCAGACATAAGTGATTTAAGCGAAATGGTTTGATTGTTAGTTGCAGTTCCTTTCTGTTGAACTTTACCAAACATGTCATAAATGGTATACGTTGCCGGATCAATTAACTGCTGTATCCGAATTTCATCCGCACTTGGATTTGGGTAGAGTGTAATTCCTTGTTCAGCAGTTAATGAAGTAAGATCAAGTAGTTCATTCATTACGATGGTTCCATTTTGATTCACAATCCAATTGCTTGGGTCAATTACAATAGAATTGTTGATTGTACCGATTCCCGTAATTTGGAAAGTGTTTGCATTTGAAGTGATATCGAAACGAATCGTGGTGTCTGAGTTTCCTGGGCGGGTGAACTTCAAATCAATCGGATTGGTGAAGGTAGGGGTTACATTGGGCATTGAGCTTGTGTGAGAAATCTTAACAAGCGCATCTGAGCCAACTTGTTTCCATTCTACAGAATAGGTAGGGAATCCCTCACCAAAATACCACTCATCAAAGAATGGAGTATAGTCAATTCCTGAAGCTTGTGTGAAGGCATCACGCACATCAATTCCGTAGGCCGTAGCGTAGGCTTTGCTTGTTAGAAAATTTTGAAGGGTTTCAAAAAATAAACTATCATTATTCATCAAATAACGCATGCTATGGACAATTGCTGCCCCTTTATCGTAGGTTAATCTTCCGCTGAATATTCTATTTTCATTTAAGCTATCGAGTACCCATACACTTCCGCCTGCTTGTGACATCACGTTGGTATGCACGCCGGCCATGTTTTGTACTTCTTGTCCAGGGTATAGATTTTCCAACATCAATTGTTCACTGTAAGAAGCAAAGCCTTCGTTCACCCAAATGTCGCACCATGAAGCGCAGGTCACGTAATCTCCCCACCATTGATGGCCAAGTTCGTGTGCGGTTAGCGTAGGATTGAAAAATCCTTGAGTAGTCATGGTTTGATGTTCCATTCCGCCAGAAAAGGGTGCCATACAATGCCCATATTTTTCATTTTCAAACGGATAGGGTCCGTATAAACCATAAAATAATTCCATGAAATCTACGGTTTCATCAATGTCAGCCTGAAAATTAGGTAAGGTTTGAGGGTTATTATAAATATAGTTTTGGATAAGAATTGGAGCAGGGGCGCCAACCGGATTAGCCAGTACATTGTACTCTACATATTCGGCTACCGCTACCGAAATTAAATAATAATCAATGGGATAGCGGTGTTTCCATTCATAGCGACTGGTTCCGTTTCCTAAATTAACTACTTGCATTAGTTTACCATTCGATCCTGCTTTACACGCATTGGGAACGGTAATGTTTATGTCGCAAGAATCTGCTTTATCAGTTAAACTTTGTTTGCAAGGCCACCATTCGTATGCACAGAAAGGTTCTGACAGAGACCAAACTACTTCATTACCCCAAGAAGGAGAGGTCGCATTCGACATGCCGCTTCCACCTAAGGGATTCGTTTGTGCAGTTGGAGGGGTTCCACTGTAATCTGTTCTCACCGTGAATACCGTGCCTGGAGCAAAGTTAACTCCAATCTTTACCGCTGAATTGGATCTGACAAAGGGTACATTTACTCCGTTCAAACTTACAGAAGAAATGTTAAGGGTAGAAAATAATTCATATAGAATGGTGTCCATGGGAACTAAAGCGGTTGCCTTCATTTCTGCATAACCTGAAAGTGCCGTTGTGGTATTGGTCATGTTTAGGTCGAGCTTGTAGAAGTTGACATCATAGCGTTCGGTTATAGCAATTTGAGAAACATTGAGGCTATTGCTTTTCAGCGAGTGATTATTAAAACGATCGCGTTTACCGCATTGGGTTGAATTTTCTTTTTGGGCGTAACTAACCAAAGCAACGAAAAGTAGGGGTAGAATAAGCAGTTTCATGTGCGCTAAATTTGCACTAAGATATGAAATTGATTAAGATATGGGTGTAATATATCCTTCATTTGACCAGGCCAAAGGGAATATTTTTTAATCCACTTTAAAAGCAACGATTTTTAACCGGTGCGTGTAATTCATGTCATGGAAATTCCACGAGTTCATTGTACGCAAACTGATAATCGGTTAGGGCTCTCTTGAAAATGACTAAAGAACTTTCTTTAGTTTTTTTGTAACCTTGGCGTTCAGTTTAAACTCGTATAAGTATAATGTGACGTATAAAAACAAATGGCGTGTCCGAGGAACGCAAGTCAGTAGTAGGCGTGAAATCATAAGCAGACGTTAATATTCGTCCTCGTTGAAGAGAAAGTCCTCTCGAGATGGATAATCCGGCCAGATTTCTTCGATGTTCTCATAAACATCACCTTCATCTTCTAATAATTGAAGATTTTCGACTACTTCCAAAGGCGCTCCAGTACGAATGGCAAAATCAATTAATTCATCTTTTGATGCTGGCCACGGGGCGTCTTCTAAGTATGAGGCTAATTCTAAGGTCCAATACATTTATTCTATGTTTTAGTACGTGTTATTTTCGGCAAAAGTAAATTTTATTTTATATCTACCAAATGAAAATGAATATTTTGATGATTATTTAATCCAAATCGGTGTTTAATCGCTTTGGTTCCCACTTAACTTCCTCTTTTCCAAATTCTTGTAAAATAAATCGAGCAAGTATAAAAAGGTAGTCGCTTAATCGATTAATATATTTTATCTCTTGAGTAAAACGGTGAACGTCTTCATCCATTTCAACAATTCTTCGTTCTGCCCTTCGGCAAACACAGCGGGCGATTTGAGCATAGGAACTTATCGGATGACCTCCCGGTAAGATAAAATGTTGCAAGGCCTTTAAGTTAGAATCCATATCATCCATCCAAGCCTCTAATTGTTCGATTGCATCAGATTCAAGTTCCGGTAAGGCCATCTTGGTGCCCTTTTCTGCGGTTGCCAAATGAGAACCAATAACAAATAATTGATTTTGAATGATGATTAATTGTTCTTGAGTTGCTGAATTCAGGAAGCTATCCCTCAATAAGCCCAAGTGTGAATTAAGTTCATCTACCGTACCATACGCTTCAATTTGCGCATCTGATTTTTTTACACGGACACCTCCTATTAATCCAGTGGTACCATCGTCGCCTGTTTTGGTATATATTTTCATTCGTTGTATCGTTAAAATGTTGCGCGTTGCATGGCCTCTTCAATGGTGCATGGTTCCTCCACAAGGTCCAATATCTTCATCATCACACGATCCACAATGGCGTCTGGACAAGAAGCACCAGAAGTAATTGCAATTTTAAGTGGATAATTGTTCGGTAAAAATGTTTGTTCCTCGATTGATTTATTATGAATATTGAATGATCGAACCTTGTTATTACTTAGCAGTTCGTCTACTC
This sequence comes from Bacteroidota bacterium, assembly GCA_041191025.1. Taxonomy (GTDB): domain Bacteria; phylum Bacteroidota; class Bacteroidia; order Flavobacteriales_D; family Crocinitomicaceae; genus UBA952. Next base: position 266,327 of record JBEEPQ010000005.1, read on the forward strand.
CTTTAATGAAAAAAGTTGGAATAGATTTTTCAAGAATTTCCACTAAATGGGTGGTGTTTGAGCTGTTGTATCCGCCCACTACAATGGCCAAATCCGGTGAGGTTTCAGCAAGCGCATAGGTACTTGATTGATTATCATTAGTCGCATAACACAAGGTATCCCTTGTGTCTGCCATGTGAGTTTTTATCGCGGCTTCGCCGTATTTTTCGATGAGCACACCGCGCAGATAATCTGTAATTTGTTGCGTTTCCGATGCCAACATGGTGGTTTGATTGACAACACCGATTTTGTTTAGATGCAATGCGGGTGAAAATCCGGGGGAGTATTTGCCGTCAAAGTATGTGTAGAATTCCGCTGTCGATTTTTTCCCACTCATTACATCCCCTAAAAATTCAGCTTCAATCATGTCTTTTATCACTAGTGAAGCGGCCGTTTGATTGCTATGAGAAAACGTAGCGCGTGTCTCTTCATGGTCATGTTTACCATGGATGATTATTGTGTGTTCGGTTTCTCCAAGTTTTTGGGAACGATTCCAGACTTTTTCAACAAAAGGACAGGTCGTATTGTATGAATCAATGTTTGCTCCGGTGGCGCGAATTTCTTCTGCAATTGCTACGGTAGTTCCAAAGGCTGGAATAATAACAATGTCATTCGATGTCAGTTCTGAAAATGGAATCAGTTGTTCTCCTGCAGGTGTTTGAAGAAACTTAATTCCTTGCGCTAATAAATCTTCATTAACGTCTGGATTATGGATCATCTGACTCAGCAAGAAAATCCGTTTGTCCGGATGCTCTTGAATTGCTTTATAACTTTTTTCAATGGCATTTTCCACACCATAACAGAAACCAAAATGTCGTGCAATGATGAACTCTACCTTAGAGAATTGTAAGCGTGTAGGACTGAAATCTTGCTTTCTTGGATCATCCAATTTTCTTCTTGCCTTCACCTTCGAAATGATCGGAGAACGGTAAAATGCAGGGATTTCAAATTGCTTCATATATTTCTAACAAGAGTTAGGGATTAATTGTTGTAAACAAAGATAAAAAAGAAAAGGCTACCGTTTCCGATAGCCTAGTTTCTTATAAATTGATTTGTTGATCTTTTGGATGTTTGACTTTATATGAGAATTCAAGTTTCTTATTCTCACCTGGTTTTAACTTATACTCCCATTCAAGAATACCGTTTCCTGGAAGCTCTCGAGCGAAGTCTTTCTCTAATAATTCTATGGTTATATCATTATTGGTCGTCATAGGCACTTGATCCTGGATGATTAATTGAATCGCCGAAGATTTATTGTTCTGCACTTCGATTTGGTATGAGAAGGTACGCTCACGTTTATCTTGCACGACTTTGTCTTTCGATTTTTGCTTCAGCAAGGTACGCTTAACCACAATGTTCGGATCTTTACCAAGTGACAAGTTTAAAGTGTCGTCCATGCTGGTTGGATCAAGGTATGTTTCTCCGATGTAAGAACCATCAAAGAAGATGTTGGCGCTCGCTGGAACTAATTGTAATTCATCTAACTTAGTCATTTGGGCTACCAAATATACCCCAGGATCCACCTTCGGTACGGAGTAATATTTAAATGTGGTATTCAAATCGCTATTTTTAATGAGCACTAGATTTTTCTCGTTGTTTGATTTAATTGAATAGGGGAGATCAATCTTAAATTCAGCGGCAATAAGTTGATGCACTACGGTAGTGAATTGGTCGGCGCCTAAAGCAGCTTTATCCTCTAGATTCTTTTGCTTTGCTTCATCTAGGAAATATCCTTGATTAAACGCTGCTTGAGGGATTGCTCTTGCACCTCTTATACTGATTTCTTCAAGCTCCTGTCTTTGTCTATATGCATAATAGTCAATGTACCAGGGGTTTAACTCGGGTTTTGTCTTGTTTGCATATGGATTATTCGTTGAGATATTCAATTTTATATTATCCCAATCAATCCCAGAATTTTGGAATACTTGTGCTTTATAGGTCAAGGAGATTTTGCCTGTTTGTGAGTCGCTTCGGATGTCATATAAAGGAACCCAACCGGCTTGAGATACTAAATAACTGAACGATATTTTTCCTGCTGCCGCTTCAGATGCAGATAAGGTAATTACTACGCGAGGAATTGGCGCATATTTTTTAGCATCATAGGTTTGATTCTGGTAATTCTGCAGATTATCATAGCGCACTTGTAGTCGCTGCTGTACTTTTTCTTTTTCTTTCTTCTTCTTTTCTAAGGCCAATAATTTCTTATTGATTTCATTCATTTTGTTTGTGTAGTATTCTACCGTTTGCTTTAATAAGTTGATCGAATCATTCACTTTGCCAGAACCTCGTACCGCACCGTTCATGGAAATGATATTCTGCGCGGCTTTATATATGGCAATTTCATCTTGAATTTCCTTTAAATCGAATCCGAGTAATTCCAATGAATCCGTTAGTTGTGCCAATTCTTTGACAATCTTAGCTGGAATGCCTTCGTTGACTTTAACTTCCGGTTGTGGATAGAATAAGGTGTATTTGGAGTCAATGATTACCACATTTCCTGTAGCTTTTACTTGCAGTGATTTAGGGTCAATGTAGGCACTGATTCCTTCGATGCTGATTTCAGTGATTCCTGCTTTAATGGAGTAGGAAGCCTTGTGGTGTAATTGTGCCCCTTGAGAATAAACGGTTGCTTCGTTTAAGGTGGATTTAATCAGTTCTTTTTCATTGGCTAGAAGGAATGTGCCCAGTACGAGCGAACAAACCAAGGTCATTATTTTATTCATATGTCAAAATTTTAAACCCTTTACATGTGTAAATGAAATGGGTTCAATCTGGGGTGGAATTAATTTATAATCGCTTGAATTTCAGTGATTATACGTTTTGCAAGGGCGTCTGCTGCTTCGGCATTTTTACTTTCAGAATATATGCGAATGATCGGTTCGGTATTGCTTTTTCGCAAATGAACCCATTCTTTTCCAATGTAGATTTTTACGCCGTCTGTGGTATCAACCTCCTCGTGAGCGTATGCTTGAGCCATCTTGTTTAGAATGTCATCCACATTGACGTTTGGAGTTAATTCTATTTTATTCTTTGAAATGGTATATGCGGGATAATGGTCTCTTAATTCAGATACCTTACATTTTTTTTCTGCTAAGTGGCTTAAGAAAAGCGCAATACCAACTAAGGCATCCCGTCCGTAATGCGACTCAGGGTAGATGATTCCACCATTGCCTTCACCACCAATGACTGCATGTATGGCTTTCATTTTTTCTACCACGTTAACTTCTCCTACTGCCGCAGCGGCATAGGATTGTTTATGCCACTCTTCGGTTACATCACGCAAGGCGCGCGTAGAAGATAAATTTGAAACAGTGGCTCCTGGAGTTTTTGAAAGCACATAATCGGCAACAGCTACGAGCGTATATTCTTCACCGAACATGCTACCGTCCTCGCAAACCATCGCCAAGCGATCCACGTCAGGGTCTACGGTAATACCAAGATCGGCTTGAGTAGACTTTATTTCATTGGAGAGATCTCCAAGATGTTCAGGGAGTGGTTCTGGATTATGTGGAAAGTGACCTGTGGGTTCACAATACAATTTGGTGATTTGAGTAACACCAAGGGCATCCAATAAGGCTGGGACAAAAATGCCACCTGACGAATTTACAGCATCCACAACTACTTTGAAATTTGCTGCGGCAATCGCGGAACGATTCACTAAGGGTAAAGCGAGAATTGATTCAATGTGTTTGCTTAGGTAGGTATCATTTTGCGTGTGTGTTCCGAGCTCATCTACGGATGCAAAATCAAATATTCCTGCTTCGGATAATGCTAAGACCTCTGCGCCAGCTTGGGCAGATAAAAACTCTCCGCGATGATTTAATAGCTTAAGGGCATTCCATTGCTTTGGATTGTGCGAAGCGGTAAGAATAATTCCGCCTTGAGCTTTTTCTAAAGGAACGGCAATTTCTACGGTAGGAGTTGTGGAAAGTCCCAGGTCGATTACGTGAATTCCCAAACCAATTAAGGTATTAGCTACTAAGTTTGAAACCATCGAACCAGAAATGCGCGCATCTCGACCAATTACAACGCGTATGGTTTGATCAGCTGATTGATTCTTTAACCACGTGCCATAGGCCGCTGCAAAAAGCACGGCGTCGATAGGGGTAAGGTTATCACCGGCCTGGCCTCCGATTGTTCCACGAAATCCAGATATTGATTTTATTAAGGTCATTGGATTATTTTTGAAGTTTGATCATTTGCAGCAAAGCCACCGCACATTCAACTCCCTTATTTCCGTGTGTTCCGCCGGAACGATCCAGGGATTGTTGTTTGGTTAGGTCTGTCAATACACAAAAACTCACGGGTTTGTTGAACTTAAGCATTACATCCATTACCCCTTGTGTTAGTCCTTGACATACAAAATCGAAATGTTTGGTTTCGCCTTGAATCACATTCCCAATTACAAGGACACCATCAAGTTCAGGATGTTTAATAAATAGCTGCTGTGCTGCTAGAGGAAGTTCGAAAGATCCCGGAACTGATACCTTTTCTATGGCTGTAATTCCTGCTTGCGTGAACACATCCATGGCGCCTTGGGCTAATGCATGCGTGATGTCTGCATTCCATTCTGAAACTACGATTCCTACATGGAAGGAGGAAGTTCCTTCAAGTGATGTTGCGTTAAACGAAGAAAGGTGATGGCCTTCAGTTGCCATCTTATTTCCCCTTTACCGTAGATACTCTAGCGATATATTTGTCTATGGTTTTTTGATTGCCATAGTCTGGATAATCATCACGGATTCGTGTGAAATACGCTGAAGCATCTTCAAAATTCTTTGATAATTCCGCATGCAATCCCGCTTTGAATAGATACATTGGAGCAGTAAACTCATTGTCTAACATGTCTGCAGCTTCTGCATATTTTGTAGCCGCTTGATCGTATTTTTTTAATTCAGAAAGACAATCTCCTTGAAGTCCGACCGTCATCACAGACATGTAAGTATCTGAAACAGAAACATCTTCCAATTCGTTCATAGCTTTTTGGAATTGACCTTTCTTCATGTATTGGGTTCCAAGCAAGTATTGTCCAATCTCACCACCTACGTGACCATCATATTTCTTTACAAAAGGAACTAACACCTTAATGGCCTGGTCTGTGGAATCCTTTTCTACGTAATTTAATGCAGTCCACCATCCATCATTCGCTTTTTCATCAGCAGGTGACCAAATGAGTTGACGATAACCGAGGTATAAAACCAATAGCGCTATGATACCACCTCCAATGTAGGTGTATAACTTAAATCGTTTGTCCGTATTGAATTTTTGTTTGATGTCTTCCCAATTGAGCATTTCCATAATCGCGTATTTGGGTGCGAATTTACGGAATATTTCTGAAAATACTTCAATGTGGCCCTGCAAGGTTGCAAGGAATTTCATCTGATAAGTTAGTGCGCCAACTTTGCACCAGAATGTTTAACCAAATAAAAAACAACAACATGAAAAAAAGAACAGTGTATCAACTCATTGTGGATCGCAGTGGGTCAATGACGGGAATGGAACATCAGGTGATTTCTGGCTACAATGAGCAATTGCAGGCAGCGCAAGGAGTTCAAAGTCGATATCCAGATCAAGAAATCGTAATGGGCTTAAGATTTTTCGACCATAATGTAGACAATAATGTTGCGGATTACAGGCTTGTGAATGACTTGCTTCCCTTGTCTTTGTATGATTATCAAGTTAAAGGATCAACAGCCCTTTTGGATGCGATTGGTAAATCTATCTATGACATAAAAACGCGTTTTGGTCACCAAATTACGAACGAGGACACGTCCGTAGTAATGATTATCATCACCGACGGACATGAAAATGCGTCAAGAATGTACACCTATGAGGATATTCGTAGAATGGTTTCTGAATTAGAAGCCACAGAGAAATGGAGTTTTACGTTTATGGGGGCTGACTTAGATGCGATTGGGGCATCGAGATCTTTTGGCATTAACCCAGACAATACGCTTTCGTTTGATAAAGGGGATTATGCCAGGGTTACAAAGCACTACTTCGAAAATGCGGCCGAATCGTACGCTAATTCGAAAGCAAAAAATATCAAATCGAATAACTTTTTTAGTATCTTTAAGGACAAAGATATTCGTAAAAAATAATGAAGGTACATTTAATCAGATCTTCCGATTTTTCTGCACAAACCTATCAGTCTGTGTTACAAATTGTTCGACAATATGAGGGGCCAATTGAATTTTTGGCCTCTGAGTCGGATGCGTTTATATCGAATGCCATAGAAGTGGAAATTGAATCGAAGGAGGCTTTTGAAAAGGCACAGGACCTACCAAAAATGAATATGACTATAGCTGATGATTACAGCGCTGAACTCTCATTGCATTCCAAACGGCCAAGGTTTTCGTTTCCATTTAAAACAAAACGTGCAAACTGGAAGCACTTTTTTGACGCATGCGAATATTATCGATCCGCAAGAAAGCTACCGCCTGAAGACTTAGTTATCCTGCTCACCGATACCGCCAATGAAGCCAATTGGTTCGGAGGGGCTGATAAGACCATGAAAAATGCGTTCATTCACACGGCAGATTGGCACCATTATTTTGATGGCTTGAATGAGCGGTTTCCTATTGCGTATGAAATCATTGCATGGACCATTCGCATGTTGATTATCAAGGATCACTCGGAAATGCCAAATTACTGGCACAACGAACCCAGAGGATGCATGTCTGATTTCTGTCAGAATAAACGCCAGATTGTACTAAAAATGCGAACTGCGGATATTTGCATGGATTGTATGAAATTACTGCAGTCGAGCAAGGTTGATGTAAGGATTTTTGGGCAATTAATTGATGCCCTCGATGGCGTTAGAAAGTACTTTTTGTCCATAGAGCGTTCCACGTTTTTGAATCGTCCAAGCACCGTATTGGTTTCGGGTTATCTACACCGCATATATTTCCCCGCCTATGGGAATTTAGAATTAATCCTTAATCCAAAACAACGGGCGATTTATTGTTTTTTCTTGAGGCATCCCGAAGGTGTGCGTTTGGTTGAGTTAGTAGACCATCGAAGTGAAATCGGGGCCTTGTATCATCGGTTTTCGAATTTTGGATCGATTGAAGAAATAGAAGAGTCGCTAAATTTATTGCTTGATCCCTTGGATAATAACTTAAATGAGACCTTGTCTCGGATTCGCAGTGCCATAAAACGAACCTTAGGTCCAAGAATTTCACCCAGTTATCAAATCGTTGGAAGTAGAGGAGAGCCGTATCGAATAAATCTTGATGCAGAATTAATACAAATTGAAAGTATGCTTTAATGTTTTTTTGTAGTTTTGGAAAAACAACCTATGAAAAAGTTAATATTTATAAGCCTATTGTGTTTCAGTTTACCTGTGTTTTATGCACAAAACGCGGTAGATTTGACAAGTAAGGAGTCGATTGAAAATTGGATAAATACCCATCGATTTAAAGCTTCGGTTGAAGGAGACTTTGATATGTACTTAGAGATTGAGCACTTAAATATCGGAGATGCTCTGGTCTTATCGAATGATCATGGGAAACGTAAAATTTTTGGTCAATTAAGTTATCAACTTAATCAAACAGCCCCTTCCGTAGTTGGAATTGGTTTGGAAGAAGGTTCCTTGGAGGTGTTCATTTCTCCTGAAGGAAATTTATTGACTTCAGGAATGACCTTTATTCCAGAAAAGGAATAGTTTTCGTATGAAATTTATTTTTCTTGGAGCCCTTTTCCTATGTGCTTTTACAGGGGTTGGTCAGTACAACCTTCAGTTGAATCAAGTAGTATTAGTTAGTAATACCTTACAAACCGTTCCGGCAGGAAAAGTATGGAAGGTTGAATCTTACATGCAGGCGGGAATTGCTGCCCCCGATATGATCGAAATTGGTACTTCTTGTGCTTTTCCAGATCGCCATCATCCGATGATTGTAAATGGACAAACATACTACCTAATTAATGGGTCTCCTGGTCATGGAAGCAGCGGAACATTTTTAGCAGTGGGAAATTTATTACCCCTCTGGTTACCGGCCGGTGCAACCTTAAGAACCGCATGTTCGAAGGATGTGCTAAGTGTCATTGAATTTAATTTGGTTCCTTAGGGTTGAGAATCTAAAAAAAAAATCCTGACATTCATCGTCAGGATTGTAGGCAATACTCGCTTTCGCATAGCTTTAGCGGAGCAAAGCTGGGCTCCCGCCGCTGGCGGATAAAGTTACTCCCTTTGGTCGTGAAATCGCTTCTCTAAGTGCTCGCCCAACCCATTTGAACTAAAAATCCCGTTCTCGCAGGATTTTTCTTGTGGGCAATACTGGGCTCGAACCAGTGACCCCTACCTTGTCGAGGTAGTGCTCTAAACCAACTGAGCTAATTGCCCTATTTAACGGCTGTTCCTTCGGCTTTTTCGGCCTCTAATCGTGCTTTTTCTTCCTCCTCGATGCGTTTTTTTATCGCTTCGATCCAGGTTTTGTTATTTTTCTCCAGCTCTTTTACTGGGATAAATCCTCGGCCAGTAATTGGAAAGGCGTCCTGCATCTCACCGCTGTAGTAAAACTCAAAACATAATCCGCCAAAAGTGTAGTCTTTTTCGCCAATTTTAAACGTGGATCCACCAACCTCAGGATTCTTTTTAGGTTTGCTTTTCTGGTATCCCAAATTAAATAAGGTACCTAGGATCTCCGGACGATTCGACAAATCGAATCCGTTTCGTTCCCAATGTGCTTGGAATTGTCTCATTAGAAAGGCTGTATACAAATAGGAATAGTAATGGTCTCCGCCTTTGATTAAGCGTTGGATGGTTTTGTGTTTATGCGCCGAAATAGAATCATTTATAACTTCAGGAAAAGAATCCCTTACATTAATCGTTTGTTGGAAGTAATCGCCCGGATAAAATGGATCCTTTTCGTTAAACAAGGTACTTTCGATTCGAATGGCGGTATGTTCTAATATCCCAGAAACCCCATATCCACGGTTCGATGGCAATATAAGACGAGAGTAGGGGTATACGTATTGCTTGAATTTCTCCCTTCCCGAATTAAACATGCGAAGCTGTTCTCCTACAACACACATAACTATAATTCGAGATTCCACTCCGGTGAGTCTTGAAACGGAATCAATGGCACGCTTATCCTTTATAATAGTATTGCAAAACTGCTTCCATACGGTGTAGTTCGACCATGCATATACCGATCCTGAATTGAATTTAGCTTTTTTGTTAACCTCCTTCATCTCACGCATGAACTGCTTATTGTCTCTCAATAGAATACTGACTGCATCAAGCATACGCAGCGCCGTGTAGACATTTTTTTCGTGCTGATAGGCTTCAGAAATCACCTTTGCATTGTGTGGGTAATAACGTGAAAGGACCCCCAAGCGCTGAAACATAATGTATTCATCCCGGGCAATCGTAGCACTATCTTTTTTGGACTCGTTTCCGTATTGACTGGCAATGTCTTCGTAATACCGGTTGTTGATATCAACATCACCTGCGTCATTGGTCCATTTAAATTTCACGGCCAATGCAGTGAGAATTAGAAAAGCGGCAACACCTGCAAGGATATGTAATGCGGTTAGGTAGGTGTATTTAACCCACGTTTTCCATTTTGGAGTTTTCTTTTCTTCTGTATTTCCCATGTATTGCTTTAAGCTAGCAGCCTGCAAAACTATGGAATAAAATCCATCTCAAAAAATTATTAAGCTTTGTCTTTAATCGAGCGATGAATTGCGAAAAGTACCAGGATAATAATTACCTGAAGTATTCCGAGTAAGGAATAAAGCGCTAAATTCTTATTTCGTTCTAATTTTTCTTCTCGACTGTATTCCAATAAAGTTTTTTCGTCTTCTCTTAATTTGATTTTTGTTGTAAACAAATTCAGGTATTTACTGAATTCTTGATCGGGATTTTCCGCATTTTTCTTAAATAACTTCCCTTCAAAATAGTCCGTTAACGCAACTTCTAAGTCTTCATCTGCTAATTTGCTACCTAAAGTTTTTGAAATCACATTGAAATTAGCATTTGCCTTTTTAAATCCGTTGTTCTTTAAATAGGATATCGTATTGTCTACTAATTCAATGCGCTTTTCGGAAATTGAATCATTTTGGAACTGCCCGATTAATTTTGAAAATACTTCAAGGGTTGTCCGTTTTCCATCTGAAATTTTATTCGACTTTCCGAGTACAACCTTTTTGCCTTCTAACTTATCCATCCAAGAATAAATTTTGGTTATATGGTTTCGCTTCAAAGTGGTACTCCATGTTACCCAATAGAAAAAATTATTCTTCATCAATGTAGTTGCGTCTTGAGTAGGAACTCGTTTATGTAACTCAATGAATAGATTGATAATCCTTATTTTTTCGCAAAAATAAGCACTGTCTATTCCTTGGTTATCAATGGAACGTTTTATTAGAATTGGATAGGCTGTGTCGTTTTCAACTTTACGTTTTACTGTAATTTTTTCATAATCATCATAGAAATAACCCTCAGATTGATAACCTGACCAATAATCGTAATAGCCCGGCTCATATTTTTTCACTTTTACATATTCGACGGCGTCTTCAAGACGATACAGCTTATTCCATTCGCCTTTTGGTGAAATTTTACGCAGCGAATCAACTTGCTTGTCATAAGCTGCCTTGGTGCATTCCTCATACTTTTCTAGGTCTTCTTCTAGGATTACCTTTTCTCGTCGTAGCTCTTCTTTAGAGATGTGTACTTCTTTTCTTGAATTAGGTATACTATTCCAAAGGAATAAGGAGCTAAATACAACGATACCAATTAATAATATTCCAGAAGCTAGAATCCAGATTAAGCGGCTATATGGAAATAAATAGCCATTTTCGTACTTTTCAAGTAAATTCTTTAATTTATTCATTTCAATTAGGTTAGGTTATTGTTAAAATTAATAATTTTTTTTTAAAAATGACTAGAGACGTTTTTAAGTTATCGGTTGTATTGAGCTTATTCTTTTTTTGGCTGTTCTCCTGTGCCCCAGCACGCTATGTTAAGCCCTTAGATAAAGGCCAACACGCGCTGCAGGTAAATTTAGGTGGACCGATTGCCAAGGTGCCAGGTATTGGTGTGATTCCTATGCCTTTAACCACCGTAGGGTATGGTTTTGGAATGAAAGAGAACCTTACACTTTTTGGAAACCTGCATACGACCTCTTTGCTTTTTGGCGTTGGACAAGTTGATGTTGGTGCGGCGTATCGATGCTGGTCAGGAAAAAATATGGGGATTACACTTCAGCCAACGCTTAATGTGGCGGTGGATTTTTATACGGGTGCCAATCGGTTTTGGCCTCAACTGGATGCGAATTATTATTGGGACTACAATGAACTTAAAACCAAAGCCAAGAATGGTAAAGGATTTTATAAAATCCGTAGTATTTACGGCGGTATTAGCAATTGGTTTGATCCCTATTTGATTGAATCTCAAGGTAGAAGAAATGAACAAGTGTGGATACCGAGTCTTCAGCTTGGTCACATCTGGCAGAAAAACCAATGGGTTTATCAGTTCGAGGCGAAATTCCTAGCGCCCATCTACTCGAATGAAGACATTGTGGTCAATTATCCGAGTGCCTTTGGGAATCGTGGTGCCTTAGGTGCTTATTTTTCCATTTATTATAAACTTAAATAAGATGAAAAAGATTTTCGTGATTGGGTTGCTCTTGCTTGCTTCGCTTACGGCGTGCAGAAAACGTTTGGATTCCTTTCTATTTAATCAATCGGAATTAACTGCCTACCAATTGGATAACTATACCGGTGAAGTTTCTATCGAAGTAGGGGCCGAATATACGGTGCCAGATTCAATGATTCATCGCCTTGAATGGACCTTGATGGAAGATGGTAAATCTACTCAAGTACATGCCGTGTATGTTGGAGATATGTCACGTATTGCAATAGACACAGTGCTTTTGTACTGTCATGGAAATAAAGACCATATGGATTTCTATTGGCCAAGGCAGAAACTTTATGCGCACATGGGACAGCTCGGGAGATTTGGTGTTTTGATGTTTGATTATCCGGGTTTTGGACTGAGTGAAGGGAAGCCAACCGAAGAGAACATGTACGCTTCCACCGAATTGGGACTTTCTTGGTTGAAAAGTCAGGGGTTAACTAACGATCGTTTAGTGATGATGGGGTTTTCATTGGGAAGTGCTGCCGTATGTGAGGTCGCAGGAAATCCTACACGTTTTTCGTTGAATCCAAGCAAGATTATTTTAGAAGCACCCTTTGCTTCGGCTGAAATTCTGATTCAAGACGGCGGATTGTTAAGTATGCCAGGCAGTTTTTTGGTTGACTTGAAAATTGATAATGCTACAGAAATTAAAAAAGTGAATGTGCCGCTGTTGTGGATCCATGGATTGGATGATTCCTTTTTAACCGTTGCCCATCATGGACAACTAGTATTCGATAATAAGCCGGGGGAGAAAGAGAAAGAATTGGTTCCCGGCGGTGAGCATGAGACCACGCCCACAGCCATGGGGTATACCAAATATATGAATCGAATAATGTCGTTTATAACGCAGTAATTATAAGCCGTTAGCTGCTTTTCTTAACTTCAGGTTCAAGTAAAGCTCGTTGTATTTTTCTAGGTCTTTTTTATCACGATTAGATAAGTCCATTCTTCCCATCGTTGTTAGAATGGTATCTGCATCTGTCGTGTTTCGAAGAATAAAATAGGCTTCCAATAAGTTGTAGTAAAGTGCAATCGTTACATCTTTATCGATACGCGCTTTTTTGTTGTCAATTTCTGATTCAAGTAATGCAGTTTTCCACAGATTAATTGCTTCATTCAGCTTTAAGGTCCCCTGCTCTTCACTGGTGCTGAACAATTTGAATCCTAAGGTTGCAGCATTGTATGCATCAAGAATATCGTTGTGCGATTCATTTTTAGACTTAACATAGAAAATCTCTGTTTTTCGGTCTGTTTTTTCAAATCCAATGCGGTCATTTACCATGTGATTAATTGCCGTTAGGTTGTCTTGAAGGATTTTGTCTTCCATAGTTTTTAACATGGCCGTGATGTCGGTAGAAGGACTTGTTTTAGTTGCCGGTCCTTTGTAAGTTTTGAATTCAGTGAACTCAGCCGGTGAAGCAGCATAAATTTCTACATTAGATGCATTCGTAACGCGGAAACTCATGGGATGCCGGTAGGTGAACTCTAAATGGTAATAAGTAACATCCGTTGTAGTGCTTACATTGTTTACACGAGAAACTTCTTTTTTAACTTCTGAAACCACACGTGGTGCAGAAGATTCAAAGCCTTGAAGGGTTGCCGTGTAGATCATGGCATTGTTAGTTCCTTTTTCAAACCCGTCAATGTGCAAATAGGTAGAAGCTAAGGAATTGTAATCGTATGCTGTTTTGATCGCTGGTGCTGAAACTGTTCGACGGTATGGTTGTGGAACGTAATCCTTTACTGGGCGATTATTTTCGTTCAATACTTTGCTTTCGATAATTTTAGAAGCAGTAGACTTTTCATTCCACGCTTTCATTTCGCGTTCGTATTTCTCGTCTGCCGCTTTCTGTTTGTTTGGCAATTCAGCCATTTCACGTTGATAATCCGCTTCGGCTTGTGCTTTATCTGCTTCGTATTGGGCAAGTAATTTTTGATTTTCTGCCTCGTAAGATGCCGTAACATACGACATGTAATTGGTGGGTTTCGGAGTAACGGGATTTGATGGGAGTTTTACATAGGTAAATGTAATTTCCTCACCTTTAACGGATTGTGCAAACGTTAGCGCTGAAATAAATAAACCAACAAGGAATAAGGTGTTTTTCATGTGTACAAATATTTAGTTGGCGCGAAGTTACGGAGGATTCAAATAATTTGACGAGAAAAAATCTTTTTTTCCTTTGAGCTAAACTTTTGCCCGCAAATCTTGTTTAACAAATAAACAAAAACATGAAACAAAACGGAACAGTTCAACCGATTACATCAACTAGAACCATTGAGGTTTCGATTGATGAAATGGGGGATGAGCATGTAAGTACTTCGGTTGATACGCCATTGCGCGCTGATGCTTTTGACTTAAACGATGAAGAGAAAATTGAAAAAATAGCCCTTCATTTTGGAGAAATAATGGACATTTTAGGGCTTGATCGTACAGATGACAGCCTAAGTGGAACGCCAAGAAGGGTAGCGAAGATGTATGTTAAGGAAATTTTCAGTGGCTTAAATCCTGCAAACTTCCCAGACATCAAATTATTCGAAAATAAATATCAATATAATCAGATGTTGGTGGAGAAGAACATTTTGTTCTATTCCAATTGCGAACATCATTTTGTTCCGATCATTGGTAAGGCGCATGTAGCTTATATTTCTTCGGGTAAGGTAATTGGGCTTTCTAAAATAAACCGGGTGGTGCAACATTTTGCGAAACGTCCCCAGGTACAGGAACGCTTAACCATGCAAATTACAGAGGCATTGAAAAAGGTATTGGAAACCGAAGATGTTGCAGTGGTTATTGATGCAACGCATTTATGTGTTTCGTCTAGGGGTGTTAAAGACGTGAACAGCAGCACGGTTACTTCTCATTTCTCAGGACAATTTGCCCAAGAACAAACGAAGAATGAATTTTTGAAGTATTTAGAGTTGTAGGATTATCAGAGAAAATCCGCTCTTAATTATCGATATTACGGACTTTGTGATATAGGAAACAAAAAAAAACCGTGAGAATTTTCTCACGGTTTTTTTATTACCAGTATAATTAGATCAATTATTTTGGATCAAGAACCCAAAGGTCTCCGTCCGAATCAATCATTTCCATTCTGTCTTTTTCATATTTAGTAACTGAAAACATTTCTGCAGTACCGTCAATAACTAAAGTTATTTTTTGATCCAAAACAGAATACGTAAAAGCATCTGTAAATGACTGAGACATAAATGTGTAGGTAAATGTACCGTTACCAGTTAACTTATCTTCTTTAATGAATTTCATCACATAACTTTCAGTAGCTTCTGGAGCTACACCACCGATAGTGGCAACAGTCCATTCCCCATCCAGTCTACGATTAATTTTTGCATCTTTTGAACAAGAAGAAACAACTGCAACTACCGCCACTAATAAAACTAACAAACCTTTTTTCATAATTATAAATTTTAAAATTTAGACAAAGCTAAGGATAAATATTCAAGTGTGATTTTATTATGAATCTTTATTTTGTACATCAGTGGATGGCAAAAAAGGTTTGTTAATGATATTTAAAACAGGGGTTTTTAAGCACGTATTAATAAATAAACAAGAAGCCAAACATTTATTAATGTTCATAAATTTTTGGGATAACTTAGGACTAATGTTGTTACTTTTAATCCATGAAAAATGAACAGATTTATAGAATAATCGAACCCCATGCACCCATGGGATTAAAATATTTCACCTTTTTAAATGGACAATTGCCAAGTATAAAAGCGTTTAAATCCGCCATTGGAAGGGAGGCATTGAAAAAAGTGCTTGATTCATATTTTTCAGATCGAACGATTGATTACATCGAGCATTCTCTATTAGATTCAGATGCTGATTTTGTCATGCATTTTGTTCACACTCAGTTACTGGCTGTTCTGAAAGAGGGGTGGGTTATGGAAGTATCCTCTCGAATGATCATCATGTATCACAACGACAAGGTAAGTGCCTCAGAAATTGACGCCTTGTGGCAAGCTGTTGTGGCCGCTTCCGATAAAGAACTAGAACGCCTGGAGTTTTTTATGATTAAACGAAATGCATACCAAGATTTTGAGTTGGTAGAGTTTAAAATCAAGAAAAGAGAGGTTAGCTTGGAGGATCATTATAACGATGACCTTACATCGATTCATGGACCCTTAGCATCGTTTCTGGAAGAAAAAAACTCGAATGGCGTAGTGTTATTTCATGGCAATCCCGGAACAGGGAAAACATCCTACATTCGCCATTTAATTTCGAATGTAAATCGACGATTTATCTATATTCCGAACAATTTATTTTCTCATTTAATGGACCCTGAGTTCATATCATTTATTAGTTCGCATCCAGAGAGTATAATTATTCTGGAAGATTGTGAGGAATTACTTCGTTCGCGCATTCAGCAAACTAATGACACGGGACTTTCCAACTTATTGAATTTAGGCGATGGGTTGTTGGGTGATGCGCTGAAGCTTAAAATCATTTGCACCTTTAATTGCGAATTAGGAAAAATAGATGAAGCCATGCTTCGCAAAGGAAGGTTGGCATTTAGGTATTCGTTTGAGCCCTTAGTCCTTGAAAAAACAAATCGATTACTGGCTCAATTGGGTCATTCGCATGTGGCAGAAGAACCTATGAGCTTGAGCGGCATTTTCAATTTTGAGCACGAGAATAATGGGGTAGATCCGGGGCGGACTGTTATCGGGTTTTGATGCTTATGTATTGTATTTCAAATTCTAACATCGGAGGATTCGTATATTAATGAAGATCGAAAGACTTAAGCACAATCGGCTCCTTGGGAACGGTAAATTTTCCTCGTTCGATGAAGAACACATCCGCAAATTCTTTCTTTTGTTCGGGAGTCCATTGTTCTGCTGCTTTCTCTAAGCTGTTGCCTTCCTGAAAAATAATTTCTGGTTCTTCGATTGATTTGGCTTTGGGTTGAAGGGGTTCAGCCGTTTGAGCCTTTCCAGAAAAAACTACGGTTAAGGTGCATAGGGTGAATAGTTGCTTTATCATAGGATTTAATTTCACGTATAACCCGTGTCAAGCGAAAGGTTACAATAATGAATAACAACGATTTATTGCTATCTTTAGATACATGAAACAAGCGAAACCAAACCTTACATTTACCTGTTCTAAAAAATTCAGTGATATGACTCCGGATGCTGTAGGTAGGTTTTGTACCGACTGTAAGATTTCAGTTAAGGATTTCAGGTCCTTAAGTGCTAAGGAAATTGAACATGAGATTTCAACAAACGATTCTTCGCATCGCTGTGGTAATTTTTATGCGGAACAATTAGATAAACCCTTTGGGAATTGGAAAGATACGATGATCTCTTGGTACCAAACAGTTCACGCATCAAGGGATCGGTACCGTGTATTAAAGCCCCTGATGTTGTTCTTTGTATCTTCGCTGCTCATATTAACTGGTTGCCGGAGTCGTCAACTCGCGGGCGCCTGGGCCTATGATACGGATTCGTCTGATCAAGGTGTCAAGCATAAAAAAGAACTTAAGCAGGAGAAAACCAAGCATACTAAAAGTCATTGATGGGTAGAGTTGGATGGGAGGTACTAATTTTATAATTTTAAAAAAAAATGAGATGACCAGTCTTTGCAGGTTAAAATTCAAGTCTTTGAATATTAAGGTTAAGTCCAATCGCACAAAACTCGTATTAGTACCTGTGTTCTTTTGGATTATATTCTTTGGCTTTTCCCAATCGGAGTCAATAGTAATTAACCCTACTTTAATCTACATGCAAGTCCATGATGTAGTCGATACTGCAGTTTCATCTTATACTCCTTTTGGTTGTGCCACAAAATCCTATAAACTCGATATTGATCAAAATAATGTTACTGACTTTACGCTAACCACTTCATGCTATATGGGGGGATCCGGAGCTGATAAAAAAATAACATTAAGTTCATCTGACAGCAGTTACTTTGCGATAGATACGAATGTAATCGATACGATTGGATCTATTGTTGCGGGCCAAATTGTATATAATCCGGCGTATTTTTCGTTGGTTAAAGCATATGAGTGGAATGATTCCATTAACATAGAAGAATGCAATCAGCAAGCGGTAAAGAATATTGTGGATTACTCTTGTGGTTATTTCCCCAGTTTTATCAGTTATCATTCCATGGATTCATGGATATCTGGAGACCATTACATCGGGTTTAGAAAGCAAATTAATGGTATCAATCACTTGGGTTGGATTAAGTTATCGGTGTCAAATTACAATCAATTCGTTGTTAAGGAATACGCTTTAAGTTTTTTGGACTCTCCATTTATTGTTTATCCTAATCCGGTTAATGAAAGTGTAACAATACAATGTGGCTATACCGAAAATTCAGAATTAAAGATTTATAACTCGTTTGGGGTAATAATTTATCAAAGTACCTTAGCGAAAGGGGTAAATCAGATTAACCTCGAACAGCTAAATCAAGGAATTTACACCGTTCAAATTTCAGGGTTAGATCATGTGTTAATGAAACAAATTTTAAAGCTTTGATTTTTAAGTTTTAATATACTTTGGGATCGATTATCCTTTTGAACGGGTTACCTGCGCTGAACACCTGCACTAACGTGAAATGGATGGTTTTTAAACCGATTTGTAGAGGGGGTAAAGGTAAAAATTCACTAATTGGAGACGCTGCAGATTACCGAAGCCTGCGTTGTTTGTAATGTGTCCTTCGATTCAATCCGCCGGGGCGGATCACTCAGTCCACGTTAAGATTAAGCAGGCTGAGTGCGAGGCGTACCGAAGCCTGCGGTTGTTGTAATGTGTCCTTCGATACACTCCGCCCAAGCGGACCACACAGTCCACCGTGAATTTAGCAGGCTGAGTGCGAAGCGTACCGAAGTCTGCGGTAATTGTAATGTGTCCTTCGATACACTCCGCCGTGGCGGACCACTCAGTCCACGTTAAGATTAAGCAGGCTGAGTGCGAGGCGTACCGAAGCCTGCGGTTGTTGTAATGTGTCCTTCGATTCAATCCGCCGGGGCGGATCACTCAGTCCACTATAGGTTCGAGAATATTCAAAAAAATCGAAATTATTTGGAGATTTCAATCTTCAACTTCTTTCCTTTCACTTTTTCGTGGCGAATTGCTGCAAGAAGCGATTTCACATTGTCTCTTTTCACCGCAGCATAAGTCGAAAAATCAAGAACCGTAATCAAGCCAATTTCTTCTTTTAACAGATTTCCTTTTTGAACTAAAAATCCTACGATGTCGATTTTATTGATTTTGTCTTTTTTTCCTCCACTGAAATACAAGGTCACCAACGGACTCGCAACTGGCTGAGGTCGGTTTGTTGGTAATTTGAATTCTGATCTTGGTACTTCCAAATAATCAGGGGTGTTTTCGTCTTTGTTGAGCAATAAATAGGAAGAACCATTCGATTTCATGCGTGCCGTGCGACCGTTTCGATGAATAAATGCTTCTTCACTGTGTGGAAACTGAAAATGAACAACGTGCTGAATTTCAGGAATGTCCAAACCGCGTGAACCTAAATCGGTACAAATCAAGGTGTGAAAGCTACCATTTCGAAACTGAATTAAAGCGCGTTCACGCTCGTCTTGCTCCATTCCTCCGTGGTAAATAATCGAATCGTAACCGTTGTCGAGCAAATGATTACGAACCGATTCAGTAGCTTCTCTGAAATTGCAAAACACAATCGTTAATTCTCCATTGAAAGAACAAAGTAAATCAAAAAGCTTTTCGAATTTATTGCTATTTCGAACAGGGTAATTCCAAAAAGTAATTGCTGGAGCTTCTGAATTTGCTAAATGATTTACGATTTCAGGATTGCGAAACGCTAAATAATTAGGGAATTCTTTGAGTTCTGTGGCTGAAACCAACGTTGTAAAAACCAATGCGCGTAATTCTTGATAAATGAATTTAATTTGATCTTCAAAACCAAACTCCAAACTTTTATCATATTCATCCACAACGAATTGCGTAACTTGTGATAAATCCAGGGTATTTCTAGAAATGTGGTCGCAAATTCTTCCAGGTGTACCAATAAGTAAGGCTGGAGCTTCTTTTAAGCTTTTCTTTTCCACCGTCATCGAGTGACCGCCATAGCAAGTCAATACTTTAAAATTAGTTTTCATTGCACGGAAAACACCTTCGATTTGAATGGCTAATTCTCTTGATGGCGCTACAATTACCGCCTGAATTTCTTTGGAGTTTGAATCGAGTTTTAAAAATAAGGGCAATAAAAAGGCGAATGTTTTTCCAGAACCAGTTTGTGAAAGAATCATAAGGTTGCGCGCAGTTTCGCTTTTGCTCAGGGTTTCTTGCTGTAAGGCATTAAGTTCTAAAAATCCAATATTTGAAAGAACGGAATGAATTTGTTGTTTTGAACTCATGGTGCAAAGATAGTGGGAGTTACAGAATAATACGGTTGGATTTCCAAAGTGAATCTCATAGGGATCCAACATTTTTTTAAAATGTGTCCTTCGATACAATCCGCCCTGCGGACCACTCAGTCCACGGTAGGAAAAGAACGCTTTGTTTAAAACAAAAAAAAAGCAGCTACCCAAGGGTGCTGCTTTCATCAGAGTGGAGTCGGAGGGGTTCGAACCCTCGTCCAAACAATGGGAATTCAAGCTTTCTACATGCTTATTTCCTGATTAATTTTCGATCCGAAATTGGACAGGAACACCCGGTCTCGGACTTAGCCACTGAATTCTCGTAACCGCTTAGTAGCCTCACGTTTACCAGCCCGATGGGATGAACCTTCGATTGGTATGCGAAACGGGCCGTCGCCTACCGAAGGTACTTGTTCAACCTACTGTGCTTCAGTTGAATTAAGCCAACTAACATTCCGTTAATTAAGCAGCAAGTGCGTATGACGTATTGTCATTTATTGTTTGTGACAAGATATTTAAGAGGTTCACCACAACCCTCTGCATGCTGACACCTGACTGCCGCTATCGCTGTCAAATCCAATGTCGACCCCAAAGAACGTATTGCTTCGCTAAAGCAACTGGTACAAAGTTACGCGCTTTTGCGCGGCTTATAACAGGATTTGAACTGATTTAATTAATTTTAGGAAAACTAAGTACCTATTTATGTCATATCCATATCAAATCCAGAGCTTTCAACAGTACCAAGACGCCTATAAGCACAGCGTGGATAACCCCGATGAATTTTGGGCTTCCATCGCAGCAAATTTTCAATGGAAAAAACCATGGGATAAGGTCCTGCACTGGAATTTCTCCGACCCTGACGTGCGCTGGTTTGATGGCGCTCAACTCAATATTACTGAAAATTGCTTAGACCGACACTTAGCTGCACAGGGTGATGCCACGGCAATCCTATGGGAATCTAATAATCCCGATGAAGCGTCTCGTGCCATTTCCTACACGGAACTTCATCAATTAGTGAATCAATTTGCTCGGGTCTTGCTTAATCATGGGGTTAAAAAAGGAGACCGCGTATGCCTCTACATGGGAATGATTCCAGAATTGGCCATTGCTACCTTAGCCTGTGCCCGTATTGGTGCGATTCATTCTATAATCTTTGGAGGTTTTTCTGCCCAAGCGATTGCTGATCGTGTTGCGGATGCTGGCGCTACCTGCATCGTAACCTGCGATGGGGCGTACCGAGGAGCAAAGGATATTCCCTTAAAGTCTGTTGTAGATGAAGCACTGAAATCTACCAATGCTATTTCAACGGTAATTGTTTATGAGCGCACACATACGGCTTGTACCATGCAGGCAGGACGAGATTTTTGGTGGCATGATGAAATGGATCGGGTGGCGAACGAAGGGAATTGGCAGGTACCCGCTGAAGCTATGGAATCTGAAGATCCTTTGTTCATTCTTTATACTTCAGGTTCTACCGGTAAACCTAAAGGCGTTGTGCATACCACTGCTGGCTATATGGTTTGGGCGAATTATACCTTTGTAAATGTGTTTCAATATCAACCCGGACAAGTACATTTTTGTACCGCAGATATCGGTTGGATTACCGGACACAGTTACATCATCTATGGTCCCTTGAGTGCCGGAGCAACTTCCTTGATGTTTGAAGGAGTTCCCACGTGGCCTGATGCCGGAAGGTTTTGGGAAATCGTTGCTAAACACAAGGTGGATATTTTATATACCGCACCAACCGCCATTCGAAGTTTAATGGGATTCGGTACGGAATTCATTGAAGGAAAGGATTTGAGTTCATTAAAGGTACTCGGTTCGGTGGGAGAACCCATCAACGAAGAAGCATGGCATTGGTATGATGACCACATTGGGAAAAATAACTGTCCGATAGTAGATACCTGGTGGCAAACCGAAACGGGAGGAATTATGATTTCCAATTTGGCGGGAATTACTCCTGCGAAGCCTTCCTATGCGACCTTACCCTTACCTGGAATTCAACCGTGTTTGGTGGATGATCAAGGGGAGGAGATTGAAGGGAATGAGGTGAATGGAAACTTATGCATTAAATTTCCTTGGCCCGGGATGATTCGAACGACATACAACGACCATGAACGCTGTCGCCAGACCTATTTTTCGGTGTATAACAACAAATATTTTACAGGGGATGGATGCATGCGCGATGCCGAAGGAATGTACCGAATTACGGGTAGGGTAGACGACGTATTGAATGTGAGTGGTCATCGCATTGGAACGGCTGAAGTGGAGAATGCCATCAACATGCACGAGCGCGTCATTGAAAGTGCCGTAGTAGGATATCCGCATGACATTAAAGGACAAGGGATTTTTGCTTATGTGATTTTGGATGCGGGGTCTTATGATGAGAAAACCATGCAAACGGAAGTATTGAATACCGTTTCAAAAGAAATTGGACCCATCGCCAAACCCGACCGAATTCTTGTAGTCCCGGGCTTACCTAAAACACGAAGCGGTAAAATCATGCGAAGAATTTTACGAAAAATTGCGGAAGGTGATGTGTCGAATTTGGGAGATACCAGTACACTGTTAGATCCAGGTGTCGTGGAGGAGATCATTGCACGCGCAAACAAATAATGCGCATCAGTTTCCTTGGAATTTTATTTGCTGTGGCATTTCCCTTGGTTGCTCAGCAAGAATTAACCGTTGAGTCCATCGATTTTTGGAAGCCGGTGACGGACACCTTTTCATATTTCAATCATCAAGACTCAACGAGTACAACCTATGAACTAAGGCCTTCATTCAAAAAGCCAATCGCATGGATTGAAGCAGAAAAAGAATATCGCTTTTACAGTTCGATGGATACGATGGGTTTTTCACTGAATAAGGTACTCGCTGTACTTGACTCCGCTAAGAACTTTTGGGATTTGAGCGCGGCAAAAACTTGGTGTTTTGCACATCCTTATGAAGTTTTCCCGCATTTGATTTGCAGGTTATCAAATAAAACGAAAGTGGGATTAACGAATACGGCCGATTTAATTATTTGGGATCGCATTCAAACCGGTGAGCTGAAATTTTATGGTCATGGGGGAGGAATGCAAGAGGATATTTTCACCGTTGCAGGTCGTGCCTCATGGATTCTAAATTGGATGACGGGTGAAGATTTTGCTTCCGTGGGTATTGAATTAACACCCAGTATGGCGATCAAATATCAAGCGGATTGGGTTCGATACATTCAATTGAATTCAAAGTGATTTTAATGTGGCCTTCGATACAATCCGCCACGGCGTATCACTCAGTCCACGGTGAGAATTAGCAGGCTGAGTAGCGGAGCGTATCGAAGCCTGCGGTTATGGTGCTGTGGCCTTCGATACAATCCGCCAGGGCGGATCACTGAGTGCACATTGAATTCTAGCAGGCTGAGTAGCGAAGCGTATCGAAGCCTGCGGATATGGTGTTGTGGCCTTCGATACGTCCCTTTGGGACACTCAGTCCACGGTGTGATTTAGCAGGCTGAGTAGCGGAGCGTATCGAAGCCTGCGGTTATTGTAATGTGGCCTTCGATACAATCCGCTGCTGCGGATCACTCAGTCCACGTGGCGTTTTAGCAGGCTGAGTAGCGGAGCGTATCGAAGCCTGCGGATATGGTGCTGTGTCCTTTGATACATTCCGTCACGGCGGACCACTCAGTCCACGGTGAGATTTAAGCAGGCTGAGTAGCGAAGCGTATCGAAGCCTGAGTGCGCAGCGTATCGAAGCCTGCGGTTATTGTAATGTGGCCTTCGATACAATCCGCTGCTGCGGATCACTCAGTCCACGGGGCGTTTTAGCAGGCTGAGTAGCGGAGCGTATCGAAGCCTGTGGTTATGGTAATGTGTCTTTCGATACAATCCGCCGATGCGGATCACTCAGTCCACGGTGAGATTTAGCAGGCTGAGTAGCGTAGCGTATCGAAGCCTGCGGATATGGTGCTGTGTCCTTCGATACAATCCGCCGCCGCGTATCACTCAGTCCACGGTGAGATTTAAGCAGGCTGAGTAGCGAAGCGTATCGAAGCCTGCGATTATTGTGCTGTGGCCTTCGATACACCCCTACGGATTACTCAGTCCACAGTGAATTCTAGCAGGCTGAGTAGCGGAGCGTATCGAAGCCTGAGTGCGAAGCGTATCCAAGTATGAGATTATTTATTTACTTTTGTTAACCATTTGGTTAAACCATGAAGTTAAAAGATTCAAAAACGGAAGAAGTAATCTTAGATGCGGCGAAGGCTGTATTCATGGAATTTGGTTTATATGGCGCAAGAATGCAGCAAATAGCTGATCGTGCGGGAATCAATAAGGCACTGTTACACTATTATTTTCGAAATAAAGAACGGTTGTTTGACCGGGTTTTTGAAAATGCACTTGCTCGTTATTTTCAGAACATGGAAGTATTACTCGATGAATCGTTACCGATTATCGAACGTGTTCATTCTTATGCGGACCGATTCATTGATTTTCTGGCAGAATATCCGCAGATGGCAATCTTCTTAATTAAAGAAGTTAGCTTAAACCAAGCCTTATTTGAAGAAAAAGTGAATCGACATAAAAAGGAAAAAGCATCGCTAATCCTTGTTCTTAATCAGGGAATGCAGCGCGGAGAAATCCAACCAGTTGATGCCATGATGTTTTTCGTCAACTTAGTTTCCTTGTGTACCTATCCCTTTGTTGCTCGACCAATTTTCAAGGTTGTAGCTTCTAAGAATGGTGAAGAATGGGAGGTTGATCGTAATCTAGCATTAAGGGAATCCATACATGAATTTATTAATAATAAAATTAAAACATTGTAAATGAAGTTTTTAACCTGTTTATTTTTACTTTTTAGTTTAAATGTTTTTTTCGCTCAAGAAACATCAATTTCCTTGGATTCATGCATTCAATGGACAAAACGTTATTTCCCGATTTACAAGCAGTCTGAGTTGTACAAAACACAGCAAGCAATTAATGTTTCGGCCATTAGAGAAGCATGGCTACCTAAACTAAATCTAAATGCTACAGCTACCTATCAGTCGGAAGTGGTTCAGTTTAATATCCCTGGTTTCACGACAAATTTTCCGCATGATTCGTATTTAGGGTCCTTGTCTATGGAGCAACTTATTTTTGATGGTGGAATCGGAAAAAGGCAACAATCGTTAGAAACGATCTCCACAGAAATTGAAATACAGAGAAACATGGTCGAATTGTATAAAACAGCAGACCGCGTTAATCAAATCTACATGGCCATGCTATTGGCAAAAGAGAATATTTCGATGCTTGAGTTGTTCAAGGATAATTTAATGCAACGATCTACCAGTGTAGCGGCTGCAGTAACGAATGGATTGATGCTACAAACTAATTTAGATGAGATTGAGGTTGAACTACTAAAGACGCAACAAAATCTAATTGAAGCAACAGAGAATTTAAAAGGTTTATGTGCTTCATTGTCGCTTATGACAGGGAAAGAGATCACCCCTCAAACCACAATGAGTTTAATGCCGGCAGGAGGGAATTCTATGGTTATGAGTATTATGCGACCAGAAACTAAGTTATTATTAATGCAAGAATCTTTATTGGATGAGCGTTACAAGCTGGCAACCAATGTGGCTCTTCCTAAAATATATGTGGGAGCGGTAGGTAATTATGGTCGTCCAGGACCCAATTTTATTAATCAAGACTTGCGTTTTTTTGGATCTGGAAATGTTTCACTTCGCTGGAATATCTCAACATTGTATGGCTTAGGACGTGAACAGCGAAAGTTTGATTTAAATAAAAAGATGTTGGAGATCCAACGTGATCAACTCAACAAGAACATTGAGATTTCGCTCGCCACGTATACGTCTCAACTCAGCGCCCTAGATCAATTAATGAAATTAGATGCAATGATTCTAACCAAAAAAGCAGAGATTTCTGCGGTGTCTGCGGCTCAATTGGCCAATGGAAAAATCACTTCTACTGTATACCTGATTCAATTAAATGACGAAATGGCTGCACGTCTTAATTTGAAAATTCATGAAATAAAGAAAATAAATGCGTGGTCAAATTATAATATAACAATGGGATTAATAAATTTTTAAAATGGAAGATTCAACGAAAAAAACAGGAAAACGGAAACGACTAGTTATTGTAGGTGGAGTACTTGGATTAGCGTTAGTGCTTGGCGTATTTTTTTACATCCGATCCAAAGGATATGAAACCACGGATAACGCGCAGATTGATGCCGATATCATTCCTATACGCACCAGTGTGTCGGGATATGTTAAGGAAGTAAGGTTCACGGATAACACAATGGTAAAGAAAGGGGATACCTTATTGGTTATTAATGACGATGAGTTTCAAGCGCGTGTACTTCAAGCGGAGGCAGCCTTAGAAAATGCCAAGGCTAATTTAGTGGCAGTTAAGAATAATGCGGATGCCGGAGACCTAAATGCTTCTGCAGCGTTTCTTTCCAGCGAAACAACGGCTCAAAATATTGATGTAGCTAAAACTCGATTGAATAAAATCAAAGAGGACTACAAACGAATCAAAAACATGTATGCGTCAAAAGCAGCCACAAAGGCCGAACTTGATGCCATTGAAGCTGAATTAGCAGTAGCAGAATCGCAATATAAAGCAGCCACCAACCAATACAAGGCTTCATCTGCCCAAAGTGCTGGTGTAAAGTCGCAAGCTACCGGACAAAAGTCAATGATTGCCTTGGCTGAGGCCTTGGTTAAGCAACGGAGTGCAGAGTTATCCTTGGCGAAAACGCAATTAGGGTATACGATCGTTAAAGCACCCTGTGACGGGCTTGTCTCCAAGCGCAGCGTTGATCAAGGACAATTTGTTACGGTTGGTACCCCGGTTTGTTCCACCATTGATAATACCACCTTGTGGGTTACGGCCAACTTCAAAGAAACGCAAATCGAACATATTAAAATGAATCAAACCGTTGCCGTTAAAATTGATGCGTATCCTTCGTTGAACATAACAGGAAAGGTGGATTCTTATATCGGAGCAACGGGCGCAAAATTCTCCTTACTGCCTCCCGATAATTCAACCGGTAATTTTGTGAAAATCGTTCAACGTGTGCCTGTTAGAATTAAACTAACCGGATTGACAGCTGAACAACGTGCTTTATTGTTGCCTGGGTTAAGTGCATTTGTTTCTGTTTCGGTAAAATAAAATGAGTCAACCAACTGCCACCGCCATAAGTTATCCGCAAGGAGCAGCGCGCGTGATCTTGGTGCTTACCGCGATTACGTGTGCCTTACTTGAATTAATTGACGCGACCGTAGTGAATGTGTCGCTGCGTGAAATTTCGGGTAGTATTGGTGCAACCACAACAGAAATTGCATGGGTAGTAACCGCTTATGGTATTTCTAATGTGATTATTATTCCACTGACAGGAATGCTTTCCAATTACTTTGGAAGAAAGGCATATTTCACGACCTCCGTTATCATCTTCACCTTTTCGTCCCTCATGTGTGGCATGTCTACCAGTTTATGGACCTTGGTGTTTTGGCGTTTCATTCAAGGATTAGGCGGAGGAGGATTGCTTTCCAATGCCCAAACCATAATTATGGGAGCCTTTCCGCCGGAGAAAATTGGAATGGCGAATGCTATTTTTGGTATGGGAATCATTATGGGACCTACGTTTGGACCTACTATTGGTGGATTGATTACGGACAATTTTAGTTGGCACTGGATTTTCTTTGTGAATGTACCGATCGGAATTATAGCGGCTTTTCTTTCGTATTCGTTCGTTACCAATGATCCTTCTGCAATTAAACCCAAGCGCATCGATTACTGGGGAATTGTGTTTTTAATTATTGGGGTAGGGAGCTTACAATTTGTCTTAGAAGAAGGGAACGCGAAGGATTGGTTTGATAGTTCGGAAATTGTGTTCTTTACTTTTTTAGCAATTTTGGGATTTATACTCCTGGTAAAACGGTCTTTGAGCATTGACTATGCTGCTGTAAATTTGAGGCTCTATCAGAATTACAATCTTGTTTTGGGAAGTGTCTTGAATTTTCTATTGGGCTTGATTCTTTTTGGTTCTGTATTTATTTTTCCCTTGTTCGTTCAGATTTCTCTGGGGTGGACCGCTACTCAAACCGGAATGTTTATGATTCCAGGAGCCTTATTCTCAGCATTTTCTATGCCGATTGTAGGTAAAATGCTAGGTAATGGGGTGAATCCAAAGGCTATCATTTGGACCGGCGCTGGCCTAACCGTTGTATTTTTAATGATGTTGTCCTTTTCTTCTCCAACGTCTTCTCAAGGGAATTTTTACTTTCCATTTGTATTACGAGGTATCGGAATGGCTTGTATGATGTCTCCAATCATTACTCTGTCAGTGGCGGGATTAAACCCAAGAGATATTGGTCAGGCCGTTGGTCTTTCCAATGCAGTGCGACAATTAGGGGGTGCGGTGGGCATTGCCTTGATTAATCTCTTTTTAACCCAAAAAAATGCCCAAGTACGTGGCTCAATGCTAGGGTATGTAACGGATTATTCGCAGCAAACCGCTGAGCGAATTGCTATGATGAAACAGAATTTCTTAGCACGGGGCTATTCTATGGATCAAGCCGAGGCCCTAGCAAATCAATCACTTGAAGGAATGCTTTTCAAGCAACAGGCCTTGGTAAGTTATGATCACGGATTTTTTATGGTGGGATTGATGGTGCTTATCATCTTTCCAGTCGTATATCTTATTCGTTATAAAAAGAAAGAAAAGGTAGTGATCTCTGACGGACATTAATGAACATCTATATGTCTTTGGTGTTTATTAGGCATGAAACATTTCTTACTTGTCGGCGCTTCATCGGCCATTGCACAATCCACAAAATCTACATTACTTGCTAAAGGTTATGAGGTAACTCAACTTTCAAGGAATCAATCCGTTTCGGATTATGAACTAACGGACTATTTGAGCGTTTTGCCTGCTATAGATACGCGCTTTGATGGTATCGTTTACTTCCCGGGATCAATCAATCTTAAGCCATTTAGGTCCTTGAAATTGGAGGATTTTCAGTCGGATTATAATATCCATGTATTAGGTGCGGTTAATGTATTGAAGACGTATCAGTCGAATTTAAATGAAGGGGCAAGTGTTGTGCTGATTTCAAGTGTTGCCGCAACTACAGGTATGCCATTTCATGCATCAGTCGCTGCTGTGAAAGCGGCTTTGGAGGGCTTCGCAAGGTCATTGGCTGCGGAATGGGCACCAAAAATTCGTGTGAATGTGGTCGCTCCGTCGCTTACTATTACCCCAATGGCTGAGAAGCTTACTAATTCACCAGAGAAAATTGAGGCCGGAGCACAACGCCATCCGCTCAAAAGATTGGGTAACCCGTCTGATTTGTCGAATGCGATCACCTTTCTGCTCGGTGAAGAAAGTGCTTGGATGACTGGACAAGTCCTTGCGGTTGATGGCGGTATGGGGAAGTTGAAAGTCTAGTACGTCGGATCGTATAGCTCCTGCTTAATTAACCCTTCAATTTCGAATTCTTTAATTTCGGTAAGTCCCTGACTTATCGCATTTTTCATAACAGCTTTGGCGATTTCCACAGAAACCTCCCGAATTTCATTGATGGGTGGGTAAAGTGAACCCTTTGCTAAATCGGCTACTTCCACAAGTTCAGCAAGTGCCTGCGCTGCGGTAATCAATAGCTCATCATTCACGTGTTCAATCTTAGCCGCGACTACGCCAAGGCCTAATCCCGGAAAAATATACGCGTTATTCCCTTGTCCTGGATCAAAGGTTTTTCCTTCAAAAGTTACATTTGGAAACGGACTTCCACTTACAAAAATGGCTTTTCCCTTGCTCCACGTATACGCTTGCTCTGCCGTGCATTCTGCTTTAGAGGTTGGGTTTGAGAGGGCAAATATCACTGGACGATTATTTATGGATGCCATCGCTTCAATGATTTCTTTTGTAAATGCACCACCTGCACCCGTCGCACCAATCAAGGCTGTGGGTTTAAATCGCTGTATTGTTTCTAAAAAACTCATTCCCGATTGGTTCTTCGCATAGGGTAGGTTGTGAGCTTGTAAGTCGGTTCGTTCGCTAACTATGAGTCCATGAATATCGCACATGGCGATTTGTCCATAGGCTTGTTCCTCGGTTAATCCATTTAGTATAAGTCCTTTAACTAACAAGTCGGCGATGCCCGTTGCGGCTGAGCCACCCCCAAGGAATAAAAACCGGTTTTCTTCAAGTGGAATTTCTGTGATTCGAGTTGAACACATGAGTCCAGCCAGCGCAACGGCAGCGGTTCCTTGTATGTCGTCATTGAAACACCGATACTTAAATTGATATCGATCCAACAGTGAAAATGCATTTGGTGTCAAGAAATCTTCAAATTGTACTAAAACGCCAGGGAATCGTTGAGTTGCCGCTTCCATGAATTCATCCATTAAGTCAAGATATTCTTTTCCTCCGATTCGTTCGGATGGAAGACCTAAATAGAGTGGGTCATTACGCAAAGGTTCGTTGTTTGTTCCTACATCAATCATAACCGGCAAGCATGCCGAGGGATGAATTCCTCCGCAGGCAGCATAAAGAATGAGTTTCCCAATGGGAATTCCCATACCATTTGCGCCTAAATCACCTAGGCCAAGAATTCGCTCACCGTCCGTAACAACAATTACTTTAATGTTTTCCTCTGGCCAATTACCCAGTATATTAAAAATATTGCCTCTGTCTTCCGGGGTAATATAAAATCCTTTAGCTTCGGTGTAGACGTGCGAAAAAGCTTTACATGCTTCACCTACCGTTGGGGTGTAAATAATCGGGAGTAGGCGTTCAATGTTATTGATGATTACTCGGTAGAAAAGTCGTTCATTTCGAGCTTGTAAGGCAGATAAATATAGGTAGCGTTCAATATCATTCGGTTTTCGATTAAGATTTTGAAGTACGCGCTGTTCTTGAATTTCTTGTGTGGTCTGTTTGTAGGGAAGGAGTCCTTCCAAGTTTAACGCTTTCTTCTCTTCACTGGAAAATGCGGTAGATTTATTGGTCTTGTTATTTCTAATCCACTCAATGTTCTGTTTCATGGGGCTAAGTTATAACAAAACAAAATTTAAAGGGTGCATTTTTGTTTGGTAATGTTGGCGCTAACAACAAGGCAAGGAATTTATTTATAACTATAATTATTAATACTCCTTATAATGTTCTTCCCACAAGCGTCGCGCTTCCTCCCACGATGGAATGGTTTCGCTTTCATAATGAAAGGTACTTCCTGTAGCAATCTTACGGAATGATTTTACGGCCTTTAAATGAGGTCCTGAGCCCACAAAGGCACGCAAAGTTCCCATGTCATCCCATGCGGTTAAGGTATGCTGTATGCCTTGTATTCGTTTTACTTCGCAAAACTGATTACCAGGTGCATTTTTAGCTTGATTAAAGGATGGGATTGCTCTAAACCAAAAGGGAATACTATGCAGAATAGACTTTGGCCTTAAGCCGGTGATGGAAATAATCATGGTTAAAAATAGAAAAAATATACGGGTATAATTTTTTATCGTAATATTGCGATATATTAAAATCATGGGAATTACTAAAATCGATTCTTATTCGCCGGGTGTACTCACCTTGTCGGAGGTATTTAAAGCCTTAGGGCATCCGGCACGTTTGTCCATTGTTCAATACCTAATTGATAAAGGAACGTGTATTTGTGGGGACATCGTTGACGAACTTCCCTTAGCGCAAGCAAGTGTTTCGAGGCATCTACAAGAATTGAAAAATGCGGGAATCATCAAAGGACAAATTTCGGGCACCTCCGTGTGCTATTGTTTATCTGATGCGCACTTAAATGCAATCCTCACCCTGATTAATTCCATTAACTTATCCATTCCTAAATCCTGTTGTGATGAAACTCCTTGAATTTAAAACTGCCCTTCAACAAGTTACTTATCCCACACTGTTGCTTCCGAATGGAACTCAAGTGCCTGGACATTTTCATGTTACTGAACTTGCATTAATTAGTAAAAACTTTATTGATTGCGGAGGTGTAGCGAGATTAGAACGAAAAGTAACGTTTCAATTATGGGTTGCCAATGACCTTGATCATCGACTCACGGCATTAAAGTGGTTAGGAATTCTCAAAAAAGGGGAGCTGGATTACGGACTTATTGATGAGCCCGTCGAAATTGAATATCAAGGACAAACCATTGAGCGTTATGGTCTGACATATACGAATGGGATGTTTAATTTAATGCCATTATTTACTGAATGTTTGGCACCTGATCAATGTGGAATTCCTACGGATAAATTACCGTCGGCTGGTTCTTGCACCCCAGGAGGCGGATGCTGCTAAAATCAATTGATGATGAATAATATTCGATTAAAATTTCTTGACCGCTTTCTGACCCTCTGGATTTTTTTAGCCATGGGAGTGGGGGTGCTCCTCGGAAATATTATACCCAATGTTGAAGGGTTATTATCTAATGTTGCCATCGGTACGACGAATGTTCCCTTGGCAATAGGACTCATCCTCATGATGTACCCACCGCTAACCAAGGTGGATTTCGCGAAAGTACCCGCTACATTAAGTAATAAGCGCTTACTGTTCTCATCCCTTTTCATTACATGGATTGTGGGTCCCTTTTTAATGTTTTTACTGGCAATTACCTTTCTTCCCAAGGATCCTGAATATTTAACGGGGCTAATTGTAATCGGTCTTGCACCGTGTATTGCCATGGTGATTGTTTGGAACGATCTCGCTGGAGGTAACCGGGAGTTGGTCGCTGGCTTAGTAGGGATAAACAGCCTTTTGCAAGTACTTTTTTTCAGTTTCTATGCTTATTTCTACTTAGAAATCATGCTTCCTTTGTTCGGATTCGATGCTATAACTATGGATATCAGCATGTTCGAAATTGCGAATACGGTTGGAATTTATTTAGGTATTCCCTTTGCCGCCGCGATGTTGAGTAGGGCTTTGTTAATCCCTAAATTCGGACAAGATTGGTTTCAACATAAGTTCCTTCCCAAAATTTCTCCAATTACCTTGATCGCTTTACTCTTTACCATTGTGGTCATGTTCAGTTTAAAAGGAAAACTGATTGCCACCTTGCCGTGGGATGTTCTTCGTGTAGCGCTTCCCTTGGTTATTTTCTTTTTGGTTATGTTCTTTCTAATGTTTTTTGTAGCCAAGACCTTGGGGGCTTCGTACAAGGATACGGCAACCGTCGCGTTCACTGCTTCTGGAAATAATTTCGAATTGGCCATTGCCGTTTCCATCGGTGTCTTTGGTCTGAATTCCGGACAGGCATTTGCTGGTGTTATAGGACCTTTAGTAGAGGTTCCGGCATTAATTCTCTTAGTTAAAGCCAGTTTAGCATTAAAAAATAAATTTAGGAAGCCATGAATATTTTAGTCTTGTGTACAGGGAACAGCTGTAGAAGTCAGTTAGCAGAAGGATATATTCGTCATTTTCACGGAGATGTTGCCACCGTTTATAGCGCAGGTATTGAAACGCATGGGGTTAATCCGCGCGCGATTGCGGTAATGGCAGAAGATGGAATCGATATTTCAATGCATACTTCCAATCATGTAGATGAATACGCACACATTGCCTTTGATTTGGTGTTTACCGTGTGTGACCATGCCAGCGAGCAATGTCCAGTTTTTCCTGGTGTAGTAAAGCGAGTTCATCACAATTTTCTTGATCCGGCGAAGGCAACGGGAACTGAAGAAGAAGTTATGCTTGCATTTCGTGCGGTGCGCGATGAAATTAAAGCGTTTTGTAAATCCTTGGTATAAAAAAAGCCTCCCGCAAGCAGGAGACTTTTCTTTTGATTATAAATCAACCTTTTATTTCTTTAGTTCAAATCGATCGAGATTCATTACCTTATCCCATGCGCTGATGAAATCTTTAACAAATTTCTCTTTCGCGTCTGAGCTTGCATACACTTCTGCAATGGCACGCAATTCAGAATGTGATCCAAAAATCAAGTCAGCTCGTGTGGCGGTCCATTTCACGCTTCCTGTTTTACGGTCTCTGCCTTCAAAAATTTCTTGGCTGTCATCGATGGCTTTCCATGACGTACTCATGTCTAACAAATTCACAAAGAAGTCGTTATTCAAGGTACCAACATTGTTTGTAAATACGCCGTGTCTCGAATGGTTATAATTCCCATCCATTACACGTAAACCACCAACCAATACAGTCATTTCTGGTGCAGTCAATTCTAGTAACTGTGCTTTATCTACTAATAATTCCTCCGTAGAAAAGGTGTATTTCCCTTTGCTGTAATTCCTAAATCCATCCGCCATTGGTTCCATTACTGCAAAGGAATTTACATCCGTTTGAGCTTGGGTTGCATCCATTCGTCCTGCGTTAAACGGAACAGTGTAATTGTATCCTGCATTTTTGATGGCTTGTTCTACCCCTGTATTTCCTGCCAAAACAATAAGGTCTGCCATAGAAATTTTACGCGTTCCGGAAGTCTTATGGAAATCAGCTTGTACTTTCGTTAATGCAGCAATTACCTTATCTAATTGCGCTGGATTGTTTGCTTCCCAGTGACGTTGTGGTTCTAGCATGATACGTGCTCCATTTGCACCACCTCGGCTATCTGATCCTCTAAAGGTTGAGGCTGAGGCCCACGCGGTACTTACCATCTCACCAATCGTTAAGCCTGATGCCAAGATTAGTTTTTTCAAGGCAGTTACATCCGCTGCAGTTACCAAAGGGTGATTCA
>JBEEPQ010000006.1:0-91539 GCA_041191025.1 Bacteroidota bacterium
TCAGAACGTCGTGAGACAGTTCGGTCTCTATCTGTTGTGGGCGTTAGAAATTTGAGAGGACCTGCCTCTAGTACGAGAGGACCGGGGTGGACATACCTCTGGTGTACCTGTTGTGGCGCCAGCTGCACCGCAGGGTAGCTATGTATGGATGAGATAAGCGCTGAAAGCATCTAAGCACGAAACTCGCCTCAAGATGAGATTTCTTTTAAGGGCCGTGGTAGACGACCACGTTGATAGGCTACAGGTGTAAAGACAGTAATGTCAAAGCCGAGTAGTACTAATAACCCGTAGACTTACAACTCAAACTTTATTTATTTTTTTACTGCTTCGATCATCCGATATTTCAATACCCATTTATAGCTTTGGGTGTCTATAGCAGCATGGTCCACCTCTTCCCATTCCGAACAGAGAAGTTAAGCCTGCTTGCGCTGATGGTACTGCCCTTTTGAGGGTGGGAGAGTAAGTCGACGCCGCTTTTTAAACCCTGATATTCGCGAGAATGTCAGGGTTTTTTTATTGAATACACCCTTAAAAGTTTGTTTATATGGAAAGGTGGGAGAGCCCTTACGCTTAGGTCGGGATCCTGCCAGCAACTTCAGCATAAGTCGACGCCGCTTTTTAAACCCTGATATTCGTAAGAATCGTCAGGGTTTTTTGTTTTCTATTACTTTCATGGATGGATGTTTTAGGAGATAGGCACTAACGCTTCGTTCTAGGAAGTGATTATTGCGCTAACATATATCGAAGTTGCATTTAAACCTGGATATTCGTATAATTTATCGTGGTTTTTAGTATTCTTATACCGTGAGTGCTTTTATACGCACCGTCGATGATTTTGTTGTTTCCAAAAGGAACCGCTAGTTAGTCATACTACAAATAGCAGCTGTAGAAAGATACATGATTATTATTTATTAAATATGGTAAAGTCTTGGACAATTCTATTAACCTCCTTTTTCAATACTAGGTATTAATGTTGCTTTAAAATCAATATGATGATAACATATGTTATGGACTGATCTGCAAGTATTAGAGTTTTAACAATCCATCCCGAAGTAACCTAGAGCAAAAAAAGACTTTTCGTTAACGATATGAATAAATCGTTGATCGAACTATTTTAAGTTCAATAATCGGCTTCAAGTTTAAATTCTATTGAGCGCCATAAGTTGGGATGGTGTTATACAGAGGCCTAATTTTAAATACCCAAAACTGATCCTAAGAGTTGTTGTAATATAGGCGTTTAGTTAATAGTGAACGTATATCCGTTCACTGTAACTGTAAAGGTATTGTCGCAAGTACCAGAACCATAATCAACAGTGCGAATAGGTTTATTGCTCGGAGTAATCTCTAATTTTCCGCTAACAGGAAAAGGACAACCAACTTTAATATGAATTGGCGAAATGGTTTGACTTGAGTATCCTCCTCCAGAAGAGTAAGTAGCGTTTGCAGTACCTGTCACATCGTATTCGTCATCCATATAATTCATTAAGGTCGTATATCCTTGGGTCCATGTTCGTACTCTTGATGAGGTGTATTGAACAAGCTCACCAGAGGTCATTGTAGCAGTGCCGTTAATTTGTACATTAAAATGGGGTTGCCCATTATTATTTAACCCTACATTAGTCACGGTTTTCGTGCCATCATATTTTATGTCGTTCACATAATAATCTACCGGAGTGTGGGTGATTACCGTTCCAGGGGCAGCATATGCACCCGTAAAGGTGGTTATGATTTTTCCCCTTCGTGTTTTACCGTCATTGCATGTACAATTGGAATTGCCGTAATCTACAGTTAACACTTTCGGACTTACCGTAGTATCAAGTGTGATTATCACATTGCAAGGCGTTTTCAATAGATTGTCTAATGCCCCTGGTTTATTTGAAAAAACACACTCCCCTGATTTGTAATACCACAGATTCCCTGTGATGGCTTGATCAGAAATATTGGTCATTTCATCAAAAGCTGTCTCAATTCTGTAATTCCATAGCGCAGAGACATCGTTATCGTATTTTCGCTTGCCACAACCGAGTGCAATAATAATTATTCCAAAAAACAATATATGATTCGTTTTCATAGCTTGTATATTTTATAAATTATCTTTTCGTTGATAACCCCACTTTTTAACATTTCTTCTTTACGTTAGTTTAGGTTTAATGTCTTTTTTAACTCTGTGCTAATTCCTCCTTTATTAAGGTAAATGTTGATCGTTTTCAATCGGAAATATTGTTCCGATACATACAAATATCCTTTTGGATAGTTTCCTGTTCCCCAAGAGTTTTTAACCAGTAAGTAGTTTGTACCATTTTGGTCCTTATACATTCCTACAATGTGCATTCCATGGTCATCCGTTGTTGTTTTATTATCGTAACCCTTTTGACGCAGTTCTGGTGTAACCGAAACTTCTTTGGTTGGGCTAAGAAACGCATTGGAATTTCGATCTGCACCCGCATCGTTGTAGTTTCTATTATCTTTTCCAGATACTTGAATGGTACTAGGATCTTCAGGAACCAAAGCAATCCCATTTTTGAAACTGAACCCTTTCTCGGATACATCTGCACCCCATGCAACCGTGTAACCATTCGCCAAAGCATTTGTTACTGTAGCCATTAAATCATCTAATCCAACATTATAAGAATCACCCCAATTATAATTATCTGGAATTGCTAATTGACATTTAGCATAAGGAGCGTGATTCGTGAATGAGGTTAACGACACATAGTCATCCATAGTTAATCCAATACTTGCAGCATACGATTGCGGCGTATATTTTTTACCCTTCCATTCAAATTCTTTGATGTCTTTACCCACATAGGCGTCCAAAATGCCATTAACTGCTGGTTTCCAATTGGAACTAATCCCATTCGAACTCGCACTCATGTATTTAAGTAAACCTTGAACGGAACCATTTAATACTTCAAAAAATTCAGCGTGGTCATACGATTCATTTCCGTTTAATCCGTTATAAACATCGTAAGGAACAATACCGTAATTTTTAATTACCC
Source organism: Bacteroidota bacterium (assembly GCA_041191025.1). GTDB lineage: Bacteria > Bacteroidota > Bacteroidia > Flavobacteriales_D > Crocinitomicaceae > UBA952. The sequence goes on from JBEEPQ010000006.1 coordinate 3,000, forward strand.
AAGGTATGTCATGAAAAGCTCCACCTTCGCTGAAGTTGATTTTTCCATCCATACGAATAAACTTATCTGCTTTATTCTCATAGGATTTTCTCACTACAAACATTTCAGAAAGCGCATCCGGTGTTTTATTCCCTTTACGAATTAATTCAGATTCAAAAAAAGATAGACCAGAGAAACTCCAGCACGTACCCGTTTTACCTTGACTTTGTACCGGTGTTGCATCTAAATGATACACTTTAGTGAATTTATAATTGCTTCCTTCAATATTCGTTGCTGTTTGTGAAAACGCGAAGAAGCTTGCGATAAAAACTAAGGTAAATAATATTGTTTTCATAAGGGTTATTTTAAAATCCAAGTTTGGATGTTTAATGACTTAGCTTTGTTAAGGATGGAATCAACGGATTCTTCTGAAAATCCTTGACCTAGAGATACTTTATACAATGATCCTTCGTGAAGAATGGAACAATTAAAACCTAATCCTTCAAGTTTTTGTAAAAGTCGACTTGCATTTTCTTCACTTGAAAAACATCCAGCAATGCAGTACATTACATGGGGTTCGATTAAAGTTATTGTTGGCTCGTTTGGTGCAACCTTAGGATTTACATGCAAATCATATGCATCCCTATAGGTCGTTTCAATCGAAATGTGCTCAATGCGAGGTAAATCAATTTGAGTTTCTGTATAGGTGTTTTCGTTTTGTGTTTTAAACGGATTGAAATCTTGATATGAAAACATACCTGATTCTAACGCTGGAGTTTTCACAGGAATCCAAATAGAATAAAAAGCTATGGGTATTGCAATAGCAGCAGCAGCTGCATATTTCCATAATTGGCGATTGTTTTTAACTTCTTTTTCTCCTTCGATTACCAAAGGTTTCGTTGGGATAAATCCTACAAGTTCGAGCCCATAAGCGCTCATAAGCAAGTTAAATGAACGGTCTTGTTCAAATTGAATGTTCCCTTCTAGATCTTTCTTGAAATTACCAATTTTAGGAATGCTTAATTGTTTTCCTTGCCTTAGCACTTCATTCCATGTCGTAACCCGTTGAGCCACAGTATCCAAACTTGCAGTATAATCTAATTGCTGTTCAGCTGCGATCTGATTCACCAAAAGCCCATCATTGGACCGAAGTTGAATATTAAAACCAATTTCTCGAAACGGTGGATGAATCAAGCCTGACTCAAAATCAACAAATGCACTCTTCTGTTTTGCAATGAATCCGCCAAAAGATGGAACCACAACACATTCATGCTTCCGTAACAATTCAATGAGTATATCTTCAAGCGACTTCATACCTCAAATTTACAAAAACTTAAAAAGAAATAAAAATGAACTTACAACCGCTTTAATACCGCTTCCAAATCCTCTGGCGTATCAATATTTGGTGTTTCAATATGTGTTTCAATGGTTTTTATTTTATAGCCATAATATAACCAACGCAATTGTTCCAAGGATTCACTTTTTTCAAGCTCGGTAGCAGGTAGGGAAACAAGTTTTCGAAGCACATCATTTCGGAATGCGTATAATCCAATATGTTTTAGCGCAATGTAGTTAGAAGAAAACATCCCGGATGGAATTCTACTCCTACTGAAAAACAAGGCGTTCTGTTCGTGATCTATAACAACCTTAATTCGATTTTGATTAGTTAATTCTGTTGAATCAATCTTAGGGCTTACTAAGGTAGCAATCTCGACTTTCTCATGTTGAAATGCCTGAATAAGTTGCGATAATTGACTTGGGTTTACCAAAGGCTCATCGCCTTGAATATTTACAACAATTTCCATTTCTGGGAAATGTGTCGCAACTTCAGCACAACGTTCTGTACCTGAACCATGTAAATTTGAGGTCATCATTACTTCGCCGCCAAACGATTTAACGTGGGTATAAATTCGTTCATCATCAGTTGCAACAATAACCTGCGAAAGTTCTTCACATCTACTCGCCCCTTCATATACGCGTTGAATCATGGTTTTACCCTTGATATCAATTAACGGTTTACCTGGAAACCGACTAGAACCAAAACGAGCTGGGATAATTCCTAATACTTTCATTAGAATTTCATCGCTAATTGAACCAAGAAGTTTCGAGGTGCTTGAATGTCTCCAGGACGACTGGAAGTTTCTGAATTAAACACATTGTTCGCTATAACACTCACCTTGAAGATGTCGTTAATTTGATAACCCACGCGTGCATCGAATACTAAATTCCCTTTATTATAAACGCTTCGATACGCTTTGAGTCCAGGTAAAATGTAGGTGTTTTGCGCAATAGGTTCTTCAAAAACTTTATCGATATTTCTCATGAAACTGTTGTAACGATTCGATACGCCAAAACTCCATTTTTTATATACGGCCTCTACATCAGCTCTCACCAAATGTTTGAAGCGATATTTTAACATATTCGTGGTACTATCTGAATTGTACACGGCGTATTTTGGGTCATTATTTAAGGATACTGGATTCATGTAGGTATATCCAATAAGCGAAACAACCTCTACGTCGCCAATTTTCCCCACGCTATTGAAAGAGAACTCAAGGCCTGTAATTCGTGCATTTTCTACGTTTTGAGCACCAAAGCCTATAATTTGATTGATGGTATAGCCTAGGGTTTGTTGAACATAAATAAGCTCAGCGAGTCCCGCGCTGGTATATGGGTCGATTTGATTTCCATTGGATGGGTTGTAGAATCCAAAAGAAAATTCAATCATGTTGTCATAATTATTAATAAATCCTGACACATCGATCATCCCTTTCCAATCTCCCATTTTCACTCCTTGTTTAATACCGATTTCCGCAGCCCATCCTGTTTCAGGCTTTAAGTTTGCATTTGGAAAGATATTCAATGCACCTACTGATGTACTGGTAAAACGCTCACCTACCGAAGGGTATCTAATTCCTTGTCCGAATGAAGCCCTTAAATGCGTGTATTTTTTCAGTTCATAATGAGCCCCCGCTCTAAACACCGGATAAAATGGAAGGACAGTATTCCCAATTTTAAAATCAGAATCACCTTTTTTGTTATCCATCGTGAAGTACTCTGCACGCATACCCCCGGTAAAATCGAATTTACCAATGTGGTGATCATACTGTGCATAAGCTGCTGCATTGTTTGATGAATGGTCACCGAATAAATTAGAAAAGACGACATTATGGGTCCCAAATAACCCTGTAACAAGGGTGCCTCCCGATTTGAAATTGCGCTGAAAATTATAGTCCGCTATGTACACAACGGCTCCGTTACTTTGCTGATCATTGCTGATGTTTTTATTCGTGGTAAGGTAAGCTCGCGTTTTTATTGTGTGTTTATTATTGTGTTTGTCAATGTACTTAACGTATGGGTCAATAAATAATCGATTGGCAAAATTATAGGTTAATGTTGAAGCAGGATTTGCCGTATCGGCGCCTCCACTGGGTGTATACCCTTGATCGGCACTCTGCCAAATTAAGAAATTCCCGGTCTTGTGAAATTGATAATTAAAACTTACTCCTGCTTTTAGGCGTTCAATTTTTAAGGGGCGAAGATACAAGGTCCCACTAATTCTCCCCCGAGTTTCCGTTTCTCCTTGACGATAACCCTTATCATTATAAAATACGGTAGAAAGGGTATAGCCAGTACGCTTAAACATTTGGCTGCGAAAAACCTCCACTTGTTGGTTCATCGGATTGAATCGTTGCGCGCTGTCCTTTCCCCACCATTGCATAGATTTCCTTCTTGGATTATCGTAAATTCCAGTTTGCACTCTAATTTTGGTTTCTGGCTTTAATCCCGGTTCTTTCTCCGATAAGGCGATCACTCCATTCAAGGCCCCGCTGCCATAAAGCACGGAAGACGCACCTTTTATTACCTCGACCTGTGATGCCTGTTCTATTGGTATCGCATTCCACTGGGCATCTCCTGCATACCCCGATAACAGAGGTAGTCCATTCCACAGCATCATAACGCGACTCCCCGCACCATATGCAAACCCAGAACCACCACGGATACTTACTTGTCCATCCATCGTGAATACGCCCGGTGTTTGTTCCACGGCTTGCTCTAAATTTACCATCCCTTTATTTTCAATTAAGCGAGGTTTAATCACTTCAAGTGAAATTGGAATTTCTTCAATTTTTTGTGCGCGTTTATTTGCGGATACTACCACCGTTTGCTCTGTTTTTTCATTCACACGCATGGCATGATTTATTGTACTTAGGCTCGTAATTATTAAGGTGTCAATTCGGTATTCTAATAAATTAAATACCAATTTTAAAGGAAGAGTAGTATTACTGAAACTAAATTTACCATCGAAATCAGAAAGTTGTTTTTCTCCGGTTGAGGCATAAATTTTTACACCATATAACGGCTTTCCTGAAGATTGATCCGTAACTACACCATTAAGTTGGGCGAATGAAAGAGAAGTAAATAGCAAAGAGGTGAGCAATAATAAAAATACACGCATAGGTTTGGTTTTGGGGCTTAAAGAAACAAAAAATTACAAAGCCAACTGCATTTGAAGAATGAAGTTTCTTGGTGCTTGCACATCGCCAGGTCTACTGACGTATTCCTTGTTAAAGAGATTATTAGCAATAAAATTAACCTTAAAGGCTTCATTGATTTGATACCCAAAGCGCGCATCAAAAACAGCTACCCCTTTATTGAAAACAGATCGATAGTTAGCCATCCCAACCAGTAATTCCTCTCCCAGTATCCCGTCTTCAAAGACCCGGTCAATGTTTTTCATATAGCTATTATACCGTGAAGAAATCCCTATGCTAAACGCTTTGTAAGTCGCTTGAATGTCTGCCTTAGCCATGTGATTAAAGCGGTATTTTAACATGTTGGTACTTGGGTCTGAAAAGGAGAGTTTGTATATTGAATCTTTATTAAGGCTAATAGGATACATATAGGTATACCCCAATAAGGTGGTCAAATCCACTTCACCTATTTTTCCCATGCTGTTAAAAGAAAATTCTGCTCCTCCAATAAATGCTTGCTCTGCATTTTGCGCCTGAAATCCTACCCAATTGTAAAAGTAATTGATTGTGTCAGGATTTGTTGTTTGTAATACTGTGATGCTATCTGGTTTATACAATCCAAAGGTGAATTCTGTCATATTCGAATAATAATTGGCAAAACCAGCAACATCGGCCATCGCTTTCCATCCACCAATTTTAAATACTTGCTTAACGCCAAGTTCTGCAGCATATCCTGTTTCTGGACGAAGCGTAGGGTTTTTAAAAATCACTACGCCACCTACTGAAGTAGAAACAAAGCGCTCGGCTATGGATGGAAATCGAATCCCTTGACCTAAAGATCCTCGAAAGTGAGTTCCTTTGAATGGTTCATAATGAACCCCTGCACGTAAAATTGGGTATATGGGTGACTCAAAAGCCCCTACTTTAAATTGAGAATCAAAGGGTAGCGTATCTAACTTGCAGAATTCTAACCTTAAGCCTGTCGTAAAATCCCACTTTTTTGCCTTTATTTCGAATTGACTATATGCAGCAGCATTTTCACTTATGTGATCTCCAAAGACCCAACTTTTAATATTATTGAGCGTGTTAGTGGCTCCAATTGTCACATTTGTTGCGCTATTTATTTTCTTTTGAAATTGATAATCGAAGTAATACATCTGAGCAAATGATGCATCATATACCTTGGTATCATTCCCGGTTGTAACCAAATAGTATCGCGTTCGAATGTGGTGCTTGTTGTTTTTCTTATCAATAAACTTGAGGTATGGGTCCACATTAAATCGCACGGCCTTCTGTCTTGAAATAGTATTATCCATGGCTTGATAACACATAGAATCATTTTTCCATAGAACAAAAACACCCGCATCTTGTAACTGTAAGTTATAACTGATACCGGCTTTCAATTTGCTATTCTCTTTCAATGGACGATAGTAAAAGCTTCCGTTAATTCGAGCGCGTTTTTCTTGTTCACCTTGGCGAAAAGCCTCGTTATAAAACACGTTAGCTCCAATCGTATACCCAATATTTTTAATTGATTTTCCGTAATACAAATCAGCCATATGAAAGGTCGGATTGAAGGCTTGTTCTTTTCCTTTACCCCACCACTGAAGTGACTTACGGTTCGGATTGTCATAAATTCCACTTTGAATTTTCGCTTCCAAGACCCCATCAGGACCTGGCTCGCGTTCGTTTAGGGCTATAATTCCATTTAATGCACCACTTCCATAGAGCACCGAGGACGCGCCTTTTAATATTTCTATCTGAGAAGCTTGTTCCATTGGAACGGCATTCCATTTAGCGTCGCCAATATCAGGTGAAAGCATGGGAACTCCATTCCATAACAATAAGACCCTGCTTCCCGCCCCATAGGCATATCCTCCGCCACCCCGTATACTCACCTGACCATCCATCACATAAACACCTGGGCTTTGATCAACTGCTTGGGCAAGGTTTGTAAGCCCTTTGTTTGCTACTAAGGCAGGTTTTATTATCTCAATGGAGATTGGAATTTCTTCTAATTGTTGGTCTCGTCTGCCTGCACTAACTACCACCGTATTCATTACCCGTTGCTTCGGTACCAATTGGATATAAAGCCTATCGAACGTCGTTATTTCAATTGTTTGGGTTATGAATCCATTAATACGTAGGGTTATTGTTGCAGGTACTTGTATGTTATTCAGTATAAAATTCCCTGTAACATCTGATTTTACCACTTGATTTGAACCTTCATGAATCACCTTAACCTCACTCAACGGTTTACCATCTTCTGATGAGGTAATGGTTCCTGTAAGTGTTTGGCTAAACCCTTGTAATACAGAGAAAAGACAGATGTTAAAAAGTAATAATCGCCACATGTCTAGTTAATTTTTCAGTAAATTAGAGTTAACGAAGATATAAAAAAATGAGGGGTGAGGACTTAGTTTATAAAGTGGCGATGAGTTTTTTAAAAGGTCTTGGTCCAATACGGATTAATAATATTCTATCTGAACTGAATCCCGCGCAATTTTTTACATTGAGTATTTCCGATGTAAAACAATGTACAAGAATCTCTTCAAATCAATTAGCATCAATGGAGCGGAATCGCGCATTGGATTTAGCAGTTAAGGAAATAGAAGCTTGTAGCACCCATGGCATCAAGCCTATTTTTATTTTGGACCCGAACTACCCTAGAAGATTAAAACAATGTATTGATGCCCCTATTGTATTATACTACCGAGGGGAAGACCTATTGAATTCACGGAGAACTTTAGCAATAGTTGGATCAAGGATGCACACCACGTATGGAATTGAATTAATTAAGGAATTAATGCAGGGACTCTCGGAAGCCGGCGTGATTACTGTTTCAGGCTTGGCGATGGGTATTGACAGCGTGGCTCATGATTATTCTATAAAGAACAACATACCAACGGTTGCGGTATTAGGAAGTGGATTGAATCAAGTATTTCCTAAACGAAACACCAAATTGGCACAGGAAATTCTAGCACATGGCGGGGCCTTGCTTTCAGAATATTCTGTTTTCTCCAAGCCTGTACGAGAGAATTTTCCCGTAAGGAACCGAATTGTTGCGGGTCTTTCCGATGCGACCATCGTTGTAGAAAGTAGAGAAAAAGGCGGCGCCCTAATAACCGCAGATCTAGCTAATGATTATAACAGAGATGTTTTTGCGTACCCGGGATCGGTACATCAACAGTATTCTGCCGGATGTAATGCATTGATTCGACAGCAAAAGGCTCACCTTGTCACGAATTCATCAGATATTCTAAATATGTTGGGTTGGGATAAGCCACGATCTAGACAACAAGAGCTGTCTTTGCCTATGAATTTATCGACAGATGAACAACTAATACTTTCCATTCTAAAACAACATGAATCACTGTACATGGATGAATTAGTCATTCATTCATGTATGCCTACTTCCCAACTTCATGGATTACTTTTAGGGTTAGAATTAAAGGGGCAAATTGGGAGAACCTCGGGTACAAAGTATCGACTCAACTAAAGACTAAAACAATCTTTGGAATGAAAATCAGGCAGCCGATTACTAAGGCAAAAACAGAGAATATCAATACCGCTCCGGCGCTTAAGTCTTTTATTGTTTTTATTTTAGGGTCTCTATCCAAAGAAATTAAATCGCATAATTTTTCAATGGAAGTATTGATGGTTTCTAAGGAAAGCACTCCACCAATTAATATAAACACAACAATCCATTCCCAAATCAGAAGGTTTAAGGTTATGCAAAGACTCAACGCAACAAGTCCTATAATCGATTGGATGCGAAAATTTCTACCTAAGGCCCAGCTGCCAAAAATCCCTTCGATGGCGTGAACGAATCCTTTAATAAATGTTTCCATGCTTTTTTTATCGAAATTAAGCTAAAAAACTATTGATTCTTGATATGATATCTTTATTATCTCCCTATTTTTGTAACAGTTCTTTACTAATTTAACTTATGAAGAAAGGTGGAGGGACCGGCCCTGTGAAACCTTGGCAACCTGTTGAACTGATAAGGTGCCAAATCCTATTCCCATAGTGGAAAAAGATAAGTTTTGGCTTGTGCCTTTCTTCCCAAATGAACAATGACAGCAATTGAAAAACAACTTCAAGACCATATTTTGGTGTTGGATGGCGCCATGGGAACCATGATTCAACGTTATCCGTTGGAGGAGGCTGATTTTAGAGGTGATCGATTTACCTCCCATGCTTCTTCATTGAAAGGAAATAATGATTTACTAAACCTTACGCGACCGGATATCATTTTTGAAATTCATAAAGAGTATTTGGCTGCGGGTGCCGACATCATTGAAACCAATACCTTTTCTGGAACTACCATCGCTCAAGCCGATTATCAGTTAGAGGATGCGGTATATGACATAAACTTCCAAGGCGCTAAATTGGCTAGGAACGCGGCGGATTTATTTACGGATAAACCGCGATTTGTAGCCGGATCCATTGGCCCAACGAATCGTACGGCTTCTATTTCTCCGGATGTGAATAATCCTGGATATCGAGCAGTTAGTTTCGATGATTTAAAAACAGCATATAGAGAGCAAATTGAAGCCCTCATGGATGGAGGAGTAGATGTGCTTTTGATTGAAACGGTGTTTGACACACTCAATGCGAAAGCTGCGCTTTTTGCAGCGAATGAGGTTTTTGAGCACCGAAAGATTGCACTTCCAATAATGATATCCGGTACGATTACAGACCGCAGTGGTAGAACCTTATCTGGTCAAACCCCAGAAGCATTTTTGATTTCACTGCAGCATGTGAAGTTGCTTTCTATCGGATTGAATTGCGCCCTCGGTTCAGAGCTTATGGAACCGTATTTAGCGGTGTTGAGCGATAAAAGCCCCTTTGCAGTAAGCGCTCACCCGAATGCCGGTCTTCCAAATGCTTTTGGTCAATATGACGAAACGGCTGAGATAATGGGCTTAAAGGTGGAATCATTCTTTAAAAAAGGCTTAGTCAACATCATCGGAGGTTGCTGTGGAACGACGCCTGAACACATTGCAAAAATAGCTGAACTTGCTGCACACTATTCACCACGAAAAATAACAGATGGAACGAATTCTTAGGCTTTCAGGATTAGAGCCCTTAATCGCCACTAAACAAAGTAATTTTGTTAATGTTGGAGAACGAACTAATGTTACGGGTTCAAAAGCATTTTTACGTTTGATTCAAGAGGATCGCTATGAAGAAGCATTGGTGGTTGCTCGGGAACAAGTAGAGGGCGGTGCACAGATTTTAGATGTGAACATGGATGAAGCCATGATTGACGGTAAATATGCTATGGTGAATTTCCTTAATCTCATTGCCTCTGAACCTGAAATTGCTAGAATTCCTATCATGATTGATAGCTCGAAATGGGAAATTATTGTGGCAGGCCTTAAGTGTCTTCAAGGTAAAGGAGTAGTCAATTCCATATCGCTTAAAGAAGGGGAGGAGATATTTATTCAACAAGCTAAGTTTATCCAATCTATGGGAGCAGCCATGGTGGTCATGGCATTCGATGAACACGGACAAGCAGATTCCTACGAACGAAGAATTGAGATTTGTGCCAGATCGTATGAATTATTGGTCAATAAAGCCAATGTCCATCCGAACGACATAATTTTCGACCCCAACATTTTCCCTGTAGCCACGGGAATGGAAGAACATGCACTCAACGCGCTTGATTTTTTTAGGGCTACCGAATGGATTACCCAAAACTTACCGGGTTGCCATGTTAGTGGTGGCGTTTCGAATGTATCGTTTTCTTTTCGTGGAAATAATGCGGTACGAGAGGCAATGCACGCAGCCTTTCTTTATCATGCGATACAACATGGTATGAATATGGGGATTGTTAATCCAACGATGCTTGCCGTTTATTCCGATATCGATCCCATTTTGTTAGAACACATTGAAGATGTACTCTTTAATCGCCGTGAAGATGCTACCGAACGATTACTTAATTTCGCCGAAACGGTTAAGCAAGGCAAAAAAGAAGTAGTGGTTGATGAGGCTTGGAGAGCATGGGACGTAGAAAAACGCATCGAACATGCCTTAGTAAAAGGAATTGATAAGTTTATTGAAGAGGATGTGGCGCTGTGTTTACCGCTTTATCCGAAGCCGCTGCAAATTATTGAAGGACCATTAATGGCGGGTATGAATGTTGTTGGCGACCTCTTTGGTGAGGGAAAAATGTTTTTACCCCAAGTGGTTAAATCGGCACGTGTAATGAAAAAAGCGGTTTCATTTCTTCAGCCTTACATCGAAGCCGATAAGAATGGCGAGATTCAAAAAGCTGGGAAGATTTTAATGGCTACTGTAAAAGGAGATGTACACGACATTGGTAAAAATATTGTTGGGGTGGTTCTAGCTTGTAATAACTATGAAATTATAGATATGGGGGTTATGGTCCCTGGTAATGAAATAGTTAATCGAGCGATTGAAGAAGGTGTAGATATCATTGGATTAAGTGGGTTAATTACGCCATCCCTTGAAGAAATGGTGAAAGTTGCCACGGAAATGCAACAGCGAAATTTAAAAATTCCTTTACTCATTGGTGGCGCAACAACGTCTAAAGTACATACCGCGGTTAAGATTACGCCGAATTATGAGGGTCCGGTAATTTATGTTCCCGATGCTTCTAGAGCTGTCACTGTCGCTGAAAAAATGTTGGGAGGGGATTCCAGGGCCTATCACGATACCGTATTAGAGGAATATGAACGCATTCGGACACACCATGAATTGCATAGTGCAACAAAACGAATGGTTCCTATTGAAATAGCTAGAAAAAATAAGTTGACGCTCGATTTTTCTAATGAGACCATTGTAAAACCTAAGCAGCTCGGAGTTTTTGATGGTAAAATTGATGTGGAAACATTAATTCCTTACATCGATTGGTCCCCCTTCTTTAGAAGTTGGGATTTACATGGAAAATATCCTGAAATCTTGTCGGATTCATTGGTTGGCGTGGAGGCTACAAAACTTCTTAATGATGCAAAAGCGTGCTTATCAGATGGTATTAAAAACGAATGGTTTCACCCTACTTATGTTTATGGGATTTTTAGTGCGAATGCAGTAGGCGATGACATTGACATTTATGATGAAACAACGCGTCAGGTAATACATCGTTCTATTGGCTTGCGCCAACAAATAGAAAAAACTTCAGGGCAATATAATCTGTGTTTATCAGATTATATTGCGCCCAAGGAAAGTGGTATAGCCGATTATATCGGTTGCTTTGCCGTTACTTCAGGTGATGTAACAGCCGTCTGTAAACAATTTGAAGCAGCTCATGATGATTACACCAGCATTATGATTAAAGCGGTTGCGGATCGGTTGGCCGAAGCCTTGGCCGAGTGGTTGCATGAACGCGTGCGGCTTACGCATTGGGGTTACGACAAAACACCGTTAAAAAATGAAGAATTGATTGCGGAAAAATACAAAGGAATAAGACCTGCGCCGGGCTATCCTGCGTGTCCGGATCATTATGAAAAGCTTGGCATCTTCAATTTGTTGAATGCGACCGAGCGAATTGGTGTTTCTTTAACTGAATCCTTAGCTATGCATCCCGCTTCTTCGGTCTCTGGATGGTATTTTGCTCATCCGAATGCCAAATATTTTGGAATTACAGCCATTTTAGAAGATCAGTTTTTGTCGGTTTGTGAGCGTCGAAATGTTAATAAAGATGAACACATTGCATGGTTTCCTTTCATGAAAAAATAATGCGCTTTTAAGCAACTATTTACGTATTTTTGATGTCCTTAAAGGGCCTATGAAAATCAACCTATTATTTGTCGCATTTATTGGCAGTTTTTTTACCGCATTGGCACAAGCGCCTACGGCAAATTTTACTGCTTCTCCACTCAGTGTTTGTGCTGGTGTTCCGGTGAACTTTACTTCTACCTCCACGGCCAATGGTGGCCCAGCGATTAACCAATACTCTTGGAATTTTGGTGACGGTGTTACCGTGACAACACAGAACCCCTCTCACGTGTTCACAACAGCAGGAACTTTTACCATTACGCTCGTCGTTACAAATGCTAATGGGGCTGTTGATTCAGAAATTAAAACAAATTACATTACGGTCTTGCCTGCACCAAATGTTGGGTTTAATGTAACTGGCATTGGATGTACAGTCCCCTTAACTGTAGGATTCACAAATACCTCTTCAAGCGGCGCTAATTTTTCTTATGCATGGAATTTCGGAAACGGTCAAAATTCCAACAGTCAAAATCCTGCCAATGTTACTTACAACGCCGCAGGAAATTTTGGGGTGCAGTTAACGGTTACAAATACTACTACGGGATGTGTTGCTAGTTATACGGATTCCATTGTTGTGAGTAATTTCCAAGCCGCAATTACTGCTCCAGCAGCAGGTTGTGTTGGAACCGCAATATCTTTTCAAGATAACTCTACAGCGGGTGCAAACGCATGGAGCTGGAATTTTGGAGGTCAGGGAAATAGCGCACAGCAAAATCCCACCTTTACCTTCAATACCGCAGGTACCTATACGATAACACTAACTTCTCAAAATACTGGTTCAGGATGTACGGATAATGTTACACAACAAATTACCATACAAAATAGTATTACACCTTCTTTTACTGCTAATCCGCTAACGAACTGCGCGCCTTCCTCAGTTACCTTTACAAACACGACTGGGATTGCAGGTACTTATACCTGGAATTTTGGTAATGGTCAAACTTACACGGGTTCCACGCCACCCCCTCAAGTATATAATTCAAGTGGACAGTATAATGTAACACTTTCAGTGAATACGGCAGCAGGATGCACAGGTAGTACCACTCAAAATAATTACATTAACATCGTTAATATTGAAGCTGGTTTTTTTGCAGATGAACCGGGAGGTTGCACGCCACATACAGTACATTTTACGGATACATCCTCTAGTCCTAATCCCGCAAATCCTATCGTGAGTTGGCAGTGGAATTTCGGCAATGGGCAAACGTTCAACGGACAAAACCCACCGAATCAAACATATAATTTAGGATTATACGATGTTACCCTAGTGGTAACGTCACAGTCAGGGTGTATTGACACCATGTTTATGAATGATTACGTTACGGTTGGCGACATTGATTTAGTTGATTTTACGTTGAGTCCATTGGTAACATGCGTTAAACAAAACGTAAACTTTACAAATGGTACGGTGATTTCAGTTCCACATCAACCAAATGAAGTTACCTATTTTTGGGATTTTGGTGATGGAACTTCAACACAAGAAAATCCTACGCATCAATTTACACAAGATACCGGGTATATCTCCGTTCAATTAATTGTGGATTTCCGGGGATGTAAAGACTCAATTACCATTGATTCTGCGGTATATGTGTTGGCTCCTATTGCTCAGTTTAACCCTTCGCAACAATTGGTATGTAATCCAGGGAATTTCCCAGTGAATATTACATTTATTGACAATGCGATCCATGGTGAGCAACCAGACAATGTTAGTATGACCTGGGAGTGGGGTGACGGAACTCCGAACACAAACATCGGAAATGCTGTGTTGGATGGTGTAAACAATGGAAATACAGCCCACAGCTTTGCAACATACGGGTCTTATACGGTTGAGCAAGTAATTCATAATTACACCACTGGGTGTCATGATAGTATTACAAAAACAATAAATATTTCGCAAATTGCGGCTCAGTTTACCATGTCTAATGATACGGTTTGTAGAAATGATAGTTTACTCCTTTTCAACGCTAGTACCTCATGGAATTCCCATCCATTAACCAATTGGTCTTATGCCATGGGGAATGGGCAAACACTTACTTCAGGACCTAATCCTGCGTATGTTTATACTACGCAAGGTCTTTACAACATTACGCTTACTGTAACCAATAGTGTTGGATGTACCGCGCAAATTATGCATCCTGTGCGAGTATTGAATATTCCATTCCCAATTATTTCTGCACAAAATGCAGTGGGTTGTTCTCCCTTTCCAGTTACCTTCACAAACAGTTCATTGGCCGTTGGAAATGGTATGCCCTTGTCATATTTTGTAACCACCTTCTCTGATGACAATAGTTCTGTGACCACGAATGCTGTGAATCAGCCCATAAATCACACGTTCAATGGCAATGGGACATATTATGCTACTATGGTGGTTTATGATGTGTTTGGTTGTTCTTCTACTCCGGCTACCGTACCAATAACCATTACAAAGCCAACTGCTAATTTCACCTTCCCATCGGTTGTTTGTGCATCAGATACTAACCTAACATTAAATTCTTCCACGGGCGTAGGAAACTTATCTTATGAATGGTATGTGAATAATCAGGCGTATGGAACTGCTCAGGATACAGGCATTGTTTCGGTTGTTTCACCGAATCTCCCGGTGAGTCAATTGAGTAGTACCTTTAATTTATCCCTTGTTGCCATTGATTCCAATGGGTGTGAGGATACCTTAACCCAGTTAGTTACTGTTTCTTTACCGCATGCGATTCCTACCTATAGTTTTAGTGGGGCGGTATTAAATGCCAATGGTGAGTATGCGTGTCCACCTTTATTCGGAACATACCAAGACTCTTCCCAATCTTATGGTAATGTCGCTGCATGGAATTGGGGCTTTGGTGATGGTAATAATTCTATATTAGAAGATCCAAGCAATACCTTCGTAATTAATGGTGCGTTTGACCTTACACTACAAATTACCGATCAATACGGATGTGTTGATGACACAACAGTGGACAATCACGTAACAATAGGTGGTCCTCAAGGGATTCCAGGTTTTGTACAAAATCCAAATCTGTGCGTACAAGGCGCCTCCTTTCTGGTGCAAGCTCCTGTAAACGTAGACAGTTTAATTTGGAATATGGGTGATGGTAATTTTGTATACAACGAAATCAACTTTGTCTATAATTATGAAACACCGGGTTCCTATCAGGCTACGGTTACACTTATAAGCCCGGATGGGTGTGAGATTACTACCGTACTTGATTCGGTCACGGTATTTGACGACGGATTGGATGCAAATTTTACCGCGAATCCAATGCTTGTAGATCAAAATGACCCGGTAGTTTTTACTGACCAGTCAACCTTCATCGCTAGTCCAATTGTGAGTTGGACGTGGGATATTAATAGCGATACAACCTATACATTGAATAATAATGGTGCTCAAACAACTAGCTTTGGAATTAGTGGCCCTTATACCATAACTTTAACGGTTGTCGATCAGCAGGGATGTGAGGATTCATATTCATTAGTAATCAATGTAAAAGACCCTGACTTAATTATTCCCAATGTGATTACACCGAATGGAGATGGGGTTAATGATGAACTGGTGTTATCTGAACAGTTTTTTAAAACGTATCAAGTACAGATTTTTAACCGTTGGGGCCACTTGGTTTATATGATTATGGATCAAACGGGTATTGCACTTTGGGATGGAAAAACCTCAGAAGGTGTTCCTTGTACGGATGGAGTTTATTTCTACCGAGTAATTGGTGAAATGCTAGGAGGAACGGCAGTGGATCGAAGTGGATTTGTAACGGTTATTGGTTCAAAGTAAACCCAAGCGTTTAGCATTTTCATACCCTTCATCCATATCAAGATTAGAAGAGGTAGCCGCTTGAACAGCAAGGGCATCACAACGCTCATTCTCGGGATGACCAGCATGCCCTTTAACCCAATGAAATGTAAGTGTATAGTTTGGGTGTAGTTGAAGATATTTTCTCCATAAGTCTTCATTTTTCTTTCCTTTGAATCCTTTTTTCTCCCAGCCCCAAACCCATCGTTTTTCAATGGCTTCAATCACATATTTTGAATCTGAATAAATATGAATGGGGTATTTGTTTGTATTAACAAGTTCCAATGCATAAATAACCGCCCATAATTCCATCCGGTTATTAGTCGTGAGTCTGAAGCCCTTGGACACTGTTTTCTCGTTAGTTCCAAATTTCATAACAATACCAAACCCACCAGGACCAGGGTTTCCTCTCGAGGAACCATCTGTATATATTTGTATGCAATTAGTCATGCTTTTTTACTCTATGGGATTGATCCTTAATAAAACTCTTCCATCCATTGCCTTTGGATTTATTGTGTTCACCAACACCTTTTGAGAATACGTGGCAAACCGCAACTGCTAAACCATCTGTTGCATCTAAATACTTAGGCATATCCTCAAATTTCAACAGCGATTGCAACATCGCTGCAACTTGTTCTTTCGAAGCATTTCCATTGCTCGTAATGCTCTGCTTAATTCTTCGAGGGGCATATTCTTCAAAAGGAATATTATGATTCAAACATGCTGCAATAGCTACTCCTTGTGCACGGCCTAACTTTAGCATCGATTGTACATTCTTACCGAAAAAGGGTGCCTCAATGGCCATTTCATCTGGTTTGTACTCTTCAATCAAGCCATTTAAACGTTCTAATATGCGTTTTAACTTGTCGGGATGGGATGGGAGTTTATGCAGTTGTACAATACCAAAGTTCAATAGAGAGATTTTTCCATTTTTGACGTGGATTAATCCATATCCTAATACCGTTGTTCCGGGGTCAATTCCAAGAATTATTCTATCTTCAGCCATTGAAAATGCAAAGGGAAAGTAAAGCTACTCAATTTAATGCCACGCTTGAAGTCTTCATTAGATTTCTTTTGCTTGCCTGCTTGTTTATAATAGGTTATCAAGTATTCTATAAATGGCTTTCTTTTGAGGCGATTAAGGTCACAAATTATTTCTTTTTGTTTTGTGCGTTCCTTTTATTTCCGATAAACTTTTGGTTAGAATGGAAGCGTTTTCAGCGGAGTGTGGATCAGTATAGTATACCTCAATCTGCTCAATACCATGCGTTTTTTCAAGGGATAGTCATTTCCTTTTTCACGCCGGCATTCTTTGCAACTACCTTCGGTCGCTTTGGAATTAACGATCGTATACGGAATCTTCAATGGATGGGCGCTGGAGTGCTTACTGGATTAGCACAATTTACGGTGACCATGTGGTTTGCTTTTGGTGGTTCTTTATCCTTATTCGGTGTAAATCGACTTTATGTGACTTTTGCATTTTTCGGGGTTTCCGTATTGAGCTTAAGTGCTTTTATTTTAAAAATCAAGTTCCCCACTGGTTTTATGAGGTGGAAACTTTTTCAGGATATTCAAGCCTTGCCGTTCTCCCAGCATAAGGGTCAAATCATGATGTTAAGTGTAGTTCGATATGCAGTGTTTACAATTCAATTTCACTTGGTATTGCTTTCTTTTGGCGTTCCATTCGACTTACAACAAGTATTTATTTTAATGATAAGCTACGGGTTGATTACCTTTTCTCCTTCAATTTTGTTCGGTAAAATTGTCTTACGGGAACTCATAGCCGTAGCTGTATTTTCTTGGTTTGCCTATCCCAAAGAAGAAATTATGTTAACCGCTTTTTTTACCTGGGGGTTTAATGTGGTACTTCCCGTTTTATTTGCCTTAATACGAATATCGAGTTCATGGAAAGCACGATTTTTCTCATAGTATATTTATTCTTGCTAGCAGTAATAGTTGGTATTGGTGGGACTAGACATAAGCTCAAGGCGCGGGCGAACATGACTGAAACTATTGCATTAGAAAAAATAACAGTTTTAATTCCGTTTCGGAATGAGGCTGAATCATTACCAAGGATCATTCAATCGATTAAAAATTCCATTAAACTCCCGTTGGAAATCATTTTTATTAATGACCACTCTGATGATACCGGCCTTGAATTTCTTCAGCAACATATGAATGATTTGCCCATCACCTTAGTATCACTCCCAGATCAAAAATTCGGTAAAAAGGAGGCACTTAGGTACGGCATGGAACATGCAAAAGGCGACTATTTCCTCACCTTAGACGCAGATGTTTTTTTTGGTCCCAACTACTTTTTTGAAATAGAAAAACTTCCCAATGCGCACTTATGGATTCTACCTGCTATATTGATTGGACGATCCAAGAAACAGCTTTGGCAAGAAATAGATTTGCACATAATGAATGCCATAAATGTTGGGTTATATGGGCTGTTTCGACCAGTATTTGCAAGTGGAGCGAATTTATTATTTAGTAAAAGTGCGTTTTTAGCGTCAGATGATTACTCCACACATCAACACATTTCTAGTGGGGATGACTTGTTTCTTTTGAGGGATTTTAGAAAAAACAATAAAGATATACGTTTGATTTCAGATCCCTCACTCGCGGTATATACCTATGCGCCGGAAGGGTTGGTGGCTTTTTTACATCAGCGAATTCGCTGGATTTCAAAAACAAGCAAGGTGAAAGATCATTTTGCTACAAGCCTGGGAGTAATTCAAACCACACTATCTGTTGTTTTTTACATCTTATTGAGTATTAATCTATTCAAGGAGGAATACTCGGAAATGCTGTTTTTGTTAATTGTAAAAACCGGACTGGATTTGATTTTTTATGCGGCGTATTTTTTTAGGTTTAAACGAATTCACTCTTGGGCCCTTATTCCATTCTATGAAGTGATTTTTCCGTTATATAATGTACTTTTGTTGACCTTAATTTTATTCCTAAGTCCAACATGGAAAGGAAGGAAAGTTAGTTTATAACATAGCACCTAGAATCATGAAGAACAGCATTAAAAAGATTTGGAGATATTTATTAGTTGTACTGGTAATTTCATTAACTATCGTTGTGATTCAGAATATTAATGGCCATGAAAAGGATATACCAAAAGTGGTTCAAGATATAAATAGTGGGGTTATCGGCGCAATTTTAACAACAATCATTACGCTGCTATTACTATCAAATCAAACGGACTTGCAAGAAATACAGACTAAAAATTCTGTCATTTATGAGGAGAAATTAAAACTTTATAATGAGTTTTTAAATGTAATGAGCAAATCCCTAGAGGATGGAAAATTAGCTCCTGAAGAATTGAAAAGTATAATCTTTCAATATTCCATTGTCCGAATTCATATTTCAGCAGAAGGGGCTCAGAAAATTGAAGATGCGATACGCTCTATTGATGAGGAGTTTTTTTATGTAGATGAGAATTATGTGCCCAAGTTTGATCGTTACATTCAATTATACACTGAAATATGCAATGTGTTAAGAAAAGAACTCTATTTGAATAATCAAGAGGTGGATTTAGCCCCTTTTTCCTTTGATAATTTCTTGAAAATAGCATATCAACACCGTGCTGTAAAGCTTCCAATTAATTCCTTTGAAGATGTATTGGCTGAATTTGAAAAAACGAGAAGTATCTATATAGATGAAAGTAAAGGCAACAAAATTCAATTTGAATTATCTCAGGAAAACATCAAGAATTTAACAGAGGCATTTCATTTGATCGAGTTGATTTTCAATGAGTACAAGGATCATACAATCGATCGACGTTATTTATTAAAACAGTATCATGTTAATGGAAAGATTTATCTCGGGATGTTAAACGTATACTATTCTGTGGGAAATGTGCAAATAGCTACGCTTGGAGTTTCTCAGAAAAACAGAATTTATTTCAAGATAAAGTTTGAAAAAGAACGAATTATTTCGTTCGAACCCGAAACTATTGTATCAGAATATGAAACTACCATTAGGGAGGATTTGCGCTTATTTTTAAACGGGATAAATCCAAACACACAAAAATCTCCAACAGATTAATTCCCTAATTATATTCAAGGCTACACGCTAATATCATACCTTTGCGCATGCGAATTCTTATGGTTTGTTTAGGAAACATTTGTAGATCACCGTTAGCCGACGGTATATTGCGCAGTAAAGTAACCGAAAAGAAATTGCCTTGGATTGTGGATTCAGCAGGCACAGCCGCCTACCACATTGGAAACCCTCCGGATCATCGAATGATTCAAACAGCTAAGGCTAATGGAATAGATATTTCAGATCTCCGTGCTAGGCAATTCACATCGAAAGATTTTGTAGCGTTCGATCGCATCTATGTAATGGATCAAAGTAACTACAATAATGTTCTTCGTTTAGCGAGTTCGAATGCCGATCGGCAGAAAGTTAATTTACTTCTTGATCACCTATATCCAAATAAACAATTGGAGGTTCCTGATCCTTACTACGGGAACCAATCTGATTTCGATGAAGTATTTACCCTGGTGAATGAAGCAACAGAAGCATTAATATTTGATCTTACCCATGAATAATAAAAAAGGCACACTTTGGTTAATTCCCAACACCCTTGGAGGTGAATCCACCTCCGATATTTTACCTCAGCACATTACGAATATTATTAGTGAATTAAGACATTTTGCTGTCGAAGAAATTAAGTCTGCTCGACGTTTGCTGAGAAAACTAGACCGAAATTTCCCGATTGATGAATGTACATTCTATCATATGAATAAACGTTCTTCGAAAGATGAGGTGATGCAGATTTTATTAGCGATACTCGGAGGGAATTCCGTAGGTGTAATCTCTGAGGCGGGATGTCCTGGTGTTGCGGATCCTGGAGCAGAGTTGGTTGCTCTCTGTCATTCGCAGGGCGTTTTCGTGAATCCCTTGGTTGGACCTTCATCCTTTTTGCTCGCTTTGATGGCTAGTGGTTTCTCCGGTCAGTCTTTTACCTTTCATGGTTACCTACCGAAGGAACGGAAAGACCGAGTTAAAAAAATGAGAGATTTTGAAATGGATACGCGCAGAACGGGAGCTACCCATTTATTTATGGACACCCCTTTTCGAAATATGAATGTGTTAGAAGATTTATTAAACGAATTGGGTGACACCTGTGAATTATGTATCGCAGCGAACCTAACGCTTCCGAATCAGCGAATTCAAACCATGAGTGTAAAAGATTGGAGAGAACACGCCAAAGATTTGTCTAAATCACCCGTAGTATTTTTAATTGGAAAATCTCAAATGTCATGACATTTAAAGAAGAAATAACCCAAGGAATCCCTTCACATTTGCCTGAACATCCAGGGTTTGATGCGCAAGTAAACCACGCACCAAAACGTAAAGCGATACTTTCAGAACCAGAGAAAAAATTAGCACTTAAGAATGCCTTACGTTATTTCCCTTCAAGTATGCATCCGGTGCTTGCCCCTGAGTTTGCTGAGGAATTAGCCGAGTTCGGGCGGATTTATATGTATCGCTATCGGCCAACATATTCCATGAAGGCTCGATCAATTGACGAGTATCCAGGGATATCATTAGAGGCTAAATCCATCATGTTGATGATTCAAAATAATTTGGATCCCCGTGTGGCGCAGCATCCTCATGAACTCATTACATATGGCGGGAACGGCGCCGTTTTTCAAAACTGGGCGCAGTATTTATTGACGATGCAATATTTGTCGATCATGACTGATGAACAAACCTTAGTCATGTATTCAGGTCATCCCATGGGACTTTTTCCTTCACACCGAAACGCACCACGTGTTGTGGTGACCAATGGGATGATGATTCCAAATTACAGTAAGCCGGATGACTGGGAAAGATTTAACGCTTTGGGTGTGACGCAATATGGGCAAATGACTGCAGGGTCGTATATGTATATCGGTCCGCAAGGTATTGTTCACGGTACAACGATTACTGTATTAAATGCGCTGCGAAGATTTGCCACATCAAATAGGAATCCAAATACAAAATTATTCGTCACTGCTGGCCTTGGTGGGATGAGTGGGGCGCAACCAAAAGCCGGTAATATAGCCGGTGTAGTAAGTGTTACCGCGGAGGTAAATCCAAAGGCGGTACATACG
Source organism: Bacteroidota bacterium (assembly GCA_041191025.1). Taxonomy (GTDB): domain Bacteria; phylum Bacteroidota; class Bacteroidia; order Flavobacteriales_D; family Crocinitomicaceae; genus UBA952. The sequence goes on from JBEEPQ010000006.1 coordinate 25,106, forward strand.
CGACATTCGCAAGGGTGGGTTGACGAGGTGATTTCTGAGATTCCAGCATTGTGTGAGCGTGTTTCTAGAGCCTTGGCTTCTAATGAGGTCGTGTCGATTGCCTACCTCGGTAATGTAATAGAAGTTTGGGAAGCATTCGCCGAACAAAACATATTTGTAGATTTAGGTTCTGATCAAACATCCTTACATAATCCGTTTGCTGGTGGCTATTATCCAGCAGGATTGTCGTATGATGAATCCAATCAAATGATGGCTGAGGATCCAACCAAATTCAAGGAGCGAGTTTACGATTCGCTTCGTCGTCATGTTGCAATCGTAAACAAGCATACCGCGCAAGGAACCTATTTTTTCGATTATGGGAATGCATTCTTGTTAGAGTCCTCGCGTGCGGGAGCTGATGTGATGGCTTCGAATGGATTGGATTTTAAATATCCTTCTTATATTCAAGATATTTTAGGTCCTTTTTGCTTTGACTATGGGTTTGGTCCTTTCCGTTGGGTATGTGCCTCTGGTGAGCCAAGCGATTTACAAAAAACGGATGAAATCGCTTGTGAGGTATTAGAACAAATGCTTCAAGTGGCTCCGGATGAAATCAAATTGCAATTAATGGATAATATCCAATGGATTAAAGGCGCTCAAGAAAATCGTTTAGTAGTAGGATCCCTAGCCCGTATTTTATACGCTGATGCAGAAGGACGTATGCGTATTGCAAAGGCATTCAATGATGCAATTGCCCGTGGTGAGATAGGTCCAGTGATACTCGGTCGAGATCATCACGATGTTTCTGGTACTGATTCACCATTTCGTGAAACAAGTAATATTTACGATGGCTCTAGATTCACAGCCGATATGGCGATTCAAAATGTGATTGGCGATAGTTTTAGAGGAGCAACTTGGGTTTCTATTCATAATGGTGGCGGTGTAGGATGGGGTGAGGTAATCAATGGTGGATTTGGTATGCTCTTAGATGGCTCAGAACGCGCATCTGTTAACCTTCAAATGATGCTTCATTGGGATGTGAATAATGGAATTGCAAGAAGAAATTGGGCGAGAAACCCGAATGCAACCTATGCCATTAAACGCGCCATGGAAATGGAGCCAAATCTTAAGGTGACCTTACCTAATGCTGTGGATGACCATTTGTTGGATTCGATGTTTTAGGAGGTATTCGTATTCCTGCAACCAAGCGAATGGTATAAAAGTATTGCCGGTAAGCGAGAGTGTTAAATGCGATCGATTTATTGTCAAAATTTGCGGCCAACAAGAAGAATCGCTTATTATTGGAATAACCACCTACAAGCCGAATGTCATAACGCGGAGCTAACCCGAGAAAACCATGTACCCCTGTGTCTAAGGTATAAAATTTGGATTGTATTACAGGGCCTAGTCCAGCCCATCCTGAAATTTGCCAATTATTTATTCGGTTTGCGTAAGCATAGCCGGGAATGATTCCAAAATCAAGTGCAGAATAAGCCTGGGCTGAGGTTTTACTTTGTAACCCATCTTCTAGCAGTGAGGGAATGATTTCGCCCCTTGCATTCGTAACGCCAAAATAATTTAACGTACCTTTCAAATACCAGGTATGTACTTGTTTTTCAAAATGAGCTCGCCTGCCTTGAAGGGCATTCATTTTAAAGTCATCGTGATTAAAATACCATAAGTTCAGTGCGAGATTAAGGGAGCCAAGGTCTGGCAAGATATTGTTTGGCGAATTTTCTGTCAAGCTCGTATCAAAGGCATATGCATCTTTTATGACGTATCCTTGAATTATTCTAAAATCTAAATCAGTATACAAACGCTTGAAGTTATAATCAAACCCAAGTGCAAATTGCTTCGATTTTCCATACTTTTCAGTGGACCGCACCCCCGGCAATATGGGAAATGCGATGCGCATAGAAAACCATTTGTATGCATAGGCAAGACCTAAAATAGGTTTGAAGTTGTTTTTGTATTTCAATTTGCTAATCTCGTTTGGAAACGAATAGCTAATGTTAAACGGTGCGGGACTTATCCCAAGGTCTGCATAAATGACATGTTGATTTTTAAAATCATGAATTGCTGTAGGTTGCTCTTGTGCACAAATCTGTCTGATACATGCAAGTAGAAAAATTAATATTAATGATTTCATGATTAGCCATTCATTACGCGATATTGGTTGATGGGTTGCAATTCAAACGACCAATTTTCCACTTTTTTTGTCGTAAATTTACCTTGTGAAACGATTATATAAATACTTGTTGAATACGCTGCCTCGTCCCTTGTTGATTCGATTGAGCTATATATTCAAACAATTTGCACCCTTGTTATATCGAGGAGATAAGGTGGAGTGCCCAGTTTGCGACCGTAAGTTCTCAAAATTTCTTTCATATGGTTCAGAGGTTGCACATCGAGAAAATGTACTATGTCCCTATGATTTAACTTTAGAGCGTCACCGATTAATGTGGCTGTATCTCAGAGATTATAGTGACTTTTTTACTGCACCTTCTCTGTCAGTATTGCATATGGCACCTGAACAGTGTTTTATTGAACGATTTAAAAAACAAAAAAACTTAAACTACTTAACTGCCGATATTGTTTCTCCAATCGCAGATATGCATTTTGATTTGCATCAAATCCCCTTGGAGGATAATCGCTTCGACGTAGTATTTTGTAATCACGTGATGGAGCACGTGGATGATCCGAATCAATGCATGCGTGAATTGTTTCGCGTGATGAAGCCAGGTGGCTGGGCAATCATGCAAGTGCCTCAAGATATAACCCGAGAGAAAACATTGGAAGACCCTTCGATTACCTCTCCTGAAGATCGTGAAAAGTTCTATTGGCAAAAAGATCATGTACGCTTGTTTGGATTAGATTACCCAGATTATTTAAAAAATGCAGGATTTGAAGTAGAAGAGTTTTGGTTGAAGGATCACCTGAGTCCGGAAGTATTTGATCGTTACAGGATTTCTGCGGATGAAGTACTTTATATCGCTAAAAAAAACTAACATGAAAAATTATATTTTGTTTTTGTTGTTCTCGAATGTTCTTGGGAATTTATCCGCTCAAAAAGATATTTTCATTCACATTAATCCAACCTTCGGAAACCAAGCGTTTGCTTTGAATACAGTATATGCCGGAGTGGATGGAGTTACCGTTAATTTCGACCATTTCAATTATTATCTTTCAGACATCGTCCTTTTTCACGACGGGGGAATTCAAACCAATGTCAATCCTTCAGTGCACTTGTTTACCCCGGATCAATTTGGATTCTACCTCGGAAATTATAACATTCAAGACCTTGAGAGTATTCGATTTATGGTGGGTGTGCCTTCACGGTTGAACACCCAGTCAGGAGCAGAGGCGGTTGACATTTCCTCTTATCCGGATACACATCCTTTAAGTTTTCAAAATCCAACCATGTATTGGGGATGGCAGTTTGGATATATGCATATGATTGTTGGCGGTGAAGCAGATAGCAATAATGATCAACTACCGGACGCATATTTTGAAATGCATAACCTTGGTGACCACAACCAACGAACTATTCAGATGCCAGTCATTGAAACGAATACAACGGCAAGTCAAATGGATATTTATTTGGCATGTCAGGTCGATCAATGGTTAAGAAATATGCCTTTATCCTCGGTTGGAGTGTTGCATGATCAAACAGGACTTAATGACTCGATAATGGCCAATGTGCTCACATATCCGGTCTTTATGCAGCCTTTAACGGCTAGTCTTAACACGAATGCAACACCAGAATTTTGGGTTGATGAGTCAACCATTCATTGGAAGGATTTAGAGCATGCGTATTTCAAGGTCTTTGATTTATCAGGACGCTTGGTTTCATCGGGAGTAATGAATGGAGTGAGTGGCAAACATTGCTTGGATTTGAATTCTGGCAATTATTTCGTCACGGTGTTTGATTCAACACATCGATCTATCTTAAGTAAGCAATGTATTATATTACATCCGTGATCACTTCATACCGCCTTGGTTGTATCATATTACTGTTGCTATGCTGCTCGTGTGAGTCTCCTGAGGATTTGAGTAAGGAATACCCATTCCCTTCGGATAATCCACCGTCAGCCCAAAAAATTGAATTGGGTCGAGCCTTATTCTTTGATAAGCGATTGTCCCTCGATGAATCCATAGCCTGTGCCGATTGTCATAATCCTGCATTCGCGTTTACCGATAATAAAGCAGTGAGCGATGGCATTAATGGGAAGCACTCCGAACGCAACGCACCAACCCTTCTAAATAGTGCATTTTTGCAAACGGTAATGTTCGACGCTCACCTTAAGACCTTAGAGCTTCAAGTAATTGTTCCAATTCAAGAAGCCACGGAAATGGGGCATAATATGAAAGTGCTAATCCCGAAATTACGTGCAATTCCAGAATATCAGAAAGCAGCCAAGACCTTGTTTAATCGTGATTTTGATGCTTGGGTTTTGACACGAAGCATCGCTGCCTTTGAACGAAGCTTGATTTCTTTGAATAGTCCATATGACCAATATATGAAAGGAAACAAACGTGCCTTGAATAGTGAACAACATGCGGGCATGAAACTGTTTAATTCGCTGTATTGTACAACGTGTCACCCTGCACCATATTTTACCAATTTTAAAGCCGAAAATAATGGGCTTTATCATGAATATGGAATTGACAAAGGCCGATTTAGGATAAACCTCGATAGCGCTGATATTGGTTTTTTCAAAACGCCAACGCTTAGGAATATTGCACTGACTTATCCCTACATGCATGACGGTAGTTTGCAAACCTTGGATGAGGTGATCGATCATTATGTAGCTGGCGGGAAGCATCCGAAAGGCCAGCATCCGAGTATATTACGATTCCAGCTTACTCCACGGGAAAAGAAACAACTTATCTCTTTTTTAGGTGCCCTAACGGATACGAGTTATCTTAAAAATTTTTAATCCCATGCTTCTTGATAAACTTACAGAACGCTTTGAAGAATCCATTGAAACCATTAACGTAGGTGACGAAACCTTAGGTATAATTAAACTTAACGGGGCACGCGGCACGGTGCTTTTTACCTTGGATTTGGGTGAATACCAAATGCCAGTTCCGTCGAAGTATGAAGTAGAGGCAAGCATTGAGTTGTTCATCTTGCTTCCAGAGTATTGGGGAACCACCTTGGATGAAGTCTTATTCCATTGGGCAGCTCAACGCTTAGTTGCGATAAAAAGTAGGTTAAAATCTGATCATTGGGCAATTTCAGGCCACACCTTTAGTTTGGGCGAGCTACCAGCGGGTAGGTTAAAAGAAGTTGGGTTCTCTGCCTTGCTACTGATGGATCCAATGGCCATAGAGGAACTTAAAACGCCCGTGCAATTGGGAGAAAAAGCTCGCTATTTTAAAGCCTTATGTCCAATTTTTAAAATGGAAAAGGATGTTAAAGAGGCCAAAGGAATGGATAAATTTATAATTCGAATGATGGATAAAGGTGTCACTGAGAAATTAGATGAATTTAGAGAATCCGTAATCAAACCCAGATTTTTATTTTGGAGGTAAGCAAGAACAGGGAAGAATGGGCTGCTTTTGCCTTATTGCTGGTAAATTTAATATACGGTGCAAGCCATGTCTTGGCTAAAGGCGTTATGCCTGTTTATTTGTCTCCGACCGTCTTTATTTTATTTCGTGTTGTTGGCGCGGTCTTACTTTTTTGGATGGTTTTTCCTTTTGTAAAGGGTGGCTTTATCTTGAAGAGCGATTTATTGCGATTAGCCGCTTGTGGATTATTCGGGGTGACCGTAAATCAGCTCTTATTTTTTCATGGATTAAATTCATCTTCTCCGATGAATGCTGGGATAATTATGGCATTGAATCCAATTATGGTAGCCGTACTTTCTTTTTTTTGGTTGAAAGAACGGCTGACGCGCAAGCAGTGGTTAGGAATAAGTATCGGCGCCACAAGTGCCATTGTGTTAACAACCTACGGTACAAATACCGTTCAGGCTCAACTTGGTGACTTTTACCTCATTGGTAATTCATTAAGTTATGCCGTGTATTTAATACTGGTTAAACCAATGATGCAAAAGTATCATCCCTTGGTTGTTATCACCTGGGTATTCACCTTTGGAACATTTTTTTTATTGGCATTTCCACCGTTATATGGTGATTTAGAACAAACGAATCTTGATGTAATTCCATGGGATATTTGGTTGAAGATAATTTATGTAGTGGTTGGCGTTACCTTTTTAACGTATTTACTTACCGTCGTTGGACTTAAGTATGTGAGTTCAACAGCAGCTTCGGTATTCATTTATGTACAACCAATCTTTGTGATTACTTTTTCTTATTTGTTTGCTTTAATCGGTTGGTCAGCAGATTATACCAACCAAATTACACCGTCAAAACTCATGTTAATGGCACTTATCTTTTATGGTGTGCATTTAACCCTTGGAAAGCGTAACTTTGATGAAAATTAGAACTCATAACCTTGAAAATTAGTTTTGCGTAATGTATTTCAGACTTTTATTTTTTCTCTATGCTTCTTTTTTTTCTCTCGCTGCGCTTGCTCAAAAGCAAGTAATTGATCACAATGCCTATGCCCGTTGGAATCGAATTGATAAGGTCAAGCTATCAAACCAAGGTGCATGGTTAACGTTTGAAGTCTTACCACTTAAAGGCGATGGGTATTTGCATTGGCAGCATGTTCCTAGCGGAGCTAAAGATTCCATGTTTGCTGCTAAAGATTTACAAATGAACGAGACCGGCTCGATAATGGCTTGGCGACGAACTGCAGGATTTGATACCTTGAGAACTTGTGAGTTGAATAAAATAGATAAAAAGAAGTGGCCAAAAGATACTATGGTGGTTTATAATTCCATCAAGGATACCCTTCGAAAAGAACCTCAGGTTAAAAGATTTCAAGTATCTGAATCAGCAGGTTACTTGGCGTTTTTGAAAGAACAAAACGATAAATCACAACCCACAACAATTGAATCTACAAAGAAGTGTTGGTTTCATGGCAAAAAGAAACCGATTACCCCAAGCAAGGAAATAAAATCTGATGGCACTACCTTGGTTCTTGAAAACTGGGATTATCGCTTATTTCAAGTAAACAATACGACCGATTTCTTGATGTCGAAACAGGGTGATTTGGCCTATATTACCCAAGAAAAAGGCAAGCAAGATACCTTCAGGTTATGGGTCATTTCGCCTATTAATCTAATGCCAATTATGGTGGGCAAATCACAACGGAGCATTAAATCACTTCAATGGAATAAAGAAGGGAACATGTTAGCCTATCTTTACACTTCCGATACCAATAAAATTAAACAGTATGAATTGGGAGTTTATTCATTACTGAAAGATTCATTGATAACCTTCGGCGATTCAACCACCACAAAACCCTTCGGTTTTAAGGGCGTGAATGATAAGGTGCAGCCCACATTTTTTGATTATTTACCCTATGTAAAATTTACGTTGAGCGATCGCGTGATCTATCAAAAAGATACGTTGTTGGAGTCAGAAAAAGTGCGCTTAGATTTATGGTCCCCTTCGGACCTTACCATACAACCACAACAATTATTGGAGCTAAAAGACGGGGATAAATCGGGAGATATTGTCGCGTTGGATTTAACCGATTTTAAACCCATGTTATGGTGTCCAGATTCATTACAGGGGTCATTTAATATTCACAGACAAAGCCATTATTCGTTGGTGTATGATAATCAACCCTATGCGATTCAATCGCAATGGAAAAACCCATCCCTGAGCGATGTGTATCGTTTAGACCTTCGCACAGGAACCCAAGTACTACTTAAAAAAGCGATAGCCTATGTTGGGCATCTATCCAACGATGGAAGTTCAATGACCTATTTTGATCCGAAACGGAAAAATCACTACCTACTTCAAATCGATCAAAACTTGAATGAAATCTGCATGAGTTGTGCAGTGAAAGAACCATGGGAAGAAGACCTTAACGGCCAACCAATGGATCCAGGTCCTGCCGCTACCTATGGATTTAATGCCAACGGTGATGCATATTATTATGCTTCGCGAGATAATATCTATGAGTTTGATTTAAGCACGAATAAAAATCGCTGTTTGACATTCAATGACACTAAAAATAGTGATTGGGAATGGGAATGGGAATGGATTAAATGGAATCCAGACTCAATCAATGTAGCGTGGAATAGTGGCTATTTACAAGCAAGAAACCGCACCACAAAAAAAGTATCTATTTGGACGGCAACGCCTTTATTTTTATTTAAATTGTTGGATCGGGGAGATTTCAAAGTACTATCTTTTACTAAAGCAAAAGATACATCCGTGTATGTGCTTCGTCGCATGCGGGTTGATCAGTTTCCTGATGTTGAGGTCGGTGGCACCTTTGGGATTTTTAAAAGAGCCTCATGGGCAAATCCTCAGCAAGCTGAATACAATTGGGCGACTTCAGAACTCATTCGATGGAAGAGTTATAATGGAATCAATTTAGAAGGAATCGTATACAAACCGGAGAATTATGATGCCACTAAAAAATATCCACTCTTGGTGTATTATTATGAACTGAACGGAGATAACTTACATAGTTATCGTGGTCCAGCCCCAACAGCAAGTACAATAAATCCAACCGAATATGCATCCGCAGGGTATGTAGTATTGATTCCAGATATTCGCTATAAACCAGGGTATCCGGCTAAAGGAGCCTATGATTGCATCATGAGCGGAACCGATTACATGCTTAAGAATTATTCGATTGATTCTACACGAATGGGATTGCAAGGTCAAAGCTGGGGAGGGTATCAAACCGCCCAACTCATTACGATGACTAACCGATATAAAGCGGCAATGGCCGGAGCACCTGTAAGTAATATGTTTTCCGCATACGGTGGAATCCGTTGGGGTAGTGGGTTAAATCGTCAATTTCAATATGAATCTACCCAAAGTAGAATCGGGGCAACGATTTGGGAACGACCTGATTTGTACATAGAGAACTCGCCAATTTTTCACTTACCCAAGGTTAATACTCCCTTACTCGTAATGGCAAATGACAAAGATGGCGCTGTTCCTTGGTATCAAGGCATTGAGTTATATACTGGATTACGTCGCCTTGGTAAACCGTGTTGGATGTTAAACTATAACGACGACGACCACAACCTGACTCGATTACCCAATAAAATGGACTTAAGCATTAGAATGCGCCAATTTTTTGATTTTTACTTGAATAATGCAGAACAACCCTTATGGATGAAAGAAGGAATTGAAGCGCGAGAAAAAGGAAAAGAATTTAAGTATTAACGATAATATATATCACTATGGAATACCTAAAGAACTTCATTGATGGTGCATATCATGCACCAGTTTCTGGACAATATATGGACAATGTAAATCCAGCAACAGGGGAAGTTTATTCTCAAATACCAAGATCTGGAGCAGCTGATTTAACCATGGCAGTGAATGCCGCTGAACGTGCTTTCCCTATATGGTCAGGGATGTCTGTGAATGAACGAAGTGCGATCTTACTTCGTTTGGCTGCTGGTATTGAAGCGCGCATGGAGGAATTTGTTGTGGCAGAGTCCCGAGATAATGGCAAACCCGAGAAGTTAGCGGCACACGTGGATATCCCACGCGCCGTATCAAATTTTCACTTTTTCGCTACAGCTATTGAACATTTTTCTTCGGAATCACATTACATGGAACATGTTGGAATTAATTTCACAACCCGTCGCCCGATAGGAATTGTAGGGTGCATTTCCCCATGGAATCTCCCCTTGTATTTATTCTCATGGAAAATTGCCCCGGCTTTAGCCGCAGGGAATTGTGTGATTGCTAAACCAAGTGAGATTACTCCATATACAGCTTCCTTGCTTGGTGACATTGCAAATCAGGCGGGAATGCCGGCTGGCGTATTGAATATTTTGCATGGCACAGGCCCGGAGATTGGCAATGAAATGGTTTCTCACCCGAAAATTAAGGCAATTTCCTTCACCGGTGGAACAGCGACCGGTCAACATATTGCAGGCATTGCCGCACCCATGTTTAAGAAACTTAGCCTAGAATTAGGGGGTAAAAATCCAACCATAGTTTTTCCGGATGTGGATATAAAACAGACCGTAAAAGAAATCTTCAGGTCATCCTTTTCTAATCAAGGTCAGATCTGTTTATGCGGATCAAGAATTTTTGTGCACCAAGATATTTATGAGGCCTTTAAAACCGCTTTTGTGGATTGGGTATCCTCCGCTAAAGTTAGTTATCCAGCAGATCCTAACGCACAAATCGGTGCCGTCGTTTCTAAGGGCCATATGGAGAAAATCCTCGGATATATAGCATTAGCCAAGGAAGAAGGAGGACGTGTTTTAACTGGCGGTGAGCGCGTTCGCCTCGAAGCACCTTATCAGGATGGATACTACCTAGCACCTACCGTTATTGAAGGTCTTTCTAATTCGTGTAGAACGAACCAAGAGGAAATTTTTGGACCCGTAGTTTCTATAATGCCTTTTACTGAGGAGTCCGAAGTGCTTGCAATGGCAAACGGTACTAAATATGGCTTAGCGGCTTCGGTGTGGACCAAAAACTTAAATGTGGCACATCGTATGGCTGATCGCCTGGAAATGGGTATTGTGTGGGTGAATTCTTGGTTAATTCGAGACCTAAGAACTCCTTTTGGTGGAATGAAAGATTCAGGAGTAGGTAGAGAAGGGGGATGGGAAGCCTTACGGTTTTTTACAGAACCTAAGAATATTTTCATCAAGTTTGAGTAAGTACCAACCGTTGATTTAGTCTTCAACTGCAATCACAGCACTTATTTCCGGAACGGCTTTTTTTATTGTTTCTTCTATCCCACCACGTAAGGTTGATTGTTTCATTGAACAGTCTTTACATGAACCAGTCAAACGAACTTTCACAATCCGGTCTGGAGTTACCTCAACCAGTTCTACATCTCCACCGTCGTCATTTAGGAATGGCCGAATTAATGAAATAGCTGAATTCACTTTTTGTTCAATACTTTCCATTGATACTTAATGTTTTAGAGCATTTAACCGTGTGGTAAAGTTATGAACTAATTCTTCAAATGCTAATCCAATCACCGACCCTTTCTGAAGGACGGCAGGGCGACCAACATCACCGGCTTCGCGAATGCTTTGAACCAATGGGATGGCTCCAAGAAATTCAATTCCCATACCGTTTGCTAAATTCTTTGCACCGTCTCTTCCAAAAATGTAATATTTATTTTCGGGTAATTCTTCCGGGGTAAACCAGGCCATATTTTCAACGATTCCAACAATTGGAACGTTTAATCCATCCACTCTAAACATGTTGATCCCTCTCCGAGCATCAGCAAGTGCCACTTCTTGAGGTGTACTAATGATAACCACACCATCTAATGGCAAGGTTTGTAATAAAGATAAATGAATGTCTCCTGTCCCAGGAGGTAAATCAATCAGTAAATAATCAAGTTTTCCCCAATTCCCTTCGGTAATCATTTGAGTTAAAGCCTTCGAAGCCATTGGTCCACGCCAAACAACCGCATTTTCTTGATCCGTAAAGAAACCAATGGATAATAGTTTAACGTTGTAGTTTACTACAGGTTCAATCATTGATTTACCGTTTACCTCAACCATGGTTGGGCGTTGTCCAACAACGTCGAACATCGTCGGCATACTCGGACCATAAATGTCCGCATCAATTAATCCAACGGAGAAACCTGCTTGAGCTAATCCTGCGGCTAAATTGGCTGTAAGCGTTGATTTACCCACGCCTCCTTTTCCCGAGGCAATCGCTACGACGTGACTGACTTCTGGAAGTACGCTCCGTCTACCTTTTCGCTCAGTGCCCGTAACTGCTTTTACTTCGCATTCAATGCGTACATCCTTACCTAATTCTTTAGATAATCGAAAGCGAATGGCTTCTTCCATGCGTTTTCTTGCATGCAACGCGGGATTAATGCTGTTCACTTGAATAAAAACACGGTCATTCTCTATTTCAATATTCCCAACTAAATTGGCACTGACAATGTCTTGTTTAGATTCTGGGTCTGGAATGTTTGCTAATGCATTTAATACGGCTTCTCTTGAAATCACTCGGGTTTGATTTTAAAGGATTTTACTGACTTTTCCATGAGATCAACTACGGGTTTACTGTCACCGCCCGCTCTATTTTTAATCTCATAATAATAATCGCCTAGTTTAGTTAAACTATAAATGTGATAAGATACATGCTTGTATTTTGGAACGTTGATGTGTTTGATTAATTCACGCTTGTAAATAATACAATTATTCTTATCCGAGATAATACTTACTTTAAATACATCGTCATCCTTCAGTGCCTTCCTGAACTCGGTTAATTTATTCGCATTATCTCCCCAATCCTCAATAAATAATTGGAAATTCGGACCAGCCATTACCTTCCATTTGAAGTCTTCTTCGTGTGCTATGGTAGTTTGAAATGACGCGCCAATTCCTGCCGTTTCATCCGGTATATATAACGTGGCGTCCAAATCATAAGCGCTTAGATCAACGGCTTTGAACTGGTAGTAGTCTTCTGAATTTGATTGGTTATCATCTTCGATTGCACAGGAATTCAAAATGGCTAACAATAAAATAGCGTAAAAATTCAGCTTCATAAGATGAAATATATGTGGACGAAGATATATACTTTTGAAGAAAACACGATAATGAATAAAAAGTTGACCCGATTTGCATTGTTTCTTTTTGCATGTTCCATCGCGCTTGGTGCCTTTGGCGCACATGCATTAAAAGAGATGGTTGTTGAGAAATGGCAAATGGCATTTGAGACCGCAATCAAATATCAGTTTTACGGAGCACTGTTATTACTAATCATTTCATTCCAACCCGCTTTTAATCAGAAGCAATTCGCGCGTTGGATTACCTTATTTTTAATTGGATTAGGCTGCTTTTCAGGGTCTATTTATGGACTCGTTTTGGCAGAAATAACCCACGTCAAGTTAGCTTTTCTTGGTCCCATAACCCCAATTGGCGGATTATTAATGATTATTTCCGTAGTAATGCTTGCAATTAAGTATTCCACAAATAAATCCGATTTGTAGGGGAATTCCTTGTAATTTGATAACTTTGCGGACGATATAAATCCGGAGTAAAAGATGGATAAAATTTCATACGTAGGGAACGCTGATGTAAATGCAATTGAGCATCTCTATAACCAATACAAACAAAATCCAACCAATGTTGATTTGAGTTGGCAAAAGTTCTTTGAGGGCTTTGAATTCGCACAAACTGATTTCGCCTCTGGAGGAGGTATTCCCGAGAATTTTCAGAAAGAGTTTAACGTGCTTAACCTTATTAATGCCTACCGAACACGCGGGCATTTATTCACCAAAACGAATCCGGTTCGGGAGCGCAGAAAGTATTCACCTACCCTGGAAATTACAAATTTCGGATTGGCTGAAACTGATTTAACTGCGGTTTTTCAAGCAGGTGAAGAAATTGGACTCGGACCTGTAACCTTGAAGGAAATCATAGACCACCTTGAGTTGACGTATTGTCAATCCATTGGTATTGAGTTCGTTTACATGCGGGATCCCGAGCGAATTGCTTGGTTGAAAAACAGAATTGAATTAAAGAATAGACCGAAACTCGATACAAGCCGTAAACTAAAGATTTTCGAAAAACTCGCTCATGCATCAGCATTTGAAGCATTTTTAGGCAAGAAGTTCGTTGGTCAAAAACGATTCTCAATTGAGGGGGGAGAGGCCTTAATTCCAGCCCTTGATACATTGATCCATAAAGGATCAGAAGCAGGTATATCCTATTTCGTAATGGGAATGGCACACCGAGGAAGATTAAATACTTTGGCTAATGTTTTCAATAAAAAGCCCAGCGACATATTCTCAGAGTTCGAAGGAAAAGAATTTGAGTTTGATATGTATTTTGATGGCGATGTAAAATATCACCAAGGATTTACTTCGCACATTACCTTGGATAATGGACAGGAGCTTGGACTTACCCTATCACCCAATCCTTCACATTTAGAAGCCGTAAACACCGTCGTTGAAGGAATTGCTCGTGCAAAAATCGATCATGTTTTACATAGCGAGGATAAAATTTGTCCCGTATTGATTCACGGTGATGCAGCGATTGCAGGACAAGGAATTGTTTATGAAACCATCCAAATGGCGCAATTAGACGGCTATCGAGTAGGTGGAACCGTACATATTGTTGTTAATAATCAAGTTGGTTTTACCACCAATTACTTGGATGGTAGATCGTCTACTTATTGTACCGATGTGGCCAAAACAACGCTTTCACCGGTATTTCATGTGAATGGAGATGATGTAGAAGCGGTAGTGCAGGCCATGGAAATTGCGGTTGCTTATCGTCAAGAATTTAAGCGGGATATCTTTATTGATTTGCTGTGTTACAGAAAATACGGACACAACGAAGGGGATGAACCTAAATTTACCCAGCCAACGCTGTATGATATCATCATGAAGCACCCAAATCCAAAAGTTATATATCAGCGTCAATTGGAAGCTGAGGGGGTGTTAACTCAAGAAACGGCTAAACATATTGAAGAACAATACATTCAATTCTTGGAATCTGAATTTGAAATAGCTCGTAAGAACGACAAAGCTCAAGTATTTGATTTCTTAAGTGCTACCTGGGAAGGTTATAGACATGGGAAAGCTGTTGATTTTGAAAAATCTCCAGAAACAGGTGTTGCAAAAGATGTGTTGCTAGATTTAGGTAGAAAGTTAGCTACGCTTCCAGCAGACAAAAAGTATTTTAGAAAAATATCAAAGATCTATGAGGATCGTCTTGCCGCAATTGAAAACAATAAGCTTGATTGGGGTACGGCAGAAATGTTAGCCTATGCCACCCTTCTCAATGAAGGCCATAGTGTTCGACTATCCGGACAGGATGTTGAACGCGGAACTTTTTCACATCGGCATGCAGTGGTTAAAACCGAAGATACAGAAGAAGAGATTGAACCGCTCAATTTATTAACGGAAAGTCAAGCTAAATTTTATGCATACAACTCCTTGTTGTCAGAATATGGTGTGCTTGGTTTTGAATACGGATATTCATTAGCACATCCTTCTGGGTTGACCATATGGGAAGCTCAATTTGGAGATTTTTTCAATGGTGCACAAATCATGGTAGACCAGTTCATCTCAGCTGGTGAAGATAAGTGGGCAACACAGTCAGGACTTATGATGTTGCTTCCGCATGGATATGAAGGACAAGGTGCGGAACATTCTAGTGCAAGACTTGAACGGTTTTTACAACAATGTGCCGATTTGAATATGCAAATTGTTAATACCTCTACGCCAGCCAACCATTTTCATGTAATCCGACGTCAATTAAAAAGAGATTTCAGAAAACCATTGGTAGTGTTCTCTCCTAAAATGTTATTGCGTTATCCGGATGCTACCTCCACCTTGGAAGAAATGGAAAAAGGAAGTTTCTGCGAAGTACTAGATGACACAGGAGTGGATGTAAAACAAGTTGATACCGTGGTCTTATGTTCTGGAAAGTTCTATTACGAAATGAAAGTGAAGGCTAAGGCCTTAGGTGTTCAAAACATGGCCTTTGTGCGTGTTGAACAGTTGTACCCCTTACCTGAGAAACAAATCAATGAAATCATAGGAAAATACAGTCCGAAACAAGTGATATGGGCCCAAGAAGAACCTGCAAATATGGGGGCTTGGACCTATATGGCAATGAATTTAAGGACTTTAAATTTAATAGGTATTCACAGAGGAGCAAGCGCTGCATCTGCGGAAGGTTCCAAAAAATTGCATGAAAAACGATTAGCAAATTTATACGATTCGCTTTTTGCTTATGCTAAATTAACGGTTGAAAAATAAAATTATGGCAATACTTGAAATGAAAGTTCCCTCTCCAGGGGAATCAATATCAGAAGTAGAAATCGCTCAATGGTTAGTGGCAGATGGAGATTATGTAGAGAAAGACCAGGCCATTGCTGAGGTAGATTCAGATAAAGCGACTTTGGAATTACCCGCTGAACAAAGCGGTGTTATTACACTCAAAGCGCAAGAAGGTGATTCGGTCAAAGTAGGTCAAGTGGTATGTTTAATTGATACCAGTGCGGCCAAACCAGCCGGAAGTGCGCCAGCCAAAGAAGTAGCAAGTCCTCCCGCTGCGGCTCCAGTACCTAAAAAAGAGGAGGTTATAGTACCAAATCCAAACCCTGTTGCATCGTATGCCGCAGGAACACCTTCCCCTGCTGCGGCTAAATTAATGGATGAAAACAACGTTAAATCTACCCAAATTAAAGCCACCGGTAAGGATGGCCGCATTACAAAAAATGATGTAATGAATGCCTTGTCGGCTGGGTTTGATGGAAATGCTTCCACAGGTTGGGGTGGCACAAGAGATACGCGCAGGGAGAAAATGTCCATGCTACGTCGTAAAATTGCCGAACGATTGGTCGCAGTGAAGAATGAAACAGCCATGTTAACTACCTTCAATGAGATTGACATGAAACCGGTTATGGAACTGCGCGCAAAATATAAAGATGCATTCGCAAAGCACCACGAAGTCAATTTGGGATTCATGTCCTTTTTTACAAAAGCAGTTACTGAAGCACTTAAACTTTATCCTGCAGTAAATGGTCAAATTGATGGAAATGAAATGATTTTTCACGATTATGCGGATGTAGGTATTGCTGTATCATCACCGAAAGGATTAATGGTACCCGTAGTGCGCAATGCAGAGCAGATGTCCTTGGCGGATATTGAACGCGAAATTAAACGATTGGCAATCAAAGCAAGAGACGGAAAGATTACTCCCGAAGACATGACAGGAGGTACCTTTACCATTACAAACGGTGGTGTTTTCGGTTCCATGTTGTCAACCCCAATTATTAATCCTCCGCAATCTGCGATTCTTGGAATGCACAACATTGTTGAACGTCCAGTGGCTGTGAATGGCCAAGTGGAAATTAGACCAATCATGTATGTGGCCTTGTCTTATGACCACCGAATTATCGACGGTAAAGAATCTGTTGGATTCTTAGTGAAAGTTAAAGAAATGCTAGAAAAGCCAGAAAAAATGCTTTTCGGAGCGAAAGATCCAGCTGAAATACTATTAGGATTATAATCCAAACCAAATTATGGCAAAAATTAGAAAGCAGGATGCGTTGGATTACCACGCCATGGGAAGACCAGGGAAAATTGAAGTAATTCCAACAAAACCCTATTCTTCTCAACGCGATTTATCCTTGGCGTATTCGCCAGGTGTTGCAGAACCCTGCTTAAAAATTGCAGAGAATAAAGATGATGTGTATAAATACACCAGTAAATCTAACTTAGTAGCAGTGATTTCCAATGGAACCGCAGTATTAGGGCTAGGTGATATTGGTCCCGAGGCATCAAAACCGGTAATGGAAGGTAAGGGCTTACTCTTTAAGATTTTTGCAGACATAGACGTGTTTGACATTGAGATTGATGCGAAAGATCCTGAACTATTTATTCAAACCGTAAAGGCTATTGCGCCAACCTTTGGAGGGATAAACCTCGAGGACATTAAGGCACCCGAAGCATTCGAAATCGAGCGCCGACTTAAGGAGGAGTTAGACATTCCGATCATGCATGATGATCAACACGGTACAGCAATTATCTCTTCTGCAGCCTTACTTAACGCCTTAGAATTAGCGAAAAAGAAGATAGAACGTGTTAAAATTGTGATTTCTGGTGCGGGGGCATCAGCCCTTTCGTGCGCTAAGTTGTATGTAGCCTTAGGAGCTAAAGTTTCCAATATTTATATGTTCGACTCAAAAGGACTGATTGGTGCATTTAGAAGCGACTTAGATGATATGAAGACCTTTTTTGCAAGCCACAAGAAGGAAGTTTCTTTTGAGGAGGCATTTAAAGGGGCAGACGTGTTTTTAGGGCTTTCTCGTGGGGGCCTTGTAAATAAGGAAATGATTAAGAAAATGGCTAAGGATCCTATTGTATTTGCATTGGCGAATCCGGATCCCGAAATTTCGTACAAAGATGCTACGTCAGTTCGTAAAGATATAATCATGGCTACCGGACGGTCAGACCATCCGAATCAAGTAAATAATGTCTTAGGTTTTCCCTTCATTTTCCGAGGTGCGCTCGATGTTCGAGCCACAACAATTAACGAAGAAATGAAATTGGCAGCGGTAAAAGCCATTGCTTCTTTAGCTAAAGAAACTATCCCGGAAGAAGTTATTGAAGCGTACGGGGAGAAGAACATTTCATTTGGTCGAGAACAAATTATCCCAAAACCTTTAGATCCTCGCCTTATATATTCTGTTGCTCCTGCTGTTGCCAAAGCAGCCATGGAGTCAGGTGTAGCTAAAAATCCAATTAAAGATTGGCAGAAATATGAGGCGGAATTAAAAGCTCGCCTAGGTTTGGATAACGAACTTATGCGAAACATCACGGCTAAAGCACAGAGCAATCCCAAAAAGGTTGTTTTTGCTGAAGCAGATAATGTTAAAATCTTAAAGGCTGCGCAAGTATCTTATGAAGAAGGAGTCGCTTTTCCAATTCTACTTGGGGATAGAGATATCATTCTCGCATTGATGGAAGAATATAACGTTGAACTTCCTGAGGTAACTATTATTGATCCAAAAGCGGATTCCGAAGAGGAGCGTCGTACGAATTTTGGAAAAGAGTTCTTTCAACGCAGAAAACGAAAAGGATTAACTGAATTTGAGGCAGTAAAGTTGATGCGTGAACGAAATCATTTTGGTGCGATGATGGTGGATATGGGCTTCGCGGATGCGATGATTACCGGATTAACCCGCTCCTATCGGTCTACGGTAAAACCTTTACTTCAAATTATTGGACTGGAAAAGGATGTGAAAACTGCCGCAGGCATGTACATTCTTAATACTAAACGTGGACCAATGTTCCTTGCCGATACCACCGTTAATCTGAATCCGAATGCCAGTCAAATTGCTGAAATCACGATTAATGTGGCTAAAACAATTCGTAAACTTAAGGTACAACCAAAAATAGCCTTACTGAGTTATTCGAATTTCGGATCTTCTCCCGGACCCGATTCAGAAAAAATGGCAGAAGCCGTAGGTATGCTACATGCAGACTATCCAGCCCTCATTGTAGATGGAGAAATTCAAGCCAATTTTGCGCTAAATTCAGACTTGCTTATGGAAAAGTTTGCTTTTTCTACCCTAGCGAATAAAGAAGTAAACACCTTAATTTTTCCAAATTTGTCAGCAGGAAATATCTCTTATAAATTACTTCAACAAATGACGGACAGTGATGCGATTGGACCAATTCTCATTGGAATGAGAAAATCGATTCATGTACTTCAGTTGGGTGCCTCGGTAAGAGAAATAATAAATATGGTAAAAGTTGCCGTAATTGATGCTCAAAATAAATAAGCGATGATAGCACAACTTCAAGGACGACTCATTGAAAAACACCCTACAGAATTAATCATTGATTGTGCTGGAGTTGGGTATGAGGTCAAAATTTCCTTGAATTGTTTTTCTGCGTTAGGCGATTCAGAACAAGTTAAGGTATTTACAAAACTCATCGTGCGTGAGGATGCTCATTTGCTTTACGGCTTTCATGCTAAAGAAGAACGCGAAATGTTTAATCACCTAATTAGTGTTTCAGGAATTGGTCCAAATACTGCGATGATCATGCTTTCTTCGATGGTTCCCGAGGATATTGCAAAAGCTATTCAAACAGAGGACGTTGTTACAATTCAAAAAATTAAAGGAATTGGCGCCAAAACAGCCCAACGTGTAATCATCGATTTAAAAGGAAAAGTTGTTAAATTGTCGGAACAAGCACAAAATATTTTCAGCGCAAACAATACAAATCGATTTGATGCGTTAACGGCCCTGGTTTCTTTGGGCTTTGATAAAAAAGCTGCTGAAAAAGCAATAGAGCGCGTGGATACCGGTAATGAACCGGTTGAATCATTAATAAAGGAGGCCCTGAAAGTATTATAGTGAATTGGTGTAAGAGAAATATTATTTCTAATGGTTTGGTATTGGGCTTACTTTTAGCCCTTTTTCCATTTGCATCCTATGCCCAAGGTCCCGTGCTCCCATTTCCTATTAACCCATCGTTCAATACCTATAATAACAATCAACAATCGTTTGATTTAGGTGATCCCACCAACATGCAACAAACCATTGAATATGACCCAGAAACCGGTCATTACGTGTTTAAGCAAACGGTAGGTGATGGACTTTTGTTCCGGAACCCTACATCCATGTCCTTGGAAGATTATCTGAATTACAAGAATAAACAATTTGAAGGTCAAAATTGGGAACAGCAAATAGAGGAAGAGTCTGTTGTTGGAAGATCATTTGAATTACCAATTAAAATTGGAAGTAAAGTTTTTGAAAGCATCTTTGGTTCCGGTGAAATTGTCATTCGTCCACAAGGTAATGTAGAAGTGCAACTTGGTGTTAATCATTCGAGATACGACAATCCAATTCTGCCAATGCGTCAACGAAGAATTACACGCTTTGATTTCCAACAGAACATAAACATGGATATTGTGGGTCAGATTGGTACTAGACTCAAAATTGGGGCAAAATATAATACCCAAGCCGCATTTGACTTTGAAAACATATCTAAACTAGAACATACCGGCGACGAGGATCAAATCATTCAAAAGGTCGCGCTAGGTATGGTGAATTTAGATTTGCCTACGTCCTTAATTCAAGGATCTCAAACGCTGTTTGGTGCAAAAACACAACTTAAATTTGGACGATCAACGTTTGATCTTATTCTTGCTCAATCGAAAGGTAAACGACAAGAAATTAACATTACTGGAAAATCTCAAGTTCAAAAGTTTGAGTTAACTGCAGATAATTACGAAGCAAATCGTCACTACTTTTTGAATTTGTTTTATCACGACGATTATGATTCCGCTATGGCTACCTTGCCAAATGTGAATGCAACACGGTACATTACTCGGATAGAAGTTTGGGTTACGAATCGCTCTAACATTACCGAAAACACCAGAAATATAATTGCATTTTCTGATTTAGGTGAAGGGAAATCGACCAACTGTCAGGGGAATCCTGGGGGCTTCGGTACAGGTGTTGAACCTGCCAATGACGCGAATAGTTTATATCAGTGGGCAGCAAACCAACCTCTCATTCGAAATTTTTCTACCGCTGTACCTGCATTAAACAATCAAGTTACAGCTCCCGGTCCTTTCCAACAAGCAAAAGATTATGAAAAGGTAGAAAATGCACGTAAGTTATCCGATCAAGAATTTAGTTATAATGCCTTACTTGGTTACGTTTCGTTAAATAACCCACTCAATAATGATGAGGTGCTTGCTGTTGCGTACGAGTATACCTACCGCGGACAAACCTATCAGGTAGGTGAGTTATCAACGGATGGAGCAAGCGGCCAGGAAGCCTTAATTTTGAAATTATTAAAACCAACCATTACAAGTCCTCAAAATAAGATTTGGGACTTAATGATGAAAAACGTGTATTCTATTGGTGCATATCAAGTAGATCAACAAGGATTTAAGGTTGATGTGTATTATAATAATCCATCTACAAGTGTTCCGCTACCTGTGTTCCCCATGGCTGGGTTAGACGATAAACAATTAGTCACCTTGTTAGAAATGGACCGCTTGAATCAGAACAATCAACCGTTTTCTGATGGGGTGTTTGACTACGTGCCTTTTACCGTAACGGGTCCTAAAATTGAAAATGGGGGAACGATTAACCGCAAGAATGGGCGGATCTTTTTTTCAACGGTAGAACCTTTTGGTAAAACCTTAGCGAAAAAGTTGCAATCCGTAGGTGTTCCTCAAACTACAATCAATAACATTGCATTCTACGAATTATATGATTCAACTAAAACAGCAGCGCAACAAATTCCAAGCAAAAACAGGTTCCTTTTCAAAGGAGAATACCAATCTTCAGTAAGTTCAGATATCCCACTGAACGCACTTAATGTGCCTCAAGGAGCGGTTACGGTGACAGCCGGCGGCATAAAACTTACCGAGGGAACTGATTATACCGTGGATTATAATTTAGGGAGAGTTAAAATCTTGAATACTGGAATTCTTGAGTCAAATACACCAATTAAAATTTCCATAGAAAGTAACTCAGTATTTGGATTCCAAGCTCGTTCTCTCATGGGTGGACATTATCAATACCGTTTGAGTGATAAAATGAAGTTCGGTGCCACATGGGTTCGAATGACGGAACGTCCTGTTACACAAAAAGTAGACTTCGGAAGTGAACCTTTCAAAAATAATGTCATTGGAATCGATTTCAGTATTCGAACCGATGTTCCTTTCCTTACGCGATTGGTAGACTTACTTCCTGTGATTTCAACGAATCAAATGTCCACGTTCTCAATCAATGGTGAAGCGGCGTATTTGATTCCAGGGCAACCCAAGGTGATCAACAAGGCGGGAACTTCCTATGTAGATGATTTCGAAGCCAGCCAAAGTACGATCGATTTAAAATCTGCTTCTGCTTGGCGCTTAGCATCCATTCCTCAAGGGCAACCTGATTTATTTCCTGAAGCTACTTCTCAGAATCTATCTGCAGGGTTCAAACGGGCAAAGATGTCTTGGTATACCATTGATCCGCTCTTTTATCAAAGTAATAACCTCACACCAAATCACATTAAACAAGATGCTACCATGTTAGCGGATAGCCGCATGCGCCTGGTGAATTTTACGGATATCTTCCCGAATCAACAGCTTCAATACGGTTCGATTCCGAATATTACCGTATTTGATGTATGCTATTACCCAAAGGAACGGGGAATGTATAATTATGATACAACAGCTACCGTAGATAGTATTGGTCAGTTCACGAATCCAGAAAATCGTTGGGGTGGTATTATGCGAGCACTTTCTACGAATGATTTTGAGGTTGCCAATGTACAATTTATTCAATTTTGGATGTTAGATCCATTTAATGACGATGCGGAAAATCAAGACCCAACTTCGTCCATGAATGGTGGAGATTTGTATTTTAATTTGGGTAATATTTCTGAAGATGTATTGCCTGATTCACGCAAGGAATATGAAAATGGAATTCCACCGTTTGGTCCGAGCATTACAGATAATGTGGATACCACCTTGTGGGCTCGGGTATCTAATGAACAGGTAATTGTAAATGCCTTTGATACAGATCCAGCGGCTCGATTAAATCAAGACATTGGGTTAGATGGTTGGAATAGTAGCTCAGAACAATCTGCTTATGCGAATTATGTGAATTGGGTTCAAAACAACTCGACAATATCTCCCGCCGCTAAAGCTAAAATGATTCAAGACCCATCGAATGATGATTATAATTATTACCTAGATGACAACTTTGACAACGCGCAATTAAATATTCTTGAGCGATACAAGAAATATAATGGCATGGAGGGGAATGCGCCGACAACCAATATGTCAGATACAGCCAATTCAGCCGGTTATCCCACCCAAGCCACGAACATGCCGGATTTGGAGGACATCAATCAAGACAACAACCTTTCGGAATCCGAAGCCTATTTCCAATACAAAATGAGTTTGAGACCAAATGATATGGTTGTAGGAAAAAACTTTATTACCAATGTTCAGTTGTATCAAAATGGGAACAAGACTGAGAAGTGGTACCAAGTAAGAATTCCATTGGTTTCTTATGAGAAAAAGGTGAATGGTATCCAAGATTTTAGATCCATTCGATTTATGCGCTTGTTCATGAAAAACTTCGACGAGCAAACACAGATTCGTTTCGCGAAAATGGAGTTCATGCGCGGAGAATGGCGTCCTTATTTACTCGATTTAACTCAGCCTGGTATTAGTGTTCAACCGGATCCCAACCTCACTACTTTCAATATATCAGCGCTTAATGTTGAGGAAAACGACCAAAGAACCCCAATCAAATATGAGGTTCCGCCAGGGATCGTTCGAGAAATAGACCCGTCACAAACATATCAACGTCAGATGAATGAGCAATCCTTGGTGCTTGATATGTGTAATTTACAAGATGGAGATGCAAGAGCAGCTTACAAAAATGTGGTTTTCGATGTACGTACCTATAAAAAATTAAAGTTGTTTGCTCATGCAGAAGAGGTTAATCCATTGATTCCATTTAATGATAAAGAAGTCACCTTATTCGTTCGCTTAGGAACTGATTTCGTAGATAATTATTACGAATATGAACTTCCGCTCTATAAAACACAGTGGGGCGCAACAACGCCAGAAGACATTTGGCCGGATGAAAATAACATTGAAATCGTATTTGATGATTTACTAAACTTAAAGAAGGAACGAAATCAAAAAGTAGATGACGGCGTAACTGGTGTATCGACCATGTTCGAATATGCGAAAGACGATCCAGCCAATTCCGATCGGAGAATCAAAGTGAAGGGTTCCCCAAATTTACAAGCAATTAAAACCATCATGATTGGAGTTAGAAACCCCCTTCAATCTGATCCAAGTAATAATTGGCCCGATGACGGACAAGCAGAATGTGTAAATGTCTGGGTAAATGAATTACGCTTAACTGACTTCGTGAGTGAAGGTGGAGGGGCTGCGGTAGGTCAAGCACAGCTGCAATTAGCTGACTTCGCAACGATTTCTGCTTCTGGTAATTATTCTGGAATAAACTGGGGGTCTGTTGAAAGTCGTGTACAAGATCGTCAACGTAATCAAAAGGTTGGCGTTGATATGAACTCTACGGTTCAACTTGGACAATTCTTTGGCAAACAAGCTAAAGTTTCCTTACCGTTCTTCTATGGATACTCATTAAATGTGATCAATCCAGAATACGATCCGTTTAATCCAGACATTAAATTAGCGGATTATGATTTAGCTACGCGCAAGGAGCGGGCAAAATTAGGTCAGGACTTCAATGAGCGTAAGTCATTCAACTTTACGAATGTTCGCAAAGAAGCTAAAGCAGGTGCTAAACCAGCATTTTGGCGCATCTCCAATTGGTCTGCTAGCTATGCATATTCTGAGAATTTGAAACGTGATTTCAATACCAATTATGACCGTACTAAAAACTATACCGGGGCATTAAATTACAATTACACCTTTGCCGGTAAAGCCATCGAGCCCTTTAAAAAATGGAAACCCGTTCAAAAATCTAAGTGGCTTGCTTTGGTTAGAGATATGAATTTCTACCTCATGCCTAAGAACATCACCTTTACTAATGATCTCTTACGGATGTATAACGAACGTCAAGTTCGAAACAACTTAGTCCCAAATTATCAATTTAATCCTGTATTCTTAAAGAAATTTGATTGGAATAGAAATTACAACATTGGGTATGACCTAACCAAGAATCTCAAGGCCTCTTTTACAGCAACAAATAAAGCCATGTTTGCTGAGGGCAACAGTCGTGTGGATCGTAAAAATGACCCACTGGCTTATCAAGAATTCAAGGATTCAATCCGTTCACAATTGGCCACCTTTGGTCAAACAATGGAATACGGTCACAACTATAATTTGAGTTATACTTTCCCCTTAGATAAGTTTCCTTTAACCGATTGGTTGACCCTTAATGCCAAATATAATGGCAGTTATAATTGGCAACGTGCACCACTTGCTCAAACGAATTTTGGTAACATTATACAAAATAATCGCAGTGTTAATTTAACGTCGCAAGCGAATTTTGTAACGCTTTATAATAAAATCCCATTATTCAAACGCGTACTTTCTGATGGAAGAAATAACCGAGGGGCATTAAATGCTAAGAACAACCAAGGACAAAACAATAATCAAGGAAACAAGAAGGTTGAAGAACAGGCTCCTAAACCGCCAAAACCTGTGGAGGAAATGACCAAGAAGGAACGAAGAAAATGGGATAAGGTGCTCAGAAAATATGAGCGTAAGAAGAAGAAAGAAGCAAATGCTAAGAAAAAGGTTAATCCTGCTGTAGGTTTTGCTGCTCGCTTATTGATGACGGTTCGTAACGTTTCTGGTACCTATACCATCGATGATGGAACCATGTTGCCAGGGTCAAATCAAGAATCAAGAATTCTTGGAATGAACAGCAATAACCTCGGAATGAGCTCCTTTGCCTTCGGAAAACAAAGCTATGACATTTGGGGCCGTGAGAATGGATATAATATAGCTGAACTATCTGCAAATAATGGATGGTTGGTTCAAAATGAAAACTTAAACAAACAATTTGCAACAACGCATTCTACTAAATTGAACTTGCGGGCAACCCTTGAGCCAGTGAAAGATCTTAGTATTGAAATGAAATTAAATCGAAACTATGGATTGAATAGTGGTGAGTTCTTTAGGTGGAATGAAACCAATCAGCAATTCGAAGGTCAAAGTCGGTTCCAATCAGCGACCTTGACATATTCAACCATCACTTGGGGTACAGCGTTTGTTCGGGACAATAAAGACCGTTCTTCAGCAGTATTTAATCAGTTATTAGCGAATCGTCAAACGGTTTCTCAATTAATTGGCTCGGATAATCCGAATTCTTCGTTATTGCCTTCAGGTTATTTTGACGGATACTCAGGGAACCAACAAGAGGTGGTAATTGGTGCATTCCTAACGGCCTATGGCAATAAAGAGGTAAACGATAAGAACATTAACCCGGTGCGCAATATGCCACTTCCGAATTGGAGTTTAACATACAATGGCTTGTCCAAGTTTGAATTTATGAAGAAGTATGTGAAATCATTTGTGATTCGTCACTCCTACAACTCCACCGTTTCCGTGAACGGCATGCAATCCAACATGGGTGCCACCACGGATGCCAATGGAAACCCAACAGCCTTAGATTTAAATAATAACTTCATTTCAAGCTTGCAGGTACAGAACGTTACCGTAAGTGAGCAGTTCTCGCCGTTAATTGGTCTTGATGCTACCTGGACGATTTTCGGACAATCATTAACCACGAAATTTGAATACAAAAAAGATCGCTTAGCGACTTTGTCTCTTAATAATAACCAAGTAACCGAGGTGAAATCAGACGAAATTGTGGTGGGTATGCAAACGAAAATTGCCAAAGTTAAATTGATGGAGCGCATCCCGGCCAATGATTTAAATGCGGGACTGAATTTCTCTTTTCGTGATAATTCTACCTTGATTCGTAAAGTGGTTGAAAATACCAATCAAGCAACGGCTGGACAACGTGTAATTTCCTTAAAATTGAATATCGATTATAATTTATCGCAGAACCTAACGGTTTCCTATTATTATGATCAAAATTTAAATACTCCAAAAGTAGCTACAAGCTATCCTACCGGTAACATGAGTACAGGTATTAAACTAAGGTTTAACCTTGCAGGCGTTCAGTAATGAAAATCCGTCCTGCTGTTTTAACTGATGTTCCTGCCATTCACGGTTTAATTGTTGAATTAGCGGTATATGAACGCGAACCGGATGCGGTAATCAATACCATTAGCTCGTTAGAAGCGGATTTATTTGTCCATAAGCGCTGTTTTGCTGAGGTTTCAGAATTAGACGGTGAAGTTGTAGGCTTTGCCCTGTATTTCTTTGGTTATTCCACGTGGAAAGGTCGAACTTTATATCTTGAGGATATCTACGTGAAGGAATCCCATCGAAAACACGGTATTGGTCAGGCCTTATTTAATACCGTAGTTGACATTGCGAAACGCGAAGGGGTTCGACGTATGGATTGGCAAGTATTGGAATGGAATACTCCGGCAATCGCATTTTATGAAAAAAACAAAGCCCTACTCGATGGGGAATGGATCAATGGCCGCTTGTTTTTTTAAGTCCCTTACGATATTTAGTTTCTTTGTCTTTTCTGCGGGAATTGCACAAGAGTTCCCGGATTCGATACCGATGAATGAAATTCGGGTACTGGCCTCGCACAACAGCTATAAAGTTGAGCCTACCGCTCGGACGATGAAGTTTATCAATCGATTCAAATCTGCACTAGGAGAAGAAAATCAACCCTTTCAATTATCTTATTCCCATGTATCAATTTCGGAGCAGCTTTCTACCTATCACATTCGGGGCCTTGAGCTTGATGTATACAATGACCCGAAAGGAGGAAGATATTTTAAACACCGACTAAATTTATTCATCCCAAAACAACGCATCAGGGAAGCACAGTATTCTAAACTTAAAGAACCAGGGTTTAAAATAATCCATATACCAGACATTGATTACCAAACAAATTATCTAACCTTAGCTGACGCCTTAGAAGAATTGAATGCATGGAGTTTGTCAAATCCTACACACGCACCGATTTTTGTAAATATTGAATTGAAAGGAAGTGCCTTGGGTGATGAAGCGGGGATATTAAGGCTTTTTGGATATAAAAAGGCCATTCCATTTGATCGAATATCGCTTATGCAGATGGATAGTTTATTGATTGAAAAGTTAAGCACCTTATACACCACAACAGAGTTTAGAGCGAATGAAAAAACGCTTCAATCTCGTATCAAAAACCAGGGATGGCCAACTATAGGCGCTGTCAGAGGTAGAATTTTTGTGATAATTCAGGGTAGTGGTGCACAGCATTATCCTTCCAATGCGGGTGCCTTTGTATATGGGAATCCGGAAAATCCCGATTGTATATTCCTTTTATACGATGACCCGTTCCAATGTGAAGAACTTACCAAGCAAATGCGAACGACTCATATGATCCGGACGCGAACGGATGCAGGGACTATTGAAGCGAGAGGGAATGATTATTCACGCTTAAAAAAATCGCTAGAAATTGGCGCGCAAATTCTTTCAACAGACTATTACAAAAAAGACCCTAATATAGGGCCTTTTGTAATTCCGTTTGAAGGGTTTCTAGGAAACTAAGATCTTATTCTAGGAAACAATTTACGGTTATCTACCACATCAGCAGATTTGCGTAATGCACCCATAAGCATTCCTTGAATGTTTCCTTTCAACATAGAAGTTAATTGGTCTTTTTCTTCCTTGTACGTGGCGTTTGCAGGCGCTTTCTTAGTACTGTTAACTTTGATTACATAAACTCCCGCCTTACCTTTTAGAGGAATGGTTGTTTGACCGTTTTTAACATATCCAGAAAACAATGCACCAACGATTTCTGGTTCATAACCTGTATTTCCTAGGGAAGGAGTGCTAAACGTAATTATGGCTTCCTCCACTACAGTATTTCCTTTTTTCGCAAGCGTTTTAAGGTTTTTCGTTTTAGCCATTTGATTCATTAAGCGTTTTGCCTTTTTTTCCTCAATTAAATCTTTCTTCATTCGATCTCTTGCATCAGCAAAGGTAGGTTCACCTTTTTCACGAATACTTCCTAACATGGCAATAATGTACTTGTCTTTATCACGAATTGGTGCCGCAAGTAAATCACCAGCTGCAGCATCTGCATTGTATGCTAATTCTAGGATTCTATCCATGGCATTCGTTGTAACCAATCCATATACTCTAGGATTATTATCTTCCAATGCGATTGGACGAACGAAATATTTATTTTGTGAAGCAAGCGTGTCAAACGCAGCGATTTTCTTGGATAAATCATCAATTTTTGCAAGCTTCTGATCTAATTTATACAACAAACGGTTGGCTTCAGCTTCCATATTTCCTATGGTAAGTTCAGACGCTTTAAACGATTTAACGACAGTTGTTAAAATTGGGAATTTTTTAGTGTCTCGTTCTAATACTTCAATGATATGAAATCCGAAGTCTGTTTTAACGATTCCAATTTTCCCAATTGGAGCATTTGCACAATAAGATCCAAATTCTTTAACCATATCGCCTTCTAAAAAGTCAGCATACTCGCCACCTTTTTCTTTGGACCCTGGGTCTTCACTATGCTTTTGTACTAATTCAGCAAAATTCAATTTGTTGATCACTTTCAGAATGCTATCTGCTGTTTGCTTCTTCTTTGCAATCACTTTGGCATCTTTCGACCCATTAGTAGAAATAAGAAGGTGACGAGCCTTAATTTTCGCTGGTGAATACCCCATTAATTTTGATAAATGGAAGTTCTCTCCAACTCGGTATGGACCAACCAATTGACCAATAGGTGTAAGTTTAATAATCGTATCATAATCCATTGGATAGGTCATGTATTGATTTGCTTTTGGATGCCCTTCAGGAACAGCAATTCCCCTTGCCCCTGGAAGGTAAGCGCGCATTTCACTTTCATTCATAACCAACACCGAATCATTTTTAGAGGTCATGAAATCCATACGAAGTTTAGCAATGGTTTTATTGAATGCAAGCGTATCATCTTTGGATGGTTTAATTGATACATCAAAAACTCGAACTTCTCTATTGTTTGAGCGATTCCAGTATTTTTTCTCGCTTTTGTGTTCCTCATAGTAAGCCTCTAGTTCGGAGTCACTTATTTTTATTTCAGCGTCATTTATTTCTGAATAACGACGTGCAACAAATGAAATCGATTTAGTTTCTTTCTTGGCTAAATATTCTTCACGCGCTTCTACCTTGGTAACATAAACTCCTTGACTAATCAGTGAGAAATACTTTTCGTTTTTTCTACGATCCATGAAGTATTTTTTAGTTCCTTCCCACTGCGCCTTTTCTTCTGGTTTTTTAGCTGTTTTTAATTTAGTTAAGGTTTTTTGTAATTCAACGCGACCTGTTTTCATAGATTGCTCTGAAATTGCTCCGGTAGCTTTATCAACGAAGAATTGGTTCAAGTCTTGAAGTACCCCAAACCCATCGGTTGCCATAAGGTAAGCATTAAATTCACGCTCACTAACATCGATGCCTAAGGCATCGTATTCCACTTTAGTTAAGGTTGAATCAACCATAAAATTGAAGGCTTTATCATTTGCGGCCTCCATGTCTTCGTCGGTAAATTCTTTTTGTTCTTGTTGCTTTTGAGCCCGATCTTGTGATTGAACCCGCTCGCTTAGCTTGTTATAAATGTCAATGTTTACTTTTTCTCCATCAACCAATCCGATTCCATAATCGCCTTCAGCACCACGGCCTGAATTCATAAAATCAAATAAGGATTGAAGAATGAAAATCACCAATGCTAAACCAACGATGGTAATTAATAACCAAGAATACTTATCTCTTAACTTTGTAATAATAGCCATTTAAATAAATTTTAAGGTGCGAATTTACAAAATACTGCGCACTATTAAAAACCCTTTCTAATAAAAAGAGCGCTTATTTTCCTCCCCCTTTTGCGGGTTTGTTTTGAACAGGTAATTTTTCAGTACCGCCACCTTCAACGGGTTTGGTCTCCTTTGCTGGCGTTGGGGTATTATTTGGGGCTGGCGCAGGGGTTACCGGAGGTTTTACTTCTTTTGCTGGCGTTGGGGTATTATTTGGGGCTGGCGCAGGGGTTACCGGAGGTTTTACTTCTTTTGCAGGCGTTGGGGTATTGTTTGGCGCTGGCGAAGGGGATACCGCAGGTTTTATTTCTTTTGCAGGTGTTGGGGTATTGTTTGGTGTAGATCCGCCACCACCTTTATTTGGCGTACTAGCGGGTTTCGGTTGGTTGTTTTGTGGACTATTCGTCGGTTTTTCAATACCACCATTGTTGTCGTTTGTATTCGGATTATTGGTTGGAGGAGCTACGTTGGCCGTGTAGTTAATGGTAAATGATGTTTGCGTTGAACCACAACCTGTATTCACCGATAAATTAAAATTATTCGCACCCGCTTGAAGCATCACAGGAAGTGTAGCGATGCTGCCCCCTAATGAAATTCCAGCTAAGGTACTGCCATTCTGGGTCAAACTTAGTTCATTTGCATTACTCACATTTTGGATGTTGAATGTTAAAACATATGCTGCCAATGAAACGTTGGTAACGGTCGAAGCCGGACTTATTAAACTAATTGTTGGGGCTTTACATTTGGTCACTGTATAAGTTTCCGTATCGGTACCGCATGCGTTTGTTGCAGTTATAGTAATTGTATTTAATCCGTCTGCTAAATTTACATTTTGGCTGATTGAACCGGTTGCCCAAGATAGTCCATTCACCACGTTACCATTCTTAGTAACTTGAACGGTTGTACTGCCATCATAGCCAATAACTGAAGCGTTGATCATCACCGAGCTTGCGGTTGAACTTCCTCCGTTGGCAATGCTTCCATTCATGGTTATTTCTGGGAGTATACAATTCGCAAAGGTAACCGTAGTGGTTTCTGTATCTGTTCCGCAATTGTTGCTTGCCGTGATGTAAAAGGTATTTGCTCCGGGATTTAAGGTAACATTCGCTATAATAACTCCATTTTCAAACGTAAATGGTACATTTTGCCCATTGTAGGTGAAATAAACGCCTTCAATATCATACACATTTTGTAAGGTAACATCATATTGGTAGTTCCCGTCACTGGCTTGAAGCGCTGAGTTTACGATGATGTTTGGTGCTTGACAATGATTATAGTAAACAGAAGCATTTTGAGACGCGTTGCCACATGGGTTTATCGCATTCAATGAAATGGTGTTTGCTCCATTTGCCAAATTCAAACTTGCGGTTAATACCCCATTGGTATAATTGAAGGTTGGTATATTTTGTCCGTTAAGTGATAAGGTAATGCCTTGATTGTTTGGCATATTTGAAAGGTTGGCCACGAAGGCATAAATTCCTTGCGCTACTGTATCATTTAATTGAGATATACCAACGGTTGGAGCTGTACAATTCTGATAAATAACAGTTAATTCTCCACGATCACTTCCACAGGTGTTTTGTGCAAATAAGACAATATTGTTTGTACCTGGTTGTAAGGTAAGGGAGGCTGTAAGGGCATTTCCATTTATAGAAAAATTCTGAACTGGATTACCATTTTGTGTCAAGTTGAGTTCTTGCGCACTCACCCCATTCACCGTCGCATTCAATACATATACAGCACTGGTCACTGTGGAATTCGTTCCCTGAAGGTTAACACTTGGAGCGGTACAAGGAACGTAGGTAACTTGCATGGATTTAGTGTCTGTTCCACACCCGTTGGTTGCAGATAGCATGATGTTGTTAACACCAGGTTGCAATGTGAATGTCGCATTTACTGAACCATTCAATAAGTTAAATGGCGTAACCTGTCCATTAAGGGTTAAGGTAAGTCCTTGAGCATTAGCAACTTCTTGCACCGTGGCATTTAAGGCATACGTGGCAGTTGATACGGTTTGACCACTCACATTAGAAAGGCTCACTACCGGTGAATTACAGGTGCTCAGTTGAACGGTCGTAGATACCTGATCAACACCACATCCATTATTCACAAACAGGTTAAAGGTGTTAATACCATTTGAAAGCGAAACCGGCGCTGTTAGTGTTCCATTTGAGAATTGGAAATTAGTGATCGGCGTACCATTCAACGTAAGACTTATTTG
Source organism: Bacteroidota bacterium (assembly GCA_041191025.1). Taxonomy (GTDB): domain Bacteria; phylum Bacteroidota; class Bacteroidia; order Flavobacteriales_D; family Crocinitomicaceae; genus UBA952. The sequence continues at coordinate 58,285 of JBEEPQ010000006.1, forward strand.
ATTTGCTTGGTTCGCATTGTTGATTTGAGCTTGTAAAGTATATCCTGCAGCACTCACCGTTAATCCTGAATTATTGGGTTGTGTTATTGTAATTGTAGGCGACTTACATGGGATAAATTCAATTGTTTTTGCTTTAACATCAGTCCCACAAGAATTGGAGACGGAAAGCGAGACGGTATTAACGCCTGCTACAAGCGTGAGTGTGGCATTCAGTTGGCCATTGTTAAAGGTAAACGGTACACCAACTCCGTTTAATAAGAGGGCAATTTGGTTTACATTCGTTACGTTTTGAATTGCTGCGCTTACTACCAAACTTTGGCTTGCTGTAGTTGAAGGGATTGGACTGTTAATTGTGATTATTGGTGCGACACAATTGTCGTACGTAATGTTTACATTGGCAATGTCTTTTCCACAATCGTTCGTTGCTGTTAGGGTATACGTATTCAGTCCTGGGGTCAGCGAAGCATTTAAAGACACCACTCCATTCAGGAAGGTAAACGGAATTACACTACCATTTTTTGTTATAACTATTTGCGATGCTGACGAACAATTAATTGCGGTAAACGAGATGTTCGCTGTATTTTGAGTGGTGGTTAGTGTAGTTTGGACTGGATTCGTTAATACGATGGATGGAGCTAAACATTGCTTGTATGTAATATTGAACGTCTCGCTGTCATTCCCACAGGCATTCTTAACCGAAACACTGATTATGTTAATTCCTAGATTTAATGTCAGTGAAGCCGTTAACATGTTATTAATGAATTGAAACGGTTTAGCTATTCCATTCACTTTGAATGTGATTTCTGATGCGTTGTTAACTCCCGAAAGTACACATTGAACTTGATAACCGGCTTCATTTACGGTGATGCCACTTGCTATAGGTTGAACCAAAGAAATCGTAGGGGTAACACAATTATTAAACACTACATTTTGAGTTTGTGATTGTGTCCCACAGCCATTGAGCACGGTTACATTGAATACGTTCGGACCTGCAGCCAAGGTGGCAATGGCTTGAATATTTCCATTGGTAAATGTGAATGGAATTGCCGTTCCGTTTTGGGTTACTTTAATTTCTTGTGAGTTAGCAATGTTCGCTGTATTCGCCGTAAATAAAAAGCCTTGATTTGCAGTGGTACCACCGGTTGATGAAATAGACACCGTCGGGGCATTACATGCTTGGTATGTAATGTTGAGGGATTCAATATCAACACCACATCCATTAGAACTGGTGATGCTTACAATGTTTAATCCTGGATTCAATGTAAACGAATATTCTAAGATTCCTGATGCCGCATTCAGGGTGTAATTTGTAATAATACTGTTGTTTACCATCAGGTTGATAGCTGTTTGATGTTGCGTTTTTAACTTTAAGGTATAAGCGGCTTTAGTTACAATTACATTCGCAGTGTTTGGAGTTTGTAAGGTTATTACAGGTGCCTGACATGCTTGATAGTTCATAGCAATAACTACTGATTCTGAACCACAAGGATTTGTCCCATTAATTGTGATAGTGTTGTTGCCAGGCTTCAGGGTGACAGGGATTTCAATAACATTGTTAATCCAAGTAAAGGTGTTGGTTGCCTGTCCGTTGAGTAGTACACTGAATTCTGTTTTTGCATTGAATCCGATGGTTTTTATCTGAACTTTTTGCGCCGCAGTACTAACTGTAATGCCACTGCTGGTTGGATTAATTAATTGAAGTTGCGGCGTAACACAGTTATTATAAAACACTTCAGTCACTGCATAGGCAGATCCACATGGATTATTCGCTTCTATCTTGATTAAGTTCTTACCTGGGTTGAGCAAAACAGTAGCTTGAAATGCATGGTTCGCTTCATTGTAAGCAAATCCATTAGATTTAATTCCATTCACAAAGTAAGTAAGGCCATTCAAGGTACTATGTTGAATGATTGCTCCCACATTAATGGTATTGTTGGTTACCGTAATGCTTGAATCCTTAATGAGATTAGTTAACGCGATTTGCGGAAATTGGCAATCATTATAGGTGATTTGAATCATCTCGGAGGTCGATCCACATTCGTTTTGCGCATATACCGTAAAGGTATTTACTCCAGGTTTTAAGGCGGTGCTTACGGTGAGTTCTCGAGTAGTTGAATTAAACGTAAATGGCACTATATTGCCTTGTTGATCTTTAACCGTTAATTGGTTCGATTGTCCGATTTGAGTGGTTCCAAGGGTAAAGCTCGCCGTGTTCAAGGTGCTTGTGAACTGTTTGTCTCGAATAGAAAGGGTAGGGGCGATGCAATTGGTAGTGAAATTATTTATGTTATTCACGGTGTTCACTTGCTCGTCAGGTTTTGGATCTTTGTCACGTGCTTTGAAACGGAATTGCATGTAGCCTGAAGTGTAATGGTACCAATCGTTTTTAATGCGATTCGTCGAAACCACCCCATCCCAATCATCCATTCCGGTAAACGTTGTTTTGTGCTCTATACCAATAGAAAAACGTGGTCCGATAATATATCCTATTCCGAATCCTAAACTCGGCATCCATTTCGCATTCCACTTAAAACCACTGAGTTGATCTAAGCGAGTTTCGTAGGAATTATCCATATTGGTTGTTATTGCGCTAGCAAAGTTCCCTCCGGCAACCATGTCGGGGTAGTCATATAAACTGCTGTCGTTATAGCTTAGATTTCCCCAGGTTTGTCTCCATGTAACCCCAATTCCTCCAAAAATGTACGGATCCCAATTGGTTCGTTCTGCAAAGCGATTGGCATGCAGTACCAATTCAAACGCCAAGCGATGTTGGTCGTTATAAAAATTGTGAGCGGTCATATTGAATGAATCCTTATAGGCACTTAGCGGACCACCGATGTATGAGTTAAGAGTACTTGTATCATAATCTTGCCCATACCAATTTCCATGAAGGTATCTACCCCGCAAATCAAAACTAATGCGTCTTCCTGTTTTCCAATTATAGGATTTTCCAAGGGTAAGTCCCCATCCGCCGTTTGTTTCGTTTTCTACATCGGTACAGCTCCAAGCCGCTCCGGCATTGATTCCAAAAAACCATCTCGAAGAATGGTCATAATCTAAGCGTTGTCCCCAATGGTTTAAGGTTAATGCTAAGAAAAAAATGGAGGTAAGGGTAAATTTTTGCATAGTGTAGCTTTTTAATTTCTTCGAATCCCTTCGATAAGTATGCCAAAATTCGTAAAAAAATCGGTAGTTTGCACCTGGTTTGGGCAATGGCATTGTAATAAGCCATTGAAAACCTTTAATTTTAATAGTAAAATCGTATTGTGTCGCGTCTTGTTATTGTTTTGTTAATGGTGATAAACAGCGCATTTGCTTGTGCTCAGTCTTTGATATTTCCTCCAAATGACACCATATGCGTTGGCGAGGGGATACAATTGAGTGCGAGTACCTTGTGTCAAGGAACGGCCTTGTATACCTGGTATTTGAATGGTGATTCGATACTAAGTAACGGTTCTGGAACATACTCTTTGATTCCAACGAACCCATCGAATCAACTCCTTGTGATTTGCAGCTGTACCTTTAATGGTGTTGTTAGTTACGATACGGCTCAAACTTCGCTTACGGTAATTAGTCCAAGCATTGATGCAGGTCCTGATCAGTATGTTGATTCAGGAACGGTGGTTACGTTACAAGCTACGGGATCGGTTGATTCTGTGCTTTGGTCGCCTTCTTATTTTGTGAATTATCCTAATTTATTTACGATTCAAACATCCCCAAGTGCAACCACAACTTTTATGGTTCAGGGGTTTTATGCGGGATGCGAGGTGTTCGATTACGTAACGGTATATTTAACGAATGTGTTTAAAATCCCAAATACCTTTTCGCCGAATGACGATGGGTCAAATGATACATGGATTATTCCAGGAATAGAAAACTATCCCAATAATCGGATGATCATCATGAATCGCTTTGGCGATGTGTTGTACGAGTCTTCTTCCTACAGTACCATAAACGCGTGGTCAGGGGTTAGAAACGGCAACGTCATGCCAGATGGCGTATATTATTATCTCTTGGATTTAGGAAACGGAACCCTGAAGAAAGGTACAATAAGTATTATCCGATGAGGTTTCAATTGCTAGTTGGATTCATATCAGTCTTGGTATACGCTTGGGGACAACAGGCACCAAATCGGGTCTGGTATGGAATGAATTGGGCGAGTATTAATCCATCGCATCATGGGTTAAGTGAATATGTAGAAGGCGCGATGGGAATTAAGCAGCAATGGGTTGGTTTTGATGGAGCGCCAAAAACAATTAACGCAACATTGTCTTTTCCTTTTAACGATCGCAAAAGCGATGGCGCTATGTTTGGTTCGGGTGCGAACATCTTGGTAGAGCGCAATGGTGCCTTTACGTTTTCAACGGCTACCATAGAAGGCGCAGTTAATATTAAAACAAACAGAGAAAACCGATTAAGCTTGGGCTTGGGGGGTGGGTTTATGCAGGTAGGGTATGATCCGAACTATGTTTCTACGAATCAGCAAGATGTGGTAGTGAGTCGCTTTTCAACCTATAATTATCCAACGTACAAGGTAGGGATGAGTTATCGCACTAAACATTCGCTTTCCGGAATTTATGCCAACGATCTTGGACCAGCGAAATGGAAGGAGATTGGCACCAATGCCAAACTAAGAACGGAGTGGGGAGTATATTACCGGCACTTGGTGGTATTGAGTCAAGATTGGTTTTTATTGCCTTCAGTAAAAATCACGCCGGTTCGATATGCACCATTTAATTATGAGTTAGCCCTGCGAATCAATTATATGTATCGTGTTCAGGTGTGGACTGGAACACAAAACCTGAACAGTATGCAGTTCGGTGTTGGGCTGCGACTTGCGGATATCTTCACCTTGAATTACTTGTATGAACGTACACGCGCAGCAATGGTTGGTGTAAACTTAAATTCCCATGCTATTGGAATAAAGTGCATCATAGAAAAACACGGCGCTATCAACCGAAAGCAGCAGCTTTTACTCGATTGATTTGGTAGATAAGGAAAAATCGCTTACCTTTGCATTCCTCGATTAAAGAATCGACATAGAATTGAAATAGAGCAATGAAGATACATTGCGGGGTGGAGCAGTTGGGAGCTCGTCGGGCTCATAACCCGAAGGTCACAGGTTCGAGTCCTGTCCCCGCTACAAAGAAAACCTGAGTCATTTGGCTCAGGTTTTTTTATGCCGTAAACTGAATCAAGCCTTAGGCTTGAATGAAGATTAAAGGCATAAACAAAGAGTTGTTAATACAACTCGGTTTTCTTTGTAAAGCCCCTCTTTAGGTCCATCCCGACCGAACTAAGTGAGCGTCGGGATATTCCTGTTCACTTTCAAAAGCGCTCGGTTTTCTTGGTTTCTCCCCCTAGGTCCATCCGAAACGAAGTGAAAGATATTCAGTCCCCGCTTGTCAGACCATACTTTTTTGTATTTTCAACCAATGAAAATATTCCTTCTTTTTTTACTTCTCATCGGAACATTATTTACTTTCTCACAGTCTCAATGGGAAATCGAATTGTCGCATGAAATACCCGAGCCGCGCATGGGTAGATGGGGTAAAGGGGATTATACCATATATATATCATTGGATACGCTTGCTAAACACTTCAGAAGATGCCATGAAAGCACCACAAAATCGTTGCAATATTATCAAAATCGCGATTCAAGCTTGGAGAATTATTTTAGGGCAACTCAAAAAAGGTATGACAAAGCAGCAATGCAGTTGGAACAAGCGGCCAACGGATTCGATTTAAATACCTTGGTTGTTTATGAAGGAATTGAGAATTCCAAACGAAATCTGGAAGATTTCGCGATTCTTGAACGATATCTTAAGCAACGCGTGGAACAAGGAAAGGCTATTGTTTTCTTTAAAGGCGTGCGTATTTACTCTTTATGTTACCTATCTGAATCAAATTTAAAAGTTGGAGAATTGACGGTAAGCGAAATTTTGAATAATGGGTATACAACCAAAGCCTTTTATGAGGAACCTGACAATTGCATTTTTTTTGAGTTCATACACTTGGGGTGGTGAATTGATTGGAGTAAACCGTACTTTTTCGGAGTATTTTTTTATTATTTCATTATGTTTGTATCCTAAATGCATTCATGAAAACCATTGAAGATTTCATCGGCACTGCACTGTTAGAATCTCTTTTCAACTTGGGTTTGTACCTGTTTTTTGGCATTGCTGTTTTTGTTGTAGTTTGGGTTCTCTTTAAGAATGTATTGCGCTGGCGTAGAATACAACCTCTAAGCGAAGGTAGAGCGCACTTTTTTAGACACGACATTCTTTTTTCAGTGGGATCTATCTTACTTGCTGGACTTCTCACAGCGTGTATTACCATGCTTGATACATGGGGATATATGAAACTGTATTCGGATTTTCATACCTACGGCTCATTTTGGGGGATCGCTCAAATATTTTTTCTCATCTTCTTCTACGATGCCTATTTCTATTGGACTCATCGATTCATGCATCATCCAAAAATATACCGGTGGGTGCATAAAACCCATCATAAAAGCACCGACCCTTCTCCTTTGACCATTTTTTCTTTTCATCCCTTTGAAAACTTAATTGAATTTCTTCCTTTCCTCCTGCTGCCAATGATTATTCCAATTTATTGGCCCATGTTATTTCTTTGGCAATCATTGGACTTGATCAACAACGTGACGGCTCATCTGGGTTATGAGATCTACATGCGAAATTGGTTAAGAATTCCACTGCTTAAACTGAAAACAACCTCTACGCACCACAACATGCACCATGAGCAATTCTTTGGAAATTATGGCTTGTATTTTACCTTTTGGGATCGGTGGATGAAAACAGAAATCAAGGATTATGAAGATCGTTTTAAAGCGATTCATCATAATCGGAATTTGATTTCCTAAGTGCTATGAAGATTTCGCATACTTTTACCGCCCCACTTTGGCAGCATTCAGCTCAAGGAGGTTGGTATTTTGTTGCATTGCCCACTGATTTATCCCAAGAAATTCGATCCCAAGCAAAACCTTTAGAGGAAGGTTGGGGACGTTTAAAAATTTCTGCCGCTGTGGATGGTGTTGCTTGGAATACGTCCATTTGGTTCGATACAAAATGTGGAACCTATTTATTGCCTATTAAAGCAGAAATCCGTAAAATGAAAAACTTGATCGTACCATCTTCGGTTACGGTATTACTAACTTGGTAGTGACGTTCAATTTTCACATCCCTTCGATATTCAGCGATCCATACGATGAAAAGACGTATACCTAATAAGCTATTGAGCCAATTTTTTAGGATTGATCCTTGTGCTTTGGGCAGTTTCTTGTTCCAACCTCCAGCAGGCAGAGTCGTCCGTAGATGATCAACGATTATTATCAGGACAAAAAGCTATAGATTCTACAGTTTATTACAACAAAAATTCAATGAGGAACCGGAGCAAAGGAATTAATACCTAACATACCGCTCTAAATATTTGTTAAAATTTCAGGTAATTCTAATTTCAAAGGGTTTGTCCCTTATTTTCGAAAAAAAATAATCACCATGAAAAAAAATCAAATTGTTGTATTCTTGATAGCCAGTTTGGCTATCATTACGAGTTGTACAGTGGTTCGGCCAAGTCAAGTAGGAGTGAAGTCTACCTTTGGAAAAATTAAAGGTAAAATCCGCCAGCCTGGAGCCGTTCTTTATAATCCATTTGTATCACGGATTATTAAAGTAAATGTTCGAACCATGAATTTACCGATTAAAGAAAATCTTCCGTCCAAAGAAGGGTTAACCATTCTTTCAGAAAGTTCGATCCTCTACCATATCAAGGCGGATGATGTCCCAAAGATTATTCAGGAAACAGGGTTGAATTACGAAGAAAATTTGATCTTACCGGTATTTCGTTCGGCTGCCTCTGATGTGTGTTCAAGGTATTATGCCAAAGATATGCACAGTGCCAAACGTAACGAGATTGAAAAAGAAATTCAAAAACGCCTAGCGGAAGTATGCGAGGAGAAAGGGTTTGTGATTGAGGCGGTTCTATTGAAAAGCATCAGTTTGCCTCCGGGCCTAACTAAATCTATAGAAACTAAATTGGAGGCTGAACAAGAGGCGTTAAGAATGGAATTTGTCCTCGATCGCCAAAAGAAAGAAGTTGAACGTCAAATTATTGAGGCCGAAGGAGCGAAGAAAACAAATGTTATTCAAGCAGAAGCGAAAGCGCAAACTATGAAGATTGAAGCAGAAGGACGTGCGCAGAGTATCGAAATTGAGGCCAAGGCGAATAAAGCAGCGAATGAACTACTAAATAACTCTATAACGCCTAATTTATTAAAATTGAAACAGATTGAGGCCTTTGTTAAGCTTTCCACTTCCAACAATACCAAAACGATTGTTACTGATGGAAAAGGTAGTTTATTGAATGTTATTGATGATAAGTAAGTATTTCTTTAAATAATGAATTTCACAAAAGCCGCAATTGCGGCTTTTGTTGCTTTTATATTTGGCATATAAATGTAGCCTAATATCAATTTATCCATCCGCTCAGATGGATAAATTCTTTTTATAGAAAAATTTAAAATTTCATTGACTTATAAAACTTTATTAAGAACAAATAGGGTTCAAAAAGTGTTTCAAAAAAAAATAGATCGATGGTAAGGCATTTATTCTTTATCCATGTTTTGTTAATCCAGTTTCTATCCATTACCTGTTTTGGTCAAGCAGGAGTACCTACCGGTTGCGATCCTAATGGTAATTGGATCCTTTTTGCTAATTATGATGGTGGAAATCTGAATATAGTGGTTGATCAGAATATCCCGAATTTGAAGATTGGTATTTGTACCTATGAACCAGTAAATGTGACCTTAAGCGGCCCCTTCGTGGGTTGTGTGACTCAAGTATTATATGCCGGTCAAAATTCGAATCAAAATAACAACAACTGCGGCTTTCTGATCAACACATCAACGTTCAATGGCATCAATCCAGCGATTCTAACCGTAAACGTAGCTCCACCTGTAACAATTATCAGTCCACCAAATCCGAATTATTTCAACCAACCCAATGGATGGAATTTTGGTATCATTTGTCTTTACAGTTGTAATGTCAATGCAAATCAAGGCGGATGTAATACGGTTGATCAAGTGTTGGCTTATTTTCAGTCACAATTTGGTGGTTCGTTGCGCGGGTTGAATGTGCAATATCCATGTTGGAATAATGCTACGCAATATACGGTGAGTGCGCAAACAGGTAATTGTTGTGGCATCTGTACCACGGTGTCAACAACGGTTAACGAAACGATCTGTGCAGCTCAATTACCCTACATTTGGAATGGCCTTACATTTAATGGGTCAGGTTCACAAACAGCGACATTTACAACAGCAGCAGGATGTGATTCATTGGTTACCCTAAATTTATCTGTAGTAAATGCCGTAAGTTCCACAAATTCGCAAGTTGCTTGTGGGAGTTTTACATGGCTTGACGGCTCCACTTATACTACTCCGGGTATCTACAATTTACAATATACAATTGCAGGAGGTTCGGTAAATGGTTGTGATAGTATTGTAAATCTAAATTTAACCTTGGCTAATGATGTTACAGGCATAGATGTTCAGGTGGCTTGCGAAAGTTATACTTGGATTGATGGAATAACCTATACGAGCTCAACAAATTCTCCGCAATTTACTGTTATAGGGGGTGCTTCGTTTGGATGTGACAGCACGGTAACCTTGAACCTAACGATAAATCAAAACACTTCCAATTCCCTTAATGTTGAAGCCTGTGGCAGTTATTTAGCAGAAAATGGTCAAATGTATCTCGAGAGCGGAACCTTTGCGTATGCTATTCCTTCACAAAACGGTTGCGACAGTATTATTACATTGGATCTCACGATATATCCATCTCCGCTTGCTGATTTTAGTACAAATCCTACTGTCATTGAACAAGATGATTCTGAAATCAATATTATTGAATCATCCATAGGTCAGGTAGCAACATGGGATTGGGTCTTCTCTGTTAATGGAGAAAGTTCAACCAGTTCAGAACAAAACCCAACCTTTCAAATACACTTAGGAACCAGCGGTGATGTCGTTATCTCACTGGTTGTAACTGATCCAAATGGTTGTCAGGACAGCATTACAAAAATCATCTCGATTCTTGAAAATACAACTGTATATATACCAAATAGCTTTACACCTGATGGGGATGAATTTAACAACACCTTCATACCTGTCATCAGTGAAGCATTCGATGATCAAAACTATTTATTGAGTATTTACAACCGCTGGGGGGAACTCATTTTTCAAAGTCAAGATAAGTATACCGGTTGGAATGGGAGCTATAATGGAATGATGTCTCCAGATGGTACCTATACTTATTGCGTTGAGCTCAAATTAAAGACCACAGATTTAGTGAGAACGTATTACGGTCACGTCACATTATTAAGATAATTACTTGAAGAAGTGAAACGTTTTTCAACATACCTAATGATCTTTTTTTCCTCCTTTTGTTTTGGACAAAAGGAAGCGAATGTTTGGCATTTTGGGATAAATAATAGTTTAGATTTTAACAGTGGTGTTCCTGTGCAAACCTTCGGTAGTCAAATGTTTACTTTTGAAGGAAGCACCTCTTATTGTGATGAAAACGGCAACTTGCTTTTTTATTCAAATGGAGGCGGAAGACTTCCCGTTAGTGGTCAAGATGGGGGTAAAATCTGGAATAAGAACAACCAAGTCATGTATGACATGCAGGGTGCAGAAGGTGGGGGATGGAGTGCGGCGCAATCATCGGTTGTGGTTCCTGCTCCTGGGGAACCAGATGTATTTTACCTTTTTACCATGGAGGAGCTTGAATTTGATGTAGACGGGATTGTTCCTTCAGAGCCTAATGGCAGAGGATTGCGTTATTTTAAAATAGACATGACACTGAACGGCGGTTTGGGTGATGTTATTGAAGCGGATGTTCCGGTCTATGATTACTCGTATGAAGGAATCTGTGCGATACGCCACGCCAATGAAACGGATTACTGGATTTTAATCAACCAGGATACCAGCGGCATTGGAGTTTACCGTGTTAATCAAAGTGGTGTTCAACTCGCTGGAGTTTATCCGCATCCAGCATTTTACAACGGATTTGGTATCATAAAGTCTAGTCCAACTCTCGGTGGCATTGGGGCTCCTTGTTGCAACAAAGTGATGACCAACGCAGGACTCTATGATTTTAATTTGTCTACTGGTGTGCTGAGTTTTGAAACTGATTTAGGAGCCACATCACCTACTTATTTTGAGTTCTCGCCGAATGGTTCGTATTTGTATGCCGCAATTACCGATCTACTAACTGCCGCGAATCAACTGGTCCAATATAATGTATTTGCTCCGGCTCAAACGGGCCAAACCGTGGAATCAACAGCACAAGTTGTTGAACCCAATTTCAATGGGTACTATATGCAGTTGGCCTCAGATGGTAAAATTTATTACACGGAATTAGATATAGATTTAGCTACAGGAACCCTCAATACCTTAATTGGAAGTATAAACTGTCCCAATACCAGTTCACCAACCATTACTTCGGGTATTTTTTCTTATCCAAGCAACTCCCAAACCACCTTTCCTTTCTTCTCACTTCCCAATTTTCCGTCTTGGATTTTTTATAACAGCTACGATGCTCAGATTCAATTTGGTCCAGATACCGTTTACCTTTGTCCGGGAGATACCCTTCTATTAAACGCAGGAGAGGGGATGTCTTGGGAATGGGGTGGAGATGCGTCTACCAATACGAGTCAATTTTATACGGTGACAAGTCCTGGGATCATTAGTGCAACAGTAACTGGTGTATGTGGGTTAGGTAGCGATCAGGTTGTTGTTTTACCTTGTACCAACGAAGAACCAACGGATAGTAGTTTAATAGAATTTGTATTCCCTAATGTCTTCACTCCAAATTTCGACGGCACGAACGATCTTTTTGAAATACAAGATTTACCAGAAAATACGGAGTTAATCATACTAAATCGTTGGGGTAATGTTGTTTTCTCAACCACCAATTACCAAAACAATTGGGATGGGAAAGATGCCACAGGTAAAGAATTAGTTGATGGAGTTTATACCTATAAATTCACAACAAAAATTGGTAGAAGTGGTCATGGGTTTGTGCATTTAGTACGGTGATTTCTGTCAGACTTCCCGAATTAGTTTTTTAATGCCAGAAACAAAAAAAAAATAAAAGTGGTTTTTGTCAATTTTGAATAATAATAATTCCTAAGAGTTTAATATAACAAAAAGTTTTAGCATTTTGCATAACGACGCTTCTATTATCGGAGCGAACACACCGTCACAATATGAACAATCGCAACCAATATATTACTAATTACAAACGGGTGTTTCAGTGTTTTTACGGTAACTGGCGTAAGGAGTTTATATACGATTTGCATTAGTAAAAGTGCAATCGCAATTTTGGTGTCTGGAAAAATCAATAAGCCAATAGATGCCATAAGTATCGTCATGTAAATCGCTAAAAGAATTCCTCTTGCTGGGTTGAATTCACCCAATGTTTCGACAATTCTAACATTATTGGTCAACATTAAATAGCAAATGGGAATAAGAATAAGGATGTTTAAAATAATTGAGATGGTGAGCATATTAAAAGTTATTTGGTTCATTATTGATTTTTCAATTCAATTACAATTGGGGCGCACCTCACTTCAAAATTGACGGAATTTGCGATATAACAAATTTCGTGTGCTTTGTGGTGTAGTTCGATGGCCTTTGCTACCATAGATTCTCACTCAACTTGAACCTGTGGGCTGAGTTGAACTTCCTTAAAACTACCGCCGCCATTTGCGTTTTCGATCATGATTCCCGTCGCTTTGTCGGTATACGCCATTACCACAATTCCATCCATTGCACATAGGTAGAGATACGATAGCATATGGCATGATGAAATTGCGGCTACCAATAAGTCCTCTGGATTTAATTTGGATTGATCACCAACAGAAGGGTTGTCGGTTGTAAGTAATAAATCAGGTTTCCCTGTGATTGAAACAGTATGGCTTCTGTCATAAGTTCTTACATTCTTTGTGCCTTCACCGTTATTTCCAGTCCAGACAGTGGTTAATTCGTAGTTGTGTTGAAGTTCCATTTTCTCCATGAAATTATTGTTCCTCAATGATAGATGTGCCTTTAGATTTATCTCCAGAAGTCCATTCCCAATTTTCGTGAAGACGGATTTTCCCGTTTTCAAGAATTTCTGGTTTTGAAATGCAAATTCCTGTCATCAATACGTCTTTGTCATTTATTTGGTGATATCGCATTTCTAAGTTTCCTAAATGGTCAACCAAACCAATTAGATGTCCATATTTTATCCTTCCCACTGAATACTCAGAGGTTAGTATATTTCCGACATGCTTGTAATGAAACAGCGTTTCGCTTGAAGTTTCTCCCTTTTAACTGTTGTTAATCGGTTTAAATTTTTTGTCGTTGTAGTTCATAGTGTCGTTATTCTAAATTTAGTTTTTATTCTTTTTGAAATTACAGATGTTTTTTAAATTAAAGTTCTTTAAAATAACCATTTGCCCCCATTTGTTTATTTACATACACCTAGTTAGAAATTCAAACACCCTCTTCCGCCTTTTTCCCACAAATCACCCACCAATTCAAACCCTTCTAAGAAGTTAGAAAAATGATCTTTCCCCGCTACAAAGAAAACCTGAGTCATTTGGCTCAGGTTTTCTTTGTTACTCCCCCCATGTCCATCCGAAACGGAGTGAAGGATATCCCTGTTTATGTTCAAAATAGTATAAGTGGCGATTTAGGCTTTTCCTTTACTAATCCCCAGCAATCGGAGTATTAAAGATACCTACTGCTAATTCAGCCCAAAGCAACAAGAAAAATAAAGCAATTCCGATAATAGCAATCCACTTTAGGCGCTTTGAACGAATGGATCGGATACAAAATTCTATACCGAAACCTATTGTGAGTAGGAGCGAAAAGGCCAAGATGTAATCAAAAACCGTCCAATTGAATGCGGCGTTTCCGCCCTGTTGTTCGATTAATGGAATCAAGAGTAGTATAAGTAACACTACGAGGATGATTATTTGTGTTCGGTTAAGTTTTTTTATCATGACATCTAAGATATTAATCCGATTAATTCCTTAAGCCCTCTGTTCCCGCGGCATGCGCAAAGCGATTATCCCTGCAGAAAGGACCGTTAATCCCCCAATAAAGGCAATGGCTGTATTTAAGTTAAACCAATCCGCTAGAATCCCGGTAAGGAGTGCACCAAAGGCGTAGCCCAAATCTCTCCAAAGCCGAAATGTTCCTATGGATTTTGCTCGGTCTAGGGGATGTGTATGCTGTGCGATTTTACTTAGAAAGGTTGGGTAAACCAAGGCCGTTCCCAAGCCGAGGCATGCACTTAGCAACATAAAATGCAGCGTATTGTTGGCAATAAGTAACCCAAAGAGGGCCAGTCCTTGCACCAACATTCCCCAAAATAGGAGTGCTTTTTTTGACCAATAATCGCCCAATACACCCGTGCCTATTTGGGTAATTCCCCAAACTGCGGGATAAATCCCAGTAATTATTCCAATCATTTCAAGTGAAAAGCCTTGATTCGCTAAGAGTAAGGGAAAAATTCCCCAAACCATGCCATCATTCAGGTTATTCACCAAGCCGGCCTGAGTTACAGTACCTAAGATTCGATGCGTCCAGGTGGTTTCTCTGAAGATGTTCGTTAACCGAGGTTGTGGATGATTCACCGCTTCCGTTTGCACCATGTGTTGGGTGTCTTTAACAAAGACCCAACTCAAAATTATCCCCCCAATCGAAAGAACGATTCCGATGATAAAGGGATAGGGTCGAAGTCCATAGGCTTGTGCTATTACCGTGCTTACATAGGCGGCCAAGGCAACAGCCAAGTAGCCAGCAAATTCATTTAGCCCCATAGCTAACCCACGCTGCTTTTCACCCACTAAATCAATTTTCATCACAACGGTAGACGACCATGCCAAGCCTTGATTTATGCCCAATAATACGTTGGCGAATAGAATCCAATTCCACGTAGTGCCATACATTAGTAGGAAGGGAATAGGAATCCCAACAAGCCAACCCAGGATTAGCAGGCGTTTTCTTCCCATTCGATTCGCAAGACTGCCTGCAAAGTAATTCGAAAGGGCTTTCACGGTTCCGAAAACCACAATAAAGGAAAGCATAGCAGTGTACGCAGAAATCTGAAAGTCATGTAGCGCGATTTCAGGAAGGAGAGTCCGTTCCATGCCCACTATACCGCCCACAAAGGCATTGATAATCACGAGTAGCGTGAATTGTTTCCAATTGGCTTTTAAACCGGTAGTTCTATGCGTAGTCACTTCGGTAAAGATACCAAATTCACGGGCTGTAACCATAGGTTTAACGTTCGTTATAACCACATGAATTACAGAATTTCAGTTATTTTAATTGCCTTGATGCCCTCCTTTTTTGCCCAAAGTATACCGATTGAAATGGTACGTATTTCTTGTGGTGGAAAGTATTTTACAGATAATCACTCTGCGCAACCCGCGATGCTAGTTCGAGGAGTTTTTTGTCAAGACAGTTATTATTATACGCCTATTGGATTTGGGGATTCCTTAACCGAATTGGCTTATTTGAATGATCAGTTATTTACTGGGATTGCCGAAGATAAGGATTCTAGCAATCGTCTAATCGGACGCTATACGTTCAAGGATGGTATGCTCGAACAATTAGAAGAATTTCAATCCGATGGAAAGCTTAGGCAACAATTGAATTTTGTAGGCGGAAAACAACACGGCGTTCAACGTGCATTTGACAGGCAAGGAATCTTAACGCACCTGCGAACTTTTGATCATGGGGTTGTTGATGGGCCATTTTTTTATGAGTGGTATGGCGATTTCGGCAATGGTTTGGTTAAGGGTATAGCAAGCAAGGGATCTTATCACTATGAAAAGGGCTTTGAGCCATATAATTCAAGCCAAGAATAAAGCAATATTCAATTCTTACTTAAGCAATAACTTATTGATCTCTTCGGTTAACCGTTCCTTATTATTAGGTCCAACGCCCAAAGAAACGTATTGAATGATTCCTTCTTGATTGATAATAATGCTCGTAGGATAGCCGCTAACATTGAATAATTGGGCAGTTTGTTGACTTTCCGGAACGATTTTGTAAGCGAAGGGTGTTGTTCTTAAAAACTTTTTGAGTTGTTTCTTTTGATTTGTAGCAAGCCCTAAAAAGACGACCTCGTCTTTTTTATACGCCTTATTTATTTCATTTAACTCTGGGATCTCCATCACACAGGGTTTGCATTCCACAAACCAAAAATTCAATACAATTACTTTTCCTTTTAATGCGGAGGATTGGTATACGTTCCCTTTGATGTCTGTTACTTCAAAGGATGGCATTGGGGTTCCAATTAATGCACTTTGTTCTTCTGGTATACCTTGTTGCATCCGCTGCATCATTGTTTTTTCTTGGTCAGTTGCCTTTCGCATAACGAATGCTTTAACCGCCTTGGTTTTGTCCAAATATGGTTCCGGAACGTAGGCATTTGACATCACGAGATTCATGAATTGAGCGGCGTCAATTAGATTGAAGTTCTCGTCATAAATCGGGGTGGAACTGGGGTCAAGCATTAAGGGCGTATTGGCATTGATATCGCCCGGCCCAGCCTTCGAAAGACCTATAAGCGCCAATGGATTTTTTGTTGTGGAGTCGCTCAGGGTTTGTTGCGCAAGACTACTTGCTGAAAAACACAAGAGCAATATACTAAGTACGAGGCTGTTTTTTTTATTTAAGCCGGTCATGTGATTCATTTATAAAAAATTAAAGGTAAGAAATTGTCTTTATCAGGGGTTAGAATGCAATGTTTATTGGTTCATCTTGAAGAGCTGACTTTAAAAACAGAATTGTTTTTTTACAATTTTGTGAACTTATTTAATGACACTTTGTTTAAACATTCTAATTAAAAATTAAACAAAATGAAAAAAGTTATTTTTTACGCCCTGTCCTTATTCAGTGCTGGGATTGTCCTAAGTTCTGTAAATTACGCTCAAACCAACGTGTTTGACAACGTTATTGCCCCGAGTCCAAATCACACCTACCTTGAAGCAGCCTTGATTCAAGAAGGTTTAGTTGGTGCTTTACAAAACCCAAATGCTACATTAACGGTTTTTGCACCGGATGACCAAGCATTTACAAATTTGGCTACTTCACTTGGAACTACGATTCCTGGTTTACTCGCCTTACCCAATTTAGATGATATCTTGTTGTATCACGTGTTGGGAACTACTGTACCTTCTTCTGCAGTTACCAACGGGGCAATTGTTCAACCATTAAGTCCAACCAATACCTTAAAAATTACAGCTACTGCTGGAGGTAGTGTTTTTATTAATCAAGCGCAAGTAACCACAGTTGATTTAACTACAGCGAACGGGGTGGTTCACGTTACCAATGGGGTTTTGCTACCGGTAGAAACCGTAGCCGATATCGCGATTGACAATGGATTTACTACCTTAGTTACTGCAGTTGTTCAAGAAGAATTATTACCTGCGTTGACCAATCCTCTGGCTAACCTTACTGTATTCGCTCCGAATAATGCGGCGTTTCAGGATTTAGCGGATGCACTGGGAACAACGGTAGCTGGGTTATTGGCCCTTCCACAATTGTCAGACATTTTGTTGTATCACGTACTCGGAACTGAAGTACCTTCATCCGCAGTTACTAATGGAGCTCTTGTTCAGCCTTTAAGTAACTTAAATACCTTGAAGTTGACTGCAACTGCTGCAGGTGATGTATTTGTTAACCAAGCAGAAGTTATTGCGGTTGATATTACTGCTGATAATGGTGTGGTACACGTGTTAGATGCGGTAGTTTTACCGATCGAAACTGTTGCTGATGTAGCGATTGATAATGGATTTTCTACCTTGGTTACTGCAGTAGTTACAGCAGAATTGCTTCCAGCATTATCCGACCCGTTTTCTGAATATACCGTATTTGCTCCAACCAATCAGGCATTCACAGATTTGGCAACAGCTTTAAACACCGATTTGAACGGCATCTTAGCTTTGCCAAACTTAGCTGACATTTTATTATACCACGTAGTAGATGGTACCGTATTGTCAACTCAATTAACTGCAGGTCCGGTTGCTACCCTTGAAGGTTCTGACGTGATTGTTTCTTTAACAGGAGGTGTAAAAATCAACGATGCAAACGTTACCTTAGCCGATGTTCTTGCTGATAACGGAGTGGTACATGTATTAGACAAAGTGATTTTAGAGTCTTACTTAGGAATTGATGAAAACAATACGTTCTCTTTTGGTTTATACCCAAATCCAAGCAACGGATTAGTAACAATCAACGGAGTTGACAATGCAGAAGTAATCGTAAGTGATTTAAGTGGGAAAACCTACCTTAACCAAAGCGTAAATAACAACGCTTCTTTAGATTTGAACGGTTTAAGTAACGGAACGTACTTAGTTACCATATCACAAAATGGAAATAAAAGCGTACAAACCTTAGTTAAGTTCTAAGTACTGAAACGCTGTATATTGAAAAGCCATCCTTCGGGGTGGCTTTTTTGTTTAATCATTCCACATAAAATCTTTAGCGGAGTGGTAGGGATTATTTTTTATATATTCAATCCATTCTGTCCAGGTAGTGGTGCGGTTTTTAATTTCAACTTCCCCATTCGAGTATACGATAAAGTAAGCCATGCTCCCTTCATTATAGAAGGATACCTCGCTGTAACAAGGTGTCATGCGCACGATGTCAATTCGTTGGGTTACCGGCCGTATACGAAGCCTTAAATCATTACTTCTTTCGTCGTCCTGGCTATATTGTACTCGAACAAAGTTCCAATGTTCTTTAAATACGAACCAAAGCATGGAAGGATGAATAAATTCTGAAACCATCAGTTCCACCTCGTAATTCCCGTTCTCTACGGTGAGTACTTTCCACTTCCAACCCAAGCTATCCAACAAGGCTTTAAGCGCTTTTACGCCGGGATCGGTATTATTGTCTTCATTAAATTTTGGATAATATACTTGGGGTAGTTGAAGCCATACCCGCACCACTTCGGTTTCTTGATAATCGGCGTGATATTTCATAGAATCTAAGAAGGTACTAAAGGTATACAACCAATACGCCATAGAATCTCGTTTTAGGTTTAAAGCCTTCACGCTTAAGGTATCCGAATAGTTTTTATAATATAACAAGTGATTGGCTCGATTTCGCCAGGTTTGTTGCTGTGGCTTAGGTATTCTTTCAATTAAGTTACCCTTCTGGATTTTGTTATCACACCCTTCAATATAGGTTTGGTCTTTAATGACCACTTCGTTACCATTTTTTTCAACCAAGCGTCCATGGCGAAGTCCGTTCATATAGGTAGCAATCAAGGTCTGACCGTTCAATGTATCCTTAAATTCGACACTTCCATGTAAGTCATTGTTATAATAAGTCAATAGTTCATATCGCCTCCCTGAATAGCTAAATCGTTCCTTGGTTCGCAGCTTGTTGTTGATGCTTGTTTGTTCCTTGATTTGTCCGTTCCAATAATATAAGCGTTGACTCTGTTGATTTGTATGGAAAGATGATGATCCAACTGTTTCTGAGCAAAGTGTTCCAAGAATATTCCAATTTTTTTGTAGAGTAAAATGCACGGTATCTTTCCAATAGGCTATATTCAAACGTTCCATTTGTCCGTTGCGAAAGTAACTTACATGGGCTGTATCGGAATATTTTTGGGTACATTCTTTCAACTGTCCGTTGTCATACCATTGTTTTTCAAAAATTCGATAGTCGGTATTTTTCCAATTCATTTGAGTCCCATTACTAAAGACTACATACCGTATTAATTTTCCTTCAGGAGACCAATCTTGCAGGATTGCCTGATTTTTTTTATCAATTACTTTCGAGTGAATTAATTGTCCCGCCGCATTGTATTCTTTTTCCCAAACCGGTTCAAAGGGGTTGTTTGCTCGTTGCGTATAAATTGATTCTTTTGCGAGTCTGCCTTGGTCATCCCACTGGCGCCAAAGGCTATCTTTTATATTGTCTTTATATGACCCCGATTCGTAAATTTTACCATTGTAATGAAAATGTGTCCATGGTCCATCTGGATTACCTTCCTTGTATTGCCCTTGCGTTCTAATTTTTCCATTATCGTGGTATTCCGTAAACTTGCCGTCGAGCAGGTGTTGATCATCTTGGTCATAGAAGCTCAACTTGTCATACGATTCTTCCTTAATGAGCACACCCTTGTCATTGTACCATGTATGTTTACCGTAGGGAACAATCAGGCTTGAATAACCAAAATCATCCACCGTATGAGGGGGATGGTCTTTTCGGTTGAAGGAATCAATTTCACTGAATCGAATGAAGGCGTATTCTTGAATAAAGCGCAATTTACCGTTTGCGTGAAATTCTGTACTCTTGTAACGGCGTCTACCATGTTCGTCGTTATAGAATTCCCAGTGTATCATCAAGATGCCTTGGTCATTAAATTGTTTTAATTCACCAATAGGTTTCCCTTTTTTTGCATGATGATTTAATGTGGTTCGTGTACGAGGGGTGAATTTACCATCGTTGTAATGGTTTAGTTCTTCAGAGACAATATGACCGTTTTGAAATACTCTTTTTTCATAGACCTGAGCGCCAATGGTCTGTTCACATACGCCTTCTCTCTGTTTATTCTGATCGTTGAAATAGGTTGAGAACAAATAATGTCCACCTTTTTTGTTGTAGTAATCAAAGGTACAATTCTGTGCGTGCGCGACAGAGAACCCAACTATAAACAGTAAAAACAGGCCAAACCATTTCATAATTCGATGTAAAGATAAGGTGAAACGCTTAGGTATACCCTCATAAACTCTTTGGGTTCAATCGAAAACGAATTATTCCTTGATGATGCGCAAGGTTTCCGTACTGTTTGCTAGGAAAATCCGAACTAAATAGGTCCCTGTTGGCACCTTTGAAAGGTCGATTGAATAGGTTTTTGAATTGGGTGAATCTTCCATCAAAAAGGTGCCATCAAGTCCGAAGACTTGAATTGAATTCATCGGTACTTCGGTTGTAGTTAATGTAATATTGTCTGTAACGGGATTCGGATATGCTTGTACACCATGTGTTTGTTCTTCTGAGATACTTGCCCCTTCATTATTGAAAAACAATACGTTATCAATATAAACAGTCCCCGAACCCGTGGGTGTACCTGAAAAAATGAGTTGAGAAAAATGGTTCAAGCTAGCAAGGCCAGTAAACGAACTCAATGGAATTTCTAAGGTATGCCATGCTTCTGTTGGCAAGGCGTAGCTTAACTCACTTTCGCTGTCATCACCACCCGCATATTGACCATTGGCACCAAAGTCAACGAGTTTAACATTGAATGCATTCATATTGGGGGTCCAATAGTCTACTCTGAAATGAGTCATGTTGCTCAGGTCTAATTGATTGTTCCCTAGGAGTTCTATCCCAGCAAAATTCATGGCGTCATATCGTTTGGTATCGTTCCCACTGAGTTGTAAATCGTTCACTTGAGCCATTGCCCAAGGGGCCATCCAAGTATCCACGGCGACGTTTTGATACGGATTACTAAACAGCGAAATGACATTGGCAGGAGGATAGGTAGGGGTTGGGGCAGGACCCATTGGAATTGGATTTCCTCCGTTTTGATTGGAGAATTTGATGTTATCTATCAAGCAAATTCGGTTGTCGCTGCGTTGCGTAAAATCAGGAAATACGATAATTTGGTCTATTCCGGTAGAAGAAGGAGCGCTCACAACGGCACTAAAATCAAAGGTCAGTTCTTCCCATTGATTAATCAAGGTATTGCTTACTAAAAGCTCACCGGTAGAAGCACCAGCAGGCGTAGCGAATTTAATTCCTACCGGACTTATAATGGGTTTGTAGACCATGATTTTTACAACACAATTGGCAGCAGTTAGATTGAAGGTGCCAATGCCTTGCCCATGAACCGATTCAAACCCAGCCCAAGGAGCTCCAGCAACATTAGCGGTAAATCGAGCTACGGTTGACGAGGTGTTTATACCACTAGGGTCAGGGTTAGCTATAATTTCTAAGGGGGGATTGAAGTCATTTTCAAAGGTGGTCCACTGCCAGGTGGCACCAAAGCCGGCAGGTTCAAAATCAATGGGGCCTAATTGCGCGAAGTACACATAATTAGTGAAAAGAGCAAAAAGAATTAAATGTGCACGCATAACAATCAGGATTAGTAATTGTTAAATGTACAATAATTAATTAGATCCGGTCATTTTTTAATGAAGCCCAAAGAGAAGTTATCAAAGAAAAAGGTATTTGCGTGTTCTCCCTCAGATTCTTCTTCTGATTCTTCAATAAACTTTTCGCAGGGATATTCACAATAGACAAAAACCAGGGCTTCCTTACTCTTTTTTGGTAACTCATGCCATAGGGAAAATTGTTTCATTTCATGCATCACGTTGAACCCACGTTCTTCTGCCTCGGGAGTCCCGGCATCTAAATCTCTAAATTCACCGGGAGTTTTTTTAATGTAAATCGAGTCTAATGGATTACCTGAACCATCTTTGAAGATCACTTTTACCTCTGCAAAAGAACAGTTCGTTTTGGTAGTGTAAGTAGAACCAATCCAACAACTGAAATTAGCCATTACAGTATCTACCAGTAGCGTAGCGTGTAAATCATCTATTCGAATGCTCTGATAAATATTTAATTTACGTGTTTCGTTGTATTTATCTACTGTTAATCGAAAATAATTTGCTCCGGGCTGGGTTGGAAGTCCTGCTTTTACGGCACCATGATTCCATTCGTGCGAAGTTACGCCATACTCAGACACCCAATTGGATTCTGATCCGCGTGCGTAATCTGTTTTCCAAAGCAGGGGTGCTCCAGATGAATTTGATTCAGCTCCAGGGTTTACTATACGGTTGGACTTCCCAACCCAATTAAGTTCTTGTTTTTGAGCTTGGAAATTCGTTGCTACCGATATGCAGAAAACAAAAAATATAAATTGATACATACACTAAAATAGAAATTATTTTAATTACTACTTAGAAATAAACATTACATTTTCTTAACATTTGGCGTGGGCATCTATCACTAGAGAATTGCGACCTTTGCAGCGAATTTTATGACTACTCTTTTTATTTCTACCATTGTTTCTCTTTTTTCACTCATCAATCCATTGAGTGCGATGCCGGTGTTTATTTCATTGACAAATGGATTTCCTAAAGATCACCTGTATCGTACGATTCGTAGAACATCCATTTATGTTTTCGTTGTTTGTGTATTATCCTTTTTCATTGGAGAATTTGTGCTCAATTTTTTCGGAGTATCCATTCATGCCTTGAAAATTGCGGGTGGAATTATCATTTCGCGTTCGGGGTTTCAATTGTTGAATGCTCAACATAAAACTGATGTTCAGGGGCCTATTGAAGACGAATCTCGCTTAAAAGAAGACATTTCGTTTAGTCCCTTAGCGATGCCACTTTTGGCAGGTCCTGGTTCTATTTCTTTATTGATTAACTTGGCAATTCAAACCGAAGATTATCAGAGTAAGGGAGTAATTCTAGCAGGAATTTTTATTGTTTGTTTGAGTATTTACCTCATTCTCTCTTCTGCACCTTATATCTTAAAGTACCTCGGACAAAGTGGCTTGCGTACGCTTTCCAAAATTATGGGATTATTAGTCCTTTCGATAGGGATTCAGATGATCGTAGCGAGTGGCCGCTCGTTATTTTACGCGTCTATTTAATTTCTTCAAAATCGTCAAAATCCTCAGCGTCACGTTTAGGATGTTTTGACTTTGGACCCCGAAGCATCCACGTAATTGCTGCTAAAAAACGAACCAGCGTAGCAAGCAAAAAGAAGAATCCTGCAAGTTTAAATATCCATCCAATAATAGGAATCTTAATTAAATCCTGCGTTTGTTCATAAAACCACTGTGTAACTACGCTATCCAAAGCAACAGGGAAAAATACCCAGAGAATGGTTATGGAAATTGAGATTAGCGCTACAGCCAATTCCCATTCATTTTTCATTTTCACTTTTTTATAAAGGTTCGTATAAAGCTGAACCTGCATTGCATTTTGCTCTGACCGAAGATTCCTTAATAGATATAAGAAATAAGTAATTAAAGAAAGTATAAGCATGCTATTAACGGTTAAGCTACCCTCTTCTTTCGCTACAAATTTTAACACAAGAACCCCTAGGAACAACGATTGAAGCAATTGTAGGAAATATCGAAATGGTGTCCGAATATTTTCAGGGAGAATGATCATTAGCAACAGTTGCAACCAAAACCAAATAAAGGCAAACGCGGAAAACAATACTCCCAGCTGGAAAATTAATGATAGTGCTTTCATTATTTCGGTAAGATTTGAAATTCCATGTATGAAGTCGGCGCTTCCGCGGCTGTTTTTGGATTGAAGTCAAGCCGTAACACTTTACCCTCTGTCCTTCGATTCAATTGATGTAAGTATTCGTAAAGCACATCATTCTCTTTCTTACTTTGAATAAATTCTTCACTTAGTTTTATCATTTTATTTTGCGTTGGATCAAACCACATCGCTGGTTCTGACTCACCCTTACCAACGGGTATGATTCTTCGGGGGTCAATGTTTAGCTCTTGAACCAAATATTTATAACACGCTTTCGCTCGATTTTCTGATAGCATTTGATTTCTTGTTTCCTCTCCCCGCGAATCCGTATGAGAAATTAATTCAATAATTAGATTAGGGTAGTCACCAAGTAATTTAGCTACAGATTTTAGCGAGTCATAACTGTTTACCGTTGAATCATTAATAAAGGTCCATTTGTTAAATTCATATTGAATATTAGGAAAGCGAATGATGTTTTGTTCTTGTGCTTCAGGCTCAGTGATTTCAAATATGTGGCTGATTTTTTGTCCGATAGAGTCCGTAATTTGCAATTTAAAGGTCCCTTTTCTAAGTGAACCAATATCTTGTGTCGTCATGCCATTTGACCATTGGTATTTATAAGGCTTTACTCCGGATGTGATGTCAATATCGATCATTCCATCCGAACCTTGAAATTCACTGATATGTTTGATTTCTTTCACCGTCATAATTAATTCCGGCGGTTTAATGGCCCACGCTGTCCACAAGTCCAAATCCTTCCCGTCGCGGTTACTTGACCAAAGGGCTTGATTATTAATGAGCGAGAAATAGGCATCAAAGTTTGGTGTATTAATGGTTTTTCCGAGGTTAATCGGTTTCGACCATGAATTCCATTTACCCTTTCGAACACTGTAATAGATGTCAGCGTCCCCTTGTCCTTTGAATCCGTTAGAAGAAAAATAGAGGGTATCGTTGTTCGGAGATAGAAACGGCGAAATTTCAAACCCTGGGCTATTAATTGTTGAACCAAGGTGTTCTAATTCTGACCATCCATCGCTGTCAAGCATCGAATAGTACAAATCTTCCTCTCCTTCTGAACCCGCGCCTTCATAGGAAACGATTACAACTTGTTGATCCCTCGAAATCGTATAGCCAACATACTTTCCATCAATGTCTAAGCCCGGTATAGCGAGTTTCTTTTTAACCAACCAATTGGTGTCTTGATTTCCTCGTGTAGCGATGGTGATCCCTTTTTCTAAATCACGTTCGGTACCGTAGGAACTGATTAAATATAACAAGCGCTGTGTACTATCCGATGGATTCTCAGCTTCTGATATTACCGCATTATGGAGCTTATTGTTTAACGATTTCAACGCATATGGCGTACCCCATGTTCCACTTGTTTTTTTACTAACCCAAATGTCTTGATCATAAATCCCCCCTGTATTTTTAGGGTCAAATGTTCTAACAAAATATAGCATGTCTCCCTGTGCAGAAAACACAGCATTGCTTTCATCCGCTGACGTGTTTATGTTTGTTCCAAATCGCAGAGGTGTTGTGAATTCATAGATTTGAGCCCAACCAAGGTTGAAGATGATAAAACACAGGATAAATAAGCGGGCTTTAAAATCCATAACTTAAATAAATTTCATGTCCCCCATTACTAAACCGATTGATTCGATTGGTTGAGAAATCAAATGCATATCCAATCTTCAAATTATCTGATACTTCCATTCCAGCCATCAATCCAGCGGAGGCATTATACTGATAGTTTATTCCCGCCCAAAAAATATAATTAATGGTTGACATCAGGGTTGCTTCAAGAGAAACAGGCCCGTAATTCATTTGTTTTGCAACAATGATAGGTTGTAAATCTAAGCCATTGGCTATTTTAAAGGTATATCCAACCAGCGCATTCCAATGATATTGTTGGTCGAAAAAGCTTGTTTGTTGAACAAGCCCATTCGGGATTCCTCCGTGTTGAATGGCACCGGAAAAAATGACTTTTTTTGAAAAAAGGGTTAGCCCAAACCCACTGCTTAGGGAAAGCGCCCGTAAACCATTGGCTAAAAAGGCATCATATGTGGCATCTCCTCCGCCATAGGGTAATTGCGGATCATTAAGGTTTAATACGCTTGCTTGACTCGGAGAAAACACATTATTTCTTAGGCCCATTCGCAGCCCCGCACTTAATTTCCAGGTTTTATTAATTGGGATATTAGCAGCATAACTACCACTTACATCGAGATACTTAAAGGCACCATAATTATCAGAGATAACTTGGCCGCCGACAAAATGTTGAAGTACTATATTTTTTTTCTTTTGAAGAGGTTCGTATTCACGTTGAATTCTACTTCCCGGATTGAATATCGTTTTGACCTTTTTCTTGATCATTGTTTGACCTATGCAAGCAATCGTTCGTGGTTCGTTTCCAAAGCCTAGCATTTGCCACCTTGCAAGTAAGGATATACTACTTTGCTTGTTCATTGCCATTCCCGATGGATTGTATACGGAGTAATTCATTGGGATTTGACGAAATTGCGGCATTTGTTGACCCAATAGACTCAGCGAAAAGATTATAAAAACAAGGGTCATTAATCTCATGGCGCACGTAAAATTGTAATGGTTCCATTAATCGGCTCTATGCTTCCATCCGCTGCCTTTTCAATAATGTAGTAATAACTTCCAACGGGTAATTCTTCACCGTTCAATGTCCCGTTCCATGGCGATGAAGCATAATCACCTTCGATGCTCGTGTATATATTTTCTCCCCACCGATTGAAAATTTTAACTTGATTTAAAGGGAATTTTGAGTCCAAGCCGACAATATTCCAAATATCGTTATCCCCATCCCCATCCGGAGTAAAAGCACTAGGTACGACTAAATTACATGAAACGATTTCTGTAGAAAATCCCAAAACGTTACTAACACACCCATTCACGACTTGTACTACATAGTACGTAGTTGAACTGTCGTTGTTTGGATAAAATATTGGGCCACTTTCCAAGTATTGACTCAAATTTGAATCGGCAAACCAGGATATAACACCGTTTGGATTTGGGTTTGTCAGGGAGATACTTCCTGAAGGTTCATTTTCACAAACAACGGTGTCTCCGGTAATTATGGGTGTTTGGGGTATTGATAAGGAGTCAAGTAAAATCGTACCGTCTAAAGTTTTGGTACAAAATTCATCGCTTATAGAAACGAGTTCGTATAACCCTGCTTGAGTGCCCAAATACAAGGGGTCTGAGGCTCCTGCGGTCACTTGTTCCACGCCATTTAGATTCCATACTACCGTAACCGGATAGGATGCGTTTAGGTAAAGCAATACCGAATCAAAACTTTGCAAGGGACAATTATAGGTTCCACCAGTTAAACTCAGTAAATTAGGGAGTGCATGCACTGTGAGTTCAAAGGTGTCTTTTGCCATGGTGTTGCATAATGAAACGCTGTAAACTATTTGATATACACCAGCACTGCTACCTGTAGTATTGATTGCTCCGGTTATCGGATCTAAGTTAAGTCCCCCAGGAAATGAACTATAGGTTCCGTTGCTTGGTGTTGACGGAGGTAGCGTTGGAGTGATTATCCCAGTGTTTAGACAAAGGTCATTCGGATAACTTAACCCCAAGGATGGGTTTCCTTGTATGATTTGTACATTGACTTGGTTAGAACACGATCTTAAGGTACTGAAGGTAATGTCATCGATTGCGAAGTCATTCCCTAATCCGCTTTGATTCAAATTTTCTATCAATAAAATTGCAATACTATCTGCACCAGAATTCCAGATGGCGCTTTGTTGTTGCCATGAACACGTGGTATTCGTTAAGGTGTCAATACTAAGTAAAATGCCATTAATACTTGCTTTTAGAATTGCCGGGTTGTTACTTTCTACCGATTGCGCATAATAGGAAAAGGTATAAGTGGTATTTTTTTCTACCGAGAGTACTTGTTTCCAAACGGATGTGTTTCCTGAAATTGACCCATCAATCACCATCATATTTCCTACGCCATTGCCAAAGGTATGATCCACACAGGGAGAAAATGTTCCTTCCCAAAAACTTGCATTGGGTGTAATCCCATACGTCGTTTGTAACCCATTGGGATTGGTTGGGGTGAGAAATGTTAAATCGCTGTAAAACCCGGTGTTCATTGCCTCAAAGTTGCCGTTTGTTACCAAATTTTCGTTTGTGTTGTTTGTGGAAACTAGATAAACCGTGGTTTGATTCGGGCTAACCAAAACGGTATCATTGAACGGGTTTAATAGGTTTGGGTCGGGAGGTGTAGCCATCCATAAATAATTGGTGTTTGTACCACCCGTTACCGTTAAAGTGACTTGAGTGTTCGCACAAACCAAGGTATCCGTTGGATTAACCTGCAGGAAGTCATTTGGAAATATAAGTTGATTCGTCAAGTTCACCGATTGGTTCGTCGCATCGATAACACTTAAACTGTAGGAACCAGCAGGTATATTTGTGAAAATTCCTGTGGAGTTATTCACGGTTCCTATACCTCCGGATAACGAATATTGATACGGCGGATATCCCCCTTTCGCATACCCAATGAAAGCCCCACTTAAGGAATCACTACAACTTGGTCGGGTAGTCGATACTGTTAACGACAACGGATCCCCAACAGGCATTACCGCGATGTCGTCAATGGCAAAATCATTACCGGTTATATTGATGTTATCGTCATAAAGACTAATATTAACGCAAGTATTCGTTGGTTCGAATTCTACAGCATAGGCTTGCCATCCGGCTGCGGGGAGTGGTGCTAAGGTTGGTGTAAGCACCTGAACATTTACTGCGTTGTTAAATGTAGCCTTTACATCTGCTTGAGAAACAGCATTCTGCACTAAACTTGATGCCGAATGTAACCAATAGCTGAGAATATACGTGTTGCCTACAGTTAACCCACAAACACCCCCTCCGTTGCTTCCTGCTTGCCAAAACGCTTGTCCGCCACCGATATTTACACCATCAACCACCAACATATTTCCCTGCCCAGAACTGTGGTCACCAAAGGGTAAGAAAAAGTTAGTGTTTAACGGCAATGGGTTATTGGTTATCGCGAAGTCACCTGGCTGGGTGCTTCCTAAATACGGAGGTGAAATAAGGGAATAGCCTTGCCCATTTACATTAAAACCAACTCCCGGACCACCAAATTCGAAATGCCCATTAAATAGGTAGTTTTGTCCCCAACAATGAAGAGAAAAGTACATGCCAATAAGGAGCAAAAAGTGCTTCACAGCATAAAGTTAACACGATTCTAATTGTGAGCTCGGTTTGCTTGCTGTTAAATTTCTATAGGGAATTGTTAATAATTCAATCCATACATGAACACGGAGGATCTAAATACAAGGTGCAATGCTTGAAATCATTTACCAATTGCTTGTGAAATTCATGGTTATACATTACGCCTTGGATATCCAGTATCTTTAGATTTGGTAAGGTTTTTAATTGAGGTGAAATAAAATTCACCGCATTGTCATATAAATCCAAGGTTTCCAAGGCGGTGAGTTGTTCAATTTCATTTGGAATCCGTTCAATGTGATTTTCAGCGAGCAAGAGTTGTTTTAACGTACTTAGCTGAAATATGGCAAAGGGAATTGAGTATATTTTATTCTTCGTCAAGTTTAAGGTCTCTAAGTGTTTGAATACTAAGATGGAATCACCTAATAATTCAATTTTGTTCTTGCTTAGATTAAGCGTTTTGATTTCGGTAAAACGATAAACGATTGTTGGAATGGCAGTGAGTTTTTCACGGCTTAAATCAATCGAAAATACACTGTCGGGGTTTGCTTGGTTCAACTCAGCAAGCGTATAACTATGCGCTACTTGTTGACCATACAACAAGGCACTAAAGACTAGCGAAATACCTACGAGAATCGACTTCATCTTTTTTTAATTGCTTGGTTAACTCTTCAATGCCTGAAAACGTTTGTTCCCCACGTAAGCGATGCCATAAGGAGATTGTTACAGTCTCCCCGTAAATATCTGAATTAAAATCAAATAAATGCACCTCAATTACTCGATGATTTGAATTGCTAACAGTAGGCCGAATCCCTATATTCATCATCCCTTGATAGGTAATACCATCAATGCAAGTTTTCACTGCATAAACTCCATTACCAGGTATTAGTTTTGAATCGCTCATAGGTTCAATATTTGCCGTTGGAAATCCAATGGATCTTCCGAGTTGCTTTCCAGTAACTACTTTTCCCTTAACTTGGTATTTATATCCCAATAAGCGGTTGGCGCTTTCAACTTCCCCTTGAATTAAAGCCGTTCTGATTTTTGTTGAACTTACGATAATTTCATCCACATCTTGTGCAGGAATTTCTGTAACGAATCGGTTGGTTTTAGTAAGTACTTCTGCTAACAATTGAACGTCACCCTCCCGATTATGTCCGAATTTATGATCGTAGCCCAATATAATTTCGGAGATGTTTAACTGTTCAATTAAGACATTCGATATAAAGTCTCTGGCTCTTTGATTGGAGAATTCTTTAGTGAATGGTAAAACTAAAAGATAATCTAATCCAGTTTGTGAGAGGAGCTCAATCTTTTCATCCAGGGTACTGAGTAAGGAGATTTCTCCTAACCCTAAGGCTTGTCTTGGATGCGGATCAAAGGTAATAAGCATGCTGTCCTTACCTGTGTCCTTCGCCTTGTTAATGAGCTGAGTCAAAATAGCACGGTGCCCCGTGTGAACCCCATCATACGTGCCTAAGGTCACGATTGGATTCCGCAATAAGGGGAGCGATGATAAACTTGTTAATACCTTCATTATCTGAGGCGCAAAGGTAAGCAATCCAAATAAACGTGGATTTTAAACTTTTGAAGTACTTTTGGGAAAATGATTAACATGAAATTGAAATTCTTCACCCTTTTATTTTCTTTTACAATCCTTTTTAGTTCCCTTCGGGCCGATGAAGGTATGCTTATTCCCTTGCTTATTAAAGCTTTTGAATCGGATATGCAAGCGCGGGGAATGAAATTGACCGCTGACCAAATATACAGTGTAAACCATGCGAGTTTAAAAGATGCTATTTTTCAGTTTGGTGGAGGATGCACCGCTGAATTGGTTTCAAGTCAAGGGCTTTTATTGACCAATCATCACTGCGGGTATTCTCAAATTCAGTCGCATTCCAGTTTAGAACACGATTACCTGAAAAATGGATTTTGGGCAAAAGAAAAAAAAGATGAATTAGCCAATCCTGGCCTAACTGCAACACGCATCGTTCGGATCGAGGATGTCACCGCCTTGGTATTACAGAATACACAAGGTAAACAAGACCGTACGGTTATAGCAGCAAACATCGCTGCAATCGTAAAAACAGCCATCGAAGGAACACATTATGAGGCGGAAGTTAAAGCCTTTGATTATGGAAATGCCTATTACTTGATGGTAAAGGAGGTATTTAAAGACATTCGGTTTGTAGGGACTCCTCCTAATTCTATTGGAAAATTTGGTGGAGACACCGATAATTGGGTTTGGCCAAGGCATACGGGAGATTTCTCGGTATTTAGAATTTATGCCGGGCTGGATAATAAACCCGCCTCATATTCAGCAGATAATGTTCCATATACGCCGATTCAGTATTTAAATATTTCATTCAAGGATCGAAAAGAAGGTGATTTTACCATGGTGTACGGATTTCCTGGTGTCACCGAACAGCACGTAGTTTCTGAATATTTGAAATTTATTATTGAAAAAGAACGCCCTGCGCGCATTGACATGCGAGATCAAAGCATAGCTGCAATTGATGCCGGTATGAAATCATCTGATTTGATACGTATTCAATATTCTGCCAAGCAGGCATCCATAGCTAACGCTTGGAAAAAATGGATAGGACAGGTGGAAGGCTTGAAAAATTTAGACGGTGTTGCAGTTAAACAACGCGAGGAAGCGGCATATAGAAAAATGGCCGAATCTAAACCGGAATGGAAGAAATATTCCGACGCCTTGGATTCATTGAACCAGTACATAAAGAATAATTCTGATAAAGAATACCGCTATGCCATGGGGATTGAATATTTCTTTTATGGTCCTGAATTTTTTAAAATGATAAAAGCTTCGAGTGAGTTATTCAACGGTTGGAATACTGGAGTCTCTACCGAGGTATTTTCTGCTCAAAAGAATAAACTAATTGCCAGTGCAAGAGCCTTTTTTAAAAATTATAACAGGGGCGTAGACCAATCAATCTTTAACGCCTTAACCTTGCAATACCAACGTTCTGAAATCTCAGCAAATACTAATTGGAGTTTGATTAATGTTGCGGCACTCTCAGGTGATATTTATGGCAAGTCAATTTTTACGGACTCCACACGATTCATTCAATTTGTAACATCTTATTCCAATAAATCATTCAAGAAACTAACGAACGATCCTGCTTTTGTTTTTCATAATTCCTATTACCCCATATTTGTACAAGAGGTAGATAAAGCCTTTCGACAATATCAGGCTAAAATCACCCCCTTGATGCAGCGATACGTAGAGGGGAAATATACCATGTTTCCTAATGATAAACATTGGCCAGATGCCAATTCAACCTTGCGAATTACTTATGGACAACTGGAAGGGTCTTCCCCGGTAGATGGTATGGCCTATACGGAACACACCACCTTGGATGGAATGATTGCTAAAAACAGAACTGGAAATCCAGATTTTGAATTGCTGCCAAGAATGTTCGAATTGGCAGCGAATAAAACCTATGGACCTTATGCGCAAGAGGGCGAATTATGGGTTTGTTTCACGGGTTCTAATCACACAACGGGAGGTAATTCAGGATCTCCAGTATTAGATGAACAAGGGAATTTGATGGGCCTGAACTTTGACCGATCCTGGGAAAGTACCATGAGTGATTATTTGTTTGATCCGAACCGTTGTCGGAATATTGTAGTGGACATTCGCTATGTGCTTTGGGTGATGGATAT
>JBEEPQ010000007.1:0-58945 GCA_041191025.1 Bacteroidota bacterium
AAGGGAATTTGATGGGCCTGAACTTTGACCGATCCTGGGAAAGTACCATGAGTGATTATTTGTTTGATCCGAACCGTTGTCGGAATATTGTAGTGGACATTCGCTATGTGCTTTGGGTGATGGATATTTACTCCGGAGCAACGCATTTAGTCAATGAAATGACTTTAATCAAAGATTAATTTATCTTTGTTCCTTGAAATCAACCTGCTCCATAAGTTTAATATGAAAAAATTACTTTTATTCAGCCTACTGATAATTGCCTTTAATCAGGATGCCCTTGCTTCAAGAATGAGGTACAGATCTAAATTAATCAAAGGGTATTTGGTTGATTTTAAAACACGCAGGGATGTAGATGAGGTTTCCTTGTTGTTGGTTTCAAAGGAGACCGGAGAACGATTCAAAACAGAAACACGCGATGGGGTGTTTACATTTAATAATGTTCCGATTGGTGAAAATATCCTAATTCTAACTGACAAAGACTACAGAAAAGACACCCTTAAGGTCTTTAGAACCAATGCGAAAGAACATTTGGAGCATTACACCTTTAGTAAGACACAGCCTTTTGCTGCCCGTTTGAAAGTAACTTGGTTATTCAATTGGGGAGATAGAACCACGGTGGTTAATGGCAAAAAAGTGATTCAAGAACATTATTGGTCACACATGTTGGCTCGGGTGATTTTGGTTGTTTATTTACTCTGCTTAATCATGATTTTCTACTACAGCGTAATTCAACTTTCATTGGCTATCGCTTACAGAAGATCAAAACGCAATCCTAAAGCACCAATGCCGTCTTTTGATTTGGAGCACGCACCAAAGGTTACAATTCAACTTCCAATGTTTAACGAAATGTATGTTGCTGAACGAATTATTGAAACCGCTGCACGTTTCGCCTATCCAAAAGATAAATTACAAATTCAGGTTTTGGATGACTCCACGGATGAAACTAAAGACATCATTGCTAAAAAAGTGGCAGAAATTGCCGCTACAGGGGTAAATATTCAACACATTCACCGCGTGGATAGAACAGGGTATAAGGCCGGAGCATTGGATGCTGCAATGGACCGTGTTACCGGTGACTTCATTGCGATTTTTGATGCTGACTTTGTTCCAGATGAAAATTTCTTGTTACGCACCGTTCCTTACTTCATTAATGAAAATGTTGGTGTTGTGCAAACACGCTGGGGGCACTTGAATAAATCATATTCTCTACTCACAGAACTTCAAGCCTTTGGACTAAATGGTCACTTTGCCATTGAGCAACAAGGCCGCAATTCTACTGGACATTTTATTAATTTTAATGGTACTGCGGGAATTTGGAGGAAAAAGTGCATTGAAGATGCAGGCGGATGGGAACATGATACCATTACAGAGGACTTAGATTTAAGTTATCGTGCGCAAATGAGGGGGTGGAAGTTTACTTATTTAGAAGATGTGGAGTCGCCGGCGGAATTGCCAATTACGATGTCTGCATTAAAAAGTCAACAACATCGTTGGATGAAAGGTGGGGCAGAGTGCTTTATAAAAATGCGGGGCAAATTACTTACACATCCTGGCGTAAGATTTTCGGATCGAGTGCATGGAATGGCCCATTTATTTAACTCCTCGGTATTTGTTTTCATCTTAATCTTATCCATTCTTAGTTTATTTATTCTTCACATCAAGGATTCTTTTTCTGATTTGAATTATTTCGTTCAATTTGGTGCATTTTTCATTTCAAGTACCGTATTCCTTGCCTTTTATTATTGGAATTCATACCGAGACAAAACCGGGAAATTTTGGAATGATTTATTTAAATTCATCAAGCGTTTTGTTCAGTTCTTGACGGTATCTATGGCCTTAGCTATGAGCAATGCAGTAGCTGTGATTGAAGGGTATCTTCGGATAAAAAGTTCCTTTGTAAGGACTCCAAAATTCAATGTCGCACAAAAGGATGAGTTTACAGGAAACAAATACGACAAGAAAAGTTTATCAATTTTGAATGTTGCCGAAGGCATATTTATGTTGATCTTCGGATTTACCGCGTTAAATCGTTTGGCTTTTGGTGATTTGGGTATGGTTCCTTTTCATTTGATGTTAGCCATTGGGTATGGAATCATTTTCTTTAATACACTTAAAGAGGTAAGAACGGGTCGTTAACATGAAGGTTCGATTGATGTTCATTGGTAAAACGGTATCCAATGCCCTCAAAGAGTTAGAGCAAACCTATGAAAAACGCCTAAGCCATTATGTGAGCTATGAACGCGTTGAATTACCTGATGTAAAACAAGCGGCATCCTTAACAACTTCTCAGTTAAAAGATAAAGAAGGACAATTGTTTTTATCTAAACTATCAGAAGATCAGCATGTTATTTTACTGGATGAACAAGGGACAAGCTATACCTCGGAAGGATTTGCTCATGTGCTCGCCAATCATGAATTGCACAGCGCAAAAAAAATCACCTTTTGCATTGGTGGTGCATTTGGGTTTTCGGACGAGTTATATGCACGTTCTAATGGTAAAATGTCCTTATCTAAAATGACGTTCTCACATCAAATGGTACGCACAATTTTTCTTGAGCAGCTTTATAGGGCATGTACCATAAATAAAGGTGAAAAAT
Organism: Bacteroidota bacterium; assembly: GCA_041191025.1. Lineage (GTDB taxonomy): Bacteria > Bacteroidota > Bacteroidia > Flavobacteriales_D > Crocinitomicaceae > UBA952. The sequence continues at coordinate 2,598 of JBEEPQ010000007.1, forward strand.
ACCATCACTCCTGAGAGATTGGTTAACTTTATCTCGATGAATCAAGTGCAAATATTCTCTGTTGCCGAAGGCTTAAGTGTAATACTTTGGATGTTTATACTTTATTGGTTCGGTCGATCAATCCGTTCACGATACAATAACGCGAGCATCTCACGATTTTTTTATCTCGGGTGGGGATTCAAAATATTTTTCGCACTCGTATTTGCTTTGGTTTATTTGTTTACGCTCGGTGGCGGCGACATAAATGCATATTGGGATAGTGCCACAGTGCTGAATAAACTCTTTATAGACAATCCCCTGGGATATTTTCAAGAACTTTGGAGCACAGACAGATCGCTGGGTATAACCTTACATTTTAATTCGGAAACAGGTTATCCTCCGGGTTGGATTTGGCGAGAATCAGAAGCTTGGAATGCTGCAAAAATACTCTCAATCTTTTCAGTGCTTACCTTTAATAGCTTCTGGGCTACCACACTCCTCATTGCATCCTTGGTGTTTTTTACTTCATGGCTTATGGTATATCGCATTACAACCAATGAAGCGTTTAATTCAAAAGCTGTTATGTTCGCATTTTTGTTTTTTCCATCGGTGACCTTTTGGTGTTCGGGAATTAGCAAGGATAGTCAAGTGTATACGCTTTCTTTATTACTCATATATCAATTATTTCTTTGGCTGAAGTGGGATCAAAAACGTTCCATTTGGCGTGCAGTATTAATGGTGATAATCTTCTACTTAATTTTGAATCTCCGACAGTTCATTGCACTTGCTATTATTGGGCCTTTTTTACTCTCTATTGTGGTTCGATATGGCAGCCGCTTATCACAACGTCCCGTAATTTTATTGTTTTTTCGATTGTTTGTATATGCATTATTGATAATTGGTTTTATGTTGATTGCTAATGCTGAACAAACCCAGTCCTTAATTCAAGAAGCGCAGATCACCCAATCGGATTTTAGTCAAAATCCCATTTATACTGGCGCAAAATATGAGCTTTCGACCATGGATGGCACCCCAACCGGTATTTTGTTAGCAATTCCAGAATCCGTTTATATTGCCCTATATCGCCCTTTTATTACTGAGAATCTTGGTCTGAATTTCGTGGTTAATGAATTGGAGAGTTTATTACTCATCTTCTTATCCCTTTGGTTTTTAGTTAATAAGAAAGTATTAAGTAACTTAAGACATTTGTTCAAAAGTGAGTTCGCTATTTATGCATTCACTTTTGTTTTGCTCATTGCTTTTATGGCAGGGTATACTTCAATTCTCTTTGGGGTACTTGTTCGAATTCGAGCGATTGCATTACCTTTTTTCTTCCTTTTATTAACTTTTCGTAAACCTAAAGCAACAAGTGCAACCTGATGTGTGGAATCGCCGGATTTATTGATTTAAGCAAACAGACTTCAAACGAAGTGCTTGTGGGTATGAGGGATACCTTGACCCATCGAGGTCCAGATGCAGAAGGCGAGTATTTTTTCAATTCGGATGCCTTTTCTTTAGGGTTAGCACACCGTCGTCTGTCTATTATTGATACCAGTGCCTTATCCAATCAACCCGTACATTTTGAACACCTATCCATGGTGTTTAATGGCGAGATTTATAACTATAAAGATCTTAAGGAGAAACTGACTTCCGCTGGGTATTCATTTAAAACGAATTCAGACACCGAAGTCGTACTTCTTGCATTTCATGCGTGGAATGAAAAAGCGCTTGCATATTTTAAAGGAATGTTTTCCTTGACTATTTTCGATCGTTCAGCTCAGAAGTTGTATTTAATTCGGGACCGCTTTGGAGTTAAACCCCTTTATTATTTTCTAGATAATGACTTGCTACTGTTTGGAAGCGAGTTAAAACCCTTGCACGTTCATCCAAGGTACAAGAAAGAACTTAACACAAAGAGTATTTGGTATTTTTTCCAATACGGCAACATCCCTTCACCACATTCCATTTTTAATCATACCTATAAAGTTGAACCAGGAACAATTGTAACGATTGATTGCAATACACTGCACCTTGAGAAAAACACCTTTTGGAGCCCAGAACTAGCGTTTAAAAAAGCTCCCTTGTCAATTTCTTTTGAGGAAGCAAAAAGGCATACGCAAGAATTGCTATTTGATTCCATTAATTTACGTATGGTAGCTGATGTGCCAGTTGGATTGTTCCTTTCTGGAGGCTATGATTCAGCAACTACCGCTGCATGTTTGACACAAACACACAACGCTCTTAAAACCTTCACGGTAGCGGTCCCTGAAGCAGGATTAAACGAAGGCCCAAAAGCAAAACAAATTGCCGATTACTTAGGAACTACACACACAGAAATCACCTGTGATTTACATGAAGCACTGCAGGTAATTCCGATGCTACCCACGATCTATGACGAACCCTTCGCAGACAGTAGTGCTATCCCAACGTATCTTGTCGCAAAACATGCAACCAATTCGGTGAAGGTAGCCTTAAGTGCCGATGGAGGGGATGAATTATTCGCAGGGTATAACAGACATCTCTATTATTCCCGTATCCCGAATGCGGTTCGTTACCTGCCGAGTTGGATAGGTTCCAGCGTCGCTAATTCCATCGGAGCCATTGGACTGACTGGGTTAAAAGCACAACGTGTGCAAAAATTCGCCCGCCTACTGAGCGATTTTTCAGTAGAATCTCACATGCATGCTATGACAACCTCCATGTCAAATGACCAATTAAATAAGCTTATTAACCAACGTAACATTCCGGATAATCTGCCCTTTTTTCAAGGAAGATCGCCTCTGGCAACCATGTTACTTAACGATAGTGTTAACTATCTTCCGAATGACATTCTGCATAAGGTGGATCGCGCTACAATGGCCGTTGGTTTGGAAGGTAGAGAACCATTTTTAGATCATGAATTATATGAGTTCTTAGCGCAAGTACCTGATCACTATAAGTGTGATGGGAAAGACACTAAAATTCTTTTGAAACATATTGCACACAATTTACTTCCTCCGGCCTTAATGCAAGGACCTAAAAAAGGATTCGCTATCCCGATTTCTGCATGGATGAGGGATTATTTAAAATCTGAACTGTTGGATTATATTGAACCAAGATTTCTTAAGGAACAAGGGATTTTTAAGGCACCTGAATTGGCGCGTGAAGTAAAGTCATTTCTAAATGGAAATGATACAAACAGTTTGTTTATATGGTATTACTTTAGTTTTCAATCATGGTACAAACAATGGATGTAAGCCCGATTTTCTCAGTCCAAAAGCATGAATTAGTATTTAATTTTCCAGCAGGGACAAGCAGGGGAGTGCTTACGACAAAGAAACTATGGCTTATTACCCTTAGCACTGAAGGGAAGCAAGGAATTGGAGAATGCAGCATCATAGAAGGGCTTTCTCCAGATTATACGAATGATGCTCAATATGAACAGCAGTTATCTGATTTTATCCTTCGCTTGAATCAATGTTCGATACCACTGGATCATTTGCTCTTTACCTTAGATGAATTCTTACCAGAATTAACCTATTTTCCTTCCATACGGTTCGGTTTAGAATGCGCACTCCGTGCTTACTTATCTCCTGTTCCAGGTCTTTTATTCAATAATTCCTTTGCTAAGGGAGAGCGTGCAATACCAATCAATGGATTAATTTGGATGGGCGCTCCAGATTGGATGCAAGATCAAGTAGCGAAAAAAATAAAGGAAGGCTATTCCGTGTTGAAATTTAAAATTGGCGCAATTGATTGGAAGGAAGAATATGAAATAATTCAGCAGGTGCGTGAACATTTCGGACCTGAAATACTAACCATTCGCGTAGACGCAAACGGAGGATTTACGGAATCTAATGTGCGACATGTGCTGAATGAACTCAGAGACTTAAGTGTGCATTCGATTGAACAACCTGTAGCAGTTAACGAGATTGATTTAATATCAGCTTTATGCCAGGAAGCGATTGTACCCATCGCCTTGGATGAGTCCCTCATTCCCTGCTACACATTAGCAGAAAAAGTGGCCTTGCTCGATCGCGTTTGCCCCCAATATATCATTTTGAAACCAAGCTTACATGGAGGTATTTCAGGTACAAAATCATGGATTGACCTAGCTACTGAACGCGGTATTGGGTGGTGGATGACTTCCGCACTTGAATCTAACATCGGCTTAACGGCTATTGCGCAATTTGCTGGTGAATATGATTTCACGCTTCCGCAAGGGCTTGGAACTGGGGGCTTGTTTACTACAAATTTCAACTGCGGCTTATCCTTGAATCAAGGAATTCTAACCCATCATTTACCCGAACAGGGATGAAGCTCGTCACATTGGGAATAGACATAATCGTGTAATAACCATTGTGCTGCAATCGCCAATTGACTGTAGTTTTGTGAATTGTTTCCAAATCCTCCCGCTGAGGTTACCCACATTTGTTGAATGAGGTCCATGCTGCCGTTCGAAGGATTAATTTTATTTACTACCGCGGCTACATTTCCAGCCCCCGCATGATATACGTGCATTACAAGCAATCTAAACCATAAATCACTTTCTGAATAACTCAACCCATGTGCATTTAATATGCGTCGAGCAGATGGAATGCATGAGGTTTTAATGAGTTGTGATGAAGCGTAAGCACTTCTCGAGAAATCGGCACGTTCATCCGTATTTCCATTTACTGTGAGTCCGTATCGTTGAGCTACAGAAGGCATAAGTTGAAAGGGTCCATAGGCACCGCTTATTGATTTTTTCAGTTGCGCTGGACTTTCAATCAAAAGGATGGCTTGCGCATACCAAGGGTCAACCTGGTTCGTTTCAAAAACTGCTATCCCTTTTCCGAGGGTTGGAAATACTTCATGAAATCTGTAAAAATCATTTTTTCCGGTTGTAACATAGAGCTCCTCCGAAGAATCTAAGCCAAAGGTTTTTCGCAATGTGGCTTTGTATTGCGCTTTTTCAGTTTCAGTTTTTGATCGCCACTGTTTGAATGCCATGGTCTCGAGTATCGTACGATTTTTGGCAACATTAATAATGCAAGAATCGGGAGACAAAGTCATGATCCGTCTCCAAAACTTTGCTTGAGGCAATTCAACCCAGCGGTCTTCGAACAGGTCATCAGAACGCATTACCCGGTTTAAGGTATTCTTAGTTTTAACTTCTAACTGTTCGTGTGTCCACGTTTGAGCCTGCATGAAAAACGAATAATTCAGTGATATGATAAGAAGAAATCGGAATAAATTCATGGATGTGAAATTAAGGAATAACTCGTTTGCCAACGCGTTACGTGATCTCAGTTACAAACATCCGTTTTTTAATCCGTATATTTGACTGTGGAAATGTTAAAGAAAATCCTGGGTTTTCCCTTTATTTTTTTAGTCCGAATTTATCAGTGGGTTATTTCACCCTTGCTCCCCCCAAGTTGTAGATATACACCAACATGCTCTTCTTATATGATTGAAGCCATTCAAGTGTGGGGTCCAGTTAAAGGCATTTGGTTAGGTACTAAGCGAATTTCACGCTGTCATCCAAAGGGAGGACACGGGTATGATCCGGTGCCGAGGAAAACGCCTCCTCTCGAATAATCCAACCTCTTGCGCTTAAGATTGCTTCGTAGGTGATTATATCGAATACGTTGGGAGATAAATCAATCCAACGTTGAATTCGAATTTCGCGCCCGTCAATCTGATCGTTGTTTAAATTCAGGATTCGTAAGGAATTAGAGGCTGATTTGGTTTGTTCAATATAAGAAAACCATTGTTTTAACATATGGATTGCGGGGTTTTCACTGATTGGAAAATCCTCAGCGCGTACCGAATGTATAAAATGGATTTTACGCTTTGCTCTACTGAATAACACGTTAAGTCGTTTATCTCCACCCTCCTGAGATAAGGGTCCAAACCGTAAATCAAATCTTCCATCTTCATTGTATCCATAGCCAAATGATATGATGATTTCATCGCATTCATCCCCTTGAACTTGTTCTGCAGTTTTAAAAAATAGCGCATCGGATTCAAGTGCTAATTCAATCGCTAAACGTTCAGGAGCTGTGCACAAAGAAATAATGGCTTTAAGTTGTTTTTCTGAGAACGCTACTAATCCAATACGGGCCTCTTTTAATCCTAATTTTTCAATTAATAGGTTTTTTGCAGCCTGTGCTTCCGTCATATTTATTCCATCTTTGTAATGATTACCGGGAAGATAGATGGATGAGATGGCTTGATAGCTTGGATAGCTCGGTAAAACAATCAGTTCATTGTTATAAAAATGACGATTCGAAAATTGTATCAACTCTTCTTGTTGGCTTCTGTAATGAAATTTCAATGGACTTTGAGGTAAATTGAATGCTGCCTGATCAAGCAGGGTGAGCGCATTAGAAGTTACACGCTGAAAAAAGGCAGAAGGTGCCATTTGCATAGAATCGCCGGCCACAATCAATTGCTTTGAACGATAAATCGCACCTAACGAATGAGACAATAATAATTGACTCGCCTCATCAATTATTGCTACATCAAAACGGTTTTTCATCAAAGGTAAATCCATAGCGATTTGCACCGGACTACTTAGCCAAATGGGCTTCAATAAAGAAATCCAATGTGAAGCTTCACTTTCCAATATGGTGCGTAAGGCAGGAAAATTCCTTTTTCTACTAAAAAGTCTTGAAAGGATTCTCTTTCCAATAATCAATTCATTTTTTAAGGTCTTTTCGCTTGCCGTTAATTTACCGTTAGGAAAAGCTATTAATCGATGATATGCATCAAAGGTGTTTTTACGATCTACCAAAATCTGATGAACAATTCGTTCTTGAGTATTTTTTCTATTCGCTTTAATTCTTGCTAATTCATCTGCAATGGAAAGCGAAAGAAATTCCTTCATTCCTGGAAATTGGGCAATAAATCGGTTCCAATCGGAAGAAATTACGGCCTCTTCATAGGCTTGAAGGGTATCGAATTCATTAAGGGATACAGTGATGGAACCGGGGATCTGATCCCACGCTTTTAAATGAGGAATACAGCTATGGAAATTGCTTATAAGATGAGCTATGTTTTCATAGACGGGTGCATCAGAATTCCTTGTGAATTGTTGTTTAACTGCTTGCGCAATGCCTTGAATCATTGAATGATTTGTACCATAAAAACTTCGTTCATGTTTAGAAAGTGCTTGGTATTGTTCGTACAAGCTTCCATCATACAAGGTATTGAACGTAATGTAGGCTGTGATATCAGTCTTAATATCCGTTAATCCAAGCGAAATTAATTCCACTTGAGCGTTTAAGCGTTCATCAAGTAAGGAATGGTATATTTCAGTTAGTTCAATTAATACCCCAAGATCAGCGGTTGAATCAGTCAACCAGTTTCGTTTTATTCGAAGCTCATTGAAGTTCTTAAACAAACCACCTTTTGAAAGTTCTTTACGCAGCCCACTTAACAAAGCGACCGAAGGTAATTTTTTCCACGAAGTAAGCGCATGCTCTTTCTGTTTGAGCTGTGTCTCAGCAAGTTCCAATTTCTTAATCAATCGGTTGATTTTACTTCGATGCTTCATCCACGGCAAACAGCGCTGGGCAGTGTCATTTGAAAATAAATGTACGGTCTGTGCTACTTGTGCATGATCATGAATCTCACTATAGGTTAAATGCTTCCATTTTAAATGGGTTAGCTCCGATTGTATATACTTTAGAGTTTTTATACGTGTTTCAAAGGTGTTTTCTAAGTTCAAATTACCTTTGAGCATACTCAGCGTTCGCAATACCGAATCAGGAATAGTCGAAATTATAGGCTTATAGGTTAACCATTCCGAGTAACTCGGCATACCTGCATGAAATGCTGTGTGCTTCTTTTCTCCGATTCGTGTCGCTGCAATAAAGTCCTTTGGGCTCATCTTCCCAATTAATCCGTTCTTGTGGTATAGGTCCAGTTGGCCTTGAAGCCAATTCAAGCGAATGGTACTTGAAAAGTCTTGCTCCATCGAATCTATGGGTTTTTCTATCGCTTCCCAACTTTTCGCTAAGGATTGAATACTAGTTTTTATCCCGTCCTGCGAGTTCCTCATCAGCATTAATTCTCCGAGCCCACAATCTGTTAATTTAGACGCAATCACTTCTAATGCTTGACGCTTTTGAGAACAGAGAAGCACCTGCTTTTTTTCTTCTAAAAACCGACCGATTAAATTTCCGATTACTTGTGATTTCCCTGTGCCTGGGGGACCTTGAATAACCAAGTGTTGCAACTCCGCCCGTTTTATTGCTTGAAACTGGGTGTGGTCTGCCTCGAAAAGTAATGGAGACAAGGATTTATTGGTGGGTTCTTCAACGCGTTGTGCCCCTTGATAAAGAAAATCGAAATGACTTAAATCGCTTTCCTTTTTTAATTCAATCACTTCCTTCAATAGTGTGTGTCGATAGGGATGGAAATTTCCTATGTACCGAATACTTGCATCCAAATCATATCCTTTGGATGTCAACAGCTCACATAATTCATTTTTTTCAAGGGCTGTAAATTCCATTTCTTCAAATGAAAGGACATGCAATAAATAGGGGTTTATAATCCATTCATCCGCTGTGATATTCCAAGAAACCTGATTTAACACGGGGTTGATTTTCGGGTTCAATAAATGAAGGAAAACTGGAATTTTTTGCTGGTGCTCTTCTTCCTGCAAGAATAGGATACCTTCAGATAAACATAAGGGAAAAATACCCTCTTCTCGTTCTTTTTGATGCGCAGCTTTTATCAGTTTCGATGCTTCAGGCCTTAGTTCTTCCGTTTCTTTTTCAAAAGGCAGTACATGTTTCGCTTCGATATTCACCAATAAATCAGTGGAATTAAACCTCGATAGGTCCAATTCAAATTGATTTAATTCCGATAAAATGATTGATTCATCATTCACGCAATAAAAGTAAGGCAATTTATTTTGTTAGTCAATTTCATGTACCTTTAACCTTTAATCTACAAATAATGAAGGCTTTATTTTCAGTTTTATTTCTCAGTTTTCTCGTTGAGATTTCATCACAAATTACCATAAGCGTAGCGGATTTCGCAAATTCCGGTGATACTGTCCGCATATCTCAAGCAGCCGGCACGGGGTTGGATTTTGCCTCAACGGGCGCGAATTATACGTGGGATTTTAGCGCCTTATCTGCAACCAGTCAATACCTTAAAGAGTATAACCCGATTGGTTTTGCTTCATTATTGGTGTTCGGAACCTATGGGCCCGTTGCTCCAACAAATTATCGAGCGAGTTATTTTAACCCAACGAACGATTTACCACTGGATCAATTGTCTCAATTCTTACCTGTTTCCTTAAGTGATTTGAATCAATATACTAAACGAATGACAGACTCTATTACCTCACTGGGATATTCCATAAGCGTCAACGGACAAGGAGTTCCATTTAAATCAGACACAATAGAAACACGGTATAAATTACCCTTGCACTACAATGATTCTCATTATTCCAGAGGCTATACCTACATCGATTTAAATCCAGTAATTGACTTTAAAATCAAGCAATATCGTCAACGCACCACCAACGTGGATGGATGGGGAACGATTATAACCCCGAAAGGTACATTTCAAGCGCTGCGCTTACGACACGATATCGCCGAAATTGATTCGGTATACCAAACATTTTTTGGTGCGGGCCAGTGGTTTGGAACGCCACCAATTCAACGTACTGAATACGAGTGGTTTGCTAATGGCGAAAAAGAATGGGTGCTTAAAGCAACAGAGACAAACGGTACGGTTAATCAAGTAGAATATCAAGAGGATTATTTGGGATTAGATGCTTCCTTAATTGAATCAAGCCTTGATGCATCCATTGGTCCTAACCCCGTGCATGAAACCTTATTTATTGATTCAAAATCACCGTTAAATTTGGCGCAAATCTTCGATGACGCCGGAAGGTTAGTACTTAGCACCTCATTGAATAATGCGCTTAACTCCAGCCTTGATCTGAACTTATTACATAATGGAACCTACCGAATAATCCTTAGTGGAATTCATGGATCCAAGGAATTTCCGTTAGTTAAATTCTAATTGTACCTTTGACCTGGCAAATCGGCCTATCGCTGTCCCGTTTACGGGAGGGAGGAAAGTCCGGGCAGCACAGAGCAGTGTACTTCCTAACGGGAAGGGTTCATCTTGATGAATACAGAAAGTGCCGCAGAAAATAAACTACCCTGACAAGCTTGCTTCGTCAGGGAAAAGGTGAAAAGGGGAGGTAAGAGCTCACCGCAGCAACAGTGATGTTGTTGGCAGGGTAAACCTTACGCGCTGAAAGACCATGTATACCGGAGTATGTCTTGTACATTAAGAGTTGCTCGCTCGATTCCGGAGGGTAGGTCGATAGACGCTGATGGCGACGTCAGTGCTAGATAAATGATAGGCAGTTGCGTCACGTGTGACAAAACGAACAGAACCCGGCTTATGATTTGCCTTTTTTTATTTAAAGTTAATGAAAGCACTTTTCACCATTAAAGAAGCCTTAAGGAATGAGGCTAATCCCCTGCGTATTCCACAAATGGAAGCCTACATGAGAAATCAATTTCCATTTTATGGTGTAATGAGTACCCCCAGAAAAGAAATTCTAAAAACCTTGAAAAAAGATCAATTAGATGTCCTTGATTCAACGGAAAAAAGAACCTTAATTCAGTTACTTTGGGAAGAAGAACATCGGGAATGTCAACTCGTCGCCTTAGAATGGTTGATGACATGGAAGCCAAAAGAATTCTTAGCATCTGACATTGAATTATTTGAGTGGTTAATTACATCCAAGTCGTGGTGGGATACTGTGGATGGTATAGCCCCAAATGTAGTGGGTAAATTCGCACGCGTATTTCCAGAACAAATGAAAGAGAAACTTAAGCAATGGGAGTCCCATGATTCCTTTTGGATTCGTCGGGCTTGTTTGATTTTTCAATTGCGGTATCGAAAAGAGACGGATTTAGTCCTTCTTCAGTATTTCATTAGTCAATTTAAACTAGAACGTGAGTTCTTCATCCAAAAGGCCATTGGCTGGAGTTTACGCGAGGTATCCAAATGGAATCCAACGTGGGTTGCTGAGGTGGTTCAAGCGGAGCAACTTACTGGCCTGGCCAAACGCGAAGCGAGCAAATACATCTAGTCCACTTAATTGTTTATTTTTGGGGCATGAAGCTAATTTATCCTATTTCGTGTTTCCTTCTACTTTTTGGCTTTCTCCATGTTGGCCATGCCCAAATGCGGCCTACCAACGGCGTAGCCACTTCAGAGATGAAAAAAATTGCATTAACCAATGTAGATGTTTATGTTAGTCCAAGTAAAAAGCTTGAAAAAGCTACGATTCTAATTCAATCAGAACGAATTTTAGAGGTTGGAACTAATATAAATATCCCGTCAGATTTTGTGATATTCGATAAGGAAGGCCTTACTGTAGTTCCATCATTCATAGAATTATATACCGATGCAGGAGTAGTTAAAGCTACTTCTCATCATCAAGGTTCCTATCCACAATTAGAGTCATCAAAAGAAGGTGCTTTTTATTGGAATGAATCTATTCATCCTGAAATAAATGCAGTGGATGGAATTAATTTAGCGGACAATAAATTCACGGAGTTACAAAAACAAGGTTTTGGGTTTGCTGTTCCGCATCAAGCCGATGGCATTGTCCGGGGTTCTGCCCCCTTAATCGCATTAGGGAATTTAAATCCCATGGAAGCCACACGCACAAATGCATCAGCCTTTTTTTATTCCTTCAATAAAGGCGTTTCGCAACAAACCTATCCATCTTCTTTAATGGGCTCGATTGCCTTGTTGCGTCAATCGTTTTACGATCTTGCGTTCTATAAAAAGAACCCTGTAGCAGACTTAGGCAAACAATCGATGGATCCCTGGGTAGCTAATGATAACTTGCCTGCTGTTTTTAAGGTTGGGGATAAATGGGATATTTTACGTGCGGAGCGCATAGCGAATGAATTTAAGCGTCATTTTGTTTATGTCACTGCAGGAGATGAATACGCCATTGTTGATGCGCTAAAACCCTTGAATCCAAAACTCATCGTTCCGATTTCTTTTCCAAAGCCGGTAGATGTTTCCGACCCCTATGTCGCAAAAAATGTCTCGATACAAGAATTAAAGCATTGGGAAGCTGCACCGTACAATTTCAAAATACTTACCGATGCAGGAATTTCAAGCGCTATTACCACGCAAGGTCTTCCCTTAGCTGATTTTTGGAAAACCATTCGCAAACTAATTTCAATTGGAACAAGCCCTTCTTCAATCCTCGCTTCGCTTACCATAACGCCTGCATCATACCTTGGGTTAGATTCAATGGTAGGTACTCTCGAAGCATCAAAACTGGCGAGTTTTAATGTCTTTTCAAAAGACCCATTTGTTTATGAATCCACCCTGTTGGAGTCTTGGACACTTGGTAATTGTCTCGCACTTCAATCTGCTAACTTGGTGAATGTGCTCGGAACGTATAGCTTAAATCTAAAAGGACAACGATTTGAAATGAAGGTGTCCGGGGAGAATCAAAAACCCAAAGTTACACTCATTGAGTATAAAGACTTGTGGGATTCTAAACTCAAGGTATTTAAGAAAGATTCAGTAATTACAACGGTTTCTTTTACATTTTCAGACCGGGACGTAAACCTACAATTTGCCCTTCCGAATGCCGAGTCTAAGATGTATTTGCTTCATGGAAAAATTTCCTCTAATGGTTCTGTTTGGGAAGGTGATATAACCTATCCGGATGGAAGCTGGGGACAATGGTCTGCTATTCGTAGGGTAAAAGATACCGAAGTTTCTACTCCAATAAAGATTGAGTCTAATCCAATTCCAACAAGTTGGTTTCCCAATATGGCTTATGGTTCTAAAGCGATGCTTACTCAGCAATCAACCGTTTACGAGCAAGTTAGCATTTGGACAAATGAATCTGAGGGGATTATAGAAAAGGGGTATGTTGTTGTTCAACAAGGAAAAATCACTTACGTGGGCGCTAAAAAACCGTCGCATCCTTCCGGAGCACGCATTATTAATGGTTCGAACATGCATCTAACTTCGGGAATCATTGATGAGCATTCGCATATCGCGATTTCAAGAGGAGTTAATGAAGGTGGACAAGTGGTTTCTGCTGAGGTTAGTATCGGCGACGTCGTTTATCCAGAGGATATTTCAATTTATCGTCAATTGGCGGGTGGGGTGACCGCAGCGCAATTATTACATGGATCAGCCAATGCCATCGGCGGACAATCTGCGCTCATTAAATTGAAATGGGGTACTACACCCGAAGAAATGAAAATTGATGATGCCCCAGGATTTATAAAATTTGCGCTAGGAGAAAATGTAAAGCAATCCAATTGGGGCGATCGAAACGTTGTTCGTTTTCCTCAAACGCGGATGGGGGTTGAACAGGTCTTTTATGATGCCTTTTATAGAGCAAAACAGTACCGCATGCAACGTATGTCGGGATCCTACAGGGTGGATCTTGAACTCGAAACACTCAATGAAATCCTAGACGGAAATCGTTTTATTTCTTGCCATTCCTATGTGCAAAGTGAGGTAAACATGTTGATGAAAGTAGCGGATTCTATGGGATTCAAGGTAAATACTTTTACTCATATTCTGGAAGGATATAAAGTAGCAGACAAAATGAAAGCGCACGGGGTCGGTGGTTCTACCTTCGCCGATTGGTGGGCCTATAAATTTGAAGTGAACGATGCGATTCCATATAACGCAGCCCTAATGCATGAACAGGGAATAACGGTTGCGATTAATTCTGACGATGCGGAAATGGGACGAAGACTGAATCAGGAAGCCGCAAAAACAGTCAAATACGGAGGGGTTTCAGAAATTGAAGCATGGAAAATGGTTACGCTAAACCCTGCGAAATTATTGCATTTAGATCATCGAACAGGAAGTATTAAAGTGGGCAAGGATGCCGACCTGGTGTTATGGACCACGAATCCACTGTCTATAGAAGCAAGGGTTCAATCAACGATGATTGAAGGAGTTTTCTATTTTGACCAGGAGCAAGACCTTATACTTCAGGCTCAAAATCAAGCGGAGAAAATGCGAATCATTGGTAAAATGCTAGCAAAGGATGTGCAGGCAGAACCAAAAGCGCCATTCATTAAGCGTAAGAAAAAACATTTCCATTGTGATACCGTGGGAGAGGAAGGGTCTGAAACAGAAAATTTACACTAACATGAAAACGATTATATTTTTAACAGGGTTATTGGCTAGCATAGGGTTCTCAGCACAACGTATTCTTATTGTGAATGGACACTTACATCCAGTAGTTGGGCAAGAAATTACGGCATCATTACTAGAAATGGTGGATGGAAAAATTACCGGAATTAAAAACGCGCTTTCTTCTACCTACAATCCCAAAGATTGGGATACAATCATTGACGCTACAGGGCAGCACATTTATCCTGGGTTTGTAGCCCCAAACAGTACACTTGGATTAACTGAGATAGAAGCAATACGTGCCTCAAATGATTATAGTGAGGTAGGGGAGTTCAATCCACATATTAGGGCTCAAATCGCCTTTAATGCGGAATCCAAAGTGGTTGAAACCGTTAAAACAAACGGGGTGCTCTTGGTACAAAGTACGCCTAGGGGAGGTTCTGTTTCTGGCACGTCCTCTGTCATGTTTATGGGGGGATGGAATTGGGAAGATGCAACCGCAAAAGGAGATGATGGTATTCATGTGAATTGGCCTAACACAACCTATGGTGGGGGGTGGTGGGCTGAGCCAGAACCAAAATCAAAGAATGAGCAATATACGAAGGAACTTAAGGAACTCAAGAATTTTTTTCAATTAGCCAGTACTTATGCAAATGCTAAAGTGATACCGTTCGATCAGAGACTCGAAGCAATGAAAGATTGTTTTTTAGGTACTAAACGAGTATATATTCATGCGAACGATGCACAACAAATTATTGATGTAATAGCTTTTGTTCAAGAGTTTAAACTGCCTTATCCCGTGCTTGTAGGAGGAGACGATGCTTACTTACTTGGACAGCGCTTTATTGATGCTGATATCCCTGTGATGATTCAACGTTTACATCGTTTACCTGAACATGATGAAGACCCAGTGGACTTACCTTATCGCCTACCGGCAATGCTTGCTAAAATGGGTGTCTTATTTTGCTTGCAAAATGAAGGTGGAATGGAAGCTATGAATACAAGGAACCTCCCTTTTTTGGCAGGAACAGCTATGGCCTATGGATTAACAGAAGATCAGGCGTTGGAGGCAATAACCATTAATTCTTGTAAAATAATGGGGATCGATCAACAATTCGGAAGCATTGAACTTGGTAAATCTGCTACGATTTTCGTTTCAAAAGGTCCCGCACTGGATATGAAAACCAATCAAGTAACTACCGTGCTTTTAAACGGAAAAATCCAAACCTCGATGAACTTTCAAGAAGCCCTATACCAGAAGTATAAGGCTAAATATAAGTCAGATACGACCGATTAGAAAGGAAGATCATCTGATTCTTCAGAAGAAGACTCTAATGGGCTTTGAGTTGAACTTGGACTAGAAATACCAAAATCACTCATGCCGCTTGGTGCAGCTGAAGGAGCTTGTCCAGAGGACGGCTCAATTCTCCATGCTTCAATGGAATTAAAATACTTAATCTCTCCTTGTGGGCTTGTCCATTCACGTCCTCGGATGTTAATGGCAACATCTACCATATCATTTACCTTGAATTGATCCAATAAACTGCACTTGTCGCGTGTAGCTTGGAGTATAATATGTTGCGGATAATCGCTATCTACACCATCAGTAACTACGAATTCTCTTTTAGAAAATTTTTCAGTTACCTGTTGTGTTGGATGAATTAATTTGATTCGTACGTTCGTTAATTTAAGCTGATTCATATCGATTTGTTAATGATTAAAACTGAGAAGCGTGAGCCAAGCTTCGGTTAATTTATTTGCTATTAATAATTCTTTTGCTCGTTCATGTAAAGCCTTCTCTAGGCGTACCGCATCATCTACATGCGTCATAAAAATGTCACTTAATTCGGTGAGCTTGTATTCATTCACCTCCGTTTCGTCGGGCAGATTCTCTATCCCAGCCAAACGCGCTAAGTCACTTACCGATAATACGCTGCTATTTAATAAGTCAGCTGGAAGTGCATCATATCCAATGCCACACGTAGTGATCGGCTTTTTAATTTCAAACATACTGTTGGCATCGGCACGACAATACCAATCGCCTCCCATGCGGGAAACAAGATCGATTTTGTGCGCATCAATTTGATTGTTCTCATCTAATATGGATTCATCGATATGCATCCTTAACACTTCACAAATAATCAGATTGCCTGCGCCTCCTTCCGTACCCAGTTCAATCACTTGATTAACCTTGCACTCAAACTGTACTGGCGATTCTTTTACTCGAAAGGGTTTAACTAAATCAGAAGGAATAGGGGTTAGACCCGCCTTTTCAAACTCGCTGATTCCGGGAGCATACGGAGAACTAGCCAAACTAACTTGCTCAACAATACTGTAAGTGACCACATTAATAACCACTTCAGGATGGGCCTTTACATTGTTGTAAGTATCTTTCAACGAATTAGTCCGTCCCGAACGCGCTGGAGAGAAAATTAATATCGGTGGATTTGCACTAAATACATTGAAAAAACTAAAAGGGGCTAAATTCTTTTCCCCGTTTAAGTCAATCGTTGAAGCTAAAGCAATAGGTCTTGGACCGACCGCTCCAAGTAAATAATGATGCAATTTTTGCACCGTGATATCTGAGGGAGAAATGCTTAACATGAGCAACAAAATTAATAACAAATTTGGGTCTTTATCTATAGATTCAGGTTTGTTATTCACAATTTAATTTAATTTTACATCAAGTATGAAGGCTAGATTTTTATTCTTTTTTACAGTAGTTTCTTTCATGTGTTCTCATTTTTCTTGGGCTCAAAATTTAAAAGATGAGGATGGAAAAAAACATGGAAAGTGGGTTGTTCGGGGAAAGGATCGTCCTAAATCAGGCTATGCATCTAATGCCATTATTGAAGAAGGCACCTACCATCACGGACGCAAAACGGGAGTTTGGATTAAATACAACAAGGATGGTAAAACCGTCAAGCTAAAAGGGAATTATGTGAATAATAGACCTAATGGAAACTATACGCGCTATTTTTCAAACGGTAAAGTAAAGGAAAAAGGAACTTTTGGTGATAATACATTTTCAGGAGAGTTGATTCGCTACCATGAGAATGGAACCATAGCATATCAAGCCACCTTTGATGACGAGGGGAAAGAAACAGGAACGGTTAAGCACTATTACGAGAATGGGCAATTAGAAGCTTCTTATGGCTTGAAGAAAGGGAAGGTTGAAGGACTTTACACACAATATAATGAAGATGGGTCGGTTCGCTTGTCTTGCAAGTTTACCGGGGGTAAAGTAACGGAAACGGTTAAGAAGCAAGCGGTTAAAGTGAAGGATACCCATACAGAACCTGAATCGAATGAGCCACCACCCGTGGTAACCAATCCAATTACGAAAGGGGTTACCTTTTTCTCTGAAGGATATAATAAAGTTTACAATGAAAATGATGAGATTTGGTTAGATGGAAACTTCAAGGCCGGGCAATTGTATGACGGTAAAGTTTATATTTACAGCGACGACGGAATTCTAAAGAAAATTAAAATTTACAAAGAGGGTAAATTTCACTCCTTAGGACAACTTTAAACTTAGATTATTATGAAAGCTTATGTTTTTCCTGGGCAAGGTGCTCAGTTTAGTGGGATGGGAAAAGAGTTATATGATGCAAGTGCTGATGCACGTAAATTGTTTAATCGAGCCAATGAAGTGCTCGGTTTTGATATTGCGTCGATTATGTTTGAAGGTTCGGATGAAGCTTTAAAACAAACGAATGTTACGCAGCCCGCAATCTTTATTCATTCTACCGTCTTAGCAGCATGCTTAGGGGATTCGTTTAAACCGGATATGGTTGCAGGGCATTCCCTTGGCGAATTTTCTGCCCTTGTAGCAAATAAAACACTCAGTTTCGAAGATGGCTTACGTCTGGTTAGTGCACGCGCAACGGCCATGCAAAAAGCCTGTGAACTCACACCTTCTACCATGGCAGCCATTCTTGGATTGGAAGATCATCTGGTAGAAGAGATTTGTAGCAGCATTGATGGGGTAGTAGTGCCCGCAAATTATAATTGCCCCGGACAATTGGTTATTTCAGGTGAATTAAAAGCTGTTGAAGAAGCGTGTGCGAAACTCACAGAAGCAGGAGCTAAACGAGCCTTAATATTGCAGGTTGGCGGCGCTTTTCACTCACCACTCATGGAACCTGCTCGTGCAGAATTAGTTTCCGCTATTGAATCTACAGTGTTTAATGCTCCAATTTGTCCAATTTATCAAAACGTTAATGCGCTTCCAGTGACAGACCCTTCCGTCATTAAAACAAATTTATTAGCACAGCTAACAGCCCCTGTTAAATGGACTCAAATCATGTTAGCAATGAATGATCATGGGCTTTCGGAAGTGATTGAGGTTGGGCCCGGAAAGGTACTTCAAGGACTTTTTAAGAAAATTAATCGCGAGTTGCCTGTTTCTTCTGCAAGTATAGGTTAGGTTATTTGTTTTTTTTCGTTACCTTTCTAATCAAACTCTAGAAAACATGAAAAAAACCTTAACCCTATTAGCGAGTATTTTGGTGTCACAATTATTCGCGCAATCCGCGCTAGGAGATGCCATTGGAACCGTTTTAGATTCGGATTCAAAACAACCGATGGAATACGTAAAAGCGTTTATCCTTGATCAAGGCAAGAAATATCAGGCCATTACCGATAAAGATGGTCGATTTAGAATTTCAGCCATTCCAGCAGGTAAGTATAATGTGTTTTTGGTATTTGGAAGGGATACTTCTCAGAATTACTTAGTTGATATTCCAATAGAATCCTATGGAAATATTGGTTCCGTTGAATTTAAACCGAAAGGCGTAATGAAGGATGAAATTGTTGTTAAAGAACGATTACGCTTACGAATGGGAGAATTACCTACTCCAGAATTAACCGAAAAGGACATTAAGCATAACCCCAATAAGTTCAGTATAGCTACCATGGCTACCCAAATGTCTTCAGAAATTAAAATGGCTGATGATGGTGAGTTGATGTTCCGTGGCGCCCGAAAAGGGGATATGATTTATGTGTTAGATGGCGTTAAATTGCAAGATGTATACAACGTGCCCAGCTGTTCAATCAATCGTATGATGGTTTACACGGGGGGATTACCTGCAAAATACGGCGATACCTTAGGTGGAGCCATCGTAGTTGAAACCTATGGGTACTTTGACTTACTTCGTCAACGAGCAGATTAATATAAAATCTCCCAAAGAAATAGTCCTTTAGCAGGAACCGATAAAGCTGCCTCTTGGCGGCTTTTTTTTGCTAGAATAATTGGAATTGCTTCAGGCGTAATATTCCCGAGTCCAACTTCCATTAACGTACCCACCATGGCGCGCACCATGTTGCGTAAAAAACGATTTGCACTTACTTGAAAAACATAACCCTCATTCGTCTCTTCCCATGAGGCATTAAAAACCTCGCATAGCGTAGTTTTTACGTCGGTATCTCCTTTGGCAAAAGAGGCGAAATCCATGTGTCCGATTAAGTGGGTGCACGCTTTGTTCATTGCTTCTACCGATAATGGCCGCTCATAAACCCAACAAAACCGATCGTTGAACGGCGACTTTTCTTTTGCGATAAAATATCTGTAGGTGCGTTTTTTAGCGTCAAAGCGTGCGTGTTTTTGATTGTAAAACACATCAACGATTTTGATGTCATTTGGCAACATTTTATTAAGCTTGTATCGCACTTCCGACAAGTTAACATCAGGAAGTTCAACATGAAAAAAATACTGCTTCGCATGAACTCCAGTGTCGGTTCTACCACAACCCACGATGCCGATTGGCTTATTCCCATTAAGTTTAGAAAGAGCGTCTTCTATTGAGCCTTGAACTGTTGGCGCATTGGGTTGTATTTGCCAGCCGCAATATCCGGTTCCATCATATGCTATTTCGAAAAAAACTCCTTCGTTTTTCATCAAGCAAAGTTCTGCATTTTTTTAATAGGCAACGCAACAAGGCTTTACTCGTTTAAGTTTTTTAGAGAATAGCACAATAATTTTGATTATTAGTGTAACTTTACGAAGCGATAGATAGTATAACTTTTTGGCTTAATTCTACTCAATGACAGGGAGAATACTCGGATTCATTTTTATTTTAATCTCTGCCCAGGTTTATTTTGGACAGTGTTTGCTTGCGCCAAACATCGATTCGTTGAAACAGCCAACTTGTTCCAATCAGTATGGTGTTATCTACCTTTCAGGACTTCCAAGTACAGGTTGGACGGTAAATTCAATTCCTGCAGGATTTACGCAGACAGGTGTAGGCACAATCGCTGCAATTTCTGGTTTAACCCCTGGTACTGCATTTTCTTTTCAATACTTAAATACGATTGCAGGGTGTACTTCTCCAGCATCATCAAGTGTAAATATCAATCTTGTTCCGGCCGTGCCGGCTACACCAATCGCTGGAATGGTTACTCAGCCGACCTGTGCGGTAGCCACAGGTAATGTCCCGATTTCTAATTTACCCAACACGGGTGGTTGGACAATCACTGCTTATGGGAATTCTCCGGCTACAACCTTTGTACAATCAGGCGTTGGTGTTTCCACCTCGTTCACAGGATTGCCAGTTAATTCATATACGTTTACAGTTACCAACCTTAACAATGGATGTGTTTCTGCAAATTCCAATAATGTATTTGTAAATAATCCAATCCCGCCATCTGCTCCAATAGTCGATTCAGTGGATCATCCAACCTGTCTTTCGGCTCAAGGAATAGCTTTCTTAAGTGGCCTTCCAATGTCAGGTACATGGTCCTTACAAATTACCCCAGGTGGAACAACCCAAACGGGAACAGGAACTACAACCTCCGTTGTTGGATTGAGTCCTTCTACCAATTATACCTTTGTAGTGGTGAACGCAGCGAGTTGTACCTCAGCAGTTAGTAGTATTGCTTCCATTAATGCAGCATTAGCTATTCCAACAGTTCCAGCTGCTTCAATTACGCAACCGACATGCCCATTGCCCACAGGAATGCTTACCGTTACTTCCCCACTAGGCGCCGGGTTTATATACGCTCTTAACAATGGCCCAACGCAATCAAGTCCGAATTTTATGAGTTTAGCCGGGGGAAATTATACACTAACAGTCACTTCCGTAAGTTCAGGATGTACGGCTTCTAACCCGAGCAATTTTGTAATAAATCCCACGCCACAGCCACCCGCTATCAGCATCAGTTACGTAAACAATGTAACTTGTTTCGGCGCAGCAAACGGTTCTGCAGCAGTGCAAGTGGATTCCTTGGGAACTCCACCTTTTGTATTTTCTTGGTCTCCGATTGCTGTATCCAATGATACTGTAACTGGATTATCACCAGGAAATTACAATATTGTTGTAGTTGATGCAGCCAATTGTGTGGTTGTTCAAGGAATCACCATTACTGAGCCGACAGCCTTATCAATAAGTGCGGATTCAACTCCGGTGAATTGCGCAACAGGCTTACTTGGAACGATGGATGTTACGGTGTCGGGTGGAACAGGTGCTTACAATTACCTCTGGACAAATGGAAATACCACAGACAGCATTTCGGGGCTTGACATAGGGAACTATTCTGTAATTGCGTCTGATGCGAATGGATGTCAAATCAGTGCATCGGGTACCATAGGGATCATTAATACCCTGCCTGTTTCAATTGTTCCTGGCGATACGGTAATTAATCCAGCCACTTCTTTTATAGCGAATGCCTATGGAGGAACTGTGTTTGCTTGGACTCCGTCTGACGGGCTATCATGCGATAATTGTGCGAATCCATTGGTTGTTCCAGATTCGAGCATCGTTTATTATTTACAAGCAACAGACAACAACGGGTGCCAAGGTGAAGATTCGATCGTTGTTACTGTTAAATTACTTTGCGGAGAGTTCTTTGTACCAACCATTTTTAGTCCAAATGGAACCGGTCCATCTGAAAACAATACACTCAAGGTATTTGGTAAAAATATATGTGTGAAAGACTTTGGTTTTTTGATTTATGACCGTTGGGGGCAAAAGGTTTTTGAATCTACCAATATAAATAAGGAATGGGATGGTTTTTATAAAGGAAGACCAGCTCAAGAAGGGAATTATGTGTTTGATTTGAATATTCAATTGTATGATGATACAATACTTCATAAATCAGGAAGTTTAACATTGGTAAGATAATGCGTGTACGAATAATTTATTTCATTGGGCTGCTGTTAGGTTGTGTACTTCAGTCATCTGTTGTTCATGCACAAGATGTTCATTTTTCACAAACTGATGTTTCTCCACTTACCTTAAATCCCGCCTTGGCCGGAGCTAATGCCTCTTTTCAAGGAATTGCCATGTATCGCGGTCAATACGGAAGTTTTGCCTCTCCTTTTCAAACGTTTTTCGCCTCAATCGACGGGCGCTTAACCGCCGCACTTAAAAATTCGAATGGGATACTTGGTGCTGGTTTAGTGTTCTTCAATGATCGCATGGGAGATGGATATTTTAATCAGAGTAACATTGGGTTTAACTTCTCATACAGTTTAAAAGTAAGTCGATTCAGTCGAGTTGCTTTAGGATTGAATTCCACCTTTGGCCAATGTGTAACAAATCCTGCATCAGGGCAGTGGGGCTCTCAATATGATGGAACTGCATTTAATCCAACTCTCCCTAATGGAGAGCCTTTTTATGAGCAAAACTTTTCGTATTTCGACCTAGGTGTTGGAGGTGTTTATTCTTTTCAGACAGACATTGGTAAAATTACAAATGAAGCCGATAAAGGATTTAATGTTGGGTTTGCTGCCTATCACGTAAATAACCCAAGGTATTCTTTTTATAATTCAAGCATTCAAACCCTTCCGATTCGCTACGCTGGGTTTGTTAACGCTAACATTGGAATAATGGCTACAAACGGTATTTTGCAGCCTGCAATTTATTACCAACGCCAACGAAAGTCAAATGAATTACTTTATGGGGTAAGTTACAAGCAGATCATTCGCAAAGCATCCTGGGAAACCGATAACATTAAAGAAATCGCGTTTAGTTTAGGTATTTTTAGTAGATTGAAAGATGCTATCGTTGTTAGATCATCCATTTTTTACGGACCTTTCTCCGCAGGGTTTGCTTATGACATAAATGTATCCAGGCTATCGCTTGTATCAAATTTCAAAGGAGGATTTGAGACCTTTGTAAGATACAACCTTGACAATATCAATCGGAAGAAAGTACGAGTAAACTAGGATTACTTCGTAAAAGGAAATTCCTTTCCAGCTAAGTCTACAGTATATAAATCGAATGAGAAATATCCTTCCTTCTCTGCCAAGGATGCGAATACTGCTTTTTTAGTAGAGGCATTGTAGTTAAAGTGCGTGTCGTGATTTACTGAGTTTACTTCAGGACCTAAATTAATAGGAGTAGACCACACACCGTTTTCATTGATGCTGTAAAAAATATCATACCCTCCATAACCTGGTAGTTCATCGCTACTGAAAAATAAGTATTTACCATCTGCACTTAACATTGGTGTTGTTTCATTGCCAAGGCTGTTAATTTGTTTTGGAAGCACGGTAACCTCACCGAATGTAGATTCATTCCGAGTGCACATGAATAAATCTAGGCCAGAAACTTCTGAGTTCCGGTCAGAAACAAAAAGAACAAAATCACCCGTTTCAGCACCCTCTGTACTTGTGGCACTTCCTTCAAAAAAATCAGTGTTTAATCCTTTCTTTTTTATAATTGTTGGAGCCTCCCATACGTATGGTGTTTCACTCGAAATCTCAAATAAATCTGAGCCTTTAGTTGTTTTTTCAGTCATTGAAGTGTTAACAGTAAGGAGTGCATAGGTGCCATTCGAATTGATATAACTTAGCGCATCGAACCCAGCGGTGTTAATGTTTTTGAAGAATTCATAATCAATCTCAAAATCTGATGTAATTGGATTCCATTGCGCTTTGTAAACATCCTCAAAATATTTAGAATCATCAGGGTCAGCTGTTTCACCGGTGGTTTCTGGCCTTCGTGCGGTAAAGAACAAGGTCTCACCATTGATTAAAATGGGAGCATATTCATCTTCAAGCGAGTTCAATTGAATGGATAAAGGCTTTCTTAATGAGGTGTATCCTTGCTTTTTAGCCTGAATCATAAGTTCACATTGTTCGATGTACATTGAGATTCCATATGATTTAGCCATTTTGGTTCCCATGAGTATTGCGCATTTTTTAAATGCAGTTATGGCGTTGTCCACCTTATCTAACCGGTGATTTATTTTTCCGTTCAGTTCATAAAATGCCGCATCCCCGTCTTCATTTTCAGGCATATTACGGATGGCATTAAGGATATAATTCTCCGCTGTATAGTAGCTATTTAATTCATAATGGCAGGCAGCCATCCAGTAATTTAGCTTCCAAGCATCAGGGTCAAGCGCTTCTGCACGTTTAAATGATTCTAATGCTTCATTTAATCTTCCTGCATTATAGGTTTCAATCCCTTTATTTAGAAAGCGATTATAGGATGCTTTTTCTGTTGTAGTTAATTTGGTTTGACCATTAACAAATAGGGTTAACATCAAACTTGCTATACATATTATGGCGTGTTTCATAATCCGAATTTAATAGTTTCATTGATTTATGCACTTCAATAAATAAGATTATTCTTCACATTTCATTGTTCATCATAAGAAAAGGATGGTGGGTGAATGGAATTTAATAATTTCGTACTTCATTAATACGCATAGAATGTCAACTTTTCGTCTTACGTGTGCTCACCTAAATGACTTGTTTTCCCCTGAATTAGCAAAAGCTAAGCACCAAGGTGCAGAGACACCGGATAATCACAAGTATCACTGGGAGGATGAATTGGAGGTCCAAAATGTAGCTTCAATGGAAATTAACGAACAGGATGTGTATGTGCTTAAAGGAGCGCACCCAACGCAAGGCGATTTTGCCTATGAAGTTCCCCGAGTTTATTTAGTTTCCTTAAACCGAACGGATGGGAGTCAGGTGCAATTTGCAATTTCTAATCAACTGATTCAAGCCGTGCATCAACAGGAATTTCCTTGGGGAGTACACGTTATCGTGGAATTGAAAGATAACGAGCCTTTTGCTAATCCAATTACTGGGATTTATATCGCGAATCATGATTTTCCTAAACAACTCATGGTGAATGTTAAGGATTAAAAACCTATCATTTAAGCTGGATTCAGACCGTTTGATCTTAGATCAAATAAACACTGTTTTTCAACCCAATGAAGTGTATGGAATTGCAGGTAAAAGTGGTGCCGGAAAATCTACCTTATTAAAAATAATAGCAGGAATTAAGGATGCCTCTACGGGTGATGTATTTTTTAACGATAGAAAATTACCGCGAGCATCCCAACGCTTAATTCCTGGGCATCCAGAGATGTCCTTAGTCGCGCAGGACTATAACCTCGATTTGTATCATACCTGTACAGAAAATATTCGTGAAGTAATTTTGAATTGGGAGCCAGTGCAAAGAGAACAACGCGTGCAATACCTAATTAAATTATTGGAGCTTGATGACGTTGCTCACGCCATCGCCAAAGACTTGTCGGGAGGTGAACAACAACGCTTAGCCTTGGCTAGAGCTATCGCTAAAAAACCAAGTTGGCTGCTTCTAGATGAACCTTTCTCACACCTTGACTCGGTGTTGAAAGCACGCTTAATTAATATATTAATCGCTTTAAAAGAAAAGGAGCGTTTATGTATTATTTTGGTTTCACACGATGCTCAAGATATGTTGGGAATATGCAATTATATGGCTTTTTTAGCCAAAGGCAAGTTGTCACGATTTTTTAATCCCATGAAACGTTATTGGAATTTAAAAAATCTTCGGGAGGCACGATGGTTCGGGGAAGTGAATACAATTACCTGGAATGACGAAAAAATAAGATTTCGTCCAGGGTCTTTCTCAATTCAACCCAATGGAGTGCCTTTAATCCTAAGTCGATGCTTTTTTAATGGTACAGTTTATATCCATTATTTTTATACAACAAATAGTGAGTTGGTTATTCTCCATAGCTTAACTGTGTTGCCAGATCATTTGAAAATTATACCACAATATGACAAGAAAATCAAATTTTAAGTTGATTCAAGTGCTTAGGAGTGCCATTGCAGAATTCTTTGAAGAAGGAGCATTTTTTCATGGTGCTGCCTTGGCTTATTATACCTTGTTCGCATTGATTCCATTACTTTATTTAACCTTGATAAGCTTTGGGAAAATTTTTGGTCAAGACATTTGTATCAATGCAATTACATCGATTTTCGAGAAGAACATAGGTATTCAGGATATTTCAATGTTTACCGGCTATCTTAAGAACTTAAACAATCAATCGAAGTCTATTTCTTTGAACATTGTAATGATTGTCGCCTTGCTGTATTCCTGTTCAGCCTTTATGGTATCCTTAAAATACAGCATTAACGATTTCTTTAATATTCAAAAGAAAAAAAGAGAAAAACTGAACTTGGTTATGGATATCCTTAAATTTCGATTTTTATCCTTAGCCTATTTAGCCTTGTTTGCTTTATTGATCATTACGTCTTACTTCATTCAAATTTTTGTTTTCAGCATAGTTGAAAACTGGCTTTCTTCAACCTTGGGAAATGTTCATATTGGGTTCATTATTTTTCATCATTTGTTTTCAATCCTAATGAATTTAATGCTGATTGCATTCATTTTTAAGTTTGTCCATGATGGCGTTATTTCCTGGAAGCTTGCGATCAAGGGGGGCTTGCTTACTTCCCTTCTGTTATTTATTAGCCAATTAATTATTAAATACTACCTCCAACATTATTTTTTCTTGGGTAGGGGGGATGTCGTAGGCTCAATGTTTATTCTTATGGCCTGGGTGTTTTATTCGGCACAGGTTATCTTTTTTGGAGCAAAGTTTACTTACGTATACGGAAAAGCACATCATGAAGTCCCACAATAATTGTATATTAGTTTAAAATAGCCAATTATGACCTTGAAAAAACTACTACATTTCTCTTTATTGCTTTTTGTTCTTTTTTCGTGTAAAGACAGTGGGGTTCTTGTTAAACCAAAATATAAAACAACTATTTTTCACGGTCAGCAAGGAGAGACTGAAGTCAATGCCTTTAATAGAAAGCAAGCCGAACGTGAAAAGAGTTTGGCGTCGGAAATAGAAAAATCAGAGCAAGCATTGCAGATGTTAAAGGAGCAGCAAAAAATGTTCTATTCCATAGATTCCACCGAACGAATTAAGGAAATTGATGACCAACTCAATCGCTTAATGGCAAGAACCGAAGAAATCATCAAATCGCTTAATGAAACCGACCCATATACGCCAGAAGGACATGAGAAATCACTTAGTTTAGCTAAAGAACTGAATGACTTATTATACAAATATGTAGTACCGCTTGGTGAGTTGATTTCGGCAAATAAAGAGATCAAAAACATATCAGCAGACATTAGTTTTGATACCGGAAGCTCACTGATTAGCGCTGAGGGCAAACGCTTAATTACTGCCATGTTAGACAGCATAAAAGCGGATATTAAAGCTTGGGGGAGTTATCTCGACCATCACAATGAACAGATTTTTGCGGATGAAGATTATTCAACCATCTTAATTGTTTCTGGTTATTCTGATAAACAAGGTTCGGGAGATGAAAAAACAAGGGTTGAACGTAATCTAGAACTTTCTGAGGCAAGAGCTAAAGCGGTGGCTGCGGAATTTGAAAAGCAACTCAAGGCATTGGACGTTAAGTGGAAATTATCTTTTAAGATTTCTTATGAAGGAAAAGGAGAGGTATTGCCTCCCGCAATCACTGATGACAAACAAAAAAACAACCCGAACCGCAGGGTAACAACCATTAGAATGGTGGTAGGGCCAAAGATTTTACTTTACAATAACGGCGAATAGGTTAAAAGAAGGCTGGGGGTTTCCTTAGCTCGATTTTCGCATCCCTAAACAGCGATGAAGTATTCCGTATACTCAATAAAAAGCTCTTGTTCCCCCCAATTGGCGTCCAAAAAAAACTTAATGCCCAACAGTGCATATTTCGATTAAGGGCTAAATTCATGTTTGTTATTTTCTGAGTTCTCACATCAACGTTTACATTCCCAGATAAATTCCAGCGTTTGGTAAACGTAAGGTCTCCACTCAATGCAAGCGTTTGAATGCTCGTCCATGGATCAGGATTGCTAAGTGTTTTATTCGTGTTGGCAACGATACTATACACATGAGCCACATTAATCTTCCAAGGTATTTCAAAGTAAATGGCTTGTTCGGGATGCAATGCAAAATAGGTATAGTCGGCATTCCATTGTTGTTGAATTTCCTCTTTCTTTTGCTCAATAATTGCATTGCTTTTTTTGGAGGTAATCGTAAAGGTAGTATTAAGCCCAACAGATAAGAATCGACCCAATCCTTGGTTTGTATTCCAAGCATATGTACCAACAGCTTTCCCTGTACTGTCATTCCATCCGTACAAACTATAACTTCCGTTTGCCACAAAATTCATCCATTTGAAAGGGCTAATACGCAAGTTCATCGATAAATCCGAGAGGTTCATAGAGTCTTTCAGGAAATCCATGTTCCCGTTAATAGAGAATTGATCAATTATGCGCGTTTTTCGGAATCCCGTAATGGTATCTTTCTCTGAGTTTGTTTTCAATTCTAAGCTATTATTGACTCCAAAGGTCAAAAACGAAGCGGCTTGGGTATTCCCTACGGCATAGATACTTCGCTCAAACGGTGAGTAGGTAATTGTACTTTGATTTGCCCCTACATTCGCAGTAATTAATTGATTCAGCTTGGGAACATATCGATATCCAATAGAAGGCGTCATTAAATGCCTAAGTATTGGCCTGTTTTTACCAATAAATCGGTAATAGCTATAAATTACGGTGGTGGCATTGGCGCTAAAATTCAATTCGTTCGCCATGGCTCCCTTTCTAAGGGTGTCAATGACCGTGTTGTTGCTTGTTATATCATAACTCTTTTCAATTTGCTGAAAATTTATTTTGTTGCCATAGTTCAATGTTGGGGTAATTTTTACTGCATTTTGAAATAATCCCAGCGTGGTTTGAACTCCAACACCTTGATTAATCCCGTTAAAGAACGATTGGCCAATCCCAGTAAAATTTAGCGGGCTAATTAATGAATCCCCAAATGTGCCTTTGTTTTGCGTCTCCAAATTATACGTTAATCCAATGCGTTGTACCGCTCTAGCTATTTCTGTTTTTGGTAAAGGAATAAGCCGTTTAAACGGGAAAATCCGCGTAACATTTACGTTGAGAATAGGCGATACCAAGGCCATGTTTTGAGCCAGTGAATTTTGTCGCATCGAAATTTTTGCCCCCATGGTGACCGGTTTTCCTGGAAATAGCCTGGTTAAATTGATATCGGAATTGAAGGAATTTGTAAAATAGTCTGGGTTAATTGGGTCTGGGTTATTTTTTGCAGTATTATCTGATATAAAATTCACATTCGCGTTAAAATTCCAGAAAGGATTTGATTTTTGCTGTTTGTTATGAGACCAAGTAACGGTGAATTTATTATTCTTTGAATAGTTTGGAAATCCATTGTTAAACTGTTGAAATCCAATCCCTACACGCCCGTTATATCCATAGCGTTTTGCGTAATCTAATTCATTTCGAAGTCCCCAACTCCCACGACTGTATAAATTGCCGTAAAAACTAGTTTGTATGGATTCGTTTATAGGAATGAAATATCCTAAATTTTGTATGCCGAAACCATAAGGTGATGTAGGTACAAACTCAGGGAATAATAATCCTTTGGTGCGTTCTTTTTGTTGTGGAATAAACGCAAAGGGCAACCCAATGGGTGTAGGTATTCCACTAATCCAAAGATTCATAGGCCCAGCAACGATACGTTTTTCAGGAACAACTACTCCTTTACTCAATAAAAAATGGTAATGCGGCTCCACTTGATCACAAGTGGTAAGAACCCCTTTCTTTAAGTGTATTTGATCCGATGGATAGCGTTTCGCTTCACCCATTGTGAAAAATAACTCATCTTGTTTGATTTGTAGGACTTCAATATATACTTTTTGAGTTTCTGTATTCAGTCGCATGCGCTTGCAAGTCATCGTTTCACCGGACTCTACAAACACTGGGAATTCAACGGCTACACTGTCTGAATCCATAATATAACTAGCCTCTACCTCATGACCTTCGAAATCTAAAATTATTGCTCCAGCCGTAAGCTTACTCGTTAGTGTTTCAACATAAGCTCCACCGAACAAATACGCCTTTTTTGAAGTAACATCGTAGTATGATGAATCACGTGCGCCATACTTTATAATCTCATCAATTTGCTGGTCATCTACGTAAATTGTATCCGAAATTGGTACTTGTGCGTTTAGAGAAAAACACATTATTAACATTCCAACGAAGAAAAATAGCCAAGGTGGCATAACTTTCGCTTGAATCTTGAACTTAAATTTGAATTCTATCATGGAACGTATTGCAAAATTACCAAAAAAAGCGCTGATTCTGAGGAACGTAATTGGCGCATTTATCGTGTTCAACCTTTTTGTTGCAATACCTTTTGCTCAAAAAGGAGTTGAATCGCCAAAATTGAAAACGGTGGTGATCGACGCTGGTCATGGCGGTAAAGATCCCGGTTGTCATGGAGGGTATGCACATGAAAAGGATGTTTGCTTATCAATGGCGCTCAAATTAGGTAAACTAATAAATGAAAAGTACCCTACGATTACCGTTAAATATACCCGTGAAACCGATGTCTTTGTAGAACTTATTGAGCGTGCCAACATCGCCAACCGTGCTAACGCGGACCTATTTATTTGTATTCATGCCAACGCAGGATCAACCGTGGCCTACGGAACAGAAACATATGTGCTGGGCTTACATCGCACCGAATCTCAGCAAAAAGTTATGGAGCGAGAGAATTCAATTATTTCATTAGAAGAAGATAAAGGAGCTAAGTACAAGTCTTTTGATTTGACACCCGACGCCATGATAGCAATTCAATTGCAGCAAAATGTTAATCTGAATAATGCCATTAAGTTCGCGAGTTTTCTACAGTCAGAATTTAAAACCATAGGACGGTATGATCGTGGCGTGAAACAAGCTGGAT
Source organism: Bacteroidota bacterium (assembly GCA_041191025.1). Taxonomy (GTDB): domain Bacteria; phylum Bacteroidota; class Bacteroidia; order Flavobacteriales_D; family Crocinitomicaceae; genus UBA952. The sequence continues at coordinate 33,744 of JBEEPQ010000007.1, forward strand.
TTTTGGTGCTTTACAAAACAGCAATGCCCAGTGTGTTAATTGAAACAGGCTTTTTAACCAATCCGAATGAAGAAGGATTTATAGGTAAACTTGATGGACAAGAAAAAATGGCGAATGCCATGCTGAAAGCCTTTGTAAAGTATAAAAATGATTACGAAGGAAAAACTTTAACGGAGGATCATATCGTTGCGCCAGTGAAAACTGATACGCAACCCACAACCGTTCCCGTAGTTGATACGGTTACTGCAGCAGAAATACCTACATCAGAGGTGTTTTTTAGTGTGCAAATTGTCTCTTCAGCCGAAAAATTAACCCTTGATGCCGAGAAATTTAAAGGAGTTCCAGTAAAGGAATACACGCAAGATAATTTATATAAATACTATACGGGGGTATTCGTTAAAGATTTAGATGGTGCTAAAAAACATAAGGTTGCCATGCAAGAAAAAGGGTTTTCTAGTGCTTTTGTTATCGCTTTCTCTAATGGAGAGCGCATCAGTATCGAAAAAGCAATTAAATTAGCAGAAAAATAGATTTTGAAACTTTCAAAGGAAATAAAAGCTGGATTCATAGCCGTTAGTGCTATCGTATTATTGGTAGTTGGAATTAACTTTTTAAAAGGATACAGCTTACTCGGAGGAGACGATACCTTTTACGCTTACTTTCCAAATTCTGGACAGGTCATGGTTTCCGGTAATGTTACGCTGAATGGTGTGATCATTGGGAAAATATTAAAGATTCAAAATGTCCCTTCAAACCCAGAGAATCGCAGGGTAAAAATTAAATTTAGCATAAGCGAATCAGATATCGATTTACCAAAAGGTACCATCATCGAATTGGGGTCTTTGGACTTGCTCACCAAAGGATTAATTATTAACTATCCGGACCAATTTAAATCAGGATATTATCGGTCGGGTGATGAGATACCGGGTAAAATGTCCGCCGACATGTTCTCGCAAGTAAAACAATATGCCGATCCGATTTCACAGAAACTTCAATCCCTAATTCTCCATATTGATGGTATGGTCAATTCGCTTTCTGGAGTGTTCGATGAAAATGGGTCGAATGATATTACCGCGAGTATTAAAGAGCTTCGGATTACTATAAAGAAAATTGGTGATTTGTCCTCTGAAATCCAAGGATTTGTTGGACAAGAAAAAGCTCAGTTTTCTAAAATTATGAATCATGTAGAGAGCATTACATCGAACCTTAAAAAGAGTAGCGATGAGGTATCAGCCATTATTGGAAATACCAAAAAGATAACGGATGATTTAGTAACCGCCGATTTTAAAGGAACTATCTTAGAAGCTCAAACGACTTTGAAAAAATTCAACTTCATGTTGGAAGACGTTAACAAAGGGAGCGGTACCTTAGGTAAATTAATTCATGACGAAAAGCTTTACAATGAACTCGTTGAAACCAATAACGAACTTCAAGAACTTGTAGATGACTTGCAAGCGCATCCTGAGCGTTATGTCCATTTATCCGTAATTGGTGGTAAATCTAAAGGCCTACAGCTTACCGGAAAACAAGAAGGAAAATTAAAAAAGTGGTTAGATACAATTCCTGATTAGCCCTATGTTATCACATCTAATATTTGTTGTTTTAGCGATTGTTTCTATTGGCCTTTTCTCATGGAAGATGAGGTCTATCATTAAACAAATCAAGTTAGGTCGTCCCACCAACCGAACCGATCGAGTTGGAGAGCGAATTAAGACCATGTTGCTTGTTGCCTTCGGCCAGAAAAAAATGTTTAATCGACCAATCCCAGCAATCTTACATTTTATTTTTTACGTCGCCTTTATAATTACCCAAATTGAACTTATTGAAGTATTCATTGATGGGTTCACTGGGTCGCATCGATTCTTTTACCATGCAGGTTTGGGCTCTTTTTACACCGTCGTAATCAGTTCAATTGAGGTGCTTTCTGTGCTTACATTTATTGCTACTTTGATTTTCTTCGCGCGTAGAAACTTAATCAAGTTGCCTCGGTTTTCCTCTTCGGACTTGAACGGATGGGCAAGGAATGATGCCAACTTGATCCTGTTATTTGAGCTGCTATTGATTATTTTTATTTTCATGATGAATGGCGCCGATGAAGCAGACAAAATATTGAGATCTAATGTGGGGTATGGATTCTCAGTAAGTCAATACCTCGGACCCTTGTTTTTTGGACGAATCAACAACGAAGATTTACTTCATGTAATTTCTTCTATTGGTTGGTGGGGGCATCTCATTATGGTTTTTGTGTTTTTAAATTACCTACCTTATTCAAAACACTTACACATTCTCTTCGCGTTTCCAAATACATACTTTTCCAACCTCAACGCCAAAGGAAAATTCACTAACATGGAGTCCGTAGAAGCCGAAGTTAAGTTAATGCTTGATCCCTCAGCTGATCCTTATGCTGCAACACCTACAACAGAAGCTCCTCAACGCTTTGGCGCAAAGGATGTGCAAGACCTTTCTTGGAAGCAATTGTTGGATGCTTATTCTTGCACCGAGTGTGGTCGTTGTACCTCTGTTTGTCCGGCGAATCAAACTGGAAAATTACTTTCTCCTCGAAAAATCATGATGGATACTCGGGATCGTTTATCAGAGCTAGGGGCAAATAATTTTGATTTGAATGATGGTAAGGCCTTACTTGGGGATTATATTACACCCGAAGAGCTATGGGCTTGCACGAGCTGCAACGCTTGTGTACAAGAATGTCCGGTGAACATAGACCCATTATCCATAATCGTTGATTTGCGAAGATTTTTGGTAATGGAAGAGTCAAAAGTTCCAACGGAATTAACGGGAATGTTAACGAATATAGAGAATAACGGTGCGCCATGGCAGTTTTCTCCTGCTGATCGAATGAAATGGACCGAAGAAAATTAATAGAATGAATTTGAAAGTTCCAACAATGGCCGAACTGGTGGCCGCGGGAGAAACTCCCGATGTGTTGTTTTGGGTAGGTTGCGCCGGAAGTTTTGATGACCGTGCCAAGAAAATCACCAAAGCAATTGCTAAAATCTTGTCGCATTGTAAGGTGAAATTTGCCGTACTTGGTACAGAAGAATCTTGCACCGGAGATCCAGCACGTCGCGCCGGAAATGAATTTACATTTCAGATGCAAGCCCAAATGAACATACAGGTTCTCAATGGTTATGAGGTAAAACGAATTGTCACAGGTTGCCCTCATTGTTTTAATACACTTAAGAATGAGTATCCGGAATTAGGCGGTACCTATGAGGTTCTTCATCATACCCAGTTAATTCAGGATTTGATTAATACAGGTAAATTGTCCTTGAATGATGGAGGAACATTTAAAGGAAAGAAAATTACGTTTCATGATCCGTGTTATTTAGGTAGAGCAAATGATGTTTATGAAGCGCCGCGTGAACTTATTGAGAAGTTAGATGGTGAATTGGTCGAAATGAAGCGCTGTAAAACCAATGGCCTTTGCTGCGGTGCAGGTGGCGCTCAAATGTTTAAAGAAGCGGAGAAAGGAAATAAAGAAATTAATATCGAACGCACAGAGGATGTGCTTGAATCAGCCGCTAATATCGTGGCTACGGGCTGCCCTTTTTGCAATACCATGATGACGGATGGGGTGAAGAATTTTAACAAGGAAGAAGATATTCAAGTGCTTGACGTGGCAGAATTAATTGCTCAAGCAGCTGATTTGTAAAAAAGATGACAGATCAAAGAACTTGGGTGTTTGTGGCCAATCGAACCTTAAATGAACAGGAAGTCTTACGGGTTAATGACGAATTGAACGCTTTTGTATCAAATTGGAAGACCCATGGAACCCCAATTGATGCTTCAGGGTTTTGTTTTGAACATGCTGCCATTGTTATAGCAGCTAATGAAGCAGAAGTGCAAGCATCCGGATGTTCCATTGACAAAATCACACACTTGGTTCGCTCGCTTGGAGACAGCCTAGGTATTGACTTTTTCGATCGATTTAACGTGCTTTGCAAAAACGATAAAGGCGAGTGGGTTCTTAATCGATACCATCGGGAAAATGCCTCGGTTAGCATTAATTCAATGATCCTTTCCTACCTTGAGTTCAATAAAAAAGCCGGAGAGTAACTCCCCGGCTCATTATCAATAACAGGTGTGATGTTTATTTGTTTCCGAAAATCACGACCAACGCATGAATCAATCCAGGTAATCCACACAATAAGGTAAGGAGCAAATTCGTAGTTACGCGCTTCGTCCAACTTCCTTCGTATAGGTACATTGAGATGGTACATCCAAATGGAACTAAAAGTATAAGTAAAATGTATACCCAATTTTCCGTGCGGTTCGAATTACTTGTTTTAGCTTCATTTGAATTCAGCTTTGCCATAATTCGTTCGGCCTTTTTGTTCAATTTTACCGAAGATATTTCATTTGCAGTCTTAGTGTCAACGCGATTCGCTTTTTTTACCGCAACCTGAGGCGAATTTACTTCTATAACATTGACTGTAGCTTCTTCAATCCCTTGACTCAAACCTATTGGTTCAACGGAATTAATTGGTGCATTTGTTTTCTCTGTAACAGGAACTACAGCAACCTCGTCGCTGCTAAGCTCTACTTGTTTGTTCTTGTTGAAAGATACTTTGTATCCCCATTTGTCGATTCTCTTGCTAACTGTACAAGACACGGCAAGGCCCAAAAGCGCTACCCATAGTAAATTTTTAGTTTTCATATAAAAGATTTAAAGTTTAACATAAAAGTAAACAATTATTTTAAAGCAAACACGTATTTTCTAGCATCTATTAATTTTGTATTATGAATTTTTCTTGGATTCCCAAGGACCCAGCCTGTCCAATAAAGGTTGAACAATTAGCTAAAGAAGTTAAAATAAGCCCCTTAATCGCATCCTTGTTGGTGCAGCGTGGCGTATCAACTTTTAAGGAGGCAGAGCAATTTTTTAGACCTAAATTGAGTCATGTAAATGACCCATTTCTATTTGCACACATGCAGAAAGCAGTAGATGTGTTAAATCAAGCAATTACAAACAAAAAACACATTCGATTATTTGGCGACTACGATGTGGACGGCACCACAGCGGTGGCTATTGTTATGAACGCGCTCCGCAATAAGGTGGATTTAATTGATTATTATATTCCAGATCGCTACACAGAGGGCTATGGGTTGAGTGAGGCTGGGGTGGAGGCTGCCATTAAGGATAAGGTTGACCTATTAATCACCTTAGATTGTGGCGTCCGTTCCGTTGAGCTCATACAAACCTTAATCTCAAATAATATTCAAGTGATTGTTTGTGATCATCATGAGCCAGGTGAAACCCTACCTCCTGCAATTATTCTAGATCCCAAAGTGCCTTCGGATACGTATCCCTTTGAAGGCCTTTCAGGTGCAGGAGTTGGAATGAAATTATTAGAGGGCTTGTTTTTTACTAACGGATGGCCGCTTGATGAACTCTATAAACAACTCGATTTATTGGCCTTGAGTATCGCCGCAGATATTGTACCCGTTACCGATGAAAACAGAGTGTATGCCTTTTATGGATTAAAACAGGTAAATGAAAATCCACGACCCGCGTTTAAAAAGATGTTGACTTCTGCGAATCGTTCAGGTATCATTAAATTAAATGATCTAGTTTTTGGGATTGCGCCCCGAATTAATGCGGCCGGAAGAATTCGTTCAGGAAGGACAGCCGTTGCATGCATGCTTAATCCAGTACATGAAGACCTAGATGCCTTAATTCAGGAAATAGAAAAGGACAATCAAACACGTAAAAACTTAGATCAGCAGATTACAGAAGAGGCCTTGTCTATGTTGGCCGTTGAACCAAAGGATCGATGCGTTAATGTCTTGTATTCTTCTGCTTGGCACAAAGGGGTCGTAGGTATTGTGGCTTCACGCGTAATCGAGAAATATCCCCTTCCTACCATAATTCTAACGGAACACAACGGCGTACTTTCTGGATCAGCTCGCACGGTAGGAAATTTTGATATTCACAAGGCCTTGATTCAATGTGAATCGTTATTAATTCAATTTGGAGGGCATCAACATGCCGCTGGATTATCCCTACACCCAGAGAACTTTGAAAACTTTAAATTAAAGCTAAATGAGCTTGCCGCAAAGTACTTCCAATCTAATCCCCGAACCCCCATTATAAGGTATGATGCCGCACTGAATTTTGATGAGATTTTCGGCGGTGAATCGATTTATTCAATCCCGAAGTTGGTGCGTGTTTTGGATGCTTTTGAACCGCATGGCCCCGGAAATCTGAAACCAGTGTTTCTTACGAAAGAGGTGTATGCTACGCAAACAAAACTACTGAAAGCACTACATCTAAAATTAACCCTTACACAGCAAAGTCAGCGAGTCACATTAAATGGCATTGGGTTTAATATGAAAGAGAAGGAAGACTTAACCTTAGCAGGATTATCATTTGACGTGTTACATTCCTTAGACATTAATGAGTTTAATAACCGTTCAACGGTACAGCTCGTGTTAAAAGACCTTCATGCCTCGTAAATAGATATAGTACAATGTTATGAATGTTAATTCGTAACCTTCTCTAATCCAATTCCGTAAGAGTTTCCGCCTTCGGGCAACAACAACACTAAACCTTACGCTATGAATTGGTCTTCGCTACTCAAGATTTCCGTTTTTTTATTATTGGTTTCTACTGCCTTTTCACAAGAACATGTGATTTGGTTCAAAGCTGATCCATCCGTTTTTAATTCACCTGAATGGATTGAACTTTCTAAAGAGTTCAGATTGTCAACACCGAGTCAAGCGTTGAGCTTCAGTAGAAATCCTGAACTTAAAAAAGTTTATGAAGTTCAGGGGTCATGTGACTTAAGGACCTTTAAACACGCATGTTCTGTTTTTGGAAATAACGTATACAGCATTGAGCGGGGCCCTACCTATACGCCGTTATTTGTTCCTAATGACATGAATGCCCAGCCCGGTATTTCTGATTATGCATTATCCTTGATCAATGCCCCGCAGGCTTGGAACCTTACACAAGGAGACGACAGTGTTGTTATTGCAATAAGCGACCAAAACTTTGAAGTGGTCCATCAAGATTTGGAGGGTAAATATATACATTATGATGCCGGAAATACGGCGCCTACAACGCACGGAACCGCTGTGGCGATTACGGCTGCTGGGAAAACGAATAATGGGTATGGGTTGAGCTCCATTGGCTTCAATACAAGCCTTGCGCTGTACAAGATGAATTTTAATGAGATTTTGGCCGCTAGTTACGCCGGCGCCGATGTGATTAACATCAGTTGGACCAGTGGGTGCTTTTATAGCCAACTTGAACAAGACGTAATGGATGAGGTTTCAGCAAATGGTTCGTTTATTGTAGCCGCAGCTGGAAATGGAAATACCTGTGGATTACCGGATGCGCTTGTTTACCCTGCATCGTATAATCATGTATTCTCTGTCACTTCAGTAGGTCCTTCAGATAATCACGAGCAATGGATTGGTGACCCAAGTTCAACACACAACCACAACGATTCGGTAGATTTGGCTGCGCCAGGATACGATGTGGCAGTATCGCCTGCGAGTGGATGGTACTTGAACATAAATGGCACTTCGTTCGCGGCCGCCTATGTCAGCGGTACGGTGGCATTAATGCTCTCAGCCAATAAATGCATTTCTAATCTTCAGATTGAACAAATACTTAAAAATACTTCAGCTCCTCTAAATTCTTTAAACCCAGCTTATGCCGGTAAACTTGGTGCGGGTAGGTTAGATGCATTTCAAGCGGTCTTAGCTGCTTCAACCACGTGGAACCCAATAACCCCATCGTTCCTTATTGCAGATTCATGTCTTGCGCACGATGCGTCAGCAACCCTACTTATTCAGGGCGCACAAGCGCCATTTGAAGTGGTATGGGGAAATAATGTAATAGGTGTAGTCAATCCTAATCTTAACACAAACACTTACACGGTACACATTGAGGGAACGCATGGATGTCGCTTAGATACATCTGTTTTTGTACATGATGTGATTCCTCCAACCTATACCGTTATTCAAGTTGATCCTATGTGTGCTGATTCGTACAATGGGGGAATACAACTTAATCTTACAAATAACACCACGACCTCTTTCTTATGGTCAGAAGGCACTTCAGGTAACCAACTAAGTGGTATTGGAGCCGGAGTTTATAATGCGGTGCTAACATATGGCAATGGGTGCGCAATTCAGCAATCATTTACGCTCACTGCTCCTCCTGCAATTATTGCAACTGCATTGATTAGTAATGAAACCGCACCGAATAACGGAGGGATTGACCTTACAGTAACAGGGGGGGTGGCACCTTACAGCTTCTTATGGGATAATAACCAAACGTTGGAAGATTTAAGCGCACTCCATGCGGGAACGTATCAACTTCAGATAACAGATGCGAATGGATGTCAGGTGGGAGATTCATTTCAAGTGGCTAATTTATTAAGTACGGGTTCGTTAAATGAGTCAGAGTCAATGGTTGAAATATACCCAAATCCTAACAACGGTAGTTTTCATATAACCATACCTATAGATGAAGTACATCAGCTTACCATTTTTGATATGCAAGGGCGCTTAATTTCTACCGAACGGATTACCAGCAGCACATGGTTAAGTACACAATTACCGACGGGTAAATATGTGGCAGTATTTAATGCGCCTCAAAAACAAACTATGATCCCCTTCATTGTTTATTGATACCAACCATCAATCAGTTCGAATTTCAATCATTCCGAGCTAGAAATAAGAGGTAACCAATATATTATTTACCTACTATGCTAACCTACAATACCATCGTAATAAAGGAATTCTGGTGCATGAACCTTTCTTATCAGTTTACCCAGGAATTACTACTTTTTGGGTGTCTTGTGAATATTCAACCAAACACTAGGAATATTCAGTACAACACCTGTTTTGTTTACTTGTTACATATAAAATCATGATTTACAACAGGTTTTAGGTTTGATTTAATAAATTTATTCGACTTTATTTATACTATTATGACTAAACTACTATCAACTCTCTCTTTTCGCGCCTTCGTTTTATTTTCCCTTGTTTTGTTTACTGCGGGTAAAATTAGTGCGCAAACATGTACTCATTACATCCAATTACGTGATACGTATGGTGATGGTTGGAATGGGAATGCTGTTTCTGTATCCGTTAATGGAGCAACGGTTTTAAATAATATTACCTTATCCAGTGGCTACGGTCCAGTAACCTTTTCTTTTCAAGCATCTAACGGTTCAACCATTAGGGTTTGGCAAACTGTTTTTGGAAGTTGGGTTGGAGAGTGTCGTACACAAATTTTTAATACATCAATGGTTGCTCTAACCGGGCAGTTGGGTATTACAACGGGGTCTCCAACATCGGGTGGTACTACGTGTGCTGGACAATGTCCGAACTTAGCACCTTCCGCACCTACCTCTGTTACATCCTCTGTTGCTGCAATTTGTAACGTTGGATCATCGGCTACATTAACTGCACAAGGAGCCGTTGGTACGGTATATTGGTATACAGGAGGTTGCGGTACAACACTGGTAGGTACTGGGAATTCAATTACTGTTACTCCGGGTGCCAGCACTACGTATTTTGCACGTAATTTCAATAATGGTTTGTTTAGCTCAACTTGTGCTTCTTACACGTTGAATGTAAGTGGTACGCCTGCTGCACCATCAACTTCCAATGTTAATATTACATGTGGAAATACAGCCACGTTAACTGCGACTGGTGGAGGGGGCACCTTATATTCTTGGTATACGAATGCAAATGCGACGGGAGCCGTTGGTTCAGGCTCTCCATTCGTTACTCCAGCCTTAACTTCTTCTACAACATATTATGTCACATCTTCTACTACATCCTCAGCTTCGCAGATATTTAATTTTACAGGGTCTGTTCAAACTTGGACGGTTCCTGCGGGAGTTACATCGATTTCGTTTACAGCAGATGGTGCTCAAGGTGGGGCCAGTTCTGCCGGATATGGTTCAGGTGGATTAGGCGGACGTGTACAAGGTACTTTAAATGTTACCCCGGGCCAAGTATTGAATATCTATGTTGGTGGTACTGCTTCAGGTGTAACCGGAGGGTGGAATGGCGGCGGGAATGGCCCAACGTCATATACCACATGGGGCGGTGGTGGTGGTGGTGCAACCGATGTAAGAATTGGGGGTACTTCACTAAATAATCGTGTATTAGTAGCTGCCGGTGGTGGTGGTGCAGGATATAACTGCGGAGGGAATACAAACCACGGTGGTGGTGGTGGTGGAACTACAGGATTAATGGGTTGGCAGTGTAATTCTCAGTCAGGCTCTGTTGGTTTTGGAGGTACGCCATCTGCAGGAGGCGCTTCATCAGGAGGCTTGGGTACTGCAGGAACACTGGGTCAAGGTGGAAATGGGTACACTATTTATGGCGGCGGCGGCGGCGGTGGCTATTACGGCGGTGGCGGTGGAAGCTACGGCGGTGGTGGCGGTGGTTCATCATGGGTTAATACAACCAATGTTCCCTCTCCATCTTATACGTCCAATGTGGTAAGTGGAAATGGTACATTAACTTTTTCTTGGACAGGTATTGGTTGTGAATCAAGTACTGTTCCCGCAGTAGTTTCAGTGAGCACTATGGCTGCTCCAACAGCTACTAATGCAACAGTTGGTTGCGGATCTACCGTGACTTTGACTGCCGCTGGAGGCGGTGGAAGTGGTTATGCATGGTATACCAATTCTAATGCAACAGGACTAGTAGGTTCTGCTGCTTCATACACAACTCCGACATTATCAACATCTACAACGTATTATGTATCTGCGGCTAATTCCGTTTCAGGTTCACAAACCTTGAATTTTACAGGTGGTGTACAAACATGGACTGTTCCAGCGGGTGTAACATCAATTACCTTTACAGCAAATGGAGCTAGCGGCGGAAATAGTTCTGCGGGCTATGGAACCGGTGGATTAGGCGGTCGTGTCCAAGGTACCTTAAATGTTACCCCAGGTCAAGTATTGAATATCTATGTTGGCGGTACCGCATCTGGTACTACTGGCGGATGGAATGGGGGAGGAAATGGCCCCACATCATACCCTACGTGGGGTGGTGGTGGCGGTGGTGCTACTGATGTAAGAATTGGAGGTACCTCATTAAATGATCGCGTACTAGTAGCCGCCGGTGGTGGTGGAGCAGGTTATAACTGTGGAAGTGGAAACCATGGTGGCGGTGGCGGTGGTACCACGGGAATTACTGGATACCAATGTAATGCGCAAACTTCTTGGGTGGGACTTGGAGGAACACCTTCAGCTGGTGGCGGTAGCCTTGGTGGAGGTGGCGGTACTGGAACATTAGGACAAGGAGGAAATGGTAATAATACCTATGGCGGCGGCGGCGGCGGCGGATACTTTGGCGGTGGAGGCGCTACTTATGGTGGTGGTGGTGGTGGATCATCTTGGGTAAATGCTACCAGTGTTCCTTCTCCTGTGCATACGGCTAATATAGTAAGTGGAAATGGTTCATTTACATTTTCATGGTCAGGAATCGGTTGTCAATCAAGCGTTGTTCCTGTAGTAGTAACTGTAAATCCAGCAACCACACCAACAGCTTCTGGTACATCGATAACTTGTGGGCAAACAGCTACACTTTCGGCCTCTTCAAATGCTACACTTACGTGGTATGCAAACAGCAACGGTACAGGACAATTAGGTACAGGTACGACATTTACTACCCCTTCATTGACATCTTCTACAACATATTATGTTCAAGCGGGTGGTGGTTCATGTGGAACTTCGATTGTAGCTGTGCCGGTTACAGTATCTTCAAATATTGCATCTCCAACGGTAAATAATCTTACGGTTGGTTGTGGACAAACGGCTGCGCTTACAGCAAGCGGCGCTGTTTCACCATATACATACCTTTGGTACAATAATTCAGGAGGGGGGTCTCTTATTGGTTCAGGTGCTACCTTCACTTCTCCGGCATTAACAGGTAATACAACGTATTATGTAGCGCAAGGAACACCAGGCAATGGTTCGCAAACGTTTAGTTATACAGGTACCGTTCAAACTTTTACTGCGCCAGTATCAGGATCATATACCTTAGACTTATATGGAGCTCAAGGGGGTACAACTTCCCAATTCACAGGTGGATTAGGAGGAAGAGCTCAAGGAACTATTACTTTAACAGCCGGTCAAACTATAAATATTTATGTAGGCGAGCAACCGTCAGTAACTACGGGTGGTTGGAATGGAGGTGGAAATAGTGGTGGAAATGGCCGCGGTGGTGGTGGTGCTTCAGATATTCGTGTAGGTGGTACAGCCCTCAATAACCGTGTTGTTGTTGCTGCCGGTGGTGGTGGTGGTGGATTGACCTCTTCAGGATTTACTGGAAGTAATGGTGGTATTGGTGGAGGCACTACAGGTAATTCAAGTACATCGAGTAGTGGAGGAGGAAGTTCAGGTGGCGGTGGTACACAATCTGCCGGTGGAACTTCAACGGGCTGTTGTGGTGTTGGTACTGCGGGTACCCTTGGAATCGGAGGAAATGGTGCGAATGGATCTTCAGGCTGTGGTTCATACACAGACGGCTGGGGCGGCGGCGGTGGCGGCGGATTCTACGGCGGCGGCGGCGGTGGAAACTGCGGCGGTGGCGTAGGAGGTGGAGGAGGTTCTTCATTCATTGGAGGGATCACAGGAGGAACAACGACGGCTGGTGTTCGCACAGGTCATGGGCAGGTAACGATTTCCTGGGTTGGAACTGGATGTTCTTCATCTTTAGTGCCTGTTGTTGTAACAGTTAATGCGGCATCTACACCAACTGTAACTGCAGCTACTGTCAATTGTGGTCAAACAGCTACGTTGTCTGCGTCTTCGAATGGTTCGCTCGTTTGGTATACTAACAGTAACGGTACAGGACAAGTTGCTACCGGTGCTACATTTACTACGCCAGTTTTAAATGGAACAACAACATATTATGTTCAAGCCGGTATTGGCGGATGTGCTTCTCAAATCATACCAGTAACAGCTACAATCAGCATGGCCGCTCCTGTTGTTGCGAGTGCTACAGTAGGTTGTGGTCAGTCAACCGTATTAGCAGCAACAGGTGGTACTAACTATATATGGTACTCCAATGCGCAAGGTTCAACTCAACTTGGAACAGGTTCTTCTTACACTACGCCAAGTTTAACGGGTACTAGCACCTATTATGTTCAAAATTGGACTGGAAACCCAACTACTCAGTTTTATGTTAATAGCCTTTCAACAGCTGGTTCTTTTGTAACCGATCATAACGCCCAATCAGGCGATGACCGAGGTGGAATCGCGGTAACGCAACAATACTATTATTATGTTGGGGATAACAACACCGTTCGTTATGACATGCCAGCTTTGAGTAACCCTGTAAGTTACGCGCGACGTGATGGGATTTTTAGTGACATCAGTGGTTCTGGAAGTTTATACACCCTCTGGAATTCATCATCGAGTTCTGAACCCGTAGGAACGTGTACTTCGTTTACTGTGAATGCGGTTCGCTCCTTGAATGCAGATTGTTCTTTAGGAGGTACAACCATACCAATTTCGCAAAGTTTCACGATGGGTACGTGTAATAATGCAGCAGTTTTCAGTGGACATGGGTTCGTTGTATTGTATACTGGTACAGGAGGTACTCCAGCTAATACCTATTTTAAAATATCTTTACCGTCAGGAACAGTTACCAATCTTGGTGCTTACACGTTGAACGCTGCAGGTTCAGAGAACTGGGCACGATGGGGAATCGCTGAATTTGACGGGACAGACCATCGAGTTGTTTATGTGCAAAATGCTTCTACTATAAGTAGATTAAATTTAACAAATGGTGCGGTTTCTACGCTTCAATCGTTTTCAACCTTATCCGATATGGCTTGTATTACCTACGCGCCGTGGTACAACAGATGGTATTTCCATCATGAAGGTGGTTCGCAATTTGGTGGTTCTTCAGAAACTGCTGGATATGCAAATGGTACACATACATTTAATGCAGCAAATCTATGTCAATCTGCCTTAACTCCTGTAACCGTAACGGTCAATGCAGCTACAACTCCGAGTGTCAATGGAGCATCTATAAATTGTGGTCAAACAGCGGCACTTACCGCATCATCCAACGGATCGATTACGTGGTATGCGAATAGCAACGGAACAGGTCAAATCGCTACGGGAACAAACTTCACTACGGCTGGCCTTACTTCTTCCATAACTTATTATGTTCAAGCAGGTACAGGCGCATGCGCTTCTCCAATTGTAGCGGTTCCAGTGACGGTAAATTCAAATATCCCCGCTCCAACGGTTGCTGCGGCAACAATAAATTGCGGCAATACGGCAACTTTATCTGCTTCTGGTCTTGTTTCACCAAATAACTACATGTGGTATAGCAATGCCAACGGAACGAATTTGCTTGGAACAAGTACAACTTTGACCACACCTGCACTTACTGGTTCTACTACATATTATGTAGCGCAAGGGACTCCAGGAAACGGTTCGCAAACGTTTAATTATACAGGTACAGTTCAAACCTTTACTGCGCCAGTATCAGGATCATATACCTTAGATTTATATGGGGCTCAGGGAGGATCAACTTCTCAATACACTGGGGGCTTAGGAGGTCGCACACAAGGAACAATTAATTTAACAGCAGGTCAAACCATTAATATATACGTGGGTGAGCAACCATCAACTACAGCAGGTGGTTGGAATGGCGGTGGAATCAGTGGTGGAAATGGCCGAGGTGGAGGTGGTGCTTCAGACATCCGTGTTGGAGGAACAGCATTGAATAACCGTGTGGTTGTTGCTGCAGGCGGTGGCGGCGGTGGATTGAATTCTTCTGGATTTACAGGAAGTAATGGTGCAATAGGCGGTGGTGCTACCGGTAATTCAAGTACAGCAAGTAGTGGTGGCGGTGGATTAGGTGGTGGTGGAACACAATCTGCTGGCGGTGCATCAACTGGATGCTGTGGTAATGGTACTGCAGGTAATCTGGGTATCGGAGGAAATGGAGCAAACGGTATGTCTGGTTGTTCTGGCTATTCCGACGGCTGGGGCGGCGGCGGCGGCGGCGGATTCTACGGCGGCGGTGGTGGTGGAAACTGCGGCGGTGGCGTTGGAGGTGGAGGAGGTTCTTCTTTCATTGGAGGAATCACAGGAGGAACAACGACGGCTGGTGTTCGCACAGGTCATGGTCAGGTAACGATTTCTTGGGTTGGAACTGGATGTTCGTCTGCTATCGTAGCTGTGCCAGTAACAGTAAATGCACTCGCTGCTCCGGTAGTTTCTGGAACAACTAATTTGTGTGTAAATGGATCAGGTACAACCACCTTAACCGCATCCGGAAGTCCGAGTGGTTATACGTGGTATGCAAATGCAAATGCAACTGGGCAACTTGGAACGAATGCAGCATTTACTACGCCGAACTTAAATACAACAACTACATATTACGTACAATCTACAACCCCTCAAGGTGGTTCACAATCATTTAATTATACAGGTGGAGTGCAAACATTTACCGCACCGATAACAGGAACTTATACCTTAGAAGTTTGGGGTGCCCAAGGTGGCGGTGGTGCGAATTGCTATGGTCAAGGCGGCGCAGGAGGTTATTCAAAAGGAAATATTTCCTTAACTGCTGGTCAATCGATTTTTGTTGCAGTTGGTCAACAAGGAATTAAATCGTCTAGCACTACGGCTTACAATGGTGGTGGTGCAGGAAATCCGAACGGTGGTGATCCTGGGTATACGGGTGGTGGTGCGACCCACATAGCTACTTCCTCTGGGACATTAAGTTCCTTGTCAGGAAATCAAAATGCAGTGTTAATTGTTGCCGGCGGCGGCGGTGGAGCAACGGGAGGTACTTGCGTATGCCAGTATCAAGCAAATGGAGGTGCCGGAGGTGGAACTACAGGAGTTTCAGGTACATGTAGTGCGAATGATTGCGGTTATCGTCCTGCTGGTTCTGGAGGTACTCAAAGTGCAGGAGGAACGAGTCAATCGGCTTCAATAGCAGCAGGTTTTGGAATGGGTGCGACGGCATCAACTTCTACAGGAGATTGTATACAAGGCGGTGGCGGTGGCGGCGGCTGGTACGGCGGTGGTGCTGGAGGTCATGCTGGCGGCGGCGGTGGCGGCGGTTCTGGGTATGTATCGAATCTATTAAGTACTACTCAAGTATTAGCAGGAAATGTATCTATGCCAAATCCGAATGGTGGTACAATGACAGGAAGATTAGGAAATGGTATAGCCGTGATTACATGGAGTGGTACAGGTTGTGTTTCTTCTGTTACACCAGTCACCGTATCAGTTGGTGTAGCGCCTGCAACGAATGCTGGAGCAAGTGTCGTTGATGCATCCACATGTGGTAAAAACACCGTGAATTTAGGTGCAAATACATTAGCTGCTGGAGAGTCCGGTACATGGACACTTTTGTCTGGTACCAATGCGAACGGTATCTTCTCGTTGCCAACGGCGTCATCTACACAATTTACTGGAACTTACGGAGGTTCATACGTGCTGCAATGGTCGGTTACGAATCAAAGTAGCGGTTGTACAGCGAATGATACCCTTGTGGTTACATTTAATCAACCAGTTGATGCGGTTATCAATGGATTAATAGGAACTAGTGATTTACTTTGGTGTGGTTTAACAGGAACGGATTGGTCAACTTCTACCAATTGGTATCAAAAACAAGCAACGTCTGGTTTATATCCGAATGGTTATTATCAGCGTATGTCTGGGACTTTACAGCCAGCCATTAATAACGAGGTGTTTACTGTCAGTATGGCCAATGGGGGTATGTGTATTGGTAATAATACTCCAACCTTGAGTGTAAATAGTAATGCAGAGGATGTGTATGTTGGACCAGGAATTACATGGAATTTGTCTAACGATAGCATCAATATTGCTCAAAATTTAGTCAATAATGGAACCATAATTGCATCTACAGGTATTACTAACTTTACAGGCAGCAGTAATTCAACAATCAGCGGTTCGGGTAATACGCAATTATTTAATATGCGTGTGAATAAATCTGCCGGAGCTACCTTAACCTTGCAACAGCCAGTATTAGTTACAAACATCCTCAACATGGTTCAAGGGAATGTGTTTACAAGCAGCACAAACTTATTAACCTTAGGTACGTCTAGTGCAGCTCCAGGTAGTTTAACGTATAATGCTGGGACAATTGTAGGACCATTCAAGCGCTACTTCGCGAATGTGGCAAGCACTGGAACAGCAGGCTTATTCCCTGTTGGAACTGCGGTATACAATCGCTATGCAGACTTTAGCTTTGGGTCTGGACCGGGTGTAGATCAGTTTTTAACGGTAGAATACAAAACGGGTGCACCAATGCAAGGAGGTATTCCGCTATATAATGGGTTACCGTTGATGGCTTCTGGTTCAATGATTCAGAATTATTCAGCAGATGGATATTGGAGCGTGATTCCAACAAATAACAACTATACGGCGCCAATCACTTCGGTGAACTACGGGGTTACCTTGTTTGCGAATAACTTAACGGGAATGCAAAGTCCACAGGTATGCCGAATTATTAAGAGTGCAGGGTCTAATAACGTGGGTCAACACCACGTGGCATGGCAAGCATGTGGAACGCATACCCCAATCAATGGAGCGGCAAATCCACAAGCGTTCTTGATTACAAGTACCGCCACGCAAGGCTTTAGTTGGTTTAACATCGGAACGCCAAACAGTCAAGCCTTACCGGTAGAGTTGTTGAGCTTTAATGGTGAGTGCAACGAGGGGCAAGTAAGCCTAAATTGGCAAACAGCAACGGAACATAACAGCGATTACTTTGAAGTAGAGAAATCTCGCGACGGCATGAACTGGCAGGTATTAACAACAGTAAATGCTGCTGGAAACAGTACGCAGTTGTTAAACTATGAAGCGATAGATGCGAATGCGATGGAAGGGAACAACTACTACCGCTTAACGCAAGTAGACATCGATGGAACAACAAAAACGTATGATGTAATCAATGTGAGTTGTTCAGGTGCGGCGAAAGGCTATTTCTCAGCGTATCCAAATCCAAGTACGGGAGCATTCCAAGTGATTTTGAATGATAAGAATTTGGTAGGATCAGGAATCTTAAGTGTAAAAGACACAAAGGGTGCTGAATTGCTGAATCGCACGATTGAAGTTAAACCTGGTATCAATATGTTCAGTGTAACAGACCTGAACTTGGCGCCAGGAGTTTACTACATTCAAATCGTGAATGGTGAACGAGCAACTGAGGTGTTGAAAGAAGTAATTCGCTAAGCGAAAACAAATAAACTAGCGTAAATCCCCGTTCGAAAGAGCGGGGATTTTTTTATTAAAGGTTGGTTACTTAATTTGAAATTGACTTATTTTTGTTAGGTCTATATGCAAGGTTTATTTAATGTTTCATTAGGGTAAATATGTTTGGAAGAATTAAAATATTGGCGTTCCTATTGTTACTTGGTAGCGTGTTTATTTTTAATGCTCAATCGGCAGGGTTCAATAACACCTTTCTTATTTTATCTCTTAATAGCAGCGCCAACACATATTACGATTTAAATGCAACTACAGGGAATGTCGATTTCAATAATTTAAATCTAGGATCTTTCAATCCTGCATATAATTCGTTGGTATTGAAAGGAGGCGAACACAATGTATGGAAGTGTGGGGGATGTGACCTTACTTCCACAAGACTTTATTATCGAGTTTATGCGACGTCATCCACTGGTGGTGGATTTAGTCAAATGAATTTTCCCTATTCATCAGGATTTAATAATGGATGTGGAGGGCAAGATCAAATTTGGTCAGTAACTTCTAATAATATAAATATCTTATCTGGACTTTCACCAGGAACATATTATTTAGAAGTATATTCAGATGCGACAGTAACCTGCTCTGGAGGTACTGTTTATGCTTCTAATTCAGGTTCAAATTATAAAGCAACATTTACTGTAGATACTGACTTTATTTCTTTAAATACCATTGGGTCATGGGTAACCGAGGATTTTAATACCTTGGCAAACTCAGGTACGAGTAATGTGTTACCGCTTGGTTGGAGAATACTTGAAACGGGAACTAACGCCAATAGTTTATATACAGTGGGGACAGGTTCATTAGCTACAGGTGACTCTTATAGTTTTGGGGCTACATCCTCTGTAGATAGATCACTTGGTGGGTTATTTTCAGGTAGTTTGAATCCTTCCTTTGGTGCCAAAATATTAAATAACACGTCATCAACTATTGTTTCTTTATCAATATCCTATACAGGTGAAACATGGCGTGTTGGTGCAGCAAATAGAGCCGATCGAATCGATTTTCAGTATAGTTTGAATGCGACGGCTTTGAATTCAGGTACTTGGATCAACGTTGATAGTTTGGATTATGAAAATGCACCACAAATTACATCTCCTATTTCAGGCAGTTTAATTCATTCTTCCAATAAACAATTTACAATAACTGGATTGTCGATTGCTCCAGGTTCTGTTTTTTGGATAAAATGGACAGATTTCGATGCAGCGAGTTCGGATGACGGTATGGGTATTGATGATTTTTCAATTAAACCATGTTTTGCCGTTTCAACTCCAACGGTTTCAGCGCATTCGATTTGTGGTTCAGGTAACATTTCAAACCTTTCTGCAACAGGTACGGCAATCGCTTGGTATCAAAATATTTCAGGTGGCTCACCGTTGGCAAGTAACTTAGCATTAGGGAATGGTACGTATTATGCAACTCAAACCCTATCCTCTTGTGAGTCTGCACGAGTTAGTTCAGTAGTTTCTATTTTGCCATTACCCACTGTAAGTGCTGGAACTAACCAAACAATTTGTTCCGGATCTCAAGTTACTCTTTCAGGATCAGGCGCAACAACTTATGTTTGGAATAATGGAGTTAATGACGGGATTGCTTTTACTCCTTCATCTTCTCAAACTTATACGGTTACTGGAACAGCAAGCAATGGATGTAGTAATTCTGCACAAGTAACCATTTCCGTATCACCTACCGTATCTTGGGCAAACCTTCAATGGCCAGGTTCAGGGACAATCAACTGTGGAGGTTCATTAACTGTTTATGGTAAGGTTTATGATGCGGCTTATACGCCTGCAGCAGGTGTAAACCCATCCATTACTGTTCAAGTTGGTGTTCATACAGCAAATACAGATCCATCTACTTGGCCCTCCACGGCTTGGACAACGGCAACATATAATGCTCAAGTTGTAAATGACGATGAATATATTGCGAGTATCGGTTCGAATCTTGCTCAAGGCACATATTACTATTCATTCAGATACGCGTTGAATGGTACAACATGTTACAGATATGGTGGATTTCAGGGCGGATTTTGGAATGGATCGTCTAACGTAAATGGTATCTTAACCGTTAATGGCTTAGATTGGGCTAATTTGCAATTTCCTGCTAATGGATCTATTTGTGCTTCTGGAAGTTTCAACGCTTATGGTCAGGTGTTTGAGGCCGGTATAACCAACAGTCAGGGGGCTACCGCTGGTTTAATCGCAGAAATTGGAGTATCCAGTATCAATTCTGACCCATCAACTTGGGCATCCAATGCATGGACAGCAGCAAGTTTCAATGCGCAATCCGGAAATAATGATGAGTTTATCGGAACGATTAGCGGGTTAACCGCTGGAACATACTATTATACATGGAGATATAAATTAGCAAATTCATGTAATTATCAATATGGTGGGTATAATGCCAGTGGAGGTGGTTTTTGGAACGGCTCATCAAATGTAAATGGGGTATTGACCGTTTATGCAAATCCTGTTGCAAATGCAGGGTTGGATATAACGGATGCTAGTACTTGTGGAAAAGATAATGTTACCTTATCTGCCGCAGCACTTTCAGCGGGACAATCAGGCGCTTGGACTTTAAGTAGCGGTACCAATAATATGGTTGTTTTCAATAATCCTGCCTCGAGTACATCAATGTTCACGGGTTCTTATGGGGGCACCTATGTACTTCAATGGGCTGTTAGTTCAAATGGATGCACCGGAACAGATCAAATGACGGTTACGTTTAATCAGCCAACTGATGCCACCATTAGCGGTCTAGTTGGAACTGGAGACTTGTTGTGGTGTGGATTAACGGACACCGATTGGTCTACCGCTACCAATTGGTATCAAAAACAAGCTGCGGGACATTATGTGCGAATGTCAAGTTCCGTCCCTAATTTGGGAAACGAGGTATTTACTGTGAGTATGGCGAATGGAGGTATGTGTATTGGTAATAACACCCCTTCTATAAGTATTAATAGTAATGCAGAGGACGTGTATGTTGGTGCAGGGGTAACTCTTAATCTGTCCAATGATAGCATTAACATTGCACAGAACTTAATTAACCAAGGTACCATCACGGCATCTACCGGAACGGTCAATTTTACAGGTAATAGTAATTCAACAATCAGCGGTTCGGGTAATACGCAATTATTTAATATGCGTGTGAATAAATCTGCCGGAGCTACCTTAACCTTGCAACAGCCAGTATTAGTTACAAACACCCTCAACATGGTTCAAGGGAATGTGTTTACAAGCAGCACAAACTTATTAACCTTAGGTACGTCGAGTGCAGCTCCAGGTAGTTTAACGTATAATGCTGGGACAATTGTAGGACCATTCAAGCGCTACTTCGCGAATGTAGCAAGCACTGGAACAGCAGGCTTATTCCCTGTTGGAACTGCGGTATACAATCGCTATGCAGACTTTAGCTTTGGGTCTGGACCGGGTGTAGATCAGTTTTTAACGGTAGAATACAAAACGGGTGCACCAATGCAAGGAGGTATTCCGCTATATAATGGGTTACCGTTGATGGCTTCTGGTTCAATGATTCAGAATTATTCAGCAGATGGATATTGGAGCGTGATTCCAACAAATAACAACTATACGGCGCCAATCACTTCGGTGAACTACGGGGTTACCTTGTTTGCGAATAACTTAACGGGAATGCAAAGTCCACAGGTATGCCGAATTATTAAGAGTGCAGGGTCTAATAACGTGGGTCAACACCACGTGGCATGGCAAGCATGTGGAACGCATACCCCAATCAATGGAGCGGCAAATCCACAAGCGTTCTTGATTACAAGTACCGCCACGCAAGGCTTTAGTTGGTTTAACATCGGAACGCCAAACAGTCAAGCCTTACCGGTAGAGTTGTTGAGCTTTAATGGTGAGTGCAACGAGGGGCAAGTAAGCCTAAATTGGCAAACAGCAACGGAATATAACAGCGATTACTTTGAAGTAGAGAAATCTCGCGACGGCATGAACTGGCAGGTATTAACAACAGTAAATGCTGCTGGAAACAGTACGCAGTTGTTAAACTATGAAGCGATAGATGCGAATGTGATGGAAGTGAACAACTATTACCGATTAATTCAAGTAGATATTGATGGTACGAAAGAGATTCTCAATGTAACGAATATACGATGCGATCGAAGAATGAATTCGTATTTCACTGCTTATCCCAACCCAAGTACCGGGTCGTTCCAAGTAATTTTAAATGATAAGAATTTGGTGGGATCAGGAATCTTAAGTGTAAAAGATACCAAAGGAGCTGAATTGCTAAACCGCACGATTGAAGTAAAACCGGGAATTAATATGTTCAGTGTCACTGACTTGAACTTAGCACCAGGAGTTTATTACATTCAATTCGTAAATGGTGCACACGTAACGGAAGTGTTGAAAGAAGTGATTCGCTAACGATATTACAACATAGTTGTGCTTCAACTTTTTAAAGTGTATACGTTTGTCTTTAATGTGTTCCACTTTCAATAGCTGTGTAGCAATGACGTGCTCATGGTATTCATAGTCTCATTTACAAATCGTATTTTTACTCCATATGTAATGAAATACTATGTGTGTTAAATTTTATATACTGACTCTTAGTCTTGCTATCTCATTGCATGCCTTATCCTTAACAACCGCTAAGCGTGTAAACTTCAAGTATTTGATTGACTTAAGTCATAATTCTGATTCTGTTATAAGAACAACTGGCTATTTTTCAGTTCATCCCAATGCGACCAATGGAGCATTTCAGTTAATATTGAATGATAAAGAGCTCATTGGTAATGCCATCTTATTAGTGAAAGATGCTAATGGCAAGGAATCTTTAAAAAGATCAGTGGAAGTGAAGCCTGGAATAAATTTTTATAGTTTAAATGATCCTAAATTCGCTCATGGGAATTATTTTATTTCAGTAATTAATGGTAATAAATCTTCTGTCGAATTAAAAGGGGTATTAGGGGCCGAAAAATAATTTTTAATAATAGAAATATTGTTTTACATCCTAAATTGCTGTAAAAATATCTTTAGTATTATTCACTGAAAATTTTATTTACCAGAATCACTAATATTTGATTTAGTTAATTTAATATTTAAATTATATTATAATAATCTATAATAATAAAAAGCATATTTGATATACTATAACTTTGTATTTAAACGATTTTGAATTACACCCTACCTAACTTCTATGAAAAAATTTATATTAATTTCAATTGTCTTGTTGTTAACAAGATTTAATTTATTTTCAATTGATTATTACTGGGTTGGAGGAACAGGGAACTGGAGCGATATCAACCGATGGTCCCTTTCAGATGGTGGCGCAGGCGGTGCTGGTGTACCTGGAATAAATGATAACACTTTTTTCACAAACAACTCATTCTCAGCGGTTAACCAAACGGTTACTTTAAATATTGCTAATGCGAATTGCAATAACATGACCTGGAGCGTAACACAAAACAATCCAAACTTTGCCTCAACGAGTTCAGCAAACAATTTGAATATCTATGGAAACCTAGCGCTGGTAAGTACGCAAGGAACTTGGACTACCTCGATGAATGTTTATTTCATGGGAACAGGAACCAAGACGATTAATTCCGGCGGCAAGAACTTTGGTCCGGTATTTTTTGCAGGCACGGGAACCTGGTCAAATACGGCGGCATGGAATACTGGGAACATGACTGTTAGTCAAGCAGCTACGTTGAACTTCACGAATAATATATTGATGCAACAAATGCAGATTACCGCAGCAGCGAACATTACATTTAGCGCCTTAGCGACAATGAATTCATCGATGGATATTAATGCAGCGGCGACGGTTAATTTCTTATCTACTTCAAGTGGAACAAATTCTACCCTTACCTTGAATGGATTAGGGGCGATTGTAAATTTTAATGCAAACCGGACCATCAACAATGGATTGAATTTATTCAATGGAACCTTGAATACCAACGGTACTACGTGTACTTGGGGTTCGTTTTATTCTGTATCAAATTGTAATAATGCAGCGGTACGAGCACTTAATTTAGGTTCTTCAACGATTAATGTATCAGGGAGTTGGAATGCTGGTGGAGATCCGGGGCTATTAACCATAACACCTGGGACGTCCACCATTAATATGACTGGAGTGGGCGCGACGTTTAATAATTACCAGGATTGTTTCACTCCGAACACGACTCATAATTACTACAATGTAAACTTTACGGCTGCAAGTGGGACCGTACAATTTCAACATCATTATAACAGTGTAAACAATAAGGTACTCGGGAATTACAACCAAGTAACCTTTGGTGCAGGGGCAAATATCACAGGAGATTGGACGGTAGGGACCTTGAATTTAGCCTTGAATGGTACCTATACCTTTCAAGCGGGAAGGACGGTTACCGTGAATACCTTATTTAATGCAAATGCTACGTGTGCTGGTCCGATGACCATTAAGTCTGCAACGGCAGGAACTCAAGCTATAATTTCCAAAGCGAATGCAACGGTTACGATGAATTATTGCAACCTTCAGGATATGAATTTTACGGGTGGTGCAACGGCAACGGCAACAAATTCAATTAATCAAGGGAATAATATAGGAGTTACCATTCAGGCTGGAGGAGCAGCTGCGTCACGTACCTTGTATTGGGTCGGAGGTACGGGAAACTGGAACGACATCAACCGTTGGTCATTGAGCAGTGGCGGTGCCGGAGGTGAATGTCCGCCAACATCGATTGATCACGTTGTGTTTAATAATTCTTCTTTTTCTACTGTAAACCAGACGGTTACATTAAATGTACCTAACGCAGATTGTAGAGATATGACATGGAGTGTAACGCAGAACAGTCCAAACTTTGCCTCAACGAGTTCAGCAAACAATTTGAATATCTATGGAAACCTAGCGCTGGTAAGTACGCAAGGAACTTGGACTACCTCGATGAATGTTTATTTCATGGGAACAGGAACCAAGACG
>JBEEPQ010000008.1:0-53641 GCA_041191025.1 Bacteroidota bacterium
AGGACGTATCGAAGGGTGTGTAATGTCTTTAGGACTTTTAGACTTTTGGTGATTGGGACTAATAATTCTTCTAAATCTCTTAACGTCTAAATGTCTTAACGTCTTAACGTCATTCGGACTTTTGGACATCAGGACTTATGGAAATTAGATTCTCTTAACGTCTAAACGTCTAAACGTCTAAACGTCTTAACGTCTTAACGTCTAAATGTCTTTCCGTCTAATTATAAAAAAAAGAGGGGCAAGCTACTTTTATCGCACCGCTACAACCTCATACCTTTGCTACGTTCCCGTCCTGGAGGATTCAGAGGGAGCTGGTCGTAAAAGACTTACCCCGTGCAAATGTAGGTAGATTTTCTTAAAAGTAAAAAGGAACTTATAGATTAAAGAAGTTCAAGGTTCGCTCACAAACGGCTAAGAGGTGATTTGGGAGATCCGGTTTTTCCCATGGATGGCTTGCGCCGAACACATGATCTGCACCTTTAATTACATTCAGGGTGGTTTGACTCCAAGACGCAAGTGCTTCACCTTCAGCAATCGAAACGGAGTTGTCCGTATCCCCATGAACAACGAGAATCGGTATTGGTATAGCCTTTATGGCTAGTTCAATGGTTAGGGTTGTTTCATTTTCTATGAAATCTTGGTATAGACTATAATGCTGTGGTAAATGTTGTCGCGTGCGTCCATTGAGGATTGTTCGGATTCCAGAAAGCTTCCATTGTTCAAGCTCACGGCCTGTAGGAAAGCGTGAACCAATAGCTGAGATGGATGCCCACAATGCTATTTTATCAGTTTGCTCTTGTTTGGCGTGTAAAATCACATCGCCTCCTCCGCGTGAATGCCCTATGAGAAAGGTAGCTTCAGCTTGAATGAGTGTGTCTATATGCGAACGGAAATTGCCGATATCCGCCACCTCATAGGAATAGGTGTTTTGAGCAAAGGCTTCTTCGTCTGGAAAATCTATGCCTTGCGTAATGGTACCTCCGTTGTGGGTGAGGTTAAACTTGGCAAAGGCAAACCCGTGCGAAACAAAATAAGATTGCACCAGATGCCACGCCCCCCAATCTTTGAATCCCATGAATCCATGGACGAAAATCACTAAGCGTTTATTCCAATGGGTAGGAACCTCCAAATCGAACAGGCTTTTTCGCCCCGCAGAACCTGAGTATATGCCATTGTTAATCTGGATGGCTTCCATGATTTAGTTGATTTTAAAACATACGTATTTTATTACATGTCCTTTCGAATGAAACAACTGCTCATAATGCGTTTTAATGCTAAAGATTTCCCGTTGCGCAGGGTCTGTTTCCGTTTCTAGGGTTGCGTATAAATCTGGACGATAATCGACAATTGGATATCCGTGTTCTTCAATTTGCTCCATGGTAAATTCGAAGAGTAAATCATTGTCTGTTTTCATGTGAACCAACCCGCCTGGTTTTAAAAACTTTCGGTATCGTTCAATGAAAATGGCTGAACTCAAGCGTTTCTTGGGTTTTTGTGGTTGTGGATCTGAGAAGGTTAACCAAATTTCGTCTACCTCATTCGGTCCAAAAAGTGCTTCAATAAAATCGATGCGCGTACGCAAGAACCCTACGTTGGTCATGTTGAGGGTTAAGGCTTCGCGTGCTCCAATGAACATACGATTTCCTTTAATATCCAATCCAAGAAAATTCGTTTGCGGATACATTTTCGCTAAGCCCACCGAATATTCCCCTTTGCCACACCCTAGTTCTAAGACCAATGGATTATCATTCTTAAAAAAATCTCGGTGCCAATTTCCCCGCATTGGAAAGGGTTGATTTCGTTCGTATTCCAATACGTTTTCAAAGGTTTTAATTGCTGCAAAGCGTGCGAGTTTATCTTTTCCCATGGTACCACAAAAGTAATCATTTCAATAGGAACGATTAGATTACATAGAATGCAATTACTTTTGTACCATGCATTTCATTGAACCATTTTTTCGTTGGAGGGGAGAATATATTGCCTCGGAGGATGCTCGTTCCCCATTTTTTGGGAGGGTATACAGCGAATTTGAGTTCCAACATCGGGTATATAATTACTTGATCCACCCACAATGGGATGATTTTGGGTCAACTACCTTATACATGAAGATTATCTATGTGGATTATGAAGCCGGAACATGTGTAATTGAATTTATTGGAGAGTGGAACGATGCGATAGAGAACGACATCATGATCTTAAAATCGAACGTTCTGAATCCACTCATTGAAGAAGGGATCTTACGCTTTGTATTAATTTTTGAAAATGTGTTGAACTTTCATTATTCTGATGATTGTTATTATGAAGAGTGGTTTGAAGACATTGAAGAGGGATGGATTGCTGCGGTTAATATACATCCCCATGTGGCCAAAGAACTTCAGCGGATTCAAATTGATTCCTATATCGCCATGGGAGGCGAGCTTGATGAATTAGAATGGCGGACGTTTAAGCCACATCATTTCGTGGAAAAAGTAGAACAAATCGTAACCCACCGTTTGTGTTAATGTAACTTTGAAGGACATGCCTCGTATCCGAAGCCATGTCAAATCAACAATATCAATTTCAATACCGAATGCATGCACATTGGAATGAACTTTCCCCTCAAGATGTGATGCTTATTAAAGAGGCATATAATGCCATGGATAAGGCATATGCGCCATACAGTCGATTTAAAGTTGGAGCTTCGGTGCTCCTAGAAACTGGAGAAGTGATTTGTGGCAGCAATCAAGAGAACATAGCCTTCCCTTCTGGATTATGTGCTGAACGAGTAGCCTTAAATTATGTCGGTGCAAATTTTCCCGGAATCACCATAGATACCCTTGCGGTTGTGGCAAAAGGAGAACTCATGCCGGAAGAACATTTGCTGTCTCCATGCGGTGGATGCCGCCAGGTAATGTTAGAATCTGAGAATCGACAATCTACTCCTATACGCGTAATTTTGGTTAATCAAGATCAACGTACCATGATCATTGAAACCGTAAAGGATTTACTGCCTTTTGGATTCGGCAAATAACCTTAGAATTTAATAGAATTACTTTTCAACACTGACCACTTTTGATGAAAAAGTGCTGTATTTTTGTATGCTAGAAAATACATCAAAATGAACAGTTGGTTTACAGTTAAAGTTAAGTATACAAAACAGTTAGAGAACGGATCCCTCAAACGCGTAAATGAGCCCTATTTGTTGGCTGCAATGACCTTTACAGATGCCGAAGCCCGCATCTATGAAGAACTTAGTGCCATGATTCGCGGTGAATTTATGGTTACAGGAATCACTCGAACCGACCTTCAAGATATTTTTCAATATGAGGATTCTGCCAATTGGTTCAAATGTAAAATTACATACGGGGTTGATGAGGAAGATGGTGAGAAGAAAAAGAAAGTGGCACAGAATTTTTTAGTTTCTGCGCCCGATGTGAAAGAAGCGTATCTGCGCATGGAAGAGAGTTTGGCCACCTTAATGATTGACTATCAAGTGATTTCTATCATTGCTTCCCCAATTGTTGAGATTTTCCCCTACCGAGAGGATGAGGTTGCAAGCCCAGCTAAAACAAAGAAAATTGAAGAGTTTATCGAACCAACAAGCAATAAAGGAGTCGTTTTTTCGGCATCCGGCAGCGATATTGACGAAGATGAATTAACGGTTGATGACCTGGATGAAGTCGATGACGATGACAGTCAATTAGACGATCAATTTACGGGAGACGATGAGTAATCCATTGGACCAGCTGCGGGACAATCATTCAGATTTTTCAAAAAATCAAGAAGCCTTTCATTATACAGATCCCTTTTTGGCCTTTGAAACCTGGTTCAATTTAGCAGTGAGTTCTGGAGAAAAAGAAGTCAACGCCATGGTGATTTCTACGGTGAACGAATTAATGAAGCCCAGTGCACGTGTGGTTTACCTCAAAGAAATATCAGATCAACAGTTTGTGTTCTATACTAACTATTTGTCTCATAAAGGGAAAGACCTTCAGCAAAATCCAAATGCTTCGCTGTTGTTCTTTTGGCCGGGCTTAGAGCGCCAGATTCGGATAGAAGGAACGGTAAATAAAATTAGTGAAGCGGAAAGTGATG
This sequence comes from Bacteroidota bacterium, assembly GCA_041191025.1. Lineage (GTDB taxonomy): Bacteria > Bacteroidota > Bacteroidia > Flavobacteriales_D > Crocinitomicaceae > UBA952. The sequence continues at coordinate 4,075 of JBEEPQ010000008.1, forward strand.
CCTATTTTGCCTCACGTCCCCGCGAAAGTCAATTGGGGGCTTGGGCATCTCATCAATCTGAACCCTTGAAAGAAATGAGTGAAATCACTCAACGGTTTAAGGAATTAGCGCAAGAATTTCCAGGTGAAGTCCCTCGTCCAAAACACTGGGGAGGAATGGCTTTACGTCCTACGTATCTTGAGTTTTGGCAAGGACAAGCGTCACGCTTGCATGAACGCGTGTGTTTTAAATTGAACGAAGATGAGTGGCAAATTAGCCGCCTAAATCCATAAGATGAAAGAAAGTCCTACTGAAGTTATTACCCTGAGCAATGGAGTCCGTTTGGCGTATGTTCGTTCAAACAGTGCTGTTGGACACCTTGCCTTTTATTTTAAGGGAGGTAGTCGAAGTGAACCGTCTACCCACCCAGGACTTGCACACTTTTTAGAGCACTGTATTTTTAAAGGAACCCATAAAAGGAAAGCCATGTGGATTCTTACCCGCCTCGATGAGGTAGGAGGGGAGTTGAATGCCTTTACCGCCAAAGAAGAAATTTGCGTGCATGCCACCTTTTTGAATCGATATACGAAACGCGCCTTCGAATTAATGTCGGATTTAGTGGTGAATTCGAATTTCCCCATTCAAGAAATTGAAAAAGAAAAAGAAGTCGTAATCGATGAGATTAATTCCTATAAAGACAGCCCCTTGGATCGCTTAATGGATGAATTTGACAGAATATTTTTTGGTGATCATCCGTTGGGTAATCCGATATTAGGGACTAAAAAATCAGTTAAACGATTTAAACGGGAAGATTTATTGGCTTTTATACAATCCAATTTTTCAGCCGACAATTTGGTTGTTTCTTATGTTGGACGAGAGCCCAAACATCGCTTATTGGAGTTGATTGAAGAGCAATTAAAAGACTTGCCGGCTAAGGCTACGAATTTAGGATGGGTGCCACCAGCTGAAATAAAACCTTTTACGATTCGTAAGAAAGAATCTAATTTTCAATCTCACGCGATATTGGGCGGCATTGCTCCATCATATCACAGTGAGGATCGCTTGGCAATGAACATTTTGATTAATTTCTTGGGTGGACCTGCCATGAATGCCCGATTGAATATTGTCATTCGTGAGAAACATGGCTTAGCCTACCATGTTGAAGCCAGTTATGCGGTACTGGAAGACACAGGGTTTTGGGGTATCCTTCTTTCTGCGGAACAAAAAAACATCGATAAGTCGATTGATTTGGCAAAGAAGGAGCTTCTCTTGTTGGTAGAAAAGGGCATGTCGCCAATTCAACTTAAAAAGTCAAAGTATCAATTTTTAAGTCAATTGTCCATCGGATGGGAGAGTAACAATGCCCGCACGATGTCGAATGGAAAAACCTTACTCATTTATAACCGAATCGATTCCTTAGAAGATACCTTCCGTAAAATAAATGCAATTACACTCGACGAAATTAATGCGGTCGCACGTAAGTACTTTTCAGCAGAAAAACAATGTATGTTGGTGTATGATAAGAAGTAGAACGTTTTTTCTACCTCCTTCCAAAAATTTTACTCCCTACCCGTATTAAGGTGCTTCCCTCCTCAATAGCAATTGGGTAGTCATCGCTCATGCCCATAGATATTTCCTTGAATTCTGAATTTGAGGAAAAATAACTTGATTGCAGTTGTTGGTATGTCGCTTGTAAGTTCTGGAATTCTTGTCTGATTTGTGTTGTGTTTTCCGTGAAGGTGGCCATTCCCATCACACCGCATATACGGACATGATCCAGTAAAGAAAATTCAGGTCCAGCTAAAAATGCCTTGGCCTCTTCTAAAGTTAACCCGAATTTTGTGTCCTCTTGAGCTATATGGAACTGTAATAAACACGATATCCGTCGCCCGTTTTTTTGACCTTGTTTATTGATTTCTTTTAATAGGTTGAAACTGTCCACCCCATGAATCAGATGCACAAAGGGCGCGATGTATTTAACTTTATTGCTTTGCAAATGTCCAATCATGTGCCAACGAATATCTTTTGGCAGCGCCTCGTACTTTTCTACCAACTCTTGAACTTTGTTTTCTCCAAAATCACGTTGACCAGCTTCATAAGCCTCCATGATCCGTTGAATTGGATGGGTTTTTGATACAGCAATGAGCGCTGTACTAGCGGGTAAGCTTGAACGAATTGCTGCAAGTTGTGCTTTAATCATGAATATCCATTATGGTAAGTCCGCTTCGTAATTTAGGTTCAACCCAAGTTGATTTTGGAGGCATAAACATGCCATGATCCGCAACGTTTTTTACGGCCGACATTGGGATGGGATATAGAAAAAATGCTACTTGAAATGAGGCATCATTTACTTGGTTTAATACATTTACAAAAGGCGTATTTCCCGGAATAAAAGAAATATCCTCAGAGGTTTTTAAATCTTTAATTCCAAGGATAGGGTCTAGGATCAATTGGGTTAATAGTTGGGCGTCTAATGAATTAGTAGGATGCGTTGCATCAATATGAGCTGCATTAAGCGTTAATGAATAACAAGAATTATTGCAGTAAATGGTGATTTCATGAGCCGCCAACGGTTTTCGTGGCGTATTCAATGGTACAAGGGTTCCGAGATGCGATATGCTATTAATAAATGTTTCAGGGCTAAGTCCATTTAAGTGTTTTACTAATCGCTGAAATTCAAGGATTTTAAGTGCGTCTTCTCGCACGTAATATGCCAAAAAGTACTGTCCTTTGGCAATCCCTGCTGCTTTATATTTTTCATATAATGCCACAGAAGAGGCACTTCGATGATGGCCATCCGCAATATATACGGACTCTATTTTCTTGAACTCGTCAGCAATCGCATCGCTTTCCTCTGCCGAAATAATCCATAATTCATGTGTGATCAAGTCGGTTGTAGTGAATTCGTATTCGGGTCTTTGTTGGGTTAAGTTATGTATGATTTTGTCGATGGTATCAGTGCCTTCATACGACATCAATACAGGTTCGGCATTTAGGCCAACAATGTCTAAGTAGCGTGTGAAAACCCCTTCGCGTTCGGTGAGTGTGGCCTCGTGTTTTTTAATGTGGTCGCTCAGGTATTCTTCGGCGTCTGCACCCCCAATTATTCCGGTGTACACCCGATCCGGACAGGTTTGTCGATAAATATATAAATGGGGCTCGGTATCCTGAATTAAAATCCCCTTTTCTTGAAACAACTCATATCCTTCTTTTACCAACTGAAATCGTTCGTTTGAATTTGCTTCTGTACGTTTAAGGCGGTTAAATTCCGGATTAATGATGTGTAATAGCGTATAGGGGTTATCTTCTAGTTTCGCCTTAAGCACATTTGGTTTATAAGAATAATAAGGCCTTGTAGCCACTAAGTGCACCTTGTTCCTAGCCGGACGTATCGCTCGAAAGGGTTTGATGATCGCCATATTAGAATTTATAACTTACGCCAAGACTAGGAAGAATAGGGAATTGATAAATTACTTTTGAGGTAACTCGATTCACGTAAAAAATATTCTTTCGGTCGTAGACATTCGTGATGTTACCAGTTACTTCAAGCCTTGTTTTGTTTTTAAAATCGAAATGCTTTTTAACCGTGATATCTAATCGGTGGTAATATGGAAGTCTTCGGCTATTAAATGTACCCAATAAGGTAGTAATGGTTGATGGATTGTTCGTCACATAGTCCGTAGTAACACCGCCATTGAAATTCTCTGCTTGATAATATCCCGCAGTTGGTGTGAATGGAAGGCCAGAACCTAAATTCCAGCGCACATTGACTTCTAAGTCTTTTTTCTTGCCAAATTGGTAGGAGCCAACTAAGTTCACATTATGTCTACGGTCAAATACTGGGAAGTAGGTATCAAAACCATCCCATCGGGTAGAGTAACTATACGAATATACCCCCCAAATGAACAGGCGATTTAAGGTTAATTTATAAAGTACATCCACACCAATTGTTTTTCCTGATTCAATGATGAAATCCTTCTTAAACACATCATCTACTAATTCGAATTGGGCAAGGTCTTCGTATAATTTGTTCTGGTTAATATTACTTAGTTGATTGAAATACTTGTAATACCCTTCAATGTTCAGGAAATTTGATTTGTTTAGGTCATATTCTATCCCTAGGATCCCATGCCATGCATACTGAAGCCCATTTCGAATGTCTTTAGTGTTTAAATTTTCTGTTATGAATTGTTCTTGCACATTCGTTGGCGCTGAGAGTAATCCGTTAAACAAGTTTACAATGTCCTTATCGCTAGAAGCGGAAGTAAAGTTCTGAGAATAACGTCCGCCAGAGAATTTGAATCTCATTTTTTCCGTCGCGTTATATTTTAAACCAAGTCTTGGTTCCGGTGAAAGCGTGCTTAAGGAAGCATATGCTTGAACTCTAAATCCAGCTTGCATAACCCATCGAAGGTCTTTAGAAACTCTTCTGTAATTATAGTAGGCCCCCAGTTCGGTGGAAAAGTTGAACGCTTCAATCTTTCTTTTGGCTTCATTGAAGGTAACGAATTGTGTATTGAACCCACAGAAATTAAATCCGTAGTTCATTTCGCCTTCATTTTTTAGGAAATAGGAAAAGTCAAAACCGAGGTCAAAGCCTCCAATTTTTGAATATCTTGGTTCCACTTGATCTTCTGCGAACGTGGTCATGAAGTTTGACCCGTTTACATGTCCCCGAATAAATACCGGGGAACCTGACGGAATCATCAGGAAGTTCATCCCGCCTCCAGAAGCCTGCCAATTCAAGTCGGCAATGCTATAATTCACGCTGTCTTGATTATGGAAACCAAAAAAGCTCACCTTAGATCCGCTTTCACTGGTAAAGGTTACTTTTCCATATAAATCAGTAAAGTTAAAGGGTAAGCCATCGCCTTCGTTGATTTTAGGATATAGCGATTTAGAGGTGTAATCAATTAATGAGTGTTTCGCAGTGAATACATACGAACCAGGAGATAGCCTACCATTTTTTGGTTTGCTAAATGGCCCCTCTAATACCAGTTTTGCCAAAAATGGAGACACAGATACTTTTCCTCCAAATGCCCCACGATCACCATCACGGTATGAAATATCCATAATCGATGAAACTCTTCCTCCGTATTTTGATTCGAATCCACCGGTATAAATGTCCACTGATTTCACGAGTTCCGTTTCAAAAATGGAGTAAAATCCAATGGAGTGAAAGGGATTATAGATGGTCATACCATCCAATAAGGTCTTGTTTTGGATTGGGGTTCCTCCGCGCACGTAAAATTGTCCACCTTGATCACCCGTTACGGTAACTCCGGGAGTAACAGAAACGGCACCAAGTACATCACTTTCTGCCCCATACACAGGAATACGTTCAACCCCTTCTTTGTCGAATTTAATGGTGCCTACGTCAGGCTTGGTTTTTTTTGTTTTTGATTCGGCGGTAACAACTACATCATCAAAAGTTTTGTCCGTTGGAGTCAGTTTAATCGGAATATCTATAATCTTTTTATCTGCAGGGAATTTTACGGGAATAAACGTTCGCTTGTATCCTGCGACATTAATTCTCAGTAAATAGTCTGCTTTTTTAAGTTTTGGAATGGAAAATAAACCGTTGGCATCGGTCATGGCACCCGCAACCAAGGTACTATCCATGGTGAGTAAGGTCACTTTTTCATTGCTTATGGCTTCCCCATTTTTTTCATTGGTGATAAATCCCCGAACGTTATACTCTTGAGAGAAAGCTATAACAGGGAATAAGAATAATAAGGAAAGAAAGCGCATAAAAATTTTTCCCCGAAGATACGCAATAGAAATGGATTTTTAGCCTGCTGTTTCGCTAAAAAGTGCTTCTACAAATGCTTGTTTATCGAACAATTGTAAGTCCTCCATTTTTTCCCCTACGCCAATATATTTGACCGGGATTTGCATTTGGTCAGAAATCCCAATAACTACACCTCCTTTGGCAGTTCCATCTAATTTGGTGATGGCTAAGGCGTTGATTTCCGTGGCTTGAGCAAACTGTTTAGCTTGTTCATAGGCATTTTGGCCAGTTGAACCATCGAGTACTAATAAAATTTCATGCGGAGCATTTGGGAATACTTTGGTCATAACCCTTTTTATTTTACTCAGCTCATTCATTAAGTTTACTTTGTTATGTAATCTACCTGCGGTGTCGATAATCACCACATCAGCTCCATTTGCTTTCGCAGATTGCAAGGTGTCAAATGCTACGCTTGCGGGATCTGCATTCATGCCTTGTTGCACGATGTCTACCCCAACGCGCTGAGACCAAATGATTAATTGATCCACCGCTGCAGCTCTAAAGGTATCTGCGGCGCCCAGCATCACTTTTTTCCCGGAAGATTTAAATTGATGGGCGAGTTTCCCGATGGTTGTAGTTTTACCAACCCCATTTACTCCAACTACCATGATTACATAAGGTTCATTCGGATTCAGTTGCTTATTTTGTTCAAGTGAAATATTGCTATCTACCAATAAACCAGTGATTTCCTCTTTAAGCACTGTATTTAATTCATCTGTATTAAGTACTTTGTCTCGATCAACGCGTTTTTGGATTCGATCAATGATTTTAAGGGTAGTTGCCACACCGACATCGGATGAAATAAGTACTTCCTCCAAATTGTCTAATACTTCATCATCTACCTTGGATTTCCCAAGTATAGCGCGAGTGATTTTACTAAAAAAAGATTGTTTTGTCTTTTCTAAGCCTCGGTCTAGGTCTTCTTTTTTACCCCTTGAAAAAAAATCAAAAATTCCCATAATGATAATGCACAAAAAATCCCGTCCACCTTGGCGGACGGGATCGTCTATAATTAGATAATCAATTAGTTCTTAGCGAACCAATCTTTAACTTTGTCGTTGTGAACGATTTCTTCTTTAGTAACGTAACCACCCGATTTCTCAGATTTAACCATTTTAATCACTTTTGTGTGCTCTTTTCCTCCACCTTTTTGTAAGGATGCAACTACTTTCTTTGCCATGGTCTATGCTTATTTAATTTCTTTGTGAACGGTATATCGCTTTAACACCGGATTAAATTTCTTTAATTCCATACGGTCAGGCGTGTTTTTTCTGTTTTTGGTCGTAATGTAACGAGACATTCCAGGCATTCCTGATTCTTTATGTTCCGTACATTGAAGAATTACTTGAATTCTATTTCCTTTACTTTTCTTAGCCATTTTACTTTTCGTTTATTCTGTTTCCCAACAGGGTAAATTATTTAATAAATCCTTTAGCCCGAGCATCTTTCAAACAAGCAGAAATTCCTTTCTTATTGATTGTTCGAATAGCTGAAGTAGATACTTTCAATGTAATGAATGTATTTTCTTCAGGCACATAGAATTTCTTTGTTACCAAGTTTGGTAAAAATCTTCTTTTCGTTTTACGGTTGGAGTGAGAAACGTTGTTTCCTACCATTACCGATTTTCCTGTTAGCTGACAAATGCGCGACATGATGTATTAAACTTTTAATTAAAGCGGGTGCAAAGAAACGATATTTTTAAGATAAAAGCAAATTGAAATTTATTTTTTCCGCGATTTTTAAGGGTATTATTCCTTTAAAAGTGCTAATCGCAATAAATTCAACGCAGCTAAGGTACTCATTTCAATGTTTCTCAGGCGGTTATCTCCGAAATGGAATTTTTTGGCGATAGTTTCTCTGGAACCAGCAAGCCCGATCCAAACGGTTCCAACGGGATGCTGAGAGTCACCCGCGGTAGGTCCCATGATACCGGTGGTGCTCAAGCAATAATCTACTCCAAGGCGTTCCTTCCCTGCTTCCGCCATTCGCTTGACAACCGCTTCACTCACTACATCATGGAATTCAATAAACTCGGGTTCTATTCCAAGTAAACTGGATTTCATGCTGGTTTGATACGTGAGCAAGCTGCCCCTAAAATATTGCGATGAACCGGAATTGGCAACAATTGACGTGGCTAAACTTCCTGCGGTGCAGCTTTCTACGGTTCCAACTGTTTTTTGTTGGGAGGAAAGTAAATTAGCAATTACAGACGACAAGGTATCTTCCCCATAACCTACAATAAGTTCGGGTATAATGGATTCTAATTCACTTATTTTGCTTTCAATTAAGCCTTTATCTGTTTTTCCCCTGTGGGATCCAATTCGCAATTTCACCATGCCAGGCGATGGGAGATATGCTAATGATAGCATTGCCTCTTCCAAGGATGTTTCCCATGCGGCAATTCGTTCCGCAAGAAAACTTTCGCCCATTCCATGAGTGATTATCGTTTGGTGATACAGGGCGTTTAAGTTATAGTTTTCCTGTAATCTAGGTAAAATTTCCTCCACGAAAATTCCTTTCATTTCATAAGGTACACCCGGAAGGCTAATTACCGATTTCCCTTTTGCTTTGAACCACATTCCTGCGGCAGTTCCCAAGCGATTTGGGAGGATTTCACACCCTTTTGGCAATAATGCTTGATCGATATTAACTTGAAGCATTGGCCGGTTTCTCCGTGCAAAAAAGTCTGCGATGTGATTAAGTGTTTCTTTGTCCTCAACTAATGGCATATCAAAATATGCCGCCAATACTTTTTTGGTGCGATCATCTTTTGTTGGACCTAAGCCACCAGTTACAATACAAAGATCTGCAGTGGATTCATCAATGGCTTTACGAATGACCTGTTCATCGTCAGAAATTGTGAGTACCTGTTGAATTCTTGCGCCAATGGATGATAACTCCTTGCCAAGCCAAGCGGCATTGGTATTGACCGTTTGTCCAATTAATAACTCATCTCCGATCGAGAGTATGGATACGATCATAATTTGATGAATTTAGCGATGGACTCAATGTGCCCAGTGTGTGGGAATTGATCCACTAAACAGAATTTTTCTAAGGTGTATCCAGCATCAATCAGTGTGGAGGCATCTCGTGCTTGTGTCGATGGATTACATGATATATAAACGATTCGTTTTGCACCAAGTGCGATCGTTTTAAGCAAAGTTTTTGGAGCTATTCCTGCACGTGGAGGATCCAAGATAAGCGCACCGATGTTCCCTTCGTACTGCGGATGTTCCTTAAGGAATTTCCCAACATCTGCTGCGTGAAAACTGACATCTGTTAGCTTGTTTTTATTCGCATTTTCTTTAGCATCTTCAATCGCTTCAGGCACGATATCAACACCCGTTATTCGGGCACTTGGGTTTCTAGTGGCTATGAGTTGTGCAATGGTGCCTGTTCCGCAGAATAAATCCAATATTTCCTGATTTGGCGGTAGGTCCTCCAATAAATAATCGATAGCCTTTCGGTATAATAATTCTGCACACGCAGGATTGGTTTGAAAGAAACTCTCCATGCGCATTTGAAAGGTTAAACCAAGAATTTGCTCTTCAACAAAGGGTTTGCCGTAAAGCATTTTGGTTTGTCCATTTTCAATCTTCGATCGATCCGCAACATCATCATTAACCGTATGTTGAATTCCTGCGATACGATCACCATGCAATTCAAGCAATTTAGCAACGAAGGCATTACGGTCAAAGTGTTTAATTCCGTTGGAAGATGTAACTAAATTAACCAGTAATTGATTGTGCATAAAGGACTTCCGTACGATGATATGTCTGAAAAACCCTTTCTTTTGTGGCGGATGCCAAGCGGGTAACTTCGTATCTTTTAAAAATGTTCTGAGTAGGATTAACTTCTCTTCCCATTCCTTGTCAAATAAACCGCTCGGTTTATTCAAGTTCTCCACTTTCCACCATGTTCCCCTACGTTTAAATCCTAAAGCAAAGGCATCGTCAATGTCTTCACCGCTTTCCATGTCGTGTTCAATGCTTGAAAAGCTGTATTCCATTTTATTCCGATAAAAATATAGGGAAGGTGAGGCGATGTACTCATCGAATTTTTCTTCTAGGTCTCGAATCCCGCTTATCTTAGAAAATGTACTTAGGGTTGAAGATAGCTTGGCTTTGTGTTGTTCTTCTTGCGAAACAAAAATATACGGCGCACCGGATATTTCTTGGTAATCAGAAACAACCTCGAGTGGTGAACGCTTAATTACCTCTACTAATTTTGCTTCCGCATGGTGTTTGCGTTTAACATCAATTTTTGCTTTGACCACTTGCCCTGGAAACGCATTATCTATAAAAACAATGAAATGAGAATCTTCTGTTGGAATTTTCGCTATACCTCTGCCGCCAAAGGCATAGGCATCAATGGTTAGAGTAACCAGTTCTCCACGATGAAACATATTAAATCATTCCACGGATTACACCTTTGTCAGAGGCTTGAATAAAGGCAAGAATTTCATCGCGCAGCGGTGAAGCTGGAATGCTTTCTTCTATGGCTTGAATTCCTTTAGAAATATTACTGTTCTGAACATAGATGATTCTGTATATGTCTTCAATCAGTCGAACATCCTCGTCACTAAATCCTCTTCTTCGTAATCCCACGGAATTCACTCCCGCAAAGGTTAGGGGTTCTCTAGCTGCTTTTATATATGGAGGCACATCTTTTCGAATCAATGAGGCGCCACCGATAAAAGCGTGTTTACCAATATGGACAAACTGTTGCGCTGCGACCTTTCCTTCAAGTATGGCATAATCGTCAATGGTTACATGACCAGAAAGCCCCGTATAACTTGCCAATATTACATGGTCTCCAATTTGGCAGTCATGCGCTACGTGCACATACGTCATAAGTAAACAATGGGAACCAATCACAGTTTTCCACTTGTCTTTGGTGGCCCTATGAATTGTAACGCATTCCCTGATTTTAGTATAATCTCCAATTTCTACTGTAGTATCTTCACCTTCAAATTTAAGGTCTTGTGGAATCACCCCGATCACTGCTCCAGGGAAAATCTCACAGTGTTTACCGATGCGTGTTCCAGGATAAAGCGCTACGTTGGAATGAATTTTTGTTCCTTCTCCGATAATTACATTTTCATGAATCATACTGAAAGGGGCAATGCTCACTTGTGCACCAAGTTTTGCATCAGGATGTACGCTCGCTAGGGGAGAAATCATTCCGTTTTATCTTTTATAATTTGTGCTAACATTTCAGCTTCCATCACAGGTTTTCCGTTCACGTATGCTGTTCCTCCCATCTCAACTAAGCCTCTACGAATCGGTGAAAGCAAGTTTAATTCAAACACAAGGGTATCGCCGGGCACAACTTTCGATTTGAATTTAACTTTGTCGATTTTCATGAAATAGGTAGAGTATAAGTGCGCATCTTCAACACCACTTAATGCGAAAATCCCACCGACTTGAGCCATCGCTTCTATTTGTAAAACACCCGGAAATACAGGGTTTCCTGGAAAGTGTCCGGTAAACATCGGTTCATTCATGGTTACATTCTTTACCCCAATGATTGAGTTTTCAGTCAATTCCATCACTTTATCTACAAGTAAGAATGGATATCGATGAGGTAGCATACGCTCGATGTCTTGAATCGTATATAAAGGCTCCTTGGTCAAGTCAAAGTATTTCCCTTTACCTTGTTGTTTTTTGATTTGGTCTTTTAAGACCTTCGCAAATCGCACATTGCCTGAATGGCCCGGTCGGGCAGCAAGAATATGCGCCTTAATCGGTCGTCCAATAAGTGCTAAATCACCTACGATATCTAAGAGCTTGTGTCTAGCAGGTTCGTTTTCGTATTGGAGTTTAAGGCTGTTTAATACACCAATGCCTTCAATGGATATTTCAAGGTTTTCTTTTCCTAAGAGTTTGGCCAATCGATTAAGTTCTTCTTGCGAAACATCCAATCGATCTACAAGTACAATTGCATTGTCTAAGTCACCTCCTTTAATTAAGTTGTTCCCCGCTAAATATTCTAACTCTCTTAAGAAAACAAAGGTTCTGCAAGGTGCTATTTCTTTTTTGAATTCATCCAAGTTGTACATGCTGGCATGCTGGGTGCCAAGGACTGGAGAATTATAATCAACCATTACGGTTAGGCGGTATACCTTATCGGGTATAGCTAAAAATTCAATTTGTTTTTCGGTGTCTTCCCATGGAATGTTTTCATCCAATTCAAAGTAAATGCGCTCAGCATCTTGGGCTTCCGTACCAACTGCATCAATCGCTTTTACGTAGGGTAGGGCGCTTCCATCTAAAATTGGAATTTCTTGTCCGGAAATTTTAATCAAGGCATTATCTACGCCGCAACCAACCAAGGCTGCCAGTACATGTTCTGTTGTGTAAACTCTAACTCCTTTTGACTCCAGTGTGGTTCCTCGTTCTGTAGAGACCACTAAGTCCACATCTGCATTGATTATTGGTGCATCTTCTAAATCGACTCGTTGAAATTTATAGCCATGGTTGGCTGGAGCAGGACATAGTTCAATAGTGACTTTTTCTCCAGTATGCAAGCCAACACCCATCAATGCTACGGGTTGTTTGAGTGTATGTTGTTGTTCGGTCATGTTATGATTTATTCGCTTTTAATTCATTGATTTCTTTTCTCAATTGACTCAATTCTCGCATCATTTCAGGTAATTTTCTGAATCCGATGAATGAACGCTTGAAGTCGTTGATAGGTATCGCTGGTGTACCCATTAGGGTGTCGGCTTCTTTAACAGTGGATGGAATACCGGATTGTGCCACAATCTTCGTTCCGTCAGCAATGTGAAGGTGTCCGCTGATTCCGGTTTGTCCGCCTACCATAATATGTTTGCCCAGTTTTGCAGAACCGGCAATGCCTACTTGAGCGGCGAGTGCGGTGTGTTCACCCACTTCAACATTATGCGCTATTTGACATAAATTATCGATTTTAACGCCTGTTTTAATACGGGTTGATCCCATAGTTGCACGGTCAATCGTAGAATTAGCACCAATTTCAACGAAGTCTTCAATGATAACATTGCCGATTTGAGGCACCTTATCAAATACACCCTGTTCGTTTGGTGCGAAACCGAATCCATCACTGCCAATTACTACACCTGCGTGAAGAATACAATTTGAACCAATATGCATGTTGTCATATACTTGTACACCGGAAAATAGCGTGGTGTTCGACCCGACAGTACTTCCTTGTCCGATGTGCGTGTTTGGGTAAATTGCACATCCGTCACCTATTTGGGCATTTGCGCCAATGTAGACAAATGCTCCGATGTACACATCGTTTCCAATCGTTGCGCTTGGATCAATAAACGATGGTTGTTCTATGCCAGGCGTTTTTCTCATGGATGCTTGGTATACGCTAAGTAACTTAGCAAAACAGGAATAAGCATCTTTCACCTTAATCAAGGTTAGTGTACTTGGTAAGGGTTTTGTTGGGTGAAAACTGTCATTTACAATACAAATACTAGAACCTGTAGTGTAAATGTAAGCTTCGTATTTTGGATTAGACAGGAAGGAAAGCGAACCTGGTTTCCCTTCTTCTATTTTTGAAAGACCCGAAACTGATGCTGAAGCATCTCCTTCAACAATACCTTCGAGTAACTGTGCAATTTGAGTGGCACTAAATTCCATGATTCAAAATTAACGATAATCCGTCCGACTAATTCAGGAGGTCTCTTGAATTATTAACAATTAACGTTTGCTAATTGTTACTCTTGATGTCAATAATTGACAAGTCTTTAATTTCGATTTTTTCTTGATACCAAATTGTACGCATTTGGTATTCTTGTTTGTGATGTTTCGCAAATTCGTTTGTGAAGAATAAATAGCTTGTTGGTTTCTGCACATCAAACGTACTTTTACTGCAGTCTATCCTTCCGTTTTTTAGGAATAATTCAGTGAATTTTTCAGGAGCAGACGAGGGGACTATCCCCTTTAATTCGTATAAATTCCATTTTCCTGAAAACCAATTTTTCTTTTTGTAGAGAAAAGGTTTAGCATAACCAACCAATGGTTTATATTGTTTAATCTCCGAATGTTCAAAATCCAAATCCACCACCACACTTTTTTCACGATAACCAACGAGGCAATTGAAGGATTTGTCGCTACCTAATGTTCCATGGAAATGATATAACTTCTCCTGACCGTTCCGTTTACTCTTGAGGAATGAAACTGTACCGTTTTCGATGAATTTACGAAGTGTTTTTGGTGAGATGTTGTGCGCTTTAATATAAATCTCGTCTAACGAATCAATAAAAATTATTCGTTCAAGAATGGCAGATTTAACGCGGTTTCCAGGCGTCCAAGAACAGCCTTTTTGTTGAAACAACAACACCACAAAGATTAACCCTATGCCAAAACCAATTCCATAGTATTTGAGCCTCCGGAAAAAATTATCCATGAATGTGTTGGTATGAAGTACCGATTATAAGATCGCGTCCAATTTAGCAGCTAAGGTAGCTTTAGGAACGGCTCCAACCGATTTATCAACAACTTCTCCATTTTTGATAAACAAGATGGTTGGAATGCTTCGAACACCAAATTGTGCTGCAACTCCCGAATTATGGTCAACATTAACTTTTCCAATAATAGCTTTATCTGCATACTCCGTATGTAGTTCTTCTACTACGGGTCCGATCATTCGACAAGGACCACACCACTCTGCCCAAAAATCAACCATTACTGGCTTATCTGATTTCATTACTAATTCGTCGAAGTTTGCGTCTGTAATTTCTACTGCCATTTTTCTAAGGTTTTATGTTGTTATAGCGATGCAAAATTATAAAAAATAAACTCAGTTTTTGTTCATAATTTTATTTCTATTTATTTCTTCTAACAAATACCTCGCGGTATCGGATTTTTCAATGCTTTTCTTGATGATTTTTTCAGGAGTTCCTTCTGCGATAATGCTACCTCCTCCTTTCCCACCATCCGGACCCATATCAACAATATAGTCTGCGGTTTTAATAATGTCTAAGTTGTGCTCAATGACCAATACTGTATTTCCTTCATCAACTAAGCGATGAAGTACATTTAATAAAAGTTTAATGTCTTCAAAATGTAAGCCGGTAGAAGGTTCGTCAAGTAAATACAGGGTGTTTCCTGTAGCTTTTTTAGATAATTCAGTGGCTAACTTAATTCGTTGTGCTTCGCCTCCAGAAAGGGTGGTAGAGGGTTGGCCTAAGGTAACATAGCCCATTCCTACACTTTCTAAAGTAGCTAACACGCGATGAATTTTAGGAATGGACTCAAAAAATGGAACAGCTTCCGAAATTTGCATGTTCAATACATCAGAAATTGATTTCCCTTTGAATTTAACTTCAAGTGTTTCTGCATTGTATCGTTTTCCTTGACAGGTCTCACAAGTCACGTAGACGTCAGGTAAGAAATTCATTTCTACGAGCCTAAGGCCACCGCCGTTGCATGTTTCGCATTTTCCGCCTGCTACATTAAATGAAAATCGGCCAGGTTTATAGCCCCTGATTTGTGCCTCAGGTAATGATGCAAATAAACTTCTGATTTCATCGAATACTTTAGTGTAGGTAACCGGATTGGATCTAGGTGTTCTACCAATGGGACTTTGATCGATGTCTATCACTTTATCAATATGTTCCAGACCATCAATTGATTTATAGGGTAATGCTTGTCCAAGACTCTGGTAAAAATGCTTCCTGATAACAGGGTATAAGGTTTGATTGATTAGGGTAGACTTCCCACTACCTGAAACTCCTGTTACGCATGTTAATGTACCCAATGGAAGATTCAAGGTTACATTTTTCAGGGTGTTCCCAGAGGCATTCGTTAAGGTGAGCATGTTTCCATTTCCTTTGCGTCGCGTTGAAGGTACTTCAATGCAATTGCCCCCGTTGAAATAGTTTGATGTTGTCGTTTGTGATGTTAACAATTCCGGGTACGTCCCTGAGAAAACAATATTTCCCCCGTTGATTCCAGCGCTTGGACCAATATCTACAATATGATCAGCTTCGGCAATCATATCTCGGTCGTGTTCAACCACTAAAACGGTATTCCCCGCATCTCTTAGTTTCTTCAGGGAATTTATAAGTTTGGTGTTGTCTCTTTGGTGAAGACCGATTGAAGGTTCGTCAAGAATGTATAAGACATTGATAAGCTCAGTACCAATTTGTGTGGCGAGTCTTATCCGCTGCGCTTCTCCTCCGGATAAGCTTTTGGAGGATCTTCCCAAGGTTAAATATCCCAATCCAACATCCAAAATGAATCGCAGGCGTGTTTTTATTTCTTTTAGTATTTCAGAAGCAATCACCTGTTGTTCCTTACTTAAGTTCCCATCGATTTCTTGCAACCATTGATCTAATTCAGATAAATCCAATTCAGAAATATCCCCAATATGTTTACCTGCTAGTTTGAAATGTAATGCTTCCTGTTTCAATCGAAACCCTTGGCACGTGGGACAGGTAATCTTATGCATAAATTGCTCTACCCAACGAAGCAATACAGGATCTCCATCTTCTTTGTAGCGCATCATGAACTGTATAATCCCTTCGAATCGTTCTTGGATATCATCTTTACTTAAATGCATGTCTTCATTCCCGTAGAGTAAGAAGTTGATTTCTTCTGTACTGAATTGAGCGAGCGGGGTTTGAAGGGTGTGTCCCATGGCAAGGACAATTTTTTGAAGTTTATCAAAGAACCAATTATGTTTAAAGCTCCCTAAGGGTGCAATTCCCCCTTTTTGAATGGACAGGGAAGGATTTGGAATGATTTTTTCTAAGTCGACGGCACTTACCTCGCCAAGACCACTGCATGGTGTACATGCTCCGTAAGGGGAATTGAATGAAAACAAGTTCGGTTCTGGATCAGGATAAGAAATCCCACTGCTCGGACACATTAAACTCCGGCTGAAATAAACTGCTTCCATGGATGACCAATCCATGGCCATCATGATACCAGCTCCCATTTTCATGGCGGTACCTACCGCTTTGTAAACACGATCACTGTCTGATATATTTTCGGTGAATCGGTCTATGATTACCTCAATATCGTGCGTTTTGTAACGGTCCAATTTCATGCCCGGTGTGATGTCTCGCACTTCTCCATCAACCCGTACTTTGGTAAATCCCTGACGCGTAATTTGTTCGAATAGTTCCTTGTAATGACCTTTTCTTGCCCTAATTTTTGGTGCGAGAATTGCAAATTTTCTTCCTGCATAGCGCTTACAAATGAGATCGGTTATTTCTCTTTCGGTATATTTAACCATGGGCTCATTGGTAACCATTGAATATGCCGTTCCAGCCCGAGCATACAATAACCTAAAAAAATCATACAGTTCGGTAATGGTTCCAACCGTTGAACGCGGGGAGCGAGAAACTGTTTTCTGTTCGATAGCAACAACAGGGCTCAAGCCATCGATTTTATCTACATCTGGTCGTTCGAGCCCACCAATGAACTGCCTGACGTAAGATGAAAAGGTTTCAATGTACCTTCGTTGGCCTTCCGCAAAAATGGTATCAAAGGCCAAGGAGCTTTTACCGCTTCCGCTAAGTCCAGTAAAAACAACTAATTTATTTCTTGGAAAGGAAAGGTCGATATTTTTTAAATTGTGCGCTCGAGCACCATATACCGCAATCGTTTCCTGTTCCTTCATGTTTGTGGATTCTATTTTTTAAACACCCCAAGTTGTTCTTTGTTTGCAGGAATTTTAATGGAGCATGGAATTGAAGTGGACGAAAGGTGATTCGCTAAGATCCATGGGTTTAATATGCGAATGTTTTTAAGGCTGGTACCGTGTTGGCGTGCCCATATAGCTATATTATTAATTGGCTTTTTGATATGAATGACCTTGCATTTAATAGGGGAGTATTGTGCGGTTTTTGGGATTTGATACCCATAGTCGGTAGGGTGTTCCATGATTAATTTTAAGGCCATGATTCGAAACACATAGCGTGCAGTTTCAGGATTCATTTCGGTATCAAAAAAGTGCTTCACTCCCTGAGATTTCATGTCTTGCATTAGTCCGCCTGGACCACGATTATAGGCTGCACAAGCATTAACCCAATCCTTAAACAAGGTGTAGTTGTTTTTAATTAATTGGCATGCTGCTCTCGTGCTTTTTTCAAGGTGATTGCGCTCATCGATTTCTGAGGTGATTTTTATCCCATATTCTGGTGCTGTTCCTGGCATGAATTGCCAAAATCCAGCGGCACCTGCCGGGCTGGTAACATTACTAAGGTTACTTTCAATAACGCAAAGGTATTTGAAATCATCAGGAACTCCTTCTTCTTTTAAAATCCGCTCAATGGTTGGGAAGAAACGTGTAGCCCGTTTGATGACAATGCTTGTACTGCTCTGAAAATAAGTGTTAACTAACAGCTCTCGGTCTAATCGTTCCCTTAAATCGAAATCTGTCATTGAAACATAATCGTTGAAAAACAGGATTTTCCTTGGTAATTTTGGGGTTTTCTGCGTTTTAACCAACGGTGTTGATGGGCTTACTTTTTTATTTGAGGTACAACTAAATAAAATGAAAGTAAGGCTAATCCAAAGGGATGTCGTTATTATTTGGTGCTTTAAATACATGTGTGTTTCTGAAAAGGAAATAAAAAGCGATAAAGAATGGGATGATAGGAAGCGCTGAGAAAAAGGAGAAGTTACGCTGGTAGAGGTACATTATGACAAGTCCAAAGCATCCGAGGATAAATGAAATTAGCCAATAATAAATAAAGGTTTGACGTTCCGTAAACCCTCGATATACCATGTGATGTGTTGTGTGATCTTTTCCTCCTTTTGCGGGTGATTTACCTTGTTTTATGCGGTTGAAAGTTACTGTAAACGTATCAATGAACGGAATGGCCAATATCATAAGTGCAACGTAGGTTGTAACATAAGGAGGGGTGGCACCGGGGTCTTGAACCCACAAGAAATAAACACTATAGTATGCAACCGCATATCCAATTACTTGGCTGCCGGAATCTCCCATAAATAATTTGGAAGGTGGTGCGTTTACAAATAGAAATCCACTTAATGAACCAATAAGTCCAATAACTATGAAGGTATTTACATCGAGTAATGGTGTAGTGAAAAAGAAGCTAAAGGCCAGTAAAAAGAGTAATATATTTATCGTGATACTCGTTGTTATGCCATCCATGTTATCTAACATATTTAATGAATTCATTAGCCCAACGACCCAAACCAGTGTAATTATACCATCAATCCAAAACACATCAGTAATTGAAATAATAATATTACTCGCAACAAGGCTCCCACCACAAAGCAACTGAGTCAATAGTTTAATCAAGGGTTTTGTGTTGAAGGCGTCATCAGCAAGTCCCATAAAGAATGCAAGTGATGCGCCTAAGAAGAAAAACAGAAAGCGAAGGTCTCCGAAGATGTTTTGTGTAGGATGTGAAATGGAATAAATTACAATCGCCATAAACATGGATGCAAAAATTGCAATACCTCCCAAAGAAGGTTTCGTTGTATTGCTCCATCTTACATGGATATCGTTTTTGCTTCGAATTCCTAAAGATTTAGCGAAACCAAGCAATAAATAAACCACTGCTAGTGTAAATCCAAGTGTTCCAAGGAAATAAAGAAACAATTTCAGGATTAACGGCATACCCTAAAATGGACTATTGAATTCGTGAAACAATATGCCCAAATCATCTTTTGGGGAAGTCATAGCTGGAGTTATTGGCCATTCTATTGCAAGTTGTGGGTCATCCCATCGGATGGTCAGTTCATCCGTTGCTGAGTAATAATCCGTGCATTTATAGGTGAAAATCGTATCGTCTTCTAAGGCTTGAAACCCATGAGCAAATCCTGGCGGAATATAAAATTGTAACCCATTGGCTTGACTCAATTCTACACAAACATGTTTTCCGTAGCTTGGAGATTGTTTTCTTAAGTCTACAGCGACATCCAATACGGAACCACGTAGCACTTGAACCAGTTTTCCTTGAGCCCTTGGAGGTTTTTGAAGGTGTAATCCTCGTAAAACCCCTCTTTTAGAGAGCGATACATTGTCTTGAACAAATGGGGACGAAATAAGCCCTGCATAGCGTTTATCTTGGAAGGATTCCATAAAATAACCGCGGTCATCCTGGAAACGATTCGGTTTGATGAGCAATAAGTCCGTGATTTCAAATTCCTTAATCTCCATGATTCTTATTCTTGAATTTAAATCGACTTAACCACCGTTTCCACCAAGGTGATGAATCTTCATCCGAGTAATATCCACCATAGCCATAGCCATAGCCGTAACCGTATCCATACCCATACCCATATATAGAACCCATATCCGGAACAGCATTTAAAATGACATTGATTTTATCAAGTTTCTGTATTTCAAAGAGTTCCCTAAGTTGATGGGCAAACATACGTTTCGAGTAATTTGCTTTGAATACATAAATTGGAATATCTGCTTTGGATAGTAGGTTAATTCCATCAGACACGATCCCAACGGGTGGGTTGTCTATAAATATTAAATCATAGCTAGCCTTTAGTTGATCGATTATTTGACTCAGTGTTTCACTTTGTATTAAATCTGAAGGGTTTGGCGGAATAGGTCCTGCAGTTATAAAATCAAGTCGAGGAATTGTTGATACCTGAATAACCTCTTTAAGGGGTAATAAACCAGATAATACTTGGCTCATACCTTTTTGGTTATCTACATTAAATCCATGATGAACTTTAGGCTTACGTAGGTCTAAATCCAGGATAATACATTTTTTACCTGAGGTTGAAAAGGTGGCAGCCAAATTCATGATAACAAAGGTTTTTCCTTCGCCTGAAATCGATGAGGATACAGCAATCAGTCGGGCATCCTTATTGATGAAGTTTAAGTTAGATTTAATGTTACGAATGGATTCAGAAATCCTAGATTTGGGCGATTGGGTAATAACAATTTGAGAGTACTTCATTTTACTTTTGTGAAGCGGGACACTACCTAAAATAGTAGTATCATTTGGGAGTAAATTTTTAAGATCAGCTAATGATGTAATTTCGTTGTAGGTCAAATAATAGAATAAGAGCCAAGCTAATCCAATTAAAATTCCAGAAATCCCAAGGATTAAATAAGTTTTGTTGCTATTCGGAGATACAGGTTGTTCTGCAAGGGTAGGTAGACTCAATAGTCTATTGTCACTTGAAAATCCGGCATTATTAATTTGAAATTCAATTTTCTTTTGAGTGAACAAATTAAAATACTCTCGATTCAATTCCTCCATATATTTTAGTCGATTGAATTCGGTGGTTTTTTCTGGTAAGCCCAATAATTTTCCTTCGTATTTCGCTAGTTCATTTTCAATCAAGCGCTTTTCATGTTTTAATCGTTCTTGAATCGCATTTAAGCTTTTCTTAACCCCTTGAATTCGATTGCTAACTCGTTCATTTATAAGTCGTACTTTACTGCTTTCATAGGTGATGTCTTGCAGTAAATCTTCTCTTGATTCTAACAGTTTATTTAATTCTTCAATTTGTCGAGTTATTGATCCTTCAAAGCTTCTTCTGCCAACTAATTCGGGTAAAATCCGGTAAATCTCATTACGCGTAACATCGCTTGAAATTCTATTGTTTACGTAGGTTACCGCATTCAATTCTTCATTGATTTCAGCTAAGCGTTTAGAAAAGGATGACAAGTTTCCCGTAATGTCGGATTCTTCGTATTCAATGCTTGGGATGTTTTGTGATTTTTGAAACAGGCTCAAGCTATCTTTAGAATGATCAAGTACGAGCGATAAAGAATCTAACTGTCCATTGATGAACGCAATGGTTTGACTATTCTCCTCTTGTGTTTTATACTTTTCAAAATTAAAGTAACTGTTGATAATCGATTGAATTAAATGATAACAGAGTTTGGGATTTTCATGGTGAAACAAGAGTTCAATTGTTCGCGCATTTTCATCTATAGGTGTAATGCTAAGACCGGCTTGGAGTTCTTTTACTAATTGATTTTTATTGTTAAAAGTAAAGTAAATTTCTCCTGTGTTGATTATTCGATTAAACGCAGCACTATTATTTGTTTTTATTTCAATGTTGAAGTATTTCGTAACGATTGGTGCGCCCAATTCCCCTATTTTTTTAAGCACCTTACCCTTGTGTTCAAAAACTAATTCAAAATCACCCACTGAACTGGGGTTGATTTCAATTTTAGTGTTACATAGGGTTGAATCAAATAAATCTTTTACCAAAATGGAAAATGGGGTGTATCCGTAAAGATTTTCAGTAAGTAAATCACCTTCATTAAAAACACTCGTATTCAAATTTAAGTTTTGAACCGCATGTTCAAATAATATAGAAGACCGCAGTAACTCAACGTCTTTTGACAAACTGTTGTCTTGAGAGATAGGGGCTTGTTCACCAAGTACTTGCTTTACTTTATTGGAGTGAATTACTTGAAGTACAGCTTGCGAATTATATATTGGCTTTGTGTAGCGCAAATAAATAAAAGCAATGAAAAATAAGAAAACAAGAAGTAAAAGCGGTTTGTACCAATGCTTAACTAAGATATTTCTTAGAATTATCGGGTTGAACTGGTCATTTACAATCAGCTTATCCCTGGTCATAACTTGCTGAAAATTGAAAATACTACCAAGCCACTGGTTAGAATACTAAGCCATGGACCTGCATCTCGTAAGACATTTTGAGCGTTTCGCGGATATTGATTTATCACAAGTATGTCTCTGTTTTGAACCGTTACGTCTGCGTTTTTCAGTTGGTTTATTTCTGACAAGTCAAATTGATATATTTTTCTTACACCATTTTCCATTCGAAACAGTCTAATTTGGTTAGATTTTCCAAGTTCTTTGACTCCTCCACCCAAAGCAAGTACCTCCATTAAGGTCATCGCTTCATTTGCCAAAGGGATTACTTGTCCGGCCCCTTTGCCATTGAATAACATTAGTCGCTGATTTGTAATAGTTACTTCTACGTATGGCGACTGAATGGTCTTAGCTAGTTTTAAAGTTAGCGCTTCCGTTAATTGACTTGTCGTTAATCCCTTGGCCATTACTTCTCCTACCAAAGGAAGTCTTATTTCACCGGTTGAACTCACTGTGAATCCATCTTCTATTTTTGTAGTTGCTGTTTCAGCATTAATTGAGGCAATCGACATTAACGCATTTTCTCCATCATTTGGGTAGATTTTAATGCTTAATCTGTCTCCGGATTGAATGGTTTCCTCTTGATTTTTGGGTTGAACGCTTTCTATGATATAGGTAGGCTCCTTAGAATCAGAAAGTAATTTGTTCGAATTAAAAACGCTGCATGATGAAAGGAATAGCGCAATGAACCAATAAAATAATAACGTTTTATTCATTAGAAAGTAATGTCTTGTATAATCTATCCATATCATCCACTAAGCGTTGATAGGTGAACTTTTCCTTTACAAAGTTACGAGCATTTTGTGACATTTTCATCCTCAAGGACCTATTTAGATGCAATTCAATGAGGTGTTTAGCTAATTCCTCTTGAGTGAATCCTCCCATGATTATTCCGGTTTCATTCGCTTGCAAAATATCCTTTACCCCCCCAACATTTGTGCTTATTACCGGAATTCCACTCGCTTGAGCTTCAATTAAAGAAACAGGAGTCCCCTCGTTTAACGACGTTAAACATACGATATCCATGGCTGGATATAAGGAAGTCATGTCTGCTATCCATGAGGTAAAAACTATGTTTTCGTTCAATAATGGATATGTTTTTTCTATGTAGGATTTGATTTCTGTTTTTAGTTCACCGTCTCCAACCACATAGAATTTAAATTCATTGGGGTATTGACTGTGTACAAGCGCTGCGGCATCGATAAATAAACGGTGATTTTTAATAGGAGCTAAACGGCCCACGATGGCTACAGCACTCTGTTCATTAGGTATTCCAGCATCGGCTCTTAATTCGTCGCGCTTAGAATGACTTTCTTCAAATCGTTTCAGGTCAAACCCCAAGGGTATAATACAGGTTTTTTCTAAGGGCACAACCTTAAATTTGTTTACTATTTCTTGCTGTTGTTCTGATGAAATGGTAATGATTTTTGTGCTTATTCTGCCTAAAAATCGTTCAAGAAAAATAACCAGTTTTGTGACCATTGGATTGAAATATCCATGAAATACATGGCCGTGGTAGGTGTGTACAATAACAGGAACACCCATTAGTTTGGCTGCGATTCGACCCAATGCCCCAGCTTTAGATGCATGCGTATGTACGATGGTAGGCTTGTATCTTTTGATCAGTTTAATCAACGCGAAAAATGTACGTAAATCACTCAAAATCCGAATGCTTCGAGACATCGAACCTAATTTTTCGAATTCAATATCATGAGATTCTAATATATATGTAGCATCCTGCTCAGAAGAAGTAGCGCACCCTCCAATAAGCATGGTTTCATAGGGTTTAGGTAAAAATTTGGTAAGATAAGTTACATTATAAACTGGTCCACCCACATTAAATCGGTTAATGATACGCAATACCTTTACAGGTCTATTGGTTGAGTTTGTCATGCGTTGGTGTTGAAAAGTCCTTCCCGTACAATGAATTTCTGCTTCTTGGAATTGCCATCTTTGCACTAATGAGGACCTTACAAAGATATAGTTTCCTTTTCTTCTTTTTTAGCAGTTTGTTGTTGAATGCTCAATCTTATGATTCGTTGCTAAAGCGATTTGTGACTCACAAATCTTTTTCAGGAGCAAAAATTTCAATTTTGGCAGTTGATTTATCAAGTTTCGATACCTTAATGTCATTCAATCCACTGCTTCCTACGGCCACCGCTTCAACTACAAAATTGTTTTCAACGGCTATGGCCCTAGAATTGTTAGGGCCAGATTATAGATTTGAAACGACGTTTTTTACTGATGGTTTGATTGAACAGGGGGTTTTGAAAGGGAATTTATGGATTAAAGGAGGGGGAGATGTTTCTTGCGGAAGTAAGTACTTTAATGGTGAAGGAAAAGAATTTGAAGAAATGGATGCATGGATTGATAGCCTTAAGAAATTAGGTATTCATGAAATTCAAGGTAAGGTTATTGTTGATGGCTCTGATTTTGGATATGAAGGGACGCCGTACGGTTGGTCGGGTTGGGATGCAGGTAATTATTTCGGAGCTTTTCCTGCCGGACTTAACTTCTATGATAACGTGGCAAGATATTATTTTGAAACGGGTAAGCCGGGAAGTAGGGCCCGTTTGATTCATACCTCACCCTTACAACCAAATCTTCAGTTAACCAATAAAATTATAAGTGCTAGTGTAAAAGGTGATCATTCAAATTTACAAGGCAGGGCATACGATGAACACCGAATTGCAACGGGGAAATTGCCTGCCTATCAGTCAAGCTACATGGTAAGAGGTTCTGTTGCAAATCCTGAATTCAATTTTGCTGAAGTTCTTAAGTCGCGATTTCAATTAGATTCATTCAAGTTGAGCGGTGGAGTTCTTCCTGCACGCGGAATGACTATTCCTGATTATGACTGTTTATATCGGTTATTTGCTACCTATGGTCGCAGCGTCCAGGAAATAGCGCACTGGACGAATCGAAAGAGTGTCAATTTGTTTGCAGAGGGTTTGTTAAATGGAGTAGCATACAAGCTTACAGGAGATGGTCGGAATTCTAAAGCACTTAAGATATACTCAGAATTTCTTGCTTCGCGAATTGATACGATGGGCTTGCGTTTATATGATGGCAGCGGCTTATCTCGTAATAACCGCATTGCAGCCTCACATTTTTGTGATTTATTGGATTACATGACAAAGAGTCCAGTATCACAGGAGTTTTTTAATACATTACCGATCGCCGGGAAATCAGGTACAATTAGTGAATTGTGTAAAGGTGCAACCGGAGAAGGACGGGTATATGCGAAAAGCGGTACAATGACTGGAATTAAATCATATGCGGGTTATATACATACCTTGAGTGGAAAAAAGTTGGCATTTGCTTTTGTAGTTAGTGGCTACAGTTGCAGCCAATCGACGGTGAAACAGCAAATGGAAATATTGCTTAATCAGCTAGCTCAAAATTAGTTCCGTTTCAATAATCGTTTCCCAAAAAGAAGTGATGCTAATTCCAGCTTCAGCGAGCATCTTTGGCACGATGCTTTCTGCAGAGAATCCCGGGGTGGTATTTACTTCAATTACATAGGGTGTTTCTCCAACCAACATAAAATCAATGCGAGCAATCGATTTTAAGTTTAGTAATTGATAGATTCTTTTGGCTTCTTTTTGAATATTTGAGGTCAATTCAGCAGAGATACGTGCCGGGGTTATTTCATTTGATTTACCTTGATATTTCGCTTCATAATCAAAAAATTCATTTTCTGAGACAATTTCGGTTAAGGGCAATGCGGTAAGTTCTGTATTGTTCCTGTATACGCCACAAGTGACTTCAATCCCATTTAAAAATGATTCAAGCACAATGGTGCGCCCCTCCTTGAATGCAGTATCAATCGCACTTCTTAAGTCTTCGGCTTTTTTAACTTTGGATATCCCGTAACTCGATCCTGAATCTGTAGGCTTTACAAAAATGGGTAGACCTAAGGTTTGAATAAGTTCCTCTTCGTTTATGTCCTCGTCAACTTTTAAAAGAACTGAATTTGCAACTGGAATACCAAAGGATTTTAAAAACTGATTGCAGTACCATTTATCGAATGATAGGGCAGAGGATAACACGTTTGCATTAGCATAAGGTATATTGAGCATATCCAACAGCGCTTGAATTTTACCGTTTTCACCGGGATTACCATGAATGTAAATTATGGCCCCAGCTAAATGGACGCTCGTGTCATCCTCAAATCGAATCACTCCGGTATTCAAGTCAAAGTACCCATGTGTAGACCTATGGTTTACTAGCCAACCTTGAGCCGAAAGCACAATCTTGTAGCCAGTATATGCATCTGGAAGGTGTTTTAAAATGGTGTTGGCACTTTTGAGTGAAATTTCATGCTCTGAGGAGAATCCTCCGCAAATGATACCTAAATTTTTCATATTACGAATCTAAGGGTATTCATACAAGCGACAACTTGTACGATCTGATTTTTTGAAAGGTGGAATGTTGAAATTTACTGTTGATTATGTGTAATTTTGCACATCATGCGTATCTTATATTTTTTACTTTGGTTGGCTTTTCATTATTCGTTTCGCTTATACTTTAGAAAAATAAAGATTGTCAATCCCAGTAATTATTTTTTTGGAAGGACCATTTTTGTAAGTAATCATCAGGGATCCTTCATGGACCCCTTGTTAATCGCATCTCAGCGAAAACCGATTGTGTTCTTCATGACAAGGTCTGATGTCTTCACGAAATTTACGAAGCCATTACTTTGGATGGTTCACATGCTACCCATTTACAGACAACGGGATGGGGTGGATACTAAAGAGAAAAATGCTAAGATCTTTGAGAAAACAAATATGGTTTTGGATAAAAATCGCAATATTTTGATTTTCGGCGAAGGATTTACTGATGATCGCATTCAACGACGCTTGCACCCGATTAAGAAGGGTCCTGCCCGCATTGGATTTTCTGCTTTAGAATATTGCGACTGGAAAAAGGATATATTTCTTCAAGGCTTGGGTGTTAACTATACGGATTTTAACATGCGCCGAAGCGATGTGTTGATTGCCGCAGGAAAAAAAATTCGCTTGAATGATTTCAAGGCGGAGTACGAAGAAAATCCATCCAAGACCATCACTGAAGTAACTCGAATGCTGGAAACAGATATGCGACAATTGGTAACTGATGTGCATGATCCTGAATTAGCCGATGTGCATGAGGATATCATGATGTTAACGCGGAAAGGGATGCATCCAACATGTTTTGATAATTCCTTAACTATTGAATCCCGCTGGTTATATTCCCAAGCCTTAGCCCGATGGATGAATGGCTTAAGCGAAGAGCAGTTATTGAGCTTCAATCCCTTGATTGCGCAAATTGATTCCTATAAAAACCATCTCCAAACCTTAGGGGTAACAGAAAATGAAAGGTTCCTAAGCGGAACAGATTCCTGGAGGGCTTCATCGAAGGTGTTAAAAGTGCTCATTTTATCGCCATTTGCCTTACTAGGCGCGCTGCATGCAGGATGGGTATATTTCCTAATCAAAAGATGGGTGGAAATAACGTTTAAGCGCCCTGTTTTCTGGGGATCAACAAAAAAGGTGATGGCTATTTTCGCAATGGTTTTGTTGAACTTGCCTTTGTTTTTTATTATGCCATATCTGTTGCCTTGGTCTTTCCAAAGTAATCTATTCGTTTCCATTGCTTATTTTTTAGCCATTGGTGTTTTCGCTCAGTCATTTTTGACGGTAATTAAAGAGTTGTCATATCTTAAGCGATATTCCAAGGTGAAGGTGATTGATTTAAAAGAATTGAATGAAATCCATGCTCAACTGCTTGATGCAATAACCTCCCATATTCCAATTGCATGATCTCGAGCTTGTCAGATGATTGGAAAACGGAACTCTCAGAGGAACTAGTAAAACCATATTTCACAGACCTCATAGCTAAGGTTACATTGGCTTATAACGCTTATCCGAATCAAATTTTTCCACCAAAACATCAGCTATTCTCCGCCTTTAATGCCTGTTCTTTTACAAACGTCAAAGTGGTTGTTTTAGGTCAAGACCCATATCCATCGAAAGGTCATGCGCATGGGTTTTGTTTTTCTGTAGAAAAGGAAGTATCACCCTTGCCGAAGAGTTTGCAAAACATCGCCAAAGAACTCGGTACAGATGTAGGAGTTGAGTTAAAGGAGCAAGGGGATTTAACAGCTTGGGCAAGACAAGGGGTTTTATTAATGAATTCCATCTTAACGGTGAACGAAGGTAAACCAGGAAGTCATCAAGGATTTGGTTGGGCTCGATTTACGGATTCTGTTATTCAGCGCCTTGGAGCTCGAAAGGAACCGCTGGTTTTCTTGCTTTGGGGTGCGCATGCCATCGCTAAAAAATCTTTGATTCTTGGGGAACAGCACCTAGTATTAACAGCACCACACCCATCACCCTTGTCCGCTTACCGCGGTTTTTTTGGGTGTAAACATTTTAGTCAAACAAATGAATTTTTGCAATCCATAGGATGCAAACCGATTGATTGGTAGCATTTAACTATCTTTGAACTTATGAAATTGATGAACGATTTGTACCTTAAAGCACACCGTGGAGAAGAGATTCCTCGATATCCAGTATGGCTAATGAGGCAGGCAGGACGGATTTTACCTGAATATCGCGCGGTTCGAGCAAAATTGAGCGGCTTTAAAGAATTGGTTGAAACACCAGCGCTGGCGGCGGAAGTTACCATTCAACCAGTTGATTTATTGGATGTTGATGCCGCGATTTTGTTTTCGGATATTTTAGTGGTTCCCGATGCAATGGGATTAACCTATGAAATGATTGAGCAACGAGGACCGTATTTCCCGAAAACGATAAGGTCACGAGCAGAACTTTCGTTGTTAGATACGAATCCCGATGTGGCGGATCGATTGTCATATGTATTCGAGGCAATTCGACTTACAAAAGAAGGCTTACACAATCGGGTTCCGTTAATCGGCTTTGCCGGGGCTCCATGGACCATCTTCTGCTATATGGTTGAAGGGAAAGGGTCAAAAACATTTTCTGAATCTCGTAAAT
This sequence comes from Bacteroidota bacterium, assembly GCA_041191025.1. GTDB lineage: Bacteria > Bacteroidota > Bacteroidia > Flavobacteriales_D > Crocinitomicaceae > UBA952. The sequence continues at coordinate 33,422 of JBEEPQ010000008.1, forward strand.
TACTTTATACCGATCCGGTTTTGGCACATGAGTTGTTAGGTCGAATCACGGATTTTACGATTGAGTACATGAAAGAACAACAACGTGCCGGTGTAGATGCATTGCAACTTTTTGACTCTTGGGCAGGGATTCTTGGCCGTGAACAATATGAAACATTCGGATTAAGCTACATTCGTAAAATCGCGCAGGCTTTTGAAGGATTTCCTTTTACTGTGTTTTCGAAAGGTGCAATTGCTTCATTGCCAGACATCTCTGAGATTCCTTGCACTACCATTGGTTTAGATTGGAATATGGATATCCGAGAGACTAGACGACTAGTCGGTCAAAACAAGACACTTCAAGGAAATTTAGATCCTTGCTTGCTATATGCTGATGCGAAAACAATTCAAGTTGAAGTAAATAAATTGTTAGATTCATTTGAAAGTCCAAGACATATTGTAAATTTGGGTCACGGCGTTTACCCGGACATTGACCCGGAAAAAGTAAAAGTGCTAATTAAAACCGTAAAAGAATATGAAACGAAATTTTAAAAATATCTTACTGCTCACGATAGGGTTTGCATGTTTTCAACCCCTAATTGCACAAAAGAAAGGCGAAAAAACGGTGTTATTTTACAAGTACACCTTTGATAAATTTTCAACCGATGAAGTGGAAATTTCAGAACCAGGAAAGATTGACATGTTATTTGGTTTAAAGCCATCTACGTCCTTCCCTGCTGATGTTTTCTACGGTTCTGGTGATTACGGCGCTGGTGCAAACATCTACGGATATGCCTTGCCAATTGACCCAAAAAATGAACGGTTTGATGGGAACGATAAGAATACGTTTGTTTCTACAGACGATTTAAAAGAAGGAAACGTCGGGTACGCGGGCATCGTAACCTATAAACCAGGTAAATTGCAAAAAGAGAAGAGTTTTGTTACGATTCCGTTTTCAGATGGGAAGTCTATTAAAAAGATGATTAAAGGAAAGAAATATTGCGTTGAAATGTCGATTTCCCTGGCAGAAGCATCTAAATATGCATCCAATAATATTGGGATTATGTTTGTAAAAGAACCGTCACAATATCAAGTGGAATTAGCTGAAGGTGAAGAGTCTGGCCCAATCAATGTAGAAGCAGATCGAATCATGTACAACTACAAAAATAAAGTCTACGATTCGTACTCAGGTTGGGATAAAGTTTGTGGTGTTTATGTAGCGAAAGGTGACGAACAAGGGTTGGTAATTGGGAATTTTCTAATCAATGACAAGACTTTAGCCGTAGCTCAAAAGAAAATAGCAACCGGAAAACAAGAAAGAGATGCTTCTACAGGTGAGTTAAGTGAAATCCCAGCAGTTTTACCGATGGCATATTACTTTATCGATAATATCCGAATTAAAGAGGTTGGGGACAAAGAACCATGTAATTGCATAAAAGCGGACACTTCAGCATCTGCAGTTGAATATTCAAAGGTTGTTATTACCAAAGAACCTGTAGTTTCTGATAAAATGACCGAAGAGGAGAAAGTTGCTGCTCAAGTGATTTATTATCCATTCGGAAAAGCTAAGCCAAGTGAAGTAGGTAAGAGTTGTATTCAGTATGTGGGAGATTATTTGAAGGCTAATTCCTCAAAGAAAATAACAATCTATGCACACAACGATGAATTAGAAGACAGCTTGGCAACGGCGTATGAAGATTTGCGTGAAGAGTTAGAAAATTTAGATGAGCAGCGTGGAGACTACATCAAAACGCGCTTAATGGAAGTGTATGGCATCTCTGAGGATCGAATTATGATTATTGCGGAAAATGCTATGAAACCGAATGAGGCAGAGATGACAGAAGATGATGATCCAAATGATCGTGAGTTAAAATTAGCGTACAATCGTCGCGTGGAATTCCAAGTGAGATAACAAGCAAAAAAACAATATAAAAAAAGGGGCCAACGCCCCTTTTTTTATGCGTTAAACTTTTTGAGTTCCTGATAAAGACGGTGTGTTGGTAGGCCCATTACATTTGTATATGAGCCTTCAATGCGTGAAACACCAATGAATCCAATCCATTCTTGTATGCCGTAGGAGCCTGCTTTATCAAGCGGATTGAAATTATTCACATACGTATTAATGTCATCCATCGAAAGTACTTCAAAATACACATCGGTATGTTCTTTGAATAAAATACGCTGCCCCTTTTGTGCTATGCCAACAGCGGTAATAACTTCATGTTTTTTTCCAGATAAACGCTGCAACATTTCTACAGCTTCAAAAGTTGATGTAGGCTTTCCAAGTGGTTTGCCCTCATGAAAAACCAAGGTGTCAGCACAAATCAGCAATTCATCAACAGCTTGCGTAACAGCCATTTTATCCAGTTTCTGTCTTACGATATCGCATGGGATTTCATCGTACGCCAATTGGTCGTTAATTAGCTCTTCAAATGCAACACTTCGAACCTCAAAAGGGATACCCAAGTGCTCAAGTAACTCTTTTCTCCGAGGTGAATTTGATCCTAAAATAATTCTCACAAGAAATAAATTGAAGTAGATCCCAAAAGTAAACTCAATTTGAGTAATAAATTCATAGATTTTTCCTGAGCTTTTAAAAGTTGTAAAATCACGATCGATAAGCTGAGTAGTAGCGCACTCATAAAAAGTATATTGAATTCCAAGCCATTTGGAAAGGCACCAAAGAAAATTCCAATCAGATAAATCGGAATTAATAACAAGGTCACGCCTGTTGCAATCCATCGAGCTTTCTCGCCTCCAAATACAAGGGGGATTGAACGAACATTACGTAATTTGTCCCCCTCCATATCCTGAATATCCTTAATGACTTCCCTTGAAAAATTAATTACCAACGCAAAACAAGCGATTAATATGATCGAGATAAGATGATGTGATTCCACAGCTAAATCATGTGTTCCCTTCAATGAAATTATTGGAATTATAGCCACCAAAAAAGAGATGCTTGCATTCGACCAAAATAATCGCTGCTTTAAGTAAACCGAATATACCCACAAAAGTGAAGTAGAAAAAAAGTGAATAAATACATAAAACCAGCTCGAAAATCGCCAGCTTAAATAGATCGATATGCACAAGGCAAGTGCATTAAATCCCCAATGGATAATTATTGCCCATCGACGTTTTATGCTTTTTTCGATAACGATTTTTTCGGGTTTGTTAATTCGGTCGGACTTCACGTCGAAATAATCATTAATTGCATTTCCTGCCCCGGCAACAATTACCGTGAAAATGATAAAGAGGATAAATTCGTATGAAGGTGCGTTATCATGAGTTTGCGAATACCAAACTCCATACATCGTGTAGGCGATAATGAATAAGTTTGATATACGTATTAGCCTCAGGAAACTCATTGCGCAATTATTTTATATACGGTTCTACGATTGGTTTGATGGGCCTTTTCTCGTTCAACTTCCGTTGCTAATTTGGCGATTTCCTGATCACTTATGATCGGATTTGTTTCCCCGTATCCGATGAAGGTTATTCGGCTGGCATCGATATGTTCTACTTGAATTAGGTAATTGTAGACTGCTTTTGCTCTATCTGCAGAAAGTTTTTGATTGTCCTCCGCTTTGCCTCTGGTATCCGTATGTCCACCCAGTTCTATTTTGATGGAGGGTTTGCTTCTAAGGAAATTGGCTAAATTATTTAATTCAACATTCGATTCTTTTCGCAAATTTGAACTGCTTAGGTCAAAATATATATTCTGTAACACAATTTCGGTATTGCTGTTCAAAGGATTCATGGGAATGTCCAAATGGTAAGTAGTTTGATTTTCATTATAGGTTAAATCAAATCCCAAGGAAGTCATGGCATATCCCTCATATTTAACTTCAATGACGTATTGGCGGTTGGATGGCAAAGGGACAGTGAATGTACCTGTAACCGCATCGGCATCACTTATAATAAGGGTTTCTCCAGAGGCTATGTCTTTAAGGGTGAAATGACCAGCAACAGGATTATTCGTTACCTTGTCATAAACTCTACCGTCAAAATAATAGGTTGTAGTGGGCTGGAACTCACGCGGGAGCTTGAAATAATAAATATCCAAATCACCATACCCACCTTCGCGATCAGAAGCAAAAAATGCAACATCGCCTTCGGCAGAAACTATGAGAGAGTTCTCATCGAATTTGGTGTTTATGGGATAACCTAAATTTTTTGGTTTCGACCAATTTCCTTGGTTGTCCATTTGGCTTACGAAGATATCAGAACCGCCCATTCCAGCGTGCCCTCTCGATGCAAAATAAATGGTTTTTCCATCGGGATGTATGCATACAGATTCTTCGGCAAATGGCGTATTAATTATATCTGACAAGCGCTCTGCTGCGCCCCATTTTCCTTGTTCGTTTAAATGACTGACATAAATATCACTGTTCCTTTGATCTACCCCTTTTCCTCTTAGGCCACGAATAAAATATAGTGTCTTGCCGTCCGCTGCCAACGAAGGCTGGGTTTCCCAATGATAGGAATTAACATCTCCGGGTAGATTCGTTGGATTAGACCATCGCGTACCAATTTTCTTGGTGTAGAATAAGTCACAGCTTCCCTTTCCTTTTCGTTGTTCACCGTATGTTCCAGTTTCATCGGTGCACGCAACAAATATTAAATTTCTTCCATCTGCCGAAATGGTAGGAGCACCTTCATTGTGATCTGTGTTAACATTTTCAGGCATCGGCGTTGACTCACCCCAAAGCGTATCCGTTTTCAACGAAATAAAGAAATCTTCTTGGATATCCCTTCCGAAAGGCAATGCCCGAGTGAACATTAGTTGCTTACTCGTTACGGTTAAGGTTGGATAATATTCGGCATAACGCGTGTTTACTCCAGGGCCGGCATTTACCGGATTAAAAGGCTTGGGGTGTTTTATCGCATCAATGGCAAAAAGGGCATTGTCATATATTGAATAACCTGATTTTAAATATTCCTCATTTGGATTCGGATGATTGATGAAGGATTTAATGTTAGTTAGGGCCTTATCGTAGTTGCCTTGGTCAAGGTATAAATCGGCAAGCCTGTAAAAGGTCATTCCAGTCCTCGAATGATTGGGAGATACGCGCAATGCATTTTCAAAATCTTCGATAGCGCTTAATTTGTCGCGCAGATTAATGTGATATTCTCCTCTGAGTACATAGGCTTCCCAGAAATCAGGATCCTTTTTAAGTGCTTTATCGATTAACTCGAGCCCTGCCTTGAAATCAGGCATACGCGTTGTGGGATCCAATTGCTGCGTTGGAACCAACTGTGCTTGCTTAAACAGCTTGGTCGCTTTTTTATTCTTGCTACTAAATTGAGCAAATGAAAGATTGCTAATTATCATGAAGATAATTACAAATAGTCCCGTATATTGTATTCTGTTCATCAAGGAATATTTAGAAATTTATGTGTTTGTAACGATAACCTCCAGCGAGGGTTACGGGTTATGAAATCAATGATTTGTTCTTGAAGTTGGTCCTTTTTACTCCATTCAGGTTGGACATATAATAGGCACTGGTCGTTTACTTGCTTGGCATGTTCTTCAGCCCATGTCAGGTCTGAGGGATGATAAATAACGACCTTCAACTCATTGGCCTTCTGATACGCTTCGGGATGAGGTTTTTTAAATTTTTTAGGAGAAAAGGTATACCAATCCACGGTACCATTTAATTCATAACAACCCGAGGTTTCAAGAGAAATAAATTTATTTTCCTTGTGAAGCATGTCGGTTAATGCCCTTAAATCATGCATGGCGGGTTCTCCTCCTGTGATTACAATAAAATCGAACCCCTCACTTAGCCCCTTAATTTCATCTAATGAATAGGATTTTCCTGCACCTTCATCCCAACTTTCTTTTACATCACACCAAACACATCCAATATCACATCCCGACAGCCTAATAAAGTAGGCCGCGCGACCTGTATAGTACCCTTCACCTTGTAAGGTCCCAAAATGTTCCATCACTTGATAGGCAGTACGTTCCATGCAAACAAATTTAAGCTTACTTTACCTTGTTTGGTCAAAATGGTTACCATTTAATCTATCTTTTTATATTTGTTAAAATTAAATGAACTACCTATGAGAAAGATTACCTTATTTTTTAGCTTATCCTTATCTTTTATTAATACCGCTCAAACCCAAATTGGAAACAGTGATTTAGAACAGTGGGAAAATGTAGGCGCGCCAACTGAAGAACCTGTAAACTGGAATGGATTTAAAACGGGCTCAGGTAATTTTTCTGGGTTTGCGAATAAGCAATTAGAGCGATCTTCAAATGTCCGAGCCGGTGCTTCAGGTATGTATTGCGCTCGTATTTGGTCTACCAGTGTACTTGGAATTGTTGCCAACGGAACCATGACTTGCGGTCGAATTAACATGGGGAGTACAACGCCAGCCAACGCAGCAAATTACAACTATTCTTCCATCGCAGATGCAAACTTTTCTGAGGCATGTGTGGATTCTCCGGATTCTATCGTGTTTTGGGTAAAGTATACCCAAGCAGGTGGGGGCAGCCAAAATGCGCGCATTCATGCCATTCTGCACGATGCCTTTGATGTACACGATCCAATTGATGCGAATTCTCAGTCACACATTATTGCCACGGCAGAATTGAATTATCCAGCTACTGGTGGTAACTGGGAACGTAAGTCAATTCCATTTACTTATATTGCAAATCCTGGATTAGTACCCGGATTTATTTTGGTTACGTTTGCTACGAACGCTACTCCAGGTGGAGGCGCTGCCAATGACGAAGTGCTAATTGACGATATTTCACTTGTTTACAGTGGCGGTGTAGGACTTGATGAAGCTTCAATCGCGCCGATGCATGCGAATTATTCAAATCAAGAATTAAGCTTGTTTGGACAAACTCAAGGTACCTTGATGGTGTATGCTATGAATGGTGCTGAAGTTTTTAATGGGTTAACCAATGGTAAAACGTCAATTTCCTTAACAGGAGGAATTTACGTGGCAAGACTTATGGACCAAAACGGAAATATCTTCTCAACAAAGTTCTCGGTTAACTAAGAAAATTGAAGCACGTATTGATTTTATTGGGGCTGGTATCCTCGTTGGTAGGGTACAGTCAGTCCACCGTTAAAGGAATGGTTCGCGGGGAAAACAACGAACCCATTGAAGGGGCAACGCTTGTTTATCGAAAGGACATTACCATTGGTGCCCAAACGGATGCTAAAGGGGCATATGAATTGTTCCTGCCATCAGGTGCAGTAAAAGTAGTGGTCCGTTTTTCAGGCATGCGAAACGATACCTTGTCGCTCAATTTAGCACCCAATGAGGTGGTAGAAGTAAATGTTACCCTGAAACCATACAGCATCAAGAAAGATCAAGTAACCGTTTCGGTTGGTAAATTTGATAAGCCCCTAGAAGAACAAACGGTGACCATGGTGGTGATGAAACCATCGCTCATCGAAAATAAGAATACCCGGAGCATAGAAACAGCACTGGATCAAACGCCAGGATTAAATATTTTGGATGGTGAGCCCCAAATCAGAGGAGGAAGTGGTTTTACCTTTGGTGTAGGTGCTAAAGTTGCTGTGATTGTCGATGATATGCCGATGCTTTCTGGTGATGCGGGTCGTCCAGAGTGGGGCTTTGTTCCAGTAGAGAACATTAGTCAAGTTGAAATTATCAAGGGTGCCGCAAGCGTACTTTCAGGTAGTTCTGCGCTCTCAGGTTCTATTCACATTCGAACAGCATATCCAACATCCAAGCCCTTGAATAAGGTGAATTTTTATACAGGGTTTTATTCTGCGCCATCTGTTCCCGGAGCAAAATGGTGGACTGATTTCCCCTTGATTACAGGAGCGAATTTTATTCATGCAAAGGCCTACAATAACTGGGACGTTGTGGTTGGTGGAAACGTGAACTATGATCATGGATATATTGGAGCACCTAAGCCTGGACAATATGTGATTGATACTATTTCTAATTTCACTGATCGTCAAATGGCCATGAAACGGGCTCGGTTAAATTTTAACATTCGTCACCGTTCTTCAAAGATCACCGGATTAAGTTATGGTCTGAATGGGAATGTAATGTTGGCTCAAGGAAATATGTCTTTCGCATGGTTGGATGACACCTCGGGGTTATATCGCGCGTATCCCGGAGCTGTATTTTTGCAAGATCAAACGATTTTCAATCTCGACCCTTTCATTCAGCTAATAACCAGTACCCAAGGAAACCACTACCTGAGAACTCGCGTGTTACACAGTGACAATCAAATGACCGCTAATCAAGATAATCGGGCAACTACCTATTATGCTGATTATATGTTTAAGCGCACCTACAAACAATTGAATGGACTTGATTTTATTGGTGGGATCACCAGTTCATACGTTAATTCGTTTGCAAATATGTATGTAGGAAGTGGAAGTCCTAACAACCGCTTACTTAATTTGTCTGCATACACGCAAGTTGAGAAATCCTTCAATAAAATCTTAAATGTTTCTGCGGGGGCTCGCTTTGAATATTTTCAATTGAATGATACAGTGACCGCTATGAAACCAATTTTCAGATGCGGAGCGAGTTTAAAACTGTACCATGAAACCTACCTTCGCGCCTCATTTGGACAAGGTTATCGTTTTCCAACGATTACAGAGCGTTTTATAAAAACAGGCGTTGGTAATTTTGGCGTTTTTCCAAATCCAAGGTTGTTGCCTGAAAGCAGTTGGAACGGTGAAGTAGGGGTGAAGCAAGGGTTGAAATTGGGGGGTGTTTATGCCTATTTAGATGCGGCATTCTTCTGGCAAGAATATCAAAATACAATTGAGTACATGTTTGGTATCTGGGATGTGGCGAATGCACCAGGATCTTTTGCTGGGTTTAAATTCTTGAATACCGGAAGGTCGCGTGTTGTGGGTATTGATCTTTCGTTGGCAGGAAAAAGTAACATCAATAAGAACCTTGAATTATCCTTTTTAACAGGGTATAATTACATCGTTCCTAAGACACTCAATCCAGACTATGTATACGCAATTGATGACATTAATCGGAAGTATAGCTACAATACAACGTCTTTGGATTCTGCCAGTCAGATTCTTAAATACCGCTTTCTACATAACGTGAAATTTGATGCAGAATTAACGTATAAATCCAAGTTTTCAGTAGGCTTGAGTATGAAGTACTTTAGTAAAATTGTAAATATGGATGCAATAATTAAAGACTTTGAAGAAACTACGGCAGCCTCAGGAGGCGACAAGCAAAACATTCGATACATGGATTATTTTAATGCACATCGATTCGGTAACATCATCTTTGATGCGCGCGTTTCTTACAGTGTGAATGAACACCATAAGCTTGCATTGGTAGGTTCCAACATCTTGAATCGAAGTTATTCCCTTCGGCCACTCAAAATCGAACCCCCTCGATCGATTATGCTACAGTATACATGGAAGATAAGTTAGGATTTCTATTGCGATTCTAAAATTAACCTGTATCTTTGCACCCAGATTTTTTATTAACCGAGGTTTAGTACCTCAATTTATAAACGCATATGGCAACAAGAATTCGTCTACAAAGACACGGTAAAAAAGGAAAAGCATTTTTTCACATTGTAGCTGCAGACAGCAGAGCAAAAAGAGATGGTAAATTCATCGAGAAATTAGGAACGTATAATCCGGTTTCTAATCCAGCAACAATCGACATTAACTTTGAGCGTACCTTGCATTGGGTAACAGTAGGAGCAGAAATGAGCGATACCGCACGTGCTATTCTTTCTTATAAAGGAGTATTGTTTAAAAGTCACTTGTTGAAAGGTGTTGAAAAAGGCGCATTCACATTAGAAGAAGCTGAAAAGAAATTTAACGTTTGGCAATTAGAAAAGGAGAATAAAATTCAATCTAAAAAAGACGGATTATCAAAAGCGTCTGATAAAGAGAAAGCTGAGCGTTTGAAAGCTGAAATGGAGAAAAATGCGGCTAAAGCAGCAGCGTTAGAGGCTAAAATGAATCCAGTTGTTGAGGAGGCTCCAGCGGCAGACGAAGCTCCTGAGGTTGATGAAACTCCAGTAGTTGATGAAGCAGCAGCAACTGAAGAAGTTCCAGCAATTGAAGAGGCTCCTGCAGTTGAAGAAGCTCCTGCAGTTGAAGAAGCTCCAGCAGCGGAAGAAGCTCCAGCAGCGGAAGAAGCTCCAGCAGCGGAAGAAGCTCCAGCAGCCGAGGATACAACAGAACCAGCAGAATAATTTATACCCCATTGGAGGGATTTATTGAAATCGGTCATATTGCGAAACTTCACGGATTCAAAGGTGAAGTTTCGTTGTTTTTGGACGTTACCAATTCAGACGATTATCGGGATTTATCTGTCGTTTTTTTTAATATGGATGGGATACCTACGCCATTTCATATTGTTCGTATAAAACCCATGAATAAAGGCTTTCTTGTATTAACGTTTGAAGGCATTTCAAATGAGGCAGCCGCTAAAATACTACTAAGGAAAGCTGTATTTCTTCCAGAGGTAGTCTTGCAAGAATTAGACGAGCATACCTTTTATGACCATGAGGTGGAAGGGTTTACGGTAATCGATACCGTTCGGGGAAACATCGGGAATGTCGTTGGTATTATTGATCACCCCTCAAATCCCTTGCTTCAAATCGATTGTGATGGACAAGAAATTTTGGTTCCATTGAATCTAGACTTGAATAAGACCATAAATCGTACAGATAAAACGCTTACAATAACAACTCCTGAGGGTTTATTGGATATCTACCTGAGTTAATTTAATAGTCCAAGACAAATTTTCATTCGAATCACATGTTTTGCAGCGTCAATGACTTGCGCCTTAAATTCCTTGTCTTTTTTGTATCGAGCAAGCAATTCTTGATGCGTTTTTGCTGCGTCAACCGGCATTAGTACTATGTGACAACCAGCAGCAATAGCCTTAGTTGCACTTTGAGGCACATTAACAACTCCGCCCATATTCATGGCGTCGGTTACAACAAGGCCTTTAAATTTCAATTCGTTCTTTAGTAAATCAGTTACAATAGTTTTTGAGCAGGTAGCCGGAAGTCCATTGGTATTATATTGTTTGTTGTTAATTACCCCAATGTGTGCGACCATGATTGAAAGTACACCTTGTTTTATGAGTTCGGGGTAATTACTAATTTCCTTTAATTCGCCGTCTATGGTTTGTAAAGAAGCGTGGGTGTCGCCGCTAACCAATCCGTGACCAGGAAAGTGTTTTGCAGTAGCAATTATGTTCATGTTTTGAGTCTCTTGGATAAAAGTATTAGACCATGGGATAAGTTGTCCGGGCTTTGATCCAAATCCTCTGTACCCTACTGTAGCATTGCCCGCTACGTCAACTACAGGTGCAAAATTATAATTGATCCCAATATCATTTAAATCGGTAGAAATTTGTTGAGCAACTTTAATTACATCATCTAGGGAACTGATTTCAGCAGCTTTTTTAACTGGAGTTGACCCAGCTATTTTACGATTAACTAAACTAGGTTCTGCATCTGCGCTGTATAGAAATGGTAAATTTCCTAAGGATTTATTCGTTTGTTCAAAAGAAGAAATCATAGAGGTGAATTCACTTTTTGTACCATTTAACATCAATACACCGCCAATAATCCGGTGGTTGATGTGGTCTTCTATCGTGGCTTGGGTTTGACCATATTTCCCAACCGCTGGCATAATAAGTTGTGCGATTATTGCAGTATCATCCAGCTGCGAAAAAACGTCGTTTACTGCGTTATCTAAATCTGAATTCGTACTTAAGAAATCAGTTAACTTGAATTTTGTTTCTGATTCAGGTTTAGGAACCTCAGGCGTTGCTTTGGTGTCCGCCTGCTGAGAACATGCAAATAATCCAAAAAGCGTCGAAAAAATCAGAAAAGTAAATTTCAATTTCATGGTATTTTTTTTTCAAAATTAAAAAGCATTTAGAAACGCCAAAGAGTATGCCTTCTTTCTTATCAACACATTACCTTGGATTGCGACGTTAATATACCAATAGTTATTTGTAACTTTAATGTTAAGTTCAGCGCAATCATTTTGATAATTAAGCGACTAACATCAAAAACTATTCAATGAAATACCTTATTGTAATTTTATTTTGGTCTCTTACTTACCAGTTTTCCGCCCAAAGTTTATATGATAAAAATACGGTTCAAACGGTAGAAGTGTTCTTCGCACAGGCGAATTGGGATGCTTTACTAGATAATCTTGCGATTACCACAGAGGATTATTTATTAGCCGATTCGGTAAGAATAAATGGTGTTGTGTTTGATTCGGTTGGTGTTAAGTACAAAGGGAATAGTTCGTATAACTCAAACAACAACAAAAACCCCTTGCATATAAATCTTGATTGGGTCCATAGCAATAACGATTATCAAGGGTATACTTCGTTAAAGCTTCAAAATCTGTATTCAGATCCATCCATGATTAGAGAAGTACTTTCCTATGCAATCCTCGAAAATTATATGGATTGTCCGAAATCTAACTTTGCGAATGTATACATCAATGGCACGCTACGCGGCTTGTATTCTAGCGCTGAGAGCATTGACGATCGGTTCAATACGAATCATTATTTTGACCAAGCCGGTTCATTTTTTAAATGTAATCCGATTGGTGGAGCAGGACCCTTTGGAGGGACTTCCCCTGATTTGAAATATATAAGCGCTGATACCACAGCGTATGCGAATGGGTATGAATTAAAATCAACTTATGGGTGGACAAACTTGTTAGACTTGATTAATACCTTGAATAATAATTTTTCGTCGATTGAAGATAAATTGGATTTGGATCGAGCCATTTGGATGTTAGCATTTAATAATGTGCTTGTTAATTTGGATTCTTACAGCGGTGCTTTTCGTCAAAATTATTATTTGTATCGGGACATCAATAATCGGTTTGTTCCAACGGTTTGGGACTTAAACATGAGCTTTAATGGGTTCCCAGGAGGAACAGGTTCAGGTGCTGGCGGTGCTACCTTGGATCCTATGTCCAACAGTAATTCTAATAATCATCCATTGATTAAAAAACTCTTAGCCGATCCAATGTATAAGCGCATGTATATGGCCCATGTTAGAACGATGGTTCAAGAAATGTTTGCCTCTAATTGGTACATAACGCAGGCAAATACCTTGAGAAGTACGATAGATTCTTATGTTCAAGCAGACCCATTTAAGTTCTATACCTATACCCAATACCAGAACAGTTTAACCACTGCGGTTACCGGTGGAGGTGGGCCTGGAGGAGGTAATTCAATCCCTGGAATTCAAACCTTAATGAATGGCCGAGTTTCGTATTTCAGTACGAACCAAAATTATACCTTGGTAGCTCCAACAATTAATAGTTATGCTGCATCAAATCAGACACCTGCATTTAATGAGACATTCTTTATCACATCTGCGGTGACGAATGAAACCGCGGTATATCTAGGGTATCGCACCTCACATGAACTTCGATTTACCCGCATTCCCATGTTCGATGATGGAAATCATGGAGATGGAGCCGCAGGTGATCATACCTATGGCGCTTCAGTTACTGCAAACGGTCCTCTCTTTGAATATTACATCTATGCCGATAATGCGAATGCTGGATTGTTTAGTCCACAGCGCGCTGAACATGAATTTCATTCGTTGGATTTAAATATTTCGGCACCATCTGTGGGGCAAGTTCAAATTAATGAAGCCATGTCAGACAATGAATTCACCCATGATGATCCTTATGGCGAATCAAATGATTGGGTTGAATTACACAATACAACCGCTAATGCAATCGATTTGTCAGGTATGTTTTTAAGTGATGACCTAACGTTTCCACAAAAATGGATGATACCATTAAATACCGTAATACTACCAAATTCGTATTTAATAATTTGGACAGATAATGATACACTCCAAACTACCGGCTTACATGCTAATTTTAAATTAGGGGCCTCTGGAGATTTTCTTTCGCTGTCTAATGGAGCAACGATTTATGATCAAGTATCAATACCAGGATTACTAACGGATCAGTCCTATGCCCGTTGTCCGGAGTCAGGGGTTGTATTTGATACAGCTGTACCTACATTTAATGTGATGAATAATTGCTCTGCGGGACTAGAACCGATCGAATGGACTACATTAATTTACCCGAATCCAACCACGGATGTACTCAATTTGGATTTTCCGAAATCTGCGAAATATGACATCCTAGATATCAATGGGCGCTTAGTTTACGCTGGGGAAGAGGTCCATGGATCAACACAGTTGAATACTGTAAATTGGAATAATGGACTTTATCTTGCAATAATTCATTATGCGGGTGGAGAGACGCAGGCAATAAAGTTCATCAAACAGTAGCTACTCCTGAGCTAAATGATTTTGAATCATCTGCACCATTAAATGACGCTGATGAATTTCTCGAAGGTAGAACTGGCTTACTTTTTTCGAAATAAATTTACGTTTACTGTATCCAAACGTAATAAAACCAATGACTTTTCGAATAAAGTTAACATTTGGGGAATAATCTAAATCCAATCGACCGATCGCGTTAAGTTCCTCATTAATTCCTGGACTTAAATCCATTTTAATTGCTTGTTGACGAATGCCTTCAATAAGGGTATCGTAACGCTCCAATTTGATGCGTTCGTAGTCTTTGGTTTTCATAAACCGAGTATATTGGAATTCGGCATCAGTGAAGGCGTGGAATAATTCTTCGATTGTCATAATTGAATGTGGAGGGCAAAATTAATAAAAGGAATAGAATAAGCCATTTTTTCCTTTTCAATTCTCTATTTTTGCGTCCTATGAAAACGAAATCAACCCGAAAAAACAAGGTAAACGTAGTAACCTTAGGGTGCTCTAAAAACACCTTTGATTCGGAAATTATGATGGCTCAGCTTAAAGCAAACAGTTTTGATGTGGGCCATGAGCGAAATGAAGAATCGGAAATTGTGATCATTAACACCTGTGGTTTTATTGATAATGCAAAGCAAGAATCAATCGATACCATTCTTCAGTATGTAGACGCGAAACAACAGGGATTAGTCGATAAAGTATACGTGACCGGGTGTCTCTCAGAGCGTTACCGAAGCGATTTGGAACAAGAGATACCTGAGGTTGATGCATATTTTGGAACGCGTGAATTACCAAGGTTACTGAAAACGCTCAAAGCAGATTATAAATATGAATTGGTTGGCGAACGGTTACTGACAACCCCAAACCATTATGCGTATTTCAAAATAGCAGAAGGCTGTGATCGTCCCTGTTCTTTTTGTGCCATTCCGTTGATGCGAGGAAATCACGTGTCCACTCCGATGGATCAATTAGTTGCGAATGCCACGCAATTAGCGAAACAAGGGGTAAAAGAGTTGTTGTTGATTGCGCAAGATTTGACTTATTACGGCTTAGATATTTACAAGAAAAGAAACCTGGCTGAATTAGTAGATAAATTATCAGATATTGAAGGAATTGAGTGGATTAGAATGCATTACGCTTTTCCCGCAGGGTTTCCCATGGATGTCTTAGATGTGATGCGCGAACGTTCCAATGTCTGCAATTACTTAGATATTCCATTGCAACATGGGTCTACGGCGATGCTTAAAGCGATGCGTAGAGGTATAACACGCGAAAAAACGGAAGAGTTAATTGATGCCATTCGTCAAAAGGTTCCTGGCATTGCGTTAAGAACCACACTGATTTCTGGATTCCCAGGAGAAACAGAACAGGATTTCGAAGAAATGATGGGATTTGTTGAACGCAGTCGTTTTGACCGCTTGGGTATCTTTACTTATTCACACGAAGAAAACACACATGCTTATTCAATGACGGATGACGTGCCAGATGCAATAAAACAACAGCGCGCAGATGCAGTGATGGAGTTGCAATCAGGTATAAGTTATGAACTGAATCAAGCGAAGGTAGGAAATACCTATAAAACATTGTTCGATCGCGTAGAAGGGGATTACTTTATCGGTAGAACTGAATTTGATTCTCCAGAGGTGGATAATGAAGTGCGTGTAAAACGAACACCTTCCTTATATGTGCCACTAGGGGCATTTTCTCAAGTTAAAATCACTTCAGCAGATCATTATGATTTGTACGGTGAAATATTATGATTAATTTTAAATAAAAAAACATGAAAAATCTGTTATCAATTGCCCTCTTTTCAATGCTTTTTGTGCTGAATAATGCATGGGCTCAACCCGCATCACCACTTACGGTAATTGATGCTACAAGTCCCAATGCCTGTGACGGTTCTGCATCCATTACTAATCCAAATATTGTTATTACCAATTCCATTGTTTGGTACTCGAACGGTGCGATTTTGGCTCAAGGGGTAACCAGTGTTTCTAACCTTTGTGCGGGTACTTACGGAGTTTATTATACCACGTTCATTGATTCTGTTACAGCAACCTTCGTGATTTCAGGGAATCCATGTAATAGCCTACAAGCGATTGTAACTGGAACCGCTGCGAGTTCTCCAAATGCATTGGATGGTTCGGCAAGTGTTACCGCAGTAGGCGGGTCTGCACCATACGCCTTTACGTGGAATAACGGGGCTACCACCAGTACGATAAATGGGCTTGGTGTTGGCGCGTATTACGCTTGTGTTACCGACATGAATGGCTGTGTAAGTTGCGATAGTTTTATAGTTTCAGCAACCATAAATCCTGGGAATGACACTGTATTTGTAATTAACAACAACAACATTCCGAACGTAATTGATTCGCTTGGAATGCAACAAGTGCTTGATTGCAGTATTGATTACAATGCGATTGGTGCAGCCTTTATTTCCGGTTCCCAGTATATTCCAAGCGGTAACCCGAATGTGCTAGATAGCATTTATTTAACATGGCAAGTATATGACACCTTGGTTCCTGCAAATTTAATGGCAAGCTATGTGGTGGGCTATTCTATATTCCCTCCCTTGGCTCAAGCATACACCGCGAGTTTAGAGATTCATTGTCCGCAAAAGAATACCAATTACAATACTTTATTGATTATTGATCAGTTTTATTCAGCTCAATTGGAGATTGTGGAGCCCGTTTACACACCAAGTATTTGCGTTCAGGATGGGTGTGCTTCGATTAACTTGGTTACGCCTCAACGTGGTGAATTAAAGGTTTATTCAATAAACGGTAGTTTGATGTCGGAACAGCAGGTTTCAAATGTTTCATCCACACAAATTCAAATGGCGAACTGGAACCCAGGAATTTATTTTATGCATTATAGCCTAGCCTCAGGAGCGCGTGGCGTTTTGCGTTTTGTAAAACCTTAGTGATTATTAAATAAGGACATCATTACATGGCCTTCTGAATTGCTGTTGTTTATGTGCAGCAATTGAAGTAGGGTAGCATGTAAATCCACTAAAGAGGCATGTTGAGCATTCAGCATGCCTTTTTTGAAATCAGGACCTTGTGCGTACAGAAAAATATGACGACAACCCGTACAGTCATCACCGTGATGTTGGAATCCATTCCCTAAATGGCGACCGTGATCATTGGTGAATATAAAGGTTGTTTTTCCTTTGTAATGATTATCAGTGTTTAAATACTGCCAAATTTGATAGGTATATTCATCGATTTTTTTTATTCCATTTAGGTAATTACTCCAATTTCCTGTATGCCCCGAATAATCTGGTTCTTTAAAATTCACTAGTAATAAATTGGGTTTTGTTGTAGTCAAGGCAGTCAATACGTGATTAAAGGTTATACTGTCGTCGCGATAACCTGATCCGTTTCCTTGGATTCCGCAATCACTGGGTGGATTAAATTTATTTTTGAAGCGATAATCACTTGTATTTCCAAGAACTTCTAGTTTGTCCTTACTACAGATAAGTGCTGTTTTGGAACTATTTCCTGGGTGATTTTTTATCCAATACTGAAAAATAGAAGGGTTGGCAGGTAATTCAAGTCCTGTGTTATCAATGGATTGATAGTGTCCTGTGGTAAGGGCAACGTGGCCATTTACAGTAAATGTAATCCCTTCATTATAGAATTCAGTACAGATTATTCCGCTGTCGCGCATATCATTCCATAGATGAGGTATAAATTGATGGCTTGAATCACCTATGGTTTCACTATATCTTGGCCCGTCCATAACCACGATTACAACATTTTCTGTTACATAGGGGTGTTCAGGAATTTTATCATAAGTGCATGAAAGAAGTACGGTGATGAGATAAATTAGATAAAATCGATTCATAGCTAAATGTAATCATTTCTTTTAGTTTTATTGATCAACTAGAATTCGCAGGAACTGACAAATAACAAAATTATTAATGATGCTCTGGTTTGTATGAATAACGCTCTCTTATGCCGTGAAATGGGCTCAATCCAAGCATAAAGTCCACCTTGTTGCACAAGGCTCGGACTTTTTTGTTTAATTCCTCATTCAAGTAAGCTTGGTTCGGTCCTAAATAATTTAAAATTTGGGGATTACGAGCAAGCTCGTGTTCCGGTAATGGGGCTCAATCCAAGGAAAACAATATTACCCCTTTAAGTTAAAGTGTTTTTAATCCGATCACCACCTTTGATTTTCATTTTAGGTAATTTTATTTTGAGAATAAATAAATCAGATGAAGAATTAAATAAGTTGAAAAGAAGAGATAGCATAAGAACTCTAGATTTAGTATTTTTAGATAAAAAGTTTATTGAGAGAATAGATTACGATTTTCCAATGAAAATTGAATTAGCCCCTTATTAGCCATGAAATAAAATATATATGCGTTTGAAAATTATAGGATAACATGTACAAAAAGAAAGATACTTCTTTAGCTTCTTTAATAGCTGCTATCGTTATCTGTTGTCTCGGTAATTTAGTGATTTATGGACAATCATTTTATAATGGAGATTTAGATGGAATAATTGGTACTTCAAATACACCTACTGGTTGGGTGCAAGTCCCTTTTGGTGACCCTGTTTCAAATGCATCCTCTGTAGGCGAAGCAACAAGCGATGTGACAGGATTGACTGGCCCAAACCTACCGACAGGAATTAATGGAAATCCTTATTCAGGTAATACTTTTACAAGCGGCGTTCATTCCTATTATCCACCAGACGGGCAACTTTTTCGAGAAGGAATAATGCAGAATGTAAACGGTCTAATTCCTGGAGAAAATTATCAAATTCGGTTTTATCAAACAGTTGTAAAGCAAGCAGCTGCTTTAGACTCTAGTGGTTCATGGTCCGTTTTTGTAGATTCTGTTTTAATCGGAATTACCGCACCAACACTTAGTAGCGAACCTTATAATAGTAACTCGTTACCATGGGAATTGAGAACCGTGAATTTTCAAGCAACTAATAGCGCTCATCTCATCAAATTTTTACCAACTGATGACGATCTTAACATCACCCTTACAATCGACCCTTTTAGTGCCAATGGCATACGAATGGGAATTGATAGTATCAGTTTAGTTTGGCTTCAAGAAAAGCCTCAAGTAAACATTGGTAATGATACTACGGTATGTGAAGGCGAAATTTTAATGCTAAATGCAAATTGTTTGGGATGCAGCTATCATTGGCAAAATGGAAGCACTTCTTCAAACTTTGAAGTAACCCAAGGCGGCACATATTGGGTCCAGGTATCAAATTCAATGGGAACAGAAACAGATAGTATTAATGTTTTATATTTCACAATTGATAAGATTGATTTGCCAAATGTTATTACGGTTAATCATGATGGAGTTAACGACGAATTGAATGTTGAAACTTATTTTCAATCTTGTCAAGCGTTCAAATTATCTATAATGAACAGATGGGGTCAATTGGTTTACGAATATTCATTTGGTGGACCACCATTTATTGGAAAATCGATGAATGACGAGGAATTAATGGATGGTGTATATTTTTACATGATTTCATCGAAAGAAAATATCAAGAGCGGTTATATTCATATCATTCATTGAAAATTCTTTTGGTTTTACTGAATTTAAAATTGAATACATGCTGCTCAACGCAGTTGAAGATTGAATATGGAATCTTCTAATCGAATCTTGGTGGTGCTTTGTTCGACTCCTATGGAGTCGCGCGCCATAGGTATTGGATATTTATGTATAACCTAGGACTCCAACGGAGTCCGATAGTTTAGAGTACAATCGTCCCCCAATAAGCAACTTAATAGGAGTCGAATGTTTTTTCGTGGGTATTTTGACAAATTCAAATGTTAACAAGATTACGAGCAAGCTCGTGTTCCTAATTGGGGCTCAATCCAAGCATAAAGCCCATCTTGTTGCACAAGGCTCGGACTTTTTTGTTTAATCCCTCACTCAAGCTAGCTTGGTTCGGTACTACAAATGAATAT